>JAEZYS010000015.1 GCA_023418925.1 Bacillota bacterium
TATATCAGTATGGTATAATATATCTGAAAGGAGTGTGATATTATGCCTAAAGTTTCACAAGCACAAAAAGAAGCAACAAAACGTTATGAAGATAAAGCCTATGATAAAGCTTTGATTCGAATGCCAAAAGGGAAAAAAGCAGAAATACAATTAGCTGCAGAAAAGCAGGGCGAAAGTCTGAACGCTTATGTAATCGGAGCAATAGAAAAGCGCATGGAGCAGGAAACACAGACAGAACCAAAGGAGCAGAAAGAATAAGTATCTTTCCAAATACAAAATTGAAAGGTTACTTACAATGACACTTCAAGAATTCATTCAAGAGGATAACAGCAAGGTTGAACAGCTTATAAATCAATATCCTATTAAAATTCCTGTCCCTGTAATCTCTGATTTCTTACATATGAGTGAGGATTCAACAAGATCAGCAATTGAAAACGGCTCATTGTGCGGTTTATGTTGGCATAAAGTTGGCAAGGCAAACAAAGGGTATTGTGTCCCAACTGGTACGTTTGTACGCTGGTATCTGAATATGAGAGGTATAATATGATAAAACAAACGGTTTTTATGGAGGTTTATTAATATGCCAAGATCAACACCGAAAACACTAGAAGATATCAAGGCAATGGAAAAAGAGTTTCTTGTTCCTACTGAAGTTGCACCTTTGATTGGATGTTCGCCTTATAGCATCAATCTTATAGCAAAAAGAAATCCTGAAAGTCTTGGATTCCCTGTAATTATGATCGGTTCATACTGTAAGATACCACGCAGAGCATTTATTAAATTCATGGAGGGTGAATAATATGCCGAGAGAAAAGGAACACTACCGGGACATGATGGAACGCCTTGACAAAGTATTCCCGACAGAATTTATTCCATTGAAAGATGCAGCTAAATTTTGTGGCATTACGGTTAAAATGTTAGTCAGCAAACACCCTAAAGAGTTCAAAAGCAATGGCAAAGGTACAGGAATTAGAAAAATTTCGAAGTCTAAGCTAGCAAGCATACTTTGCGATTAAAAAGCAAAACAAAGCTGGCAAGTGCTTTAAGTTAAATAAAAAATGAGCAGGAACGACATTAGCCGAACCTGCTCTTAAATATATGTTTAGATATATGAAAATAAGAAAAATATTAATTCCTTGATATAGAGTTATTTTACTTTAAATGAACATTCAGAGTTATCTGTGTTGTAATTATCATCATAGTAATTAATTGACACAGTATACGTTCCTGCTTTGGCAAGACAGTAGTATTTGAAGTACTCATCCTCTTCTAATTCTTTTATTAATTCGTCTATGTATTCGCTGTCCTCATTGCTAAGGTCTGGCAAAGTTTTACAGTAGTTTTTTAGATCTTTTCCGTAATTTATCAACACAAATTCTGCAGTATCGCCATAATTGATTTTAAGGCTATTGTTGTCACTCTGGTCTGCCATATAGGCACAGATTGTTTCACCGTCAACAACTGTATATATGTAAGTAGTACCATTGTCAATGTAAATAGCTTTTTTGTTGCGGCACTTGTTTGTAATTTTTACTGTAATTTTATCAGGTGAAAGACCGCTGTCCTTTGCAGTTACAAATACACCACTGTTTTTCTCATCGTTAGTAGCTTTGCGAATTTTAAACTTAGTTGTGACGATTTTATCCTTGCAACCCTCAGAAGAAAAAGTAAGCTTCAGCTCTGCATTGCCTACAGGCAGATTTTCTTTAAAGCTAATTATTGTTTCGTCAATACTGTTGCTGTCGTAAGTGGATGTGTCATAAAAATTAAAGGTCGAACTATTCGGGCGAAGTGAAAGATTTCCGTCTCCTACAATTGTCTTGCCACCTACAGTAAGAACAGCTTTTGTAAGTTCGGCAGAGTTATTCACAAAGCTTGTTACATTAACAGGAAGTTGCTTGTCAATTTCGCATACGTCATCAAAAGAACAACTTATTGAAATATCACCAATATCAGCAGTATCAGTAATTTTAAAATAGGCATATTTTGTATCATAATTCGACAGAAAATCAAAGTCTGAAGTCATTTCACCGACAGAAAATCTCAAACGATAATCACCCGCTTTTGAAAGGTCAAAACCGTCCGTGTCAATGACATCGCTGAAAAGCAAAGGATAGCTACCTCCAATAGAATTTGTTTTAACGCTACCTGTTCTTACTGACTGCCAATTAGCACCGACCTTTTTTTCAATATCAAATATTTCACTTGTTGCTAAAATGCCATCGTATTTAAGCTTAATCTGTGCGGTGTTTACGGGATATTCAGATTGTGTACAGGATATGTTTTCTGTGATTTTATTACCTGTGTTTAAATTGTCTACCATTTCAAATTCGTAGTAAACAATATACTGCTCGTGATTTGTGCTACCCTCATCCCAGAACGGTTTGGCTATTCGATATTTACCGGCAGGAAGCAGTGGATAGCAAGCTAAATCGAAATTCACACATCTTGTTGCGTCCTCATTAATGTTGTAAAAATGAGCGCCTGATCCACTGTTTACCTGAACAATTTCCCCAATAGGTTTAAGCTTGTACCAGCCTTTCTTTGTGTCATAGCCCTCAATCCAACACTCAAAACCCGTATCATAATTATGTTTAGTATCCAGTACAACAAAGTCTGCTGAAATAATTCCCGGACAGTTTGCTTTATATGTATCAGAATCATGACCTAAAAAGTAGGATGAATATGCAGTGGCAAGTTCATTTTCAGAGCTTTTTCCTCCTATAGCAGAAACTTTATTATTAGAAATTACTGGATTAGTGGTTTTGTCTGATACTGAAATGCTTTGCGCTTCAGTTGTAATATCATCAGGGCTTGCACTACTTGTGTCAACAGCATATTCTTCACTGGTGTCTTCAGGATTGCTTTCACCTTTATCAACAGTGCGGCTTTCGCTTGTGTCTTCAGTATAGCTTGCACTTGTGTCAACTGTATTACTATTGCTGGCTTCAATGGAGTCATCTTCAGTTTTGTTACAGGACGTAAGCATAAGTGTCATTGCAAAAATAACTATCGGCGCGATTAAATGAAGTGCTTTTTTTCTGTACTTGGATATTAAGGACACATTGCTCATAAAAATATCTTTCATATTTTATACCCTCATTTTTCTAAGTTGTTTGTATAATTTTAACATAGTCAAAGATAAAATGCAATAGCTTCCAAATACAAATTTAGCAGAGAGCGAACAGAGAGCATACTTCATACAGATCAGGTTATTTCTTCTATACTCCCCCTATCAGATACAGCATTGGTTTACTTATTCGACCAAATGAAAAAGAGCTATGTGTAATACACAGGCTCTCGTATGACCCTCCCCCCATAAAAACACATAGAGGGATCCTAATACGACCAAATAGTTAGGAGTTCAATTTTAACGAGTGAAAAAAATCATATAAAGGGGGTTAGCCTGTTTTTGGAGTAATCTGAAAGCAAATGAGGCTTTTAATCAAGATGTACAGGCAAAAAGAAAACCCACTCTTAACCGAGTGGGTTGTAATTGTTAGTAGTATATTATCCGACATTAGTAACTTCATTTGCTAAGTTATCAGTTATATGCTCTAAATCTATCTTCAAATTATTAATAAATTCTATTAAATCGTTAAAAAACTCTGGTGTTACCATACCAATTACTCTGAATTCTGTTATACTGGTATCAAAATAATAAATTTGCTCAGCTTTCACATATCCATCATTACTATTGCCATCTATAACTTTCTCATCTTTATTTTTTATTTCAAAATTTCCAGGATAACTTAATTTTTTCTTTTTTTGTTTCTCATTTTTAAGTGATGACAAAACGTTACAAGTTAAATTATATTCCAATCCACCGATTTGCCCATTTTTAGTACTAAGAACAATAAATGAATGTCGATCTACTTCACTGCTTTTGTGATTATACTTTTCCAGCAATATAATGTCGCCAACTTTACACATGTCACAACTCTCCTATTTTTTTTTGTCAATAATAATCTTTGTCTTGCCAGACAATACTTTTTCATTCCATTGTATAGGAGCAATATCTTGTAATGCTTCTTTAGATGAAATGAATTTAGATGGTTTATTTCTTAGTTTATTAATGTCTAAAGCTTTGTATTCCATTGTACATGTTGACATAATACCATCCTCCCTATTTTTTAACTCCTCAATTTTTATGAATTTTTTATTGCTCATAAGCTCACCTCTCAACAATAATATCACATAAGCCATGAATATTTATGTAGTTTTTAAGGTAAACTTTTTGTAAAAATACAAACCATATTGTTATAATACGGCTTATTTTGTATTTATATTATAGCAAAAATAATGGCCAATTGCAATACTCTTGCAAAATATTCTATTGTGCAATTTAGCTAAAATATTGTTTACAAATATTATAATTCAAAAACTTAAGCAATATACATTAAAATAATAAAATAGATTTCTTACAAACTTGCAAAAGCAAGGTTCATTAACCAAATTTCCGCAAAGCGACCACTGTTACTATGTGACGATGTTGTATCTGGTATAAAGCGAATCACAATTCAAGGACAGTACCAATCCGATACTGCCCTTTATTTTTTTATCTACCTGCTCCCCTGTCAGTTATCCCTCAAGCATTCGGCACTTCTTATAATCGTTACTCTGAAATACTGGCAGACCTGTGTATGTATGCAAGTCCTGAAAATTGATTTGTTTCATTTTAGCCTCCTGTAAATTATTTTAATGTTAGTTCCAAAGTTAGTTCCATAATATAAATGCTGTAAACGCTTTATTATAGGACTTTATTGACTTTTTATATTTATAAGTGGAACCAACGGAACCAAAATTCCTTATATATAGGTATTTACACTATTATTATATATAACTCTTTATATATAATATTGGTTCCCTTAGTTCCAAAGACACACAAACAACGTATTATAGGGAAAAATCGAGTGGAACTTAAATGGAACTAGCATGGAACTAGACAATACTGGTTCCATATGTCCATACTTTTTGTTTTCCATATTTTAAAAATCTTCTTGAACTTCCTGCCGTTTTCCAACCTAATGATTGCATAATCATAGAAATTTCATTACTATCCTTTCTTGAAGGTGGAATAAACTTATTGTCAAGTGCTTCCCTCCACACTTCAAGGATACAAGTTTCATCCATGCCTGCAATATAGTCCATTATCAAACCAACCCTGTAATCTTCCTCTGTAGCAGTAGATTGTGCGGCGGTTATTTCTGCTTTAAGGCTTATGTCAGCATAAGGGCGTGTTTCTGCAGTCCCAAGCTTTGACTTTGCCTCACTCCAACATTGCAGAATTTCTGTCTTTATTTCATCCTCATGGCTGAACAAGTCCATTGCAGTTGAGTGAACTATAATAGGATAAAAACGGCGGTTGCCTGTTCTGTCGGTCAGAAACTGCGTTCTGTTGGTTGTGCCTATGAATATGCATTGCCGTTTCAGGTGTGAAACATGCCTACAATATGGCTGCCTGTAGCTGTCTGTTGTACAGGTTAAATAACTCTTGACGGCTTCAACTTCCTTTGCTTTTGTGAGCGCAAGCAGTTCTGAAAGTTCACATATCCAACCACCCTGCAAAGCTTCAACGCCTTTTTGCCCCTCAATTTCCCTTACTTCCTTAAAGAAACAATCATTCAAAGCAAGCCAACGTACAAAGGTTGATTTTCCCTCTCCCTGCTTTGTGCCGATAAGGATAGGAATTTCATCAAACTTACAGCCAGGATTGTATAGCCTGTTTATACCGCCTGCAAAAATAAGGCGTGAAACCTCCTGCGTGTATGGCGTATCATCACATTTCAGCCACTTTGACAGCATAGTTTTAATGCGCGGAATACCGTCCCATTCTGTAGCATCTAAGAGTTCTTTAACAGGGTGATATGCCTGCTCTGAAAAATATATTTTCAATGCATCATCCAGTTTATTTGCATCAAAAAGCTTATATGTAGCTTCAATATAATTTCTTGCCTGACTATCGTCTGTATCGTTCCATGCTTCAATTTTCGTGCCATGATGCAGTTCAGCTTGTCCTGTGAGCAGATTATAACGCACGTTTGAAAATCTGTTATCATTACGGAGAATAGAAAGAAAGTTTTCTATCGTCTTTGCAGGCTGCCCTTTATCCGTAAGCTTGATTTCAGGCTTTGTCTGCTCCTGCTGCATAGCAAGAGTAAAATTCTTTTCAAGTTCCGTATCAATTTTTTCATGCTCTGCAAAGGCATCATAAAAATTATCCTGCTCGTTGCCTGCTATATTCTTGCAATCTGGATTCAATTGCTTTTACCTCCTCCCTGCATGTAGTATAGAATTTCTGCTTGTCCTGAACTGTACCAAAAGTGAGCAGATCACATAAATACTGCACCCTGTCAAGCTGTTGCAGGCTTTCTGAAAACAACGGATTTATAAAGCTGTCAGAACATAACGGCGCATATTCTTTTCGCCATTGCTTTAACAGCCTTAGATATGTACTCAAAGATATAAAAGCTTGTTTCTCCCACTCCCTGAATGCCTGTTCAGCTTGCCTACGCCTTAGAATTTCGCCTATATGTATGCTGTACGTAGGCTGTGAAACATCAATACCAATGTTAAAGTCTGTGTTCAGCCTCTTAACAGCATCTATCGGAGATAACTTGAAAAGTAACTGCACAAACTTGATAACATCACCGCCTGCACCGCAGCCAAAGCAATGAAATGAATGCTCATACAGCTTGCAGGAGCCTGTTTTTTCAGCATGGAACGGACAGCATATATAATTGTGCCTGCCTGCCTTAAATCCGTAATATTCAGCTACAAGGGGCATTGTTACAGCTTCTTTGACAGCTTGGAAAACATCCGTCATAACTTAACTGGTATTGGTTTTATTCCGCAAGAACTCTCTTGAACTACTGGAGCTGAAAGCGTGTTAGTATTTAAGTATTCTGCAAATTTTGAAACGTTGACAAGATAACGGCTCCCTGCAGCAACAGCAACGACTTCACCGTTTAAAACCTTTTGGCGTACAAAATGCTTCGGTAGTCCGAAAAGCTTTGCAGTATTATCTATGGTTTCCATTTTGGGGATATATGTATCGTTCATTAAATCACTCCTTGAATGCCTGTCCGAAAAGTGATATAATCAGATCAGGTCAATATGTTTGTGTTGACTGTCATGCGCTTTCTGCTGTGTCTCGCCAAAGGTCAGCAGGGAGCGTTGTTTTATGCCAATTCATTTGAGATAACTCCGTTTATTGATATTTCTCTAACCTCAGATTGCTCACCTGAATTGCTGTGCAGTACCTGTGAAAGTTCGCTCAATTCCTCTATGATGCTCTCGATATCCATGTATACATCTTCTATTTCCGTTCCGTCACTCCAAAGAGTTTTTATTTCAACGGCTGTTTTTTCGCTTGTTTTTTCATCAGGTACAATTATTGTATTACCGTCAATTAAACAATCAGTAGTGTTGATATGCTCAATGCCGTTTTCATATGAGTATGAATTTCTGTCAAGATTTTTCGTAATTGCTACACACTCACCGCTGTTAGAAATTACAAGGTCAATTCCGCATATAGGTGCAACATCTTCGTCGTACGGCTGTAGGTCAATTTCATACCAATTTACACCTTCCGTATCAACGTCTAGCCCATCACCGTTGTCCAATACCGCCTTATCAATGTAGTAGAGTTTGCCATTTACTTTAACCTCGTTAAACCTAAACATAGTTTTATACCTCTTTCATTATTTTTTTCGCTTGCTGCTCCATAAGCTTGCCAATAATAGAAACCATTGCATCAGGTTTCATTGCATCCCGAACTCCCATATCATAAGCATTACGAATGGTAACTTTTAAATGTGCTTGATACAGTTCAGTAAGCTTGTTACTCTGAATTTCTGTAAGTGGAAGAACAACAATATAGTTACTTAGCACTCTTGTCGCACGTAAATACTCTGCACATTTTTCAAATTCGTCAAATATCATGTACTCTCCTTTAGCCTGTTAATGATTGCTTTTATTTTAGCAACTTCATCATTGCTAACGGTTTTCTTAGTCTGCGTGAAAAGTTTCCATCGTTCATGCCGAGAGCATCGGCAACCTGCCAGCACTTAACGCCAGCGGTTGTAATTAGTGTTTTTACTTCATTACCATGCATTATTTTTACTCCTTTCTAAATTGTTGTTGACACTACATAACAAATATGGTATGATTGAATTATAACATAACAACAATACAAAATCAATAGATTTGTTATGTCATATAATTAAGATAGCTAATTTGTTATTTAAAGAAAGCGAGTAATAAAATGGATAACAAGAAAATAATAGGACAACGTATTAATTCGGCATTAGCGTTATATGGATATAAGCAAAAAGATTTAGCAAAAGCATTGAATGTAACTGATAACACAATTTCATACTTCTGTAAAGGATCTAGAACCCCTAATACAATACAAATCATTGAGATTGCTAAATTTCTTAATGTGTCATCTGATTATCTATTAGGCTTAACAAAAATTGAAAATACTAAAGAAGATATGATAATTGCTCGCAAAACCACTGGCTTGTCAAAAGAAGCAATAAACAATATTAAAAACGGCTGTTTTCCGGCAAAAGAATGTTTTAATGGCGAACTTATCTTCTTAATGCTTAATTCAATTTTAAGCAGTAATGAAATTAGAGAAATTATTGCTGCAATGTGTGATATGTCTTCTATAGAAATAAATAATTATAAAAACTTTGATTGTTGGGATGATAGTTTATCTGTTGCATTTGAAAAACTTAGTATTACGTCTAACTCACAAGCGCAATTTGAAGCACAGCGTGACGACTACATTGCAAAAAAAGATAAAATTACAGCACTCAAATACCGAATAGAGGAAAACTTTAAAAAACTGTATTTATCAGCAATAGAGAAACTTAAAAACAGCGAAAAGCCTGAAAAGTATTTTGATTTTAAAACACCATTTAATAACCTATAAAAACAAAAAAAGTTGCACGAAACCATGCAACTGACTTTTAAAAGGAGGTTTCCGAAAATGGCAAACATATCAAGCCGTAAAGATAAAGACGGGAATATAATATCTTATAGGATTCGTGTCGCTCGTGGTTATGACAGTTATGGTAAGAAGTTAAAGCCTTATGAATTATCGTGGAAACCTGCTCCCGGTATGACTTCAAAGCAGATTGAAAAAGAGCTGAACAAACAGGCCGTTGAGTTTGAGGAACAATGTAAAAACGGTCTTTCAGGAACTGCAAACCAATTAAAACTAGCTGAGTTTTGTACTCAATATCTTGAAATTAAAAAGAATGTGCTAGCACCTCGAACACAACTTGAATATCAGCGTTTTATTGACAGTACAATTATTCCCCTGCTCGGTCATATCAAATTAAAAGACATTAAGCCGGGACACGTTCAGCAGTTTGTTCAATATCTTTCAGGTGATGTTAAGCGGAAAAGGGACAAGGCTCTTGACACCGAAAATTCAAAGCTTTCACAAAGTTCTATAAGGCGGCGTTTGGCTGTTCTGCAATCTATTCTTAAACAAGCTGTTAAGCTCGGGTATATTCCGACTAACCCTGCGAATGCTGAAAAACTCACATTGCAGAAAGTTGTCCCTCCAAAGGTTGAAATATTTTCACGTCAAGAAGCAGCTGTAATGTTAGAAGCACTCGAACAAGAAGAACTGCAATTTCAGGTATTAGTTCAGCTTGCAATTATTTCGGGTTGTCGTGCCGGTGAACTTTGCGCCCTTAAATTCAGCGACTTTGATTACACAATGAATAAAGTTACGATTGAACGTTCAGCATATAAGCTACCAAATGAACCAATATCATTAAAGCCACCGAAAGATTATGAATTAAGAACAGTTACTTTAAGTCCCCATTGTATTGAGCTTGTTAATCTCCTTAAGGCTGAAAAAGAAAAAGAAGCCTTGCGTCTCGGTTCTGCATGGAAAGATGGAGAATGGCTTTTCACTCAATGGGACGGCGACATTATGAATCCTCAAACACCAACAAAACAGTTTACTAAATTTTTAAAGAGGCATAATTTTCAACATAAGAAATTTCATTCGCTACGGCATAGTTCAGCAACGTTACTTTTATACGGCGGTGTAAATATCCGCCAAGTACAAGAACGGCTCGGACATGGAAGTATTGCTACTACAAATAAATATCTGCACTGTTTAGCTGAAGCAGATGAACAAGCAGCTAATATTTTACAAGATATGTTAATAAGAAAAGTTGATACTAATAAAAACGCAAAAACAGGGTAAAAAATAAAGCAGGCTGCAACCATAAAAACGGCTGTTACCTGCTCTAATTTTAAGTATTTTTTTATAACTTTTTATAGTCTTAGTGCCCTAATAGTGCCCTCAATTCTATTTCACAGAAAAAACAAAACCGTCTGAATAACATCAAACAGCTATAATACGTGGTTTAAACTGGAGCTAGTGACGTGACTCGAACACGCGACCTGCTCATTACGAATGAGCTGCACTACCAACTGTGCTACACTAGCATATTCATATAAATATTTACAAGGGACTTAGAGATTATAAACAAAAAATAAACAAGATGCATATTATTGAACACAACACAATAATTATATTATTAGTAGAAAAAAAAGTCAAGTAAAAATAAGAAAATGTTTGTATTTTGTATTAATATGTGCTATAATTTATTCGATAAACTTGTTGTAAGTTTTTATGTAAAATGTATCTAAATATCTAATTCTTATATGAATTTATAAATAATGAAAACCTGTATTTTTTATTTTCTACATAATTTTTTGTTTAGGACAACCTTAAAAAACGTATGAACATTTACAGATCTGAAAGGATGGTATAAAATGATAAAGAATGCTAAATCAGGTGGAAAAAAAAGTCCTGTTACCATAATCGAAGTTATTGTTATTGCTGTGTTGCTTGTATTTATAGTTGCAATGATTATCGTATGCTTTACTTTTAAAAATAAAGGCGGTACTCCAAAGGTATTTGGTACATATCTATATAATACAAAAGCTGTTAATATGCTCCCTGATATTCCTGAAAACACTTTAATTTTTGCAAAAGATAAAGAAATACCCAATATTAAACCCGGAAGTGTAATTCTTTGCAAAATTGACACCAATACAGTTCTGATAAGAGTGCGTGAAACTCTTGAAGAAGACGGCAAGCAATTTTATATTGTCAGATTTGATACCTCACCTGTCAATGAAACTTTTAAAATATCCAAAGATGATGTTGTTGCTGTTGCGTTGAAACAGGACTCAAACATGGGAAAAATAATTGCGTTTGCAACTACAACTTCTGGTATTCTGCTTATTATCATCATTCCATGCTTCCTTATAATTCTGTTCCAGGTTATCAGAATTGTAAACATCAAACGACTTGAGGAACAGGCTTCTTCTATTGATGATATAGATGAAATTATCTTCTCCAGAAATCAGGAAGAAGAAATGCCACTTAAGCTTACAAAGCCAGTTTTCCATGAAGATGTCACGACTAAAATACCTGTTCTAAGTGTAGATTCAAGGGGTAAGGCGGATTATTCACTTCATACTGCAAATTCAAGCAAAAACCCTGACCCGCTGTTTACTTCTGAAAAATATACTAACCGTGCTGGTAATCAGCGTGAAAATGTTAATGTAAAGTCTGTTTCTTTTGAAAGACCGAACAACAATGACCAGGCAGGATTCTATCTAAACAAGCCTACAAAAATTGCAGATAATCAGCCTAAATCCAAAGTTGATGACTTCTTTGAGACATATAAAAACGGTAATTTTACTCCAAATCAAAATGCTAATAAAGCAGCTGAAAAGCCTGAAAAAGTTTCTGCTGTATTTACACCTTTTATCAGCAATGTCATTCCTGATAATATTGCTAACGTTCAGGAAAAGGTTGCTGAAACTAAAACTGCATCTTTTGATGACAGCGTTAAGGCTTTTTATACAAAAGAAGAAGCATCTTCAGGACAGCTTGATATTAGCCATTTGAAGAGTGTTGATACAATTCCTGAAAAGGCAGTAATTCCAAAAGAAACAATTGCACCGCCTAAACGTAAGAAGAACAGCAAAACTCTTGACGAACTTATGAGCATTATCGATAAAGAAGAAAACAAACTCAAAAAATAAAATCAGCATCGCAGTTCATAAAGTTCTGCGATGCTTTTATTATTCTTATACTCAAACCTGAACCTGTTTACAGGCGTAAAAAGCCCTTCGGATTACTATGAAGGGCTGTTGCTTTTATTCATTTATTTTATCAACTATTTCCGATGTTTTCATAAGAGTAGCAAATCTCTCACCTAATGCTGCCATGAATGCATAATGGGAAATCTCAGCTGTTATTTTAATACCACGATATATAACTGCCCTATCAGCACAGGCATCGTCAGCAAGCATTATAGTGTAACCTAAATCAAATGCTGCCCTGACGGTTGTATCAACGCACATATGTGACATCATACCTGCTACGACAAGGTTTTTCACACCAAGCGCTTCAAGTGTTTCCTGGAGATTTGTTGCGTAAAAAGCACTCGGACGAGTCTTTCCTATTACTGTTTCATTCTCCAATGGTGTTACAAACTCGTGAATTTCAGCTAAAGGAATGTCCTTTGCTTTTGTAATGTTTATAAGGTGTTTTACATGAATAACAGGAAGTCCTTTCTCTCTGAATGTACTGATTAGTTTTCCTGCATTTCTTGAAGCCTCTTCTGGGTTTTCAAGGCGACCATCTCCAACAAAGTACATGTTCTGAATGTCAATAAGTAAAAGTGCAGTATCAGTCATTATAATTACCTCCATAATTTCATATTAGTCAGCAAATTAAACAATTAATTTTGCAATTACATTTTATATCAGATACAAAATAATGTAAATCGTTTTTTCACTTCATTTTTATGTTATTTGTAAAGGAGGCTAAATGGCAGATTTTTTGTTCCGATTCCCTTGCATAAATAAATTTTAATCACTGTTTCTAAATTAATTTATACTTAGGTTTATCCTCTTTAAACATCCAATACCTGAGATAATCATCAAGAATAATTCCCACTCCTGATAATATAAACCATATTACTGAAGCACCAATGCAAATCTGTCCGAGAAAATTGAATCGCTCTTTTGAGTAATCCCATACATTCCATCCAAGCCATATGTTTACTATACATCCTGTTAAAAATTCAAGAACAGTGATAATAAATGCGCTTAACAGCATTTGCAATGGTAAGGGCATTTTCCACGAAAAAAATTCATTTATCCCACCCATTGCTACAAAGCATATTCCGCCAAGAATGAACATGCTCCAATGTGTCCAGCCTCGTGATAATATTTCAATAATTTGAAACAGCAAACCGCCAATTCCCCAAAGTATCATATATTTTATAAACCGATTAAACATTTCATACCTCCATATATGCCACTACGATTACTATATAGAATATCCATACTTATGCAGCAATATTACTTTAGCAAGCAGTAGAATTATTATATCAACAGTATACAGAATAATTAATATAATTAATATAGCCCTTAATAAAAATATTGACAAATTTTGATTTGGTACTATTAGCTTCTTTTCAGGTTGTTTATTCTAAAAAATAGTCTTAAAATATGAGTTTTATATAGACATAAATTAAAGACAATTTTATGTTAATAAAGCACCGCAGGTTTATAAAGACCTACGGTGCTTTATTATTGTGACAATGTCGCTACAGAATTCATAGAATGAAGTAGAAATCTGTTGATTTCAATAACCGAAAGGAGTTTGTATTAAACTTATGTATATTGAAAATACAATATCTACAATGCCTCCGGTGTCACCGAAGCCACCAATGTCTCCGACGACTCCGACGTCTCCAATGCCTCCGACGACTCCGATGACCCCGACGACTCCAATGCCTTCGATGTCTCCGATGACTCCGACGTCTCCAATGCCTTCGATGCCGCCGATGACTCCTACGTCTCCAATAACTCCGCCGACTACTCCGATGTCTCCGACGTCTCCAATGCCTTCGCCGATGTCTCCGATGTCTCCGATATGTCCGATGTCACCTATGGCTCCGACGTCCTCAAAGCCTGCAATGGCTTCAATGTGTGCAATATCTGCATTTCCAGAAAATACTCCTATTGCAATGGCATACGTTCCGCTTCAGAAGTGGGAACAACCATTTGCTGAAAATGTTGCCCTCGAAAAGGGAACAATTTTCCCAAGTTTAGATTTACCTTTCAAAGGTGGGGAGGTTTATAAGAATGACAAATGAAAGTCTTATGCAAGTAATTCAGATGTATGATTTTTATCTGGATGAATTAGTGCTGTATCTTGATACTCATCCTTGTTGCAGAAATGCCCTTGATGAATTAAAAAAATACAGGGAATTAAGCGATGCAGCTCATGAAGCATACATTAAAAAGTTTGGTCCGATTATAGCAGAACAGTCTGATACAACTACCTGTTTCACCTGGGTTAAGGATCCATGGCCTTGGGAAAGGAGTGAAAGTTAATGTGGAATTATGAGAAAAAACTTCAATATCCTGTCAACATCAAAAATTCTAACCCTGCACTGGCAAAGGTTATTATCAGCCAGTTAGGAGGTCCTGACGGGGAAATTGCTGCATCATTAAGATATCTTAATCAAAGATATACCGCTCCTTATTCTGAAGTCAAAGGTCTGCTCACAGACATCGGTACAGAAGAACTTGCACACGTTGAAATGATTTCTGCTATTTTATATCAGCTGACAAGAAACTTAACCCCTGAAGATATTAAAAAAGCAGGATTTGAACCTTATTTTGTTGATCATACAACTGGTATTTATCCGGTCGCTGCTTCAGGTATGCCATTTACAGCAACATATTTCCAATCAAAGGGTGATATTATCACAGACCTCGTAGAAGACCTTGCGGCTGAACAGAAAGCCAGATCAACTTATGATAATATTTTGAGGCTGACGGATGATCCTGATGTAATGGACCCTATTAAGTTCCTGAGAGCAAGAGAAATTGTCCATTTCCAGAGATTTGGTGATACCAAACGTACAAAGTGAAGTAAAGGACTAGCAGTATTAATACAACTTTATACTCTGATTTAGCCAAATAACAAGCAAATACAACTAGGTTTTATTGTGCTGAATGAGGGTATTTTTTTATGCAATAAAAATTACTGATTGATATGAATTGTCCTAGTCAAGCAAAATTGTAACAGTACAGTCCAAAGTAATTAAGCAGAGTAACGTTTTTGAAAAGGTGTCTTGCCTTTGTTGAAAGTATGCGGGCGGATATGGTTATACCAAAGAAAAGCAAAGTCTGAAACGGGCTTATAAAGCTGTTCTTCGGAGCGGTAATAGTGATGATTAATCTACTCATTTTTAAGAGTGTTAAAATATCGTTCCATCGGAGCGTTGTCGTAAGGGCAGCCAGCACGGCTCATGCTTTGAACAACATTGTTTGCTTTACAGAATTCCGTAAACTCTTTTGAAGTAAATTGTGAGCCTTGGTCACTGTGCAGGATAATTCCCTTAACAGCCAGCCTAGTCTGGCTGTTAAAGGCTATGCCAAGAGTTTCAGTTGCAAGCTGTGATGTTATATTTTTGCCTGTAACACTGGCAACGACAGACCTGTCAAACAAGTCAATTATCGTGCAATTATACCGCATGGAGCCGTCTGTCAGAGGCAGATATGTAAAGTCGGTACACCAAATTTTATTCGGCTTTTCTACAGTAAATTTCTGCTGTAAAAGGTTCGGAAAGACTTCGTTAACAACACCTTTTTTATAGCCAGGCTTTTTTCTCCTGACAATTGAAAACAGCCCTAAATCAGTGTTCATATACTTGTGAGCAATCAAATTGCTGATAAAAATGTTTTTCCTCTCAAGTAAAGTCTTTACCATACGATACCCAGGAACACCATCGTTCTCATGATAAATTTCAGCGATTTTCGCATAAACCTTATCTTTTCTTTCCTGATAGACCTGTTTTCTATGCTTCAAATAGTTGTAATAACCGTTGGGATAAACATTACATCTTCGAAACAGCCATCTGAGTCCGAAATTCTCTTTTTTTTTTCAATAAACCGATACACCGCTAATCGATTTCCTTCGCAAAGAACGCTAAGTCAGCATAGCTGACTTTACGCTTATTTTTAGGAAAAGGTTTTCATTACAAGAAGTTAAAAATATATCTAATAACCACTATTTGCTTAGTAATAGAGGTAAAAACATAAACTGAAAATTTTAAAGAAATAATAAAAAAATTATACCAAAATTGTAATGAATGCTCAATTCGGGTTTTGATGGATCCTTAATTGAAACTGATAAGATGGTTTTGTCAAATAATGTGCAGTCGTTTAATACCACAAAAAAAATATAAATCATTAAGCTGGTAAATCCTTGTTATCTGCCAGTTGTCTGTACACCACAGGAGTCAGCCCCTGTCTATTAAAGCTGTTGATTCTAATTGTGTTGTAATAGCCATAAAGGTATCTAAAATTATGCTTTTAACATCTTTTCTTGCCATTCTGTATGCAGGAATACGGTAGAGCTTTTCTTTCTTAAGAGTTGCAGAAGATTTCCGTCCTTCATAGCACGATATACTGTTAATTCCGCGCTGCTGCAGAGCTGTATGCATTCTATTTATATTATACCGTAATTTATGTTATCCGGATGCTCTGAGATAATTTCTTTTATTCTGACCAGAAGAAGCTCACGGGCTGTCCTTTTGCTTTGATTAGAAAGCCATCTGTAATACCCAGACTCGCCGATTTTAAGGAAACGGCACATCTCTCTGACTGTGTATTTCTCCTTGAATTTCAGCACAAACAGATGCCGCTCACTTGTCTTCACTTCTTTCGGTCTTTTGCGAAAAAACCTAATTCATCCTTTAATATTTCATTAGCACGTTCTAGTTGCCTTCCTGTTTTTTCGCCACTCTGCAAGCGTGTAGTACTTAAGACCTAATTGTTCACAAGCTTTCTTGATTCCGACTTCATCCGAGAGCTTTAAAGCCTCGTCTTTAAATTCCTTACTGTAGTTCATTTTTTACACCTCTTCTGATTTTTATTTTATCAGCTTTTGGGGTGTTTGTCGACTCTACTTATATTATAACAGACCAGACCAGATCAATCTTCATAAATTGTAGTGCAATCAACAAGATTTAAAGTATCTGCATATGCAACAAGTTCCTGTGGCGTTGTAATATTCTCCATAGTATTGAACTCTACATTTATACCCGCATAGTTACCGTTTTCGTCAAGAATTGTTTCACCATACATATTATAGACAATGAAGCACTGATCCTGTATTACATTTGACTTAATGTTAAATACAGAAAGACCTAAGTGATTGAAACCATTCGCTAAGTAGTCAATATATGTATAAAACAGACCGTTTTCCTTATCGTACTTATACTCTGCAACCACTGATTCGCATCCAGATGCAGTCCAATCATCCTTATGTACTGCATTATTTACCTTATCATAAAAATACACCCCTACGTCTGCGCTGGTATAACGACTGCCTATAGCATAAACTTCTATTTCAGAATCCACATAAATTGGTTCTACGTTAAAATTTCCTGCCATCGAATTACTCTCATCCCAATTAGATGCTTCCTTTAATAGGCTGACTACTTCTTCAGAAGGTTTAAACTCAGTACGTACAACAACAGTAGTTTCTTCAGTTGTTGTTTCTGTTGTAGCTTCAATTATCAGTTCTGTTGTAACTGCCGAGGTTTCCTCAGTAGTTTCTGTCGGTACATTTGTAGTTATCTTTGTAGTTTCCTCTACAGTTGCAATAGCTGTTTCTGGAGGTCTTTCAGTAGGATGGCAAGCTGATAAACACAGTACACCCCAAATGCACAGAGCTACACCAAGAATTTTTGTTTTCTTCATACTTAAAATTTCTCCTTTTATTTATTATTTTACAGCTAATTGCCACTGATTACCACTGTTTGAATAAGCGAAGTCATAATAACGGATAAGATTTACTTCTTCTTTTTTAAGAACTGAATGAAAAATTCAAGTAGACTAACCCGATAGTTACAATATTACAGTAAAAATTATACAGTTTAATATGTTGTTGTCAAGCGCTTGAATGGCATCAGTTAATACACCCTTATTGCTTTTTTAAGTCTATTATTACACATAAAAACACCGTCAACAAATGTAATTTGACGGTGTTTAGTGATTCTATAGAGCTTATCATACCCAATGTATGCCCTTAAACAATTCAATATGTAGGATCGCTCCTATGGGTACACTAACCAAGGCAGTCTGTATTCGTTAAAAAGTATCGCTGTCATCAAAAACCATGTATGATGACAGCGGTACTTGCTATATAGTGAGCCTAATATTTGTTACAGTTAATTTGTATGCTTTTTAAATTTCACAGCAACCAATCCAACAGAAATCAAAATCAATACCGTAAAAGTGATAGTATTATTTTTGCTGTCAGTAACATTAGAAGCCACTAGACTTTCATTTGCCTCTACACCTGCGCCTGCTTCAACATTTTCAGGAGCAAGGCTTACTTTATCAATTACAACTGCATAAGTTGAAGTATGTTCTAAATCCCACGCTGCTGAACCATTTGCACCAATTTCACAGGCACCGATAAATTCAAGTTCCTTTGTTTCTTCATTGTAATAGAACAAATTAGCATAAAGCCCCTTGTTATCCCTGCCGAGATCCATTGAAATAGTTGCAGTGAAGCCAAATTCTCCACTGTGAGTTACAGTAAATTGCATTGCCTTACTTTCACCTGTAATATTATTAATAACATTAACTGGAATTTTATTAGTTCCTGTTTTAACTTTAAGGTCAATGTCTGCAAAATTCTTTCCAGTAATACTTTTACCGTTAATTGTCCATGTAACACCGTTACCCATGTCAAGAACTATATCAACATCTTTTCCCGCAATTTCCTCAAGCCATTCAGATTTTAAAGTTGTTGTACCGTTCATGTTTACAACAACAGATTCTCCATCTTTAGCTTTTTGAACCTGACTTACTATGTTTCCTGTACCGTTGGAGTTTGCAGGGAATGGCATTACTGCAGGTGTATTTAATGAGCCACTACCAGTGCTGGAGCTTGTTGTACTGGAGATGTTTGAGCTAACACCCTGATTTGATAAAGTCCATACTGCATAGAAAGTAATTGGAGTTGTTCCCATTGTGTGTGAAGTTACAACTGGTCCGTTTGGAGTTAACGACCAACCGCCAAAGGTATAGCCGGTTTTGGTGAGGTTGCCTGTGTTGCCGGGAAGCGTTACGGCTGTGCCGGTGGCATAGGTGTTGGTGTCTGTGGGGACGGTTCCGCTGGTGCTTCCGTTGCCGTTATAGGTTACGGGATGCGCCCAGACTGCATAGATTTTTTGGGGAGTAGTTATCGCCCCATCAAAATCAAACATGCTTCCATCTGCTTTTTTCCAGCCTGCAAAGGTTTTTCCAGCGGCAGTAAGATCCGATGGCTTAGTCGCTTTTCCATTTAGATTTACCCACTCCGATGCAGGGTCTGAAAGCTTTGTCGTACCATCGTAATAGGCGACCTCGCACGTCACAGAGCTGCCCCCGGTAGGGTCCGTTCCACCCTCACCGCTCAGTTTAATTGTGCCAATATCAGCACCTGCACTAACTTCCAGTGTGGCTGTGCCATTTACTGCGGCATCGCCTCCTCCGGCGTAAGCAGCACCAAACCTCCCGCCGGTTATTGTCATGTTTGTATTTCCAATAACAGTTGCATCAATTATATTATTGGAATCATTATGCTTTCCTCCGCCAAAAACACTCCACATGCTCCCACCGGTTATTGTCACGTCTGTATTTCCGGTTACTCTGCCGTGTAATGAGCCGCCGTAGACATTGCCATTTATCACCACATTACCTGAAATTGTAACGTGGGTATTGGCTACGGTTCCAACATTGTATTTTCCTTGTTCATTATACTTTTCGGCAAATTCTCCGCCGCCGAAAATCCTGTCATTATTAGTGCCTTGAATCACTCCGCCGCTAACCGTTACATGAGTGTCTCCTGTGACGGTTCCGCCTAATCCACCGCCATAAATTCCTCTAACCGTTCCGCTCAGCATGGTTACGCTTGTGCTATCCACCGCTTGCACCTCTTCGGCTTTGCCAGTGTAACGACTTCCGCCAAATATAATGGCGCCGCTCAAATTATACGAGCCGTCAGCTCCTGTAACTTCAGCATGCAAAGTCCCACCAAATCCATTAAGTACAACCGGAGTGTTCAAGTCGCTATCCAAGTAAATAAACGTGAAGCCCGGGTTATGCGTGCTTTCTTTTAACGTTATGGCATTTCCGTTTGCGTACACATGCAAGTTCACAGCTGTAACCCCCAGCGGATCCGTCGCATAAACCGGATTGGGGCACAGCATAAGCATACTGAAAATGCTGCATAAAATAAATACCATGCTCATAACCATCGGGCTAAGTCTGAATTTTTTTCTTTCCATTGGACACAACTCCTATTTTTAATGTTAATTATATTATACAGGAAAATTTTATACTTTTAAAGTACAAAATTTGCATAATAGTGCACAAAATTTGTACTTATAAAATTAACATTTTATGGTTATTGTGTATAGTGTTATAAAACCATGCGAGAGGATTTAGTCATATTGTTCTGCTGCTAGGATGACGTACGTTAATATACCCTCTTTGCTTTTTGTGCTATTACACATAAAAACCGTCAAAAAATGAAAGTTGACGGTTTTTTCTTACTATTGAAATTAAATAGATATTCATCACACATTTTGAATCAAGAGCATTAAAAGTACCGAAATTTATGTACATGATGAATTTGAAGTATCAAAGAGAACTGTACTTGATAAATTTAATAAATCAAAAGACAAAAAAGCAAAGTAAGCATAAATTTAGTACAGTATTTAGGACAGCTATATCAAGTTTACTTTAATCTATTTTTAAATATGCACTATATAAAAACCTTGTTTAAAGAATAAATAAGTATAAAAAAGCCCCTCAACCGACGTAGTTAAGGGGTTTTTCAATATGGTGCGGATGAAGTGACTTGAACACTCACGGGGTTACCCACTAGAGCCTAAATCTAGCGCGTCTGCCAATTCCGCCACATCCGCATAAGCAGTGATTAATATTATATCATCAACCATTTAATTTGTCAAGATAATGTGACGAATTTATTGTTCTAGTTATTTAAAAAACAGGTACATCCTATAAATAAGTAAAGCTTTTTTGTTTTTATATTTATATTTGATAAAAACAGAAGAATTATTTGTAAGTTTTTTATAAATTTTATTAAAAGTACTTTAAAAAAAGTTTAAAACTGATATAATTACTATGTGTGAAAAATTATAATAATTAAAAGCTACTTATTAGCTGAAGGAGTTAGAAAATGAGTTCAAATGAAATCATCGCAATCATTGTACAATTGCTCGGTGGACTAGCATTATTTCTTTACGGTATGTCAATACTTGGAAGAAATCTTGAAAAAGTTTCCGGCGGACATCTTGAAAAAGTCCTAGAAAAGCTCACAAGTAATATTTTCTTAAGCGTTCTTCTCGGTGCGTTGGTTTCGGCAGCAGTACAGAGTTCTAGTGTAACTACTGTAATAGTAGTAGGTCTTGTAAATGCAGGTATTCTGAAGCTTTCATCCGCTGTCGGTGTGATTATGGGTGCAAATATCGGAACAACAATTACTGGTCAGATTCTAAGACTTGGCGACCTTGAAAATAATGAGAGTCTAAACAGTTTCATGAACTTTCTTACTCCAAAAATGCTTGCCCCTTTTCTTGCTCTGGTAGGTATGCTCTTATTTATGATTGCAAAGAGAGATAAAATCAAAATAGTTGGTGAAGTTTTTATTGCTCTTGGTGTGCTTTTTACAGGTTTGTTAAGCATGACAGCCGCAGTAAAACCATTGTCTGAACTTGAAACTTTCAGAAGAGTATTTGAATCCATGTCAAATCCTATTCTCGGAATACTTGCTGGTCTTATAGTAACAGTGATTATACAAAGCTCCTCAGCATCAGTCGGCATTCTGCAGGCAATATCCACAACAGGTGTTCTGACTTTTGCATCAGCATTCCCAATAATAATGGGACAGAATATCGGTACATGTATCACACCTATTCTTGCAAGTGTAGGTGCAGGAAAAAATGCTAAAAGATCTGCAATGATTCATGTCTGGTTTAATGTTATAGGAACAATTTTCTTCCTTATCGTTATTTATGCAATTCAATATACAATTGGTCTTTCTTTCTGGTCTAAAGCAATAGATATGGGTGGCATTGCAAACTTCCACACATTCTTTAATATATGTGTAACATTGCTGCTCCTTCCTTTCAATAAGCTTCTTGTAAAGCTTGCTTCATGGACTATTAAAGAAAAGGCTGAAACAATTGATACAGAAGAATCAACCTCAGAACAAGCTGTTCTTGCAACACTTGAAGACCGTCTTCTTAAATCTCCGTTCCTTGCTATACAGCAGGCAAATAGTGCAACATTAAGCATGGGCAAGCTTGCATGCAGCAACTACAAAAACGTAAGAAAACTTTTCGATAATTTTGACGTAAAGCTTATTGAGAAAATAAAAACAAATGAGGACTCCATTGACCGTATGGAAGACAGATTGAATGCCTATCTGATAAAGCTTACAGAATGTGAATTATCAGACATTGAAAGCAGAAGAGTTACACTACTTCTTCACCTTGTCAATGAATTTGAACGAATCGGAGATTATGCAGTCAACATTCTGGAAACAGCCGAAAGTCTTAAAAAGAATAACGTCTCGTTTTCTGAATCAGCAATGGCAGAGCTAAATGTAATTGCATCTGCAGTTGAAGAAATAATTAATATGGCAATTGAGACAGTAAGCAATAATGATGTTTCCGTTGCCTCTTCAATTGAACCACTTGAAGAAGTTATCGACTATCTTAACGAAACCCTCAAATCAAGACATATTGAAAGACTTAAACAAGGTAAATGCGTCGTTGAAAGCGGAATCAGCTTCCTTGATATCCTTATTAATCTTGAAAGAATATCCGACCACTGTTCAAATATTGCTGTTTATATTATAGGTAATATTTTAAATCAAAGTATTATTAACAGACATGAATACATCCAGGCTGCTCATAAAGGCGAAAATAAGGAATATATTGAACTTTCAGATACATATATGTCTAAATACGCTTTATAAAAATTTATACTGCCTGCCTGGATTGATTTCAGGCAGGCAGCTTTTATTAGGGAAATACCGCACAAAGTCTCGGGCACGTTTCGTCGATTTAAGAAACAGTGAAAATACGTTACTGAGCTTGTTTTGAAAATCGACAGAAACGTATTGTGCGGTATTTCCCTAGGTAACTCCACCTTAAAAGTATAATAATTAATTGACGAAAACAATAATATATGTTAAAATTACGTTGAAAACAATTTTATTATTTCCCTTAAAAGTGTAAAATAGTCTTAGTTTCGAGTTGCTTTTTAGCATAGTTATTTGAAATTACTCTATTTACGCTTTCATTTTACATAAAATCTTCTAAAGGAAACCATTAGGTGAGGTATTTATATGATGAAAACTGATGACTCCAACAGACAATCTTTTAATAAAAATCTTAACAAAACCCTTCCTCCAATTGAAAAAAAGCCTTCACTATCTGACGAATCTGACTTAAAAGATATTGATACCTCTAAAATAAAACTTTCTTCAATGAAGGACAGAGAAAAAATTGAAGGATACGAAGAATTTAAGGAAAAGGTAGAACAGGTAAAAGATGAAAAACCCGAAGTACAAGAGGATTCTGACGATCTTTTCTTTTCACATAAGGTTGAGAAATTTAAAAAATATGATACTGTCCATGTAAAAAAGAGAAAGATTATTGCAAGAATCAGCATTGGAGTAATAGCTTGTACTGTTCTGGCTTATGCTTCTGCTTTTGTAAGCTATAAACATTCCAAAGACGAAATCATCAATAAAATTGAAAGTGGTATCAATAGTCTTACAGGGGAAAATAAGATTATTGCCACCTCGCTTTCTGATGGTCTTATGTCATTTGAGGAAAAATCAGAATATAACCTTGTTCCATATCTCCTTGACAATGACTGTGATGGTTTATCAGACAGTTACGAGATTAATGAATCAAAGACTGATCCTTTACTTTCAGACAGCGATAATGACGGAATTTCCGACGGCGCAGAAATCTATTTTGGTCTTGACCCTCTTAAGGACAACGGTGATAAACTGACCGAAGTTTCAAAAACAATTGAAAACAAAGATGCTGAATTAACTATTAAGGGAAATCCTGATATCTATGGTACATATTTTGAGACAACCGAAAACATAAGTCTTAATGGTGCAATCGGTTTGATTTCCAATGCATACGAGTTCAATACCAATGCAAAAAATGCAGAAGTAAAATTATCATTAAGCTATAATGATAATATGCTAAACAAATGGGATTCTGACAAATCTACTTTGAGTATTCTCAGGTTTGATAATGACAGCAATAAATTTGTTCCGGTTAAATCAACTATAAACAGCAGCAAACGCATTGTCAGTGCCAATATCTCTGAAAACGGAATTTATGCTCTCGGAGATATTTCTGCAAATGCTGCTGAATATAAAACTCAGGTATTCTTCCTTATTGATAACTCAGGCTCAATGTTCAGCGAAGAGCTTTGCGAAAATTCAGAAGAAAATGATGTTGACTTCAAGCGTGTTGATTTTGTAGTTAATATGCTTGATCATTTCGATGAAAATACTCTCTTTGGTTCAGGAAAATTCACTTCAGATTATACTACATTATCAGAAATCAGTGACGATAAGGAACAGATTAAAAAAGTTGTTGAGGACTTGAAAACTTATCAGGAGAATTTTACAGGAACAGAAATTGCCGAAAGCATAATCAGATGCTCAAAGGAATTCAACACCGGTAAGGAATACAAGAACTTTATTATTGTTCTGACAGACGGAATGCCATCTAAAATAAATCATAAAAATGAGCAGAGGGTAAGGGATCTGTGTGTCGAGAACAATATTACTGTTATTACTATCGGTCTTGGAAAAACTCTCGACACATCTTACCTCAGCTCAATCGCAGATGACACAAACGGTATGTATTTCAACGCAACAAATGCTGAAGCACTTGAAAATATCTATAATAAAATTCAAAGTTTTACAACATATAACCATGTTGAAGTTTCAGAAGAAATAAAGGATACAGACAACACTGATACAGTTAAATCAGCGGTTATTGCTGATAGTGGCTTCAACATTGAGAGCAACGCAATAAAATATAATAATTTCCGTTCATCCAATTCACTTGGCGGAACATCCTTTGGTATCTCACAATTTGTTTCAAAGTATTATTCCGGCAACCTTGAAACTAATAAAGAAAGCTTTGTAACACAAAGTGGATATACCGTTCCAGGATATGACTTGTCCGATTCAACTCTTATGGAGGATGAGAGAACTAACCTTGCTGACTGGCATTGCCCAGTTCTTGATGCATATGCAATGCAGACGGCACGAAGCGATAACAGAGATTACTTCTCAATTAAAGACGGCCACCTCATGTATACAGCAAAAGCAAGAACTATGATCATTCAGAATCAGCTTGGAATTTCCACAATTGACTATGAATTTAAAATTGAAGATGACAGTAGTATTGAAAGCCTGTTCAGGAAAATTACATTTAACGATATCGCCAGAATTGAAACTGCTGACTGTATCTACATATCCCCCGAAATTTATGCCGGCCCTGATGCAAATGTCATAAAGGCAATATCATATTATCAGAATATGTATCTTGACAACAATCTTAAATTCCATGATTTCGGTTATGAAGGCGACGACGCTTTTAAAGCACTTACAAAGGAATTAAGCGAAGGCAGACCTGCAATACTTACAATAGGAAATAAAACCGTTGTAGGCATAAGACTTCTTAAATCCGAAGAGTCGGCAAACCAGTATAAAATCGAAGTATACGACTGTGATTTCCCTGGAAAACTGAAATATATAACAATTACCGCCTTTAATATTTTTGATGAAAACGATAATGTGGAAAAGCAATATGTTGCATCATACAACGGCGAAAACCAACAGCTCTGCATTTACTAAATAAAATAATAATAAAATGCTTATATTACGAAAATTATTTCTGTGATATAAGCATTTTTATTTCATATTGCATAAAGTTATGCTATAATATATAATTAAAGAATCAAACAGGAGGACAAAATGAGTACAGCTTTACTTGATAAACAAACTGAAATAAAACACCCTTCAAGAACAATCAAAGATGACATTCCTGTCTACATACTAGAATTTCTGGTGTTTGCATTTATCGGCTGGACATATGAAACAATTTATACTTCAATAGCATGGGGACGTTTTGCGGAAAGAGGTTTTCTGCACTTGCCAATCTGTCCGATATATGGTTTCTTTTCTTTTTTTATTATCTTAACACTTGGGAAATTAAAATTTAATGTGCCAATTCTTTATATCCTATGCACAGCTTGTATCGGATTGCTTGAATATATAGCATCATACATACTTGAAAAATGCTTTAATCTTGAACTTTGGAACTATTCATATATGAAATTTGATATAAACGGAAGAGTATCAGTTGTTATATGCCTGATTTTCGGAGCAGCATGCATATTCCTGCTGAAAATTCTTCACCCCAAGCTATATAAGCTTTTCAATAAAACCAGCAGTAAAAACCTTAAAATAATTTCTTATTCACTTCTTGTAATAACAATAGCAGACACGATCTACACAACTATATTTACGTTTTCAAAATAAAAAAGAAAAGTTCGTAAACCTGCTTGTTTTTCAAAGAAAAAGCATTCGAGGAGAACGAACATGACCACTCTCTTTTATTGAGGATTAATTTTTCTTGCCTTACAACCAGTCCAGTGGAAAGGTTGTAACATAATAGTTACTGTATAAAAAAAGGGACTGAATCAATCAGCCCCTTTAATTTATTTAATTATACATTCTTACCTGTAACAAGAGCGAGTGTATCTCTTGCAATGAGAAGTTCTTCATTTGTAGGAACAACCCACACTTCAATCTTTGAATCAGGGGTTGAAATCTTTGTAAGCTTGCCATGAATTGTCTTGTTCAAATCTAAATCAATTTTAATTCCAAGATAGTCCATATCCTGAAGTGCACCTTCACGGATTTCTGAAGCATTTTCACCGATACCGCCTGTGAAGAGTATAGCGTCAACGCCGTCCATAACAGCTGCATATGCGCCAATATACTTTTTAATCTGGTAGCAAAGGATTTCACTTGCAAGAGCAGCCTGTTCGTTACCTTCCTTAGCAGCAGCAGAAATGTCTCTGTTGTCGCTTGATATACCAGAAACTCCGAGGAAACCTGACTGCTTGTTGAGGTAATCGCTCATTTCAGAAGGTGAAAGATTAAGCTTCTTTGCAATGAATGTAACAGCAGATGCATCAATTGAACCACATCTTGTTCCCATGATAACACCGTCAAGAGGAGTGAATCCCATTGATGTATCAACAGACATTCCACCCTTTACAGCAGTAATTGATGAGCCGTTTCCAAGGTGACATGAAACAATCTTGAGATCCTTAATATCTCTGCCCATAGCCTTTGCAAGAGCAGCTGTAACAAAGCGGTGTGATGTACCATGAAATCCATATTTACGCACATGATACTTTTCATAGACTTCATATGGAAGTCCGAACATGTATGCTTTCTCAGGCATTGTCTGATGGAAAGCAGTATCAAATACAACTACTTGAGGAACGTTTGCAGGGAGAACCTTTTTGCAGGCTCTGAGAGCAAGAGCATGAGGATGGTTGTGAACAGGAGCTAGTTCGCTTAAATCATCTATCTGCTGGATAACTTCATCTGTTACAAGTGTAGTCTTGTTGAATATTTCAGCACCCTGAACTATTCTGTGACCAACAGCAGAAATTTCGCTCATTGACTTGATAACAGCAGCATCACCGGTTGTAAGTACTTCAACAAGTTTTTCAAATGCTTCAGTATGTGTAGGAAAATCGCAGTCTAAATCTACTGTTCTTCCGTCAAAGGTTTTATGCGAAATATGTCCGCCTATACCTATTCTGTCACAGTTTCCTTTGGCGATGACACTTTCATCATCCATATTAAGAAGCTGATATTTTAGTGAAGAACTACCTGCGTTTACTACGAGAATAATCATTAATTTAACAATCCTTTCAAAATTTGAGTTTTCCCCTTGACAACAAGGCATTAATCTAATATTATTACTTTATAGGGTAAAAATCAAGACTTTAGTAGTATATTCAGTTTTATGCACAAAAAAGTTTTGTATTTGTCTATATTTGTCCTATAAAACATAAATATTTTTTGCAAAAGATATGGAGGAAATTTTGAATGAAGACCTACGGCATAATTTGTGAATATAATCCTTTTCACAATGGACACATATATCAGATTGAGGAAACTAAAAAGCATGGTGCCGACCATATTGTTGCCATAATGAGTGGAAATTATGTTCAACGTGGTGACATAGCTATAATTGATAAATTCAAGCGTGCTGAAATTGCTGTAAAGAACGGTGTTGACCTTGTAATAGAAATGCCTGTTGTATATTCAATTGCAAATGCTGAAATGTTTGCACGCTGCGGAGTTATGATGCTTTCTGCACTTGGTTGTGTTGACGGAATATCATTCGGAAGTGAATGTGGAAACATTGATATGCTCAAGGAAGCTGCTGAAGCTGCGATTGCAGTTACAACGCCTGAAAACATCAAGCCACTTCTTGAACAGGGTATGCCTTATCCAGAAGCTATCGAAAACCTTGTAGGGGTACATTATGGTCCGCTTGTTTCAGACCTGTTTACTTCTCCTAATAACATTCTAGCAATTGAATACCTCAAGGCAATGAAGGTTATGGGGCAGGAGTTTGATGCATTTACAATCAAGCGCAAGGGTGCTGACCATGACGACGATAAGTTTGCTGATGGTATCGCAAGCGCTTCAAAGCTTAGAGAAATGATTGAAGATGAAGAGGACATTTCCGCATTTGTTCCTAAGGATACAGTCGATGCAATCGATGAATACAGAGAGAAGCAGCTTCTTGCTTATTTCGACAATATGGAACGACAGATGTTGTACAAGCTCAGAACCGCTTCTCTTAAGGAAATAGCTGAAACTCCTGATGTTGCACAAGGACTTGAAAACAGAATCTTTGAAGCAGGAAAAATGGCAACCTCCATTGATTCATTCCTCGATGCAGTCAAGACAAAGAGATACCCAATGGCAAGACTCAGAAGAATACTTCTCAACCTCTTTGTTGGTATCAAGGCTCTTGATCTCCAGTCACCTCCACCATATGGCAGAATTCTTGCACTTAATGATAAGGGTGCTGAAATCCTAGCAGCAGTTAAGGAAGCTGAAAAGTCAAGATTTACAATTCCTTTCTCAACAGGCTTTAAGGAATTTGCAGAAAATCCTAATGCAGTCTGCAGAAGATATATGAATCTCACAGCTGCATCAACTGACATTTACAATCTTGCTTCAAGAACAGTAAGATCAAGTGCTATGGACTTTGTTGCAAAGGTAGAGAAAATATAAGTATTATTGTATATAAAATTAATCTGCACAGTAAAATTCAATTTACTGTGCAGATTTTTTCATATGCCAATCGTTCACTTCAATGTCTTACTAATTATTAATTTCCTCTTTAATCTGATCATTTTTTGTTTCCGATAACTTCTCTGCTTGTGTATTAGTTTCATTATTCTGCTCAACAATATCCTTCTTTTTTGAGAAGAACTTTTTCAAATCTATGCTGTTAAATAAATTCTTTGCCTTATGATTACTTTCTCTTTCAGCAGGCCAGTAATCTTCTGTATCGCAGGATAAAGACTTTTTCCTCAGCAAATGATTTGTAAACTTTGCTACAAGCTCATAAATGACAGCAAACAACGGTACACTTAATAACATTCCTGCAAATCCGAACAATCCCCCGCCGACTATAATTGAAAACATAACCCAGAAAGCAGGAAGTCCGGTAGACTCTCCAAGAATACTAGGTCCGAGAATATTCCCATCAAACTGCTGGAGTATAATTATAAATATGATAAACGGAATAACCTGGCTTGGGTTTACCATAAGCAGAATAATTGCACAAGGAATAGCACCAAAAATAGGTCCGAAGAATGGAATTACATTAGTTATACCAACAATAAAACTTATCAGTACATACATTTCCATATTCATTATTTTCAAGCAGATAAAGCACAGAACACCAATAATGAATGAATCTATAATTTTGCCCGAAATGAACCCACTTAATGTCCGGTTTGTTGTACTGCAGACATCCAGAAAGCCCTTACATACTCTCTTTGGAAGTATAGCATATGTGAATTTTTTTGCCTGGGCAAGGAACTTTTCCTTGCTCAGAAGAAGGTAAATTGCAACGATAAAGCCAATAACACAATCCTTGAAACCAACCAGGAAACTTATTGCTCCATCCTTGATTTTAAGAGCAAAATCTCCGAGTGTAGGCATAATATTGTCAATAAACTGCATTACTTTTGCCTGAATTGTTTCAAACTGCTCCTCAATAATAGAGTTAAGCTGAGGGTAATCATCGAGTATTCCATAAAGCCATATTTTCAGTTTTTCAAAATAAACAGAGCTATTTTCAAATATTTTCATGACACTGTCTATTACCTGCGGCATAATTATTGCAACAAGTGCAGCAATTACTGCAAGAGTAAAAAGCATAGAAATCAATACGCTAAGCCATTTATCCATCTTTGGATGAGGTTTCTTTTTTCCTGTAAGTAGCCTTATATTGCGTTCAGCAAACACCTGAATAGGGTTTACAAGAAACGCAATAACAATACCCCAGTTAATAGGGCCAAGAACCTTGAATACCTCCGAAAAAAATCCTGAAACAGCATCAAACCTTGCTGCAATCAGCAGAATAGCAAGGCAAATGCAGAATGTAATTATGCAATAAACCGAGATGGTTGTGTATTTTTTATTAAAATCAACTTTCATATATGTTAATCTACCCTAAAAGGGCAATTACTCCTTTCCGTAAATTATTTTATTGAAAATAATATCAATTTATATATAATTATACATGATTATATTGTTAAAGTAAAGCTAATTATTCAAAAAATCTTTTAATTGTCAACCTTTTAAATAAATATTGTTGACAATTAAAAAGGTGTGTGCTATACTAAACATCAGAAATAAGAAAGTAGTAAAAGTTTGAAATATAAATCTCTCAGACTTTGTATTTTGTGTTTTTTGTACTTTAACTCAAAATATGCCTAGTTGAATTCAGTTCAGGTTCAAGACAACACAAAACATCAAGAAAGGAATGGTCATAATTATGTCAAATACTCAACCAAGTAATCATAGCAAAACCCTAAGTCTTGTATTCTGTGCCTTATTTACAGCCTTGATAGCAGCAGGAGCGTTCCTGAAGATTCCCATACCGAATATGCCAATAACAATGCAGCTGTTTTTTGTAATTATGTCTGGTCTTTTACTGGGTGCTAAGGCAGGAGCAGCAAGCGCTCTTGTATATATGATTCTTGGGCTGGCAGGAATTCCGATTTTTACAGCAGGAGGCGGCATAGGTTACATATTCAAGCCAACCTTTGGATATATTATCGGTTTTATTTTTGGTGCATTCGTAACAGGGCTTATCGCAAATAAAGAAAAAAGTCCATCATATAAAAGACTTCTTGCTGCAAGTTTTGCAGGGTTAGCAGTTGTATATACTATAGGAATCATATATTTTTATCTGATAAGAAATGTATACATGTCAGAACCAATAAGTGCAGGAAATGTATTTCTGTATTGTTTTGTCTTCGTAGCACCTGGCGATATTGTGCTTAATTTCTTAGCTGCATTTCTTGCAAAGAAATTGAAACCTATATTGAACAATCGCTTAACTGCAAAATAATCATAAATAATTCCTGCAAGTAAAAAAGGAAATCACATTAATTAAAATGAATTTTGGCATTTTATTAGCAAAATAATCACAAAACCCTTCTGTAATCATATAATGCTTAAGAAAAGTGTTTCTTTAACATTTTATTATTTGCAGGGGGTTTTAATATGGAATATATAAGCTGTACAAAGCCAAACTCCAACAAAATTGTAAATATGACGCTGGAATTCTGGATAGTAAGTTCTTTGGAGCATATTGCCGTTATACTTAATTCACAGCAGGAAAACGGCATTTCATTACCTGAAAGTTTCCGTAGTAAACTGACTGCATTATCAGAAAAACTCAGTGAAGTTCTGACAGAAGTAAAGAGAAATTATCTTATAAGTCCAAGAAATCTGATACTGGATTTTTTGAATGTCAACCGATTTTTCATAAACATTCTTGAAAGGATGAAATTTGAAGTAATTAATGGTATGCCTATTCCGTATCAGTTTGTTATACATCTGATTTATGAACAGGAATATGCCTCTGAAATTTTCAGGATGAACACATCCATCCCATCTTCAAACAAGTGTCCGTCTTATCCTATAATAAAATTTAATGCCCCGATGTTTTCAGGTTCAGTAATATACTGTATTTGCAGCAGTATTTATTTCTGGAGCATCATTGCTGCAGAGCATACTGATTTTCTAATGAACCTTATACCTATGAAAGTAAAAAATTCTTATGGTGCAGAACATATACTGAACAGTTATCGTAGCAAATTCAACAATATATGCTATATCATTTCTGAAATTAAAGACATGACAAATGATGAAATTTATGCCATTCTTCAGGATTTCAGTAAATACAGTAATACAATATTAAGCTTAATTTATGAAGTCTATGGAACAGGAATAACAGACAAAATATTAGATACCTCGCCTGAATATCCTAACAATATCATCAAACATATTGCAAATGAACATTTATACATAAAAGCCTTATGTGAAGATTTTGAAAAATACCTGAAAAAATAAAAACAGCCTGCACAGGATAGTCTAATCCGCTCCCTGTCAAGTAGACAGACTAAAAAACAAAAGAATATTTAGTATGTGAATTCCACCCTCTTGAGCAGCAGGGTGGAATTTTTCACGCCACATTGGCGTAATGAAATTCCATAGGTGT
>JAEZYS010000016.1 GCA_023418925.1 Bacillota bacterium
AGTATACTGCTATCATGTGCATATGTCATTTCAACTCACACGCTCACGAGGAGCGTGACGGAGAATTAACAAATCCTAAAACAGAATATAGAATATTTCAACTCACACGCTCACGAGGAGCGTGACGGGTCCGCTGTGAATGTCAGCTTCGTGATGAACATTTCAACTCACACGCTCACGAGGAGCGTGACACTACATATTTTTCAACATGCAAAACTATTGAAGATTTCAACTCACACGCTCACGAGGAGCGTGACTGCTTTTGACGACCATAGTGGAATTATACCACTTATTTCAACTCACACGCTCACGAGGAGCGTGACAATAACAATTTCAATACTTTTTTATATCCGTTTAAATTTCAACTCACACGCTCACGAGGAGCGTGACTCGATTTCATCAAAGAAAATCCGATACCGTTCAATTTCAACTCACACGCTCACGAGGAGCGTGACGCCAAAAATGTACCCATCCATACACGTTTTTAAATTTCAACTCACACGCTCACGAGGAGCGTGACACAAGCCATGAAAATCATCCATAAAAAAATATGTGATTTCAACTCACACGCTCACGAGGAGCGTGACTTTCAATTGGTTTGAATGGAAACGTGACAACAGCATTTCAACTCACACGCTCACGAGGAGCGTGACCTATTCCGAAATTGATAAATGGAAAAGCATTTTCATTTCAACTCACACGCTCACGAGGAGCGTGACTCAGAAATACAACGAATACAAGGCAGCTAGAAGAAATTTCAACTCACACGCTCACGAGGAGCGTGACCTTCTGAAACTTCAAACGGCGGCGAACTCCTTAATTTCAACTCACACGCTCACGAGGAGCGTGACCTTCGGAAAATGATAATATACTTGCTTTCCTTGAATTTCAACTCACACGCTCACGAGGAGCGTGACGTTAGGGTATAGCTAAAGTCCGTTGCCTTGTGTTACATTTCAACTCACACGCTCACGAGGAGCGTGACAATTGCTGCCCTCATTGCGGTAGAAAGTTAGGTGATTTCAACTCACACGCTCACGAGGAGCGTGACCATTAAGCTTTTTGTATTCTCCCGAACGGATAGCATTTCAACTCACACGCTCACGAGGAGCGTGACGGTAAGGTTGATAAGGTTGCAGACATGGGGCTGTCATTTCAACTCACACGCTCACGAGGAGCGTGACATATTGCTGTAAGTTCTTCGGCTTTAAAGACAAATTTCAACTCACACGCTCACGAGGAGCGTGACTGCATATCAGAAACTTTGACAACAAACATTACTATTTCAACTCACACGCTCACGAGGAGCGTGACCCTATATATGGTATAACAGGGTGCATTACTCTACTGTGAGCGGACTTACTTTTCTTTTTTGCGGGAAAAATATCTACTTTGTTAATGATTTATTCAAAAAATCTGTTTATTTCTCTGCGAAGATTACAGGATTTTAAAATTAATTAAAGTTCGCATTAAAAAATTAATACGCCCTCTGAATTATACGTTCCCTTAACCCCAAAGTGTTCAATCCTATTTTCCCAATTGTTCCCTAAATAATATATTCTCAAACTATCTTGATTATTATCAACAACTTTTAATAGCTTATCTTTAACCTTTAAAAAAGTTCCATAATCAACATTAATTTCAAAAACACTATTTTGGACTCTTTGTCCATAATCCTGACATATCTTTGCAATTTTACGTAGTCTCCTTGCCCCTTCCTTATTAATTGTCGAAACATCGTAACTTACTAATGTCATCATAAAGTTCACCTATTTCATTATAAGATTAGGATATTCATCAATTTCGCCTCTTAAATATTTTGCAAGTAGAGAACTTTGAACATATGGTACTAAGCCTATTGGAATTTTTTCTTTTAAATATGGGTGAAGCATAGTGTCTCTTTTTTTCTCCTGCCAGGCAGCAATGACCTTTTTCTTTCCATCATCGTTTAAAAATACAGCTCCACTAATCTGTGTTTCAAAGTCATTTTCATTGACTCTTTTTAGATTTATTAAGCTTAGAACTAATCTTTCAATTATACATCTGAATTCTTCAACCATATCGCATGCTAGACTATTTCGGCCTGAGCGCAAAGAGTGAAAGAACCCATAATAACTGTCTAAACCTACACTAGCTAAGCTTGATGAATAAGTGTTTGTTGCTAAGGTATACAAAAAAGACAACATCGCATTTACATTATCAAGAGGCGGCTTTTTCGAACGACTTATTAGTTGAAAGTCTTCTTTTTGTTGTAATATTAGTTTGTCAAAAATACCAAAATAAAATTTTGCACAATTACCTTCTATCCCCATAATTGTTTCAGTGTCATTGGCTTCGTAAACGGCTTGCATTCCAGATTCCAAATATGAAATGCATTTACTAATCTCACCATCTTCATCTATTTCTTTATTATCTCGCAATGACCGCTTAATTAAAAACCTGGTATTAGAAAGCTTTGCTGCAACGGTGTTCTGAGCAAGAATCAAGGGTGGATTACTTAAAATTTCAAACTGAGCCTTTCTTAGATATATATTTCCTTTTATCTCTCCCTCAACTCTAGCCAGAAATTTTCCTTGTGGAGAAATAAAACTTATTGGTATGCCATATTCAACGCATTTTCCCATTAATGCAGGAGAACAACCTAAATAACTAAAACAATATATATCTTCTATGTTTGAAAATGGTAATCTGAATTTATCTTTTTCTTCCGACTTACAGACTACATTTTCGCCGTCTAATGTCAGGTATGCTGTTTCATCTAAAATATATAGTGAATTAAGTAATTTTCTCATTTGTTCATCTCCTTCTGCATCATTATCTCATCTTTAACTCGATACTTGTTAATTTTGGGAAAGCACATTTCGGATAAAGAACAGCCCGAACATTTTTGTCCCTTCTCTCGCTTTGGTATTGCCGAAAGACGCAAAACATCCCTCATTTCTGATAAATACTTTTTTATAAGTTCATCGTATCTGTTATATTCTGTTTCAAAAGGAAGAAAGATTCTTTTTCGAGGCTCAGAATAATAAATGAAACACCTGCTATTACACTTGAAAATATAGTCAACACAAAGTTTTTGCGCGAAAACCTGTATTGCATCGCTCTCATGAAAAGCTTTATCTTTTGGTGGCTTAGGCTTATACTCAACAATATTTATATCAAAATATCCATTTAAATTTTTAATATATATTCCATTTTTTTTTGATTTAATTAGTTCAATACAATCAGTTACTCCGTACAAATCATATTCAGGTAAATCGTTATAAACTGATACTCCACTCCGTACAATTATATCTTTATTTGAAAAATCATGCTTTCCACTATGTACATTTTCATGAATCAAATTTGCTTTTACAACAAATGAATTTTCTGCCCAATCATTATTTACTTCAAGTAGAGCAAATCTTCTTGGGCAGTACATGTAATGTTGTATTGCACGAATATTAATAGTAGTATCCATTATAGCTTTAATTCAATAGAAACACCAGCCGGCATAACTTCATCTATACTGATTTCATAATCTGAGAACACTCTAGGAACTTTTACTTCATCTTTTAACTTAACATTTACTTTTTCAAATAAAATATGTGCAGGGGCATTACCCAAAGCAGATTCATGTCTGAAAACAATCAGTTTTCTTAAACACATTTTGCCTCTTGCAGCACTTCTGTCATGCTCAAACATATTGATGATTGAATTCCATAGAAGTTCCAAATCTTCTTCACTGAAGCCCGTAACCTTTTGGGCAAGCATTGCGGAAACATAACCCTCAGCTCTGTATAGTGCATATGGGATATAGTTCTTTTTGCCCATTTCAGTTTCTTTCTTTTCCATATCTGCTTCTTTTGTGACAGCCTGTCTGGTTATTGTAATTTCCTGAGGGAAAACAGGGTCAATACTTCTTGCAAACGTTAATTGAACCGGACCTCTGACTATACCGCAAGGATCGTCGCCGGTGCTCATAACAGCACCAAATGCTCTTACATCATAATAATTTTTGCATATGTATTCTTGTGCAGTTTTAACGTCGTCCTTATTTTTACCCTTTTGCTTTGTCGGAAGGTCTGAATTTTCATAAGCGCTTGAAAACTTTGAGTTAAGTGAACGGTCTGTTTTAATCAGGATATTGTATCCCTCTTGCCCCTCTTTTACAAGCTCGACAAAATTTCTTATTTTTCTTTTCAGACAAACATCTGTTACAATACCTAAAGATGTTTCAGCGTCAACTCTTGGCATATTTCCTGCGTCTGGATCACCGTTTGGATTACCATTCTCTACATCAAAAAGCATAACAAACTCGTATCTGTTTTTAATTGAACTTTCCATAATACTAACTTCCTTTCTTATCACTTAACTTCTTTTTTGCGTATAATTCTTTATTCTGCTGATAATATCCGACAATAAACTTACCTTGTTCATCAAGCAATAAGGTGTTCGGAAACTCATTGTTTAAGCCACTGATTATTTCACCCAACAAAATATTGTAGTAAACAGGGGAGGTTAGTTTTTTCAAATGGTTTTGTGAAAGCTGGATAAGCTTTGGGAAAACGGTTGAAGGCTTTGAGCAAGCTGAGGTAAAGAAGCTATCTTTAATAGTTTTATTAAGTGTTCCATCAACTGAATCCTGTTGAATTTTCTCTAGAACTGCAAATAGTCTGCCACATAAGTAAGCTGCGTTTTTGTTTTCAAGGTCGAGTGACACTTTAATCTCCTCCTTAAGATTTGAATTCCTTAATTTTCGGTTTATGCAAGCTTTAATAATGCCTATTCGTGTATCATTCATTTTGATAAAATGATTTTTCTCCTCATCGCAGTCAGTTTTTATTCTTCTGATAACTGTTGATAACAGTTGTTCAGGATATTTTTGTCCTGTCAGAATTGCTTGGAAAATAGCTGAAATTAAGGGCGGTGAAACCTTTTCTCCTGTTGCTTTAGGTGATACAAGTTCTTTTTTTATCCAACTAAAATATATCTGATTATTGTTGTCAAAAAGCCTCATGTCCTCCTGATGTTGCAGAATATTGCTCATAATATCTCCGAATTTGTTCCGCAGCATAAACTTTAGGGCAATTCTCCCCTTTAGGCCAGCAAGACCTGCTACATAAAATACAACATTCTCATTAACACCTAAGCTACATATGTCACCACCTATTCCCGTCTTTGCATATGAATACATTGAGCTTAAGCCACGTTCAGCTTGCATTTGTGGATTTTCAGCTAAAAAATCTGTGAATATACTACATTCATTTTCATCATTCTTTTTGATTGCAAAATAAACAAGAGTTATTTCATCAAAAACTTGATGATGAGAGTGGCTTTCAGATAAGTAATTAAGTGTTTTTGTGTATTTTTTCATTGCAATTTCTGATATGTTACAATTTTCGCCCTCTGTTTTTCCGTATGAAGAAAATGCAGTACATTCTTTTTTAAATGAAACCAGTTTTGCTTGGTCTCCAATATTCTTAATTTTATCATGATGTATTGCTATAGATGAAAAATCTCCAGTAATTGCACACATGGTTCTCTGGCTTGTCACATCATTGCTTTTACCATATTTATCAGCGCAAAATAATGTATTATATTTATGTTTTAATTGATCATCCTCATGTAATGTAACAGCAGGGTTTCCATCTAATCCAAAAATAAAATATGCATTTAAGTACTCTTTACCTAGTCTTTGTAAAATATGGTTTTCCATCTGCTCTTCGCTATTCCATTTCTGAATAAAATTATAGTAACCTCTGCAGATATTAGAATTTAAATTCTCAAAAAAAATACTATTAACTTCTTTAAAACACTTGTTGGATTTTTTAGCTTTATCAGTATTATCTGATGGATTAAACACGCCTTTATCATAATTCAGACCAAATATGTACAATGGGCGATGCTCAATGATATTTGCGTCAATACTAGTCTTTTGTGTACGTTCTGGAAGAAAGACTTCAATTGGGTCAAGAAATTCCTTTTCCTTGCCTTTTTTATCGGTCACAACACGCTTTTTCCTAATATCAATAATATCAGTAATATCACCATCAGGAGTTAAAAGAATCTTGTAGTGCACCTTTTGTTTACTGAAGCCAACTGGAATAATGTCACAACCGTCACCTGATAACATATCATCATAGTCGCACAGGGCTTTAATCAGCATTTCATATCCCCCCTATACAACGGAATATCAATTACTCCGTCTATTAAATGCGGGCGGTAATAAAGTGCATCTGCCTTATCGGAAAATTTAGGATTATTCCAATTGTTATTTAGTGGAATTCCTTTGTCCTCAAATTCCATTTTATAAAGCATATACCCTAAATCAATATCTCCATGCAATTCCTCAGAAACTTGAGAAAGGTCAAATTCATCAACAAGCTCAATTTTTCTTAAAGGGAATTCTCTACAACCTAGACACGGTTGTTTAAAATGTTGTCCATTTTTAAGTCTTCTTAACATAATGTTATAGTGTTTTTCTTCACATTCGTCCTCATGATCGGATTTATGCCCAGTTAATTCAAAATGAAATGATATACCATACTTTACATCTTTTAATAGCATTCCGCCACGTTGAGTTCTATCCTCAGCTGTAAATAACTCTGGAGAGCCTTCTCCAGAATTCATTTGTTGACGAACAGCACTATAACTAATCTTGTTTTTAACCTCGTTTCGCCTGATGTTTACAAATTTAATTGGGTTAAAAACTAAAATCTTGTCTACGACGAATCGAATTGGTGGCTTCCAATAAATGCATTTCAGCATTCCTTCAATTGCACTTATTGTTGGAACGTCATAAGAAACACGCTCAACTTTCATTTCTGGTCTTGAGAAGCATGCATAGTCGCCCTCAACGATAATATTGAATCCATATGACATTTAATAGCTCCTTTCTAATATTGTCTTTTTAAAAAATATAATCTTCATCTTTAACAAGACAAGGGTTCAGTCCTGTCATTTCATCATAGTAATTCATATTACTTAGCAAATAAATTCCATTTCCCATATTTCCAAGAATTCCCAACTTTAATATATCATCGAACTCATATCTATAAACTGAAACAGAATACCTTTGCAGACTGCGTCTGACTTGCATATTGCCAAGGATTAATTTGCTGATCAAGGTTTGACAATTATCATTTTCATGATTTATCACAATGCTTATAGTATCGGAATTGATATACTTAAAATTCTGAGCATAACTTTTGAACGGCATTGTCATTGGTGTATTTACTGTTCTGCTATCAAAACTATTTGTAATGCTATCAAAATGAGCTATAGTATTACGATGTATATCACTCTCATTTTCGTTAAAGAGCCGGTTATAATATTCTTCAATACACTCTGAAGAGTTTACCGTGGGATAAGTATCAAGTAAATTCTTTGTTATATTGATTCTTGTCCGTATATCACCATTTCTTATTCTATCGTCTGTTTCAAAAATAAAGACTTTGCCAGTTTTGCGTTTTCCTTCTCGGTTACAACGCCCGCCTGCCTGAAGTATACTATCTAGTCCAGTTAATTCCCGGAATACTGACTCAAAATCTAAATCAACGCCTGCTTCAACAAGTGAAGTTGATACAACAGTTATTTTAATGTTATCTTTCAGATCCCGTTTAATGCTTGAGATTATCCCGGATCTGTGATACGGTGACATATAAGTAGACAAATGATATTTCTTTCCCTCAACCTTATTAAAAACATCTCTTGCAGTTTGGCGCTTATTTACTATTATCAAGCTGCTTTGAAACTGATCGGCTTTCTGTATTATATTTTCATAATCAGTTTTAGAAAGATTTATATATTCACAGTTTTGAAAATTCACAAAAGATTCTTTATCCCGTATAAGCTCATTTGTTGTAGAGTCAGAAATGTATTTTTCAAACAGTTTGTCATAATTTGGCATCGTTGCAGAAAGAAAAATACACTCGCTGTTAAGATGTCTGCTTATATACCCAACACCGCGCAAACAAGGTTGAATATACTCCGTTGGAATCAGGTGAATTTCATCAAATATGATTACGCTATCAGCAAGATTATGAAGTTTTCTTAAGCCTGAACCTTTATAATGATATAATGACTGAAAGAACTGAACACTTGTAGTTACAATAAGCGGTGCATCCCAGTTTTCACAGGATAACTTCATCTTATCGTTTGTTTTATCAGAATTATCTTCAGTTTCATCATAATTATAATTAGAATGATGTTGAAGTACAGGTAAGACTTCTTTAAACATATCTTCAAAGTCATTTGCCGTTTGTTCAATAATGCTTGTGTATGGAATGACATATACAATTCGTTTTTTACCCTCTTTTACAGCCTTTTCTAATGCAAGCTTTAAACTACACAGGGTTTTTCCGCTTCCTGTCGGCATATTTAGAATATGTATATTTCCGTTGCCTGAATTTGAAATAGCCTGCTTCATCAAAGTTGTTCTAGATTTCCTTACAATAGTGTCCTGCTTAAATTCACTAAGCCTTTTATTTAGGATTTCAAGAGCCTTTTTAAAATCTCCTTTAACTCCTCTCTCAATTTCAGGCTTGCAAAAAACTTCAGTATCAATAAAATCTGCATCTTTTAGACAAGAAAATACATACCTTGTAAAAAAAGCGTATTCTTCAAGGGCATCCTCTTTTGTTTTACATTCAGATAATATATATTTTATTAATGGAGTAAAGTCAGGAACTTTAATTGTAATTTCATCAGAATATTTGTTATAACTATTTTCGCCGGAATAGTTTGCAACCTTTTTTAATCTGCCTTGTAATGTTGGACAATCTAGAACATCAGTATTGGATCCACCATCTGGCAACCCAGTATGATGTCCTGCAATACAATATTGCATCATTATAATCATAATATCATTTTTAGATTTAACTTTTTCAAGTTCCAAAGCCCCGCATATTGAATGTTCAAACCTTACATTGCTTCCGTACAATCGCTTTTGGAAAGTGACAGCATATTTCCCTATATCGTGGTATAGCCCTGTAAGTGAGACAATGCTCTTAAATTCATCTTTAGCATAGTCTTTAGCTAAAGATGATACACTGCTACAATGTTCAAAAACAGATTGTTTCTTTCCATCCAATTCTCTAATATGCGCAATAAATTCCAAATAAATCACTTCTCCATATATATACATAATAGTTTATTATTAACATTATATCGTAGAATGTTATAAATTACAATAAGATAATACAATAAAATATATATTTTTTACAAATTTTTTTAAAATCTCCAATGGTAACGTAGCAGAAAACAATTTTTTATGCATATTTGAAAAGAAAAAAGCCCGCAGATCAAAATCGACGGACTTTAAAAACATTAAGAGAAAATGTGGACACAATCAACAATCTAAATTTGAACCGAAAACACCTATAAAATATAATAAGATGTAATGCAGTACTTATTTACTATTCATACAGACTAAATTACTCTCACTCTTCCACTCCTGAAAGAATTTTTTGCCATTATTAATTTCCATAACCAGCACTAACTTTCTTAATTCGTCACAATGCAAATTGATCAAAGCTGGTTTCGAAAGTTGATCGCAGAGTTTTTTGCAAGGATTCTTATTCATTACCGTTCTTCGATGCTTTACGTTGACTTTACCGTAACCTTATACGATATTACTGCATTTCCGTCTGACACCATTATATCGTAAACCTCAGAATCACCGTCAGGAATAAACTCAATGTCGGATGGAGTCTGCTCGACTATTTCGCCGTTAATGTTTATTCCTATGTCAAATTTATCACCATATCGGTTGTTGATAATTACTGCTGCACCGTCCTCCGTTGAATTGCAGATAAACGTTCCGCTGTTAATATTGATTGCCTGTGAAATAATGCAGACATAACTTCCTTCGATGCTTACAGTTGAATTGTCATTCAGTTCAAGAGTGCCGTATGCCGTATCATCAAGGTCAATTCCCAATGAATGACTGTTTCCCGTTACAAAAAGCTTTCCATTGTCGTAAAGCTTGATATCGCCAAAATTATCACTGATATAAATTGCTTGATGGCAGTAATTTGTTACCGACAGTTCCGCATAACCATAAATTTCTATATGCTCGGTCGTAATAGCCCTGCCCATGCCGTAGGTATCCTTGTATTTCGGGTAATCGTCAGGGTCAGTCGTAACTTCCATGCGGCTTTCGTCATTAAGCGAAATCGTGTCATACGATGTGCAGTATTTTGTCGAAAGTAAGGCACTATTACTAAGTCGAAGATCACCGCAGTTAACCTCATCCGAATATAGAGAGCTGCTACGGTCAAGCACAATTCTGATTCGATTCCTTTAAGAACACGGGTTGTAAGAGTTCCATTGCCGCCTATTTCTAGACTTCCGTTCGTAACGTTGATTGAATTTCCGAGATATGAGTCAATAACATTATCTCCGATAAGCAAGAGCAATGGACACAGTTGCAAACGCTATAAATATGAATAAGCATTTTACAAGTAATAACGGACAAACAACGGACAAATCTATTATACAGTAAAAACAAAATCCCCTGAACAACGCTTAGAGTAGACACTTGAAAAAGAAAAAATTTCAAGACTACATTAAGGGGATTTGTTATGCAAAGAAAAAGTCATAAGAACAAGAAATATAGCAAGGAATTAAGGTTGCGAGCAGTAATGGATTATCTTAACGGGGGAGGAAGTCTAAAAGAAATTTGCAGAAAGTATGTGTATAAGGCTCTTAATATCGAGCGATGAAGATACAAGGAATGATGTTATTTGAATAAAACAGTCTTACTGAGTGACAAGCGTTCAGTAACAGTTGTTTCTCCCGAAAACGTAAATGCTGTTCTTTCTGAAACAGATATTGAAATGGATTATCGTGCCAGAGAAGCCGTGAAAGCAGCTATTAACAGGGCGGAAATATGCAAAAAGCCGATAGCAAAATATGATTCAACAAATAAAAAAGCGTATCTCCAAACCGCTGACAGCAAGAAGATATATGTCGAATGACCAAACTCGGTTTGAAAGGTGGTAATTTATGAGCGTTTACACGATTGATGAAATTGCTGACAAAGTTCAACCTATCGCCGAGACATACGATATTGACACAATATATCTTTTCGGCTCTTATGCAAGAGGTGAAGCAACCGAAAAAAGCGATATTGATTTGTATGTCGAGTTTTTCAAGCCTCTCGGTCTGCGTTATTGCAGTTTTGTCTCGGAGGTTGAAGAATGTTTGGGCAAGTGCGTTGATATTATTACAAAGGACGCACTTTATAATCCCGCTACCTTGCAGAATAATCAAAAGCTTATTCAAAGGATTTCAGAAGAATGCAAGTGCATATACACCAAAACAGATGAATGAATTTTTTACCCTCCGATTTAGCGTTGAAATGTAGAATATGCGTCATATCGGATTAAATCTGCCACTTGAACATTTTTGAAAAATATGATATAATTTTCATAAGATGAATACTGCATAAAAATGCAGTATTCCCTAACGAGAATAAAGAGGTGTGCTATGTCGGAGGATAATAATATCGTTGTAAATAACGCTGAGCTTTCAGCCGAAAATACAAGTGAAACATATTCTAGAATAAGAAACAGCGTTATTGCCGCACAAGGCAGAATATACAACGCTGTCAATTCGGCAATGGTGCAAGCCTACTGGGAAATCGGCGAGCAGATTTATATTGCCTGCGGAGAAAACGACCGTGCTGAATACGGAAAAGGACTTTTAAAATACCTTTCCGAACAACTTACAGCAGAGTTTGGTAAGGGTTTTACTGTTGCAAATTTACGGAATATGAGACAGTTCTATCTTGCATATCAAAAACGCTACACACTGTGTAGCGAATTGAGCTGGTCGCATTATCGTGTCCTTATGCGTATCTCCGACGACAACCGCAGAACGTGGTACACCGAAGAATGTGCGAAATCAGGTTGGAGTGTACGTCAGCTTGAACGTCAGATAAACACAATGTTCTATGAGCGTTTGCTTTCAAGCAAGGAAAAGGATGCTGTTGCCGATGAAATTCAGATAACAGAGCCAAAGCCTGAGTACGAAAAGATTATCCGTGACCCCTATGTTCTTGAGTTTCTCGACCTTGCCGAAAATACGGACTTGATTCAATTCCCGTACGGGTCACCAACTTTTATAAAAAAAGAACACTCAAAATATTGAGTGTTCTTTTTTTTGCCCTTTTTAGCTTGTTAACGTTCCTCGTGAACATGTGAGTTGAAAATGGTAACATCTGTTTGCCTAATATTAAATTGTGAAGCTTTTAATTAAATTTTATTTTGTATTAGATTTAATATTTTAAATGGTAAAAATTGTACAAAATGAGATAATTTACACCTTGAGTGTTAATAATGTTTATGATAACATTAAATAGTAAGGAGATGATGAAAATAATTCAATTATTACAAGATGGAACAATTGATATGAAAGTCCTTGAGATAGGTGACATAGTAGATATTTCTATGCTGCAAAAATTTCAGGATAATTTTGCGATTGGTATGGATTGTGCTAGTGTAACCGTTGACAGGGATGGTACTCCTGTGACAAAGCCAAGTTCATATACAAGATTCTGCGACGGGTTTATACATATGACTAAAATTGGTGATGACCGATGTGCAGAATCACATAATCGTATGGGAGAACAAGCTGCAAGAACAGGAAGACCTTTTGTTGGTCCATGCCATGCTGGTTTAATAGATTTTGCTGCACCTATTATCATCAACAACGAGCTTATAGGAACTGTTCTCGGTGGGCAGATTCTTTCCGACAAACCGAAAGATGATAATTACCGCAAAGTTGCGCAAGAAATCGGAGTTAATGAAGATGATCTTGTTGATGCTGTAAATAAGGTAAAAATTGCAGATATGAAAAATATTAGCGCAGCGGCAGAGGTTTTATTCATCGTAGTGAATTCACTTGCAGAAAATGGATACACAAGAATTAAGCTGGAAGTTCTTGCAAAGCAGCTTGCTAGTAAGTTTATAGAAATTTCTTCAACCCTTCAAGAACTTTCCGCATCTGCTATCAGCATATCTGAACAGCAGCAAAAACTAAATAATGAGATTTTTCAGGTTGGAAAACTAACGCAAGATATTAATGAAATATTGAAATCTATTTCTCAAATTGCTATGAATACAAAGATCTTAGGGTTTAACGCATCGATTGCAGCTGCTCATGCCGGAGAAGCAGGTAAAAGTTTTTCAGTTGTTGCAAAAGAAATTCAAAACCTTTCGGACAGTTCAAAGGAAACAGCTGATAACATTTTACAACTGACAGGACAAATTAAGCAGTCAATTGAATCAACAACCCAGCATTCACAAATGACTTTACATACGACAGAAGAACAGTCACGAGCAATGGAGGATGTATCCTCATCAGTTGATCAGATTATACATATTGCAGATGAATTAAATAGCATGATGAAGTCTTTATGATAAATTACATAACCGTCGCCTATTTTTGAGCTGAAAGTAAAATAACTTTCAGCTCTTTTTTATGCTTTTTATAGTTGACAACACATTTATGGCACAGTCTTCAATTACCTTTTGATAACACCGCAGATACAGTATCATGCGGTGTCTTTATTCAGACAGCGTTATCAATAATTTCATCAAGCAGTTTTTTATCAAGCTGCTTAAAAGGCATCGGAGGAACAGGCTCGGGTTCATACTCACCAAGCCTTTTTTTCAAGCCATAAAGTATCATGCCATTTTCCAAGCTTATAGCCTGTCTGACGAAACATTGCTGTTTCTGAAAAACCTAATTTGTTATGAAACGCAATGCTCTTGTCATTCGGAAATGTAATGCAGGCGTAAGCAGTTTTATAGCCCTGCAAAGTAAGGATTGCTAAAAGTGCAAAGTAAAGTCTATCAGCTATTCCCCTCCGCTGATATTTTTCATTGACATATACTGACGTTTCCGTGTTCCACTGATAAGCTGCACGTTCACGCTGTTTTCCTGCATAAGTATAACCTACAATTTCCCCGTCAAGTTCATACACAAGATAAGGAAACTGTTCAGTATAATGCTTTATCCTATCCCGAAAATCGTCTAAACTCGGTACTGTGTATTCAAAAGTTATGTCAGTATTAAGGATATAAGGAGTATAAATATCAAGAATTGACTTTGTGTCAGAGTAATCATCAGTATTTACAAAACGTATTTTTGAACTCATAAAAATACCCTTACTCCTTAAATATAGTACATAATTGATTGTTCGTCAGTATTCTGAGCAGTTTCCTTAACAAGATCAGCAAGTGTAACACTGTTCAGCGACTGCATTACAGACTTATCAAGCGTGTCAAATACAGATGACCGCAATGTTTTTTCGATTGCAGGAGCAGATTCTGCAACAGTTTCCTCTGCATCTTCAAAAAGTGTGTTTTCAATTGCGGAAAGAATATCATAAACTGTAATCTCATCAGGAGAACGTGAAATCTGATATCCACCCTGTGAACCCTTGACGGAAGTTACGAGGCCACCTTTTTTTAAAAGAGAAAAAACCTGTTCCAGATATATTTTTGAAATCCTGAATTTTTCGGAAATACTAATTACTGTTATGAACTTACCGCAGTTAAAGTGCTCTGCCATATAAATCATTGCTACAAGGGCATAACGTCCCTTTGATGATATTCTCATTTATTGCCCTCCATTGCATACTTGTAATGTATGTTTTAATAATATATCATAAATAAAGCTTTGTCAATATTAAGCACTATGACTTCATTTATAATATCCAACCTTTATTAAACAAGTATCATTCCCAAGATTTTTTATTGGAAAAAATTATTTTTAAAAACATATTGACAAAGTCGTAATAACAGCGTATACTTTAGTCATACCAAACACATATGTTATATATGATAATAGTTAATCGGAGGTTATTTATATGTCAAAAATTAATAAGAGCTTAACAGATTTAATCGGAAAAACTCCTCTTCTTGAGCTTGTAAATTATGAAAAAAAGCATAATCTTAAAGCTACAGTAATAGCTAAGCTTGAATATTTTAATCCAGCAGGAAGCGTTAAGGACAGAATAGCAAAGGCTATGATTGAGGATGCAGAGGCTAAGGGTATCCTTAAGGAGGGTTCTGTAATTATCGAACCTACAAGCGGTAATACAGGCATTGGTCTTGCATCAGTTGCCTCAGCAAGAGGATACAGAGTTATTCTTACAATGCCTGAAACAATGAGCATTGAGCGTAGAAATCTTCTTAAAGCTTATGGTGCAGAGCTTGTTCTCACCGAGGGTGCAAAGGGCATGAACGGTTCTATCGCCAAAGCAAACGAGTTAAAGGAAGAAATACCTAATGCAGTTGTTCTTGGACAGTTTGACAATCCTGCTAACCCTGCGGTACACAAAGCAACAACAGGGCCTGAAATCTGGGAAGATACTGACGGAAAGGTTGATATTTTTGTTGCAGGTGTAGGTACAGGAGGAACAGTTTCCGGTACTGGCGAATATCTCAAATCAAAGAATCCTGATATTAAAGTTATTGCAGTTGAGCCAAAGGACTCACCTGTTCTTTCACAGGGTAAGGCTGGCCCGCATAAAATTCAGGGAATAGGTGCAGGCTTTGTTCCTAAAACCTTGAACACATCAATTTATGACGAAGTTCTGCTTGTTTCCAATGAAGCCGCATTTGAAGCAGGCAAAGAGGTTTCAAGAACAGACGGTGTGCTTGTGGGAATTTCATCAGGAGCTGCTATTGCTGCTGCAACAGAGCTTGCACATCGTCCTGAAAATGCAGGCAAAGTTATTGTTGCACTTCTTCCTGACACAGGAGAAAGGTACCTTTCAACTCCATTATTTGCAGAGTAATAAGAAGCATTAACTCTATAATCCGCTTCATTTTAAATGAGGCGGATTTTTATAAAAAAATATGTTATATATAATGTGGAGATACAATGACACCTTTACACATTTGATTCAAATTAAATTCTACAAGTTTATGATTGAATTCATACAAATCCTATGGTATAATAGTATATTGGGAGGGATTTGTAATGAAGATATCAACAAAAGGACGTTATGCATTAAGGCTTATGATTGACCTTGCAGAAAATGATAAGGATAAGTTTGTGTCACTTAAAGATATTGCTGAAAGACAAGAGATATCTGTGAAATATTTGGAGCAGATAGTTACTGTTCTTTGTAAAATCGGATTTTTAAAAAGTCTCAGAGGTTCTCAGGGTGGATATAAGCTTGCAAAAGCTCCCGAAGAATTCAAAATTGGTGACATTTTGAGGATTACCGAGGGAGATCTTGCTCCTGTTGCCTGCCTGGAGGACGAAAAGAACGAGTGTCCAAGATATAGCAAGTGTAAGACTATAGACTTTTGGCAGGGACTTTATTACACAGTGAATAAGTATGTTAACAGCGTAACTCTTGCTGATTTAATAAAAGATACAAATGATAACTAATTGATTAGATATAATTCGGAAATAATAACAATACAATACCTATTGACATAATGGGAATTGTATTGTATTATAATATCATACAAAATAGATATGATTAATAATATTTAAAGTAAAGGAGTAATCGCCATGTATCTGATTTTCAAAATGCTTAGAAACAACTGGAGGAACGGGCGAATGTGTATGTTACCTCAAAAAATATAACAATACTATAATTGAAAGAGGTAAGATACTTGAAAGATGAACCTTTCAAGTGAGTGTTTTGATTTTCGGTTTGTAAACTGAAATTTTACAAAACTCAGAAAGGATATTATTATGAGTAACAGAAAATATAAATTTGAAACCCTCCAGCTTCATGTCGGCCAGGAAAAACCTGATTCTGCAACAGATGCAAGAGCAGTCCCTATTTATGCAACATCATCCTATGTTTTTAAGGACTCTGCACAGGCAGCAGGACGTTTTGATCTTTCAGAAGGTGGAAATATCTATACAAGAATAATGAACCCGACTTCCGATGCTTTTGAACAGCGAATTGCTGCTCTTGAGGGTGGAAAAGCCGCTCTTGCAACTGCTTCAGGTGCTGCGGCAATAACATATGCAATTCAGAATATTGCTCATGCTGGTGATCATATAGTTTCTGCAAAATCACTTTATGGCGGGACATATAACCTTTTTGCACATACACTTGCAGACTTTGGAATTACAACAACTTTTGTTGAAGACGACGATTTAGCTAACTTTGAAAAGGCAATACAGTCTAACACAAAGGCAGTATTTATTGAAAGCCTCGGCAACCCTAATTCCAATGTAATCGACATTGAAGAGCTTGCAAAAATTTCTCATAAAAACGGAATTCCGCTTATTGTTGACAACACCTTTGCAACACCTTATCTTCTTCGTCCGATTGAATATGGTGCTGATATTGTTGTTCATTCAGCAACAAAGTTTATTGGTGGTCATGGAACATCAATCGGTGGCGTAATTATTGACGGCGATAATTTTGACTGGGCACAGAATGATAAGTTCCCTGGACTTTCAAAGCCAAATCCAAGCTACCACGGAGCAGTTTTCACTGACGTTGCGGGATCTCTTGCATATATAATCAAGGCAAGGGTTACACTATTGAGAGATACAGGTGCAACACTAAGCCCGTTTAACTCATTCCTGTTCCTACAGGGACTTGAAACACTTTCGCTTCGTGTTGAGCGCCACATTGAAAACGCTCTTAAGGTTGTTGAATTTCTTTTAAGCCACCCTAAGGTTGAAAAAGTCAATCACCCAGCAGTAAAAGATAATCCTTATCATAAGCTGTATAACAAGTATTTCCCTGACGGTGCAGGCTCAATCTTTACCTTTGAAATCAAGGGCGGAGCTGATGAAGCAAAGAAATTTATTGATCATCTTGAAATTTTCTCACTGCTTGCAAATGTTGCAGATGTAAAGTCGCTTGTTATTCACCCTGCAAGCACAACCCACTCACAACTAAGTGCCGATGAACTTCTGGATTCAGGTATCAAGCCGAATACAATTCGCCTTTCAATAGGAACAGAACATATTGACGATATTTTGTTTGACCTTGAGGAAGCATTTAAGGCTGTAGAATAAATAAGACAAAAGCCGGAAACTATATAAAGTTTTCGGCTTTTTAGCTAAGTTAAAAAATTTGTTTTGCAAAACACACTAAACATCAGAGATGAAAGGAACGCTTCATAGGGAAGCATGGTTATAAAAATGATAAAAGATGTTCAGGAAGATATTATAAGGCTAAAAAAAGAAAGGGATATATGTATCCTTGCTCACAGTTATCAGGCAAGAGAAATAGTTGAGATAGCTGACTTTACAGGAGATTCGTTTCAACTGAGCGTTATGGCAGAAAAAGCACCGCAGAAAAATGTTATTATGTGTGGTGTCAGATTCATGGCTGAAACCGTCAAGATACTTTCACCTGAAAAAACTGTTTTTCTTGCAAATCCGATTGCGGGCTGTCCTATGGCGGAACAGATGGATAAGGAATTAATTGAACAGGTGAAAAAGCAATATCCTGACTATACTGTTGTTGCATATATAAATACTACTGCAGAACTTAAAACTATATGTGATGTTTGTGTAACCTCTTCATCTGCTGTTAAAATAGTAAACAAGATTGATAATAAGAACATATTATTTATCCCTGACTGCAACCTTGGCCATTATGTTGCCCAACAGGTTCCTGACAAAAATATCAAACTTTTGCAGGGTGGCTGTCCTATTCATGCTGCTGTAGGCACTTCTGATGTTGAGACAGTAAAATCTGCTCATCCGGATGCCCTGCTGCTTGTTCACCCTGAATGTATTCCTGTTGTTGTTGAAAAGGCTGATTTTGTTGGTTCAACATCTGCTATAATGGATTATGCAAAGAACAGTGACCAAAAAGAATTTATAATAGGCACTGAAATAAGTATTGCGGAGCATTTGCAGTATATGTGTCCTGATAAAAAATTCTTTTATCTTTCAAAGAAACTTGTATGTCCGAATATGAAATCAACAACGCTTATTGACGTTCTCAACTGCGTTTCGGATAACGGTGGGGAAGAAATTCTTCTTGATGATAAGACAATCTTAGATGCAAAAAAATGTATTGACGAAATGATACGGTTAGGATAAAAAAATTAACCAATTGATAGAGGATAATAACCATGAAAAGAATAGTAACAATTCAGGATATATCATGTGTTGGAAAGTGTTCCCTTACTGTTGCACTGCCTATAATTTCTGCTATGGGAGTTGAAGCAGCTGTTGTTCCGACAGCGGTACTGTCAACCCATACTGCATTTCAAGGTTTTACATTCAGAGATCTGACATCTGACATCAAGCCTATTTCAGATCATTGGAAAAAGGAAAGGATAGATTTTAACGCAATTTATACAGGTTATCTTGGTTCGTTTGAACAGCTTAATCTTGTGTCTGAATTCTTTTCTGACTATAAAACAAAGGATAATTTAATTATTGTTGACCCTGTCATGGCTGATCATGGGAAGCTTTATCCTGGTTTTACACAGGAATTTGCGGATAAAATGGCGCAGCTTTGCAGTAAAGCGGATATTATTGTGCCAAATCTTACAGAAGCATCATTTATGCTTGGTATTGACTATGCGGGTGATAACTATGATGAAGAATATATAAGGAATGTTCTTAAACAGCTTAGCAAACTTGGGGCTGCACATGTAGTTCTCACAGGTGTAAGCTTTAAGCCTGATGAACTCGGGGTTATGTCATACAATGCCGATACAGATGAGTTTTTCAGCTATTTCAGTGAGAAATTACCTGTAAACTTTCACGGAACAGGTGATGTTTTTGCAAGTGCCTATGTCGGAGCATTAATGAACAGATTTTCTTTTAGTGAGTCATTAAAAATTGCAGTTGACTTTACGGTAGAAAGTATACGAAAAACCGTTGAGGATAAACAACATCGGTGGTATGGCGTTAATTTTGAAAGTGCAATACCCTATCTTGTAAACCGAATTGCTAAGTAAGAAAACAGCCGCCCATAAGAAATGGGCGGCTATACTGTTATATCTGTGTGGAATAGTTAGGAGCTTCTTTAGTAATATAGATATCGTGAGGATGTGATTCCCTGAGGCCTGCGCCTGTGATTCTAACGAACTTAGCTCTGTCGTGAAGGTCAGAAATTGTCTTGCAGCCGCAATAACCCATACCTGAACGAATACCACCGATAAGCTGGAATATTGTATCTGAAACGTCTCCCTTGTACGGAACACGTCCTTCTACGCCTTCAGGAACAAGCTTCTTAGCTCCCTCCTGGAAGTATCTGTCCTTGCTTCCTTCTGCCATAGCAGCAAGACTTCCCATTCCTCTGTAAACCTTGAATTTTCTTCCCTGGAATATTTCTGTTGCTCCAGGAGCTTCATCACAGCCTGCAAGGAGTGAACCAAGCATAACAACGTTAGCACCAGCAGCAAGAGCCTTTACAATATCACCTGAGTACTTAATGCCACCGTCAGCGATAACTGGAATGTTATGCTTTGATGCAACGCATGCAACATCATAAATTGCTGTTATCTGCGGAACACCGATACCTGCAACAACACGGGTTGTACAAATAGAACCAGGTCCAATTCCAACTTTAATACAATCAGCTCCTGCTGCAATAAGAGCCTCTGCAGCTTCAGCTGTTGCAATATTTCCAGCGATAACAGGGGTTTCAGGGAAATGCTGCTTAATTACCTTCAGACAGTTAATAATGTTTGCTGAATGTCCATGAGCTGAATCAAGAACAAGAACGTCAACCTGTGCATCAATAAGAGCCTTTGCTCTTTCAAGAACATCCTTTGTAACACCGATTGCGGCGCCGCAGAGAAGTCTGCCACCCTTGTCTCTTGCAGAGTTAGGGTACTGAACAGCCTTTTCGATATCCTTGATAGTGATAAGGCCCTTTAATGTTCCGTTATCGTCAACGAGAGGGAGTTTTTCAATCTTATGCTTCATAAGGATTTTCTGAGCACCCTTTAAGTCTGTACCTACAGGAGCTGTAACGAGGTTTTCCTTGGTCATTACATCAGCGATAGGTGTATCAAAATCAGTTAAAAAACGCAGGTCACGATTGGTTAATATTCCGACCAACTTTCCCTTTGCATCAACTATAGGCACACCAGAGATTTTGTACTTGCCCATGAGTTCATCTGCTTCAGAAACAAGCTTGTCCGCAGTAAGCGAAAACGGATTTACAATAACGCCGTTTTCTGAACGCTTTACCTTATCAACCTCGTCAACCTGCTTTTCGATAGACATATTTTTATGAATAATACCGATGCCGCCTTCTCTTGCAATAGCGATTGCCATTTTCGCTTCTGTGACTGTATCCATAGCTGATGTCATGATCGGAGTATTAAGGGTGATATTACCAGTAAGGTGAGTATTTAGTTCAATCATATTTGGTGTGACGTCAGATTCACCTGGTATCAGGAGAACATCGTCAAAAGTAAGACCTTCTTTTCCAAATTTACTGTCCATATTTGTATTAAGCATCTTATTTCCTCCTATAAAAAAATATATATTTTTAATAGTTTACTACTATTTCTGTAATTATTCAACACGTTTTTATGAATATGAATGTAGAATTTTCATCAGTTTTCAAGCAGCTTTTTGTATATACCATTAAACTATGCAAAAAATTGGTACATTTTTATTTTTATTTCATATGATATAATAAAAACTTGAGTTTAAAAGGATTTTCTTTAATAAGAACTACATAAAGCAGTTGCGATTTGTGGAACTTTAACTGAAATTAATGTGCATAAGTGTTTTGAAAGGGAGGCTTTAATCAGATGAAAGAAAACCGATCCCGCCGGAATAAGTCAAATTCGCCTCCGGGCTTCACAAAAAAGGCAGATAGTGAAAATGGCGAAAAAATTTATTACCCTCCTGAAATTCACGAGACGTGTAAAGTTTCTGTTAATATATCAAGCAACACTGATTTTGAGGGATTTTATAAAATTGTCATAACCGATACAGAAAAAAAAGTGCTATATACTGAAACGACAAACAGCAATTGTGGGACTTATTTTCTTCTCCCCTGCAATGAAAAGTACCATATTGTAGTAACGGCTCCGGCCGGAATGAGTCCATCGGCGCAGCACAACTGGATATACTTAAATCCCGAAAAAGGCTGTGGCCTGAATTATATTTTTACCAGAAACAAATGAAAAATCACCGCTTACTTTCCCCCGTAAGCGGTGATTTTTACTATTAAGCTGGTCCAGCGCAGCTGCGCTGGTCAGGTGTCCAGAGGGCGGATGCCCTTTGGTCGCTCTCCGCAGAGAGCAAAATCTCCAGACAAGATAACGGAGCAAGGGTTACGAAAGGGCTCCGCCCTTTAAATCCTGCCAAAAACACCGTGTTTTTGGATTTCCGTTTTTAGGGTTTTCCCGTCTTCTACTTGATTACTTCCATTCCGCCCATGTATGGTCTGAGTTTTTCAGGAATTCTTATAGTTCCATCTTCATTAAGATTGTTTTCAAGGAACGCAATTAGCATTCTTGGTGGTGCTACTACTGTATTGTTAAGAGTGTGTGCAAGATACTTACCATCCTTGCCAGCAATTCTTATCTTAAGTCTTCTTGCCTGTGCGTCCCCAAGGTTTGAACATGATCCAACTTCAAAATACTTCTTCTGACGTGGTGACCATGCCTCTACGTCAACAGACTTAACCTTCAGGTCTGCAAGGTCACCTGAACAACATTCAAGTGTTCTTACAGGGATATCAAGTGATCTGAAAAGATCAACTGTGTTTTTCCAAAGCTTTTCATACCAATCTATGCTTTCTTCAGGCTTACAGATAACGATCATTTCCTGCTTTTCAAACTGGTGAATACGGTAAACGCCTCTTTCTTCAATACCGTGTGCACCCTTTTCTTTTCTGAAACATGGTGAGTAGCTTGTAAGTGTGTGTGGAAGTGTATCTTCAGAAATTATAGTGTCAATATATTTACCAATCATTGAATGCTCACTTGTTCCGATAAGGTAAAGATCTTCGCCCTCAATCTTGTACATCATTGCATCCATTTCAGCAAAGCTCATAACGCCTGTTACAACATTGCTTCTGATCATGAAAGGTGGTACGCAATAAGTAAAGCCCCTTTCAATCATGAAATCTCTTGCATATGAAATTACTGCGGAATGAAGTCTTGCAATATTTCCCATGAGGTAGTAAAAACCGTTACCTGCAACCTTTCTTGCTGCGTCAAGGTCAATACCATTAAGCTTTTCCATGATTTCTGTGTGGTATGGAATCTCAAAATCAGGTACAAATGGTTCGCCAAAACGCTCAACTTCAACGTTTTCGCTGTCATCTTTACCGATTGGAACACTCTTGTCAATGATGTTCGGAATAATCATCATTATATGTTTAATTTTTTCTTCAAGCTCTGCTTCACTGGCTTCAAGTTCTGCAAGCTTCTGTGATGACTCTGTAACAAGCTTCTTCATTTCCTCAGCTTCGTCCTTCTTGCCCTGTGCCATTAATCCGCCAATCTGCTTTGAGTACTTGTTTCTGTCAGCACGGAGACCATCTGCCTGTGCCTTGGCATTCCTGATCTGAATATCAAGCTCAATTACTTCATCAACAAGCGGAAGTTTACTATCCTGAAACTTGTTCTTAATATTCTGTTTAACTATATCTGGGTTTTCTCTTAAAAATTTAATATCCAGCATTTTATTTTCTTCCTTTTTATGATTTTTCTTTTTTTGATACAACATTTATTATACCATATTTGTGCTGAAAATCAAGCAGATGGAGATGTTTTATAATATCTTGCCCATCATTATCATTCCCTCGTACTTTTTATAACCCTGACTTTGATAAAACCCCTGAGTATGCCTTCCCTCATGGGTATAAAGCATAATTTCGCTGATACCTAGCTGCCTGAGCCTGTATTCAGATTCTTCTAACAGTTTGCTTCCGATTCCCTGCCTGCGCATATCGTTTCTCACGCAGAATTCCTTTATACTGAATATCTTTCCGGTATAAAATTGTTCCCATGCTCCCAACATCATGCCACAGATTAATCCATCATTTTCAGCCATTAGTCCATATGCTTCTTCACAGCGTATCATCTGCCTTAATCTCAGCGATGCAGTTTCAATTGTCCATTTATCGTTCCATGGAGGCATATTGAATGTTTCAGCGTACATTTCTGACAACTCGGGCAGATGTGTTTCATCTATTTCAATATAATTCATTTGTCCTCCATACTGTTTTGTTCCACGTGGAACAACTACTCCCCTGCCAACATCTTAGTAATGTCAGCTAAATCATCCTTATCAAAGAAATCTATTGTTATGCTTCCGTTTTCACCCTTGCCAGCAGAGATTTTTATTTTTCTGCCAAGCTTTTCGCAAAGACTAATCTCCATCTCTGTATAGTAATTGCGAAGTTTTCTGTCGGTTTCGGCTGATTTCTTAGGCTTTTTTTCTGCTTCCATCTCTGCTGTAAGCTTTTCAATTCCTCTTACAGTAACCTGTCCCTTTGAAGCTTTCTGTGCAAGTTCAACGAGCAACTTTTCATCCACAACGGACGCAAGAGCCTTTGCTTGTCCTACAGAAATATCTCCGTTTCTGAGCATTTCCTGCACAGTTTCAGGAAGGTTAAGCAGTCTGACGCTGTTTGCAATTGCCGAACGTGATTTACCTACAGCCTTTGAAAGTGTTTCCTGTGTCATGCTGAAATTGTCCATAAGTGTCTTATATGCAATTGCTTCTTCAACAGGGTTCAGGTTTTCTCTCTGAATGTTTTCAATAAGAGCAATCTGTGCAGTTTCAAGGTCAGAAAGCTCCTTTACAATAACGGGAACATCCGTCATTGCAAGCATTCTACATGCTCTCCAACGACGTTCTCCTGCTACAATCTGATATCTGCCGTTTTCAAGCGGTCTTACAAGGATAGGTTGGATAAGTCCATGTTCACGAATGCTTTCAGCAAGTGATGTTATGGATGCTTCGTCAAATGAACGTCTAGGCTGATCCCTGTTCGGTTCTATTTCAGAAAGTCTTATTGACTGTGGTGATTGAATGCCATTAGAATTGTCTTCAAAAAGTGCGTCAAGTCCCATACCAAGACCAGTTTTCTTTGCCATCTGTGTCCTTCCTTTCTTTATTTCAATCCGCTCAAGAGTGATTTTTTCTTTGCAGGTTTATAATGTGAGAGAAATTCGTCCGCAAGAGAAATATATGCTTCTGCTCCCCTTGAAGTCTTGTCATAGTATATTACTGGCTTTCCAAAGCTAGGAGCCTCGGAAAGACGTACATTTCTTGGAATAACAGTACTGAACATCTTCTTAGGAAAATGCTTTTTAACCTCTCCGACAACCTGACTTGTGAGGTTTAATCTGCTGTCAAACATAGTGAAAAGTATGCCCTCAATGTCAATTGACGGGTTATATCTCTGCTTGACAAGTCTTATTGATTCCACTAGCTGTGAAAGCCCCTCCAGTGAATAAAATTCGCATTGCAGAGGTATAAGCACTGTATCACATGCACATAAAGCATTAACAGTAAGCAGTGACAATGACGGAGGGCAGTCCAGGAATATGTAGTCATAATCATTTTTTACAGTCAAAACCTGCATTTTGAGTCTGTTTGATCTGTTATCAAGTTCAACAAGCTCAATTTCTGCACCTGCAAGAGCAGAAGTTGATGAAACAATGGACACGTTTTCAAATTCAGTTTTTATTATAGCATCCTGAATTTTTCTTTGTCCCATAAGAACATCATAAACCGTTATGTCAACGGTTTTTTTCTTGATTCCGAAACCGCTTGTGGTATTTCCTTGAGCATCCATGTCTATACATAGAACTTTTTTGCCTTCTGCACCTAGGCAGGCTGCAAGATTTACAACTGTAGTAGACTTTCCTACGCCGCCCTTCTGATTTGCAACCGCAACAACAATAGCCATATTTATGACCAATCCTTTCTGAGTTTTGTGTTATTTGTAAGAAAATAAAGGTGGTATCTGAAGAAACAAAACTCTATATTTGAAAACCTCCAGATTTTCAAAATTCTCCTCCATATTTATGTCTTGATGTTCCACGTGGAACATTTTCCCCATGAAGCATTTTCTAATCTAATATTGATTATAACACATAATCTTACTATTATCAACGTAATATTTCAAAAGATGTTCCACGTGAAACAATTTTAAGTATTATGCGATAGTCATATTATAAAAAAAGAGGACACCCGAAAGCGTCCTCTAAATACTTATTTACTTTGTTGGTATTCTCACAACATACTCTATGTAGTCCTCTTCCTGTTTTTTCGTTGAATCTGCGTTTATTCCCGCTGCTTTCATCATCTCAACAGCCTTATTAATAGTATTTACAAACAACCGTATATCCTTAAATGCACCTTTTCTCTTGCGTATGCTTTCCAGTTCTTTCTCTTTATAAATCATTGCTTCAATAAGCTTTTCCGAGTTATCAACATTAAGCTTACGACTATGTATACGCTCAATTGCCTCCATTCTCTGCTCGCCCGTCGGCAGCCTTAGCAGAGCCCTTGCATGACGTTCTGTAAATGCATACTCATTTATTTTAACCTTTTCTTCATCACTAAGTTTAAGCAACCGAAGCTTGTTTGCAATTGATGACTGTGATTTTCCCAGCTTTACAGCTGCATCCTCTTGTGTCATGCCATAAAAATCAATAAGCTTTGATATAGCATATGCCTCATCAAAAAAAGTCAGATCTTTTCTCTGAACATTCTCGACAAGTGCAAGCACTGCAGAATTTCTTTCAGATATATTCATTACAATGCACGGGACATAGAATATTCCCGCCATCTGCGCCGCCCTTAGTCTGCGTTCACCTGCAACAAGCTCGTACCCATTTTCAATTTGTCTAACCGACAAGGGCTGCAAAATTCCATTCTGTCTTATGCTGTCTGCAAGGCTCTCAAGTTCCTGCTGATTAAAATTTCGTCTTGGCTGATAAGGATTCGGCACAATCTTATCGACATCAACCTGTATTACCTTGTTCAGTACCTTTTCTTTCGTCAAAAACGGTACATTCATCAGAAAAGCCTCCCGTCTGTCTTTATGCATATAATTACGTAAAAATTGTAAATTATTTATAAATTAATTACTTTTTTCATTATAGCACCGATGCAAACAGAATTATGACGAATAATAAAAAGTCCTTCCTGCGATATTCATAAAAAATCGCAAAAAGGACTATCATATATAGTTGATTAAAGGCACTTCTTAGCTATCTGACCACTGTTTCTAGGATATTTTGACGGAGTCTGCGATATTTTTTCTGCAATGACAATCAGACGTTTATCACCACTCGGCAGAGAATATTCCTTTACATCTGATAGCTTGCCACCAAGAAGTTTCAGAGCATTACCTGCTGCCTTGTAATCCTCATTAGGACCTTTAAGAGCTAGAAATCTTCCGCCTACCTTTATATATGGCATACAATACTCATACAGAACAGGTAGTGCCGCAACTGCTCTTGCTGTAGCTACATCAAACTTCTCACGAAGTTCAGGTTTTCTTGAACCATCCTCCGCCCTTGCGTGTACAGTCGGCATAGGCATTTCAAGCTTTGCAGATACTTCATTCAGAAAGTTAAGACGCTTGTTAAGGCTGTCAAGGAGAGTAACATTCAAGTCATTGCGGTATATTTTCAATGCAACACCAGGAAATCCAGCACCTGTTCCAACATCTATAAGTGACGCATTTTCGGAAATATCAGCATATTTAAGCATAAGAACGCTGTCAAGAAAATGCTTTTCTGATATTCCTGCAGGGTCAGTTATTGCAGTGAGATTCATTTTCTCATTCCACTCAACAAGCAGTTCTGCATATGTCAGAAAATCAGCATACTGCTTGTCTGTAAGCTCAAAGCCACAATCATTGAACAGCTTTGTAAATTCATTCTGCGGAAGAAGCATGGTAAATTTCCTTTCGTAAATGTTCCACATGGAACAATATATAAAATTACTTATTCTGTGAAAGCCATATTATCAGCACACTTACATCTGCAGGAGAAACTCCTGAAATTCTGCTAGCCTGTCCGATATTTTCAGGTTGGATACGATTAAGCTTTTCCATTGCCTCAAGTGACAATCCCTTTATCGACTTATAATCAAATTTCTCAGGAAGTTTCTTCTCTTCAAGCTTTCTGACATGATCAATCTCCATAAGCTGACGGGCAATATATCCCTCATACTCAATTTTCAAAACAACCTGTTCCTTAACCTCAAACGAAAGTTCAGGTCTTTCCTCATCAAACGGCGCAAGATCATCATAAGAAATCTGTGGTCTGCGCATAAGATCAGCAAGCTTCATTCCTGTTGCAATCGGAGATGTACCCTTTTCCTCAAGGAGCTTGTTAAGAGCCTCTGACGGGGCGATAGTCTTTTTCTTTACACGCTTTATTTCTTCATCTACTTCTGCCTGCTTTTCAAGAAGCTTATTATATCTGTCCAGCGAAATAAGTCCTATTTCATAACCAAGAGGGGTGAGCCTTTCATCAGCATTATCCTGACGAAGAAGCAAACGATACTCACTTCTTGAAGTCATCATTCTGTACGGGTCAGAACATCCCTTGATAACAAGGTCATCAATAAGCGTACCGATGTATGATGACGAACGGGCAAGAACTATCGGCTCTTTGCCCTGAATTGTTCTCACGGCATTGATACCTGCAATAAGTCCCTGTGCGGCAGCTTCCTCATATCCCGAAGTGCCATTGAACTGACCTGCACCAAAAAGTCCTTTTATATTCTTGAACTCAAGAGAATGGCGAAGATCAAGAGGATTACAGCAATCATACTCGATTGCATAGGCATTTCGCATGATTTCGACATTCTCAAGACCCTTTATTGTATGGAGAAATGCAAGCTGAACATCCTCAGGAAGTGACGAGGACATACCCTGGAGGTAATACTCGTTTGTATCCAACCCCATCGGTTCAATAAAAAGCTGGTGACGCTCCCTGTCAGCAAAACGAACAACTTTATCCTCAATTGACGGGCAGTAACGTGGACCAACTCCCTCAATTCTACCCGAATACATCGGCGAACGGGAAATGTTATCACGGATAACCTTGTGCGTCTGCTCATTAGTATATGCAACATAGCAGGACACAACATTCTTCATTTCGTTCCTGTCAGACTCGAAAGAGAAAGGCTGGATGAAATCATCACCCTTCTGTTCCTCAAGACCTTCAAAGTTGATACTTCTCTTATGAACTCTTGACGGAGTTCCTGTCTTGAAACGACGAAGATTAACACCGATTTTGCGGAGACTTTCAGATAGAAGATTTGCGGGTAAAGTGGCATCAGGTCCGCTTTCATAAGACACTTCACCAACATGGATAAGTCCTTTCAGATAAGTACCTGTAGCAATAATTACAGCCTTGACCTTGTATTCAGCGCCGAGTCTTGTAACAATTGAAGTGATATGTCCGTCCTCTGCATGAACTTCTGCAATCTCTGCCTGCTTGATATCAAGATTTTCCTGCATTTCACAGATATGCTTCATGTAACCATGATATTTCATTCTGTCAGTCTGAACACGAAGACTATGAACAGCAGGGCCTTTTCCGAGGTTAAGCATACGGCTCTGGATAAAACATTTGTCAGCCGCCTTACCCATTTCACCGCCAAGAGCATCAATTTCACGGACAAGATGTCCCTTTGCAGTACCACCAATTGACGGGTTACACGGCAAATTAGCAATGGCGTCAAGCGTTATCGTGAACAGAACAGTTTTTGCACCTAGCCTGGCACTTGCAAGTGCAGCTTCAACGCCTGCATGTCCCGCACCAATAACCGCAACGTCATATGAATCTATATAATATGGTTCCATTATCTCAATAATTCGATCCTTTCTAAACAACGATAAATATTTTTCAACAAATCTTTTGCAAGTAGTTGAAAAAGTTCGTCAACCTTTCAAGGTTGTAGGGATCAAAGGGACAAAGTCCCTTGTCGCTCTTCGCAAAGAGCGAAATCTTATGCTTGATAAGAGCTCCGCTAGGGGTGAATTGTCGGAACGACAAGAGGGGGATGCCCTGCGATAGAGGGCATCTCCCTTCTCACGCAACAAACTTATTTTCCTACACAGAAATGGCTGAAAACTTCATTTACAACCGCCTCTGTTGCTCTCTCCCCTGTCAGTTCAAGGAGAGAATTCTGCGCATCTTCAAGCACAACTGTAACAGCATCAAGCGTAAGACCACTTTTTATAGCCATCAATGCTTCCTTAACATGGTTGTATGCATTTCTTACACAGTCACGCTGTCTTTCATTTGCAAGTATACCTGAATTCAAATCTATACTATTTGTTTTAAACATAGTTTCTAATACAGATTGTAATTGTGTAAATCCCTCACCTTTACATGCAGCGGTTTCTGAAACATACTGAAAATTACTGTCGATTAATGTCCTGTCAAGTTTCTGCTCTTTATCAGTCTTGTTAATTATAGCAACAGCATTCTTGCCCTTGCACAATTCCACAAGCTCAATATCTTCTGTTGAAAGCTCGTCCGAATTATCAAAAACAGCAAGTATCAGCTCGGCAGAATCAAGTTTACTCTTAGCCTTAGTCACACCAACGCCCTCTACAATATCATCAGTATTTCTGATACCGGCAGTATCCGAAAGTCGCAGGACAATATCACCAAGACGTATAGTTTCCTCAACAATATCCCGGGTAGTTCCTGCAATATCTGTGACAATACTTCTCTCACAGCCTGAAAGCAGGTTCATAATCGTGCTTTTTCCGACATTAGGCTTGCCGACAATAGCTGTATCGACACCCTCCCGGAGTATTCTTCCGCAATCATATGTTGAAAGAGTTTCATCAAGCCTTTGCAGAATGCTTTCAAGAACAGCAGTCATATTCTCAGGAGTAACCTCAGGGATATCATCCTCAGGATAATCCACCCAGGCAGCCAGTTCTCCTAGCAAGTGTAAGAGGTCTTTTGAAACTGAATTTATACGGTTAAACAAAGCACCCTCACGCAAAGCGGCTGCACATCTGTGACTTGCCTTGCCCTGTGCAGAAATTATGTCCATAACAGCTTCCGCCTGTGTAAGAGACATTTTCCCATTGAGGAAAGCAAGCTTTGTGAACTCACCAGCCTCAGCTGGACGTGCGCCTTTTGAAAGAATAAGCTGTAATATCTGTTCTGTGACAAAAATACCACCGTGACAGGATATTTCTGCAACATCTTCACCTGTGTATGAACGTGGGGTCTTGAATACTGTGAGAATCCCGTCGTCAATCTCATTTTCACCGTCAATGATTCTGCCATAAGCGCAGGTGTACCCGTCCATTTCAACAGCAGTTTTCGTTGTAGAAACAGGTTTGAAAATTTCAGCCGCAATGCTTAAAGCACCCTCACCTGAGATACGGATAACAGAAATACCGCCTGCCGCACGGGGAGTTGAAACAGCGGCTATAGCTGATTTTGCCGACATAAAAATCCTCCAATTTCAAAATAACGGACGGCATAAACCGTCCGAGAGTAGTCAAAAACAGAAAAGTTCGCCCGCCTGCATGTTTATTAAAAATAAATCCTTTATTGACAGATTTAGCGGACAGTATTACCCGTCCGCTGAAAAGTTACTATAAAATCATACGTCAATCTTGCCGTAAAGATCGCCAGCAATAAGGCTGTCTTCTGGCTTTGGCTTCTTATAATCCTTCTCAAACGAAGTCTTCATAAGATCCATTGAACGTGGTGTTGGTGTGTAGTCATCCGACTTCTTTCTGCTGCTAAAATCTCTTTTTCCTCCATTGCGCTCATTGCGCTTCCTGTCAAAGCGTTCAGGTCTGTCCTTCGGAGGGTTAGTAGAAGAAATAACAACCTTTCTATATGGCTCTTCACCGATAGAACGGGATGTAACTCCCTCTATATCTGAAATAGCACTGTGGATAATGCGTCTTTCATATGGGTTCATTGGTTCAAGAGTAGATGTTCTGCCTGTTCTTACAACTGTTTTTGATATCTTGACAGCAAGCTCTTCAAGAATAGCCTTTCTCTTATCTCTGTAACCGCAGGAATCAACACTGATACGGTAATATTCCCTGTCATTCTTGTTTGCAGCCATGGATGCAAGATACTGAACAGCATCAAGAGTTTCACCTCTTCTGCCGATAACTGCACCTGTTGTATCTCCGATAATCTCAATGTGAGCGCCGTCTTCTTCCTCTCTGATGACAACATCAACTTCAATGCCCATTTTATTTATAACATCTTTAATATATTTTCCTGCAACTTCTGCTTTTGACGGAACATATTCAGCAGCAACCTTTGCTTCCCCCTTGAGTTTTCCGAACAAACCCCTTTTTGGTTCTTCAAGTACAGTAAAAGTGATTTTCTCAATAGCAACTCCAAATTCCTTGACAGCAAGAGCCTTTGCATCATCAACAGTTTTTCCGGTAAATTCCTGTCTCATTCTTACTACTCCTCTCTAATTGAACAATATTTAAAATGCAGCAACTGCACTTTATTTCATGCCATTTTCTATCTCAAGTTTCGGATCCGATCAACAATATATTACTCGTCATCGTCAGATTCAGTATATTCTTCGCCGTATTTCTCTGCCTGACGTTTTCTTGCCTCAGCAATAATTCTTCTTTCCATTTCCTTTTGCTTCGACTTGGAAAGCTTTTCTTCACCTGTTGTTTCAATAATATCAGACTTCTCTCCCTTTGATGATGGTGAAGCCAACCCTTGATCTTCAAGATAATTCTGATACTTCTGTGCAAGAGAAGGACGACCCTTCTTCTTACGTTTCTCCTTATCACGTTCAACAAGTGTCTTAACATATTCAGGAGTATAAATCTTATATAATAAAATTGACTGGAATAAGCTGAAGAGTGAGGACATTGTCCAGTAGAAACCGATACCTGCAGGATAGTTGAATGCTAAATATATTGAAAACAAAGGCATTCCATAAAGCATTATATTCATAGCACCCATGCCCTGTGGATTAACCTGACCCATCTTCTTCTGACGGATCTGCATGTATATTGTCATGATAAGCTGGATAACTCCAGATAAAATTGGAATCATTATAAGACCAATTGCAGCGGCATTCCAGACTTCAGGGCGGATAGTTGGTATTGCACCAAGGTCTATAAAACCAAAAAGGCTGTTCTGGAATTCTGTTGCCTTTGTCATGAAGTCAGGCATTGATGAAAATGCTTCAGGGTGTTCATTTGCAGCCTTGAGTATATAAATTTCTGGTCTGTTGGTAAACATTTTTTCAGTGCCATAAAATTTTGAAGCAATATCGCTTGCCTGTGCAACAACATCCTTGCTGAATCTGAGAATATGTGTGATAGGACGGTAGATAACGTCAAATACACCATAAAGTATAACTAACTGAAGTATAAGTGGAAGACATGAAGCCATAGGGTTGATACCCTCTTCACTGTACAGCTTCATCTGCTCCTCATTGAGCTTCTGCTGATTGTTTGCATATTGTTTTTTAAGCTTTTCAAGCTTAGGGCTGAATAAAGCCATAGCAGCCTGTGATTTCTGCTGATTTACCGAAACAGGGAAAAGAATAATCTTAGTAACAAGTGTGAAAATTACAATTGCAAGTCCATAATTCTTGACAACAGAATAAATTGCCCACATTATCCAACCAAGAGGTATACCGATTAAATTGCTGATGAAATCCATTTTGTCCTCCAAAATTTTATACAAATTGTAGATTTTTATTATTATTCAACAAGATTACTTGTTATTTTCTATTTTTCACGAGAAGATATATCATGTTTAGCTTCTCTTATCACTCTGCTTTTTAAAGTATACAGAAAGAACTTATCGGGTACATAATCCACTCCCCCTAAACTCCATGGGTTGCACCTTAATAGTCTCCATGCTGATAATATAATCCCCTTAATTGCACCATGCTTCCTGAAAGCTTCAAGCGCATAGGTTGAACAGGTAGGATAATATTTGCATGAAGGAGGTTTAAGCGGGGATATAAACTTTCTATAGAACTTTACAATAAGTAAAAAAATATATTTCATATTACAATAAGTTTAAAGATTACTTCTTATTTACGATCTTTATCATATCAGGAATAACTTTTTTTACAAAAAAATTACTGATATACCCCGATTTACATTCAGCCGCAAATTCTCTTGCAACCACAACAAAATCATATCCGACAGGAAAACTCATTTCGTTTTCCCTGTAAGCCTGTCTGATAATTCTTCTTGCGCGGTTTCTCATAACGGCGTTTCCGACCTTCTTACTGGTTGTAATGCCAATCCTGTTGAGTTTCTTGCCATTTTTTCTAAAATAAAACGTACATGCCTTACCGCATATATATTTTCCCCTTTTATATGCTGCAAGAAAATCTTTATTATCATTAATTATAACTGTCTGAATCATCTTCGAATTCTACACCAATCCGGAAAACCCTAACATTTTAAAAACGACAAGTTACGCCATTTTTCTATTTTTATTTCCTTAAGAAAAAAGACCACAAGCTCTGTGGTCTTATACTTTTTCGGATGAATGTACAGAAAAAGGCAATGCCCTTATCTGTACTCCAAAATCAAAAGATTTGCACAAATCTGCAAAAATAAAATTTTGATTATCCTCAATTAGTGGCTGAGCTTAGCTCTGCCCTTTGAACGTCTTCTTGCAAGAACCTTGCGTCCGTTTCTTGTGGACATTCTCTTCATAAAGCCATGCTCCTTTTTTCTGTGAAGCTTCTTAGGCTGATAAGTTCTTTTCATTTTTTCTCCTCCTTTATAATACAAATCAGAAATATAAGATTAAATCACGCAGCACACCGCATGAAAAATACTAATTTCTGATTAAAGTGTAAACAAAAATCAACAAAACCTTATATACTAAAGTTTATGCTCAATTCTTTATACACTTTCCTATCATTAATTAGTATGAGGCTGCACTGCATAAACAAGCATACATAAATCTGCCCGCAGGGATACCCCATCAATAATACAGTATATAATATTAAACATTTCTTTGTCAAGTGTTTTCTCAAATTTTTATTATGCTACTTGTCTTTTTTCGTCTTTATACCTTTATATTTGTATTATTTATGTGATCTATACTCAAATAAAATACATTTAATATAGTATCTTCTGTTTCTTGCAGAATATTGCTTGATTTTTTAGTGTAAATATGCTATAATAATGTATAGTGTAGTATTGTGCGCAAATGGTCTGTCATGTTACTTTTCTATTGGACAAGTATGCATTTTTCAGTCTGTTTTCTGTTTTTGCTTTTATGCGTACTGAAATCATACCGCCGCAGAGTATGGTTTATTACAACATCAATGCTGCGGAGAAATGGTGGCTATTTATGAAATCCTTTGTTGAAGTATTTGACAAGGTTCAGGAATACTGTCTGCATAAGGTTGAAAGAAACGAGCTTACGGATGTTGCGTACAGACTCTGGATTAAATCTCTCCAGCCTGTAAAGCTTGACGGAATGATTGCATACTTTAACGTGCAGTCAGATTTTCAGCGTGATGTAATCCTGAAAAATTATCAGAAAATCATAAACGAGGCATTTATGAATGTTCTCGGATTTGAAGTTGAAATAAGAATAATGACTTTGGACAACCCTGAAGTCGATGAGGACAAGACTCCTCTTGTTAAAAGAGCAGAACTTGAGAAATCATTCTCAAATGCAGAATATGACTATACCTTTGATACTTTTATCGTTGGTAAGTCAAATGAATTTGCTTATGCAGCATGTACAGCCGTTGCCAAGAGCAGAGGAAGCGCATATAATCCCCTTTTCATACATGGTCCGTCCGGTCTCGGAAAAACTCACCTTATGACTGCTATCAGCAATGAGATCAGATCAAAGGAACCTGACGCAAACATTATTTACGTTACCGGTGAAACCTTTGCTAATGAGCTTATCAATGCAATTCAGCAGAAAAAAGATACCTCACAGTTCCACCAGAAATACCGTACTGCTGACGTTCTTCTTGTCGATGATGTCCAGTTCATTGCAGGTAAGGAATCAACACAGGAGGAATTCTTCCATACGTTCAACGAGCTTCATAAAGTAGGAAAGCAGATTGTTCTCACATCTGACCGTCCTCCGAAAGATATCAAGACACTTGAAGACAGAATCAGGACAAGGTTTGAATGGGGACTTATCGCTGATATATCAACTCCTGATTTTGAAACAAGGGTTGCAATCATCAGACGGAAAGCAGAACTGCTTGACCTTATTATTCCTGATGATGTTGCAGAATATATTGCAAATCGTCTTAAAACGAATATCCGTCAACTTGAAGGATGTGTCAAGAAGCTCAAGGCTTCAAAGCACCTTGTAGGAACTCCGCCTTCCATGGCACAGGCACAGAATGCTATCAGAGAAATTCTTTCTGACGACCAGCCTGCACCTATCACATTTGAGAGAATTCTCAACGAGGTTGCAAGCGTTTACGGTGTTTCAATTGATGATATCCGTTCCAACAAGCGTTCGTCCCAGATTTCCACAGCAAGAAAAGTCAGTGCATATGTTGTCAAGGAAGTTACATCGATGTCATATAAGGCCATCGGCCTTGAAATCGGCGGAAGGGATCATTCGACAATAGTATACTACATTGATGATGTTATTGCAAATATTAATAAAGATCCACACGCAAAGGAAATGATTGAAGATATTATTAAAAACATCAGAAATAAATAACAGTAATTTTTTTTTCTACATATTTTCAATAAAATGATGAAAATAACTTCAATTTAGGCTTGATAATTGATATAACAAGCGTTTTAACAGTATAAAATATGCCTGTTTTGTCAAAAAATATATATAGAATAGTATCATTTCACACTTATTATTTTTTCAATGAGTGTGAAATGGAATTTTAAATACGGAAGCAATGATTGTTATCCTGATTTTTTTGCATTAAAAACCAATTACAAAGAGTTATATTCATAGTTTTCAACAGGGTGTTGAAAACTATGTTGAAAACTCAAATGTATATCTGTTCCGTTGTTTTTTAACGTGATTTACTGCTTGTATAAATTAATTTTCCACAGCATGTGAAATCTAAATTAATCCAAATAAGCAATTCCACACACTTTTCCTCATTATTTCAACTTTCCACTAACATTTCTTAAACATTTTCAACCTTAATTTATTCTGATTGATTTCTTTCAACCTTTCAACATTTTTTCAGTACATGCTGTTGGGATAAATAAAATCAGCATTTAAAAGAGTTTGAATTACTTTTCCACAATTCCACATTCTCTACTGCTACTACTATTTTATAATAATTATATTATATTATTTTATTTGATTAAAATAATATTTTGATTTAACCGAAAAAAATGAGTGTGGAAAACTTAAAACATAGATATATTTACAAAACGAAAGGATGTTTGACTTTGAAGTTCACTTGCGAACAGTCAGCTCTCAATGAAGCTATAATGAATGTATCAAGAGCTGTTCCTCCAAAATCTCCAATTACAGCGCTTGAGGGGATAAAACTTTTTCTTGATAAAGATAAACTTGAAATAACAGGATATGACCTTGAACTTGGTATACAGACCACAATTCCGGTAGAATCTGAAGATTACGGAGAATTTATTCTTAACTGCCGTCTTTTCGGAGAGATTGTAAGAAAGATGCCATCAGAGCAGATTACATTTGAAATAGATGACAATATGACAACTACAATAAAATGTATGTCCGCAGAATATAAAATTCTTGCATTATCTGCTGATGAATACCCATCTATCCCTGATTTTGATAAGGATAACAGTTTTTCTGTCCCACAGCCTCTGCTTAAAAATATGATTAACCAGACCATATTTGCTGTTGCTGTAGTTGATAATAAACCTGTTCTTATGGGTGAGCTTTTCGACATAAAGGATGGAAGATTCAATCTTGTAGCAATTGATGGTTTCAGACTTGCTATAAGAACGGAAAAAATAGATACAGATGACATTTTCAATTTTGTTGTAAAGGCAAAGGCCCTTTCTGAAGTATCAAAGCTTCTTAAAGATGATGACAAGCAGAATGTCACTCTTTATGTATCAAAAAAACATATTACTTTTGAAATTAACGGATATATGGTTATTTCCAGACTTCTTGAAGGCGAGTTCCATAATTACAAGGGTTCTCTTCCTACTGCACATACAACAGAAATTATCCTTAACACAAAACAGCTTATAGGCAGCCTTGAAAGATGTTCACTTCTTATCAATGAGAAGATGAAAGCTCCGGTAAGATGTCATTTTGAAAATGGAAAGGTAAAGATTTCTTGCTCAACAGGGCTTGGCAAGCTTTATGATGAGTTCAATGTTGATATTTCAGGGTCAATGGTTGAAATAGGATTCAACTGCAGATATCTGCTTGACGCAATAAGGGCAACAGAATCTGATAAGGTAAAGCTTGAACTTAACGGCGGACTTTCACCAATGAAAATAGTTCCGCTTGACGGCGACGCATATACATTCCTTGTATTGCCAGTAAGACTAAAGGCGGATTAATATCTGAAAAAAACAGGATGACGAACTTTTTTGATTTGAAAGAATGGTTTATATGGATAGTAAAGTTAAAATTACAACTGAATTTATCAAGCTTGATCAGCTTCTTAAATTTGCCGGTGCTGTTTCAATTGGCTCAGAAGGAAAAGAAATGGTTCAGTCCGGTAAGGTTAAAGTCAACGGTGAAGTCTGCACCATGAGAGGCAAGAAAATTCGCTCTGGTGACGTCATTACAGTTAATAATCAGGATATTACTGTAGAATAATGCAGATTTTCTGTATATTATACAGTTCTATATACTATTAGTAGAATAAATTGAGGTTATCGCTTTGATTATAAACAGAGTTTGTGCCGACGGATATAAAAATCTGTCAGCAATAGATATTAAGCTTGATAATAATCTGAATATTTTCTGCGGCGATAATGCACAGGGCAAGACAAACCTTATTGAATCAATATGGCTCTGCACAGGCTGCAAGTCTTTCAGAGGTACTCGGGATAAAGATTTTATAGGTTTTGATTCCGAATTTGCAGAAATAAAAATTGATTTTACCGACAGCCGACGAAGTCAGCAAATAGAATTCAAGGTAAACCGTAACAATGTTAAGGACAAGCTTGTTACCCTTAACGGTGTTAAGCTTCCCCTGCTGTCAAGACTTTTCGGCAGCCTTAAAGCTGTAATCTTCACGCCAGAAGATCTTGAGCTTTCAAAAGGCTCGCCTGACAACAGACGTCTTTTTGCAGATATGTCCGTTTCACAGATCAAGCCGTCTTATGTAGCGGCGCTAAATAAATATAACAATATCTTGTCACAAAGAAATGCTCTTCTCAAAGATATCTCTATAGGCAGAGGTGATCCTGCAATGCTTGATATCTGGGATGAACAACTCGCAAAATCAGGGGCATATATTTCCGTATTAAGGTATACTTACTGTAATAAATTAAATATTTATACAAATAAACTATATGATTTAATTACAGATGGTAAAGAAAATATGCAATTATACTATCAGTCTACGATATATGAAACACTGGAGGACAAAATCGATTACGATGGAGAGCTATACAACATGTATCTTGAAAGGCTGAAAAAGAATGTCAGTGATGATATCAGGGCGGGATATACGCTTGTCGGTGTCCACAGGGATGATATTATCACAGGTATAAATTCACTTCGCACCCGTGAGTTTGGCTCACAAGGTCAGGCAAGATCCGTTGCGCTTGTTATGAAGCTTGCACAGGCACAGATTCTTAAAGATGAAACGGGGGAAGCTCCTGTAATTTTGCTTGACGATGTGCTTTCCGAGCTTGACGGAAAAAGACAGCGGTTCATTCTTGGTTCAATAGAAGGAATGCAGGTGCTTATTACCTGCTGTGATGATAAATTCATATCTGAAATGACAGGTGGAAAAGTATTCTACCTTAAAGAAGGAAAAATCACAAATCATTGCTGAAAGGGATGGTAATATAGATGTATCTGCATCTCGGAGAAAATACAGTTGTAAAAAGCAGTGATATTATAGGTATATTTGATATAGAAAATACATCTGTCGGAAGAATCACAAAAGATTTTTTATCATCTGCCGGAAAAAACGGGAAGGTTGTAAACGTGTCATATGAAATGCCGAAGTCATTTATACTATGCCTTGATAAAGGCGGAGGGAAGACGGTATATATCTCCCAGATATCATGTTCGACATTAAGAAAAAGAGCGAAAGCATAAAGAAGTTTGCCAGTCTGCTTGTTTTTCGAAGAAAAATTCGAACGAAGTAAGAACAGGCTTTAGCCTTATCAATGCTGTAGGGTGCATAGGGACAAAGTCCCTATGTCGTTCTCCGCAGAGAACGAAAAACCTTATGCTTACAAGAGCATTTGGGTAGCGACCAAAGGAGCGTAGGGTTTTTGCGATAGAAAAACCCTGAAACCGATGAAAACGGTTTGTATGTTTGTTTAACAGGCGGGCGAACTTTTAAGATTTTATTTTTTTTATTTGACGTTTGAGCTTAATAGAATTAAGCTGTGAGTTTTGTATAGCAATACTCAGAAAGGAAAGGTATTATGTCTGATAACCAGAATATCAACAACACAAACACTGACCATGCTTATGATGAAAGTCAGATTCAGGTTCTTGAGGGACTTGAAGCTGTAAGAAAACGTCCTGGAATGTATATCGGATCAACAGGCCCTAAGGGTCTGCATCACCTTGTATACGAAATTGTCGATAACTCAATTGACGAAGCACTTGCAGGTTATTGTTCACAGATTGACGTTAAAATACTCCCTGATAACATCATTCAGGTTTCCGATAACGGAAGAGGTATTCCTGTCGGAATTCACCCTACAGAGGGTATTTCTGCTGCAACAGTAGTTTATACAATCCTCCATGCCGGCGGTAAGTTCGGCGGCGGTGGGTATAAAGTTGCAGGTGGTCTTCACGGTGTTGGTGCGTCAGTTGTAAATGCTCTTTCCGAATGGCTTGAGCTTACAGTAAAGGACGGCAAACATATTTATTTCCAGCGTTTTGAAAGAGGTCGTTATGAAGAGCCATTGAAAATTATCGGAGATACAGAAGAAACAGGTACTTCCGTAAAGTTCAGGGCAGACCATGAAATATTTGAGGAATCAACTGAATATGATTACGAAATTCTTCTGAAAAGACTTCGTGAACAGGCTTTCCTCAATGCAGGTATAAAACTTGTAATTTCAGATAAACGTGGAGCAGAAGAAGTTGAAGAAACCCTTTACTATGAGGGTGGAATAAAACAGTTCGTTGAACATATCCACAAGACAAAGGGACTTGAACCTCTTACAGAGGAGGTTATATATGTAAGCGGAGTTCTTGGTGACTCAACAGCAGAAATTGCTATGCAGTACAACGACAGCTACAATGAAGTTATTCTTTCGTTTGCAAATAATATCCATACCATTGACGGCGGTTCTCATGAAACAGGTTTCAAGAATGCTCTTACGAAGGTTATAAACGAATATGGAAAGAAGTTCAATCTCCTTAAAGACGGCGACAAGCTTCTTGGTGATGATGTTCGTGAAGGACTTACAGCTATCGTATCAGTAAAGCTTACAGACTGTGAATTTGAAGGACAGACAAAGGGACGCCTTGGTAACCCTGAAGTCAGACCTTTCGTTGAAAACATGGTTCAGGAAAAGCTTATGTGCTACCTTGAAGAAAATCCTGCAGCTGCAAGGGCAATTTTCGACAAGTCTGTTGCTGCACAGAGAGCAAGAGAGGCAGCTAAAAAAGCAAGAGAAACTGCAAGAAGAAAGTCTGCAATGGAATCAGCTTCACTTCCGGGAAAGCTTGCTGACTGTTCTGAAAAGGATATTGAATTCACAGAAGTTTATATCGTCGAAGGAGATTCTGCTGGTGGTTCAGCTAAGCAGGGACGTGACAGACGTTATCAGGCAATTCTCCCGCTTTGGGGAAAAATGCTTAACGTTGAAAAGGCACGTATTGACAGGGTTTACGGAAATGAAAAGCTTATGCCTGTTGTTACTGCTCTTGGAACATCAATCGGTGAAGATTTTGATATTACAAAGCTTCGTTACGGAAAAATTATTATTATGGCCGATGCCGATGTCGACGGTTCACATATCAGAACACTTCTTCTGACATTCTTCTTCAGATTTATGCGTCAGCTTATTACAAACGGAAACATTTACATTGCACAACCACCTCTTTTCAAGGTGTTCAGAGGTAAGCAGGTAAGATATGCTTTCTCCGATGAAGAGAGAGACAGATATATTGAAGAACTCAAGGCAGGAAATGCAGCAGCTAAGGTTGATGTTTCACGATACAAGGGTCTTGGAGAAATGTCACCAGAACAGCTATGGGATACAACAATGAATCCTGAAACAAGAACAATTATTAAGGTTGAGATGGAAGATGCAGTAAAGGCAGATGAAATCTTTACAATCCTTATGGGTGACAAGGTTCTTCCTAGAAGAGAATTCATTGAAAGGAACGCAAGATACGTTCAGAATCTTGACATATAATTTTATTTAACATCACGAAAGGAGATATGCTTTCCATAATAAAGCATAATCATAACAATGTCAGTTTTAAAGGATATGTTCAGTGATAATGCCGACAGTTTTTACGATGACGGCACATCAGGAAAAAAAGAAACATTGCTTGCAGTGGGTACTTATACAAGCAGTTCGGAAATGATCATGGCAGGCTATAATATTTTCAGGAAGAAATATGTCTACGGCAAGATTGCTTTTAGACTTTTCCTTGTTTTGCTTGCTATAGCTTCATCTGTCATGATGATTTTAACAAATTATCAGTCAGGCCAGAAAGACGCAATGCCGTTTTTCTTCATCCTTGTTGCCATATGTGTCGGAATTTACTTTGTTCAGGGTCCTATTGCAAATATGAAAAAGCTTAAATCCGGAATAGACGAGCTTGAAGGAACTGAATACAAGGCAGAGATTTTCACCGACAAGATCATAATTTCCACGATTTGCGACAATCTTCCTAAGGGTGAAAATCAGGAGGGTTTAACCGAAGAAAAGACAGAAGTAAAAACAGAGGAAGCTTCCGAACCGGAAAAAACAGAGGAAGATATCGAAGATGATGATAACGGAGAAATCCCGGCAACAATAATTCATCTTGATTCACCTATTGTTGATTTTCTTGATAAAGATGATATGTATATTCTTGTTGTGAAGAAATCATATGTGTTTATCATTCCAAAATCAGCATTCAAGGCTTATGATGTTCAGACAGTTAAAGACAAGCTTTCAAACATCATGGGCATTAGATATAAGGCGGTTTAATAAAAACCCTCAAAAACCTTATTCCGTTTAATTCGTTCTTCAGAAATTAAGGAGTTGTTTATTTTGTATAACGACAATACAAAAGTCATTCATATGGACATTGAAAAGGAAATGAAAAAATCTTTCCTTGAATATTCAATGTCAGTTATCGTATCCCGTGCGCTCCCTGATGTGCGTGACGGACTTAAGCCTGTTCATAGACGTATTATATATACAATGAATGACGCAGGAAATACGTTTGATAAGAAAACCCGTAAGTGCGCATACACCGTCGGTGAAGTTCTCGGTAAGTATCACCCACATGGTGACGCATCTGTTTATGATGCCCTTGTAAGACTTGCACAGAACTTCTCTCTGCGTTATCCACTTGTTTTTGGTCAGGGTAACTTTGGTTCTATCGACGGTGACCCGGCTGCTGCATACCGATATACAGAAGCTAAGATGTCAAAAATTGCAGGCGAAATGCTTACAGACATCAACAAGGAAACTATTCCTTTCAAAAAGAACTATGATGATACAATTCCTGAACCTGAGGTTCTTCCGTCAAGATTCCCTAACCTTCTCGTAAATGGTTCAACAGGTATTGCTGTCGGAATGGCAACAAATATACCACCTCATAACCTAAGTGAAACAATCGATGCAATCAAACTTCTTATAGAAAATCCTGATGCAGACCTTGAGGATATAATGGAATATATCAAGGGTCCTGACTTCCCTACCGGTGGTATAATCATGGGAAGAGCCGGCATAAGAGCTGCTTATGCTACTGGCCGTGGAAAGATTATTCTCCGAAGCGTTACAAGCATTGAAGAAATCAAGGGTCGTACCTGCATAGTTGTTACAGAATTGCCTTACATGGTAAACAAGGCAAGACTTATTGAAAACATGGCTAATCTTGTCAAGGACAAGAGAGTCGAAGGAATTCACTTTATCCGTGATGAATCGGATAAAGACCACAACGTAAGAATAGTTATTGAACTTAAAAAGGATGCTATTCCTCAGGTTGTACTGAATAAGCTGTTTACATTTACACAGCTTCAGGATACATGTGGTGTAATCATGCTTGCGCTTGTAAAAGGAGAGCCTAAGGTTCTATCACTCAAGCAGATGCTCACAGAATATATTGATTTCCAGGTAGAAGTAATCGAAAGACGTACAAGGTTTGACCTTAAAAAGTTACGAGAAAGAGAGCATATCCTCCAAGGTCTTGCTATTGCTGTTGAAAACATTGATGAAGTAGTAAAGATATGCCGTACTTCTGATAACTTACAGAATATTAAGGCAAGACTTTCAGAGAGATTTGGTCTTTCTGATCCACAGGCAGAAGCAATCGCACAGATGCGAATGTATCAGATTTCAAACATGGAACGTCAGAAGATTATTGATGAACTCGCTGATATTGAAGCAAAGATAAATGAGTTGGAAGCTGTCCTCGCTGACAGAAACAAGGTTCTTGAAATAATCAAGGAAGAACTTGAAGCTATCAAAACAAAGTTTGGCGATGACAGAAGAACTTCAATTGAAAATATTAGCGGTGAAGTTGATATTGAGGATCTTATCCCTGTTGAAGAAAGCGTTGTAACTCTTACAGATATCGGATATATCAAGCGTCAGCCTGTAAGCTTCTATAAGGCACAGAACAGAGGCGGCAGAGGCGTTTCAGGAATGAAACAGCGTGAAGAGGACTTTGTACAGGAAATGTTCATTTCATCCACCCATGACCATGTTCTGTTCATTACAAACAAGGGTATCATGTACAAGATGAAGTGTTATGAAATTCCAGAGGGCGGAAAGCAATCAAGGGGAGTAAACGCAGTTAACCTCTTACCTCTCACAGAGGGTGAAAAGATTGCCGCTATGATAAAGACATCTGACTTTGAGCCAGGCAAGTTTATTGTCATGGTAACAAAGAACGGAAAAATCAAGAGAACTCCTCTTGAAGCATATAAGAATGTTCGTAAGAATGGACTTCGTGCAATCGGTCTTGATGATGGTGACGAAATCGCAGGCGTAAGAATGACAGACGGAAACGCACAAGTTATTGTTGCAACAAGAAACGGCTATGCAATCAGAATAGAGGAAAACAAGATACGTCCGCTTTCAAGAACAGCTCACGGAGTAAAGGCTATAAAGCTTCGTGAAACCGACAGCGTTGTATCAATGGCAAGAGTAAGAGATGGCGCAACTGTTCTGACAGTATCTGACAAGGGTAGCGGAAGAAGAACAGAGCTTGATTCATATCGTATCCAGAACAGAGGCGGATATGGTTTGCTTAACTACAAGGTCAGCGACGAAAAGGGCTATGTCTGCGGAATCAAGGTTGTTGATGATACAGATGATATCATTATGATTTCAACTGACGGTGTAGTTATCAGAATCAGAGCAAATGACATAAGACCAATGGGAAGATATGCAACAGGTGTAAGGGTTATGAGACTTGCAGAAGATGTAAGAGTAGTAACATTCACAAGAACCGAGCATGACGATACAGCAGAAATTGAAACAATAGAAGAGCCTTCCGAAGCTGAACTTGAGGCAGAAATTGAAGAAGCAAAGAAGGAAGAACAAACCGAAGTAATAGTTGAAGAACCAGTACCGGATGATGATACTGAGGATACAACTGAAACAACTGAAGAAAATGAATAAAAAAATTGGGGAGCATTTACGCTCCCCAATTTGTATCTATCCAAATATTTTTTCAAGGGATGAAACAAGTTCATCCGAACATCCGTCACGGTAAATATGTGTGTATTGACTTTCAGGCGGATATAATCCGTTTTCATCGGTATAAATTCTTGTAATCATAACTGCTGTGCCACTGTCGTCTTTTGCAGTAATGGAAACACCATAGTAAAGCATGTTCTTTTCAGGGTCAAGTTTCAGGTTTGAGAATAGTGCATTTTCAACTATGAAGCCATTGCTATAAAAAGAGATAAGGTTAGAATTAACATTAGCCTGAGAATTTGTGTTGAATCGTCTTGAAATAATATCTGCTACTGATTCAGGATTGCCTTGTTTATCGACATTTGGTATGACAATGAGAGATTCAATAATGCCTTTTGGGTTAAAATAAGGATTATTTACAAAAATAATTGAATTAACATAAGCATTTAAAGGACTATCATTTGGCAAAGCAATGCTGGAAACAGTGTATTTTCCGTCAATACCCTTTATAAAAGTCAGAGAGATAATATCGGGGCTATCTTTAAATCTAATAAGCACAGAATTCCAAATACAATGGGAATTCTCTGAATACATTGAAACATAATAAGAATCGACGGATACTAAATCAACTTCTCTTGTTTTCATGAATTCATTGTATGATATGCGAAGCTTTTCCTTATTTATTTTATTCATTTTATCCACATAATCAAACTTGTATAAAAAATCAACTGTCCCCCCAGAAATACTGTCAACATAGCTGTCAATATCTCCGTCAGCAATATATCCTGCGATTTTGCGGACTTCCATTGACTGCACAATGGTTTCAAAACTCTTTGAATTTTCAAACTTGAATATCTGACAGACAGTCAAATACCCAACAATACCAACAACAGCCACAAGAACAAATGATAGAATACATATTTTCAACTTGCTTTTCTTCATCTTTTTGCAAACCTTTTTGAATGCCTGCACCTCTGACGGTATTACAGAAGAACTTTCATTTTCCACAGGAACATTTTCATAAAGCTCCTTGCATTCGTCACAGGTACTGATATGCTCCTCAACTTCCCTTTTGCTTTCTTCACTGCAAAGCCCCTCACTGCAAAGCGGAATAAGATCCCTTATAACTTCACATTTCATAGTCAAGCTCCTTTCGTGTTATTTCTCCATCAGTTTTAAAATTTTCTCTTTTGCTCGAAAAAAAGTTACCCTTGCCCAGCTTTCGGTTTTCCCAAATATACTTCCGATTTCACAGAACTTTAACTCTGCAAAAACTCTCAGCGTGAAAATTTCCTTGTACGGCTCGTCAAGCAGGTGAAGAAGCTTATGTATCTGTAAAGCCTGTTCGTTGTCACAGAACTTCACTTCAAGGGATTCATCTGAACAGCCATGCGCATCATCAAGAGGAACATTTTTATACTCGGATTTGCTGATATAATTATAATACTCATTCCGGGCAATAGTGCAAAGATAGGTTTTCACAGAACAGTTTCCCTTAAATTTATCAATTGACATAATAGCTTTTAGCATGGTATCCTGCAGTATATCCATGGAAAGAGATTCATTGCCGCTTAATTTAAGGATAAACTTATACACATCAGCAGCATAAAGACGGTATATTTCGTCAAATTCATTTTTCAGCAATGCTTCACCGCTTTCAGATAAGTATAGTTAATACTGTTCTGTATATTAGACAGATAACCTTAAGGAACGTTACAAAATAAAAAGAGAGTATATCGTACTCTCTTTTAGCAATATCTTAACCTAATTTACAGAAAATGCAGCCGATTAGGGCTGCATTTTGTTATTATCTTTTTTCACAGATAAGCTTCATAGCAGTTCTGTCTTCTCCGTCAATAACAACACTTGCAAAAGCAGGAATACAGATAAGATTAATACCTACCGGAGCAAGGTAACCTCTAGCAATGGCGATAGCTTTGATAGCCTGGTTGGCTGCACCAGCGCCTACTGCCTGTACTTCAACAGCACCGTTATCTCTGATAACACTTGCGATTGCACCCGCAACAGAATTTGGGGTTGAGCGTGATGAAACCTTTAGTACTTCCATTTGTAATATACCTCCGTCAAATAAAATGAGCGATTTAGCACACTATAGTATTATAGCACCAAATTATACAAAAATCAATATATTTCCATATAATTGTGTAACTAACTAATTATTTGCGATTGAATGGCCAAAGATTTACCGGTTTTTTGGTCAAATTCAACAATAACGCAATTTATGAAACATGGTTCGTCAGATTCTTCAAATTTAACAGGTAAACGTGTTCTAAGCTTTTCAATAGCAGGTTCAGCCTTAACTCCAAGCACCGATAGCTTTGGTCCGCACATTCCCGTATCAGTGATATAGGCTGTATAATCCTTGAGAATTTCAGCATCAGAGGTCTGGACATGAGTATGTGTCCCGAAAACACCGGTGACACGACCTGCAAGATAAAGCCCCATAGCCTTCTTTTCTGAAGTGGCTTCTGCATGAAAATCCACAAAGATATTCGGGGTGTCAATTTCTTCAAGGATACTGTCAATTTTTTGAAAGGGATTGTCCAGCGCATCCATATAGACAGTCCCCATCAGGTTTACAAAAGCAATGCTTGTACTTCCCATATCGTAGAAACAGACCCCTTTTCCCGGAGCACCTTCCGGAAAATTAGCAGGTCTGATAAGAAAATCCGATCTGTCAAAGTAATCATATATTTCTTTTCTTTTATAGCAGTGGTTTCCTGTAGTAATGATATCAGCGCCATGATTAAACAAAAAATCAGCAGATTGTGGGGATATGCCGTTTCCTTTCGCACTGTTTTCTCCGTTCATAACTGTGATGTCAATAGCGTAGTGTTTTTTTAAAGTGTTAATTTTAGATGCAACAAAGTCGCATCCATTCGGACCGACAATGTCGCCCAGAAACATTAAATTCATTTTTGCAATCATGCTCTTTTGGGAGCTTACTCCTTATGCGAAAATTATTAATTAACAAAACTATCAGAACCAGAAAATGAACTGTTCGAATCTCCATCCGTCAGGGGTGTTGATCATGATATATGAACTTTCTTTTATGGTATAATCGTCGGGTGTTCCGTAATATGCTTCAATTTTAAATTTAACATATTCATCCGTTGAAGTAACAAGTGAGAACGATTGACCTAAATAATCAATATCATAACCCGTAAAATTGGCTCTTACATAGAGTTTACCATTGTGGTCGATAAAGTTTTCTCGTTTAAGTTCTCCGTCAGCAATGTCTTTCGGATAAATTGAGTAGACAAAATTTTTAAAATCGTTGTACGTTGGGAAAAGGTCGGCATTCCCGGGAACGTATTTAGATGTGATGCCATTTACGGTGAGGGAAAGAACGTCTTTGTCGGAATATTCTCCCCTGTAGCCTTCTGAAACAAGGTTATGGGAGTATTCAAAAGCGTTGGCAAAAAGCTGTCTTTGTTCCTCGCTGAGAAAATCAGGCGCCTTGATTTTATATCCGAGATTTGACTTTACAAAAACGCCCTCATTAGGAAAAGTAACTGTTGTTGTCTGAACGGTTGAAGTAACGGGAACCGTTGTATAGATGTATGGAGTTGTCTGAGTATAAGTCGGTACAGTTGTTGTTTTGGCAGTTGTGATTTTTGTTGTAGTTTTCTTTGCTGTCTTTGTTGTATTATTATTGTCCTCTTCTGTTACTTTAGCGGGAATGGTTGTCCCTGAATAAGCCGTATTGCCGTTTTCAGGAGCAGCAGTAACCGCATAGTCAATATGAGAAGTGCTTTCCGAATAATTTTCTTTTATGTCGGATACAAAGGTTGTGCCTGAAGTAGAACCGTAGACAACGATAGGATCTGAAGATTCCGAAGTATTGTCGCTGTTTACCGGCTCAGAAATTTTATCGTTTACATTGCTGCATGCGGTCATAAGCATAACCGTTGCAATACAATATATTAATAACAATTTTTTATGCCTGAACATATAATATTCATCCTTTATTATCATATAACATCTTTTGTGATTAATTTGTCGAATTTAGGAAGTTGATAAAAAATTCTATTTATTTTAGCATTAAATAAGTTATATTAACTAAAGGATACAATAAAAAGTATTCTAAGTCAATGAAGTTTTCAATATTGTAAAGCTATTGTAATAATAAAAAATCACTTTGTAATTAAGGTTATGAATCTTAACTTAGTCTTATAACTTCCAAAGCTGTTCAGCATATTCACTGACTGTTCTGTCAGAGGAGAATTTACCTGCTGAAGTAATATTCATCCAGCATTTCTTTGCAAAGTTTTCTTTCTGCTTGTAATCATAAAGAGCCTTTAACTTTGCATTTACATAGCTGTCAAAGTCTGCAAGCAGGAAGTAGTTATCAGCCTTATGCCAGCTTGTTCCTGTAAGAATAGAGTTAAAAAGTTCACCGAACATACCTGTGTCGCCGTCGTTGAAAGTTCCGTCAACAAGGGTATTGAGAACCCTCTTGACATGTTCATTGGTGCAATAAATCTTTTCCTTAGGCTTGTAAGTAGCCTTGATTTTTTCAATATCTTCAACACGGCTGCCGAAGATATATTCATTTTCCCAGCCTGCTTCTTCAACTATTTCAACATTTGCACCGTCATAAGTTCCGAGTGTTACTGCGCCGTTGAGCATGAATTTCATATTTCCTGTTCCGCTTGCTTCAAGACCTGCTGTTGAAATCTGTTCGGAAATATCAGCGGCTGGAATAAGTTTTTCAGCATATGAAACATTGTAATTCTGAACGAAAAGAACTGCAATTTTGTCCCTTGTGTCAGGGTCATTGTTGACAAGCTTTGCAACCTCATTAATATATTTGATTATGCCCTTTGCACGTCTGTATGCAGGGGCAGCCTTTGCTCCGAAAATGAAAACTGTCGGGTGCATATCAGGGAGCTTGTTTTCTTTTATACGGAAATATATATCCATGATTGAAAAAGCATTGAGCAGCTGACGCTTGTATTCATGAAGACGCTTTACCTGAATGTCGAAAATAAAATCAGGGTTGAGGATAACGCCTTCTTTTTCTGCAATATATGAGCAAAGTTCAATCTTCTTCTGCTTCTTGATGTCCATAAAGCGACGAATTGTTTCACCGTCATTTACATACTGTTTCAGCTTTGAAAGCTCGGAAAGGTCGGTAATCCAGTCGTTTCCGATTTTTTCAGTAATAAGAGATGAAAGCTGTGGGTTACAAAGACCAAGCCATCTTCTCGGAGTAATTCCGTTGGTCTTGTTCTGGAATCTGTCAGGAAAGATTTCATACCATTCCTTGAGAACATCATTCTTAAGGATATTTGTATGAAGTTCAGCAACACCGTTGATATGTGATGAACTGAAAATAGCCATTCTTGCCATGTGAATTCTGTCACCGTCAAAAATACGCTTCTGTTCAATCTGGCTTTCAGTTTGGCCGATAGATTTTAAGTACTTTTCAAGATGGTTGTCAATCATGAGAATTATCTCGTAAATTGTCGGGAGAACACTTCTGAATAGATCTGCACCCCATTTTTCAAGTGCCTCTGCCATAACAGTATGGTTAGTATAGTTGCAGGTTTTCTGTACTATATTAAATGCGTCACCGAAGGACATACCCTCCTTGAACATGAACAGACGGATAAGTTCAGGTATAGCAACGGTCGGATGTGTATCATTAAGCTGGAGAGCATAAAGCTCTGCAAAGTGAGAAAAATCATTGCCGTGAGTAAGCTTGTATTTTCTGATAATGTCCTGAACGGAAGCAGAAACAAAGAAATATTGTTGTTTCAGACGAAGTTTAAGCCCCTTTTCTGTATTGTCATTAGGGTAAAGTACATCCGTTACAGCCTCAGCAAGAACAGAGCTTTCTGATGCCTTTATGTAATCCTGATTATCGAATGCATTGAAATCAAAGCCCTTGACAGGTTCACTCTGCCATAATCTCAATGTGTTTACTGCTCTTCTTTCATATCCAATTATAGGTGTATCATAAGGGACTGCAATTACAGACTGGTCAGCAAAGTCAACTCTTACAGCGTCCTGTTTACAGCGGATACCCCATGCATCACCATAGTCAAGCCATGAGTCAGCAGATTCCTGCTGGAAACCGTTGTATACAGATTGCTTGAAAAGACCGTAGCGGTATCTTATTCCATAGCCGTCGAGGGGAATATCAAGAGAGGCAGCAGAATCAAGGAAGCATGCAGCAAGTCTGCCAAGACCGCCGTTTCCGAGGGCAGCATCCTCAACTTCCTCAAGACAGTTTATATCAACTCCATTTTCGGAGAGAATTTCCTTTGCATCATCCAAAAGACCAGCGCAGTACAGATTGTTGAAAACTGCACGTCCCATAAGGAATTCGGCAGAAAGATAATATGCACGTCTGCCCTGGCTGCGGCGGGATTCTGTCTGATTCCAGAGAGGAATAATATCCTGCATTACAGCTTTTGAAAGTGCATTATGCAGTTGTTTCGGCGAAGCAGTTTTTAGAGATGTTCTGTAATCTGTAAGAAGATTAGTATTTATACGTGATAAAAATTTACCTTTGTCCATAGTAAAAACCTCCAAAATAGATTATATATATTTTACCACTAATCCATAAATAAATCAAATATTTTTGTTATACTATGCAATTGTTGTAATTGTATGATATACAATGAATAAATTGATTAATAATTATTGATTTTATTAAAAGACATGCTATAATTAGGGTATATTTTGACTCTTTTGACTTTAATATTATACTATAGTCTATATAAATCAGTAAATATTTGGAGGTGTAAAATGAGCAATATAGTAAAGGGATTAATTATTGTTGCTATAATAGCAATTTTAATAATAGCAGCAGGTATGCTTATACTTGTTGGAATTGACAATGGCTTCTTTAACAAGGAATCAGAGCCGGCAGTGCAGACTTTTTCAGAAACAACAATAACAACAGTAGCTACAACTGAAACAACCCCTGCAACAACTGAAACTGTAGAAGAAATTACTGTTACAGAAGAAATTACAGAGACAACTACACAGCAGACAGAGGCACAGACGAAGAAAATCATACCTAAGAACCAGACTGTCACAACAACTGAGGCAACAACAAAGGCTTCTGCAAATCAGACAACGGCTAAGAATACTACGGCAACAGAACCTCCTCAGGGTAGCAGACCAAGTTATACGCCACAAGATGACGGATTTAATATTGGAACAGAGGGATTGGGAAATCCTGATGCGACAGGACAGGTAAGCGGACTTCACTAAAAAGTACAGTTTTATTTTACTTCAAAATAAGCAGATAAACTGTAAAATTGAAACGGGCATCCATACCTTCGGTGCCCGTTTCAAAATTAGGACTGTTTGCATAAATTCACTTTACATCGGGGCATAAATATGCTATAATAAAGTTTGTTACGAGGTGTGGCTCAGTTTGGTAGAGCGCTGCGTTCGGGACGCAGAGGCCGCAAGTTCGAATCTTGTCACCTCGACCAATGAAAAAAGCCCTAAACTACGTTGTTTGCGTGGTTTGCGGGCTTTTTATATTTTCAAAAAATTACTGCAAAAAGCGTTAAAAACCATAGATTTTAAGAATTTACTCGGTCAATTACTCGGTCAAATTTTTTATAACAATAATCACAAGACAATTTTTCTCGGCATACTTAGTGCTTTAATTTCTATAGGTAGTATAATAGAGCTATTTATACGTTTTAGTAACAGCTTATTGTTTTTAATTTCAAATATAATTGACTAATTAGAATTGTCACTACTAATCAAAATCTGCACCTCTAAAGTATTTCCTTACTACTTCTTGTAGCTAATATTTTACAAGCTATTTCTGGTTAATAAATCAAGGACTTTACTTCCTGGTTTTAAACTGATTATTGTATGTTTTCTTGCCAAAGCTACAGGTACCAATGTGTTTCTATATAAATCACATTCAAATTCTTCTAACAATAAAATAGCTTTATTAAAATTTTCATAATTAGAAATTTTTGATTTTTCATTTTTAAATGAAATTAAGTTTGCTTTATCTTTAAATGGATAAGGAATGTTAAACACTATTAATTTGCCACTCCTTGATTTATAAATAAAATCCTGTCCATAATATGTTTCGTTGCCAAATGTTGACGATGATGCTGTTTTGTTGAAATTTACATATTTGTTTCTACTTTTATCAGATAAACATAGAACTGTCTCAGACATAATTTCAGAGTTAATGTATTTAAAATAATCAACAACTTCACTGTTTCTCACATTGCCAATGATTAAAATTGGACTTTTACCATGCTCCTTCATAATGCCATTTACTTCAAACAAATACTTCAATATTGCATTGTGAACCCATGCTGGGTTACCATAGATAGCTAATGGACCATCTACAAAGAATGCAATATTTGATAAAGATTCTACAAAAGAGTTCGGCGAACGATTCATAATATCTCTTATAAAATGAATGATAAATAGATGTTCAATAACATTAGTAAATCTTGTTAATGCAGATTGATTAGAACCACCTTCTTCGATATTCTCCCATATCCTTAGACAATCTGTTGGATATATAGGTGCATGACAATGCGGGCATAGTTGATCTTCCTCGATATTAAAAACAGGAATATCTCTTTCCATACAATTTGGACAAACATGAAGTATTATGCTTTGTTTTTTTGATGTCTTTTCACCTTTTGATCGATATTTTGCTAATTCGAATAAAGTACTTCTAAGACTTGTCTTATAATCACTCTCTTCACTGCGATATTTGTGCATGTAATTGTCTAATGCTAATCTAAATCCATCACGTATATTTGATTGATTTTTATACTGCATATTTGAACTTGGAAAAGCGAAAATAGTTGATGAATTTTGTTTTTCAATTTCAGCAACTTTAAAAGGGTCGATATATTTTTCTTTACCTATGTCGCAAAATTTATCACGTTGAATTAAAATATTACCAATTTTAACATATCCAACACGTGTAAAAGGAAGGTTATCGTTAATGCTTGATTCATATGAGCTTCCGTCTATAGCAATAATATTATTAGGTAGTTCTTCATTGTATGTACACACTTTAGAAAATAATGAGGAGATTTCTTTTGCTTCTTCACCCGTTGGATTAACCATGTAAGAACATTCATTAAGAAACGATTGTATGTCAGGGTTATTTACTATTTCAAAATGTGTTGTTTTATCAGCTGAATTGTTATAGTTATTCATTTTTATCACCTATACCGCTAAAAGAATCAGGTTCAAATTTATCAATTTGAACTGGAACAACATAAGGACTAGATAATGTTTTTACTCTTGTAAAACCAACATCTTGAGAGCGAAGAAGAGATTTGCTAAAATCTGAAAAATCATAGAAATGCGCTAATTCGCGAATTTCGATATCGCTATTTAGATGTGAAACAAACCAGTTTTCTGTATTGGCAAGAATATTTTTATGAACAGAGGAAACCTCTTGTGTAGCATAAACAAGTGCAATTTTATATTTTGCACCTTCTTTAGCCAATCTTGGCCAAGTTTCAGTTAATTCCATTCCTTTGCCTATAAGGTTATGAGCCTCTTCAATATAGATAACAATATTAGGCGGAATTTCTCCATCTGTAAATATACCCATCGAGGTATTAAATATATGAGAAGCTATTTTTTTACTAATACGTTCCCTTAATAAAGCATTTCCTACAGATAAATCTAAAATAACAATTTTGCCATCAAGTAAACTATCGAAAATTTCTTTACATACTTCACTATTTCTTAGGGGAGAATGATATTCTTTTGCAATTGATACAGTGCGATACCCTTTTATCCAAGTATCATTTGCATTTTTCATTGCTAAAAGATTTAGCATGGCTGTACATTCGCTATCAAACCAATCGCCACCTCCGGAAGATTTTAGCGGAGCATTTTTATTTGCACTCCTTGCTGCAACAAACCACTTTTCAGCGGTTAAAAAATCAAAACCATCATTAGGATTTAATGAAGAAGGAGTGTCGCCATCAGCTTGTAAAACGGCATCTACTTGTTCTCTGATTTTTTTATTAGCTTCAAATTTCACATTAAATTTACCATTAAAAGCATATCCAGCTTTATATAAAAGAGTTTTATATAGTGCAATTTTCACCGTCCATTTTTTAAATTCTCCAATAGCCTTAACATCAGGTTTTTCTAATGACATATTTGAAAAAGTGTCAATATCAATAGCTTTCTCGCCACGTTCCTTAATTAAATTTTGAATAGTAAATAAGCCATCTTGAACTTCCTCATAGAAATTATTTAATAACGGTTTAAATCCATTAGTGCTAATCATTCTATATTTCACACAATCATCTATAAATATATCTGAAATTGAACCTTTGTCTTGTTGGTTTGCATTGGCATATTCACCGTTTATATCAAAAATTAATTGACCAATTTTTAATTTATTTTCACTTGAAATCTTTTTTACGACAGAAACAGTTTGCTTAATCATATTAGATTTACCTGTCCTTGTCATACCAAGCACGGCCGTTCTTCTAGAAAGGAAATCAGCCGGTTGAATACAAAAAGGCACTTTATCTTCATTTGCTGCTCTGTGCATTCTGTCAGTAGATGTATATCTAACAGTTCCAATAGGGAAAGGTGCAACACACCCCTCAATACCTAATGCCTTAAAATCTTCTTGTGATTTACTTTTTCTAATTGGATCCACAAAATTTACAATTTTATCAAGAGATTCTCTTTTTGGAACATAAACTCTTGTTTGTAAAGATGCAGAAAAAGTTTCAATATCACTACCTAAATTAAGTTGATTATTTTTCATGTAAAAAGTTCCTAGAACTCTACATTCTAAACCACTAAATTGAAGTTTATTGCGTGTTATTTTATCAAATCCATCATCTTCAAATGAATATACTCCTGTTTTATTCTGATAGTTATCTATTTTAGTTTTAATCATGTCATCATCTTGTGGTAATTTGCAAGTTCCAATTACTCTAAATAAAACAACTTCTTTATCTACCTCAGCAGTATTACCATAGTTTTTAGGATCAAAAGAAGCAGCAAGTAAAAAGCTGTTATGCGGAATTCCATTAACATCACTTTTCCATTTATCATTAGTAATTATAAGTGCTTTTTCATAATCTATTGAATAAACCCAACCAGCAAAATTTTCACTTTGTACAAGAGTTAACAGCTCATCTTTATCAAATTGTTTTGTGTTTAGCATTTTACTTCCTCCTTAAATTAATATTTATTTTATTCCGTACTAATTCGTCATTGGTTGGCCAAAGAGCTTCGTCGCTTAAAATTATTAGTTCTGAGGCTTTAATGTTATTAGCTACACTATAAGATAAGTCAAAAAATCCAAATTCTTGATTTTCGTACAGTTCAGTTATTTTTGAAGTAGCGTCGTAAGTAATCATCCAGTAGCATGTAAGTTGGTTAACACACGATGCTATTTCTTTATGGTCTTTATCTGTAAAAAAGTTTTTATACAACTCTTGCCCTTTATTGTAATAAGGAGGGTCTAAATATAAAAACACATTATCATATTTAGGTAAACACAAATTAAAAAAGGAGCGAATATCCTTATTGTAAAGAGAAATATGATTTTTATTTTTAGCAATTTCCCGAATTCGATTAATCAAATTTTTTTTATTAAATCGAACATCAATTAAATAATTCCCATTTTGATTATATCCGCCAATAGGACCAGCTTTAAGAATTCCTGAACGGTTAGTTCTGTTTAAATAAAATGTTGCAAAAGCTAATTCAAGAGAATACTTATTATTTTTAGTTAAATATATATTTTTTTGTCTGTGCCATTCTTCTATAGTAATATCTGCATTTTGAATTAATTGTACAAATCTTTCTGTATCGTGCAAAATTGCTTTCCATACAGAATAAATACATTTGTCGTAGTCGTTTATTACAATATGGTCAACTGATCCTGAAAATAATAATGAAAGAGCAACCCCAGCTCCGCCAGCAAAAGGTTCAACATAAGTTATATTTGTTAGTTTACTCTTTTCAATTATTAATTTTACAAGCGAAGAGATTTTATTTTTTCCTCCAGGATATCTTAAAGGTGAATAGTTTATGTTAAGGTCTCCTTTCATCTTAATCATTTTCCATACCACACAACTGTATAGTTGAAATAACTTGAATATCATTTACATCTGATAACATCAATGTTACTTTTATTTTGCTGTTATCCTGTGTTAAAACGTCCTTACATTGTGAGGATATTTTAAAGAAAACGTTTTTATGAATAGTTGTGCTTGCTGCTACATCAAATAGTTTAGCTGATAATTTTTGAGAAGAATTAAATGATGCTATGTTAGGCTCAGATATAAAATCAATATCAACAGAAAAAACATTCGTAGAAGTTGCCAATTTTAATTTCCCACTGTTAATTAAAAAATTGGTTTTAGAGTTATTACCATACACAAATGATATTGTATATAATGTTACAAATTGTCTATCTAACACAATTTGTTTTTGTGAAATAGTTGAACTGTCAATTTTTAATGTTCTGTTTGTCCGCATATTTACTAAATAATCTAAATCTGAACGATTAGCTATAAAATTAGTTGCTCCTCTGCGAATATATATTTGTCCTTGATGCAATTTAGTTTTACCTTCAAAAACAAAGTCTTTTTTCATAATATATGGGTAATCCAAATTGCTACCGCATATTTTTAAATATGCAACTTGTCCACTATTATAATGAAATTTATTTAATTCAACAGCAATATTTGGTTCGCAGTATTCACGAAGTAATGTGTTAATATCAGATATATCTGGCAGAGTATTCATATCCATACTAGATAGCTGAAAAGTATCATTATCAATATTAAAAACAATGAATTTATCTCCAATTACAGGAGAATTCACAAACGCCAATACGTCTTTTATCAATGAATATTTTTTGTTTTCATGATAATATTCACGTTTAACATCAAACATTTCATTTTCTATCTTGTTATTAATGTATTCAATTATAGTTTTTTGATCTGACATTTACATAATCACCTCATATTAAATATAATTTTATTATTACATTAGATATTTTAAAAAGAGTTTCTGTAACTTTAAAATGCTTCGTTCCAATGGAACAGATAGAGATACTAATACGAACTAATCGTCCAACTTCATGTTATTGTTATAATTATCCTAACACATAATTTTACCAATTACAACAATTTCAAGAAAAAACCAACAAAATATATAATTATTTGCAAATAAATTTTACAAATATGTCAAAAAATTCGCCTACCAAAAAGTAAGCGAATTTAGTTATTATTCTTTTTCGTTATTCTCTACAAGAATATCATTATTAGCTTCTGACGCTACCCCTAAATCTGCTTTCTGCCCTTCAGAATCTTTATTTGTTTCTTTAAGCTGTACTAAAATATCAATAAGCTTCTTTGGAAGTGGGATCCCAAGCTTTGCCCCGTTTTCTAGGAGCGATATACCTTCATTAGCTATGTAAAATATAATTGTGGCCGTTTTAAGTATTCCGCTGCTACCTATCACATTTACATCAATAATATTTGCAATCATTACAATTAACATAATTAAGATCTTTTTTGCAATACCTTTTGCACCTATTTTTGACGAAAGTTTTTTGGTAATTATTGCAACAATGATTCCCGAAATATAATCAAGAATGATTAATGCCACAAGCGCTAACATTAACCCGTTCCATTCACCAAACAAAAATCCTATTAAAGCAGAAAACCCTGCTAACGCCCATTTTATAGCATTACTTAAATATTGCATATTTCCCTCACACTTCTTTTAATATTGTTTTCATTCCTAACTCTTTACACTTTTTTGCAAGTGCTTCTGCATCGCTTTCTGCAAGTCCTTCCGCCAATGCCGATACATTGTATAATGCTTTACTACCGAAGCCATTCATGCAACTATTTTTTATTAGCTGCGGATAATCCTTGTAACAATAGTTTAAGTCAACGTCCCCTGTTATGCCGTCAATCTTACCCTCCCAAGAATTTTGCCATATTCCGAAATTTTTGCAATATGAAGGCTGAACGTTTTCAACCCTTGCAACCCATGTTGCAAACCTTTTTGTAATTGAATCCGGAATGTTTGAAAAATAGAATGTGTCAAAGCTGTAAACCCCAGCCCAGAAGCCCTGCTTTTCCATGTATTCGCAAAATGTTGTGATTATTTCAGCACTAACAGCTTTGCTTAATGTAGTGTGATTTACTGTTTCTATGTCAAAGTATAAAGGGAATTCAAATGTTTTCCCCTTTACTATTTCGGCCATAAATTTTGCTTCTTCAAGGGCTGCTTCTTTTGTTAGTGCATAGCTGAAATGATAAGCACCAACCGGAATATTATTTTCTTTGCATTGTCTATAATATTCTTCAAACTTTGTGTCATATTGTTCCGGATCTTTTCTTCCGTAGCCTGTTCGAAGAATAGCAAATTCAATTTCCGCTGCTTTGACTTTCTTAAAATCAATGTTTCCGTTGTGGTTACTTAGATCTATACCACGCCAAACCTTTTTAAATGCCATATATATAAACCTCCCATAATTTTAGTGTTGCCCCTCTGAATGAGGGGCTTTGTTTTAGCCTGCAATAAGATCTTCACAGCCCTGTGCTCTTAGTTCATCTGCAACTGCTGACTTTAACCCCTTTGGCACGTCAGCATATGTAATATCGCCTGCAATGATCTTGTTTGTATAAAGAATAGCAAGATAATTAACCACGCTTACACCCCCTTTCAATGTTTTATATATAGTTATACAGCGTAAACTGTATCAGCTAACTGCATCACACAGCTTTCAAGCAAAGCATTTTGTTCTTTCAAAGCTGTTATTTCTGCCTGCAAGTCTGTAATAGTAGGCTGTGGGTCTGCGTTCTGCTCCTGCGTGTTTGTTTGCACATAGCCTGTGTTATAAACAAACTCACCGTCTATGTACTTGTAAGCCAAATAATTAGTTGTAAAATCATCAGGAATATTGCACGTTACTTCGATACCCCCTGAGATTGTTCCGTCCCCAGAACTATACCCTGTGACATTGTTGTTATCGTCAACTGTAATCTGATAAGCCATTGTTATACCCCCTCTGCAAGTGTGCCTATTGCAATCCAATTTATCGTGCCACCATAGCCCAAGACTGAGTTTGCGAATGAGTTACCATTAAAGTAATAAATCCTTGTAGTAAACCCTGTGTTTGTAATGTCCTTTAGATTACCTCCAGCACAATAGTTTATATCAACGGCTGTGAAAGTTGCATATACTTTAGGTACATCTGCATAAGGTTTGTTGAACTGTATTGTTATGTTAGTGCTACTTGTTGCAGTACCCATCTGTATGTACCCCGGTATTATACGTTTGTTGCCATTTGGTATTTCATCAAGCGTAAGAGAAACATTCTTATCTGCCCCTGTTGGTGCAACGTTATTGACTTTCTGTACTGTGTTAAGGCTTGCAAACTGCGCTAGAATAGCCTCCTGATCCTGCTCACATAAAGCTTTAAGCAATAGCCATTGTGCTTCATATTGTGCAAATAGGTTTGTTGCATCAATGCTGTTTACTGCTCCTGTGATAGTTCCGCAAACAGCAGCGTTCTGCCTTGTGTCAGTAATATCAGATTGCGCTATTGCTGTAGCGTTTGCAGAAACAGTAATTGTTGCAAGGCTTAAATCGTAATATGTACCGTCACGCACCAAAAGCGGAGGAACAGGATTCGCTGCAGGTGTACCTGATATATTCAGTATTTCTATGGCTCTTGTTGTAAGGTTAAGCCTTGCTACAACTCTGTCTTTTCTTGCATATGTGCCATGTGCGGTTGCTACAGTAAGCGGATTGTCACCGTCATTTAAGAGGTAATATCCGTTAATCATGCCAAAGCCTGCAGCAACTATAACAGACATGTCCGGTGTTGCTTTTGCCTGTACCTGCAAGGACGTTGCCGGAGTTGCATACACACCGTTTGTCATTAGCTTTGTAAAAATATCTACAAATACTTGTGCATCATACCGCCTGTCACCATTCCTGGAGTTAAAGAACCCAGAACGAACACCCATTTAAACAACCCCCATCTTTCTAAGTTTATCATTGATTGTGAGTTTCTGACTTCCGAATGTTGGAACAATCTTGTTTGAAGTAAAGTCATAATACTCTGTAATTTCCGTAATCTGCGTATCTATCGTAATACCCATCTGAGATATAATGCTGATTGTATCACCAACATCCCAGTCTGTACGATAACCAATCGGAACAATAATTCCCTCAACTGTAGGCTCTGCCTGCTGAATACGATTGTTGCAAGAACTATTTGCATTTTCCCTTGTCTTTGCAACATCAACGTACTTATGATCAATCGTTACTTCATCAACTTTAACACCTGTACTGCTGTATATCGGTATAGTTTCCGATACATGCTCAATGCTTGCATTAATTTCAACATGTATTTCATGACGTTCAAATCCGCTTTTGTTACTCTCAATCCCTACATCAGTTGGAACATTGTTCGGATCATCCGCACCGTCAGTATTGATACTGCAAACCACTGTATTAACTGCATTTTCATCACTTATGGTGTAGTTCATGGAAAGGAAGTTGTCATACTTCTGAGCGAATATAACCTGCGGATTTATGCTCTGTGCTGTGCTTCTGTCGGTGCAGGTTATCTTCTGAAGCTGAATACCTCCGTCAACCATAACCGATTGCAAGCCCCAAGTCATGTCCACCTGCATTGATAACTCCAAACTGTCACCTAACATTGCATGTTGCTTTGCTATGGTGATATTCTGCAGGTCAGTATGTAACGTCAGATTTGGAATTACTTTATTACCTTGCGTGTTATTGCTGATAGCTGCATACACATTTGCACCTGTCTGTGAAAATGACCTTCGATAAAACATTGTGCTGTAATCATACGCTGTAACCTTTATAGCTCTTCCTGTTTCAATACTGTCCTGTATAGCTATTGTGCGTATCAAAACCGCTTCCTGCGTATCATTTCTGACAATAGTGTAATATTGCTGAATAATATCAAGATACAATTCATTCAAAGGAAGCTCTATTTCAACTGTGTTTGGTGAAAAAAGCTTTCTCACCCAGAGTGTAGACTTTGCGCTGTCTATAATCCCAACACACTGTAGGGAAGTATCATATACATACATTGTCAGCATACTTAAACGCCTCCATACTTTTCCGTATATTCTACGGATATTGCCATGTTACCTGCGTTTGAAGTTGCATCATATAAAAGATTTGTCATTCCCTGGTGTAACTGTAAGAAATCAAAATCAATAGACTTTGCATTAAACATATTGCTTTTTACTCCGTTGCTGACTTTTGTTATTGTCTTTGCGCCTTGAATAGTTGAAATTATAAGCTTGTCACCTGCATTTAAGGTTGTGGTTACTTCCATCTTTTTGAGTGTGTCAGTGTCCGTAATCTTTGGATTCGTCACAGAACCCATTGCTGTGATTGTAAATATAGCCCCTGTTTCCTTTTCACCATTGTTTTCAAGGTGAGAAAGTAGGGTATTATTTAACTGCCCAAATTCAAGATTTCCTCCAATGTGTACCGATAAACCGTAAATTGTGCAGTCAACTGCAATTGAAGAACTTCCTAAACTGAAACGCAAGTATGTTGCTGACAGCATGTCCGCTGTGATTGTAACAGATACGCTTGCATTTGCTTCTGACAATGTTGCTTCATATACGGCCGTCACAACCTCTGCTGTGTCCGAATATGTAACTGTGCTTACAGCAAAGTTCAGATTCTTTCTGCACTCTGCATTGATTTCTATTTTCAAGGTATCGTTCACAGTCATATTGACAGGCTGTATATCCTGCCAAAGCAGTACACCCATGTTTGCTTTAAGCAATATACAGTTGTTGTCATGTGTGAAATTGTTGTTGCTTATCTGCCACCCTGCAAGCGTATCAAAATACGGACTCTGCAGGAGTTCAAACTTTTCTATGCTAAATGGAAATACGAAAGTTCCGAGTGTTGTTGCCATGTATTCGGTGCGTTCTTCCGTCTCCCAGAACGGTTGAGGACATTCAAACCCGATTGTAACTGATACTGGCTTTGATAAGTGATTGACCGTAACAGCATTGATATATGTTCCGATTTTCTTTGTTTCAGTGTCGGTCACATAGTATAATGTGCCCTGCTCATTTGCTGTAAAAGTGTTGTAAATCCTAGCTATTTCTACCGAAACATCACTGTTTGCAGATATATCAAACGTCAGACTAATAGAACGGACAGGAAGAGCAGTAGAAATATATGCTCCTCCGTCATATCCGGCCGTTGTTGTGATGTTGTTTGTTGCTGCAAGCCCTACACCCTGCAAGTCTCTGAGTACGAATTTTTTGTTATTGGTTGCATTAAAAATATCAAAAGGTGCTTTCTGCTGATTAATGCTCTGATATTTAATCATACTTAACACTCATAACACCTTACCTTCCTGATATAGCAACCTGTGCTGCTGCGTTCTGTGTAGCCTTGTGGACCTCATATGCATCTAAAGCTTTTGGACTGTAGTTGTTCTGATTAATAGTAATGTTTGTGCCACTGGTTGCCTGTTTGTCTGCAGAGCTGAAGCTCTTACCGTTTGCATTTACATTCTTACCACCATCAACACCTGTTGGAACGGCATCCGTCATTTCCTTTGAAGTATTATTTATTTCATCAAAGCCTTGTAAACCAAAATTCTTTTTTATGCTCTCGGTAATAAGGGCGCAAGTCGCTGACATTTTACCATCATCAACCATTCCTTTAAGAATTTCATCTAATATTGTCGTTCCTATCTTACTGTATTCATCACTTGATTCAACTGTTTTTTTGAGTGTGTTAGTCATATCGGTTACTGTATCATTCATTTGATTTTCATACAGTGAATTAGAAACCTTTGAAGCCATATTATTGTATTTATCCCACTTGTCATTAAGCATTTTCAGTTCCTTGTCAGAGCTTTTATCCCAGTAATTCGCCATTGCAAGCCCTTCCTCTTGCGAAACATTTGCAAGCTGACCAAGCATTGAATCACTGACACCTCTTGATTTCAGTTTTTCAATTACATTGTAATACTCTTCCAGTTGTTTGATATCTCCACCAATGGAATCATTAAACCGTGCAGAAACAATCTTACCGTCTTTATTTTTTTCAAAGCTGTACATATCTCCATAAGATTTTGTAAGCTTATCAGTAAATGAATCTATTTTTTTGTTGATATCTTCAATCTGTTTTTCATAGTCAGAAATCTGAGTTTTAAGCTCATTCTGCAAATTTGCCACTCTATTTTCAGAAGCTTTTTGTGCTGCTTCAGTGATTTTCTCCTGTGAATATTGAGCAATATCAATCTGCTTATTTGAGCATTCTTGCAAAACATTTACATATTGATTTTCTGCTTCTTCCTGACTAATCTTGCAATCTATAAAATCCTTTGAAATCTTATCTATTGCTTTCTTTGCTGTCTTTTCATCAGTAATTTTAATGCCTGTGCTGTATTCCTTTGGGACAGCATTTGCCATATCTTTTTGTACTGAATCCATCTCTTTAGTGAAACCTACACCAACACCTTGAGCAAGGTATACACCGACTTCATCTCTAAACAAAGTTGACGGAGAATGTATTCCGAAAAAATCCTTTATGTAATCAACAATGCCATCAAAGAAACCGCTTATCTTTTCAACAAGCCAATCCTTTGCGTTGCTGATACCGTCCCATATGCCTTTAATGAGATTAAGGCCAATGTCACCCATTTTGTCAAAACAGCCACTCCAGAAGTCTTTTACTGAGGTCCATATTTTAAGCAATCCGTCTCCAATACCTTTTAGTATTGCCGGCATATTGTTTACAAGTGATACAAACATTAGTGTGTTGTTGCTGTTTCGTGCAAATACATGGCCTGTGTGATCATACTGCATGATTACGTCTGACATATCACATTCAGCAAAACAACCGGGAAGAAACTGCTCATATATTCCGCCCTGCTCATCATCAATAAGCTTGTATCTCTCAAAAGTGGTTGCATAACCCTCTGCATAGTAATCACTTTCAATCAATTTCTGCGTTGCCGGAACTGTCTGCATTACCTGCATTGTCCGGTACTGTCTGTCCTTGCATATTGGCATCTGGTTTAACCTCCTCACTATCAATAAAATCATTAAAGTTTTCTGTCATTGCATATTCCTTACGAATATACCGCTTGTCTCCACCCTCAACAGAAGCCATGTTGAATATTTCAAGGCCCTGATTGTGTGTAATAAATCCACGGTCAAAAAGCTGTGTGACTGTGTTTAACTTTTCTGTGTTTGAAAGATACTGCATTCTGTTTGCAGTGAACATGATCTCATTTCCGAAAGCAATCTCATGCTGTGAAAACGTCATGTTTGTATGTACAAGAGAAGCCTCAATTGCAAAAGGTTCAATCTTTCCTTCGTAATATGCGTTCCACTCATCAGAATTGAACTTGTTTTGCAGTATGTTTTCATTTGTTCCAAAATAGGTGAAAACATTCTCCTTTATCTGAGCCATCTGAGGAGAGTTTACAATAAAGGGCTTGCTTTCAATCTGCTTAACATCTTCATACTTAGGATCATACATGAGCACTCCGCCGTTGTTTGCTGCACTCAGGTTTTCTTCTGTAAATCTCTTTCGTTCTTCCTCAATAGCTTTCGGCTTCAATGTCTGAGCAAGCTTTGCAAGAAAGCGGATGTTTGCAGAGGCCTTAACACCCTCGATAATGCCCTGGTTCTGTGCATGGATAAGCTCCATTGTAGGTCTGAGACAGTAATTGTCTGAACCGAACAGCTCATCACGATACTGAAACTGATTCATTATTCCGCATTTTGCAAGCTCAATAGCTGCATACTTTCCATTGTCAAACTGATACCTCAGATACATTACACCGTCATAGTCAACTATGTTGCACTTACAAGCAGGCAAAGGATAATATCCTGTAATATATCCGTATATGTCTGTCAGAGGGGCAATGAAAACTGTGTTATCTACCATGTATGAAGTTGCAAGTCTGTAAAGATATTTCTTTGTATCCATAACTGGATTAGGACGGAACTGTAATGTCCTTTCAAGAACTCTGTTTCCACTTCCTTTGACTTCCGGCTTTAGCTTCGAGACATGAGTTGCAAAGCTGTGTATTGCCGCCCTTGTCAGCTCCATTTCATATATGCCGCCCTCAAAAGACGTAAAGCAAGGTGAATATGCTGTCATAAGCTTGAAATAATCTGTGACCTGCTTTTCAAGTAATTCCTCCAACTGTTTATCCCTCCTCTGCAGATTCATTCAATCCGATATATGCATCCTTGTTATCCTGCAAAACCTTGTATGCAAACATCAGAGCCATAGTTCCGTCTATTCTCTGTGTTCTGTCAAGGCTTTTAACAGGCTGAATATTACCGTTTATATCTGTTTTCTTAACGGTGTTCATCAGACACCACTTGTCAACAGGATTGTTGTTATAAATTATGTTCTTTCCTTTGAAGTCTGCGTGCAGGTTCTTCATTGGTTCTGAAAGTGATATTACACCCTGCCTTATCGGAATCATTGCTTTAGTCCCGAACTCTGCCTTAAACTCACGGAGCAAAGTATCGTCAACGTGCCACGGATCGTAACCTATGTACAGAACATAAATATCTTCTGTTTCTTTAAGTTCCTTAAACCATTCAAGGAAAATCTTCTTGTCGCATTTATGTCCCGGACATGTTCGCATATATCCTTGAGCAATCCAGAGGCTATACGGAACAGAGTCACGTTCTTTTCTGTCTCCTCTTTTCTCCTGCTCATCAATGACCGCCTGCGGAATCCAGTACATTGACTTTACATAGATATTCGGATCATCAGGCCGCATGAAAATACATTTTGCAGCATTAAGGTCTGTTGTATCTGCAGCATCAAATCCGCCAATACCGTAATCAAAAGTAAGGTCATAGAGAGTTTCATTGTTAAGCTCTTCATACCTCATCCATGCGCTCTCTGAAGTCTGAGGAATGTTGAAGTCCTTGACAAGAACTGTCGGAAGAAATGCAGGATCTTCCTTTGCTTTCTCAACACATTGCCTGATATATTCTCTGCTCTTGATTGTGTCTATGCCTGGATTAGCTTTTATCCACATATCCTCATTCCACATTTCGTCTATGGAATCAAGCTCATAGATGAAGGGAAGAAAATGCTCATTGCTTGCTGTTCCGTCCAGTACCTTTTTTGCGTAATCATACTGCGCATCAAAAACACCGTTTCTGATAAATCCGTTAGTGGTTATACAGAAAATGAGGGGCTGTGTTCTTGCACTGCAACCCTGCTTTACAAGGTCATATATATCACGGTTCTTCATTGCCGCCATTTCGTCAATGACCGCACAATGTACGTCAAGTCCGTCAAGGCTGTTTGTGTTTGAAGCAAGAGCTTTTATGAATCCCAGATTGTATGCACAATACAGGTCAGAAGCTCTCTTACGTATATGCTTTTTCAGCAATGGTGACTGCTTTATCATCCTGTGACAAGCTTCAAATCCAAGCGTTGCCTGCTCTCTCTGAGTTGCAACATTGTATATCTGAGGAGCACCCTCACCGTCATTGACAAGCATATCATTTTCAACACCGGCACACTCTGTTGTCTTACCGTTTTTACGTCCTTCAAGGATAAGGCACTCGTTGTATTGCCGGAGGTTGTTATCATCAACAAAACCGAAAAGAGCCTGCAAACGTGCTTTCTGAAACAATTCAAGTCTCAGAGGTTGTCCGAGTTTACCTGTTGGAAGTTTGCAGAATGTTTCAATAAACTGAATATGCCTGTTTGCTATATCGTAATCAAAGTGATAGTCTCCCGGAGTTGCAAACTGATTGAGGAGTATTTCAGAAACCTGTTGCATAGCTTTGCAGGCTACAAGCTTACCGTCATAAATGGCTGTGAAATATTGCTCAAACTCTGTCATGTTCCCTCCGTTTATTTTTTACCTGCTCCAATGAAATCCATAAGTGCATCACTTTCGGTTTTCATGTCCTTTTTCAGTTCTGGACAAAGTTTTCCGAGTGTATCAATGCAGGAGTTCAGTGTGCGGATTGTATCTTTTAGCTCCTTGTAAGCTGAGGTTGTATCAACTCTTGTGAATCCATTTCCGTTGACCTGCTCTGCAATACATCCGCAAGAATCAACCTCTGTCATAAGCTCATGAGCAATTCCTTTGAGATATGCAGCGTTCGGATAAATCTGTTCTGCAAGAAACCTCTTATCTGCAGGCATGTTCTTAAACATCCGCTTATATTTTGCTAAAGTTGCCTTAATTACATCATCTTTTGTTAAGTCTTTGTTACCTGCCATGAAAATACCCCCTTTCACGCACGTGTGAGGTGCATAGAAAATGTTGCCTTGTACTCGGTGGGTTAAGCTTGCCCCATACGGCTCTGAATGGGGGGCATTGGCTGCCCATCTGTATCAAAATTACAGCAGTTTTTCTTTGTTTTTCCCTTGAAAATGTCTGAATAATGCTCAATATCGTGGCAATTTTTGCAGTCATATTCAAGGTTTTCATGGTTAAGAGTTACATTCGGATTGTTTATGTTCCTCGGTGTAAGTTTCTTCTTATGGTGAACTATGTAGCCAGGTTCTCTATGACACTTCTCACACATTCCACCGTCAATCGCAATACGCTTTGCTATGTATGAAGCTCTGCAACTCAGCCATGCTTTTGATTTATAGAAAGCTTTTGCAAATTCCTTTGCCATGCTGTCCCCCTACAAACATTTCTTTTTATAAAATCTTATCGTTAGTCTTATGTTTTGTCACCGACACTTTGCGCAGGCCTCTCCGCCTGAACATTCTCTCAAGTGTCCGACTGCATACATAAAGCCTTGAGGCCACTTCATTAATGCTTGTCCCCTTGCGCCACATGGAATATGCTTCTCTGATTTGTTGTTCTGTTAAAACTTCTCTGCTCAAACAAACATCCCCTTACTCTTTTCTCACAAGAATATATTTTTGATACGGATAACTTCCGAATGGATCTGTTCCTTCATACACACTACCAGGCTTCACATAATATCCTTGTGGAGCTCTCGGAGTTTTCAGCCAGTGGTATGAATATAAAGCTTCATATGTAACCTTCGGACCTGTGCAATTATTTGAAAAGCGGAAATGACTGCAGCCCTTTTCTCTATCATCCTCTTTCTGACCGCCTTTTGTTTTATCAACATAATACTTTGCAAGTCCGCTAAAGTCTCCATTTGCATACAAAGTATTCAGTATTCTGATTTGACCGAACGGCCAGCACTCTCCCATCAATGCAATTGTTATCTCCTGCGGAAGTACGAAGTGATGATGCCACTTCTTTGACCTGACGCCCTTTTCTGTCATTGTCAGATATTTGAGATTAATTCCCAGTTTCTTGCAACGTCTTGAAAGCTTGGTTAAGAAATTACGCTTATCTTTTTTTACACGTTCAAAGTCCTCTGTGTAATTTTCATCAGAGTATGTAAGTGCTATATGCCAATCATAAGGGCGGAAGTTCATTTTCAGTTTCGCTTCACAAATTTCTATGCTATGATTTTCATTTATTTTTTTTACAGCCTTGCAGGTATCCTTGACTTTTCTGCTTCTGCCTTTATGATTTCCATACATTGGAGCCATGATGTTTGTTACATGTATTTCATATCCGAAGTCAACGCTTTTTCTTATACGTCCCATTTTTATATCCTCACGTGCAAAAAGTTAATACTATAACAAGGGCATGAAAAGGTGCTTCTGCACTCGTAAAAAAATAATATATAATAGTATACTTGTCCGGATATGGTAAGAGGGCAAGCCTGACCTGCTCGCCCTATACCTTTATAATAATGCGCCAACCAAACCGCTGCTTCGTTCATTCAGCGGAGTGTTATCCTGCGGTTGACTGCATGATTAGCAAATTTATTTATATTGCTTCTAAATCTTCAAACCGAATTTGTGATTTTTCGTTCTCAAGACGTTCTGTTGCTTTATCAAAAAATTCTTTATCAAGTTCTGATCCTACATATGTAAATCCCATTTGATAACAAGCAATTAAGGATGACGCTGATCCAACATGTGTGTCAAGTATTATGTCTCCTTCTTGAGCATATTTCTTTAAAAGCCAACGATAAAGTGCAACAGGCTTTTGTGTTGGATGTATCCTATTGGGTTCTGCATTTATGCTACCGAAATACGGATAATCAAAAACTTTTGCAGGTTTTTCAAACGATGTCCAAGCATATTCACAATCTGAATAGTTATTTAACGGTTGATGTTTAAACCAACAAACAAAGCATCTGCACTTTGGCATTGCAAAATAATTTCCTCCCCATATGATTTGATTCTTAGAAACTCTAAATAACTCTGAAAAGTACTGCTTGTTAGGAACAGCATTATTTGCTTTTGAAATGTCCCCATATTTTGATAAATGCCCATGATTTTTTTTAAGTCCTTTGATTCCATACGGTGGATCTACAATTGCTAAATCAAAATATTTATCAGGAAATTCTTTCATCAACTCCATACAATCCATGTTGTAGAGCTTGTTTATTTCAATCACTATTTTCACCGCCTAATTAAATATTGTTATAAATGTAATTCTAAATTTTAATTGCATTGACTATCTCTGTAAATCTTGCCTTATCCCCGTCCATTCCTGGATAAACAAATTCCTGTTTATATATCTTTTTATATAGCTTTGCCACATGTCTGATAAGCTTGTCCTCAAAGTCCAAACGTTCTTTGTCTCCTGGAGGATAATGCAGAGGAATGTTGTTTTTCTCACGATATTTTTTATACAGCTTGCTGACATTCTCATTGTCAACAACATTAAGCTTATATCCGTACTTTGCGAAAGCCCACGCTGTTGCAAAAGCTGTCATGGCCTTACCTCTGGTGTTTTATACATTGCATGTTCCATTAATGCATTGAGGTCATAGCTATGGGAATTGTCCTGCTTTTCTGCAACCTTGACACCGTCATGCAGAAATTTTCTTATAGTAAGGTTATAATCCTTGTAGGTCTTTCCATGTTGTTGACAGTATTCATCAACAGCCCTGATTCCTGCCTCTGCTTGACCTGCTCCGTATGTATCAACAAGTTTGCTATACTGCTCTTTTGTGAGAAGTACATGCTGATATTCACCGTATTTGTTGCACTCTACCTGTGCCTTTGGTGCAGGTTTTTCTATGCTTGAAAGTTTTGCAGGCTTGTCCGCTTTTATAAGCTTGTCTGCAAGTTCAAGAGCATGGCTGATAACTTCATCCGCCTGCTTCAATCTATTTTCAGTTTCAGTATGCTTGATTGTTAAGAACTTTTTCTTCATGACTTCCGCCATGAGAGCAACCTTTGCAGCCTCCTGAAGCAAAGCCTCTGCCTCTTGCGGAGAAGTTGCAGGATTGCAGTTCTTGCACCGTTCTGCAAACTCATTCAAAGTTACTATTTCCATAACACACCTGCATTTCTTCCAGATATCTAAAATAATACTTGACCTTTATATACTAATATGGTATACTTTTATTGGGTTCAATTATGTGCTGAGCTTGCAACATCACCTTCTGTTGCAGGCTCTTTTTTATTCTCTTTTTCCTTGGCCGTCTTTTATTACAGTTTTCAGCAGGACAATCCCTTTTCTCCCCTGTCAAAAGCATGTAGTGACAGCCATGTATGCCGTAAGTTGAACCACTCATAGATCTCCAGTAATAACAGCCTTTACATGTCTTTGCCACTACCTTCACCTACTTTTAGAAGTCCTGCTTTAATACCCGAAATCACCATAACTATGTAATTTACCAATCCTAACATTAAGCAAGTCCATCCGTTAATTGTCCCCTTGTCCATTGCTCCTACTATGAAAATTATTGCGAATATGCAGAATATAAATATTATTTTATGTATCATCATTCTGACCTCCCTTGCTCAAGTAAAGGCTATATTCTCATGCTTGCTTGTATGCTAAGCTTACCGCTTTTATTTTTGTCTTATTTTCGTTGCTCTTTCCTAATTAACTGCACCTATTATTCAATCACATAAGCAAAATTCTTTAAGCTTGTCCCGTGGTATGCGCCACATATCACCAATTTTTACTGCGGGAAGGTCTCCAGCTTGACACATTTTGCGGATCAGGCTTGTACTACAACCGAGTAAATGAGCTGCGTATGGTGGATCTAAAACAACAGGAAGATTGTCCCAATGATAAACAAAATCTGGTCTTTTCTTTTTCATAGTCATTCTCCTTTTCGTCCGATAAGATTTAAATGATTTTGATACTATATGTACCGTTTTGGTATTCCATTGAAACATCAAGCGCATCAACTATTTTTTCAGCTATGCGCCTGCTCTCGTTTGCACCAGACATGAAGCATTTAATTGTACTTTCAGGAATGTTAGAAAGTACAGAAAGTTGAGAATATGTCATCTTTTTTTCTTTCAGCAAATCTTTAACACTATGTCTAAAAATACCAAACATTATAGCCCTCCTTTAATTGATTTGTAGAAAATACAAATTACTGATTGACAAAAGTTGATATTTCTGATACTATTAGGTTGCATCAAGTTTATATTTTATAAACTCTCTATTAGTACCCATTGCGTGGTTGTGATTTTATCAACTGTATGTGCATATTATAGTTTATAAAACCTCAACTGTCAATAGGTTTAGTTGATGTTTCACCAACTTTATTTATTCTTAACAAAGAATGTGGGGTTTTTATGTCTGAAATTAACAAAATTATTGAACTCTTAAATAAGCAAGGCAAAACTCAAAAAGAATTAACTGATTATCTTGGACTTGATAAAAGTACCTTTTCTGCCTGGAAGGCAAACAAAAGCCAATCTTATAAAAAATACCTCAAAGAGATTTCTTACTTTCTTAATGTATCCCCAAATTATCTACTTGGTGATGATAATGACTCTGAACTGCCAACTGAAATTAATAGCAATAACAATGTAAAATTTGCTCTTTTCGGAACTGCTGAAGTTGATGATGATATTTACGAACAAGTAAAGGCTTTTGCAAAATTCGCTTTGAATTCAAAAAAAGAAAAAAAAGATAAGTAAGCCTTTCCACATCTATAATAATACTGACCACATGAGGACTTAATTTATGACTACTATTGAAAAACTGTACATAATTGCAGATAACAATAATATTCCAGTTTTTAATGTTTCCTTAAAAGGATTAGCGGCACTTTCAGTAACAGACGATTTATGCTATGCAATAGGTATTGACTATGCGCAAATTAAGAACTCCGCAGATGAAAGAGTTAAGCTATCGCACGAACTTGGTCATTGCTTGAATGGAGCATTTTATAATATTTATTCAAGGTTTGATTGCGTTGCAAAATGCGAATACAAGGCTGACAAATGGGCAATAAAAAAGCTGTTACCACAAGATGATGTGATAACAGCAATTAATAAGGGTTATACAGAAGTATGGCAGCTTGCAGAATATTTTGACGTAACGGAAGAATTAGTGAAGAAAGCTTTTTGGATCTATTTTGATAAGCAAGTTTAATTGACAGCTTAGGGGGACGTTTTATTATGACATCAAAAAAGGTTAAAATATCAGCTTTGATTTATGGTAGTGTTGCATTACTTTTTTGTTTATTTGAATTGATAGCATTTTTTATTATTGTTCCTATTTATTTTTCTGATTTTATATACAACCTTAAATTTTCTTTTTGTTGCATAATTAATATTTATTTTACCATTTTTCCTGTATTCATATTACTTTGTATAAGCAAGATTTATGACCATATTGAAAATAAAGAAAACAGTATATGTAAAAAAAGTTCTTTTATAAATTATGTTGTATCAAAGACAACTTCTAAGAACTTGAAAATAGTTGCTTTAATTAATATAATTGTTTCATTTATTTTTATGATAATATCCGAAAAACTATTTGGTGACATTTTCACTTTAGAGACATTTATTAAAACAACAATAGAAGTTGTATTTTACTACATGTCTTGGCCAGCATTTTTTTCAATTGTACTATTAGCAGTTTCATTTGTTTTAAATAATTTTGAAAAGAATGAGGAAATAGGTAAAAATTATAGTAAGATTATAATATTTACTATCATTTATGGTATAACAGCTTTAATTTATTGTATTTATAAAATAATACTAAGCTATACTGAAACCATACATCTTTTACAAAATTATCCTGACGAAATTTTGAGATTTATAGTAAGCATATTATTTAATTTGTATTTAGCTTTTATGCCTACTATTGTTTTACTTAGCATGTGCAAGATTTTTAAGAATAATAAAATAATTGATAATGAACATTACTCAGCTAACAAAGATCTTAAGATTTTAAAAGCTAATATGCCAGATAAAAACACATCAGAACAAAATCAATCCGAGCAATGTAAAGGAAATTCTTTTTTAAATTCGATATTTAACTTTATTTCTTATAATCATTTAGAAGTTATTTCCTTAATAAATATAATTATTGCATTTTTATATGGTTTTCACATAACAATATCATCTACGAACGAAATAAGTAATTATTCTGATGAATTTAATTTTGGTTTATCATTAGTATCATTTCTTGTATGCTTTTTTGAAAATTTTGTTCGATTAATTCGATTGCCAATATATTTTACAATACTATTTTTTATCATATCGGATGAATTAAAACACTATGAAAATAAAGATAAATCTATTTTAAACAATTCTAATCAGGAAATAACTGAAGATAGATATAAAATGAATTAATGACAACTTAGGAGGACAGAATTATGAAAAAGGTAACTATTTTCTTATTGACTTTATGTATGTTTCTTGCAGGCTGTTCTGCTACAGGAAATTCACAAACAGAACAGATAGAATATGATTTTAGAAATGTAAATTGGGGAATGACTTTAGAAGAAGTTATTGACTCTGAAGGAAGAGAACCAGATAATACTTTAGGCAAATCGGACTTTATAGAGTATGAAGATGTAATGTTTGAGGATTTACTTCCAATGAAACTAACGTACGACTTTAACAGTTCACATTTATTCGCTGCAGGATATAGTATGAATTTCTATATTAAAGATGATAATTCTGATTATTTACTTGAAAAAGTAACTCAAATACAAAATAAGATTACTGAAAAATATAATGAACCCGTTTCCATTATGAGTACATTACCAGAAAAAATAGTTAAATCTGACCGTATATTTTATACTGTTCTTTGGGAATCTGATAATACTGTAATAAAATTACAGCTCAATAAAAAAACAGAGACAAGAGAAGCAATCGTAACAATTAATTATACATGTAAAAGTGATATAGATTCAAAGGAAGAATAATATATTACAATTACTGTTACATTAATTAAGAAGGCTTTTGGGATCTAAAACAAGTATGATGAACAACTTAGGGGGACAACGTATGTTTTGTGAACATTGCGGACAGAAAATTAAAGGGAGGTATTGCGAAGGCTGTGGTTATGATAACGACCCACAAGATATATATAATTATGAAACAGGAAATCTAAAGTACAAACCGAAAACAACAAGTCCTATGCCTACATGGGTAAAAGTTTTGTTAGTAATTTTTGTATTAGGTACTGTTGGTAAACTGGGATCATATGTCGTTAACAATGAAATAAGGCCTACAGATCTAGACAACCCTGATGTTCCCGTAGCTGTTTTCACTGCTGAAGAAGCAGAAAATTCAACTTCATCAACAACTGATTTTTCATTTCGCAATACATACTGGGGAATGTCTATGGATGAATTAATATCTGTGGAAGATGGAGAAGCAGATAAAAAGTCTGATGATTATTGCGTATATAATAATTTTAAATATGATGAAGATTTTACTGCTAATCTTATATACTTATTTGATGATGATGAGTTATATGCAATATCTTTAAGAAAAAATTATACGGTAGATAAGTATGAAGAATGCATGCAACAACATTCAAATCTGATGCAAAAAATGATATTATCATATGGTGCTTGGAATACGGAAGAATCAAATCAAGTAATTCAAAACTCTGATGACATTATAAGAAATTCTACATGGTTAGTTCCAGATACATCAATTAATCTTGTAGTCAGAGAGGAAAAGGATGGGGATGAGGTAACCCTGTATTTGATGTTCATTGATAAGAACACGGATATAGCAGTAGAATAAAATTGACAACTTAGGAGGACATAATTATGATTGGACTTCTTTTATTTTTAATTATATTAGCTGTTTTCTTGTGTTGGTGCAGTATTTTTTTAAATAAAACAACTAAAATAACACCTACTTGGTTAAATGTAACTAACAGAATATTTTAACGTAACAGAAGAATTAGTGAAGAAGGCTATTTGGATCTATTTCGATAAACAAATTTAATTTACAACTTAGGGGGACGTAAATATGAAGAAAGCAATTATATTCTTATCAGTTTTATGTATGCTTCTTGCAGGCTGTTCTGCTTCTGGAAATTCTCAAACGGAAACAACAGAAACAGAAGAAACAACCTCTATAGAAACAACTACAGAATTGACAACAGTAACAACTACAGAAGTAACAACAAAAGCAACTACTGAAACAACCACAGTTACAACAGTAGAAACAGAGCCGATAAACTACGATTTCAGAAATATATCTTGGGGAATGACTATTGAAGAAGTCCGTGCAAGTGAATCCCAGCAACCTTCCGGGGAAGATGATGAAACTCTTATATATGATAATGTAGATGTTGGGGGCTTTGATGCAACATTAGTATATTTCTTCTCTAATGATAGCCTATTCAGTGGCGGCTATTTTATTGAAGATAATGAACATACGAATCAAAATCTATATATTGACGATTATAATTCACTAAAGGAAAAGTACACACAAAAATATGGAGATCCAATTACAGATGATATTACATGGTTTGATGACTTGTATAAAGATAGTCCTTCTGATTATGGACTTGCTATAGCTGTAGGAGACTTGGCTTATTATGCAGAATGGGAATATGAAGGCACAAGCATAAAAATGTTGTTATCCGGAGACAATTATGAAATAGAGCCTATTATGATTGTATATTCAGATAAAAATTTTGATAATTCTACAGTTGAAAATAACAATGGTATTTGATTGAATTTTAATAAATAAATTAGTAAAGAAGGCTATTTGGAACTATTTCGATAAACAAATTTAATTTACAACTTAGGGGGACGTTTTTATGAAAAGACTAGTAATTTCAGTGTTATTGGCGGTAACTTTATTATGTGGTTGTGGTAGTTCTGCAAAACCTGAACATGATTTTAGGAATGCGGATTGGGGAATGACAAAATCAGAAGTTATAGCTTCTGAAGGAAAAGAGCCTGATGCTGATATTGACGAAGAAGGGAGTATTGAATATACGAAAATAATGGTTGCAGATTTACTACCAATGACAGCATCATATGAGTTTGATAATGAACGACTTGTTAGTGGAAGATACTATTTTAATAACTTAACTCAAGATACAACAGCTGAACTTACTATTAATAAAGTTTCTTTGTTGCAAGCTAAACTTACTGAATTATACAAAGAGCCTTTTTCTATAGAAGGAACATTGCCTGATGAAATATTAGATTCAGATGAAATTAAATATGTTGTAAAATGGAAAACAGACGATTCGCAAATATCATTAGTTTGTTTTAAACTTAAAGACACACATACTGTATCACTTCATATTGTTTATTCATCCAAAAGTGAAGTTGGCGATCCAGATTCAAAGGAAGGTCTATAATAGAACTTGATATATTAAAGAAGGTGGTCGCATGATAAAAAATAAACAGCGTAAAGACGGGCGTATTCAGGCGGCTGTGCATCTTGGCAATGGCAAATATAAATATGTCTATGCAACCTCCAACAAAGAACTGCAAACAAAGGTAAATGAACTAAACTTAAAGCTTGGAAAGGGCCTTGATGTTTCAGCAGAGTATGACACCTTTGGCGAATGGGCGCAAAGATGGCTGAAATTGAAAGCTATTGAAGTTTCTCACGGCCGACACCAAACTTATAAATACAGAGTGGCAAATTTAGAGCCGCTTAACTGCTTTTCAATTAGCAAAATTCGCACTACAGATATTCAGGATATTATCCTTGATATGGCTGCAAATGGATATGCATATAAAACACTTAAAGATGTTAGGGGAACAGCAAGCCAAATTTTTAAGCTTGCTATTGATAACCGTGTTATGGATTACAACCCTGCTCCCGCTGTTAAGCTTCCAGCAGAAGCGCCGAAAACAACACGCAGGGCATTAACAGAGGAAGAACAATCCTGGATTAATGAGCCGTCCGATCACCGTGCGCATAGAGCGGCAATGATAATGATGTATGCAGGTCTTAGACGTGGTGAATTAATTCCGCTACTTTGGACAGATATAGATCTGAAAGCAAAAACTATTTCTGTTAATAAAACCGTTGAAATAATAGACGGAAAAAGCATAGTTAAGAATACTGCAAAAACGAAAGCCGGTATAAGAACGGTTTATATCCCTCAAATTCTTGTTGACTTCCTTGCTTCAGAAGATAGAGGAAATAATCTTGTAGTTTGTCCTGACGCTTCCGGGCGCATGATGTCAGAAAGTGCATACAAGAGAGTATGGGAAAGTTATATATATGAACTAAATTACAAGTATGGCAATTTTGAAGATATTTTAGTTAAGAATAAGCAAACAGGACAGCTTGAAAAGTATAAAAAACCGACAAGCAAATTTTCACCTTCAAAAATTCCTATAGTTATTCCACGAATTACAGCACATTGGCTTCGACACACATTTATTACAATGATGTATCTTGCAGGCGTTGACTTGCTGACAGCAAAGGAACAAGCCGGACATGCTGACGTACAGACAACAATGGAAATATATACGCATCTTGACAGCGTATATAAATCAAAACAGATCAGCAAGCTTGATGATTATTTAAGCCAGAAAAATAGGCCTAATTTAATAGCAAAATAATATTTACTCGGTCAACTACTCGGTCAAAAAATAATAAAACCCCTATAATAAAGGGGTTAAAGGCTGTTTTAAGTGCGTTCGGGACGCAGAGGCCGCAAGTTCGAATCTTGTCACCTCGACCAATGAAACAACGTAAACAAAGGGTTTGCAGGTTCTGTATAGAATCTGCAAACCCTTTGGTTATTAAAAGAAATGAAAGAAAAGCATTAAGCAAAAAAATTAAGGGATATAATTTCTAATGGGTTATAGCCCTTGATAATAAAATATGTGATATGGAGGATACTAATATAATAATTCACCCTCCGTGAGAAACGCTATCCTCCACACTATATACATTTCCATATTCATCATATTCAATATAATAATAATGTTGTAAATAGTCCGGTAAAAAGAGTGCGTCATCTTTATATATGTAATAGCCTACTTTCCCACTTTTCCCTTCAATATACTCTCCAAGATCAAATTCTCCATATCTATTTTCTACTTCAGTTATTTTGTTGCCAATAACCCACTTATCATTATATTTGTAATATGTAGGATGAGATTGAAAAAACAAGAATGCAAGAACAAGCAGAAAAAGAAAAATTATTATAGAAAAAATTATTTTTTTATTATAACCTCGTTTTTCAAAATATATTATTAAAACTATGAGTGAAATAAGCAGTACAACTGGCAGATATAATAACATTAGCTCAACATAACATGGAAGTTCAAAATAATATGAACCCATTTTACACCTCTAAACAAATTACAATCAGCCTTTGCATAATAGTAGAATTTCACAAATATTTACTTAATTGTATAATATAGATGTAGCGTAAATGGTTATTGCTTTTCATTTATTGTATCTGCTTTATTTTGTAGGGGCTAATACTTATGAAGTTTAGTTATATTTATGTGTATTTGTAATCTGGTAGAAATGGAGCTGATCCTCAGGAAGATCTTCCTTTGATATTTCAAGAATATTCTCAAACTGAGTAAGACCACCATAATTTTTATCAATCTCTTCAAAGCCAGGATTAGAGCAGTGAGTAGGAATAACAATAGTTGGATTTACCTGCTTCATAACATTAAAACCCTTCTGATTATAAACTGACATATTGGAAAATGTGTTTTCAAACTGCATAAATGCAATATCGATCTTGCCGATTTTCTCAAGCTGTTCATCTGTCAGAGCAGTTTGTCCGCAGTCTCCGAAATGTGCAATTCTTAAACCATCTACTTCAAATATTGCAATTATATTTCCTGAATTATCACTTACATTATCATCTGCATGTGACGTTGCTACTGTGTAAATATGAAAATCATTAGTATTCATATCTTCTACTGTATACATTAGCTGAGGACATTCATTAGCCTTGTTAAACATAAGATCCATGTGATCACCATGATTATGTGTGCTTACAATAGCAGCTGGATGCAAGTCAATCGTTTTCTTATAAGGCATAACAGTAGGATCAACTACTACTATTTCACCGTTTGTTGAAGTAATAAGATATGAAATGTAAGGATAATTAGAGCTTGCAGATACGGTCTGTATCTGAACTTTGCCGGAAGTGTTTTCTGTAACAGGTAAAACTAAATCTGCACTTTTAGTTTCTGCTGCAGTAGTTTCACTTTCGGCTGCAGAAGTGGTTGTGCTTTCAGATGCTGCTTGGCTTATTTCAGAACTTGCAGTAGTGTCTTTGCTTTCGTTTCTATTTGCAGAGCTGCAGCCTGCTAAAAAAACAAAAGCTACAAGAATTGTCGCTAGTAATCGCTTTTTCATTAATTAATCCTCCAAAATAAAATAATATATATTTATAATAAGGAATTTAGAAATAAAATACAATGTAAAATATATAAATTATTTTAAAGAGAATATGTAATAATTTGTAGTTATTTTGTTTTTATTGAATAAATAATGAGAAAACTCATTTATTTTTTATATTTATGTGTAACAGGGATATATATGTTTTAAGAGGCAATTTATTTATTAGCCTTAAGCTAAAAGATCATTAAATAATTTAGGCACTACCTGCTATTACAAAAATATTACAGATTATGAATATTATTGCAAACAGCACATCTTGTGATATATAATATAAATATAATGAAAAATAAATACATCAAGGAGGACAATAAATGAAAACCCAAAAAATATTATCCCTGATTTTGGCGGCAGCCGTTATGTGCAGTTTTGTCGGGTGTCAGGCGGATAAAGGTGAGGTTACGGAGACTTCGCAGAATATTACGACAAAAAAGGCGGAAACGGAGAGTAAAAAATCAAATTCTGATAGAAAAGAAATTAATTACATAACCGATTGGTCAATTGAAGAACTTGTTCAAAATGTTGAGTTATATGGTAATACATATTCTATGCCTTTTACTTTAGAAGACTTAGGCGAAGATTATTCAATAGGTAACAAATATGATTTTGGATATGATTTGTATTACAAAGGTGAAAATATTTCACTGATTAAATTTGATGATAATGATGAAGACTTAAAAAAGTGTAATATTATTAGTTTAAACTTTGATGAAAATAAAAACATAAAAATTGAAGATTTTTATTGCGGAAATACACGTAAAAACATTGAAAAAAAGTATGGAACGCCCTCTATAGAAAGCAAATCAAAAAATGTTTGTACTTATGTTTTTGAGAGAAAGAAAGGTAACGCTGCACTCTTATTAGTATATGAGAATGATAAAATTACAGGTATTACAATTGATGGTATTTATGAGGAGGAGTAAAAAAGAACAATGTTGAGGATTTTTAGAGCAGTATGTTGAAAAGCCAGCTGCAAATCATATTAAAGCCAAGATATAAACTATAACAAATTTTATTCAGCTTAATTTGTATTTGGTTGCAAGGAATATTTAAAGAGAAAATTATTTCATAATAACATTTTATATAAAACAAAAGCAGAGCAGGAAATTAAACCTGCCCTGCTTTTTATTTTGGAATAGTATAGCTTTATGAAAATTATCCTATAATTCGTTTTTTATACTTTTCAGCCATATCATTTAAGTACATATTTTACTTAGTTATACAAATAATAATTCTATTAATTTAAAATAAATAAATGAAAATATTTTCAAAAGTTAAAATAATGTTATAATATAAGTATATACAATAAACAATTTTCATATTATTTTCATATAGTAATTTAACAAACTTATGCAAAATGCACAAATTAATTGACTTGAACCGTTGACTATTAATTTAATTGTGTTATATTAATGGACAAGGAATCAAGTTTAGCAAAATAATTCAGAAAATATTTTCACAATGTCAGGAAGTGATAATTTTGACAATTGTAGATATAGCAAAAAAAGCAGGAGTATCTTGCTCAACTGTTTCAAGGGTAATAAATAATACTGCACCGGTTAATAAAGAAACAAGAGCAAGAATTCAAGCAATTATTAATGAATATAATTTTTCACCAAATTCAATATCAGGTGAAATGGCAAAAATGGCGCAGAACACAATTGCTGTTGTTGTTCCTGATATTACAAACCCATTCTTTGCAGAAGTTATCAAAGGGATTAATGCAGAGGCTGATAAACATAACTTTAATGCAATTTTTTACGATACAGATGAAAATCAGGAGAAAGAAGTAACAATACTCAAAAAACTGAAATCAATGAGTATTAAAGGGCTAATTATATCTCCTACTACAGATACAACAGAGTTCAACGGGGATTACCTGAAACTTCTTGAAAGCATAGGAATACCGATTTATCTTATTGACAGAGATGTAAAGTATTCAAACTTTGACGGAGTTTTCATTGATAATATTAAGGGTGCCTTTGATGCGACATGTTCGCTGATAAATGAAGGACATAGGGATATAGCTATTATTGCAGGTCCTAAATCATCAAAACCGGGACGTGACAGATTAAGAGGATATAAAAAAGCTTTTATAATGAATGACGTTGAAATTCAGGAGGATTTAATATTTTACGGGGATTACCGCATGGAAAGCGGATATGAGCTTACAAATAAAATTCTGAATCTCAGCACCAGACCAACAGCTATATTTACCTGCAATAACCTTATGGGCCTTGGTTCATTAAAAAGTATTACAGAACATCATTTAAGTATTCCAGATGACATTGCATTTATAACATTTGATGAAATAGAAATTCTGAACATTCTGGGAATGAAAGTTTCAAGCATATCCCGACCTACACAGGAAATGGGGAGAATTGCAGTAAATAATCTTTCCAATAAAATAAAAAATGCAAACAGCGTTAATAATAGTCATATGGACACCATAACACTTATTCCAACACTTAAATTATTAGGTTCAGAAAAAAAGATTGTAAAGGAGCAGAATATAAATGAATAAGATTGCAGTTTTCGGAAGCTTTGTGGTTGATTTAATGGCAAGGGCACCACATCTTCCTGTACCAGGTGAAACGGTAAAAAGTTCAATGTTTCAGATGGGACCGGGAGGAAAAGGTTTTAATCAAGGAATTGCAGCTAACAAGTCCGGCGGAAACGTTACTATGATAACCAAGTTAGGTAAGGACGCTTTTGCGGATGTTGCATTGAATATGCTTGAAAAGGAAAAAATGTCAGCAGAATATGCTTTTATAACAGATGAAGCGCCAACAGGAACAGCATTGATTATAGTTGATGAAAATACAAGTCAGAATGCTATTGCAGTCACATCAGGGGCTTGCGGTACAATCAATGATGAAGATATTGCGAAAATAGAGTCGGTAATAAAGTCATCAAAAATACTTCTTACACAGCTTGAAACAAATATCGACGCTGTTGAAAAGGTAATTGATATTGCATATAAAAATGGCGTTAAGGTAATACTAAATCCCGCACCTGTTCAGCCTGTAAGCGATGAACTTTTGAAGAAGATTGATATTATAACTCCAAATGAAGTAGAAGCTGCAATTCTGACAGGAATAAAAGTCAACAATGCTGATGATGCTAAAAAGGCTGCGGACTATTTCCTTGACAAGGGCGTCAAAGAGGTTGTAATTACTTTAGGTAAAGCAGGTGTTCTTGCAGTAAATAAAGAAAAGCATCAGCTTTTTGAAAACTATGATGTTAAGGTTGTTGATACAACAGGTGCAGGAGATGCATTTAACGGTGGTTTTGCAACAGCACTTGCAGAGGGTAAGGATTTATTTGAAGCATGCAGATTCGCCAATGTTGTTTCAAATCTTGCGGTAACAAAAATGGGAACATCTATTGCAATGCCTGCAAGAGCTGATATTGATAAATTTATTGAAGATAATAAGTAAAAGGAGCGGTATATAGATGCTTAAAGGCGGAATTTTAAATCCACAGATGGCAAGGGTTTTTGCTGAAACAGGCCATATGGATACTATTGTTGTAAGTGATGCAGGACTTCCTATGCCAAGTGGAACAGAAAGAATAGATCTTGCATGGAAGCCGGAAGAACCTGCATATCTTGATGTTCTCTCTGAAGTTCTGAAGCACATAGTAGTTGAAAAGGCTATACTTGCTGAAGAAATTAAGAAAGTAAGCCCTGCATTTCTTGAAAAAATTCTAGAAGTTCTTCCAAAGGATATTCCTGTTGAGTATGTAAAGCATACTGATCTGAAAGAACAAACAAAGCATGCAAGGGCTATAATAAGAACCGGTGAATTTACACCTTATCCGAGTATAATTCTTGTTGCCGGATGCGCTTATTAAAGTCAGTAATAGTGTGAAATATATATTTTCACGAGGCTATTTACTTCTGTAAATGCACGAGCATGGAAATTGCTTAGCCAAACCGGATTAAATAGCAAAAAGGAATGGTGATAAATATGAACAATGATTATATTTTAGAGCTGAAAAACGTCGTAAAAAAATTCGGCGGTGTTACTGCCCTGAATAATGTTCATCTTGAAATAAAAAAAGGTGAGATTCATGCACTCTGCGGAGAAAACGGTGCAGGAAAATCTACTTTGATGAAAATAATTTCAGGTGCGCAGAAAGCAACTTCAGGTGAAATAATATTTGAGGGTAATAAAGTAGAGTATAACACCACTAAGGAAGCTCAAAATTTAGGAATATCAATGATATATCAGGAATTTAATCTCGTACGTTATTTAACAGTTGCCGAAAATATATTCTTAGGTAAATTGCCTATGAAAGCGGGTACAGTTAACTGGACAAAGCTGTTTAATGATACACAGAAAATACTTGATACTCTTGGTTTGAAAATCAGTCCCAGAGCAAAAATATTAAATTTGTCAGTTGCTCAGATGCAGATGGTTGAAATTGCAAAGTGTCTTTCAGTAAATTCAAAGGTTATTATTATGGACGAGCCTACTGCCGCATTAACCAATGAAGAAATTGATACTCTTTTTAAAATTATCAAAGACCTTGTTGCTAAATCAATTTCAATCATTTATATTTCGCATAGAATGGATGAGATATTCAGCATTTCGGATTCAATTACAGTTTTCCGTGACGGAAAGCATGTTAAAACACTTAAAACAACAGAAACGAATTATGATGAAATTGTATCACTGATGGTTGGTCAGAATATTGAAAACCTTTATCCGAACAGAGAAGAAGCAAGCAATGAAAAAGTTTTCGAGGTAAACAGACTTGTAGGACAATCAGTTAATGATGTAAGCTTTTCACTTCACAAGTCAGAAATCCTTGCAATTTATGGTTTAATGGGTTCAGGTAACATTGAACTTTCAAAAATTATATATGGTGCAAAAAAGAAAACGTCAGGTGATATAATAATCAAAGGCAGAAAAATTAAGAGTCCTTCCCCTCTTAGTGCAATCAGACAAGGAATTGGTCTTGTTCCTGACGACAGAAAGCATGAAGGACTAGTCTTAGTAAGGAGTATCAAGGAAAACATATCATTGGCTTCTCTTGATAAGATTTCCCGCTTTGGCGTTATTAACAAGGCTATTGAAAAGAATACTATTGATAATTCCGTTGATGCAATGAGAATTAAAATCAGTTCACCGGCACAGCTTGTTGGAAATTTAAGCGGAGGAAACCAGCAGAAAGTTGTACTAAGCAAAATTTTAAGAACCAGCCCTGATGTTCTCATTTTAGATGAACCTACACGAGGCGTTGATGTCGGTGCAAAAACTGAAATATATCAGATCATGGATATGATCACTAAAAAGGACAAGAGCATTATTCTCATTTCTACAGATTTGCCTGAGGTAATAGGAATGGCAGACAGAATACTGGTGATGCGTGAAGGTAAAATAGTTAAAGAAGTAATGAAAAAAGATGCAACGCAGGAACTGGTACTTGCATACGCATCGGGGGGTGTGTCAAATGAATAAACCAAATGTTTTAAAAAGATTTTCAGGCATAGATTCTTCACAGTATAGAGCTTTGGTGATTTTGCTTATTATCATTATAACAGCATCATTTATTGCACCAAGCTTTCTGTCATTCGGTAACCTTACAAATGTAATCAGACAAATTTCAATGTCAGCTATACTTGCATGCGGAATGACTTTTGTTATCCTGACAGGAGGAATTGATCTTTCTGTTGGTGCTGTACTGGGATTCTCCGGAGCAATGTCTGCATCGGTTATGAATTCAACAGGTTCACTATTTCTCGCAGTAGCAACAGGTCTTGGTATCGGATTAATTTGCGGAATAGTAAATGGTATCTTTATAACCCACTTTGATCTGCCGCCATTTATTGTTACTCTTGCAACAATGACTTTGCTGACAGGTAGTACCCTGCTTTATACAAAAGGTGCACCTATTTCGGTTAAGAGTGATTCCTATAAGTTTATTGGTAAAGGTGAAATTCTTGGAATGCCGTTGCCTATAATAATATTGGTTATAATTTATGCAATTGCTTTCTTTGTACTTTCTTATACCCGCTTTGGAAGAAATGTATATGCTCTCGGCGGAAACAAGGAAGCAACAAGACTTTCAGGAATAAATGTTAAGTTCAATGAAGCAACAGTTTATGCAATTACAGGAGCACTCAGCGGTCTTGCCGGCATTATCCTTACTGCAAGACTTGGCTCAGCTGGTCCTGAAGCTGGAAAAGGATATGAACTTGATGCAATTGCAGCTGTAATTCTTGGCGGAACAAGCTTGTCAGGCGGTCAGGGATATATTCTTCCAACAATTGTTGGCGCATTAATACTTGGAATTTTATCAAATATACTTACACTGATGAATGTAAATCCATTTGTTTCGGGTATAGTAAAAGGTATAGTAATATTAATAGCTATTGTTATCGATAAGAAGTTCAAATCAATCTCATCTAAAGGTGAGTAGATTATAAAATTAAAAGGAGAATAGTTTATGAAAAAAATTAAAATGTTTGCTATCGCAATGTGTCTTGTAACATCTTTATCTGCTTTTGCAGGATGTGGTTCAACCAAGAAACCTGGCAATGAATCAACTACATCAAAGCAAAGTGAAACAACAGCTGGAAGTGAAACAACTGCGGCAAACGGTAATATTGTAATTGGTCTGTCAATGAACACATTAAATAACCCATTCTTTGTTGACGTTAAAGATGGAGTTCAGAAAGCAGCAGATGAAAATGGAGTAACTATTATTGTAACTGACGCTCAGAACAATTCAGCAACACAGGTTGCTGACGTAGAAAACCTCATTCAGAAAAAGCCAGCTGCAATTATCATAGACCCTACTGATTCTGATGCAATTGTTGCTGCTATTGAAGCTTGTAACGAAGCAAATATACCAGTAATTACAATGGACCGTCAGGCTGCAGGCGGAGAGGTTGCATCTCATATCGGATACAACGCAATCAAATCAGGTACAATTGCAGGAACTTATCTTGTAGATACTTTTAAAGACAAGGAAACAGTAAATGTAGTTGAAATTCAGGGCATTATGGGTACAAACGTTGCTCAGGACAGATCAAAGGGATTTAATGATGCAATTGCTACTGCAACAAACTTTAAGAAGGTAGCTACACAGGCTGCTGACTTTGACAGAGCAAAGGCTATGACTGTTATGGAAAACATTCTCCAGGCTAATCCGGAAATCGACTGTGTTTATGCTGCAAACGATGAAATGGGACTTGGAGCAGTAGAAGCAATTTCAGCTGCTGGAAGACTTGATGAAATCACTGTTATCAGCTGCGACGCTATTGACCCAGCACTTGAAAAAATCAGATCAGGCGAACTTGAAGCAACAATTGCTGAACCTCCTTTCTTCCTTGGAAAAGAAGGTTTAAAGATTGCTCTTGATGTTATAAACAATAAGCCTGTTGAAGAATTAATTCTGCTCGACAATCAGCTTGTAACTAAGGATAACATTGATACTTTAAAGACACGTGACTAGTATTTAGAATTATGAAATCCTCTGCTAATGCGGAGGATTTCAAATTTAATAACAATTAAATACACTGGATGTATGGGCATTTATATGAAAGGAAAAATTTATTATGGAATTAAACAGTTATATTGACCACACTATACTCAAAGCAGAAGCAACGACACAAGAGGTTAAAAAACTTTGTGAAGAAGCAAAACAATATAAATTTGCATCAATTTGTGTCAATACATGCTTTACAGAACTTGTAAGCTCTGAACTTAAAGGTTCTGACGTTAAGACCTGCGTTGTTGTCGGATTCCCGCTTGGAGCAATGTCTACAGAAGCCAAAGCTTTTGAAGCAAAGACAGCTGTTGCAAAAGGCGCACAGGAAGTTGATATGGTAATTAATGTCGGCATGTTGAAGGAAAAAAATTATGATTTTGTATTACAGGATATAAAAGCAGTTGTTAATGCTTCACGCCCTGCAATAGTAAAGGTTATTCTTGAAACCTGCCTGCTTACTGATGAAGAAAAGGTTAAAGCATGTCAGCTTTCAGTTGAGGCAGGAGCAGCTTTTGTTAAGACTTCAACAGGATTTTCAACCAGCGGAGCAACAAGCGAGGATATTGCACTGATGCGTAAAACAGTCGGAAAAGATATTGGTGTCAAGGCATCAGGCGGAGTAAGAACAAAAGAAGATGCACTTAAAATGATTGAGGCTGGAGCTTCAAGAATTGGTGCCAGCGCTTCAATTAAAATAGTATCTGACTAAGTTATATAATTAATCCCTGCAAAGTTATAAAGAAATTTAAAGTATTTTCAAACCGCCGTTTAAGCAATAACGTAACTGTACAAATGTCAGTAGTTATCTTAACCGGCGGTTAATTATTTATGGCAGGACTGCAAACCTATTCCCACAGGTTTGCAGTCCTGCCATTTCTTCTGTTTAACGAACTAACCAATCTATCATAACATATGATAGAATATGATGCTTTTTAACGTACTACTATAAATTTGCTTATATGAGCGTGAAAAAAAGCTGAGAATACTGTCCTAAATATGTGTAGAAAGGAGAAAAACACATGCGTCAATCATATCCTGTTTCAAAGATGCATAAAATATTACTAAACTTCCGACCAACGCCTTCAAGCTGTTTGCCACGCAGAGCCATAAATGAGCTGAGGAATCAATCAGGCAGATTGGTTTTTTTGTGGATAAACAATAAGCAGGGGTTCTGGTATAAAATCCAGTCAGTCAGAAAAAATACTCTTTTCGGGTATAGGATGACTCAAAATCAATGGCAGTATTACCCTGTTCCTTTATATCAGATTTGTCGTTATTATTGAAATATGTGCAATTATAATTGTAAATCAGGATAGTATTGCTATATTTTAAAAAATCCTGATACCAAGTAATTTCTTTCATAAATCTATCTTATAAAAGGAGAGAGTATGAATAATCAATATACTAAAATGCAAAAGACTTTTCACACTCTTGCTGCTATGTCAAACGGTTCTGCAGATGAAGTCAGCGGATTATTTGATAATACTGAACTTGTAGAAGTAATTGTAAAGTACAACGGTGACATTGATTCAGTTGCACGGGAACTTAATGCTGTGGTTGAAATTTTATTCCAGGGTTATGCTATTATAACTATAAACCCTAAAAACATAAATCAGTTATATTCGTATACACAAATTGAAAGTCTGGAACTTCCAAGAAAACTATTTATAGAATCCAGTTTTAACTTAATTTCAACATGTGTCCGTTCGGTACAGAACAGTAACAGCGAAAGCCTTACAGGAGCTGGCGTGATTGTAGCAATTATTGATTATGGTATTGATTATACACACCAGGATTTTCGTAATGAGGATGGAACAAGCCGCATACTGTATTTATGGGATCAGACAGAAAGTGGTACTCCACCGGCAGGTTTTGCAGCTGGTGCAGAATATTCACAGCAACAGTTGAATGAAGCATTGAAAGCAGAAAATCCATTTTTAGTTGTTCCGAGTAGAGATATAAGTGGTCATGGGACAGCAGTTGCAGGGATTGCAGCAGGAAATGGCCGTCAAAGCAAAGGAGAAAATACAGGAGTAGCCCCCGCTGCAGACCTCATTGTTGTTAAGGTCGGCACAAGAGGTTTCACTTCATTTGCACGGACCACAGAACTCATGAGAGCAGTAAAATATGTTATTGATAAAGCAAGGATGCTAAATCAGCCACTTGCAATAAATATAAGTTTTGGCATGAACAATGGATCTCATAGAGGGGATTCACTATTTGAGTCTTACCTTTCAGACATAAGTACAGAATGGAAAAATGCAATTATTATTCCTACCGGAAATGAGGGATCTGCAGGCCATCACTTTGCCGCCAAACTTATATCAAATAACATACGGGAAGTTGATTTTTTTACGGCAAGTGGCATTAGTCAGTTTTATGTTTCTATGTGGAAGGATTTCACTGATTCATTGACAGTTGAAGTAATTTTTCCAGATGGGTTGACTTCAGGTGTGATAGGAATTGAAAATCAGATAAAAAATGTTCAGATAGAAAATGTATTGCTTACGGTAATCTACAGCCAGCCAAGTCATTTTTCGGTGAGGCAGGAAATTTTCTTTAATTTTCAGGCAAAAACAGGTGTCATATCTGCAGGACTATGGAAAATACGTATAATCTCAGGCATTATTGTAGACGGGAACATTGAAATGTGGTTGCCTACAACAGAAGAAGTTACAATTAATACACGTTTTTCTAATCCTGTATCATGGATGACATTGACTATTCCTTCATCAGCGGAAAGAGTTATTAAAGTATCAGGATATAATGATCGTATAGGAAGTATTTCAGAATTTTCTGGAACAGGAAGCAATAATGCTGAACCTCCAAAGCCAGACATAGCAGCCCCTGCATTCAATATTCTTACTGTAAAAAGTGGAGGAGGTTATGATTCATTTTCTGGTACCAGTATGGCAGCACCTTTTGTTACGGGTTCAGCTGCATTGATGATGCAATGGGGTATTGTACAGCAGAATGACCCGTTTTTATATGGCGAGCGTATAAAAGCATTTCTGCGCCTTGGTGCAAACCGTAAAAGTACAATAATATATCCCAATCTATCTTATGGTTACGGAACACTATGCCTTCAGAATACCATTGACTTTTTAAAACGTTACAAGTGGGGAGGGAATAATCAATGGCTGCAAACATAACGGATGAGGATAACCTGCCCCTGCCGGAATTTGTAAAGTTGCCGACAACTGTTAATTTTCAGGTTATAGATACCGAACGATTCAAAAAATTTGCAGCAACCCGTCCTTATATTCATCTTGGAACAAAGTTTTTAAATAATTATATAGTTGCATATACAAATGTAAAAAATATTCCTCTAATACTAGAGGAAACCGGAGGAAATTATTTATATGTCCTTCCCAGGTTGTTGTCACCGACGGATAGTCAGAGCAATGATGTTTCCGGTGTAACAAAAGTATTAAACCAACCTTTTCTTAATCTGACAGGCAGAGGAGTTATAATTGGGATTGTTGATACCGGGATTGATTATACAAAAGATGCATTTAAATTTGAAGACGGTTCTACAAAAATAATAAATATCTGGGATCAGACAATAGATGGCAGCAGACCTGATGACTTATATCTTGGCTCGACTTACAGCAGTGAACAGATTAATGAAGCCCTTAAATCTGATAATCCACACAGCATTGTTCCTACTGTTGATGAGGATGGACATGGTACTTTTCTTGCATCAGTGGCTGCAAGCAACGAAACAGGAGAATATATTGGTTCAGCACCTAAGGCAAGTCTCATGGTTGTCAAATTGCGTCGTGCTTCACAATATTTAATTGACAGATACTTGGTTACAAATGATAACCCAAACATATTTGAATCTACAGATTACATGTTGGGAATGAAATACATAATAGACAGGGCGCAAGAGCTAGATATGCCGCTTGTCTTTTGCATAGGGATGGGATCAAACGGTGGCGCTCACGATGGAAGTAGCATGATTGAAGAATATATAACTTTTATTTCTAACCGCATTGGATTTGCTTTTGTTACAGCAGTCGGAAACGAGGCAAATGCCAAACACCATACCAACGGAAAAATCTTGGCAACCAGATCAGTCGATAGAATCAGTATCAAGGTTGGAGAGCAGGGGGTTTCATTTACAGTCATAGTTCATGCATCGGGGTATGATAAAATATCCGCTGGTGTTACTTCTCCTACGGGTGAAGTGATTTCACGAATTTCTTTCCGATCCGGGCTTGAGTTTAACAGTAAGTTTGTATTGGAAGACACTAATATTACAATTCGTTATTTTAAAGATGTTAACAATAACATTATTGTAGCGTTTGACAATGCAACTCAAGGTATTTGGGATATAGTTCTATATGGTGACTTGATAATCAGTGGCGAGTATTGGGCATGGCTTCCGATTACGGGTCAAGTAAGTCCTTCAGTCGAATTTCTAAGGCCTGTGCCTGAATATACGGTTGTTGTCCCTTCCACAGCCGTTAAAGCCCTTAAGTGCGGTGCCTATAACAGCAAAGATCAGAGTCTATTTGTTTCATCCTCTTGGGGTCCAACAAGATTAGAAAGAATTGCACCCGATTTTGTAGCGCCGGGAGTCAATGTAAAAGGAATTTATCCAACAGGATACGGAACTATGACGGGAACCAGCGTAGCTGCAGCTGTAGTTACCGGAATAGCAGCACTGATGATGGAATGGGGTATTGTAGATAAAAATAATAAATCCATGGATTCAGACCTGATTCGGAGTTATTTAATCAGCGGATGTGATCGTGAACCTAATATAACTTATCCGAATGTCAAATGGGGTTTCGGAAAAGTAAACCTTTTTGGAACTTTTGAAGCAATAAGAGAATCATCGCCAAGTTTTGAGATTAATTTTTAGGGGGTAATAATTTATAATGAACGGGATTAACACAGCTCCAGTAATAAACACCCAAGGGGGTTTTGGTACTCTTCAGATAAACGTATTTTTTAATACCATAGGCAGACCTGCAGCTGGGGCACTTGTGAGGGTCATTGATCCGAATACAAGTCAGGTGCTGGAAGAAACAAGAACTAATGCACAGGGGCAGGTGAGAGGAGTTACCCTTGCAACACCTCCATTGGACTACTCTTTACAGGATAACCAGCCAAGACCATTCAACCAATATAATGTTCAGGTCATATATCCACAATATGAGCAAGCTAATATCTTTAATGTTCAGCTGTTTCCTGACAGCGTTGCACTGCAGAGCGTTGCATTAACACCAAGTGTTCCTGAAATTTTAATTCCTTATCCTGCTTTATGGGGAACATATCCACCTAAGATTCCGGAATCTGAAGTAAAAAGAGTGCCACTCCCAACTGGTCAGGTAGTCTTGCCAGAACCGGTTGTTCCAGGTCTTGTTACTGTTCATGAGGGAAGACCAGAGGATACATCTGCAAGGAATGTCACCGTAGGCTTTACAGATTATATCAAAAATGTAGCCAGCAGTGAAATCTACACAACCTGGCCTCGTGAGTCAATTAAAGCAAATGTTTATGCAATACTTTCCTTTACCCTAAATCGTGTTTATACAGAGTGGTACAGAGGAAAAGGATATGACTTTACCATTACAAACAGTACGGCGTTTGATCAGGCGTTTACCTATGGCAGAAATATATATGAGGAAATTTCAGATGTAGTTGATGAAATATTTACGTCATATATCTCCAGATCAGATCTGATTCAGCCTTTGTTCACTCAATATAGTGATGGAAATCGAGTTAAACGAGAAGGCTGGCTTAGTCAATGGGGTTCAAAAACGTTGGCTGACCAAGGACTTAATGCACTTCAAATACTAAAAAATTATTATGGCTCTGATATTATTTTAAAACAAGCAAAAAAGGTAGAGGGAATCCCTTTATCATTCACAAGAGTTTTGAAAATTGGGTCAACAGGAGATGACGTTCGCACTATTCAACAGCAGTTAAACACAATTGCCAAAAACTATCCGCTGATTAATAAAGTAATTGTTGATGGAATCTACGGAGAGAGCACAGCAGAAGCAGTACGTGTATTCCAACAAGTTTTCAATCTTCCTGTAACAGGAGAAGTAAATTTCCCAACATGGTATCGAATATCAGATATATTTGTTTCTATCAGCAAACTGGCGGGATAAAGTATTTAACAAACATAGTGATTTGTATTATACTATAAAAATAAAACCACGGCTGAAACGGAAATTCCCAATCAGCCGTGGTTTTATTATAATCATGATTTTTCTGCATTATTAAGCAGCTTTTTGTATGTGAGGTCTATCATGAATGCTCCGAACGGCGCTGTTATTATAATTGACAGAACTGCAACTGAAAGAACAAGACTTCCGCATTTTAGCCCCATTGCAAGCGGTATTGCTCCGATAGCTGCCTGAACTGTTGCTTTTGGCGTATATGCAAGCATACAGAACAGTCTTTCTTTCATATTGAGCTTTGTTTTAAGAAGTGATACGAAAACGCCAAGCATTCTGAACAGCAGAGCGGCAATCAGCAGGATAACTGCTGAAAATCCGTATTCAGTTATGCTGTCTATATTGACTGCTGCGCCAACAAGAACAAACAGCACAATTTCTGCTGCAACCCAAAGCTTGTTGTATTTATCGGAAAGCCGGCTTGCAAGAATACGATATTTTGAAAACAAAGTCATACCAAGCACCATAATAGATATAAGTCCCGATACACGCACATATTCTGCCGTAAAACCCTGAAATGCAAGTATAAGGAATGACAAACTCATTATGATAACAAGCTTTGCGCTGTCACGGATATGAACTTTTTTGAAGAATATATTCAGAAGCAAGCCAACGGCTATTCCAAGCACAATACCAAGCAGGATTGATGTCGGTATCTGGATAAAGTCTGTAACTGATGCATTTCCGCCAGAAACTATTGCTGAAAACGAGGTAAATAGCACTATAACATACACATCATCAGCAGATGCACCTGCAAGGATAATCTGCGGGATTTGTTTGTCTGTTCCGTAACCGTCATTCATTACTTTAAGCATTCTAGGGACAACAACAGCCGGCGATACAGCCGCAATAACCGAGCCGATAAGTGCTGCCTCCATATATGATATATCAAAAAGGAGAGGGGCAAAGATCACTGTTCCTATAATTTCAAAGCTTGCAGGGACAAAGCACATCAGAAGTGCAGAACGCCCTGCTTTTTTCAGCTCTTTTATATCAAGAGAAAGACCTGCACGGGTAAGGATAATTACAAGTGCTATCTGTCGCAACTCCGCTGAAATGTCAAGAATTGAGCTGCTGATAAAATTAAGGACACAAGGACCTAAAACAATTCCTGTTAGTATCATTCCAAGAAGAGCAGGCAATCTAACTTTCTTAAAAAGCCATCCAAGAAACATTCCGATCAGAAAAATAAGAGCAATACTTGCTAACATAAAAATCCCCATTCCTTTCTGTTGTTTGTTCCTATTATGTGAAGCAAAATGGGAACAAACAACAACGTGAAAAATGTTTTCACGATATTCCTACCAATAAATGCAGAAAAAGCTGACAGCTTCTGCGTGAAATCGCAGAAGTCATCAGCTTTGATAAGCGGTTCAGGTTTCCCTTGGGAGAACTTCATTCCCATTTGTATTATTATATCATGCTATTCTCAAAAGTCAATAAGGTTTCCATTAAACCAGTTTCTTTGCTTTTAATCAGCTGTCAGACATTCCTTCTTCTTTATCTGGCCATAATATGCATTTTCTCCATGTTTACGAAGATAATGCTTATCAAGGAGTTCTTGCTGCATTGGTCTGATATTATTGTTGAGTGTCTGATCATGCCATGCCATAAAGCTGATTTCTTCAAGCACAACTGCGTTATGAACGGCATTTATCGGAGATGTTCCCCATGCAAACGGGCCATGACTGTGAACAAGTACAGCAGGAATATCGTCAGGGGACAAGTTCTTGAATGTTTCCTCAATAACTCTGCCAGTTTCAAACTCATATTTACCACCGATTTCAGCAGGGGTCATCTTTCTCGTGCATGGTATTTCGCCATAGAAATAGTCAGCATGAGTTGTTCCAAGCGGCATAACCCCCATTCCAAGCTGTGCCATTGTTGTTGCCCAACGGCTATGGGTATGGACTATTCCTCCGATATTTTCAAATACTCTGTAAAGATGGACATGTGTATCTGTATCGGACGATGGATTATACTTGCCTTCAACTTTTTTTCCTGTGATAATATCAACAGCCACCATATCATCAGGAGTAAGCTTATCATAGTCGACTCCGCTTGGCTTGATAATCATGATTCCTTTTTCACGGTTAATGCCGCTGACATTTCCCCATGTAAATGTCACAAGGTTATACTTAGGGAGCAGCATATTGGCTTCATATACTTCCCTTTTCAACTCCTCAAGCATTCAACCACTCCTATCTGAGTTTCCATGCTACATCAAGCATAAAGAGTTGGTCTTCAAGCTCTTCAAGCACTGTATCCTTGGTTATATGTACAAACTCAATGTCCATGATTCTTGCGTAATCTCTAAGCTGTTCAGCAGTTACATCATAGCTAAGTACCGTATGATGAGCGCCGCCTGAGAGAATCCATGCTTCTGCACCGGTAAGCAAATCAGGCATGGCCTTCCACATTACTCTTGCAACAGGAAGATTAGGCATTTCATAAATAGGCTTTACAGCTTCAATGTCCTGACAGATAAGACGGAGTCTTCCGCCCATATCAATAAGGCTGGTAACAATACCCTTGCCCTCATGTCCCTCAAAAACAAGTCTTGCAGGTGGTTCTTTTCCACCGATACCGAGTGCATGAATTTCAATTCTTGGTTTATCTGCGGCAAGGCTAGGGCATACTTCAAGCATATGTGCGCCAAGGCTTAATTCATTGCCTTTTGTAAGGTCATATGTATAGTCCTCCATGAATGATGTTCCGCCGGTTTTTCCTTCGGACATCTTCTTGAGTATGTATGTAAGAGCGGCAACCTTCCAGTCACCCTCACCACCGTAACCATAACCCTTTGACATAAGGTGCTGGCTTGCAATACCAGGAAGCTGTTTCATTCCCCAGAGGTCTTCAAATGTGTTTGAATAAGCAAGACAACCCTCTTCATCAAGCATTTTCTTGATAGCAATTTCTTCTCTTGCCTGATATTTTAAAGTTTCAATATCCTTTTCATCAAAGTTAAATGTATATTCTTTTCTGTATTCATCCATCAGCTCATCTACCTGAGCGTCTGTAACCTTGGAAATATAATCAGCAAGCTGACCAACAGGCCATGTATTTACCTGCCAACCGAGCTGTTTCTGAACTTCAATCTTATCGCCCTCTGTAACAGCAACATTTCTCATATTATCGCCAAAACGCATAACCCTCAGCTTTTTGCTTTCAGCAGCGCCGACAGCCGCCCTCATCCAGCCTGCAAGCTTTTCCTGAACATCAGTATCCTGCCAGTAACCAGCAATGATTTTTCTGCCCATTCTCAATCTTGCGCCGATAAAGCCATGTTCTCTGTCGCCATGAGCGGACTGGTTGAGGTTCATAAAGTCCATATCAATTTCCTTGTCAGGAATCTGACGGTTGAACTGGGTATGGAAATGGCAGTATGGCTTCTGGAGAAGTGTAAAACCGTTTATCCACATCTTACTTGGGCTGAATGTATGCATGAATGTGATTATACCTGCACATTTATCGTTATAGTTTGCCTCTTTTACAATAGCAGTGATTTCATCAGCAGTTTTAACTACAGGTTTGAAAACAACTCTGCATGGAATTACATCAGCTTTGTCAAGTGTATCAGCAATTGTCTTTGAATGTTCAGCTACCTGGCGGAGAGTTTCCTCACCATAAAGGTGCTGTGAACCTGTAATAAACCAAAACTCATATTCTTTAATTGAAGACATTATAATCTCCCCCTTCTTATTTTGTAGGTACGCCTTCCCAGTCTTTAATGAAACGTTCAATGCCGCTATCAGTAAGCGGATGTTTTATCATCTGTCTGATAACACTTATCGGGACAGTTGCAATATCACAGCCAAGCTTTGCCGCAGTAACCACATGGATAGGGTTTCTAACTGATGCGGCAATAATTTCTGTGCTGATATTCTGGACTCCGAATATGTTGGATATTTCTTCAATAAGGTTCATTCCCTCATTTCCGATATCGTCAAGTCTGCCGATAAAAGGCGATACATAAGTTGCTCCTGCGTTTGCTGCAAGAATTGCCTGTGCAGCAGAGAAAACCAGTGTTACATTAGTTTTAATACCCATTGCAGTAAGCCTTTTGCATGCTTTAAGTCCTTCAGCACACATTGGAAGCTTGATAACAATATTCTTGTTTATCTTTGAAAGAGGAATAGCCTCCTCAACCATTTTATCAGCTTCAAGTGAAATAACCTCAGCTGAAATAGGACCGTCCACTATGCTTGTAATTTCTTTTATAACTTCTTCAAAAACCCTTCCCTCTTTTGCAATAAGGGATGGATTTGTTGTAACTCCGCAAATTACTCCAAGGTCATTTGCCTCACGGATGTCATCTACATTCGCTGTATCAATAAATAATTTCATTATACTGTTACCTCTGTAAGTTCTTTATTGTTTTTTTGTTCTGCTTTTATCTTTTTAAGACGCTTCATTACGTCGTTTGTTCCTCTGCCAAAATAATCGTGAAGAATAACATACTCATCAAACAGCTTATCATATATCTTCACATTTTCTTCTGTCGGATAATATACAGTATCCTTTACCTTGCCCATCTTTCTTGCGGCTGTGAAAATATCATCATATCCGCCTGCATTGCCACCTGCTGCAACAGCAGCAAAAATAGCACTTCCGAGTGCCGGTCCCTGCAAGCTTCCTGCAATTTTAACAGGCATATTAAGGACATCAGCATAAATCTGCATCATCATAGGGTCCTTCTGGCTAATTCCTCCTGATGCATAGAATTCATTTACTGCAACTCCGTTTTTACGGAAGTTTTCAATGATTTCACGGGTTCCGTATGCTGTTGCTTCTATAAGTGCACGGTACATTTCCTCAGGCTTTGTCTGCAATGTCATGCCAAGCATAACACCTGTCAGGTCAACGTCAACAAGAACACTTCTGTTTCCGTTCCACCAGTCAAGAGCTATCAGTCCGCTTTCACCCGGACTAAGTTCAGCAGCCTTTTGACGAAGATATTTATGTATGTTTATGCCCTTGTTCATTGCGTCCTGAACATACTCTGATGTAAGGCAATTGTCAATGAACCATGCAAAATGATCTCCAACACAGGACTGTCCTGCTTCATATCCGAAATATCCAGGATAAACTCCATCTTCTGCAACACCGCACATACCTGGTACAGTGTGCTTTTCATCTCCGAGCAGAATGTGACATGTAGATGTTCCGATAATTGCAAGCATTTTTCCAACATCATCAATGCCGACAGCAGGAACACAGACATGTGCATCTACATTGCCGATAGATACGGAAGTTCCCTCACGAAGTCCTGTTTTTTCAGCCATATCCGCACTTATTCCGCCTGCACGCTGACCGATAGGAGAGATATTATCGCTTATCTTTGTTCCTATTACGCCGTTAAGTTCAGGGCTGAGAGCCTTGAAAAAGTCATTGGAAGGGAAACCTTCACTCTTGCTGTAAATTGCCTTATACCCTGCTGTACAGCTGTTATGTGTTTCAACTCCTGTAAGCACCCACACAATCCAGTCCGCAGCTTCTATAAATCTTGCCATTTTATGATATACTTCAGGAGCTTCATCAGCAACTTCCATGAGTTTTGGAATAGCCCATTCACTGCTGATTTTTCCGCCGTAATCTGCTAGCCACTTTTCATTCCTCTGTTCAGCTATTGTATTGAGTTTATTAGCCTTATCCTGAGCGGCATGATGTTTCCACAGTTTTACATAAGCATGTGGATTATGCTTGAATTCATCAAGGAAACACAAAGGTGTTCCGTCTTCAAGTACTGGAAGAACAGTACATGCTGTGAAGTCTGTACCTACGCCGATAATATCATCCGGATTAACTTTGCTTTCCTTTATTACTGCCGGAATTGTATGTGTTAGAACCTCAACATAATCCATAGGATCCTGTAATGCCCAGTCAGGACCAAGTTTTTCTCCTGTCGGTAATTCGGTGTCCATAACGGCATGAGGATATTCATATGTACTTGATGCAAGCTCTTTGCCGTTTTCAACGTCTACAATAACTGCACGCCCAGAAAGGCTGCCGTAATCAATTCCTATCGTATACTTTGCCATCATCGTATCCTCCGTAACAATATTACTGAATTACTAAAGTATTAAATTATATCCTGTTATATCTTCATTTTAAAATATTAAACGCAACATGCTCCCTGTGTCTGCCGCCGCAGAAAACAGCAGCGGCAAGGGAGAAAATTGGGGGTTATGGGGTAATTGGGGAAAAAAGAAAATGAAGAAAAAGATAATAGCTGGTTTATTATTTCTGAACAACTGTCAGGTGTTCTGAGTAACCTTTGCCTTTTTACTGATTGTCATAAGTTCTTCTGTTTTGCCCTTTCGTGACATAACAACGCTCTGTACAACAAGGAACAGGCAAAGCATTGCTGCTATTGTAATACCCGTCCACCAAGCCTGATCAAGACCGACAGAGGATACAATATTCTGAATAAGACTAAGTGAAAGAACACCAAACAATGTTCCAAAAATGTTGCCTACACCGCCTGTAAGCATTGTTCCGCCGATAATGGTTGAAGCAATAGCATTCATTTCTGCACCTGAAGCATGAGAAGCGGAGCCTGAACCAACATGCATGAAGTAAACAAAACCACCTATTCCTGCGAGAAGTCCGCAGATAAGATATGACATGAATGTAACTCTCTTTACGTTTACGCCAAGCATAAGTGCGCTTTGTCTGTTTCCGCCGACAGCATAGAAATTACGTCCGAACTTTGTCCATTTAAAGACACAGAACAATACAGCAACTATCAGCAGAGCAACAATAACACCAATTTCTATGTATGCGTCAACATAATTTCCTGCTTTATTTATTGAACCCATTCCAGGAACGTTGATACGTGTATCCTTGAGAGCTACAAATTCTTCGTTCTGAACATTGAAAGGGTTATTATTTACTATTGTAGTCATACCACGGGCAAAAAACATTCCTGCCAGTGTTACTATAAACGGCTGGATATTAAGATAAGCAATAAGATATCCGTGAACAATACCGAATGCAAGACCTATTCCTACTGAAATAAGAATTGCGCCAAAAACATTTCCTCCGTTGAAGTCAAGATAAACTGCACAGCACATGCTTACAAGTGCAGTAACACCTCCAACCGAGATATCAATTCCTCCTGTTATCATAACCAAAGTCATTCCACAGGAAAGAATAATCAGTGCCGCATTTGCATTAAGCATATTAAATAATGTCTGTGGCTTCAGAAATCCCTTTCCGAGAAAAATTATTGCGCCTGCATACATTAATATAAATACTACTATAGTAATTGATGTAAGCAGATTTGTATCTGTAATATGTCCCATTTTGCCGCGCAAAGTCCCGATTGGGGATTTTTCCTTGTTATCAAACGACATATTATTTGTCCTCCATTCTTTGTTGTAATATCAGATTATCAGGTCAGTTCCGGATAACCGTTACGAAACTCCTCTTGCTGTTTTTCCTATAGTAATCTTTTTCCACAGCATAGAAGCTTTTTCTCTTACAACAGGTGAGCCTATTATAACCAGCAATATTACAACAACAGCCTTGTATGCTGACAATGCATCTGACTGAACATCAAATTTGTATAAAGTCGTTGTCAGGAACTGAATAACATAAGCGCCGATAACAGAAGCACCGATATTGAACTTTCCTCCGCTGAGAGCATTACCGCCTAAAGCAACTGCAAGGATAGCATCCATTTCGATATCTTTTGCAATTACTGAGTAATTGATTGATGAAAGTCGGCTTACCTTGATAAATCCTGCAACTGCAACACATAAGCCAAGAATTACATATGTAATGAACTTTATCATAGCAGGGTTAAGCCCATTGAGCCTTGATGATTTTTCATTTATACCTACTGACTGAATATACAGTCCGAGATTAGTAAATTTAAACGCAATGGCAGTCACTATCATGCAGGCAATAGCAATGAAAAGTGATGTCGGGATTGGTATTCCCGGAAGAAATCCTCCGAAGTAGCTGAAAACCTTATCCTTTACAATAGGAAGCTCATTATTGTTTATCCATGCTGCAATTGAACGTCCTGCGGTAAAAAGGATAAGCGTTGCAACCATAGGCTGAATTTTGAAGTATGCAACAAGCGTTCCGTTGAATGCGCCAAAGAGCATTGCTACCACACAGCTTACAAGGAAAGCAACTATAATAGGAGCCTGAAGTGTTTCAGGACGTGAATCTGTTCCGCATAAAACTCTAAGAACAACACTTCCGCTGATTGCAATAGCAGCGCCGACGCTGATATCCTGCCCGCCTGAAGCAGCAGTTACAAGTGTCATGCCGATAGCAAGGATAGCAAGTTCTGAACCACAGTCGAGAATTGTCATAAGATAACCTGACAATACAGGTGAACCGTCGCTTGAGTAGCCAAGTGTTATCTTAAAGAATGACGGGTCAGCTATAAGATTAAATAAAGCCAGAAGTAAAAGCGCCGCAATTGGTATAAAAATCTGATTCTTAAGCAGACCTCCAAGAAAAGATGATACTTTTCTATCCGGTAATTGTTTATTTGACATAACAAGTATCACCTCCTGCAATAGTGTTCATAATCATATTCTGTGTAAGGTTTTCACCGGAAAGCTCGCCAACGACATTTCTGTCACGCATAACCATCAGACGTGAGCATGTACGCAGCATTTCATCTGTTTCCGATGAAATAAACGTGATACTCATTCCCTCTGAAGCAAGCTTCAGAACAAGCTTCTGAATATCAACCTTTGTTCCGACATCAATACCTCTTGTCGGTTCATCAAGAATAAGGTACTCAGGATGAGTAAGCAGCCATCTTCCGAGGATAACCTTTTGCTGATTTCCTCCTGAAAGTGACTTGATCGGGGTATTGACAGAAGCTGTCTTGATATCAAGCAGTTTTATATATTCGTTTGCAAAGGCTGTTGCCTGTGCTTTTGAAAACGGCTTGAAAAATCCTGTCTTTACCTGCAATGCAAGAATTATATTATCACGGACGGAAAGATCGCCAATAATTCCATCACGTTTTCTGTCTTCTGAAAGATAGCCTATGCCATTCTTCATAGCATCAATAGGCTTTGTGATTTTTACTGGCTTACCGTTCATTTTTACTTTGCCGCCAATAATTTTGTCTGCTCCGAATATTGCGCGGACACATTCACTTCTTCCTGAACCAAGAAGTCCTGTGAATCCGTTGACTTCGCCTTTAGCAATGCGGAAGTCAAGCGGGCTTATGCCAGAGTCGCTGTAAAGACCTTCTGCTTCAAATACAGGTGGAGTATCCTTATTTACAGCTGTATTAGTTGCGTCACCCTTTATATCGCTGAGGTCGTCAAGTTCCTTACCGAGCATTTTGGAAACAAGCTTTACTCTTGGCAGTTCACTGATTTCATATTGTCCTACAAGAGTACCGTCACGAAGAACTGTAATTTTATCGCAGACTTCATAAACCTGATCAAGAAAATGCGTTACAAAAATAATGCCAACACCTCTTGCCTTGAGCTTACGCATAAGGTCAAACAGTTTAGCAACTTCATTTTCATCAAGTGATGAAGTAGGTTCGTCAAGAATAAGAACCTTGCAGTTCATATCAACTGCACGGGCAATGGCAACCATCTGCTGTACAGCAAGTGAACAGCTTGCAAGCTGCTGGGTAGACTTTACTTTGATTCCAAGTGAATCAAGAATTTTCTGTGCCTCTGCGTTCAACTTTTTCCAGTTGAGTAGTCCACCCTTCTGGCGACCAATATAAATATTTTCAACAACAGAAAGATTAGGACAAAGGGATATTTCCTGATATACTGTACTTATTCCAAGTTTCTGCGCATCCTGAGGAGATTTTATAAGAACAGGCTTGTCGCTTAAATAAATACTGCCTGAATCTTTTGGATGTACACCGGTCAGGACTTTAATCAGGGTTGATTTACCGGCTCCGTTTTCACCCATCAATGCATGTATTTCACCTTCGCATAATGTAAAGTCAACATTTTGCAGCGCTTTTACTCCCGGGAAAGTCTTATAAATATTTCTCATTTTAAGAACTGCGTTTTCTTTCATTTGCGATTCACCTCCAGAATTTAAGGATTTTTGGTTAAAAAAAGGGCGGTGGACATATGAGTTGACCCTAATGCCGCACCGCGCTGTTTTTTAAATTACTAAAAATTAGATGCCGTACTTATCAACGTCTGCCTGTGTGATTGTGGTTGCATCAAAGCCCTTTTCATCCATTACGATAACTTTCTCTTCAAGCTTTTCGCCGTTTTCAAGCTTAGTAATGATATCCTTTATGTATGAAGACTGACAAGGGTTGCACTGACCATCATAGTTCCATCTCTGTGCAAGTAATTCTTCAAGAGCATACTTATTGCAGTCAAAGCCCATTATAACTACATCTTTGCCAACGCCGTGAGAGATGTTTGCCTTGTCAAGAGCTGCAACTGCACCCTTAGCCATATCATCATTTTCTGCATAGATTACGTTGAAAGGTTTGCCTGAGTCGATAACAGACTGAACAATCTGCTGTGCCTTTTCTGCGTTCCATTCAGCTGTCTGCTGTGTAACCAATGTCCAGCCCTTTTCAGCAGCTGTATCTGTAAGTGCCTGTGAACGGCCCTTCTGAGCAGCGCTGCCGATAACGCCCTGAAGATGGATTACATTATAGGAATCAAGATTCTGACCTACGAGCCAGTCAACTGCCTGCTTGCCTTCCTTAGCCATATCTGAAACAACTGAAGCTTCATATAAGCTCTTGTCTGCATCAATTGTACGGTCAAACAGAATAACCTTTACTCCTGCGTTCTTAGCATCCTTAAGAACTGTATCCCAGCCTGCTGTATCTGCTGCAGAAAGAAGAAGATAATCTACATCATCCTGAATGAACTTCTGAGCAAAACCAATCTGTTCATCGTTCTTGAGGCTGTATGAAAATGAAGCATCAAATCCATTTTCCTTTGTAAATGTAGCCTTCAGATCCTTGTCATTTGCTGTACGATATCCGGATTCATTTGGGTCGTTATTGATAATTCCGACTTTGATAAGTCCGCCATCTTTTTTTGCATCTCCGCCAGAAGTATTGCTGCCAGTCTTGCCGCATGCTGTGAATGAAAGACATAAGGAAGCCACTGCTAAAAGTGCGATAACCTTTTTGAATTTAAACATAATTAATAACCTCCGTATCATTTATTGCTACATAAAGCTAACTTGTATTTACATTATATCTTAGTTGTTCATACATTTATACCTACTTTTTTACGCAATATGTTTAAAAATTTACGATTATGAAAGTTGTATGTTCATGTTTTAGGGTAAATGCCGACAGGAATTGACTTATTACAGCTGCTTTGGAACTCATGAGGAGTCTGTCCTGTATATTTCTTGAAAATCTGACTGAAATATCGATAATCACGGAACCCCACTTCATCAGCTACCTCATAAACCATTTTTGATGTACAGCAAAGCAATGATTTTGCCTTTTGAATTCTCACCTGTGTAAGATAGTTTGTAAAATTCATTCCCATCTCTTTTTTAAAAAGCGAGCTGAAATAAGCAGGGCTGAAGTTCATTGCTGTCGCTACACTTTTCAGTGAAATGTCCTCTGCTGTGTATCTCTGATCTATGTAATCCTTGGCTCTCTTTATGGCATCGCCATTGTTCTCACGGGCAAGTTCAGTGCGCCATTTCAGACATTGCAGTATCATTCCAGTGAAAAATTCTACTGTTGATTCTGCCGAAGAAAGACTTTCAATATCGTCAATGCTTCCAAAGCTTTTTATAAATTCTTCATCAGAAATCCCGATGCTTTTACAGAAAGAACGTGCAAGCAGATATATATCCATAGCTATATAAAGGCGCAGCATTAGCGATTTAAGCCTGCAGAAACCTATTTCATCGAAGTAATTGCTGAGTTTGTCACGGCACGTCTCAATTGAGCCGCTTTGTAAAATCTGTTCTATATAGTCTGTGTTTATACGTTGAACATCACTGCTGTAATCCATGGTATGTCTGTCATTCGAAGCAGGAACAGTAAGCATAATTATCCCCTCCAAACATTATTATCATAATTCTGTGTTCAATTTCAGAACTGAATCTCTTACCACCAGTTCCGGTGTAAAAAGTTTATCATCATATTTCGACTTAGGCTGACGGATCATTTTAAGTACCTTTTCAGCGGCTTTTTCGCCCAGAAGCTGATGCGGGTGTCTTACTGTCGTAAGCTTTACATCGCAGATTGTAGCCAGTTTTGAGTCATCAATACCAACTACAGAAATGTCATCAGGAACTGTTATTCCGTGAAGTTTGCAAAAATTCATAAGATCAACTGCAAGCCTGTCATTATAGCATACAACAGCCGTTGAAGAGCCAAGGAGCGTAACAATTCTGTTTTCGGAAAGAGTAAAAAGCGTTGACAATTCACTTGTTGAATACCAAAGAACATTCTGTTCGGCAGTAGTTACATTATTCTCAATACAGCTTTCAACAAAGCCACTATAACGCTTATGCCCCTGCATATCATCAAGCGCAAAAATACCGCATACTTTTCTATGACCTGACTTAAAAAGGTAGTCTGTGACCATTTTTCCTGCTGCAACATCATCCATTGCAACGCAAGGAAAGTCTGCCCACGGATACTTTGCATTGAAAAAGACAAGGGGTATGTTTTTGCCCTTTATTTCTTCATAGAGCTTTGTGTTAGGGTTCGGCAAAGCACTCTTTGAAGGTTCAACTATAAGAGCCTGAACCCCATGAGCCATCATATCCTTTAATGCCTGCGATTCCTCATAAACTTGATTGTGTGTTATAGCAAGCTGCATTCCTATGTTATTCTTTTTCAGTACACTTTCAATGCCTGTAACAATGCTTGGAAAAATGTAATCGCTGAAATATGTTGATATAAGTCCGATATTTGCATGCTGGACAGGTTTTATAAATTCTGCTGATTTAACAAAAGTCCCGCTTCCGCGAACACGGCTGATTACATTCTGACTTTCAAGCAGCATAAGTGCCTGACGCACTGTCTGCCTGCTGACACTATGTATTGAGCAAAGCTCATTTTCGGACAGAAAGCGGTCATCAGCTGAGAGATTATGCTCTGCAATATACTTTTTTGACCACTCAACAATTGTCAAGTATTTGTATTCATCCATAGCTATATCCTCAATTCAATATTATTAATGTCCTTTTAAAGTAAACTCTTTTCAGACATTACAGCTTAATTACCTCAAGCGATACTAAGGTTAACTTAATTTGAGTACATTATAGCACTGTAAGTAATATTTGTAAATACAACTTCCTTAATTTTATAAAATTGTACGTACATGTACAAAATAAATGTAGTTTTTGTTAAGTTTGTCACATAGTAATTTTGCTTTTTAAGTACTGATTTTACCATAAAAGGTTCATTCCTAACCCTTATAAAATAATTTTATGAGTATAATACTAACAACTTGTTGCGATTTCTGGATTAATTTTTACAACTGAAGCAGAACACTTTATTAGAAAAAATTATGTTCCTAAAATGCATATTGATTTCAAGAAAAACAAAAGAGGATTACAGATTCTTTTAGAACCTGTAATCCTCTTTTGTTTTAAGAAATCATGATTTAATAATTTTATCATATTGTTCTATAATTATAGTAGTTTATTGTATAATCTTAACCAATATTAATTATTATCAGATTCAGAATTATCCTCAGGATAGTCATGTCCGCACCATACTTTCATATTGGAATTTTTTTCTACAAAGGCACATATCTTATCAAGCGTTTCCTGTGCAAGTTTTATGTCTCCACATGATGTTCCCGGGCCTGCACCTGTCTCTAAACTTTTATTCAGGCAACAGGCATCACCTGTAATCAATACAGGGCCGTCATTACCGTTTATAAGATATGAAATATGTCCCTTTGAATGACCTGGGGTAGATATTGCCCAGACCGTCTGATCGCCAAAAATATCTACAGCCTTTCCTAAATCAGAATCCTGTGCAATTTCTGAGTTAAAGTCAATCATATAGACCGTATCGCTTTTTTTGAAATGATCTGATTCAAGCAATCCGTTAATGTAAAAGAACTTTTCACCTTTTCCGGCAATGTATTTAATATTTTCAGGCAAAGCTGTAAGGCCTGAAGTGTGATCAAAATGCAAATGTGTAAAAAATACAGCATTAATATTACTTAATACATCTTCCGACAATTGTTTATCTATGGCGTCTTGTGATTCCATTACTGTTTCGGGAACAAATTTTGAAACAAGGGAACCCTTCATGGAACCATATGGGTTATCAGCATAAGCTGATTCACAACCTGAATCAATTAAGAAATACCCGTATTTTTCATGGTGAAGCAGATATGCAAATGTCGGAACGGTGATATCCTTATCTTCCATTCCTTTGCAGGCAGGATGTTTAATATTCAAAGGATTAGAGAGTTTTACTTTAAGATTCCCTGAATGAATATATTGTACATCTACTAAAGAGGAGCTTTTTATTAACTCCTGTGGCTCTGTACTTATAGGTTCACTTATATCAGCACTTATTATATTCCGATTGAATTCGCTTGTTTTAAAAGGATTAATATTAATCAACAATGAAATGCCAATGACTATTAAAAATATTACTAATACACTTATGCAAATTATAATTTTGATTTTATTCATTTTGCCCTCCGAAAAGCAGATTTTTTAAACAATATTACTCAATACCCCATTGCTTTTCTTACAATAAGCATTTTTTCTTCTCCGCAAAGTTTTTTCAGCAGTTCAAATGCGACATCTGCCGCTGTTTCGGGACAATATGATGTAATAACATTGTCGTCAACAACAATGCGCTCATTTACAACGTTTACGCCGAACTGTGCAAGCTGTTTCTGACGATGAGCGTCATGCAGATGATATGTAGTTGCCCTCCTGCCTGTGATGATTCCGCTTTTGCCTAACGCAAGTGCGCCGACACATACGGAAGCTATCGGCTTTTTGCTGTCATCAAATGCTTTTATCAGTTCAAGAAACTTTGGGTTATATGCTTCCTCATAGAATCCGAATTCTTCAAAACCGCCCGGTATTGCAAGTGCGTCATAATCATCAGCACATATCTCGTCTATAGTTTTATCAACAGTTACAGGCACATTGAACGTACTTAAAACTGTTTTTGTAAAACCACAGGTCATAACCTCCACAGGATAATTATAGTCATTCCTCGCCCATCCCATCACATCGACAAAAACGCTGAACTCCATTGTTTCAAAGCCTTTTGCACAAAAAAGCAATACTTTCATTTTCATACTCCTTTACTATTAAGAAAACAACCCAAGGAAATATTTCTTCCCGGGTTGATTCCTTCACCAAATATTCTTATGTATTCTTTCACTTAACACGAATTCTTTTTGCTTGATATATTTAGCATTTTCAGTTGGCTTGCCAATGGCGATAAAGCAAGGCATAACATAATCTTCAGGAAATTTCAATACTTCCCTTGCCCATTCATCTTCATCACCCAAAGGAATACGCAGTGTGCAGGCATAATCCTCGGCAGTAGCGGCAAGAAACATATTCTCAATACAGCACCATATAGACGCAAATCCATTCAGATGTGAGATATTATCAGGATGCAATATATCTGTTTTTTGCTTGAACAATGGAATTATTACGCAGGAAGCGTCGGAAAGCATTCTGTATTGCTTAGGAACAGCATCCTTATAACAATTCTGCTGACAAGGATCATTCAGATCCCAGTCATGTAAGAGAGCGTCCATTTCATCACTGGATATTTCCTTTGGAATCTTATTTATAAGTTTGAAAACAACATCCTTGTCCTTAATAACAATAAAGTGCCAATCTCTCATATGGTCATTAGTAGGTGCTTTCATTCCGGCAGAAATGATTTTTTCAATTATTTCATCAGGTATAGAAACATTTTCAAAGTCTCTGATTGTATGTCTCTTGTTTACAACATCATAAAACTCCACGATATCCCCTCCAGATAATATGTTGTTTAGTGTAAAAAGTATAACGCCAGTTTAATATTTTGTCAAGTAACTTACATATTTACTGCTAATTATATCTATAACAATAAATATTTCCCATATAATAGTTTACAAAAGCCAAAATTTGCAGTACAATTAATATACTAATTTATTTTCAGAAAAGGGGTTTTAATATGACAGATCAGGAAAGATCACTGCCAGAGCAGTACAGACCGCTAAGTCCATGGGCATATTTCGGGTATATGATTTTGTTTTCGATACCGATATTAGGGTTAATATGCCTGATATTTTGTTCATTGAGCAATAGCAACATAAACAGACGTAACTTTGCAAGGTCATATTTCTGTGTGCTGGCACTAGCAATTATTTTTGTAATTGTCAGCATTATTATGGGATTTTCATTGGAGAGTTTAAGTATGTTTATGCCGGCAAGGTAAAAAAAGAACTGCTCACTCCGTTTGGGGTGGGCAGATTTATTTTGAGGAATTTTTACATATGTTGATTTTTGCTAGATTGTGGTGTATTATTATAATATTGGGAGGTAAAACATGAAAAAAAGTGAAAAGAGTTTTTGGGATAAACCATATGCAATACACATAATAGCAATAATATGTTCACTGTCACTTATATTTCCTTATGTAATATGCAATTGTACAGTTACTACAATATTATCAAGTATTGGATCAAGTGGAGTTGCAGCAGCTATTGTAGCATTATATATTAGTAATAAAGAAGAGAAGAAAAGTAATCAAAAGCTGGTTACTGCTAGAAGAAAATATTTCAGTAAAATATATAAAGAACTTGTGTTTTTGGTACAACGTATCTTATGGTATTCAGAAAGACTAGATGATAATGATTTTAATTGGAATTTACAAATATCAGATTATTTATCTATTCAATACATGTGCCAGGCTTCAACACAATACCCGTCAATTAAAACAATTTCTAATAAAGAAGCTATAGAAATATTAAAAAGCATTGGAAATAAGTATTCATTTGAAAATATAACAAAATATTCAGAATCAGAACAGTTTAAAATTAATAAAATGTTTAATATTATAGCTGCTAGTAGTATATACTTACTATCATGTGCTAATGACTTGAAAGAAAATGAACTTACACTTGATAAAGAAGACTACATTTCTTTAGAAAATAATAATATAATTGTGAATTATATAGCACTTTCTATTTCTATTATGAACAGAAATGTTGGAAATTACTATGTGGCTATAAGTTGCCTGAATAGTGTTATAGAATCTATTCAAAATATTACTGGATTTACAGATAAGATAAGTATTAGACTTCAAGGAACTATTGATGTTAACAGCATATAACATTACAATAAAAAAATATAATTATTTAATTTTAGACTATTAAACCCACCGCCCACCCCAAACGGAGTGAGCGGTGGTTTCAGTATATAGAAATATAATAGGAGAAATCAATCTTCAAATTTGAAATTTTCTTCGCAGAAAGGAACAAAATATGCAGGTATGCAGTCAGGAGGAACTATATGTCCCATGTTTATTTTAGCAAGTTCGTTTTCAATGCCATTTTCGTTGAGCTTTTCTGAAAAGAACTCACAACCGCCAGGAATCCATGAAAATGGATCAAGTGAGCCGTAATTTATCTGAATACCCTTTAACGGAGTTCCGTTTTGAGCAAAATCCTTTATTTTCTTCTCCCAGTTTCCATAACCGCTGTCCCATTGGGCAACGATAGCATTATCTTCTTCTGTGCCCGAAATTTCAGGAATATTTCCGAATTTCTTATCAGGGTCATCGTTAGGTGAAAATGCCTGACCATATGATAACTTAACATCTTCCCAGCCATTCCATGAATCCCACATGGACTTTATATCTCCGTCTGCATATACTCCCGGGCAGAAAACAAGAAGTGAACTGAATACATCCGAGCGGTTAAGTGCCGCATTAACTGCGCCGTATCCGCCCATTGAAAAGCCGGAAATACATCTTGACTCCCTGTCGGCAATAGTTCTGTAGTTTGAATCCATATAGCCGACAACTTCTTCAGACACAAAATCCTCCCAGTCGCCTGTGGATGGAGAATTTACATAGAAAGAGCCGCCCGACATGATATTTCCGTCAAGAACAACAAAGATAAATTCCTTGCTGCCCTCATTAAAGCTTTTGTCAAGACCTTCCTTGATAGTCTGAATGAACGCACTTGAAGAGTCACCAAGGCCATGAAGGAAGTAAACAACAGGATAGTTTTTTTCTCCCTCGTCGTATGACGGTGGAAGATAAATATATAAGGATCGTGTTGAACTGTCTCCAAGCTTATTTTTTGCTATGCACTCTGAATCAATTCTTGCTTGCACAGATGTTCCCTCTTTTATCTGAGCTGGTTCCTCGGTTGTTTCAGAAACAGTTTCAACAGCTTCGGAAGTAGTCGGTGCGGTGGTTTGGGAAGTTTCATCCGTAAGGTTAGATGAATTTGAAACTCCTGCTGAACAGCCAGGAAGAAGAATAGTACCGCTTAAAAATGCAGCAGCTAAAAATTTGTACAAAGACTTTCTTTTCATATGATTACATCCTTTCTGATTTATGGTATATTTTAGCCAAAGTAATTGTTTTTCTGCTGATATTATGATATAATGCAGAAAAATATATAAATTTATTTATCAAGATAAAGTATAATACTTAAACTAAGGTTTAAGTCAAGTGGTTTTAAAAAATATTTTTAGGGGGAGAGATTTTGACTATCGGACAATTTTCATCAGTAACAGGAATAGTGGAAAGCACACTCAGGTACTATGAAAAAAAAGGACTTATCCGTATAGCAAGAGATAAAAATAACCGCAGGAATTACTCCGAAGCGGATATTACATGGGTTCAGTTTATACAGAAGCTCAAGAATACGGGAATGATGTTAAAGGATATCCAGAGATATTCCGACCTGCGTTATGAGGGTGACAGCACAATGGAAGAACGACTTGAAATGTTGAAAATACATAAGAAATATGTTGACGAGCAATGCGCCCGCTGGAATGGGTATGCAAAAAACCTAGATGACAAGATGGATTTTTACAGGGAACGGATTAAAAAGCTGAGAGTCAGAACAAAAGTATGAAGGTGACAGATTTTTATGATAAGGGAAATCGAAAAAAGCGATATTTCGGAGTGTGTGAAGCTGATAAGAAAAAGCTTTCTTACAGTAGCAGATGAGTTTGGTGTTACCGTTGAAAACGCCCCGAGATTTACTGCTTTTGCCACAACACAGGAAAGGTTGGAATGGCATTTCAACACTGAACATAGGCCGATGTTTGCTTACTTTGAAGATGGTAATGTAGTTGGGTACTATTCTTTGGCTTTGCTTGAAAACAACGTATGTGAATTAAATAATCTCTGTGTTGATCCTGAATACAGACATAAGGGTATAGGCGAGAAACTTCTGAATAATGCTTTTGAAACTGCAAGGGAAAAGAACTGTGTAAAAATGATAATAGGAATTGTAGAAGAAAATAAGGTTATAAGGGCATGGTATGAATCATTTGGCTTTGTTCATGTCGGAACTAAGAAATTTGATTTCTTTCCGTTTACCTCCGGATATATGGAGAAGGTACTATAGTCTATAAACTAATTGAGAGGACATATTATAATGGACAAGATTGAACAGTTTTACGAGGTAATAAAAAAGGAAATGTCAGTAATCCTTGCAACAGGTGACAGCAACAGCCTGACCATGCGTGTTGTTAGCCCTGTATACTTTGAGGGAAAAATATTGATTTTTACAGCTCCAAGTTCTATGAAATATAAGCAGATGAAAGCTAATCCTAATTGCTGTATATCCGCAGGAAACTTTTTTGCGGAAGCAACAGCAGAATTTTGTGGTGCAACAATGCTTCCTGAAAATGAAAACCTGCGTGCAGCATATAGCGAGAAATTTGCTGGTGCTTTTGATGAGGGAATTGAATTTGGCGGAAGAAATGCCGATTTTATTCTGTTGAAACCAGTCAGACTGTCAGGATGGGCATTTGAAAATGATGTTCCGAATGAAATGGGAATCCCGACAATTCCTTTTGAGATTTGCTTGAATTAAAAAATACCCTGAGAGAAATCTCAGGGTATACTATTATAATAAATCTACTCTTTTTCAGAGTTAATCTTTTCACGCTTTAAAAGAAGTCTGATACCAAAGAAAATGATTACGGCACCGACAATAGCATTCAGTATATTCATTATAAGCTGTGGAACGAAGTCGCTTATTGCTGTACCGAGAACTGCTACACAAGACTGAAACAAAAGCGTTGAAAGAACACAGCCTGCACCAAAACCGCACAACTGCTTTTTGTTGTAGTTGTTTTCTGCAACCTGCGTTGAAAAGACACCGCTCCAGAATATTATTGTAAGCGGATTTGAAGCTGTGAGCAGGAATCCCTTGAGGAAAATGCTCTGTGGATTGACATCAGAAAAAAGTGAAATCTGCGGAAGTAGAGGATGCCCCAAAGCACCTGCAATCATGTCTGCGCCGAACAACACAAGCACAGCCGCTCCGAAAATCTTTACGGCTGTTTTTACTTTTTTTCTGCTGATAACAGCGGCAGCGCCAAGCCCCGAAAGTGCTATGTATATAAGATCCACCAGAGTTATGGCGGCAGTAAGAGTTAGTCCTTGAACAAGCCCCCCAGATGCTGATGTGTTAAAAACAAGCAGGCACATAGGTCCTACGGCAAGCTGAAGAAGCATACCAAATTTAAAACCTTTGAAAATCATTTTATTATCTGTTCCCTTCTATTTTATAAAATAATATCACAAAGCAAACGAGTTGTAAATGAAAATTTATATTATTATATATACAGACGGAACGTTTTGTAAGCTGCAGAATGTTATGTCGCAAATCTTTTCAAGAAAAGCCTGCGTGAAGATAATGGGTAAAGTAGGAGCATCACTCTGGAAGAAATAAAGACAGCTCACATTTCTTAATGGAATGTGAGCTGTTTTAATATATTAACTCAAAGAACTGCTGCCTGTGACATTCTTCTTTCTTTTAGGAACATAACAAATTTTACAACCGGAATTGCTAACATAAGTACAGCTAAAATAATCTGAGATATGCCAAAACTCGGAAATACACCTAATCCCCCGACAGGAGCAGATATTAAAAGATCTGCAATACCATCTCCATATTTAATTATAGCAAATTCACATAATGTATAGTAGATTCCGCATGCAATCACTAGCATCCAGTAAATTACAAGCGGAATTGAAAAGATAAGATCAGCTTTTATAAAGAATATTACTGAAACAAGAACAAAAAGAAGTGTAAATAAAAATGCAGGTATTGAATCAAGACAACCCATAAGGGTAAATAAAAAGTTAAGTCCGCCTGTCAACGAAGTACATACAGACATTATAATTGAAAGAATAATATTTTTAGCAAATGAGTTTACCATAATAATCTCCATTCTTCTATCTCTAAATAATTATGTCGATATAATTTTACGCCATAATTATGTAAAAAGTCAACACTATTCTGAAAAATCCTGCTTGATGTTTCTAATTATAAAAAATTATTGAAAATAAAATATCTCTGTGATATAATAATAGTATGTTTGCCGTTATTGTGAAAATATGGCATAGAAATAATTGAAAGGAGCGGCTGTGTTGAATTTTGCTTTTGAAACTAACTGGGATACGGTTTCGCTGATGACGAAATTTTTCTTTGCAATGGTAGGAATACTCCTGCTGATTTTTGTTCTTGCTGTTCTCACACCCAAAGCCGCAAAGATTGTGGACAAGCTTCTCGGAAAGGCTGACCCCAATAAGAATACCAGCCCCGCAAGGGTAAAGGATAAGGACGGGAACGAATATACTGTTCAAGATATCTATGAGGGCTTCGGCAGTAAACCATCCGATGAGGATGAAACGCAAGAGGCTGATGATAATACAAATATAGATTTAAAGAAATAGTTCTGGCGTAAAAAGCTTTTTACGCAGATGTTTGATTTGCAAAACCAGAACAAACATCAGAAAGGGTTGGAGATTATTATGGCTAAGGATAATAAAAAGATGGTTGATGCCATCACATCAATGGATGAGGATTTTGCACAATGGTATACCGATATTGTTAAGAAAGCAGAGCTTATTGAATATACTTCTGTAAAGGGCTGTATGGTAATACGTCCTTATGGATATGCTATCTGGGAAAATATCCAGCATATTCTTGACGGGCTTTTCAAGGCAACTGGGCATGAAAATGTATGCATGCCTATGTTCATCCCTGAAAGTCTGCTTCAGAAGGAAAAGGACCATGTTGAAGGCTTTGCTCCTGAAGTTGCATGGGTTACACACGGCGGAAATGAAAAGCTTGAGGACAGACTCTGCGTTCGTCCGACATCTGAAACACTTTTCTGCGAACACTATGCTAATATAGTACATTCATACCGTGACCTGCCAAAGCTTTATAATCAGTGGGTTTCTGTTGTTAGATGGGAAAAGACAACACGTCCTTTCCTCCGTTCAAGAGAATTCTTATGGCAGGAAGGTCATACTATACACGCCACAGCGGATGAAGCTGTTATAGAAACAGAGCGTATGCTGAACGTTTATGCAAAGTTCTGTGAAGATTACCTTGCTATGCCTGTAATCAAGGGCAGAAAAACAGAAAGCGACAAGTTTGCAGGTGCAGAAGCTACTTATGCAATTGAAGCGCTTATGCATGACGGAAAGGCTCTTCAGGCAGGTACATCACATTACTTCGGCGATGGCTTTGCAAAGGCTTTTGATATTATGTACACAGACAAGGAAAACAAGAAGGTATATCCTCACCAGACTTCATGGGGTGTTACAACCCGTCTTATCGGTGCCATTATAATGACACACGGTGATGACAACGGGCTTGTTCTCCCGCCTGCAGTTGCGCCAATTCAGGTTGTAATCCTCCCTATTGCACAGCATAAGGAAGGCGTACTTGATAAGTGTGCAGAACTCAAGGCAGAGCTTGAAAAGAATTTCAGAGTAAAGCTTGATGACAGTGAAAATAGTGCTGGATGGAAGTTTGCTGAATATGAAATGAAGGGCGTTCCAGTAAGAGTTGAAATCGGCCCGAAGGATATTGAAGCTGGACAGTGCGTTATTGTTACACGTCATAACAGAGAAAAGACAATCGTTAAGCTTGAAGATATTTCAAAGGCTGTTGCACAGAAGCTCGGCGAAGTTCATGACGGACTTTACAAAAAGGCTCTTGAAAACAGAGAAAACCGCACATATTCATGTCTTACTATGGATGAAATCACGAAGGCTCTTGAAGAAAAGGGCGACGGTTTTGTAAAGGCTATGTGGTGCGGCGAAGAAGCCTGCGAAGATGAAGTCAAGGAAAAGACAGGCGTAGGTTCACGCTGTATCCCTCTTGAACAGGAACACCTATCCGACAAGTGTGTATGCTGTGGTAAGCCTGCAAAGTATATGGTATATTGGGGCAAAGCATATTAATAGTTCTCATTAAATGCAATTGCTTTTCAGGAAGTGACGTTATGAATAAGAAGAAATTTGCATTTATTTTCACATTTCTATTTGCATTTGCAGTTTTAATCTGCATTGGCACGAGAGTTTTATTGGGAAAATCTAGTTTTGAATACCAGGAAGTTCAGGTAAGAGTTATTTCCGGGGAGCAGACATATGGAAAGATATCACACACCGAATTAATAGTAGACTATAAAGGCAAGCAGTATAAACTTAACGGGGTTACAGAGTTATACACGTATTCAGTTGGTCAACAGCTAACAGCATATCTGTCGGATGGAACGCTATATGAAGAAGCAAGCGATATAAAAGGTGGTTCACCATTGTTTATTGTTTCTATTGTGTTTGGTATGGTTTCAATAGTTTTGCTTGTTCCGATGCTTACTTTCTGGATTGACTATAATAAGCAAAAGAAAAATGCAAGTAAATAAGAAAGACAATTCTAAGACACATTTTAGAGGTCTGCAGTGGTAATACACCCATGCAGACCTTTATAAAACTCTTGACTAGCAAACACTCAGAAAGGTATGGTCATAAAATGAAAAAAGTAATTCTGATAACATTTATAATAGTATCAGCACTTGCTGTTCTGACAGGCTGTTCGCTTAAAAAGCAGAACCTTGCAGGTGTGGACAAGGTCGAGAAAACCATTTCCGATGTAAATGCATATAGCAGTGCAGAGGTCGTTTTCACAAATGAGGAGACAGGCTCCCCTGTCCAGAGTTTCAGATATACCTTTGACGGAGATAAGATGGTTTACCTTTACCGTCAGTTCAATGCCGATGGGCAGGAGAAAATAACTTACAGCAACGGAACTGATACATGGGTCAAGGATTACGGCGAGGATACGGCTCAGAAAATGAATGATTCTGTCAACTTCCCTGCTTATACTAAAACTTCAAGGCATATCTTTGCTACAGGAAACGTCATTTTCTATATGAACGGGTTTATACAGATGCATGTAGCCAATGAAAGAGCTGATGGTCCCACAACATATATGTATACCTATAATGCTGACAAGGTCAGTGAAAAAACGGGTGCAAACATAAAATCAATCACAACAACTTTCTATTATAAAAAAGACGGCAGTTTCATGTATATGCTTCAGGATAATAAGTCTGTATCTGAATACAAAGAAATCAGTATGAATACCCGACTTGAATTCAAGGATGTAAATCAAGTTGTTTCAATTGAAAATCCGTTTGAAAACCAGTAAAACCTATTATTGTGTTATGAAAATACCTCACTATACTATTATAAAGAGCGGTATTTTACTTTTTGTTTAAAATGAACATAAACTGACTTAAAAGCCACAAATATTTCTATGCCTAAAAATGATAAAATTTTAAAAAAACCTTGAAAACAGGTATTTTGTGTGTTAAAATATATCTTGCGTGACTGCAATTGATATGCGTTGAAGCGAAAGGTTGCGGACGGTATGTCCGGTAATTTTCGTGGAGTATGTCCGATTTTAAAACCGGGCGGCTGTAATAGTGAACACTGTTTGTGCTTAAACCGTTGGCAATGGAATACATATGCCGGCAGGTAAGTTTTGTGTGTTATAATTAGCTAGCCTTGAAAACCCTGTGTTTTTAAGGCTTTTCTTATAAACGGCATGCGATACACACGGCAGCGTGTAATAACTTTTGCAAACTCGTCCCCAAAACAAAAACACCATAGGAGGCGATTTTAAGTGGCAGTCAATGAAAAAATCAGAATCAAAATCAAAGGTTTCGACCATGCTGTAGTTGATTCAGCAGCTGTAAAGATTGTTGAAGCAGCAAAGCGCAGCGGTGCCAGAGTATCAGGTCCTATCCCACTTCCGACAGATAAGGAAATTGTTACAATTCTCCGTGCTGTTCATAAGTATAAGGATAGCCGTGAGCAGTTTGAAATGAGAACTCATAAGAGACTTATTGACGTTATCAGACCAACTGCAAAGACTACTGAAGCATTGCAGGGTCTTGAACTTCCTGCAGGCGTTGACATCGTAATGGAAATTAAGTAAGATTTCCGAAAGATTAGTCGACTGCAGGTCATGTTGCGGAAACGCAACCAATAACCAAAGGAGGAAAAAATATGACAAAGGCAATCATCGGTAAGAAAATCGGTATGACACAGATTTTCGATGAAGCAGGAAAAGTAATTCCTGTAACAGTCGTTGAAGCCGGCCCATGTGTTGTAGTTCAGAAGAAGACAATTGAAAACGATGGCTACAATGCAGTACAGTTCGGATTTGGCGATCTTCGTGAAAAGCTTGCAAACAAGCCTGTAAAGGGTCATTTTGCAAAAGCTGAAGTTGCAATCAAGAGAACACTCAAGGAATTCAGACTTGAAAACGCAGACGCAGTAAACGTAGGCGATATTGTAAAGGCTGATACATTTGAAGTAGGCGACATCATTGATGTAAGCGGCACTTCAAAGGGTAAGGGATTCCAGGGTACAATCAAGAGAAACAACAACTCAAGAATTAAGGAAACTCACGGTTCCGGACCTGTTCACAGACATGCCGGTTCAATGGGTGCATGTTCATCACCTTCACGTATCTTCAAGGGCAAGGCTCTTCCAGGTCACATGGGTGCTGAAAAGACAACTGTTCAGAATCTTGAAATCGTCAAGATAGATGCAGAAAACAATCTTATCGCAATCAGGGGTGCTATTCCGGGACCAAAGAACGGCATAGTAACAATCGTTGACTGCGTTAAGAAGGCTTAATGGAAGGAGGAAGCAGAAATGCCTAGTATTAAAGTTCTGGATATGACAGGTAAAGAGGTTTCCAACATTGAGCTGTCAGAAGCTATTTTCGGTATAACTCCAAATGAGGCTGCAATGCACACAATGGTTGTGAACTATCTCGCTAATCAGAGACAGGGAACACAGTCCACTCTTACAAGAACAGAGGTTGCAGGCGGTGGAAGAAAGCCTTGGAGACAGAAGGGCACAGGCCACGCAAGACAGGGCTCAATCCGTGCACCACAGTGGAGACACGGCGGTATCGCTCTCGGCCCTAAGCCAAGAAGCTACCGTTTCACAGTAAACAAGAAAGTCAAGAGACTTGCTATGAAATCTGCTTTGTCCGCAAAGGTTCTCGACAACAACATGATTGTTCTTGATACAATCAAGCTCGAGGAATTCAAGACAAAGACGATCGTAAATATGCTCAAGGCTGTATCCGTAGAGGGTCAGAAGGCTCTTATCGTAATGCCTGAAGCTGACAGCATGGTTATCAAGAGCGCAGCAAACATTCCTGGCGTAAAGACTGCACTTGTTAACACAATTAATGTATACGATATTCTTAACTATGACAAGTTCATCGTTGTTAAGGATGCAGTAGCTAAAATTGAGGAGGTGTACGCATAATGCTGGCACAGGATATCATTTTAAAGCCTATCATTACTGAAAAGAGCATGGAAGGTCTCCAGGGCAGTAAGTACACCTTTAAGGTAGCTAAATGCGCTAACAAGATCGAAATTGCAAAGGCAGCTGAAGAACTTTTCGGAGTTAAGGTTGCAAAGGTAAACACAATGCACGTTCGTGGCCGTTCAAAGAGAATGGGAATGAACAGCGGATATACACCTGACTGGAAGAAGGCAATAATAACTCTTGCAGAAGGTTCTAAGACTATCGAATTCTTCGATGGCATGATGTAATGCCTGATGGCATTTACTCCTTTACCGAATATACAGTCGCAGGATATGCCACTGTATGAACGGGAGTAAGTATGGAAAGAGATTTCCGCAAAACATCGCAGCCCATATGGGCAAAAAGTAAAAAAGGAGATGAATCACATGGCTATTAAGGCTTATAAACCAACGACAGCTTCAAGACGTCAGATGACTGTTACTGACTACAGCGGACTGTCAAAGGTAGCTCCTGAAAAGAGCCTGCTTGCACCAGTTAAGAAAAATGCTGGCAGAAACAGCTACGGTAGAATCACTGTTCGTCACAGAGGCGGCGGAAACAGAAGAAAATATAGAATCATTGATTTCAAGAGAGATAAGGTTGGCATGAATGCTACAGTTCTTACTCTTGAATATGATCCAAACAGAAGCGCATTTATCGCTCTCGTTCAGTATGAAGACGGCGAGAAGAGATATATTATCGCTCCTAACGGTCTTGCAGTAGGCGACGTAGTTCGTGCTGGTGCAGATGCAGATATCAAGCCAGGTAACTCACTTGAGCTTGCAAACATCCCAGTAGGTACATTTATTCATAACATTGAGCTTTATCCTGGTAAGGGCGCACAGCTCGTTCGTTCAGCTGGAAATATGGCTCAGCTTATGGGTAAAGAAGAATCTTACGCACTTGTAAGACTTCCTTCAGGTGAAATGAGAAAAATTGCAATCAACTGTAAGGCTTCAATCGGTCAGGTTTCAAACATTGACCATGAAAACGTAAGCCTCGGTAAGGCTGGTAAGACACGTCACCTTGGTTACAGACCAACAGTTCGTGGTTCTGTAATGAACCCTTGCGACCACCCACACGGAGGCGGTGAAGGTAAATCACCAGTCGGACGTCCGGGACCTGTTACACCTTGGGGCAAGCCAGCACTCGGTTACAAGACAAGAAAGCAGCATAACCGTACTGACAAGTTCATCGTTAAGAGAAGAGGAAGCAAGTAATTTTATTGTAATTTTGCTTAACTGTGTTTTGCGGGTTGCAGAATTTCAGACAGCAGTCTGAAAAGTAAAATTTACAACTCAATACATGTTTAGGGAATTCAACACTTGTTGAGAACTTAATACTTGTCTTGAGTTTACTCATAGGAATCGTAAAGAGGAATGAAAGGGATAAGTTCCCTTCCATCTTGCCTCTGACTGATCAGGAGGGGAGGAAAACCAATGAGCAGAAGTATCAAAAAGGGACCTTATGTACAGGAAGTCCTTTTAAAGAGAGTAGAATCTATGAACGAAGCAGGCGAAAAGAAGGTGCTCAAGACATGGAGCAGATCTTCAACAATATTCCCTGATTTCGTAGGTCATACATTTGCTGTTCATGACGGCAGAAAGCATGTCCCTGTATATGTAACAGAGGATATGGTAGGACACAAGCTCGGTGAATTTGCGCCGACAAGAACATTTAAGGGTCACGCAGGCTCAAAAGTATCCAATAACGGTAAGAAATAAGGTAGAGAGGAGAATTTAAGATGGAAGCAAGAGCATATCTTAAAAATGCTCGCATAGCACCAAGAAAGGTTCAGATCGTTCTCGACCTCATAAGAGGAAAAGACGTTGAAACTGCTATGGCGATTTTAAAGCATACACCTAAATCTGCCTGTGAATACCTGGAGAAGCTTCTGAAGTCCGCGATTGCAAACGCTGAACACAATTTTGGTATGGATAAAGACAATCTTTTCGTATCAGAGTGTTTTGTTTGCCCGGGTCCGATAATGAAGAGAATTATGCCTAGAGCACAGGGCAGAGCATTCCGTATACTCAAGAGAACATCACATGTTACTCTCGCAGTAAAGGAAAAAGAATAAGTCGAAAGAGGAGGTAAACTATGGGACAGAAAGTAAATCCACACGGACTTCGTGTTGGTGTAATCAAAGATTGGGATTCCCGCTGGTTTGCAAACAAAGCAGCTTTCGGCGATACTTTGGTTGAGGACTACAACGTTCGTAACTACATTAAGAAGAGCCTGTATGCAGCAGGAGTTCCTCGTATCGAAATCGAAAGATTTGCAGACAAAGTAAGAATTCATGTTCACTGCGCAAAGCCTGGTATTGTAATAGGCAGAGGCGGAGAAAATATAGAAAAGCTTCGTTCAGCTGTTGAAAAGATGATTGGTAAGTCAGTAAACATCAACATAGTTGAAGTTAAGACACCTGATCTTGATGCACAGCTCGTAGCTGAAAGCATTGCATCACAGCTTGAAAACAGAGTATCATTCAGAAGAGCAATGAAGCAGTCAATCGGCAGAGCAATGAAGCTTGGTGCAAAGGGTATCAAGACAAGAGTTTCAGGACGTCTCGGCGGAGCTGAAATTGCCAGAGCTGAAAGCTATCATGAAGGTACTATTCCACTCCAGACAATCCGTGCAGATATTGATTACGGAACAGCAGAAGCTGCAACAACATACGGACGTCTCGGCGTTAAGGTATGGATCTACAAGGGAGAAATCCTCAAGGGTGATGTAGCTGCAGCTAAGGCAAGAGTAATGGAAAAGCCTGAAAGAAAGCCACGCCAGCCAAAGGCTCGTGATGACAGAAGAAACAATAACAATTACGGCCAGCGTCGTGAGGGCGGTTTCAGACCTCGCACAGATAGAAGAGAAGGAGGTAACAACTAATGCTGCTTCCAAAAAGAGTTAAATACAGAAGAGTCCATAGAGGAAGAATGACTGGTAAGGCACTCAGAGGTAACAAGGTTTCTAATGGTGAGTACGGTCTTCAGGCACTTGAACCAGCATGGATTACTTCCAATCAGATAGAATCAGCTCGTATCGCAATGACACGTTACATCAAGCGTGGCGGTCAGGTATGGATAAAGATATTCCCAGACAAGCCAGTAACAAAGAAGCCTGCCGAAGTTCGAATGGGTTCCGGTAAGGGTGCTCCTGAGTACTGGGTAGCAGTTGTAAAGCCAGGCAGAGTATTATTTGAAATTGCCGGCGTTACAGAGGAAATCGCAAGAGAAGCTATGCGTCTTGCTATGCACAAGCTTCCTATAAGATGTAAGTTCGTAAAACGTGAAGAAGAGGAGGCGAGCGAATAATGAAGTCTTCAGAAGTAAGAGATATGACCAGCCTTGAGCTGAACACAAAGCTTACTGATTTAAAGAAAGAGCTGTTTGCTCTTCGTTTTCAGCTCGCTGTGAATCAGCTTGATAACCCTACACGTTTAAAGGCAGTTAAAAAGGATATTGCCCGCATTAAGACTGTTATGCGTGAGCGTTCCGTAGCTCAGCAGTAAGTGAAGGGAGGTCATAAAAATGGCTGAAAGAAATCTTAGAAAATCAAGAATCGGCAATGTAGTTTCAAATAAAATGGATAAGACTATTGTTGTTGCAATCGAAGACAACGTAAAACATCCGCTTTACAAGAAGATCATCAAGAGAACTATCAAGCTTAAGGCTCACGATGAAAACAACACATGCAACATCGGTGACCGCGTTGAAATCATGGAGACACGTCCGCTTTCAAAGGATAAGAGATGGCGTCTTGTTGAGGTTATCGAGAAGGCTAAGTAATTCAGCATAAAGTAACCGCGCAGATGCATGAGACGCACGGGTGCGTTGTTAAGGCATAGCGGCAATAATAAAGTTTAAGAAGCATAAAGTTGGAGGTCACTGTGACCTCTGACCTGTGACTTCAGTCGGGAAGGAGTAATGCGCTGTGATACAGATGCAGACTTATTTGAAAGTCGCTGACAATACAGGTGCCAAGGAGCTTATGTGTATCAGAGTACTTGGTGGAACACGCAGAAGATATGCAAATATCGGAGATGTAGTTGTTGCTTCCGTTAAAAAAGCAACACCAGGCGGCGTTGTTAAAAAGGGTGACGTAGTAAAGGCAGTAATAGTACGTTCAGCTAAGGGTGTTCGCCGTGAGGACGGAACATATATCAGATTTGATGAAAACGCAGCAGTTATTGTCAAGGAAGATAAGAACCCAAGAGGAACACGTATTTTTGGACCAGTAGCTAGAGAGCTCAGAGATAAGGATTATTTGAAGATTCTTTCTCTTGCTCCTGAAGTACTATAATAGGAGGTGTCGTACAGATGAATACATTACATGTTAAAAAGGGCGACACTGTAGTTGTTCTTGCAGGTAAGACTGAAGACAAGTACACAAAGGACGGCGACAAGAAGGTTCGCAAGACCGGTAAGGTACTTGAAGTTTCACCTAAGGAAGGCAAAGTAATAGTTGAAGGTATCAACTATGTTACTAAGCACGTTAAACCTCGCCAGATGGGACAGCAGGGCGGCATTGTAAAATGCGAAGCTCCAATGTACGTTTCAAAGGTTCAGGTTGTATGCCCACACTGCGGAAAGCCTACAAGAGTAGGTCACAAGATTGAAGCAGATGGCAGCAAGGTAAGAGTATGTAAAAACGCAGAATGCGGCAAGACATTTTAAAGAAAGGAGTTATATGATATGGCAACTAATATGAAAGAACTCTATGTCAGCACAGTAGCTCCTGCTTTAATGAAGAAGTTTGGCTACAAGAGTGTTATGCAGATTCCGAAGATCGACAAGGTAGTAATCAATGTCGGTGCCGGAGAAGCAAAGGAAAATTCAAAGGTAATTGACGCAATCATGAACGATCTTGCACTTATCACAGGTCAGAAGCCTGTAGTATGTCGTGCAAAGAAGTCAATTGCAAACTTTAAAGTACGTGAAGGTCAGGCAATCGGTGTTAAGGTTACACTCAGAAGTGAAAAGATGTACGAATTCCTCGACAGACTTTTCAATGTAGCTTTCCCACGTGTACGTGACTTTAGAGGCATCAACGGTAACTCATTCGATGGAAGAGGAAACTACTCAACAGGTATCAAGGAACAGCTTATCTTCCCTGAAATCGAATTTGATAAGATCGATAAGGTTCGTGGTATGGATATAAACATTATCACAACTGCAAACACAGATGAGGAAGCAAAGGAACTGCTCGAGCTAATGGGCGCTCCTTTCGCAAAGTAAATTTTCGGGAGGGATAACTAAACATGGCAAAATTGTCAATGAAGCTTAAACAGCAGAGAACTCCTAAGTTTTCCACTAGATCATACAACAGATGTAAAATTTGCGGCAGACCACACGCATATTTAAGAAAGTTCGGTATATGCCGTATCTGTTTTAGAGAGCTTGCACATCAGGGTAAGATTCCTGGAGTTAAAAAGGCAAGCTGGTAAACAGCAGGCGAGAACACCCGGTTCTCAATCATTTATAAGGAGGTTAACAAAGGTATGCAAATTACTGATACAATTGCTGATATTCTTACAAGAATTCGTAATGCGAATACTGCTAAGCACGCAACAGTTGACGTTCCTGCTTCAAACATGAAAAAGGCTATTACACAGATCCTTGTTGATGAGGGTTATGTAAAGAGCTATCAGCTCATTGAAGACGGAAAGCAGGGTATAATCAGAATAACACTGAAGTACGGTGAAAACAAATCACAGGTTATCACAGGACTTCGCAGAGTATCAAAGCCAGGTCTTAGAATTTATAAGAGCTGTGAGGATATGCCAAAGGTAATGAAGGGTCTCGGAATTGCCATTGTCTCCACATCAAAGGGAGTCATGACAGACAAGAAGGCTAGAGAATTAAATGTTGGCGGCGAAATCCTTGCATTCGTATGGTAAGGGGGAACACATAAATGTCAAGAATAGGTAGAAAGCCAATTAGTGTTCCTGCAGGCGTTGAAGTAAAAATCGACGGCGCTACTGTTACAGTAAAGGGACCAAAGGGCTCATTAACAAAGACATTCAATCATGATATGATAATCAAGCTTGAGGGCAATGAAATAAATGTTGATCGTCCTTCAGAGGATAAGATATACAAGTCACTTCATGGTCTCACAAGAACACTTATCCAGAACATGGTTGAAGGCGTTACAACAGGATTTTCAAAGGCACTTGAAGTTGAAGGTGTTGGTTACCGTGTTGCTAAGCAGGGTAAGAATCTTGTTATGAACCTCGGTTATTCACATCAGGTAATCATTCCTGAAACAGATGAAATAACAATTGAAGTTGCAAGTGCTAACAGCATAATTGTTCGCGGTATCGACAAGCAGGCAGTAGGCCAGTTTGCAGCAGAAATCCGTGAAAAGAGAAGACCAGAGCCATATAAGGGCAAGGGAATTCATTATGTTGGTGAACGTATCATCCGTAAGGAAGGTAAAGCAGGTAAGGGCAAGAAGTAAGAGTGAATCTGAAAAGGTCCATTATTACATTACAGGGCTGTGTGCATAAAACCTCGGTCCGGTAGGATATCCTGATACGTAAGAGAATGGGACAGCTGAAAAGGCTACTATTCTCCAGTTAAAAAAGGAGTGAAAATAATATGATAAAGCAGTTCAACAGAAGTGCTGCAAGAATGAAGAGACAAAAGAGAGTTCGTGCAAAGATCAGCGGAACAGCAGCATGCCCAAGACTCAGCGTTTTCCGCAGCACAAAGCACATTTATGCTCAGCTTATAGACGATGTTGCAGGTGTTACACTCGCAGCAGCATCATCAATGGATAAGGATTTCGATGCTAACGGCGGCAACAAGGACGGCGCTTTCAAGGTTGGCGAATTAATCGCTAAGAAGGCTGCAGAAAAGGGTATCGCAGACGTAGTATTTGACCGTGCAGGTTTCCTGTATCACGGAAGAGTAGCAAGTCTTGCTGACGGAGCTAGAAAAGGCGGATTAAACTTCTAATCCACTCTATCAATTAACAAGGAGGTAATACTTTTGGCAAATGCTAAGATAGATGCTTCAAATCTCGAACTGACTGAAAAGGTAGTTGCAATTAACAGAGTATCAAAGACTGTTAAAGGTGGACGTATCTTCAAGTTTGCTGCTCTCGTAGTAGTAGGCGACGGCAACGGAATCGTTGGTTTCGGTCTCGGAAAGTCAGGAGAAGTTCCTGATGCTATCCGTAAGGGTATCGAAGATGCAAAGAAGAATTTAATTAAGGTTTCTCTCAGAGGATCAACAATTCCTCACGAAATAGTAGGTGAGTTCGGCGCAGGCCGTGTTCTCATGAAGCCAGCTGCACCTGGTACAGGTGTTATCGCAGGCGGTCCGGTACGTTGCGTAATTGAAATTGCTGGAATCAAGGACATCAGAACAAAGTCACTTCGTTCAAACAATGTTTGCAATGTAGTAAGAGCAACAATTAACGGTCTTGCTAACTGCCGCAGCGCTAAGGAAGTTGCTGCAATAAGAGGCAAGTCAGTAAAAGAAATTTTAGGATAAGGAGGATGCTCGCATGGCACTTAAAGTAAAGCTCGTAAAGAGTCTTAACAGCTGTAAGAAAGATCAGATTGCTACTGCTCATTCTCTTGGCCTTCGTAAAATCAGCGATGTTACAACACAGCCTGATAACGAGGCTACAAAGGGCAAAGTCAGAAAGATATCCCACCTCGTAGAGGTTACTGAAGCATAATTGCAAGGAGGTGCGAAAATTATGAAGATTCATGAATTATCACCTGCTGAAGGCTCAACCAGAGAAGTCAAGAGAATTGGCCGTGGACAGGGCTCAGGACAGGGAAAAACAGCCGGCAAGGGTCATAAGGGTCAGAAAGCACGTTCAGGTGGCGGAGTAAGACTCGGATTTGAAGGCGGCCAGATGCCTCTCGCAAGAAGAATTCCAAAGAGAGGTTTCAACAATTTATTATTTGCTACAAAGTATGCAGAAGTTAATGTTTCTGCACTTGAAGTATTCAAGGAAGGAACCGTTGTTGATACAGAGCTTCTTATGGCAGCAGGTATCATCAAGAAGGAACTTGACGGAGTTAAGATCCTTGGAAACGGTGAACTTACAAAGAACCTTACAGTTAAGGCAGCAGCTTTCTCACAAACAGCAAAGGATAAAATTGAAAAGGCAGGCGGGAAGGCAGAGGTGATGTAATGTGTTCCAGACCTTCAGAAATGCTTGGAAGGTAGTAGAAGTTCGAAAAAAGATTCTCTACACATTACTAATTATCCTCATATTCCGTATCGGATGTGCTATTACGGTTCCGTTTCTGGATGCGTCAGTACTTGCTGCTGAACTGAATGGCAGCACAGGAGGAAATTTCCTGAACTATCTTGATATTCTCTCCGGCGGCGCTCTTTCAAAAGGAACATTATTTGCATTGTCAATTCAACCGTATATCAACGCGTCAATCATTGTTCAGCTTCTGACATATGCTCTCCCTCCTCTTGAACGTCTTCAGAAGGAAGGCGAAGAGGGAAGGAAAAAACTTCAGAAGATAACAAGCGTTGTATCAATGGTAATCGCACTTGTCATGTCATATGCATACTACATGCTTCAGAGAAATCGTGGAGCAGTTCAGTACACAGAAGGATTCCCTGGAATATTTACTGCGATAGTAATTATCGTGGCATTCGTAGCAGGTTCATCCCTTATCGTATGGCTTGGCAATCAGGTAAACGAAAAAGGTATCGGAAATGGTATTTCAATCATACTTTTTGCAGGTATCGTAGCAAGAGGACCGTCTGCGGTTCTTAAAATGTTCGAGCTTGTAAAGACAGATACAAAGATGATTCTTGTAGTACCTGTTATTCTTATAGTATTCGTTGTAATGATCGGCTTCATCGTATTTATGAATGAATCCGAGAGACGTATCCCGATACAGTACGCAAAAAGAGTTGTAGGACGTAAGCAGTACGGCGGACAGAACACACATATTCCTGTTAAGGTAGCAATGAGCGGCGTTATGCCTATCATCTTTGCAATGTCAATACTTGCAATACCTCAGACATTGTCAATGTTCATCGAGCCGAAAGCAGTTCCTGAGACATTCTGGGAGAAATTCTATGTTGGATTCCTCAGTATCTTTAACTACAACACAATATGGTATGCAGTAATTTACTTCCTGCTTATCATTGCTTTTAACTACTTCTATGTATCAATGCAGTACAATCCGATTGAAATTGCAAATAATCTTCGTCAGAACAACGGAGGCATTCCGGGCATCAGACCGGGTAAACCGACAAGTGATTTTATCCAGAGAGTTCTCTCAAAGATCACACTTATCGGAGCTATCTTCCTCGGTATCATTGCAATATTCCCGATACTGACAAACTTAGCTATCCCATCGATGCAGATTTCAATGGGCGGTACATCAATTCTGATTATCGTCAGCGTTGTGCTTGAAACAACAAGAACACTCGAATCTCAGTTGATGATGCGTCACCATAAAGGATTTTTAGAGTAAATCCAAAACACTGTCACGAGGAAAAGTTTGAGAATAATTTTTTCAAACTGCGAGTTTTATGCTTTTCAGACAATGTCTGAAATTTTGCTGACGCAAAACCTCAAAAAACATCGCGGAAGGAGGCATACTGCTGATATGGCAGTATGGTCATGAATATGAACTTAATATTACTTGGAGCTCCGGGTGCCGGAAAGGGTACACAGGCAGAAGCAATCAGTGCAAAGCTTGGTATTCCACAGATCTCAACAGGAAATATCCTTAGAGAAGCTGTAAAGAACGGAACTGAGTGCGGACTTAAAGCAAAGGGTTATATGGAAAGCGGTGCGCTTGTTCCGGATGATGTTGTAATAGGCATTCTGAAGGATAGAATAGGCGAAGATGACTGCAAGAATGGATATATTCTTGACGGTTTCCCAAGAACCGTTCCTCAGGCAGAAGCTTTGGAAAACATGGGAATCATCATTGACAAGGTTCTTGAAATTGATGTTCCTGACGCAACTATTCAGGGCAGGCTTGCAGGCAGACGCGTATGCGAAAGCTGCGGTGCATCCTACCACACAGAGTACAAACCTACAAAGGTTGACGGAATCTGCGACAAGTGCGGCGGAAAGGCTGTACAGCGTAAGGATGACGCTCCTGAAACAGTAATTGAGAGATTAAAAACTTATCATGAACAGACAGCACCGCTTGCAGATTTCTACAGCAAGAAAGGCAAGCTCACTGTTGTTAAAGGACAGGAAACTGTTCAGGAAACTACAGCGCTGGTTCTTGATGCAGTAAACGCTTGATAGTAAGGCGAAATAAATGATTAATGTAAAATCTAAATCAGAGCTGGAGAAAATGCGTAAGGCCGGAATTATTGCCGGCAACGCTCTTCACTTTGGCGGCAGGTCGATAAAACCTGGTATGACTACCTTCGAGCTTGATAAATTAATCCATGATTATATTGTTAAGCAGGGTGCAATTCCTACTTTTCTTGGATACGGCGGTTTTCCTGGATCAGCTTGTTTGTCAATAAACAACGAAGTAATTCACGGACTTCCTTCAAAAAGGAAAAGAATCAACGAAGGTGATATCGTCAGCATTGATGTCGGAGCAACATTTGATGGATATGTCGGCGACACAGCTTATACCTTTGCCGTAGGAAAAATATCAGAGGATGCAAAAAAGCTTCTTGAGGTAACTGAACAGAGTCTGTACAAGGGAATTGAACAGGCAATCGTCGGGAACCGAATCGGTGACATAGGTCATGCGATTGAAGAATATTGCACATCCTTTGGATATGGCGTTGTCAGGAAGTATATCGGTCATGGAGTGGGACGTGAAATGCACGAATCCCCTGAAGTACCGAATTACGGAAGACCTGGTCACGGTCCAAGACTTGTGTCAGGCATGACAATTGCTATCGAACCAATGATTAATACAGTAGGTGAGGATGTTAAGGTTCTTCCCGACGGCTGGACTGTGTTAACTAAATCAGGTTCATTATCAGCTCATTTTGAGCATACAGTTGCAGTTACACCCGATGGTCCGGTGCTGCTTACAAAGCCGACGATCTGACCGTAAGGAGGATGCACTGTGGAAGCAAAAATTGGTATGGTTGTCAGATCTGTTGCAGGTCATGACAAGGGCAGATTCCTTGTTATTACCAATATCGGAGGAGATTTCGCCATGATATGCGACGGTCACGAGCGCAAGCTTGATAGACCGAAGAAAAAGCGATTAAAACACCTCAGATTTACCAATACTGTGATAGATACAGACAAACTCACCGACAAAAAGCTACGAACTATTTTGAGGGAGTATGCCAAAGGTAAATTCCCCGAACTTTGAATCGAAATGTCCAAAAGGAGGCTTTTGCTTGTCTAAGGAAGATGTAATTGAGATTGAAGGTACGGTTATAGAGGCACTGCCTAATGCAACGTTCCAGGTTGAGCTTGCGAACGGACATCAGATACTTGCCCATGTTTCAGGAAAGCTCAGAATGAACTATATCCGTATAGTTCCGGGCGACAAGGTAACGGTTGAGATGTCACCATATGATCTCTCAAAGGGCAGAATAACATGGAGAGCCAAATAAGCGAAACCGCTATTACCAATTAAAGGAGGTATTTATAATGAAAGTAAGACCTTCAGTAAAACCTATATGCGAAAAGTGCAAGGTTATTAAGAGAAAAGGCAAAATAATGGTTATTTGCGAAAATCCAAAGCACAAACAGCGTCAGGGTTAATCAGATAACCGAGATAGAAATATCCCAAAATCCAATATGGAGGTGTGTTAAAAATGGCACGTATTGCTGGTGTTGACCTGCCTAAAAATAAGAGAGTAGAAATCGGACTTACTTATGTATATGGTATTGGTCGTAAATCTGCTGAAATCATTCTCAAGGAAACAGGAATAAATCCTGACATAAGAGTCAAGGATCTGTCAGAGGATGATGTAGCAAAGCTTCGTGATTATATCGATCATCACTTTATGGTTGAAGGCGACTTGAGAAGAAGTGTTGCTCTCAATATTAAGAGACTCGTAGAAATCGGCTGCTTCAGAGGTGTTCGTCATCGTAAGGGACTCCCTGTAAGAGGTCAGAGAACAAAGACCAATGCAAGAACTCGTAAGGGTCCTGTTAAGACAATTGCAAATAAGAAGAAGTAAGGAGGGAAATGAACAATGGCACAGGTTAAAGGCAAAAAGACAGCAGTTAGAAGACGTCGTGAACGTAAAAACATTGAAAATGGCGCTGTTCATATCCAGTCCACTTTCAACAATACAATCGTAACAATTACTGATACACAGGGAAATGCACTTTCATGGGCATCTGCAGGCGGACTTGGCTTCAGAGGTTCAAAGAAGTCTACACCATTCGCTGCACAGACAGCTGCAGAAACAGCAGCAAAGGCAGCTATGGAACACGGCCTCAAGAACGTTGAAGTTTATGTTAAGGGTCCTGGAGCTGGACGTGAAGCTGCAATCAGAGCTCTTCAGACAGTAGGTCTTGAAGTTAAACTCATCAAGGATGTTACACCAATCCCACATAACGGATGCCGTCCTCCAAAGAGACGTCGTGTGTAGTTCCTGAACTAGATAATATCGTCGGGCAGATTAATTTGTCCGTATTTATGAAATACCAATGGAGGTGTAAAGTTAAATGGCAGTTAATAGAGAACCTGTACTCAAAAGGTGCAAGACCCTCGGAATCAGCCCAGCTGTAATGGGAATTTCCAAGGAAACTAAGAGAAATGCTCAGGCAAATCAGAGAAAAAAAGTATCTGAATACGGTATTCAGTTAAGAGAAAAGCAGAAGCTTAAGTTCATTTACGGCGTATTGGAAAAGCAGTTCTATCATATGTTTGAAATCGCTGGTAAAATGGAAGGCCAGCCTGGTGAAAATTTAATAACTTTACTTGAATCAAGACTTGATAATGTAGTATTCAGAATGGGTCTTGCTTTCACAAGAAGAGAAGCTAGACAGCTCGTAACACATGGCCATTTCCTTGTAAACGGAAGCAAAATTGATATTCCGTCATACAGAATTAAGCCAGGTGACGTTATCTCATTAAAGGATGGCAGCAAGCAGAGCCCTAAGTTCAAGGAAATCATCGAAGGAACAAACGGAAGAGTAGTTCCTCTCTGGATGGAAATGAACAAGGAATCATTAGCAGCAAAGATAGTTCGTACACCTGTTAAGAGCGACATTGATTATGAGGTTGAAGAAACACTCATCGTCGAATTGTACTCTAAGTAATAGGATAGCGTAGAGATACGAAATTCTGTGTTCACCATGCGAATATAGGAGGGTTTTATTAATGCTTGAAAAAATCGAAAAGCCGGAAATAGAAACCGTCGAGCTCAAAAGTGATGGAACTTACGGTAAGTTTGTTATCGCTCCACTGGAGCGCGGCTATGGTATTACTCTCGGCAATAGCCTGAGACGTGTACTGCTCTCCTCGCTTCCTGGTGTTGCTGTTACTTCAGTAAAGATTGACGGCGTTCACCATGAATTATCCACGATCCCCGGCGTTAAGGAAGACGTTACTGAAATTATTCTTAATTTAAAGGGTCTTACAGCAAAGCTATACGGTGAAGGACCAAAGACAATCTATATCGAAGCTGAGGACGAATGTGAAGTTACAGCTGGTGATATCAAGACTGACTCTGAGGTTGATATTCTTGTTCCTGATATGCATATTGCAACTTTGGGCAAGGACGCAAAGCTTTATATGGAAATTACAATTGACAGAGGCCGTGGCTATGTTTCTTCTGATAAGAACAAGCAGCATCTGAATCTTGGAATTGATGTAATAGCTGTTGACTCAATTTATACACCTGTACTGAAGGTAAACTACAAGGTTGAGGATACTCGACTCGGTCAGGTAACAGACTTTGATAAGCTTACACTTGAGGTATGGACTGATGGTGTAGTATCCGCTAAGGAAGCTATATCACAGGCAGCCAATCTCCTCAACGAGCATCTGAAATTGTTCATAGATTTATCTGATGAATCTTCAATTACAGAGATTATGGTAGAAAAGGACGACAAGGGTAAGGAAAAAATCCTTGAGATGACCATTGAGGAACTTGACTTGTCAGTACGTTCATTCAATTGCCTGAAGCGTGCGGGAATTAATACCGTTGATGACTTGATTAACAAGTCTGAAGAAGAAATGATGAAGGTTAGAAACCTTGGTAAAAAATCCTTTGATGAGGTTAAGGAAAAACTCCAGTCACTTGGATTTGACCTTTCTTCAGAAGAGGAATAAAAGGGATGCACAATTTGCATGCCTTGCTATTATGAATTAGTAAGGAGTGAATATAATGCCAGGAACCAGAAAATTAGGTCGTACAAGCGACCAGAGAAAAGCTATGCTCAGAGCTATGGTAACATTTCTGCTTGAAAACGGCAGAATAGAAACTACAGTAACAAGAGCTAAAGAGGTTCGTTCAATGGCTGAAAAGATGATTACAACAGCCAAGACAAACGATCTCCACTCCAAGCGTCAGGTTCTTGCTTACGTTACAAAGGAAGACGTAGTTAAGAAATTGTTTGATGATATTGCACCAAAGTATGCTGATAGAAATGGTGGTTATACAAGAGTCATCAAGACAGGTCCTCGTCGCGGAGATGCTGCAGAAATGGCTATTATTGAATTAGTATAATTCTGCCATAGTTAAACGGATCGCTTTTAGCGGTCCGTTTTTGTTTACTCAATAAAAAATCTGCAACCCATAGATAAAATGAGTTGCAGATTCAGTAATAATATTAAATACGATAATTAAACTCAGGATGTTCTTCTTTAATTTGCTTTTTGTTTTCATACATAAGATCGTCAGCCTTGTCAAAAACATCCTTGATCTTGACTGTTTCTGTACCTGACGAATAACCAATTGCAATGCTGAGAGGCACAGGCAGTGTTGTAACCTTTTCGCAGGCGATTCTTACTTGCTCAATCTCTGACATAACAATCTGATCATCAGTGGATATGTACAGAATAACAAACTCGTCACCGCCTACCCTATAAGCATTGTATGCGGACTTAAGATTCTGTGACAAAGCTCTTGCAGCTTCAATAATCAGGTTGTCTCCTTCAGAATGTCCGTAGTTGTCATTAACCATTTTAAGGCCGTTTATATCTGCAACAACAACACCAATGTGTATATTCTTGTTAAGATAACGTGTAATTATTCTTTCCATATCCTTGTCATAGCAGCTCTTATTCTTGATACCAGTCAGCGAATCCCAGTAAGCCTCTTGCCTGTAATGCCTTGCAGGGTTATCAAGTGCAATAAACAAACCAAGTACAACAATTGTACTAGCAGCACCTGTCATAAGTATTTCAGGAATGAATGCCTGAATAATCATAATTGAAACCATAGTCAGTATTGTTGGGAAAAGAACCGCCCTGACACGCCGTTCAATGGCTTTTCTGAACTTCAGGATTACAAAAAGGCTCATTATGCAGTAAAAGGCAAATACAGAATATCCTACAAATACAAGAGGACCATAGCTGTAATAAGTACCATTTCCGTCTACATACTCAACAGGAAGAATAAAAGTCAGAACCCCATAACAAACAAGCGGAATAAATTTTATATATCGCATAGCCCGGACAAACTTATTTGAAATAGAGAAATGCTGGACATAATCATAAAATTCAATAGCAAAGCCAATTCCGCTGATATAGAAAAATATATGCAGAATCCTGTTTATAATTTCAGGGACTATATCGATGTTATTGACTGTAATAACTGTAGTCAGGTCTAAAATAACGTGCAGTAGTGCAATTGTTGCTACAGAGACAAATTTTTTGTTGCCAATTCTGGTGTCATATTTACGGCTGCAGCGTATTAGAAAAACAAGAATGAAAATACATGTTATTTCAGCACGGATAATTAATAAGACCATATTTCACCATCTTTAATATATTATATTATACTCAACATTATATCATGTATATAAATCACATGTCAATAAAAACCTTAATTTATAGTAATTATCGACAATAAGCAAGCTAATAATGTACATTATTAACTAATACTTTCTGCAAGCAATTTACATATAAATGTTCAGGTGATATAATTTATCTGAAAATAATTTTAAAATATCAAAAACCCTCTTGACTCTCCTCTTAGGGGAGGATTTATACTGAAGTTACAGGGAAAGGAGATGGTCATATGTACCGTATTGGCGAGTTTTCACAGATGTCAAAGACAACAATCAAAACACTGCGTTACTATGATGAGGAGGGATTACTGAAGCCTGAGGCAACAGACAAGTTTACAAGTTACCGTTTGTATACAACAAATCAGCTTCTGTTGATTCATCGGATTCAGTCAATGCGTCAGCTTGGGTTGTCTGTCAATGAAGTAAAGCAAATCCTAAGCGGCAGCGTTGACGTCAGCACCGTCTTAGAAAAGCGTAAAGCTGAAATTCTTGCTGAACTTTCGTATACACAGGACCAGCTCTCAAGAATTGAATTTATCTTATCAGGTCAAGAGGAGGAAACATATATGTGTTATCAAGCGATCATTAAGGAATTACCGGAGCGTATTATTTATTCAGTTGAGGCAGTAATACCGGATTACAAGGCATACTTTGATTTAATTCCGGCTGTTGGTGAAAAGGTATCAAAAAAGTATCCAGATCTTAAGTGCAGTGCCCCTGACTACTGCTATGTCCGCTATTTAGACGGCGAATATAAGGAAAAGGATATACGTATCGAGATTTGTGAAGCTGTTGACAAGCTTAAAGAGGACTTTGACGACGTGAAATTTGGAACAATCAAGCCTGTTTCCGCTGTTTCAATAATGCATAAAGGTCCATACAGTACAATAGGAAAAGCATATGCATTTGCTATGAAATGGGTTGAAGAAAACAAGTATACAATTATTGATTGCCCAAGAGAAAGCTATATCGACGGAATATGGAACAAGGAAAATGAAGAAGACTGGCTTACAGAAATTCAGATTCCTGTTGAACTTAAAAACCCAGCATAAAATAAACTGCCCCCACACATAACAGTGATGGGGGCGGTTCGTTATATTTTACATTCCGTACAAACATATTCCGGTACGGTTCTTTCATTTATTACAGCCTCATAAAGCCGCCAGCTGCCTGCAAGATTATAGCAGTCATATCCCATGCCTGTGAGAATCCGACACGCAATATAACTTCTTAAACCACTGTGGCAATGAACATAAACAGGCTTGTCCTTTGGAATTTCATCTGTATGACTACGCAGGGTGTCAAGAGGGATGTTCATAAAGCCATCAATTTTTCCGCGTGAAACCTCAGTTTTAGTTCTTACATCCAGCAGAGTTACACTTCCATCACGAGGAAGATTTTCAACATCATGCCAGAAGAACTGTTTAACCTTACCGCTGATTACATTTTCAGCAACAAATCCAAGCATATTTACAGGATCCTTTGCACTTCCGAACGGAGGAGCATAGCATAGTTCAAGCTTTGTAAGGTCAGTTATCTTAGCGCCAAAACGAATGGCTGTTGCAAGCACATCCATACGCTTGTCCACGCCGTCAAAGCCTACAATCTGTGCGCCGATAAGCCTGTGCGTGTTCTTTTCCCAGAGTGCCTTTATAGACATGTTTGTAGAACCAGGATAGTATCCTGCATGTGAACCGCTATAAATATATGTCTTATCAAAATCAATTCCTGCAACAGTAGCGGATTTTTCATTAAGCCCTGTTGTAGCAATAGTCATGTCAAAAAGTTTTAATATGGATGAACCTTGTGTGCCTGTGTATTCGCTGTCTATACCTGCAATGTTATCCGCAGCTATTCTGCCTTGCTTGTTTGCAGGGCCGGCAAGAGGAATAAATGCAGGCTGTCCGCTAACAAAATCCTTTACTTCAACTGCATCACCGACAGCATAAATATCAGCATAGTTTGTCTGCATATGTGAATTTACTATGACAGAGCCACGGCTGTTTGTTTCAATTCCACAAGCCTTTGCAAGAGTAGTTTCGGGACGTACACCGACAGACATAATCACCATGTCAGTCTTGCAGTTTCCGTTATCAAGTTCAACATTCAGGCACCCGTCTTTTTCTTCAATAGCCTTGACACAGTTATGAAGAATTAGGTTAATTCCTTTTCCTTTAAGATATTTGTGAACGTCCGCAGCCATATCAAAATCAAGCGGTGCAATCAGGTGGGAGGATAACTCTGCAACGGTTACATTTAGTCCTGCAATAGAAAGGTTTTCAGCCATTTCTATACCTATATATCCGCCGCCGACAACAATAACAGAAGAGGGTTTGTTTTCGTTGATATAATCTTTAATACGAACAGTATCAGGAATGTTTCTTAGTGTAAAAACTTTTTTGTTGTCAATGCCTTGAATAGGTGGCTTTACAGGTTCAGCGCCAGGAGAGAGAATCAGCTTGTCATAGCTTTCCGTATAGCTTTTTCCGCTCTGCTTGTCAGAAACAGTAACAGTTTTATCAGATGGGTTTATAGCAGTAACCTCACTGTTAACACGAACATCAACATTGAATCTTGATTTAAAGCTTTCAGGTGTCTGTAGTGTAAGCATTGATTTATCCTTGATTTCTCCGCCGATATAATAAGGCAATCCGCAGTTTGCAAAGGAAATATATTCACCACGTTCAAAAACGATGATTTCAGCCTTCTCATCAAGACGTCTTAGTCTTGCAGCAGCAGATGCTCCACCAGCAACTCCACCAATAATAACGGTTTTCATTATAAAAATCGCTCCTTTCTGTATTGCAATTATTTTTCCCGTAAATATCTGCATTTATCAAACTGTTGAAAGATAGACCTGCAAAATATATAAATTCTGCCCGACTGTATATCAGAAGGGCAGGAGTCATATATCGGTCAGTATAGTCATAAATTAGTCATCCAACATTGCAAGAATATCTTTTTTCCCTTTAGCACCTACTGAAGTAGCAATAACCTTGCCACTCTTGACAATGGCAATTGTAGGGATACTAGCGACATTGAATGCCTGAGAAAGTTCTGGTTCCTCGTCAACATTAATCTTGCAGATTTTATAGTTTTTGTTTTCATCAGCAATTTCATCTATGATAGGTGAAACCATTCTGCATGGTCCGCACCAGGTTGCAAAGAAGTCAATAAGCACAGGCTTTTCTGAGCTTAAAACCTCATCTTCAAAATTTTCTTTAGTTAAATGAATAACAGCCATATCACTCATTCCTTTCCGTTAATCCTTTGATTTGTAATAAAGCATACAATGGCAGTAGCCTTCAAAATCAGGATCGTTAATCTGATCCCTGAATTCCTTGCATATGCACTTGTTGTCTTCAGTCATTTGAATGCGACAAGGGCAATAACCACCCTTTTGCTTTAAACCTTCCTTAATGGTCTTAACTATTTCTGTGTCTTCATTAAGCCGAACGCTCATTGTCATCACTCTCCTTTGTTGTATTAATTGTAACAGCTTTTATTATACATTTCTGTGACTTGCTCACGTTAATATAAGTATATATTTTTAACATATACGCTTGACTTTTTTAAGCATGTCAGACAGGGTTATACTTAAAAAAGAGCGGAACTGAATAATCAGCTCCGCTTTTCAATCTTTTATAGCTTTCTTTGCTTTGTTGACTATTGTCTTGTCGTTTTCATAGGTGAGAACTGCATTTGCGTGGCCGACATCAACCCACTTAATATCCGCGATTTCTTCCTCTTGAGGAGTATAATCGAATGTCTTTGCTTTTGCAATGAAATAAACGACAACTTTCTGCGTATCTTTTCTCGGGTAATAGGAAACAGTTTCTCTGAAAGTCGGATCAATTATAACTTCAATTCCGGTTTCCTCTAATATTTCCCTTTGAGCGGTTTCAATTTCAGTTTCACCCTCTTCAACATGACCCTTAGGAAAAGACCAATGTCCGCTGTTGACATGCTTTATGAGAAGAATCTCAATATTTCCGTGATGCTTGCGGTAAACAATTGCACCACAGGACTTTTCATAAGTCATATGTATCTTTTTCCTTTCCGTTGCCTAGCAGCTGCCAGACTTCTAATAAACTATATTAAATTTATTATATCATATTGAACAGTATTTGTCTTTAGTTTTTTAAAAAAAATATCGGAAACATAAAAAATCTTTATAAACCCAGGATATTAGTGGTTAAATTAATACAAAATCGGGTATCTGCTTATCATGCCAATCGGCATGCAACTTATGCAGATACCCGTAAATATTATATTTTAAGCTTTATTCAGCTTCGGAAACTGTAGTAGTTTCCTCTGTAGTTTGTTTTGTTGTTTCAGCAGCAGTGCCTTCTTCTGTTGATGTCTGGGAAGTATTATCCTTGGAGGAATTATTCTTGATTTTCTGAGTAAGTGAATGGACAGTTTCAAAGAGAGGATAGTCTATATTGAAGTATGAATACGTCCAGTCGCCTTCTTCAAAGGTATAAACCTTGTCGTTGCCCTTTTGAATGTAGTCGCTTTCGTCGAAGTACATCTTCTCATTAATATAAAGCTTGTTGTCATTCCATTTACAAATTACATCTATTGGGTTATTACCTTGCATGATACGGCGCTTAATTGTACAGCGCAATGTAATAAAATCCATCTCAACGTCAAGGTTGTTAGGTTCGATATAAACAACTGTTTTTCCTGATGCCTTGTTCTCTACATTCAGAACATAGTAACGGAAGTTATTTGATGGAGAAGTACCTGAGGCAAGAAGTGTATCAACAGTTTTAACACGGAAAAGGTTCATGCCAACATAAAATCCTATACCGCCGATAATGTACATTAGTAGGAATATTGTTCCGATAACAGTTTTTGCAGTTATATTCATCTTACAGCAAAAGAATGAGAACAGTGTCACAATTATTCCAGGAATAAGTAAAGGCCAGTTGCCGAAATCAATCAGAATTATCGGCAGGAACAGAACTATGTTTATCATTGAAAAAGCACAGGTAAAAGGGGACTTTCTTGTATAGAATACCAGCGCACAGACAACTGCAGAAATAAGGGTGTAAATGATTGCAAATAAAACCTTGTTTGTATACTCAATATCATAAAAAGTTACAGCATAAACAATATACCCAAGCAGGATTGTGTAACTGCAGGTCAGAATACCCAGAAAGCATTTAAACCACTTGCTAGTAAGAATTTCTTTGACTTTGTCCATGAAGAGATAACCTCACTTTGCTATTTAATCGTCACTACTCTGACACATACTATAATAAACCATCTTTACGCAAAATTCAATAACAGGACTATGTCGATTTGTTTACATTACAGATAAATTAGGAGTTTATGATACTTATTAAAAATTTATCCATACCGGGAGGAATAAGTAAAACAAGCTTATTCTCAAAACAAGCGCCCTCATATGAGAGCGCTGTAAGTTATCTGAAACGTTCTTTTCTCTTTCTTAGTATCTTTACAAGAAGCACCACAAAAATGAAAATCAATGCAGCAATAATAACGAACTGAATAATAGTTATCACAATTCCGTCAGTTTTGAGGTCGGCATATTTGCTTGTAATTTCAACATCGGAATAGTCACCGATATTTGCTACTGCATTTCCGTCTGCATCAGTAACTGTAAGATTATCAAGATAGATTAATGTACCATTATAAGCCTTTGTTCCTGTAAAAGCAATACCAATACGGTTGTTTGTTGCCGTCTTAGGAATAGTTATAGAATATGTCTGCCAGCTGTCTGTTTCAGTAACAGGAACGTTGTATTCAATCCAGATTACGCCGTCAGAATATACGAGGAATGAATCCGAATAATCAAGATATTCCTTCGGAATATAGTAAGAAAATGTCACAGTACAGTTTTCATAGTTGTTAAGTTCAAAAAAAGATGACGGGAAAGCAAATCCTCTGGTTGCCTCATCTTCACTAGCAGTAATATTTCCCTTGACTTCAAGTGAATAACCCTTCTGAGCAAGACTATCAGAAATAGAATCAGAGAAAACAGTCTTATCATCATCATTAATATACATAAAATATGGCGTTGGCAATTCCTTATCAAAGCACATGGTAGGGTGACCGTTCCCTGCATCATTGCTTTCTGCAAAAGCAGGAGTAACAGCAGTAGCGGCAAATGTTACGACTGCAAGAAGACTGCATAAGAGTTTTTTCATGTCAGAACCTCCGAAATTTATTATGATACATATTAATTCTAGTATAAAATGGCCACTTTGTCAACATATTTTTGCACATCAGTTGATTATAGTGCCGTATATGACTTTTAAACTAATCCCCAATTAAAGTGTATCATAACGATTGGATATAGTATAAACAAGTGACAATTGGCTTGCCTGAATTTTCAGGCAAGCCAATGTCCAAAAACAATATTAATTTCAGCAGATATTATTCAGCGTTCTTGTCAATGCTTAAAATAACATCACTGACAAGCATGCCAGGAAGCTGTTCATAACGCAGGAAATCAAGAGTAAAGCTACCCTTTCCTCGTGTTATCTGACGAAGAACCATTGTAAAGCTTTGTGTTTCACGCATCGGAACTTCTGCTTCAATTCTTGTCATGCCCTTCTTTATCGGGTGCATACCTATAACTCTGCCACGGCGCTTGTTAAGGTCACCCATGATATCGCCTGTATTTTCATCAGGAACATCTGCAATAAGCCTTCCTATTGGCTCAAGAATAGTAGGGTCAGCCTGTTTCAGTCCTTCCTTATAAGCAATAGACGCAGCAAGTTTAAATGCCATTTCTGAGCTGTCTACAGGGTGATAAGAACCATCAACAAGGATAGCTTTAAGTCCAGTTACAGGGCAGCCTGCAAGCACTCCTGCTCTCATACATTCCTGAAGTCCCTTTTCAACAGCCGGGAAGTAGTTCTTCGGAACAGCACCGCCAAATACATTTTCCTCAAATACAAGTTCATCAGACATACATGGCTCGAATTCAATCCATACATGACCGTACTGACCATGACCGCCGGTCTGTTTCTTATGCTTGCCTTCAACCTTTACTTTTTTACGGATTGTTTCACGATAAGCAATCTTAGGTTCAGAAAGAAGAACTTCAGCACCGAACTTTGATTTTAGTTTTGAAACAGCAACATCAAGGTGCTGTTCTCCAAGTCCCTTGAGAATCTGTTCCTTAGTAAGCGGATCCATAGTATAAGACAAAGTCTTGTCTTCTTCAAGAAGACGCTGGATACCTGCGCCTATCTTTGCTTCATCGCCCTGTGACTTTGCTCTGACAGCCATGCCATAGCAAGGTGCAGGGAATTCAATCTCACTGAATTTAACAAGATTGTCTGTCGAACAGATGGAATCTGAAGTGTTAGCAGATATTTTGACAGCAACAACAATATCACCTGCGCAAGCAGAGTTGATTTCAATCTGCTTTTTACCGCATAGGGTATAAAGCTTTCCGATTTTTTCAACAGTACCGGTGTTGACATTTGTGTAGTCAGTGTTAGCGTTCATAACACCACTGATAACCTTTATGAATGACATTTTGCCTACAAAAGGGTCAGCAATTGTCTTGAATACGAATGCAGACATAGAAGCAGAACTGTCAAATGTAATTTCAACAAGCTCGTCATCCTTGTCTGTAGCTACAACAGGCTGGTTGTCAGCAGGAGAAGGAAGCAGAAGTTCAAACTCCTTGAGCAGCATATCAATACCAGCAAGCGTTGTAGATGAGCAACACACTACAGGGGTGATAATACCCTCATTCATGCCCTTATGAATTCCATGAACAAGTTCCTTTTGTGTGAAAGGAGTTCCCTCAAAGAACTTTTCCATCAGATCTTCATCAGTTTCAGCAACAGCCTCTGAGAATGCTGCAACAAGTCCGTCGATACGGTATTCCATCTTTTCAGAAACTTCAGCAGTCGGCATGTCTGTTTCAACTGCATTGCCCTTTGCATCATATGTATAAGCCTTCATTTCAATAAGGTTTACAAAGGAAACTACCTGATGATCCTTGATAACAGGAACAACAACAGGGCAGACAGTTGGTCCGAATACTGTTTTCAAGTCAGTAAGTGTATTGTAGAAGTTTGCGTCCTGGTCATCAACTTTTGTTACAACAAACATTTTAGGTTTACGCAGGTCAGAAGCAAACTCATAAGCTTTTTCTGTTCCTACCTTTATACCTGATTTAGCTGAAACTGTGATTGCAACAGTTCCCGCAGCAGAAATGCCTTCATACATACCTCCAGCAAAGTCAAACAAGCCAGGTGTATCAAGAAGATTAACCTTTATGTCGTTATATTCAAAGGAAGCAAGAGCGGTATTCAGCGTTGCTTTACGTTTAATTTCCTCCGTGTCATAATCGCAGACGGTATTTCCATCGGCAGTCTTTCCAAGTCTGTCTGACGCACCGGCTTTATAAATCAAAGCTTCGGCAAGAGAAGTCTTGCCTGAACCTGCATGGCCTGCAATTGCGATATTGCGTATATTCTCTGTGATATACTTTTTCATAGGTAAACTCTCCCATTCAAACATATTAGCGGTTTGTGCATAATTGACAAAACGCACCTTTGGTATAATCAATATTATATAATGTTTGCTGAATAATTGCAATACATTTAATAATATTTTAGAATTATTAATAAATACTTATTTTTCATTTGGCTATTTTCTACAATTATATCATGTTTGAATGTCGAAATAGGCTTGTATATCTGCAAAAACAATACTTTTATATAAAAAATAAAAATTCAGGATATTTGCCATGTGAGGCAACTACCCTGAATGTAAAATATGATAAAATAGCCTTCTTACTGTAGGGAATCCATTTCAATGATTTCATATCCTGTAGGCTGAATCCATATATCTGCAGGAACTGTTGCAGTAAACTCACTGAATATCATAAGATTACTGGACATTTTATTCAAATTCTGATAAGTGGCAAACTTTCCGTTTGAGTCAAAAGCATAGAAATATGTTTCTGTGAGGTCGATTTCAAAGGTATATTTCTTACCGTTGACATCAACATCTTTATATACCATCATCATTTGATCGGATTTATCAATGTCATTTTTGAAATCAAAAGCATCAAGCACACCGTAAAGTCCCAGTGAACTGATGTCATCTTCAGAAATATTATACTTCACTCCTGTCTTTGTGGTTTCGTCATACATAGTCATTACGTTATTAACAATATACATTGAATAGCCATCGTTTGCCGAATGAACAAATACATTCTTTCCTTCAATAGCACATTCACAGCTTTCGCTGTCACTTGTATATGAGAAATACAACGAGTTTGTACCTTTAAGTTCTTTTGCAAGCTTATATGTATTTGAGTTTTTGAAAGGTTCAAGGCTTCCGCCTGTCAGTCCGTAGTAAGCATTCTGAAAAGGATTTTCAGAATTTGATGGAGCAGTAGTTTTGCTGTCAGTACTCTCAGTAGCTGTTTCGTTTGTGGTTTTAGCTGTAGTTTCGGCAGTAGTTTCCGCGGTTACAACGGCTTTCTTTTTCTTAGGGACAACTCTATCGGTAGTTTCAGTAGTAGTTTCTGCTATAGTAGTTTCCCTTACCTCACCACCTGATCTTGCACAACCTGCAAGTAATGTACCGCAAATCAGTACAGAAAAAATAACACTTAAAGTTTTTTTCATGTTAATACCCCTCATAAGTCAAATTGATACTATTTCTTGTTTAATATTATATATGTTTTCCTTAAAAATGTAAATAATAATTTGCATAATATTATAACATTGTTTGAAAACGCAAAATAGACTGTATAATAATTATCAATATTATACAGTCTAAATAAATTATTAAATTGTCAGCTAAGGATAATTATTCAGCTGCAGACAATGCTGCGCTGAGATCCTGAACTGTGTAGCCTGTAGGCTGTGTCCAAACTTCAGCAGGAACTTCTGTTGTAAATGCATTGATGATAACATCCATTGCAGTTTCTGAATCTGTAGCAGCAAATGTTACAATCTTACCGTTTTCATCATATACATAGTAGCATGTCTTTGCATCATCAACTTCATATGTATACTTTTTGCCTTCTACTTCAACATCATGAGACATGATTTTTCCATCAACATCGTCAAAATCATCATCTAATTCAAAGCTTGAAAATGCATTTTTAAGATCCATGGAATCGTATGTTTCCTGATCAAGCTTCATTGTCATAGCAGTCATTGTTGATGGATCATACATTGTGTAAGCCATGTCAACAATATATATAATACCAGATGCTTCAGGGCTTTCAGTCTTCATATAAACATTTTCCCCTTCAATAGCCATTTCAAGTGCTGATTCGCCTTCAGGAGCCATCATAGTAAATGAAATATAAAGTGACTTTGCACCGTTAAGTTCCTGCATAAACTTATATGTATTTGAATCCTTAGCGTTTATTTCCTTGCCTTCACCAAGGTTTGCGTAAGCTTCAGCAAAACCTGATGCAGCACCACTTGCAACAGCTTCACCGGCAGCAGCTTCAGCTTCAGTTTCTGCCTCTGCCTCAGTTTCTTCTGTTGTCTCAGCAGCAGATGTAGTTTCACCAGCAGTTGTTGTTTCTTCTGTATTACCTGACTTACTGCATCCAGCAAGCATTGAAACACAAAGAGCTAATGAAAGAATTATTCCTAAAGTTTTTTTCATAAGTAAATATCTCCTTAAATATGTTTGTTTTGACCAACGATATTTTAGTATACACTAACAGTATCAAAAAGTACAGAGTTCAAGTAATTATTCTACTAAAACAACAAATTACAGTTGATTCCGTGGAATATTATATTTAAAATCACATAAAAAATTGATGGAAATTTGTATACACTGACTAAGATAAAAAACTTGCAAACAAAAGCCTAATGAGCATGAGGCTTATTCATTTTCATCATTTAAATCAGTAATACTGTATCCTAAAGGCTGGCTGAATGCGCTGGGAGGAACATTGTCAGTGATTTTGTCTATGACAGTTAAACTTCCATATTCATCACCGCACATGCAAAGCTTACCCTTGTCATCATATACATAATAATAAAGACATTTGAAGGCACTGTCATATTTCTCTTTTATAGTCTCATATGTATAGGTTTCACCATCAATTTCAGTGGTATAACTTTTAACTGTGTAAAAATCTTCATCTGCATCATCTGAGATATCATAATTAATTTTATCAAAAATATAGTTTCTAAGTCCCATTGCATCATATGAGTTCTGCTCAAGAGTCATTGATTGAGCTGTTTTGGTGGCAGGGTAATACAAGGTGTACTTCATGTCATCTATATATAAATAACTGGAATATTCTTCACTTTCGTTAATAATAGCGATATCTTTGTCCTTTACAGCAATTTGTACAGTGGATTCAGATTTATCATATTTATCAATATCGGTCAAACTTATGTAAAATGCATTTTTCTTCTTAATCTCCTGAACAAAATCATATGTCCGGGAATTTTTTAAGCTGATTTCCTTACCATTATCAAGAGCACAATAAGCTTGGTAGAACTTATCAAAAGGATTGTCAGTTGAAGCAACAGAATCCTCCTCAGGACTTGCTTCATTAATAACAACGTCGGTCGTTTTAGTGCTTTTGTCATTTTTAATTGTTACAATACTTAATGTCATTAAAAGAACTACTAATCCTACAATTACAACAGGATTTTTTAATGTAATTTTATTTTCAGCAGGCGAGAAAGTACTGTTCTGAGGATTAAGGGAGCTGACGGTTTTTTTAGGTATTACTCCGTTCAGTCCAAATTCATCTGGTTCAGGAACAAATACCTCATCATCGTCATCTTGTTCAGGTTCATCAATAAAATCAGTGTTGTCAGGAGTTTCTTTGCTTGCGTCGGTTAAATAGTTTCCCGGTATATTATAAATCATATCCTCAAAATCTGGATTTTGATAATCAGAGTTTTCAGTATAAGAATCAAAATAAGCCTCACATTTTATACAGACAGTATTTTCCTTCCTGTTGATTGCACCACAGTTATTGCATATTATAAATTTTTGACTAATAGAAGTATCCATACTAAAGTACACCTCTTTTAATAACATAAATATATTTGTTTATAAAATATTATACAACAAAAAATATCAAATGTACACCACTTGCCAATTTTTTTAAATTAACAAAATAATTTATTCTGATGAATAAAAAATAAGACAATATAACAAAAAAGAGCAGGCCTATATAACTAATGAGTGATAGGCTTATTCAGCTTCATTATCCAGATTAGTAATACTGTAACCTGAAGGCTGAACGAAAATATTAGGAGGAACATCATAAGTTATTTTGTCAATGACAGTTAAATAAAACAAATCACCAGAACCACACATATAAAGATTGTCATTAATGTCATACACATAATAACTGTCCATGATATACTGATTGCTTAGCTGCTGAGTGCTTTTTATAGTTTCATATGTATAGGAGTTGCCATCAATATCAACCATATAGCTTTTTACCACGAACGAAGCTTCGTCCGCATCATCAGGAATAGGGTATTTTAATAAAGAAAAGATACGTTTTGTAAGTCCAAGTGCGTCATATGTTTCCTGATCAAGAGTTCTTGATTTAGCTTCATTTGCGTGAGGGTAATATGTTGTAAGTGTCATACCGTGTATATAATCATAATGCGGTTGTTCGCTTTCAGAGATATAAGCAATATCGTTGTTATTTACAGCTAATTGTATAGCTGCATCAGCAGCGTGTTTGTTTAAGTAAACACTAGTCACACTAATGTAAAATGCGGAGTTATCCTTAATCTCCTGAACTAAAGCATATGTCTTGGATTCTTTTAATCCTATTTCCTTTCCGTCTCCAAGTGTTATATTTGCATCAACAAATTTACGATAGGAATCTGCATTAGAAATATATGTTGGTTCTGGGGTTGCTGTTGTTTCAGAAATAATAGTGGGTTCAGATGCAGTGGTTGTTTCAGAAACAATAGTAGGTTCAGATGCAGTGGTTGATTCAGAAACAGCACTTGTTTCCGATGCGGTTGTAGTTTCAGAAACAGTTGTAGTTTCATCATCTGCCTTTTCTGCAGGCTTACAAGCAGTAAGCATTGTTCCGCAAACAATAACGGAAAGTAATAAACCTAAAGCCTTATTCATAAATTCTTCTCCTTAAAATGTTTTTTAGCTAACAATATGAATGCTTTGTTATTATACACTATAGAATACCACGTGTATACAATTTCAGACTTTTTCTCTTTATATTACAAAAGTACTTAATAATGAACTTCGTAATTTTAGTTTATTAACAAAAAAGAGCAGGTTTTTACACCTGCTCTTTTACTATTTTGGGATAAATTAAGCCTTGTTTACAGAACCGAAAAGTTGCATCTTTTCCTTTACTGTAGCCTTGATAGCTTCAAAGCCTGGTGCAAGAAGTTTTCTTGGGTCAAAGCCCTTGCCCTGGAGATCCTTGCCTTCTTCAATATACTTTCTTGTAGCAGCCTGGAATGAAAGCTGACATTCAGTATTAACATTTATCTTAGCAACACCAAGGGAAATAGCCTTCTTGATCATGTCTTCAGGAATACCTGTACCGCCGTGGAGAACGAGAGGCATATCACCAGTCTTATCCTTGACTGCAGCAAGTGTATCAAATGAAAGACCAGCCCAGTTTTCAGGGTACTTACCATGGATGTTACCGATACCAGCAGCAAGCATTGTTACGCCGAGATCAGAAATAGATTTGCATTCGTCAGGATCAGCACATTCGCCAGCACCAACAACGCCGTCTTCTTCACCGCCGATTGAACCAACTTCAGCCTCAAGTGAAATGCCGAGAACGTCGCAAACATTTACAAGAGCAGTTGTCTTAGCTATATTTTCTTCGATAGGATAGTGTGAGCCGTCGAACATAATAGAAGAGAAGCCTGCTTTAATACAAGCCTTAGCACCTTCAAATGAACCGTGGTCAAGGTGAAGAGCAACAGGAACAGTGATATTAAGTGATTCCATCATTCCGTTAACCATGCCTACAATGGTGTTATAACCGCACATATACTTGCCTGCACCTTCGGAAACACCGAGGATAACAGGTGAATTAAGCTCCTGAGCTGTAAGAAGAACAGCCTTAGTCCATTCGAGGTTGTTGATATTGAACTGACCAACAGCATATTTACCGTCACGAGCCTTATTGAGCATGTCCTTTGCAGAAACGAGTTTTGACATATTTTTACCTCCAAAGATAAATTATTTAATATTTTAATTATATATTAATATGCAAAAAATTGCAATACCCTTTGTCAACAAAATAACAAACACAATTTCATGCAATAACTTTCCGCATAGGTTATATAGTAAAAACAAAAGCAGGGAACTTTCAATAAGATAGTTCCCTGCTAATTTATGTTTTATTCGTTTGTATCAGTATTTTCTGCATCTACTACATTTTTTTCACTTGTAGTATCTGTGCTATATGAGGTATATGTATTTGTGCCACTCTGAATCTGATCAAGCATTGATGAAATATCGAGCATCATTGCTCCACTTTCGCCTGAAGCAACAGTAGGAAGTTTGCCATCCCACTTGTCAATGTACTCCATAAGAATCATCTGAGGTGTAAGCTGTTCGGATTTGAGTTTGTAAGCCTGTGCTTCAGCCTCAGCCTGTGCAACAGTCTGTTCAGCTTCAACCTTGATTCTCTGGAGATCCTGTTCAGCCTTTAGAGCATTCTGCTGTGCAGTCTGCTTTGCTTCGATAGCAGCATTGTATTCAGCGGTAAAATCAAATGAAATGATGTTGAAAATCTGAATTTCAAGCCCATAACTTGCAATCTTATCCTTAAGAAGATCGCACATCTGATCACCGACAATCTGACGGTTTGTGATAAGTTCTTCTGCTGTAAACTTAGCTGTAACAGCCTTTACACATTCCTGAATAGCAGGTGAAATTATAATAGATTCATAATCCATGCCGACATTTTTATATATCTGAGCAGAATTCGAGTTAAGAACCTTGTAGTTAATTGCAATTGTGCTTGAAACAGTCTGCAAATCCTTTGAAGCAGATGAGCAGGCAACTTCTGCCTTCTGAACCCTGTTATCAACGAGAATGATTTCCTGAACAAAAGGAATCTTGAAGTGAAGTCCTTCTGCAAGAACGGTATCTGAAACCTTTCCGAAGGTTGTAACAACACCGGTGTGACCAGCGCTTACAACTGTAAATGAAGAACCTATTACGATTAGTGCAGCTAAAATAATAATAACAGTAACTATTATTTTAGTGACTTTTGCACCTGATGGATTTGCATTTACTACATTTGGGTTGTATCCTGTCATAAAATAAGTCATCCTTTCCAAGTTATGCTGTTTACTTAAAGCACTGTACTAAAGCTGTTTTTAAACACTTATTTAAAATCAATGACAGCATTGTAATTTTTTAGCTAAACAATGCTGTCAATATTTTGCGAATCAAAATGATAGTTCTTCTCGACCCAGTGAATTATCATCCTCATAATAATCATCATTGTCAACAAGGAAATCAGAATCATCAAAGCCATACGACATAGCCTGCATACGCTTTCTGTCACATTTTCTTCCTGCAAGTGCAACAATGCTGAGAACGAGTGCGGCAATTGCAGTAATAGCTGCAAAAGCTGAAATAATCATTGTAATTTTCTGAACTGTAGACTTATTCATTTCTGTGTATCTCCCTTTTCTTTATTGATCTTCAAGCGCTTTTAGCGCCTTAATTTCCTCTCTGTCAAGCTTAATCTTTCCGTCACGGATTATTTCGATTTCACTCTTGTCAAAGATAACTGCCGGATCATCCGATTTTTCAGGTTTTACCTTAATCTTTCCTGTAAGAGGGTTAGCTTCCTCAACAAACCCCTTAAAAGTAGGGGTCTTTACATAAGCACCCTGCTTAGGAATAGTCTTGAGCAGTTCCTCATATGTGCTTTGTTCATATTTCAGACAACACATAAGTCTGCCGCAGGTTCCTGAAATTTTTGTAGGATTAAGTGAAAGCCCCTGTTCCTTAGCCATTTTTATGGAAACAGGCTGGAATGCGCTTAAAAAGCCATTACAGCAGAAAGGTCTGCCGCATATTCCAAGTCCGCCAAGCATTTTAGCTTCATCTCTTACACCAATCTGACGTAGTTCAATTCTTGTTCTGAAAACAGAAGCAAGATCTTTTACAAGATCCCTGAAATCAACTCTATTGTCAGCAGTGAAATAAAAGAGCAGTTTGTTATTGTCAAATGTACATTCAACGTCAACAAGCTTCATGTCAAGCTTGTGATGTTCAATTTTCTCCTGACAGATTTTAAGAGCATTTTTTTCTTTCTGACGGTTAAGCTCAATCTGTTTGATATCCTGTGGTGTAACAGCTCGGATAACAGTTTTAAGTGGAGCGTTTACCTCGCTGTCCTCTATCATGCGGTTCTCAATAACTACCTCACCACATTCTATTCCCCGTGCGGTTTCGACTATTACATTCAACCCAAGTGTAGCTTTAATATCACCCGGTGCAAAATAATAGACTTTACCACCGCTTTTGAATCTGACTCCTATAATTTCGGTCATTTTAATCCTCCGATAAGCGGATACTTTTCCGCCGTAAAATTTATAATTCTATTTGACAAGCTTTCCGCATAATGCCGCAGTTGCAGCCGCAGTATTCACATTTGACGAGCAGAAACCGATCGTTTCTGTCAGAGCCTCATGCAAAGCATCTGCACGTCTGAACGACATACGCTGTGAAAGCTGTTCAGCTCCATATTCATAGCATCCTGTTCTTCTTATATCCCCTCCGTCACGGTTAAGGCGCAATGCACATCCGTCACGGATAATTTTGTCTGTCATAAGAAGTATTTGCTTTAATTTTTCCCTGTTGTCGCCTATATCGGTGAGTGCCTTGAGCAGATCATATTCATTTCCGCTTATAATACCATTGACAATTTTCCTTGCTGATTCAGTATATTCTACAATATCCCTGCCCTCAAGATAATCAATGCAGTTTCCAATGTTGCCCGGAAAACAGGATACAGCTTCATCAATATTATCGTCTGTGTATTTGCCCATATCCTTGAGTGCATCCCTGCATTCCTGTTCAGAACATTCAGAAACTCCGATTGAAATTACTCTTGACAGAATGGTCGGGAGAAATGCACTTTTTGCTGTGGCAGTAAAAATAAAGTAAGCATAATCGGGTGGTTCCTCGATAAGCTTTAACATAAGGTTCTGTGTGGATTCCTCCATATTCTCGCAGTCTGCAAAAATATAAATTTTCTTGTCACAGTCATTTGGCATGATAAATGCATCCGAACAGATCTGCCTAACAGTGTCACGCTTATAAATAAGAGTTTTGCCGCTTCGTTCAGGACGGATAACGTCAGGGTGAGTGTTTGCCGCAATACGTTTGCAGTGACGGCATTCACCGCAGGCGTTATGGTTTTCACAAAGCATGAGCATGGCAATATACTCTGCAAGCGTTTTCTTGCCCGTACCTTTCTCCCCGAAAAGCAGGAATGAATGGGCTAGTCTTCCACCGCTTATCATGGCGTTTATTGTATCAAGTACATTCTGCTTTGAATATATTTTCATACCTTAACAAATCTTTCAATGTCCGTTACGAATATAGTTGCTCCTCCGACAGAAACTTCGATAGGAAGTGCGGAAGCATGGAACTCAATTCCGCCGATAGCTCCTGCTGGAACAAGAGATTTTCTCTTGCGGGATTTTTCGGAAATGATACTGATTATGCTGTCAACCTTGTCATCCTCAGCACAAATCAGAAAAGTAGTATTTCCGTTCATAAGGAAACCGCCTGTTGAAGCAAGTTTTGTAACTGAATGTCCTGCCTTAGTAAGAGCGTTGTTGACAGAATGGCTGTCATCGGTATTAACGATAGCATAAATAAGTTTCATAAGCAAACCTCCCTGCAATATATTCATTCTTATTTTAACACATTTATATAGGAAATGCTATAATTTTTTAAAATTTTTATGCAATCTTTCGAAATAATTTCGCCACAAACAGCGACTGGTATACAAGGGGGACAAACTGTTGCTGTTTTGGCACATATACGTCCGACACTTTCTTCAACAGGTATGCTTTCACTTTCCCCGAAAGCCGCCTCCCTGACAGAGCAGGCCTTTGTAAGAGCAGGAAAGTTCATTTCAGGCGGCATTAACTTTATTTTCTGCATTTCCACCGCCATAAGCGCTTTTTCTACAGCTTCAAAATCTTCCACAGTTGTACAGGTTGAAAACATCATCACTACATGAGTTGAATCAGCATACTCACATTCTATATTGCTTTGACGAAGTATATCTGCAAGCTTATATCCGTAAAGTCCGTTCGGAAGAGTGTAAATCGTAATTCTTAACGGTTCTGAATCACAAACTGTATATACAGAAGAAATATGTTTTTTCAAGGTGCTAATCCTCTTGACAGTATCGTCAAGTTCTTTGCGGAAATTTGTTGCAAGATATTCAGCGCAAAGGTCAAGTGACTGCATAATAAGATATGACGGACTTGAAGAACCAAACATAGCCATGCAATCTTTTGCTTTGTCTGCATGTTTCGGATTTATAATATGGAGATAAGCCCCTCCGGTAAGCACAGGCAGGCTTTTGTGGGCAGAATCACAGCAAAGGTCAGCACCCATAACTGACGGGTGAAGATTTTCTTTCAAAAAAGCAAGGTGTGCGCCGTGGGCATTGTCTACAAGCAAGGGTATATCGTATTTTCTGCAAATCTTGGAAATGCCCTTTACATCGGCAATTTTCCCAAGATAATCAGGGGAAGTAATGTAGACGGCGGAAACGTGTCCGCTTTCCTTTAACCCTCTTTTAATACCATCCTCAATGCTTTGCGGAGAAATTTTTCCCGAAACGACAGAACCATTTTCATATTCGGGATAAACCCATACAGGGTCAAGTCCGAGCAGAGCGCAGGTGTTTATAAAAGAGCGGTGAGCATTTCTTGCCGCAACAACTGTATTACCGCATTTGCAGGTAATGGCAAGCATAGCCTGAATGCAGAGAGTAGAACCTCCTGCGGAAAATAGTGTCCTGTTCACTCCGTAAAGTTCAGCCGACCTCTTCTCGCTTTCGGCAATAATTCCGTCAGCCTCAAACAAAGCGTCAGCTCCGCTGATTTCAGTTATATCATAAGCATATGCAGAAGAAATCTCCGTAATGATAGGAGACTTGCCCTTATGACCGGGCATATGTGCCCTTACTGTATGCTTATCATTATATTCTTTTACAAAGTTATAAACAGGAGTATTCATAGATTACAGCGTCCCCTAAAGTATATATTTAAGTTTTGACAGAATGTTGCGTCTTGCCCTTGAAAGTGTTCTTGAAACAGTAGATTTGTTCACTCCGAGCATTTCAGCAATTTCGCAGATATTCATCTGTTTGTAATAGTATAGCATAATAAATTCTTTTTGTCTTGCAGAAATTTCATTTGCAAGAACATCCCTGACAGCAGCCTTTGCTTTTGCAAGACTAATGTTGTTGGAATGATCAAGTTCTTCACTGCCATGGATAATACGCATAAGATTCTGGTCGGCGCATATTTCAGCATCACCGAGCCATTCTGAATTCAAGCGTCTTTGCAATTGCAGTTACCTCCGTCTTCATTAAGAATGGATATAACCTCCCTGATGTCATAAAGTTCTTCACGAAGAAGATCAATTCTTTGAGCAAGATTTTTTGCAGTATCTGGGTCATCCTGCCCTTTAAGTTCCGTATTAAGCATGAAAATCCTTTCACACAATATTTTTTCCGATTTCAAGTAGCTGATAAGCATTACGGTGTTACCCATTTGTTATTCCTCCGTTGTCAAAAATATAATAAGTCTTTTCGAAATTCCCTATAATTATTATATCATCAAAACGTATGTTCTGTCAACAGTAAAATAAACAAATGTTTATATGAAATTTTATTAAAACTTCGTATTCAAAGCTGTGCATATTGACTTAATTTTACAATTATGGTATGATGATGTATTATAAATTAATACATAAGGAGAGGTCTGAAAATGGGAAAAGCATTGTTGGTTTTAGATATGCAAGAGGTCTGTGTAGGGAAAAACCACGCTGATTTCTTTAAGTATGATGATACAATTCTTGATTCTGTCAATCAGGTAATCAATGAAAATATAGATAATACCGTTGTTTATATCAGAAATGTAATGAAAAATAATCTGATAAGCAAGCTTGCACCTGTAAAAGTATATGAGGGCAGCAAGGAAGTAAAACTTGCAAAAGAACTGGACATTGTTTCAGACAATGTTTTTGACAAATTCAAAGGCAACGCTTTTTCAAATACAGAGTTAGCAGAATTCTTAAAGGCAAGTGAAATTGATGAAATTGAGGTTGTTGGCGTTGACGGAGGAGGTTGTGTTTCTTTAACTGCTATCGGAGCAATGCAAAACGGATATAAGGTTATAGTAAACACTAAGGCAGTAGGAATCATGTTTGAAAAGAAAAGGGACTCCTTATTTAAGAAATTAGAAAAAATGGGTGCTGAATTTATAAGATAAACTGTGAATAGTGATAAAAACAGATAAATTCGAATAGTTTAGGATACAATATGATTTAAAAAGAAAAGGCATACCCATGAAAATTGTGGGTATGCCTTTATATATGCTGTACTTAAAATATAATTTTCAAAGGCGTTCATTAGCAGAGAGAAATAATCAGCATTTCCGGTAAGGGAGTAACTTTAAAAACTCATCAATCTGCTTGTTTACAAATTCAGGCTGGTCAATATTTGAGTTATGAGCGGCATTTTCAACCCAGACAAGCTTTGTGTCTTTACTTTCAATTAAATTTATCAATACAAATCCACACCGAGAAAATCATTGAAAGTATTGAAAATTTCAGGATATTCTTTTTTTGTACGGACAGGCTTCATCTGCATATTTGTAAAACAATGCTTTGTTTCCCCTGTTGCCATAAGCATATTGTCAGATTTTTTGATAACTCTATAGGTAACAGTCATTTTAAATCCATTAAACTCTTGAATTTTGGGTATAATAAGGACAACATCACCAAATCTAACAGAATTTTTATATTCACAGGAGGCACCTAGAACAGGTATCATAACTCCCTCTTGTTCCATTCTAGCATAGGAATACCCGACTTTTTCAAGGAAATCAACTCTTGCTTCTTCAAACCATCTTATATAGTTTGAATGATGGATAATTCCCATCTGATCGGTTTCATAATAATTTGCCTTTCTTTCAAAAGGAGTAACCTCAGGTCTCATAAAATCCCCTCCGTAGCATTGTATTAAGTATATTATAATATCACTTCTATATTATACAAATATTGTGACCAAAATTCAACAAATATAACGCTTAATTATTTAATATGTACAAAATCACATGGACTATTCTAAATTAATATTACCACAATAGACAATTTAATGTTAAAATAATAACATAAACGAATAATTTAAAAAACTAATAACCGGAGGTAAATAATATGTCTAGATTTACACTACCAAGAGATTTGTTTCATGGAAAAGGTTCTCTTGAAAATCTTAAGAATCTCAAGGGTAAAAAAGCTATAATCGTTGTAGGCGGTGGCTCAATGAAACGTAACGGTTTCCTTCAGAGAGCTGAAGATTACCTCAAGGAAGCTGGCTTTGAAGTAAGACTTTTTGAAAATGTTGAGCCAGATCCATCTGTTGAAACAGTAATGAAGGGCGCACAGGCTATGATAGATTTCCAGCCTGACTGGATTATTGCAATGGGCGGCGGTTCACCAATCGACGCAGCAAAGGCAATGTGGATCAAGTATGAATATCCTGATTGTACATTTGAAGATATGTGCAAGGTATTCGGTATTCCTGAACTAAGAAGAAAGGCACATTTCTGCGCAATTCCATCTACATCAGGAACAGCAACTGAAGTAACAGCTTTCTCGATTATCACAGATTACAACAAGGGTATCAAGTATCCGATTGCTGACTTTGAAATTACACCTGATATTGCTATCGTTGACCCTGATCTTGCTGAAACAATGCCTAAGAAGCTTGTTGCTCATACTGGTATGGATGCGTTCACACATTCAGTAGAAGCATATGTGTCAACAGCAAACAGCCCATATTCAGATGCTCTTGCAATCCATTCAATTGAAATGATTCAAGAAAATCTTACTGATTCATATAATGAAAATATTGATGCCCGCCATAGAATGCACGATGCACAGTGCCTTGCTGGCATGGCTTTCTCAAATGCTCTTCTTGGAATTGTTCACTCAATGGCTCATAAAACAGGAGCAGTTTTTGCAGATTGTGGTGCACATATTATCCATGGTGCTGCAAATGCAATGTATCTTCCAAAGGTTATCAAGTTCAACTCAAAGGATGAAACAGCTAAGAAGCGATATGCTGTAATTGCTGACTATATGCATCTCGGCGGAAATACTGCTGATGAAAAGGTTGACCTCCTCATTGAATTTATCGGCAAGATGAATGACAAGCTCAACATTCCTCACTGCATAAAGAACTATGGCGCTGACAGTTTTCCAGTTGAACAGGGCTTTGTTCCTGAAAATGTATTCCTTGAAAGACTTCCTGAGATTGCAAAGAATGCAATTGCTGATGCTTGCACAGGTTCAAACCCACGCCAGCCTTCACAGGAAGAAATGGAAAAACTCTTCAAGTGCTGTTATTATGGTACAGAGGTTGATTTCTAATAATTGTCCCCAATTTTCAATAATATAAATTTAATAAAAAACCCTGTCCTAAATCAAGGCAGGGTTTTTTATTATTAAAACTTGAATCTGTCAACAACAACTTTGCCGTCTTTATTTTCGGTGTAGGAGATTATATTAGGATTGCTTGTTCTAGTTCCTTTTGTAAAAGTAAGTGCATTGTTGAAATGAGTAATTACTGACATATCCATTTCATATTCTGAGCATGATACAATAAATTCGTCAGAAACGAAATATGGTTCAGCTGGACCATCTGGAACAGTATTTGCTGCTATTGTAGTTATTAACTTATCAAATGCAGTATTGCTTTTTTTATCGTTTAAAGCAATTGCCATCATTGCATTGTAGTTATTTACTAAAATAGGGGCTTTGTCATTTGTTACAACAAATCGCTTTGTCTTGTCTTTTGAAAAAATTGTTGTATAAGTAATATTTGTATCGTAAACATAATAGGAATCAGAACCAGTTAAATCATTTGCTTCAGTCTTTTCAAGTTTTCCTGTATTCAGGTCATAAGTAGCATATAAAACGCCGTCATAATTTTTACCGCTATAAGAGAATGAAAAGTTTTCTTTAAACAGAACAGTTGATGGGAGACCGTCTTTATCATAGGAAATAATTCCTTCAATTGTTTTTGTTTCGTCTTTGCTTAATTTAATGTTATAAATGAACTTCTGTTTAACTTCTGTATTATCTGTTACAGCAACAGTTAACGCTTTATCAGCTTCTGGCTTAAAGCCATCAACAGTAATGCCTTCCGCATTTATAGTATAGGAATCGGATCCTTCAATTTTCTTGTCAAATGTGAGATTGTAAAAATTGTCTTTGCCGATAGAAATTTCAGCACAATCTGAAACATATGTCAGGTTGACATCTTTTGTTAGAGTAATATTTTGAGGTTCAAGCGCAGAAGCAGTAATCGCATTTGTTGAAAGTAAAGTAACAGCAGCAATTACACATGCTATGGATTTGCAAATCTTTTTCATTGTTGGTTTCCTCCTATGAAAGTAAAATTGTCTACTTTTTAATAACAAATATTATAACATATAATGTAAATAAAGTAAAGCATATAAACAATATTATTTTATATATAAGAAAAAAATCCTGCCTTTTGCAAGGACAGGATTTTCTATTTAAATTTTTATTCATCATATTGTAAGTCTCATTAAGCTTTTCTGTATGCTTCAACATACCTTAATGGAACGAGTTAAGTTCCTTAATTGCCATCTATAACATTAGGTGAATTTCCAAAATTATCACCTGAGCCCGGTGTGTCTGATCCATTATCAACTGGCGTGTCAGACCCGTTATCAACTGGTGTATTTGAACCATTATCACCTGAGCCCGGCGTGTCTGACCCATTATCAACTGGTGTATCTGACCCATTATCAACTGGTTTATTTGAATCATCGATAACTGTCGATCCAGAATTACTATTGGAGTCAGATGAACTTCCTGAATTGCCAACAACGAGTGTTCCTGAACTAACAGCAAATTTGTTTCCTACACTGCTGCCTGTAATAACAAGTACGGCTTAGGATAGCCGTAGCTGCTAAAATTGAAACAATCGTGCGCAATATTCTTGTCATAATTATGTTCATCCTTTCTTTATGTTAAACTAGAAGATGTCTGTAACATGCTTTTTCAATTAAATTACTATATTTAGCACTGTAGAAAATGTCAGCCACATAATATAATTAAACTTAACTTTCGCTTTATTAACAACAAACGATGTCTTAGCACCAATATCACTATTTATAGACATAACCATTCCGCCACGCTCTTCTTCATCAGAGCCGGAGCCTCCTCTGCTGAAGGGATTGCTGTTCATTCCGCCTTTTCCACCGCTGTTTTTAACTTGTGCTCCTGTACTGTGTGAAGTTGTATTTAAACTGTAGTTTTCTGCTGAAACAGGGATTGCCGAAGCCGATAAAAACACCACAGTACACATAATTATTGCAAATGTCTTCAAAAATTTCTTTATCATATAATGTCCATCCTTTCAATATGTCAGATGTTTCTGTTATTAACTATAATTATACAGATAATTTTTTAAAAGTAAAGTGTCTTTAACAAATCTTAACCTTTAGCCTGATACCAGCTCTTACCGCTTTCAACGTCAGCAGTAAGAGGCACAGCAAGCTCTGCGGCACTTCTCATTTCTTCTCCGAGAACAACAGCTGCTTTCTTTGCATCCATTTCTGATACTTCAATGATAAGTTCATCGTGAACCTGCAAAATAAGATGGGCGTCAAGCTGTTCAGCTTTAAGGCGCTTATACACCTTAACCATGGCAATTTTTATAATATCAGCCGCAGTTCCCTGGATAGGAGCGTTCATTGCGGCTCTTTTTCCGAAAGCCTGAATGTTCTTGTTTGAAGCCGCAAGTTCAGGGATATATCTTCTTCTGCCAAACATAGTTGTAACATACCCGTTAGCAGTTGCGTCCTCCACGGTCTTATCCATAAACCTCTTTATTTCAGGATATGTCGCAAAATAGTTTTTGATATATCTGTCGGCTTCAGCAACAGAAACATCTATATCCTTTGAAAGCGAAAATGCACCTATTCCGTAGACAATTCCAAAGTTTACAGCCTTTGCTGCACGTCGCATTTCGGATGTTATCATTTCAGGCGGCATGTTGAATACCTGTGCCGCGGTTGCAGTATGGATATCCATGTTTTCAATAAAAGCTTTCTGCATATTTTTATCTCCGCTCATGTGTGACAAAATACGCAGTTCAATCTGGCTGTAGTCAGCATCAAGAAGTGTGTTGCCCTCTTCTGATATAAAGAACTTACGCATATTTCTGCCAAGCTCCGTGCGGATAGGAATGTTCTGCATGTTAGGCTCTGTTGAAGAAATTCGGCCTGTTCTTGTTTCTGTCTGCTTGAAAACAGAGTGAATACGCCCGTCCTCACCGATAACCTTGAGCAATCCTTCAACATAAGTGGAGTTAAGTTTAGTAAGCTGTCTGTACTGCAAAATCAGATCAACAACAGGGTGCTTGTCACGCAGGTTTTCAAGAACATCTGCATTTGTCGAGTAGCCTGTCTTTGTTTTCTTTCCTGACGGCAGGCCCATCTCATCAAAGAGAATAACACCAAGCTGTTTTGGCGAACCGATGTTGAATTCCTTTCCTGCCATAAAATAAATCTGCTGTTCAATAGCCCTGATTTCTTCGGAAAGCTTTATACCGAAATCCTTAATTCCGTCAATATCAGCACGAACACCGTAATACTCCATTGAAGCAAGTACTTCGGTAAGTGGCTGTTCAATTTCTGTAAGCAGGCTTGTCATGCCTGTTTCATCAATCTTTTTAGAAAGTACTTCACAAAGCTGTGGCAAGCTTGCGCAATCTGCATATTCTTTATACTCAATGTAATAATGAGAGTCATATTCAGCACAAAGTTTCTCAATTGTATACTCAGAGGACAAGGCGTTAAGCAAGTATCCAAGTATATCAGCGTCAAGAAGTATATTTTTAAGCTCACATTTATTTTCAAAGCAAAGTCTGTATGCAGGTTTTGCCCCAAAAGTATACTTTTTGCAGTCAGATGTAAGGATTTTGAGAATAACATCGCTATCGTCAACAGTATAAAGATTGCTGTTATATACTATTTGTAAACTACTACCCTTGTATATGAACGATACAATACTGTCTGTATCATATATTTCCTTTAGAATGTTATCTGAAAACTCTGCAGGGGTATATTCAATAAGTTCAGCTTTCTTTTCGGTTTTGCTTACAGCAGGAGCACTTGACGGCGCAATGCTGAACCTTTCAAGAAGCTTATACATTTCAAGCCCTGTCAGCAAGGAAGAAAGCTCATTGCTTTTGACAGGCTTGAGGATATATGAATCAAGGTTTGCGTCAATAGGTGCATCCTTGACAATAGTTGCAAGCCATTTGCTGTCCTTTGCGTCCTGTCTGCCTGTTTCAAGCTTTGTAAGAACAGATTTTGTTGCCTCAACCTTTCCGCTGTCAAGAGCCTCGTAAAGCTCCTCAACACTGTTGAAATCCTTTATCAGAGCAGAGGCTGTTTTCTCGCCTATACCCTTGACACCGCTGATATTGTCGGAAGAATCGCCCATAAGCGCCTTGAGGTCAATTAACTGTAAAGGCTTAAGCCCGTAGTCCTCAGTAAATTTGTCAGGAGTGTAACGGATAAGTTCCTTTGTTGAGTGAAGAAGAACAGTTACGTTGTTGTTAATAAGTTGTAAGCTGTCACGGTCACCGGTAAGAATATAACATTCGTCGCCCTTGTCAGTGCAAAGCTTTGAAAAAGTGCCAAGAATATCATCAGCCTCATAGCCTTCACATTCAACAACAGAAACGCCGATATCATCGAGAATTTCTTTAATCAGCGGCATCTGCTGTGCAAGTTCATCAGGCATACCTTTTCGGGTAGCTTTGTAAGCGGCATTTGCTTTGTGTCGGAAAGTGGGGGAGCGCAGATCGAAAGCTGCCGCAACAGCGTCAGGCTTGATGTCGGAAGTGACTTTGAGGTAAATGTTCATAAAACCCGTCAAGGCATTAGTAAAAACTCCTTGCTTGTTCGAGAGCATTTTTATGCCATAAAAAGCCCTGTTCATTATGCTGTTTCCGTCAATGGCGAGAAATTTCATATTTTTAGTCCTTTCAAGTCTTATGTTGCTATATCCTATTCAACCGACTTCGTCGGTTCAGGGTTTTTCTATCGCAAAAACCCTACGCGCCATACTGTCGCTACCCAAATGCTCCTATAAGGCATAAGGATTTCGTTCTCTGCGGAGAACGACAAGGGACGCTGTCCCTTTGAACCTTGCCACCTTGATAAGGTTAAAACCTGTTCTCGCTTCGTTCGAATTTTTCTTCGAAAAACGAGCAGATGGACGAACTTTTATATTAATTACGCCTTAATGCACCCATATATAATAGAAATCAGAAATACCATAACATCAAGCGAAAAAGGCGTTCCGCATATAATTGCCACTAAAAGATATATAATTAATATAGTAAATGTCTTTGTGAAAGCATCACAAAGCTTTTCTGCACTCTTTTTTCTTTCATCTTCTGACATATTGCATGCGTCATTATAAGAAATTCCCGAAATCCAGTAAACCCTGTTATACTTTTTGATAATCTGCCCGACAACAATAAGGAACAGCCCTACCAGTGCAAATACCACATCACAAGCCTTTTCTATCGGAATAATTTCAAATGTGCTTAGCAGTATCACTCCTGTGGATGTGAGGATTGTAGTCAAAAGCAGTAAGAAAAAGCTTTTGTAAGTCCTTTTCTCATATGTGAATGAATCGCTCATTATATATCCTCCATACTTAATGTTGCAACAGCATTAAGTGACTGGTCAGCACGTTTACCTGCAAGGTAATCATAATATGCCTGACAGCCTATCATTGCGGCATTGTCTCCGCATAAGAACATCGGCGGCATATAAAGTTTAAGCCCAGCCTTGTCACACTCCTTCTGTAAAAGTGAACGTACAGCGGAGTTTGCTGAAACTCCCCCAGCAAGTGCTACAACCTTGTGGTTGTAAGCCTTTGCAGCAGCAACGGTCTTGTTTGTCAGAATTTCTGCAACAGTTTTCTGGAATGATGCTGCAAGGTCATTCTTGTTTATTTCAATGCCTTTCTGTTCAGCATTGTGTGCTGTGTTTATAACAGCAGTTTTAAGTCCCGAAAATGAAAAGTCAAATTCGTTTCCTGTAACCTTCGGATGTGGCAGGGGATATGTTGACGGATTTCCGCTCTGTGCGGCTTTGTCGATATGAACTCCGCCAGGGTAAGGGAACCCCAGAACTCTTGCGGCCTTGTCAAAAGCCTCACCTGCGGCGTCGTCCCTTGTTCTTCCGATAACATGGAACTTAACATAATCTTCAACTTCAATAATGTGCGAATGTCCGCCGCTTGCAACAAGGCAGAGATACGGCGGTTTAAGTGGCTCATTCGAATCAGCACTTCCAAGATAGTTTGCAGCAATATGTCCGGCAATATGATGAACAGGTATAAGTGGCTTTTTTGCTGCCATTGCAAGTCCCTTTGCAAAGCTTACCCCGACAAGAAGTGCGCCGATTAGCCCAGGCGCATATGTGACAGCTATAGCGTCAATTCCTTCAAGAGTGCAGTTAGCCTCAGAAAGTGAACGTTTTACAACGTCGAGAATGTTTTCACTATGACGGCGGGAAGCAATTTCAGGGACAACCCCTCCGTAAAGCTTGTGTTCCTCAATCTGTGAAGCAACTATATTTGAAAGAATTTTACGGCCATCCTCAACAACCGAGGCTGCTGTTTCGTCACATGACGATTCAATTGCAAGTATTTTCAATGCTTGTTCTTTCCTTTCTGTCTTATGTAATTAATTCATAATATCAGATGTGCATATGAAACCAAGTGTATAATAAGTATGATAAGAAAAAATTATGGTTGAGCTGATAATTTCTTTTTGTAAATTACATATGCTGCTGTAGAGATTACCCACACAGAGCCAAGAATAACACACATCATTATGCGGCGTTTGTGGCTATTTGCTATATTATCAACAAATGTTTTTGCTGTCATTTGTTTGTCAACGCAATATTGTTCGCCTGTTGTTGAATCTTCAAGCACACGAAGGTCAGCAGTATAATCAACATTGTATTCAGAAAAGCTTATTTTCTGTGTTTCACTGTAAAGTCCGTCATCAGTTTCAATAACTCGATAGTAATCAGTATCCTTATATCTTTTGCCGTTAGCTTTCTTTATGCGATGCTCTTTGGTATAGAATTGAACGGAATTGAACGTATGAACTCCGAGATCTTTATAATCATCCGGATTTGATGATATATTAGTGGTTACGATATAAACATAGACCGTAAAGACCAGCATAATAAAAAAGGCAACTGATATCAAAGTATATGGTATCTTGATTACTGACGGAATATATACAAATGGTTTTGAATTCATAATAACGACCATTCCTTTCGGCTATTTTATAAAATAAGTCATAAGTATCGCATTTTCTCTTGGTGAAGAATAAAAATTCTTTCGTAGTCCGACTTCTGTATAACCCTTGTTTTTATAAAGATTTATTGCAGGGAGGTTGCTTTCACGCACTTCAAGTGTTATAAACGAGGCAAAGCCCTTTACCCTTTCATGCAAAGCGTTCAGTAAAGCATCTGCAATGCCGTTTCTGCGGTATTTTTCTGTTACTGCAACATTATAAATGTTTACTTCGTCAAGAACTGCAAAGGCTGTTATAAACCCTGCAAGCTCATCGTTAGCCTTTGCACAGAGCATGATTGACTTATTATTTGCAAGCTCATCATAAAACGCCTTTTCACTCCATGGTTCAGGAATACATTCTTTTTCAATTTCAGCGGCGGCAGGTATATCTCCTGCAGTCATTTCACATATTTCAAACTTGACTGTCATTTAAAATTCTCCCGCAAAGGTTGTTGAGATCCTCAAGACTTGACAGCCTTCCGCACTCGTTTCTCAGCTGTGCCGCACCGGGCATACCCTTTAGATAGAATGAGCATTGCCGCCTTGCCTCACTCATGCCAATCCGTTCTCCCTTGTATTCAACAGTTTTTTCAATCTGCCTGCGCATTATATCAAGCTTTTCTTCAAGGCTTGGTTCAGGTGATACTACTCCTGTTTCAATATAATCTGCAATTTGTCTGAAAACCCATGGCCTGCCGTAACTTCCTCTGCCGATCATAACAAGGTCACAGCCTGTTTCTTCATACATTTTCACAGCAGATTCCGCAGAATTGACATCACCATTTCCGAAAACAGGGATGGAAACGGCCTGTTTGACTTGTCTTATTATGTCCCAGTCAGCCTTGCCATGATACATCTGTGTTTTTGTCCTTGCATGGACAGCAACAGAGGATGCGCCTGCTTCTTCCATCATGCATGCAAACTCAACAGCATTGACGCTGTTTTCGTCCCAGCCTTTTCGAAACTTGACGGTAACAGGAACGTCACAGGCAGAAACAGCCGCACGAACTATTTCAGCGGCAAGGTCAGGGTTTTTCATAAGTGCCGAGCCTGCACCGTTTCCTGCAACCTTAGGAACAGGACAACCCATGTTTATATCAATTATGTCAGGTTTGTACGCCATAAGCTTTTCAGCGGCTTTGGCAATATAAAGCGGTTCATCTCCAAATAACTGGAGGGCATAAGGCCGTTGAAAGTCTGTCACTGTGCAGAGCTCCTCGGTTTTTCTGTCAGAATAAAAAAGTCCCTTTGCGGATATCATTTCTGAAACCAGATAGCATGCTCCGAATTCCTTGCATATTTCACGGTATGCCCTGTCAGCAACAGACGCCATCGGAGCAAGAGCCGCAGTTTTATCTATAGTGACGGTTCCGATTTTTACTGTATTCATAACCACCTCAAGTTTTATTGCATATATATTTTTATTATATCACAAACCTGAGGAAAAAGAAATATTTCGTTATATTTTATTCTGTTCAGCATTTTCAGTTTTTCCTCTGCAGAAAGCAATAAAGCATATGCCAATAATTAAAAGAGCAATGCTTATCCATTGCGATGTTGAGAGTATGCCTATATATCCTCTTGCAATATCCCCACGCTGTGTTTCAAGTATAAATCTTACTACTGCATACATGCAAAAGTATATTCCCATAAAGCGTTTGTAGGAAAATTTCTTTTTAAGAAGTGCAAGCAGGATAAAAAATATTACAAGGTTTAAAAAACTTTCCACAATCTGAACTGGAAACAGTGGAATATCCGTGGGAGCAATTGTGGAATTTTTCATGTAGATATGTCCAAAACCATGATATTCTCTTCCGTAACAGCACCCTGCAAGCAGACAGCCTATTCTTCCGATACTATGAATAAGAGGGATTGAGGTTATCATAACAGGCAAAGCGTTATCCATATTAATTTTATATTTTTTGCAGTATATCAGTACCATGAGAATTGCACCTATAAGGCTGCCGTAGAAAACAAACCCGCCCGTCATCCATTTTGAGAAGTTTTCAATGTTTTTGAATATTACCTCACGGTAAATTATTATCTCCTTTATAGATGTAAGCATGTACAAAAGCTTACCTCCGACAATAACTCCGATTACAGCAAAGCAGTACATATAGAACATATCCTCTTTAGGAATATGAGCAGATTTGCTTTTTAACAGACCGAATAATATTCCTATAACTATTCCCAAAATAATCATAACACTGTATGATGGAATGGAATGGTCGAAAAAATTCATATATGGATACATATTTCCTCCAAAAACAACAGGCAGCAATTTCTGCTGCCTGAATTATACTTTTTTATATCTGCTGAACAAATTATTACCAGATTAGGCATCCACCTAAATCATCTATAAATGAACCAAATGAAGATATACATGCAATGAGAGCAATAATAATAAGTAATATATAAGAAAGGACGAGTATCGAAATTATTATTCCGACAATACCTAACCAGCTCTTTGAATCTTTTCTTGAGCATATACCAGTAACCAGACCTACAACGCTTAAAACGAATGATATTATTCCACTGGGCTCAAACTCAAAAGGAATAAAAAATAAAGCACCTGCAATAAGGCTGGATACCAGAGAAATAATGCCTAGGGTATCAGTTTTCTTATTGTTGTCCATTTGTCACACTCCTATTTGTCATTAATATTTGTATCAAAATAAATCTTAAGTATCAAGATTGTTTCAATTGGAAAATACCATTGTTAAAAAGCTGATGATCCACCGTTTCCAGTTTCAGTAATGTTTCAGTAAGCAACTATTACTGTTGCCTTAGTAAATACCGCCTTGTGAAAATACGGCTACACATGTAACTATTACAGTATATGCTACTACACATAATACAAGGCCAATGATCGACATAATAATTCCAGCAGTAGCCATGCCTGATAGGTGTTCTTTTCTTGACATAATATCGGTAATTATACCTGCAATGCCGAACAGGATTCCAAAGCCAATGAATAATAGTGACAATATACCAAGTACCAGTGATGCAATAGCTAAACCATTATAATTCTTTTTATTGTCCATTTGTCATGCCTCTTTTGATTTTTAATATTATACCATGTTGAATATTAAATGTCAATAACATTACTATATATTATTCAATTTTGCCTATGCATCCAAAAGTATTCTGATAAATATAGAAAGCAAACACAAGATACCATAGAACACATGTGAACAAAACAGGCCATGAACGGGATTTGCCTGCGAGCGTAGGTTTTTTTAGTCCAAACCCTTTTACAAGACCGACTATGCCTACAATTCCTCCTGCGATAAGAAAACCAAATCTCCAAATAAAAGCAATGATTAGCCCGACAAGAGGCAAGCCGCTTGTCGGAACAACTTTGTTTTCAAGCATTTTCTGGTATACTGTACCGCCATCCGAAAGAAACAAAAGTGATATAACTGAAGCAGATGTATTGACAATAATATGAGTGAAAATTGCAGGAACAATGGAGTCTGATTTCAGCGTCAGCATTGCAAGAGGTATACCTATTGAAATACCAAGAATACACTGGAAGATATTTTGGTGCATCATACCAAAAATAAGTGCCGATACTACAATTGCAAAGGTGTTGTTATATTTTTTAAGTGATTGCAAAAGAACCCCTCTGTAAAGAAGTTCTTCAAGAACAGGACCAATTATACATATATACATATATAAAATAAAATTTGGGAGAAAAGCAGTATTCTGCGGGGTAAATTCAGGAGTAATAATTTGGAGATTAAAGTTCTTAAGTATTTCTGCGATCAGTGCTCCAACCACAGCACTTGCTGCCTGAAGTCCGAGGGACACTGTGGCAAGCTTGCAGACACTTTTCCCGTTAAAGCCTGTAAAAGTAAACAGCTCTTTGATATTGAGCTTCAATATTCTTGACCCAAGAAGTATTGCAAATGTTTCTGAGCATATAGGAATTCCAACGGAACAGATGATACTGATAAGATAGTTGTCCATCATTTTTACGACGGAATTGTGTATTTCATTTATATCAATGCTCATGGAAGAAAGGGAGGCAATGCCATAAATAACAGCTCTGCTTATATAGTTGAAAATTACAATGTTCATAATTATGACAAAAGCAGTGAGGTTATATTTTTTTCTGATGTCTGAACGTTCGGACTTGTCCGGCTTTTCAGTAACCTGACCGGAAGGAAGAATGTTAGTATTTAAATTATCCATTAAATCCTCCTGAAAAAACATAGTATATATTATATATTATACCATTTTATAATACAAGTCAATAGAAATGATAACTCATTAAAATAATAAACTTGTCATAAATATGTAATTACTGCGTAATTGACAATGGTTTGCAATAAGAGTAACATTTACTTAAAGGATATTTTAACAAATAATTTTATTTGAATTATTCATTACAGCATTAAGGACATATAGTCTTTGATAATATTAATTTTGACAGAGGTATCATACTTATGAAAATAACAAGATTTGCAGTAGCTTTTTTACTTGTAGTAAGTCTATGCGGGTGTAGCAGGGCAGCAGAGGAGAAGGTATCCAGAACACCTGAGCAGTCAAACACCAGCGTATCAGACAGCAGTGACATCACTCTAAGAGTTGACAACCCTGATTTTATCGGTGAATATGAATTGGATGATAATATACTGATAGATCCCGACATTAGGAATCTTAAATGGGGAATGACTGTTGAAGAAGTTATAGCTCATGAGACTGAAGAAATGTCAGGACGCAAAGTTGAAAAGAGTTATAGTGATCAGATGCAGACTCTTTTAACATATGATAACATTGAATTTATAGGATATAATACCCAGATGATATTGTGTGTTAATGATGTTAATGGATTAGATGGCGTTAATTATCATATTCCTGATGCTGATAATTACAAGATTTTGAAAGATGAACTGACTAAAGAATATGGGCAGCCTAATGATTATGATACTTCTTGCACCTGGGAATTTCCTGACGAGGGGATGATGATCTTCCTGATGGACGCTGTAAGTTTTACACAATTCAGTTTTTATACGCTACTGCCAGACGAAACATCTGAAAGCACATCATTATGCCCTGTAGTTGTAGAGCTAACTGATATGCCCATTATTGAAAAGGACCCAGAGAATGATATATTATCCGACTATGCTTTGTTTTACTTTGAGATATTAAATTATTCAGATAAGAATATAAAGGGCATTACAGGGCTTGCAGTTTTTTATGATCTGTCGGGGAATGAAATTCTAAAAGTTGACTGTGAGTTTTTCGATAATGTAGCCGCAGAAAGTAAATTCATTGATGATACTCTGGCACTTGAACTTGTTGAGAGCAATGAGGATCAAATGGCATTAAAATATACGCCCTATAAAGATATAAAGTGTGAGTTTATAGTCTCTGAAATAGAATATGATGACGGAACAACAGTAACTTATTAAATATATGCATAAACAAACCTGCAGCAGTAATACCGCCGCAGGTTTGTTTTACTTTATTGAGTAACACCGATATGATTACAGATAAACTCTTCAACGTCATCATACTCTATCCCAAGAACAAGGGAAAATTCCGAATAAATAAGATTTTCTCCTTCTGACTTTGCAAGCTCATCACTTGTTACAAGATGTTTTCCGTTTTTTGCTTTTTCCTCTTTTTGAATATGCAGTATTTTAAGCATGATTAGAATTTTACTGACATCATGGCTTCGGAGAGTTGACGAAAACAACTCCCTACGCTCCTTGTTGTCACTACACCATTCTGTGCAGTCATTTTTCATGTTATCAATTAGCTCATAAATTTTATCCTTAGAAAGCAGTTTTCTAAGACGTGAGGATGCGGCGTCAATTGGCACATAATATGTCGAATTTGCTGAATTAATCGGTTCAAGCGCCAAGTAATCAATTTTGTTTACACCGTCAAAGCACTTTTTTACAATTCCAGTAAACCTGCATACACCTGCAGAGCCATAAACTACAAAATCCTGAACTCTAAAACCGCTTACTGTCTGAATATTATTCTGATGCATGTATGGTACCTCCTTGTACATAAAAAAAATAAGACCCTTGATATAATTATCATTCAAGGTAATCTCTGGTGTCGTAAATATTATATTGCTTTTTATCGATATAATAATTGAGCCATTATTATAGTAAGATTAAAATTGTAACCTGACTAGATTTAAAGTGCTCTGCCTGCATATCGATAGAGCAATATTATTACGATTTTTCTTATATATATAGTATACCACAATTTTCATAAAATTGCAAAGGTCAAATTGAACAAATTATACAAAGGCTTATAAGCTAAAACCACAAACTTAAACATCCGTCCCCTATGTTAATGCATTGACATAGATGGACGGATGAATCTAATCTTATGTAATTATGACATAGGGTAGCAACCTTTAGGCGTTCCGTTTGTAATTGATTGTTCAACCTGCGTTTTATTCATTGGAACAATATCAGCGGCAGTAAGTTGCTGATCACTCCATATAGCATATTCTACACCTGTTCCTGTGCTGTCAATTTTAAATCCAAAATACCCCTTAAAGTTATCTCCGAGATAAAGATTTACTTTAACGTTGCTGATTCCACTGCTAACAGCTTCGTTGCTGCCGGGCGCCTTGATATAAACAGCACCTGCAACAGGATCGACTCCGGAATTAGAGAGAGTAACAACTCCTGCCTGAGAACCATTGTAAATTTGCTTTGCATTTGCGTTACATTTGCTTACTTTGGCATTCAATATAAAGCCAAGCATTGAGGGAACAAGGATTGCGGCAAGAATTCCTATAATTGCAATAACAACAATTAATTCAATTAATGTAAAACCCTTTAACTTCTTTTTCATATATGAATCACCCCAATATAAAAATATTGCAACTTTTTATCTCTAATTATTATATTATTATAATAATACATATGTGAATAAAATTCAATATGTTTACAAAATATTTCTTTAATAAAATATTTTTTGTATATGTATTTCTTATATAAAAAACATGTTTATTTTTTTGTTATATAAACTTTAATTAAAAAAGTCTCCAATAGAAAACTATTGGAGACTTTAGAAGTTAATGCATCAATAAGTATACTTAAAATAAGTAATTTTAAATCTGATCAAGGAGCAAGTGGATATACGCCATAGATATTACCAGCGATTGCGTCAGTTTCCTGTGTTGCAGCATTTGATTGTGTTGTCCATGCAGCTGCGCCTTCAGTCCATGTTGTAAAGTTTACAGCTCCAGTTGCAGCATTCATATCAGCATAACCGATACCTGTAAAGTTTGCGCCGAGGTATGTTTCAAAGTCAGCAGTGTATGTGCCCCAAGCATAAGATAATGTACCAGTTCCGCCACCACCAGTGATTGTCTGATTAGCAGGGATTGTTCCGCCTGAGATTGAGCACTGTGTGCATAATGCAGCAGATGCTGTGTTTACAAGCTTTGCGTTAGCATTAGCTCTTGAAATTCTTGAGTTTCTTACGAAACCAAGCATTGATGGAACGAGGATTGCTGCGAGAACACCGATGATAGCGATAACAACGATGAGTTCGATAAGGGTAAAGCCTTTAACCTTTGAATTTCTCATGTGAAATTCCTCCTTAAAATATTTTGTTTTGATTTTATAAAAAGCGAACCTATGTACGCGCTTTCCCAATTAATTAGCTTTATGCCATGTCATCACTATAAGGATAACAACCAATTACAATATTCTTTGTATCCAAAATACTCTTTTGCTCGTCACGGTTACTTAGCTGAAAAACTCCAGCCTGTGAAATTCCGTCCATGGTAGAATTTGCTTTAGCACTTGTCAATTCGGTATAAAGAGTATATTTTACAGAATATGAAAATGTATTATAACTAATGTAAAATGAGCCCTGAAATCCCGGTTCAAAATTTTTTGTTACGGCGTCATATGCTTCTTTGCCTAATGATGAAGCGCCATTTCGTGAGATTGTCTCAGTACTTGAATCTCCTCTGACAATTAAATTATCTGCAAGTGTATTGCATAAAAGAGACTGTTTGTTTCCCGAAGAATCCGTATATTTAACATTGTCAATTGTCATTCCGCGAATTTCATATTCAGTTAAAAGTGATTGAAATGACTGCGAAACCATTCTTGCCTGTTCGTCAGCTGTTTCTCTCCTTGCGTCATTTGTGAAACCAGAAATTGCGAGTGAAAGCATTGACATCAGAACACCTATAATAGCGATAACAACTATCATCTCAATCAAGGTAAATCCTTTTAATGAGCTACACCGTTTGCCGGAGCTTATCATTTTCATTGGACTCCCTCCTTTGTAAGATTTATCCTGTTAGGATATTTATTTCTTACTGTATTTACAGTATATACCTCAGTTAACAATTTGTCAATAGAAAAATGACAAAATTATCTTTAATTTTGTGAGTTTTACATTTCTGCTTTTTAAAACGTTTCAGAGGTGGGCTTAATATACAAAATGCACAAAATTAACCACGGGTACATAATTGCTTAATAACAGTACACTTTATTACACATGTCAAACTATAAAAATTATATATATTTAAACTTAAATAGATATAATTTATTATGCATTGCCTTTGAGATATCTCTCAAATTCTGTGAGGTCAAGAGCCTTTTCACGTGCACTTGTTTCTGTAATTGTACCCTCTCTTACAAGACGAGCAAGCTCCTGATCAAGGCAAACCATGCCTTGGTTTCTACCGGTCTGGATAGCAGTCTGAATAAGGTGAACCTTATTATCACGAATCATAGCCTTTACAGCATCAGTTGCGTTAAGGATTTCAAGAGCAGCAATACGTCCTGTTCCGTCAGCCTTAGGAATAAGTGTCTGTGCAATAATTCCTACAAGAACAGTAGCAAGTTGAGTTCTGATCTGTGACTGCTGATGTGCCGGGAAAACGTCAATGATACGGTTAATTGTATCCGAAGCAGATGTTGTATGAAGTGTTGACATAACAAGGTGACCTGTTTCAGCGGCAGTTACAGCTGCGTTGATTGTTTCATAGTCACGCATTTCTCCTACGAGGATAACGTCCGGGTCTTCACGGAGTGCAGCACGCAGTGACATTGCAAAGCTTTCAACGTCATCGCCGACTTCTCTCTGATTAACCATACATCGCTTGTGTTCGTGAACATATTCAATAGGGTCCTCAATAGTAATTATATGCGAGGATTTATTGATATTTACATAATCAATCATAGCCGCAAGTGTTGTTGACTTACCGGAGCCGGTAGGTCCTGTTACGAGAACAAGTCCTCTTGGGCGCATTGAGAAATCACCGAGAATAGGCGGGAGATCAAGATCTTCAAGTGTTGGAATATCATTTCTCAGCAGACGGATAGCAATAGCTGTATTTCCTCTCTGATGAAAAACGTTGACTCTGTGACGATAACCTCTTCTTGTAACATACGAGAAGTCTGTATCAATTTTATTCTTGATATTTTCAATGTTTCTTCCGGTTGTCATCTGTTCTGCGATTTTCATAATGCCCATTTCAGTCATTTCAGGGTAGGAGCTAAGTTTTCTTAATGAACCATGAAGTCGTACTACAGGAGCAATCTTGGTTGTGAAATGTACGTCAGAACAGCCCAGAACTCTTGCTTCATCAAGAATTTTATCTATGTTGATAACAACCTTATCCATGACTCTTTTATCCATATCCATAAGCTATAATCCTTTCTTATACCGACAAAAACCGTATGCCGGCTGAACTTTAAAGTATCAGAATGCAGGGAGCTGTGCTTTTTATGTAACTCAGGAAATGCTGATAATATAATCTTTTACCTGAAAGCAATGTGTATTCGTGGCAGTGGAAATTTTCCACAGGATTTAATCGGCATAACCCTTATTATGTTTATAAATGTAGAATTAAACTGCGTATGTAACTCTGACAAGTTCATCAATAGTTGTCTTTCCGTCCTGAACAAGATCAGAAACGTTGTCACGGAGAAGTTTTGTACCCTGTTGTTTAGCAAGTCTTGAAATTTCATCAACTGTTCCGCCGCTTGCAATAAGTGCAGACATTTCCGGTGTACATAAAACTATTTCGTGAATAGCTCTACGTCCGATATATCCTGTGTTGTTGCACTTAGGGCATCCGCATGCATCATAAATTGTGATTGATTGATTGATTCCCATAAGTCTGTTTTCTTCTTCTGTTGAATACCTTGGGGTTCTGCATTCAGGGCAGATTTTCTTTACAAGTCGCTGGGCAACAACACCGATAAGTGAAGTAGCAACCATGTAAGCCTGAATGCCCATATCTACCAGACGGATGATAGTGGAAGCTGCGTCATTAGTATGAAGTGTGGAAAGAACCATATGTCCTGTGATAGCGGCTCTGATAGCAATTTCTGCTGTTTCCTGGTCACGCATTTCTCCGATCATTATGATGTCAGGGTCCTGACGGAGGATAGAACGGAGGGCTGCTGCGAAAGTCATGCCTGCTTTTTCGTTAATCTGACACTGGTTAATACCTTCAACATTCTTTTCGACTGGATCTTCAACAGTAATTACGTTGACATTCGGCTTTGCAAGCTCACCGAGTGCAGCGTAAAGAGTGGTTGTTTTACCTGAACCTGTAGGTCCTGTTACAAGGAGAACTCCCTGAGGTACCTTGATCATTGAAGAGAATCTTTCATAGTTATAGTCACTCATACCGAGGTCGGTAATCTTTCTTAGAGAAACGTCTCCAGTAGAAAGAATACGGATAACGACTTTTTCTCCGTTTACAGTAGGAAGGTTAGATACACGGACGTCAAGGGTTGATCCGTCAACTATCTGTGTGAAACGACCGTCCTGCGGTATACGTTTTTCAGCAATGTTCATGCCGCTTATGATTTTAAGACGTGTTACAAGTGAGTTATGAACAACATTAGATATGTTCATAAGCTCGATAAGATCGCCGTTTACACGAATACGAATTCTGGTAAACGTTTTGAAAGGCTCAATATGAATATCCGTTGCGTCAGCACGGAATGAGTTTTCAACAATAGTTGTGGCAAGCTTTACAATAGGAGCGTTATCGATTCTTTCTGCTGATTCCTCATCAAGTCCGAGATCATCTTCTGTAAGGAATTGATTTTCAACACTGTCGAGAACGTTGGAAACATTCTGCATTGAGTAGTTTTTTCCGATAGCCCTTGTAATTGCAGCTTTTGTTGAGAGGACAGGAACAACATCCATACCTGTTGTAACCTTGATATCCTCAAATATGTAGAAGTTTACAGGGTCATTAGTTGCAACTGTAAGACGCTTCCCTGTAACCTTTATAGCAATAATATTATGCTTTTTTGCGAGAGCTTCAGGAATTTTCTTTACAGCTTCTATACTGATAGGTGTGTCAGGATTATTAAGATCAACATAAGGTACGTTAAGTTTCTTGGCAAGAACCTGTGCAAACTGAACATCTGTTACAAATCCAAGTTCAACAACATAGTCACCAAAGTATTTACCTGGAACGTTGTCCTTCTTTTTTGTGTCGAGAACAGTCTGGAGTTGCTGCTCGCTGATTATTCCTTCGTTGACCATATATTGTCCGACAGGAATATTCTTCATAATAAAGACCCCTTTTCTCCGCTGAAATATGTACAGAAGATCAAAAATGCGGTGTTAATGATCTGTCGGCAGAAATACTGCTATAATTAATTTGTGTTTAATTAAGCTATTGAAAAATATCAACATATATGTTAAAATATTATTATTTAAAAGTTAATATCTAATTTTCAAAATTAAGGAGATGACACCTATGTCTATCGAAACACTTGAGCTTATCGGTTACATTATAATGTATATTATGGTTTTCCTGTTTGGTATTACAATCGGAAGCTTTTTAAATGTCTGTATTTACAGGCTGCCGAAAGGTGAATCGCTTATAAAGCAGAATTCGCATTGTATGACCTGTGGAACTGAAATCAAAAGGTATGATCTTATTCCACTTTTCAGTTGGTTAATACTTAAAGGAAAATGCCATGCCTGCGGAGCAAAAATCTCGCCGAGATATATGCTTGTCGAAGGGCTCACAGGTGTAATGTTTGTACTTAGTTTCCTCAGATACGATCTCATTTACTGTGGATTTTACTTTGCAGTTTTAGCGTTGTTCTTTGCAGGCCTTATAGTAATTGGTTTTGAAGATTACGATACTCAGGAAATGTCAGTTTGTGTACTTGTCTACCTTTTCATTTTAGCTGCTGTTGAAAGACTGCTAAGAGAGATATTCCCGCTATTTATAAGATACGATGAAGTAAGTCTTACAGATGGTCTGTTTGGAATGGTATCGATTAGTATTCCGCTTCTCATAATAGGGTTTGTAATAACTCCGGTGGTATATTCACTGTTTATAAGTGAGGATCATAAATCACTCAGAAAGTTAAAATCCCGTCTTAAAAGGATGACCGCTGAAAAGGAAAGCGAAAAAGAAATTGATAAGATAAAATCATTTATTGAAAAGCATCAGAATAACATTGATGAAAAAGGTCCGGTTTACGGGTTCGGAATGGGGGATATAATTCTGATGGGAGCAGGAGGCTTACTGCTTGGCTGGAAAGCCTCAATAGTTGCATTGTTTGTTGCAGTCCTGGTCGGAGCACTTTATGCAATAATCCGCAGGATGAAGAAAGATAATGACAAGGACAATGCATTTGCATTCGGACCATTCTTAACAATAGGACTTGCATTTTCAGCATTCTTCGGAAACGTTATCTTTGACGCATATGTAAGCTTTCTGACTGTTCCGCAGATACCAGTTGCATGATAATAGATTTATAACACATTTTATTCAGGGCGCGTATGATTACACGCCCTGAATTTTTTATGTTAATTGTATTCCATTGTTGTATAAACGATGTAAGTATCTTGACCCTTTGTTGTTGTTGCCTTGTATCCACCACTTCCATCTTCAAAATCATCAAGCAAATACTTACCATTTATCGGTGCGCTTAGATTAGCATAAGCTACAGCATCAGTAGTTGAAACAACCTTTGAATCTGTTGCAACTTTAAGATCACCTGAAGTATCATCAAGCATGCTGCTTGTAACCTGAATTTTCAGGCCCATAGATGGAGTGGTAATAGGAGTTAGAGCAACGCTGTATGACATCCTGTCATAATACGATGTTCCCATTGCAACATAATATGGAAACGTCTTAGTTGCGGATGGACCTGTGCCTTCTATTTTAGTTCTGTTCATTAAAAGCCGTCCGTAATAGTAATGGTTGCCTACTTTATAGGGTGTTGTGTTATCAATTGTGATAACATGAACTGATTCGGTTAGTTCAGTAGATGGTGATGAACTTATTGCAGCCAAAAAAGTATTTTTTGCATCTTCAGCAGAATTAATAGTACCGCCCTTAGGGTAAATAGCAACAGCCGTTGCATACCTTGTGTTTTCGGCAATGTATTTTGACATACCCTGCTGAACAGTACGGTATGACTCATAGCTTGTGGATTCAACAAACACCCTTCTTATTGGTACAAAGAAGTTTGCAAGCCCAGCCATAATGATACCGATAATTGCAATTACAATAATCATCTCAACAAGAGTAAATCCACGGAGTTTTGTGTTTTTCATGCAAACTCCTCCTTAAGGTGTCGGAGACGAGAAGTATTTATATCTCAGCTCAATTGGGTCATCATTTGGATCACTATAATATTGATTGCCATGGGAATCAGAGTCCTGAGCCTGAGAAATATATATTGTCGTATCCATAGGATAAGCAGTTGAAGAAGGCAAACCTGAAGGATTTAGTTTAGTGTAGGTAACCTTAATTCCGGTACCCGTAATTATTTTGGTACATCCTACATTGGATGCTCCGATATCCGACTTTGTTTCAACACGCTGGACGGTCTGACCAAGGCTTTCATTTGCTCTGTGTGTTTTCTCGTTAATCTGAGCAACGCATGCATAAATACTTGCCATAACGAGAGTACCAATGGAAAGAACAGCAATTGCCACGATACATTCTACAAGGGTAAAGCCTGCTGTTTTTTTAGTTTTCATATACTTTACTCCTTTCAGTTATGTAGTATAGTTTACATCATTTGTATAGTAGCCAGGGCTCCAATTGACTAAGCTATGTCCATGATCTGGCTCATAATCTGTATCCTTGTCAATATAAACAACTGCTGAATCAACCCCTGAAGCTCCTTTAATATCTTCAAATACTATAGCACCAACAGCGATACAGTTACAGTTTTGATTTACTCCGTTGTAGTTTACTTTTACATTAGGTAAACCGTTTGCCAAAACATTAAGCTTTGCAAGTGGACCATATACATATCCATTTAACAATCCTCTTTCACTGCCGGTTGTGTGAATATTTATAATTGCACCTTCACCGACATACATATTTATTCTCGGAGGTTTACAAAGCTTTGATTTATCTGTTTGCGTTCCTGAATAAATTATATTGTCCTTGTAATTCTGATTATTTTCACCTGGAATTGTATTAAGAATAGTTGCAAGTTCACGAGAAAGAATTTGCATTCTCAAAGTAACATTAGCACCTTCCGGAACAATAAATATTGTATCATCAGAATCATCAGACATTATCAGTTTGCCGTCATATGTTTTTTGATCAACAAACTGGAGCGTAATTCCTGACATAACAGTATAGCCATTATATGAAGATTCTGTTGGAGATGGTTTATCAGGGAGCCATCCGCTTGAAAAGATTTGCTTTGTCGCTGTATTGATGCCTGCCTGTTGTGTTGGATCATTCGGATTATATAGTTTTAAGTTAGTTTCTGTTGATTTTGTATCCTTATTGTACTTCTCAAATGCCAGAACTACGTCCTTGATTTCATATCCGACCCGAACACCTGAAGGAGGAGAGTCCTCAACATCAAAATAAGCAGGATATTCATACTCAAAGGTAGGAACTTTGTATTCTTTTTTATTGGTAGATGTTGGTGTCCAAGGTATATTATCTGTCGGAAGAGTAAGCTTGATCATTCTTGAACCGCTATCTTCTACTATTCTTGACTTATCCATTCCCGTAATTGTATCGAGGTAGTATGCACTCTTATCTCCTTCAGCGCTTGGAAGATCTGGAATTGATGGGTCAGGGTAATATTCAAGTTGTACTGTATCAGGGCATAAACCTGTAGCTACACCAGCAATTACTTGGTTATTTGATTTTGCACAAACAGAATTTGCATATACAAAACCATTAATCTTCTGTCCGATAGGAGAAGCACTGTTTCCTGCCTGATATCCTGTATATCCATTAGTAGAATCTCCAATTAGCTTTGAATCGCCAAGAAATAAAGTTCCTGTTACAAAAACATTTCCATTTATAGTTGCTTTATCAAGAATAAGATCCCCATCACAATAGATATTTCCAGTAATATTACCACCAGTAAGATTTCCTCCATTGCAGAGAATATCAACAGGATTTGTCGAATTTCCTATAATTGGGGTAATGTCAGGAACAATAAATTGCCCGCCACAATAAATAAATGATTTATTATTTGCAGTGGTTACCCCCATAGCTTTATTCCAATAAATATTGCCCTTAGTAGCTATGTAGCAATCAGGGGCGAGATTGATAGTTCCGGAACTGTCAATTGTTAAATCCTTTGAGGCATAGAAGCTGTCAAAAAGGGTAGTGTTATTCATTGTGAAGTTGTCATTTGATGCCATGCCGCCGAATACGTATATCTTTGTAGAAGGATCAATGGAACCTGTTGCACAGACACCTTTATTGAATTCATTTGGAACTGTTGGTTCAGCTGAATTTACAATAATAACTGTTGTAGCCTCATAATCATCAAAAACAGCAGTCGATGTAATACGAAGCTTTACAATGTCTTTCTGGCGACTGCCAAATTTTACAGAATACTTTGTAACATCTCCAGGGAAGCTGGGATCTTCACCCAAATCAAAGTATCTGTCAAGAACTTCAACTGTAACAATTACTTTTTGATCGCTGTCTGCAAACTTGCCATATGCGTTTGATCCGGAATCAGCCTTAGGCAATGTAACCTCATACTTCAACATTGTTTCTGTTGAATACTTATTATATGGAGCAGGTAATTTTGCGGATCCGTCACTAACATACAGTGCATCAAGGTTATTGTCATTATAGTTGTAAACAGTTGTGTCATATCCTGCAGGAGCAGTCCAGCCGGGAGCCATTGAATTATCCTCATCAATAGATGGGAGAGTTCTTATATCCATCTCTATTTCTCTTGCAAAGGTCATAGTAGCTGCAGAACCTGCCCAATAATGATCCATTGTCGTTGCGGGGTCATCATTATTATTGGAGAGATCCTTAATAAAAAATTCTATAGCTGACCTTGAAGTAAAGCTGGCCTGGTTTTCTTCAAAGCTAGTATATGTACGACGTTTTGCGGTGGAAACAACGGATAAAGTGGCGACAAGCATTATAATAAGTACAAACATAATAGTAAGCACCATTATCAGAATTGCACCTTTTGTCCTGCAATTAGGCCGTTTTGATTCAGCCATTGAGTACCATCCTTTCTAAATCGTATGTAAAGTTATTCCTCTGCATCAATTGCGTCAATATCCAATTGTCGAGTAGATAATACATAAATAGTTATTGTGCTTTCAATTTGTTCGTTTGGCTTTGGTGTGCCGCCTGCGCATGAGTAAACAAATAATGTCTTTTCGTCCTTGTCAAGCTCATCAAGAGCCTTAATAAGTTTTGGAATTTCACCATGATATGTAACAGTGTATGATGTAAGACAAATTTGCTTTCCGACTGGTGCCTCATATACTACTTGATTGTATGCATCTGTTACTTCCTGAGGAACGTTTCCGTCAAAGTAAGAATTTATCTTGATGTCATATGCAGGAACGTTTGCAGGGCGTACAATATATGGCGGGAAATCAGTGCCTTGTGGTAATACCATTTCAACATTTACAATATCTATAGGTGATTTTGCAAGTATTTCACGGATATGAAGGTCTGTTTCATAAGTTTCCATTTCGTCATAGAAATTAGACTGAAGTTCATCTACCGTTTTTGAAAGTTCTTTAAGCTGATCTTTAAGTCCCTCAAGAGTGTTAAGCTTTGCTTCGGTATCAATTTTTTTCTGTTTCATTTCTGTCAAAGTTGCTTTTGCACTGTTTACTTCAGCAATCCTTGGTTTGATAACAAATACAGCTCCAAGGATGAGAATTACAACAACTATTACAGCTGTAAGTATAAATTTATCTCTGTTTGTCAATTTCATTCTGCAGCACCTCCCTCAGTATTTTCTGCTGCCGCAGGGGTATCTGCAGGAGCAGTATCTATGGCTGTTTCTACATATGTCTGAGGCATCTGCATAGTAACTGTAAACTCCCACTTGTTTGTTTCTTCATCAAGTTTATAATATGTATATACAATATTTTTAAAATAATCCAAATCGTATACATTCTGTACATAATCGGAAGCATCATTCATAGCAGGAGTGAGGCCCTTTACTTCAATATACCCATCATTAAACTTAAGCTCATCAATTGTTACTCTTGTACCTGTAATACAAGTTTTAAGTTTTTCATAAATATCTGAATTTATAATAGGCTTGGTTTCAAATACAGAATATACATAGTTAAGGTCAGTGTAGTAAAGGTTAACCTTATCGATCTTACCCTGTGTATCATCAACAGCCTTAAGCTCAGCGGCAACCTCAGGGCTGTCAAGCCATTCCTGAATTTCCTTGATATTGGAGTTATATTCGTTCAAAGTCACTCTGAATCCAAGCCATACTGCAGCAATAGCAGCTACAGATAAACCGGCAGCAAGAAGTAGTGTGAAGATATAGGAAGCACCTGCATTAGTACGGCCGGCAGCAGCATCAACTTCAAGAAGATTGATACGTTCATAATCCTTATTGCTCTTGAACATTGCACCAATAGCATTTGCATATTCCTGGAACTCAAAGTTTTCATAACCGCCTACTGTATTAGGGTTTGTAAGCTGGCTTGTTGTGATATCCATCTGTTCAAGCGCATTTGTAAGTCTTATGTAATCAGTGGTATCGCCGTAGAAAACAACGTTCTGAATTGGGTTATTGCTATTTCTTGATTTCTGGAACTGGAACATTCTGAAGATGTTTTCATTGACAGCTTCAAAAATGTAGTCAGGTGAGTTGTCATAGTCAACAGGGTCAATTGAAGCAAATCTGGAGAATGTAAGCTGGTTATCCTCATATAGGTTAAGGCTAACAAAGTTAGGGTCGATCTGAACCAGGAGCATAGGCATTTTTGCTCTGGACTTAAGATCACTGAGGATAATTCTTGTTATACTGTTGCAGGAAACAACAACGGATTTAAGAGCAATGCCAAGCATTGAGAATACTTTTCTGAAGCAGTCAACAACATCAAAAGGACAGGCAGTTGCAAGAACCTTCATTGCCTGAACGCCGTCTTCTTCAATTTCTCCTGCTATAGTATATGAAATGGAATAGTCTTCTGCTATGCCCATTGTATGTTGCATCTGATTTTGAACCATGGTAAGCAGCTGAGCACCCTTGGATTTTGGAACATGTAGTTCCTTGAATACGATAAGGTTTGAAGAAATGCTGATTACGGCTTCCTTATCAGACATCTTCTTTGTTTTAAGTTCATCATTGATGATGGTTGCCATTTTTGGAATATCTTTTATGTGACCATTAGCAATCAGACCTTCCCTAACATCAATGGTTGAAGCTGCAGAAACCTTGATTTTTCCATGATTTTCAGTACCACGGATGATACGGATGTGTCTGTCTGTAATATCAAATGAAAGCATACTCGTCACCTCACAAATTTCATAAATTTATATGTTAATCTAATTTAAAAGTTTTGAATAAACAGTTTTATTTCACACTCTCGAACGATGAATAAAGTGCCGGGAGAATACCAGCAATAATGAAACCGACAGCAATACCCATTATGACGATAAGTGTAGGCTCCATAATACCAACAAGACTCTGGATAGCAGAGTCGGCTTCTTCTTCATAGAAGTCAGATGATTTAGCTAGGATTGTATCAAGAGCACCGGATTCTTCACCAACATAGATAATTGAACAGAACATTGATTCAAATATTCCTGTTCTCTGAATTGAAACTGAAAGCTGTTCACCGGACTTAACCTCAGCTATAACAGTATCGAATGCATTTTCAATATAGGTGTTGCTAAGTATCGCAGCAGATCTTTCAAGGCTTTCAACCATTGGAATGCCTGACGAATAAAGTGATGAAAGCGTTCTTGCAAAACGTCCTGTATATATTTTAATAATAAGTTTCCCAATAATCGGGCCCTTACATTTGAATTTATCAAATTTCAAGCGCACTTCCGGAACCTTAAGAGCATAGTTGATTCCAAAAATAATACCCAATATAACTGCTATGTAAATATACCATCTTTCTCTAAGACTGTCAGAGAAAGCAAAAAGCACCTTTGTAATAGCAGGCGTGGTTTCCGGAGTCATAAGGTCCTTGAATGTTGGCATGATAAATGTAAACATCAGAAGAATAACGCCAATACAAAGAACTGAAAGAATAATAGGATAGATCATAGCACCCCTAACCTTGTTTTTTAATTTGTTTTCCTTTGCATAGTGATCTTCCATTCTCTTCATTACAATGTCAAGAGAACCTGAAGATTCACCTGCCTGAACCATGGAAATAAAGAAGTTAGGGAATGCACCCTGCTGCATTTTAAGAGCATCAGAAAAAGATTGACCTTTCTGAACTTCTTCGTAGATTTCTCTGAAAATCTGCTTAGGACCGTCCTTTACTTGTTCCTTATACAGAATGTCAAGAGATTTTACCAATGTAAGACCTGATGACAGCATGGCACTCAACTGACGGCAGTTATAGGACAATTCAGAGGTTTTAAACTTATGTATAGAGTTTGATTGCTTAGAATTTGTTTCTCTGTACTGTGAGCAGAACATGCCTTTTTCATTAACTTTATTCAAAAATTCATTAACATCTTCGGCTGCCATTTTGGCGTTTCTCACAGTATTACCCTGAACGTCTGTAGCTGTATAGATAAAAGTCTTCATTAATTATTGACACCTCCAAAATGGAAATTTATATGTAGGCATAATTTCCCTACAATACTAATAACATTATATCATTTGCCATAATAATTAGCAATATGTTAATTTAGACAAATACAATATATTAAAAGCGGTAATATTCACAAATTTGTCTTATTTTGATAATAATGTTGATACATAATTTATACAGAATTACTGTTTGGACATGTTATATTTTGAAATAATTCACAAACATAACAATTAGCTTCCATAAAATCCACATAACATACAAAAAGCCCCAAGTTGGTATTGGTAAATAAATACAAGCCATTTACAATGTTATGTATTATATATTAATCTTTCTGCGTTTTTATAACAGATCATATCAATCTGTTCACGGGATAACCCCAGATTGTCTATAAATTCAATTTCTGTTGAAGGCAAGTGCCAAGGACAGTCTGATGCAAAAAGGATTTTGTCAATACCGTGATTAAGAAAAATACGTTTTGCCTGTTCATGAGTAATTCCACCTGCAATAAATGCCGTGTCAAAATAAACATTTTTGCCGACAAGATATTTTTCTACATCATCCCAACAGCAATTTCCGCCCAGATGAGCAAGAATAAGAGTGAGCCCAGGTACCTTTTCAAGAATGTCCGAAGACATCTGTGGAGTACAGTGGATTAGATTAAGCGAAAGTGCATCAAGCCCGGCATGCAGGATTACTGGAAGCCCAAGTTCTGCACATTTTTTGTAAACAGGCATAACCTTGTCCTCATTTGCAAGAAAATCCTGATAGTCAGGGTGAAGCTTGACACCCTTCAGGCCTAATGATTTAATCCTTTCAAGTTCTTGTTCAAAGTCTTCAGCATCGGGATGAACTGAACCGAAACTTATAATAGTATCGTCCATCTGTTCAGCTGCCCAATTGTTGACGTTGGTCTGTTGTGATGGCTTTGTAGCTATAGGCAGGAGCACACATTTATCAATGCTGCATTTTTTCATTATATCCCTGAGTTCACCTATTGTTCCTCTTGTGACTGCTTTTTCAGGGTCAGGGTATCCCGATGTCATTATTGTATTTTCAAGTTTATTTATGGCACGATCGGCTATGGTGTCAGGAAAAGCGTGGGTATGGAAATCAATATACATTATTTTAGACTCCTTTTTGTGTATTTATTAATATTATATTGCATAGTAATAATCATGTCAATTTCGAGTAAGTTAAGTATTGACTTGTATAAAATTATATGATATTATATATCAAACAATATTATAAGGAGTAAACAATATGACAACAAAAAATAATAGTCTTTTAATTGTAACAAGTATAATTATGATAATTTCCGCATTATTTATGGGAATAGGCGGAATATTCAGCTTTTTCAGTGGTGGTCTTGCATCATTTTTTTTCAGTTCATGGGGACTGAAAACAGCGTTCGGAGGACTTATCTCTGTAGCTATGGCTGCACTTGTCGGAACCGCGGGAGTACAGGGTATGAGATATGCAATTCAGAATAAGCGAAGTACTACACCACTCTTGCTTGGATGTGCAATATCTATACTTTTTGCAATATCATTAATAATTGCTCTTATCTGCAAAAATGCTAACATTTTTGATTTTACCAATACAACAGTTGCTATTCTGTTTACCTATGGGGCATATAAACAGAGCTGACAAAATCTGATGTATTGAAGATATCTTTTAAATAGGATGTACATTGAAATCCTTCTAATTATATAGATAAAGCCGTAAATGCGATTACCGGATGCTTTGCCTGTCCGGAATCTGCATTTGCGGTTTTATTCATTTTTGAGGCAGACTAAAAACAGTGGATAAGCTTGGTTAATAAATAGTAAAATTATTTTAAAAATTATTAATTGCAATACTATTACCCCTAATAATGCATATTCTTAGTTGCAAAAAGTCAGAATCAATGAACATTAACTGCAAAAACTACATATATTTAATGAAAAAATGAAAAAATTTTCTCTACCGCTTGCAAAATCTATTTATCAGGTGTATACTATACCTTAACGGAACAACTTCGTAAAAGTGTTCCAAGATGAGTATTTACAATTTAATAGGGAGGATTTATACAATGTCATTTAAAAATGAGTATCTCAATAAGGTTTATGCAAAGGTTGAACAGAGAAATGCTGGAGAAAAGGAATTCTTACAGGCTGTAAAAGAAGTTTTCGAAAGCATTGAACCTATCATTGAAAAGGATAGTTCTTACGAAAAGTGCGGCATTATTGAAAGAATTACAGAACCTGAAAGATTTATCCAGTTCCGTGTATCATGGGTTGATGATAACGGAAATGTACAGGTAAACAGAGGTTACCGTTGCCAGTTCAATTCAGCAATCGGCCCTTATAAGGGTGGTCTTCGTTTTCATCCATCCGTATGTTCATCTGTAATAAAGTTCCTCGGATTTGAGCAGATCTTCAAGAACAGCCTTACAGGTCTTCCTATGGGCGGCGGCAAGGGTGGTTCAGACTTTGATCCTAAGGGCAAGTCTGATGCTGAAGTTATGAGATTCTGCCAGAGCTTCATGACTGAACTTTCAAAGCACATCGGAGCTGATACTGACGTTCCAGCTGGTGATATCGGTGTTGGCGGAAGAGAAATCGGATATATGTACGGTCAGTACAAGAGACTCAGAAATGAACATACAGGCGTTCTTACAGGTAAGGACATAACAAGCGGCGGTTCACTTATCAGACCTGAAGCTACAGGTTACGGTGCTGTTTATTACACAGTTGAAATGCTTAGGGCTCTCGGCCAGGATATCAAGGGTAAGACATTTGCAGTTTCAGGCTTCGGTAACGTAGCTTGGGGTACTGTTAAGAAGGTAAACGAACTTGGCGGTAAGGTTGTTACTATTTCAGGCCCAGACGGATATGTTTACGATGAAGATGGTATCAGCACAGAAGAAAAGGTTAATTACCTCCTTGAAATGAGAGCTTCATGCAGAGATAAGGTTCAGGATTATGCTGATAAGTTCGGCGCTAAGTTCTTCCCAGGTGAAAGACCATGGGGCACAAAGGTTGACGTTGTTATGCCTTGCGCTACACAGAACGAAGTAGGCATTGAAGATGCTAAGAAGATTGTTGCAAACGGCGTTAAGTACTATGTTGAAGTTGCTAATATGCCTACAACAGCAGAAGCAGTTGAATACCTCAAGGCTAACAAGGTAGTTATTGCTCCTTCAAAGGCTGTAAATGCTGGCGGCGTTTCAGTATCAGGTCTTGAAATGTCACAGAACTCAATGAGATATAACTGGACAGAAGAAGAAGTAGATGCTAAACTTCACCAGATTATGAAGAATATCTACAACGCTTCAGCTGAAGCAGCTAAGGCTTACGGTATGGAAGGCGACCTCGTTGCAGGTGCTAACATTGCTGGCTTCATCAAGGTTGCAAATGCTATGAAGTGGCAGGGCGTTGCATACTAATCGTTCCCTATAAATTTATAAAAATGCGGGCAGCAGGAGTATCTTGCTGCCCGTTTTGTATATCAAATAAATATTTTTGCAAAGAAACAGACAGCAGGAAAACCATCCTGCTGTCTGTTATGTGTTTTGCTGATCAATTAGCTTCTTGAATGTGCAACCCTGTCTGATTTGAAAAGAAGGGAAATACACCAGATAGCAGAAAGGGCAACAAGCACATATACAATACGGCTTAGTAATGATCCTGTTCCACCGAAGAGCCATGCAACAAGGTCAAACTGGAAAATACCAACAAGTCCCCAGTTTAGCCCGCCGATAATGAGCAGAACAAGTGCTATTTTATCCAACACTGTAATCCTCCTTTAGTTTTTGCGAAGCAAAAATGCGACTGCGTGCAACGAGCAGAGGATTTTCCTCCTTTAGTTTTTGCGAAGCAAAAATGCGATTGCGTGCAAGGAGCAATGCTCCAATGGAATATCGGACTTTCCTCCTTTAATTCTTGCAAGGCAAAAACCTGTTGCTCGCAGGAGCAAATATTTTTCCTTCGCTCGCAAAGAGAGTAGGACAATACGTCCGTATTACTGACCCGCAATAGCGAATCAGTAAAAGCAAACCCCGAGAACATTAAGTTCTCGAGGTTATTATGTGCATTCATTTTAATTTTATTCAGAAATTTCTGAAATTCCGAACCATACATAAAGCGCTTTCAAAAAGTTGCTGTCAAATGAATAAAGTCCTGTTTCATTATAGCTACCCGACGGAAGTACAAGCTGCACAACCTGCGGATTTTCAGGATCAATGACATATTTGATAGCTTCTTTTTTGTCACTGTAATCGTAAGCAGTTATGTCAGTTTCAACAGATGAGTTAATTATTAGGTTAAATGTTTCATCGAGTGTTGATTCGGTACTTACAGAGTTGCACCCATTTAAAATACTGTTCATAGTTGTTCCGAGAGCCTTTGCACGTTCAGTTTCTCCACCCTTGTAATTAGGGTATGTCAGAACTTTTCGCAGGGTATCTGATTCGAGATAGGTCATACCTGCTTTTATAATAGTATCATCGCCATAAGCCTTGTCATCATAGACAAGATTATAAGGAACATCATAGTCAATACCACCAAGATGATCTGCAAAAACTTCAAAGCTAGCTCTGTCAAACTTCATATACCTGTCAACAGTTATACCTGCAGCAGATTCAATTGCCGAAACAGCTTCCTTAGATCCGCCTGTACGGTAGAACTCATAGAGCGAATTCTGCGTGCCGTCAACAGTACATAAAAGGTCGCTCTGAACAGGAACAATAATAACCTTTCCATCTGTGGCAAGGAATCTTACAAGCAGAAAACAGCTTGCGGTCTGTCTCTTTTCAGTATCAACGATAAAAAACAAGGTCTGGTTATCAGCCGCCTCAGGAATATATCCGTACTGTGACGGTGAACCTATAACAGCTTCAGTTTCAGATGGTGCAGGGTTATTCGGCTTGTTTTCAATCTTTGTAATCAGATAAATAACCGCACCGCCTATTATAACGAAGGCGGAAATCATGGTTATTACATAAGTAAGAACAATTTTAGTAGAATTCTTTGCCAATAAAACTCCTCCTCATTGTTGTAAATATAATTTAAAAGTAATATATTCACATTTTTGTAAAAATAACATAAGCTAAAAGATAATACAAAGTGTTGAAATCAGGAGAAAACGGGGTTATAATAATAAAGTGGTCTGATCAGGATCAAAATCAAAAATATTTTTCATTTCAAATATTTTTATATCAAGACCTTGCTTCTTAGCATAGCTGATAGTCTGGCCTGTCCCGCTTTTATAGTCTGAAACAACAGCAATTAGCTTTGAGGACTGATCAATCATATAGTAGTTGCGCTTTCTCATGCAGTCTTTTGTGTATTGACTGCTTATATATACAACATCATCGGAATTTTCAAGTATAGAATTCAGGACTGCTCTGTCCTGACCTCTGAAAGATTCACCATGATGTTCATAAGGTGCCGCAGATATTATAGTGATATTATGTCCGGTTTTCTTAAGTTCAACAAGAATTTCGCCTGCCCACAAATCAACGCCTTTTGCAAGGCCTGTGATAAAACGGGTGTAGCCATTGTCAATGCTTTCAAGTATACTGCTGTAAAGGAAGCTTTTAAGCATTCTGGTTGATTCTGCAAAGCTGTCACCTTTACAAGGAAGCTTTTCAGGACGATGACCGGAAAAGCAGAGGGTCCGGTTTCTTAAACTGTCAGAAATCATTATATCGACCACCTTTATGTCATAACCGGCATTGCCGTTTACTATGAAATAGCAAAATACATTATAGCACATTTATTCTGTAAGTGCAACAATAATGCAGGCATATTGAAATATTTTTCCTGAAAATGTTTTAAGTATATAAAAAATTATTTTAAAAATCTAACTCAAAAATTCCGAAAGGAGAACGCTTTCCAAAGGAGAGCATGATTATTACAATGGATAAGTTTCTGAGAAGAGCATGGGCAGAAGTTCATCTTGACAGGCTTGAATATAACCTCTCAAAGCTGAAAGAAATCACTAATACAGATTCAACCGAAATTGCCTGTGTAGTCAAGGCAAATGCATATGGACATGATGACAAAGCAGTAGTATCCTGCTTTGAAAAGAACGGGATAAAATTTTTTGCAGTTTCAAGCATTTATGAAGCTGAAAAGCTCCGCAGTTACGGAGTAAAAGGAGATATTCTTATTTTAGGTTACACGCCCCCTGAATATGCAGATGACCTTTGCAGACTGAATATCATTCAGGGCATTGTTTCTGTTGAACATGCAAGGGAAATATCAGAGGCAGCACATTCCCCTGTAAGAATACATATCAAGCTTGATACAGGTATGGGCAGAATTGGCCTTGAAGCCTTTGATACAGAAAAGTGTGCGTCAGAGGTTATGGAAATAATATCGCTTAAAAATATAAACTGTGAGGGAATATTTACTCATTTTGCTGTTGCCGACAGCCTTAAAGAAGATGATATCTCTTATACAAAGAACCAGATTGATCTTTTTTATGCCGTAAGAGACAGCCTTGAAAGCAAGGGAGTTCACCTGAAACATGCACATTGTTTTAACAGCGCAGGCGGAACATATTACAGAGAGTATGATGCAAAGAGAAGTACTCTTGTAAGATTCGGTATCATGCTTTATGGCCTTACTCCTGATATATCCCTTACACTTCCTGTAAAACTCAAACCTGTTATGGATCTTAAAGCCGCAGTTTCATATATTAAGACAATCAAAAAGGGCCAGTGCGTAAGTTACGGCAGAATCTTTACTGCAGACAAGGATATGACCGTTGCAACGGTTCCGATTGGTTATGCAGACGGCTATCCGAGATTGCTTTCGGGAACAGGTGAAGCCATTGTAAACGGAAAGCGCGTCCCTATTATCGGAAGAGTCTGCATGGATCAGCTTATGATTGATATAACAGGAGTTGACGAAGTAAAATCAGGAACGGTTGTAACCCTTATTGGAACAGACGGAAATGAAACCATTACCGCTGATGATATTGCAGTAAAATGTCAGACTATAGGATATGAAATAATCTGCGGAGTTGCAAAGCGTATCCCGAGAGTTATTGTCAATAACGGAAAGATTACGGATGTAGTTCAATATTAAATAATAAAGTTTTGTGTCTTTCTGACAATATCGTAATTTTGCTTTCACAAAATGATAAAAACATCGCATAAGGAGTAATGTTCTGCAAAATGAGCATTGTTTAAAAATAAATATGATTAAGTATACACTTATTAAAAGCAAAAGGAAAACAATATCCATAACTGTTGATATAAACGGCAATATAGTTGTAAAGGCTCCTCTCAAAGCAAGCAAAAACGAAGTCGATTACTTTTTGCGTGAAAAGCAGGACTGGATTGCAAAGCATGTTGTAATCCAGCGTGAAAACGCAGAAAGACGTGAGAAGTTTCTTAAAGCACACATTAAAACACTTACATATTTGGGTAAGGAATATCCTGTTGACTATAATGAGCCTTATGGATTTGACACAAAGCATTTTACTTTCCCTGATTATACCTTTGAGCAGTTAAGACCGAGCATAATTGGATTTTATAAAAAAGCGGCAAAAAAGCATATATCTGAGCGGGTGGAGTATTATTCTTCAATAATAGGAGTTACCCCGACAGCCGTAAAAATAAACTCGGCAAAGACACGCTGGGGAAGCTGTTCAGGAAAAGGTTCGCTGAATTTCTCCTGGAAGCTTATTCTTGCAGATGAAAGTGTTCTGGATTATGTAGTTGTGCATGAGCTTTGCCATATGAAACAGATGAATCATGGTCCGAAATTCTGGGCAGAGGTTGAAAAGGTGTTTCCTGATTATTTGAAAAGGCGTAATGACCTTAAAGCAGTCCAGCAGAAAATCACTCTTGAATGTTGGGAATAAAAAAACGGTGCAGATTAGTTTTTTAATCTGCACCGTTAATTATTTCTAATTAGAAATCTTCGCCTGACTTGTCGTCAGCGTCGTCTTTCTTATCATCCTTATCATCGCAGCCACACTTGCAATCGCCACAATCACAATCATCGTCACAGTCTTCAAAATAAATTTCGTCATCATCGTCGAAATCGTAATCATACTGTTCGAGTTCTTCACGTTTCTTTATTGCGTAAGTTGCAGCGGCAGCACCGGCAGCGGCTGAAAGAATAGCGAGTAAAGCTGTACCAAAAGCTTTCACAATAATCAACTCCTTTTTATATGAAACATCCTGTTTTAAAATTATATAAAATAGTATACCACGAATATAATATATTTACAAGCACTTTAAAAATTTTTTTGAAAATACAGGTGTTATATTTCATTTTACTTTTTCTATATCTATGATATAATAAGATAAAAAATGAGGAGGATTATTATGGCTGAAAACAAAAAAGAGGATATTTCTAAAAAAGGCAAGGGTCTTGTTGAAGAATTTAAAACATTTATTACTCGAGGAAACGTTCTTGATCTGGCAGTTGGTATCATTGTCGGCGGTGCTTTTACTGCAATAGTTACATCTTTGGTGAACGATATTTTAATGCCGTTTATAGGCACTATTTTGGGTGGTATCAATTTTTCAAGTTTATCCATAACGTATAAGGGCGCAAGCATAGGTTATGGCGCATTTATTCAGGCAATAATCAACTTTTTGCTAATAGCGCTGACTGTCTTTCTTCTTGTAAAAGCTATAAATAAAGTATCACGAAAAAAAGAAGAGAAAAAAGAAGCACCTAAGCCTGCTGCGGATATTGTTTTATTAACAGAGATCCGTGATTTGTTAAAATCACAACAGGATAAAGAAAAATAAGCTGCATAGCGCAGGTTGAATATGCTCTATTGTCTCTGTGTATAACAGTTAGCACACAGTGGAACTTTGCTTTGTTTCAGAAGATATAATAATATAATAATCAAGTCGCTCATTTTATAATGGGCGGCTTTTAAAATTAATATATATAATATTCCCCGGCAATCACAGTGGTTGCTTTTCCGCCGAATAAGACACAGTTATCCTTTACTTTCAGATTTACCTGATTAAAAACAATATTATTGCCGCCCTGTTCAACGGCAATCGGTTCACCGTTCCAAAGGTTGTTTTTCAGCATGTAGTTTGCAAAAGCACTGTTTCCTGAACCCGTAGCAGGATCCTCCAGATAACCGAATTTCGGCGCAAATACTCTGGTATGTGCCATATATTTGTCAGAATTTGTTTCTTTTGAAAAGATAAGAATAATGTCTATTCCGTTTGCAAGGCAAAAATCCTTAAGGTTTGTTTCATCAGGGTAAATGCTGATTTCCTTTGAAAAGCTTTCTATCGGAACCAAAAGTGTTCTAAGTCCTGCATCTATAAAATCAACAGGGAATTTATCGCTGATATTCTCCGTTAATATTCCCAGTGCAGCCGCTATTTTTTCCTTTGATAGTTTCTGCTCAAGATGGATAGCTTTCGGCGCAGTTATATATACCACACCATCATCTGATATATTGTTATATACAGTCAGAACACCTTTTTTATTGGTTTCAATAATCACTTCAGGCTTTTTCATCAGTTCTTTGTTTTCGCTGATAATATCATACATAGCAGCAACTGTTCCATGTCCGCAGAAATCCACTTCACATTCCGAAGAAAAGTATGTAAGCTTGTAATCAGCTTTCTCGGATTTTTCACAAAATACTACTTCCGAAACAAACCCCTTATGCTCTTTTCCGATACCAAGCATTTCTTCCGCAGTAATTCCGTCCTCAACCATAAGATATGCGGCAGGATTACCCCTCGATATTCCAAGTGTGAATGCATTAACTTTTTTATACTGATACTTTTTCATATATGTCCTTTCCACTGAAAACTTCCATAAAGTTTAAGTTACATGTCTGTTTTTGATAGCGACTTTCTTTTCTTCCTTATCATCTTTCTTGCGTGATCCCTTCGGGCCTATTACACATGCAGTAAATCCAGCCGCCGCAATAAATGTTACAATTACAAATGGCAGGTTATCCTCACCCCAATGCACCCCTTCAACGCAGAAATTTTGGGCGTTGTCAGGGTCATAATATAGTTTAACATTCTTGGAAACATCAGGCTCAGTCTTTAATTTATAATCACAGGTTACATAAATATCGTTGCCGTTCTGATCATTAAAACCATACTGATACCTATATAAAACATCACCCATGCCACGTCTGCCGCTTTCATATCCAGATATAAAAGCAGAAGTTTCTATGCCGTTTTTCTTAAGATTAATGTAAGGAATAAATTCAGTAAGAAACCTGCATAAGCTTACAATGAAAGCACCGATAAGCACAGCAGAAATCAGAATACTAAGTACAGATTTTGATCTATCGTTCATAACAGCCTCCAGGTTTATATACATAATTTTCATAATTATAGCATGTTTTTTATTCTCTTTCAAGTAAGGTAGAGCAAAATAATGACTTTTATGATTTTATATGCTATAATTTCATAGAAAGATTTTAAATATAAAACATGCTTTGCATACTGCAAAATACAGAGAGGATGTTAAGATTTATGGAAAATCAGTTTTTCTCTATGATTTCAAGAATGAAGCTTATAAATAGATGGGGACTTATGCGCAATACCGCAAGCGAGAATATTTCTGAACACAGCCTTGATGTAGCGGTAATTGCTCATGCTCTTGCTGTTATAAGAAACACATACTTCGGCGGAAATGTAAACGCTGAAAAAGCGGCCCTACTTGGAATTTTCCATGATACAACCGAAATAATAACGGGTGATATGCCAACTCCCGTAAAATATTACAATTCACAGCTCAGGGAGGCTTATGGCCTTGTTGAGGAAAACGCAAAGAAGAAACTTCTTGGCATGCTTCCTGATGAAATGCGTGATATATATAATCCTTTGCTGGGATACAGTGAGGAAGACGCAGAGCTTTGGGTGCTTGTAAAGGCAGCGGACAAGATTTCTGCTTTGATAAAATGTATTGAAGAACGCTCAACGGGCAATTCAGATTTCAGGAAAGCTGAAAATGCAACACTTAAATCAATTAAGAAGATGGAACTTGCAGAGGCAGATTATTTCCTTGACAAATTCCTACCGTCATATGATATGACTATTGATGATCAAACATAAAAAGTTCGTCAACCTTTCAAGGTTGTAGGGTTCAAAGGGACAAAGACCCTTTGGCGCTCTCCGCAGAGAGCGAAATTTCTATACGAAGGAGCTCCGCAAAAGGTGAATTTCAAAACAGTCCGGTGGACTGTTTTGAAAGAGGGAAAGCCCTGCGATAGAGGGCTTTCCCTAAAAATAGCTATCAATAAATATATAGTAAGAGTTCCGTCTCTTCGGAGACGGGCAGGGCTTTCCGGTCGCCCTGCACCTTCGGGGGGAAGTTTAGTTCTTGGGTTTTTGAAAGTACACCGTAGAGAAAAAATGTGAAAATGTATTTAAGAGTTCCGTCTCTGAGGAGACGGACAGGGCTTTCTGGTTGCCCTGTATCTTCGGGAAAAGCTTTGCTTGCAAAAATAAATTTCAGAAGGAAATAAAATGGATAAATACTCGGTGCTAAAACAATATTTTGGCTATGACAGCTTCAGGGGCGGGCAGGAAAAGCTTGTTGACTCTATTATCAGCGGAAAAGACACCCTCGGCATCATGCCGACGGGGGCAGGAAAGTCAATCTGCTTTCAGGTTCCGGCAATTCTTGCGGACGGAATAACCATAGTAATTTCACCGCTGATTTCGCTTATGAAAGACCAGGTCAACGCCCTTACCCAGTCAGGCGTATCTGCGGCATATATTAACACTTCCCTTACATACCGTCAGACAAGGCTTGCTCTGGAATACGCTTCTCAGGGCAGGTATAAAATTATATATGTTGCTCCCGAAAGGCTTATGACAGACGAGTTTCTGACCTTTTCCCAAAGCGTGAGCATATATGCAATTGCCGTTGATGAAGCGCATTGTGTATCGCAATGGGGACAGAATTTCCGTCCGTCATACCTTAAAATAAGGGAGTTTACAGATACTTTGCCGTATCAGCCGATTATGGCGGCATTTACAGCGACAGCAACTGACGATGTCAGAAAAGACATCATTAACATTCTAAAGCTGAAAAATCCAACTGAAGTTATAACCGGCTTTGACAGAGCAAATCTTACTTTCAACGTAACAAAGCCGCAGAATAAGTACGAAGCACTGAAGAAAATCCTTGCCCTCAACGCTGAAAAAAGCGGTATAGTATATTGCTCAACAAGGAAAACTGTAGATTCACTTTGTGAAAAGCTTAATGCCGACGGATACAGCGCCGCAAAATATCATGCAGGCATGACAGATACCGACCGTGCTGAAAGTCAGGAGCTTTTTCTCTATGACAACAGGCAGGTTATGATTGCAACAAATGCTTTTGGCATGGGTATTGACAAGTCGAATATAAGCTATGTTGTGCATTACAATATGCCGAAAAATATTGAAAGCTACTATCAGGAGGCAGGACGTGCAGGACGTGACGGTTCACCTGCAGAGTGTACGCTTTTCTATAACGGTCAGGACTATATGACCTCAAAATATCTTATTGAGCAGGGTGATAATGAAAACGAGGAGATTGACGCAATCACCGCTGAAAAGCTCCGCAGGCTTGATATGAAACGTCTTAACGCTATGGCTGGATATTGCAAGAGCGACCGTTGTCTGCGTGGGTATATTCTCCGATATTTCGGTGAAAAATCACCGACAGACAACTGCGGAAACTGTTCTGTTTGCTGTGGTGATACAGAGATTTCAGACATCACCGTTGACGCGCAGAAAATTCTGTCCTGCATAAAAAGAATGGACGAACGTTATGGAGTAACGCTTGTATGTGCTGTGCTGAAAGGCAGTAAGTCCGAGCGTGTTACTTCTTTGAAAATGGATGAGCTATCAACCTATGGAATAATGAAAGGCACATCTGAAAAACGTATCCGTGAGGAGATTGACAGACTTGTTTCACAGGGTTATCTTGACCGTACAGATGATGAATTTCCTATACTAAGATTTAACGCAAAGTCAGCAGATGTTCTTTTCAAGGGGGTAAAGGTAACCGCAAGGCTTTCTCCCGAGGACGAAAAGGACATTGTCAGAACAAAGCAGGATCATGGGGAAGAGGACAAGGAACTCTTCAAAAAGCTTTCGGAACTGCGCAAAAGCATTGCAAAGGTGCAGAGTGTTCCTGCGTATATCATATTTCCCGATTCTGTCCTGCATGAAATGAGTGTAAGAAAACCGCTTACTGCAAAGGATATGCTTGCAGTAAGCGGTGTAGGAAATCTTAAAATGGAGCGTTACGGCGACAGCTTTTTAAAGGCAATAAAAGAGTATGTAAGTGGATAAAAAGGAGAACGGATAAAACCGCTCTCCTTTTTAAATAGCAAATTAATCAAACCAGAACTACTTTTTGTTAGGCTTTCTTTTTATGTTGAGAAGTAATTTTAAATCATTTTCAGAAAGATTTTCATTAAACATAACCCATTTCCCATCATGGAAAGTTTCTGCATTGTCGTAGATTTCAAGCGTGTGTGTTGATAAATCGCTGCGGATAGCCTCAAACTTTTCTCTCTCATCTTTTCCAAAAATAATCATTAATCCGTAACAGTCAGGTCTTGCATACAGCGCACAGAGCGTCTTTCCGCCACGACGGTATTTGTACTCAATTCCCCATTTCTTGCCGCCGTCATTCCATAGGGTATCCATTTCGTATAAGGAATCAATCAGCGTACATGCATTCTTCCATGCGTAAAATTTTTCAGCACCTATAAGCTGTTCAAGTTCTTGTCCTGTTGGTATCTTTTTAAGTTCGGCCATAATGTCCACCTCGTATATTTTATGTCTATTTCTTATTCCCGGCAATCTTCACGCATAATATCCTGTTCTGTTATCTTTCTCACAGCCTTGCATGGATTACCAAAGGCAACCACTCCGTCAGGAATATCCCTTGTAACAACACTTCCTGCGCCGATAACAGTGTTGTTTCCAATTGTAACCCCAGGAAGAACAGTCACACCTGCACCAATCCAGACATTGTCACCAACAGTAATAGGCCGAGCAAATTCAAGCCCCTTATTCCGCTGTTCAGTGTCAAGAGGATGCCCAGCCGCAGAAAAACAGCAATTCGGAGCGATGAAAACATTGTCCCCGAAAGTTATCTTTGCGCAGTCAAGAATAACAAGATTATGGTTGCTGTAAAAGTTTTCGCCTATCTCAATGTTATATCCATAATCACACCAGAACGGTGCAGTTATAAAGAATCTTCCATTCGTTCTGCCGAGAATTTTCAGCATAATTTCTTTCTGACTTTCAAAGTCAGATGGCTTGCACATGTTAAATTCAAAACACAAGTCCTTGCAGAATGCTCGTTCTTTTGTAAGGCTTTCGTCATAGTTTGCGTCATACAGATATCCAGCAGCGGCTTTTTCTCTTTCTGTCATGTCAATACTCCTTTTCAGTATTTTGATGAAGAATATATGTATGCAGGGCTTTTCTACGGCCCCGCACCTTTAAATAAATCAGATTAATTTGCAATGAAATTATTCATTGACAACATATTTCTCGACCATGTAAAACATCTTGTTGTCAACAAGCGCATCAAGCAACGTTCCGTCAGCGGCATATTCCTCTGAAAAAATCTTGCCGTCATCCCTGATATTTGTAATAACAGCCGTTTTGTCATAAGGTATAAGCAGTTTTACCCGCCTTGCAGTTTCAGGAAGATTATTTGCAATGCATTTCAGCAAATCATCAAAACCAATACATTTCTTTGCAGAAATCTTTACCGTGGTTTCATCATTTTTTATATCAGCAGACTCAGGGAGTTTGTCGCACTTATTAAGTACGTTAATCTGCGGAATACCCTCACAGCCAAGTTCAGCAAGCAGATTCTTTGTAACCTCAGCCTGTTCAAAAGCGTCATCAGCGCTTATATCAATAATATTTATGATAATATCAGCGTTTGCTGCCTCTTCAAGGGTGCTTTTGAAAGCCTCGACAAGATTATGCGGCAAACGTCTGATAAGTCCTACTGTATCAACAAGCAGAACGCTTCTTCCGTCAGGAAGTTCAAGTGCACGGGATGTAATGTCAAGTGTAGCAAAAAGCTTGTCCTCTGCAAGAACTCCTGCGTCCGTAAGCGCATTGAGAAGTGTGGATTTTCCTACGTTTGTATATCCGACAATTGCACCAACAATAACATTGTCTTTCTTACGTCTTGCACGGTGAAGTTCACGACGTCTTTCAAGCTCCTTGAGTTCAGCTTCAAGAGCCTCAATTCTTCTTCGGATGTGACGCTTGTCTGTTTCAAGCTTTGATTCACCAGGACCTCTTGTACCGATACCTCCACCGAGCCTTGAAAGTTCAACACCCTTTCCTGCAAGACGAGGTAAACGGTATTTCTGCTGTGCAAGTTCAACCTGAATACGTCCTTCTTTTGATAACGCTCTTTGCGCAAAAATGTCAAGGATAAGTGTAGTCCTGTCAATAACACGAACATCAAGAATTTTTTCAATATTTCGAGTCTGATTGGCAGTAAGTTCATGGTCAAATATAACAAGGTCAATGTCTAAATCCTGTGCAGTCTGAACAAGTTCTTCAAGCTTGCCCGAACCCATGCAGGTTGCAGTATCATAAGCCGGTCTTTTCTGTGTAGCCTTTGCCATGACTTCAACGCCTGCGGTTTTTGCAAGCTCTTCAAGTTCGTCAAGGGAAAGTTCTGTATCAAACTCACCCGTATCAACGGAAATGAGAATGGCTTTTGTAGATTTCTGTAAGTTTTCGTTCATAAGTTCTGCCCTCCCAGTATATAGCCAGTAAAGTAAAAGTAATCTTTTTTAAAAAAGTTCGTCAACCTGCTTGTTTTTCGAAGAAAAATTCGAACGAAGTGAGAACAGGTTTTAACCTTATCAAGGTTGTAGGGTTCAAAGGGACTAAGTCCCTTGCCGCTACCCGCAGGTAGCGGAATTCCCCAACTTTGTCCGTAGGCGATAGAAAAAACGGAGAAGAGGTGAGAAAAGCGACAGCTTTTCGAGGAGGCGAACACCACCGCCTCCCTTTTTTATAGTTCTAAACAAACTTTCCTCACAAACAGTCCAGTGGACTGTTTGTGACAAAGCAAAACCCAAAAAAGTCCTAAAATCAAATGTCATGCCCCATAAATTTCTCATACAGTGCAGTAACTTGAGTAGTCCTCACGTCAGTGGAGATGAGCAGGGCCATGCATCTTCAGATAATTCCATTTATATCATATCCTATAAATATAAAGCAAAACAAACTCTTTGTCAAGAATGAAACAGATATACTATTATAATATATTACAGTATGTTTACAATTCAATTCCAATTAAGTAACATGATTTTGGGGGTATTGCGCAAACCACGCTCTGAATAGGGTAAAATGCAATAAAAACGCTGTTATAATGTATTAAAAAATGGGCAATCCATTGTTTACTTTTTATTGACTTTTTTTAATGAATAATGTATAATTTTTAGTGTGTCATTATGCATTGAAGTGTTTCTTCTCATGGTATCATTGTTTAACAGAATTGAAAGGAAGTCGATTATGGATTCTGACGGGAGTCAATTATTACTTGGCAGCTTGATTATTTTATTGTTTGTATTGGTAAAAAGCTTTTTTACAGCTGCAGAATTTGCAGTTACGGAAATCAACGATGCAAAGGTTAAGAGTTTTAAAGAAAAAAATGGGGCAAAGAAAATTCTTTTCAGCCTTATGCAGAAACCATCAAAGCTGATTACAGCTTTTGCAGTTCACAGAATATTATCTGCTGTTCTTATAGCATATATGTCAATGTTCGTTTATCACAGCAGACTTTCTGCTTACCTAGAAAAAAATACTCACAATACGACATTATCTCAGGTGCTTTCAATTGTAATTATTTTTGCGGCGGTTGTTCTGGTTATGACAGTGGTGTGCGACGGAGTTCCAAAAAGGATTGTCTGCCGTAAGGATGCTGATACGTTTGCAATATTTGCTGCACCGATTGTCAAATATCTTGTAATACTGCTTTTGCCGCTGACTTCACTCTGCGGAATGCTTACCACCCTTATTTCAAGGATTTTCGGAGTAACGCCGTCTGATGACAGGGACGTTGTAACCGAGGAAGAAATACTGATGATGGTTGACGCAGGCAATGAAACCGGTGTTATTGAAGAAAGCCAGCGTGACATGATCAACAATGTCTTTGAGTTTGATGATATGCCGGTGTCGGATATCATGACACACAGAACAAGCATAATAGGGGTTGAAAAGACCTTGCCTATACAGGAAGTTATAAACGCTTCAATAAGCAGTGGCTTTTCAAGAATTCCGGTATATGACGACAGTATTGACCATATAACAGGAATTGTATGCGTAAAGGACCTTCTCTGTCTTATAGGTTCTGATTATTCAAAGAATACTGAGGCAAAAACATTTGTGAGGGAAACTATATTTGTCCCTGAAACGATGCCTTGCGGAAAACTTTTTAAAATGCTTACCGCAAAGAAAATGCAGATGGCTGTAGTCATAGATGAATACGGCGGAACTGCCGGACTTGTCACTATGGAAGACGTAGTAGAGTCCATTGTCGGAAATATTCAGGACGAATATGACGACGAGCATGAAGAGATTGTAAAGGTATCAGAGAATACTTTTACTATAGACGGAACTGCGGAACCGGAGGAAATACTGGAGCAGTTGGGTATAACACTTCCGGAAGACAATAATTTTGACACTATGAGCGGATTTATTGTCGACCTTATCGGAAGAATACCGGAGGAAAACGAAAATCCGTCTGTTGAATACGGCAATGTGCGTTTTACCGTTCTCGTAACGGAAGATATGCATGTTGCAAAAATCAAGGCTGAAATACTGAAAAAAGATGAAGATGAAAAGGAGCAAAATGCAAATGAAGAAAAAGATTAGTCTTCTGCTGGCATTTATCATGTCTGTAACAATGCTTTCTGCATGTTCTGATGTCAAGAATACCAGTGAAACCCTTCCGACTGTTGAAACAATTACACAAGCGGATACTGCTACAACAACAGAGACTGAAGAAACAACAGAAGAAACAACAACAGAAGCAACAACAGAGGAAACTTCTGAAACAACAGAAGCAACAACTGTATCAGAAAGTGAAACTTCTGCTGAAACTTCTGAAACAACAGCTGAAAACACAGAAAAAGAATGGACAGAAACAGCTGCTGATAAGACAATGTATGTTACACAGAGCTGTTACTCAAGAGTTAAGGCTGTAGTTGGATCAAAGTCTGTTAATCAGTATACAAAGGGCAAGAAGGTAAAGGTTACAGCTATCACAAGCACAGGCTATTATAAAATTGAAGATGGTTCATTCATTCACTCCGATTATCTTTCTGATGAGGCTGTTTCAACAACTACTGCAGCTACAACAAAGAAGCCTGCATCAACAACAGCAAAGCCAAGCGGCAATAAGCCAAGTGGAGACAGCAAGCCAACCGGCGAAATAATCGGCGGAGCTTCATATAAGATTGACTATAAGACAAGATATGCTTACAAGCAGCTTTCTGCTAGCAATCAGGCACTTTACGGAGCACTCGTGGAAGCAATTGAAAGACTTGAAACACAGGTTGAAGTACCATCAGGATGTTCAAGAGAAGATATCATTGAAGTTTACTGCCTCGTATTCAACCAGGAACCACAGCTTTTCTGGATGAGTTCACAGGTTCCTTCAGGTTCTAACTATCTCTTCCTTGATTACAAGGTTGATGACAAGAAGGAAATTGCAAAAATGCAGAAGGAAATTGACGTTAACGTATCATCAATTCTCAAGACAGCAAATGGCTACTCAAGCACAGTAAGCAAACTCAAGGTATTCTATGACTGGGTTATCAAGCACGCTGAATTCAGTAAGGAAGCAGGCGGCTACAATAGTACAGTTTACCATGGTCTTGGCGGCGGCGGAGCACTTCAGTGTGCAGGTTATGCTAAGTCAATAAAGTATCTTTGCGACCTTGCAGGTATCGAATGTATGGTTATTGTAGGTTCAAATGCAGACGGTGCATCACATGCATGGAACGTTGTATACTGTGACAACGGTTACTACAACCTCGATGCAACATGGGGTGATCCGGTTAACTCATTCGATTCAAGTTATATTCAGTATGAATTCTTCCTTGTTCCTGACTCATGGATACATAACAAGACTCACTTCAATGTAAATGTAAAGGTTGATGGAACACAGATTCAGTTCTTTACGCCTCCTGCATGTACAAAGGAAGCTTGCAACTACTTCAAGGCTTATAACAAAACTTATTCATCATATGATGCAGCAGAAAAGGCTCTCTATGCTGAATTAGACAGCGTTATTGCTTCAGGCGGAAACGTAGTTTCAATCAGAGTAACTGATAAGTCAATCTATGATCAGATGATGACCGACGCAGCTGCAAAGAAGTATAATACATATGCAAAGGGCTGCTCTGGAAATGTAAAGGGAATTTCAAAGCAGGCAAAGATATCATTCGGGGTACTTGTTGTTCATTACAACGTAGTTTACAAATAATAGGAATTAATTAAAATCAATAGGCGGGGTAAGCCCCGCCTATTGCTAAATGCAAGTAAGAGAGGATTTTATAGATGAAGAAGAAACTTGCGGCTGTAATGGCTGTAATTATGTCAGTAACTATGCTCATGGCTGGATGTTCTGACAAGAAACCACCTGAAACAGATGTTTCTGCAAATGTAATTACGCAGGAGGGTGATGAAGGCGAAAATGCAGACTCATCATCACCATCAGCAGATGGCGGAGATGAAACTGGAACAGCTCCTGGAAGTGAAGATGCTTCAGAAGTATGGGATCAGCTTACTGAAACTACTGTAAAGCAGGATGTTTCCATTCAGACAGTTGACTACAAGAGCAGATATGGCTACAATACCCTCAATGAAAATGAAAAGGCTCTTTATGTAGCTATTCTTGAAGCTGCAAAGACATGTACATTCAAGGTTCCTGTAAGTGATGCAGTTACTATAGAAGTATGGGCTAAGGTTTATGGTATGGTTTATAATCAGGAACCACAGCTTTTCTACATGCATTCAAAACTTAAGGTAGGAAAGATTTACTATCTGGAAAATGATCCTGCTGTTATCGCAAAAATGCAGAAGGAAATTGATGCCGTTGCCGATAAGCTGGTTGCCGAAGCAAACGGTAAGTCAACAACATACGAAAAGCTCAAGGTTTTCCACGATTATCTCGTTCTCAACAGCACATTTGAAAAGAAGGAAGAAACTGTAGAATACAACGGTTCAATCTATAATGCTTTTGCACACGATTCTTCAACACAGGGCAATATCCAGTGTTCAGGCTATGCAAAGGCTATGCAGTATCTCTGCGATAAATCAGGCATTGAAAGCATGATTGTCACAGGTACAAACAAGGATGATTTTTCACATGCATGGAACGTCGTAAAGGTTGACGGAGCATGGTATAACATTGACGCAACATGGGATGACCCGATTCTCAAAACCCCAGATATCACAAACATCAGATACAACTACTTCCTTGTTCCTGACTCATGGATTCATAACAAGACACATTTCAATGTCAACAAGCATCAGCTCTCATCCGGCGCTATCACATACTTCACACCGCCAGCTAGTACTGAAACAGCACAGAACTACTTTGTAAAGAACAATAAGGTATATTCTGATTTCACGTCTGCAGATAAGGCCATCAAGGATGCTCTCCAGCAGGCTGCCGACGGCAAGCTAAGAACAGCACAGGTCATGGTTTCATCAAAGGATGTATATGATCAGATTGTCGGCAAGGATAAGGATTACAATACATGGGTTAAGGATAACTCAAAAAAGAACAGTGTAAAGGGTATTGCTAATGACAGTAATGAGGCAATGCTGTTAATTGAATTTGACGTTATATATAACTAATATGAAGATCAGGAAACTGCTTACAGCCGTTGTTTGCTCTGCAGTTATTCTTACAGGATGTAAAGATATTGACACCAACGTTGAAACATATACAGAAATCCGGCAGATACAACAGGATGGCATAACAGCAGAAAGCGCAGTGCTTCCATATGTCATGGAGAATATTCCTGAAAAGGAAGCACTCTGCTATGATGCTTTTGTCAGCGGGGTAAGGGCGTTTCAAACTGAAATAACCCTTCCCGAAAAGCTGACACCCGAAGAAATGCGGAAGTTGTATATTACTGCATATACTGAGGAAGCCGATATATATTGGCTCAGTGGTGTGTATGCACCTATTTCTGAGGATTCGGATAAAATAACTGTGAAATACCGTTATACTCAAGAGGAAAGTGCAGAAATGCAGCAGAAAGTAAACCATGCAGTAGCGGAAGTTATGAAAAAAGTATCCCCTGACGCAACACCATATGAAAAGATGGTAATTTTCCATGATGAAATAATAAAGAACTGTGATTTTGAAAAGGATACATATTATGGTAATACCGTTTATGGAGCGCTTGTCCAAGGAACAGCACAGTGCGAGGGATATGCAAATGCGTTTTCATATCTCTGTGATATAGCGGGAATAGAAAATATAGCAGTAAGGGGAACAAATTCCGATGGCGATCCCCATGTGTGGAACAAGGTTCATATTGACGGTGAATGGTACAACGTGGATCTGACCTGGGATGATCCATATATGAAGAGGGACGCAGACAGCTTTGTAAGACACGATTACTTTTTTGTGTCAGATGCGGAAATTGAGAATATAACGCATTTTCCGGATGAGTCATTTTTTGCACACCCGGATTGTACAGATGCGTCCGAAAACTACTATAACCGTAAAGAGCTTACTGTAAATACATCCGAAGAGGCAGCAGAATTAATGAAAAAACTTGTTGCCGAGGCAGCAGTAAAAAAGAATACAGAAGTAGAAATCCGTTTTACGGACGAATCGGAATATATTCTTGCAGCGACAAGTCTGTTTGACAACAAGGAAATTAAGACCATATATGAAAGCGTAAACGCTGAAAAGGGTACTAAAATTTCCAATGCATATACTTACCGCAATGATGATTTGTGGATACTCCACGTTTCATTGCTTTATGTATAATGTATAATTCCAATATAAATCCGCGGTTCGCCGCTTGTAATGCAGGTGATAAATTGAAAAAAACCAAAACCCTAGCCTTAGTATTAACCTTAATATTTTCACTGCTTCTGTCAGCCTGCTCCAAGGAACCCGAGCGACTTGAAGGGGATAACACCCTCCCGTCAGCATCGATACCGCAGGAAACAGAAGACCTGTTTGAAGAGGAAGAGGAAACCGAAACAACGACTATTCCTACCGAGGAAACCTCTGAAACAACAAAGAGGACAGCAATATCGACAGAAGCTCCGGAACTTGCTACCACAACCGGAACAACTTCACCGGAAAACACGGCACCAATTACTCCGGGAGAACTAAGCTCGCATACAACCGTTCAGACACAGGTGCCTGATACAGAAACAGAAATAGTAACATCAAAGATTGTTGTTTCTGAGCTGCCGGTTACAAAACCAAAGAAAACAGAACCTGCTATAACAGAAACAACAGCCTCTAAGGTCTCTCCTGTCAAGACAGCAATAACACGTCCATACAGCTACTATTCCATGTCTGATATCCAAAAGTATGCTTATGATACACTTTATAAGGGTATAATTACATTTGAAGAGGAAATTGAATTTTCATCCGATTCAAAGGTATCTATAAATGACTTATATTATGTCTATCAGACAATGCTGAATGACCAGACAGACCTGTTCTATATCAATAATACTATACAGTATTATGCAAACACAAGTACCAAGAACGTTGTAAAGGTTCTTATAGAATATACAATTTCAAGGCAGGAAGCTGAGAAAAAGCTGAAAGCAGCCGATGCAGCAGCCGACAGCATTATTGCTGAAATCAATGACAGCATGTCAGAGTATGACATCGTCAAGCTTTTCCATGACAGGGTTATAACTGCAACGGATTATAGTCTTACATCAGCTGACGGCAGCAATATTTACGGAACACTCGTAGGCAAATCTGCACTCTGTCAGGGTTATGCCAAAACTTTCACCTATCTCTGCAACAAGGCAGGTATACAATCCCTGCTTGTGACAGGTGAGGCTGATTCAGAACCGCATATGTGGAATATGGTTAAAGTTGACGGCTCATGGTATCATATAGATCTTACATGGGATGATGCCAATAGGGCGCAGGATGCTGAATTTATCAGGTATGATTACCTGAATGTTCCTGACAGCGTAATAAACCGTTCCCGTACAATATACAGCCAGGAGTATTCATATCCTAAAGCATCATCATTAAAGGCTAATTACTATGTTGTCAGCGGATATACGGCCGCATCATATAAAGAGGCTGAATCGCTTCTGACAAATATGATAGTGAATTCATCAAAGACAAAGAACCGTTATGTTCAGTTCATATGTACCTCTAAGGAATCTTATGAGGAAATTAAGACAAAGCTGTTTGACAAATATTCCGGAACAGCTTTGAATATACTGGACTCTGCAAATCAGCTTTGTACAAACAAGATAAATCGTGACACACTGACGTATAATACAAATGACGATACCTATACAATCAAGTTATTTCTTGAGTATCTTGACTGATTACCGATTTGCCATGTACAATAATTTCTGGCAGAAAGCTTAATTTTATTTAACGGCAAGTATTTGTACATGTAAAGAATTTGACTTTTAAGGAGGCAGTATTGTTGAGTAAGAATAAATATTTTGCAGTCCTGCTTTCTATGGCTTCTTCAATTGCACTGTTATGCTCATGCGACAATACAAAGCCGCCTGAAGAGGGCACTTACAACGTAGTTTCAGGCGGAACGTCGATTACTGTAACGGAAGAAAAATCTCCTGATTATAACACTCCAAGTTTTACTTTTGATAATATGACTACTCATTACGGTTACTACCAGCTTTCAGATAAAGAAAAAGAAATATATGACCAAACAGTGGAGAATCTTAGCAGATTTGAGCCGCATGTTCCGCTTGACTGTGATGCCAAGACATTTGAAAAAATACTTGAGCTTATCAGAATTGAACAGCTCTCATTTTCGCAGGTTGTTGACCGTTCAATAGGAGAATTTGATTCTGACACCCAGAAGTACAATGTAGATATCGAGTATCGTTTTACACCCGTTCAGATTGAGCAGATGAATTTTGAGGTTCAAAAAAAAGCTGATGAGATAATGCAGGGTATAACAGATGATATGAATGATTATCAGAAGCTGAAATATTTCCATGACTACCTAATTATAAACTGTGAAAGCAGTACGGATGACGAATATGGTGATACAATGTATGGAACGCTTATCAGAAAAAAAGCACTCTGCGAGGGTTATGCAAAAACATTTTCATATCTCTGCAACCGTGCAGGAATTCCTAACATCATAGTAACCGGATACACTGGCGTTGCACATATGTGGAATATGGTTCAGCTTGACGGCAAGTGGTATCATGTTGATGTTACATTGGATAGCCCTGACGCAAGAATTTCAGAGTATTTTCCTGACCTTATCCTTTATCAGTATTTTCTTACAACAGATGACGTCGTAGAAAATTACAGGGAGATATATACAAACTTGTTTGCTCCTCCAAATGCAGAGGATACAAGCATGACATATTTTAACAAGGAAAATTTTGCTCCTGATGATTATGATGATACCTTGCAGATTCTTAATAAAATACTTCCGAATGTAAAGGCAAAAAACAAGCACTATATGATGCTGAAATTCGGCTCAAACGATATGTATTTCCGTGTGTATGGTCTTCTTACAAAGCCTGACGAGAATGGAAAATGCGTAATTGACTATTATTCAGCACAAAACCAGATACAAATAACGATGACAGATTATTATTCAATGGACAGAATTATTCTGTTTGTATTCTCATATTAAAATATAAGCACCTCATGGATTGTGAACATCACATCCCATGAGGTGATTTATTATTATTCTGATGTATCAGCTTTCTTTTCACAAGGTTGACCAACTGTTAGCTTATTGAAAAATGCCCTGCTGAGTTTTGCAAATCTCTTATCATTTGAAATAGCCGAAGGATAATTACCATACCAGAAAATATGCATCTGTCCGTGACCAATGGTTCTGATCATTTCAATGTAAGTATTCCTGTAAAAGTTCGTACCACATGAAAACGACAGTTCATCTTTTTTGCTGCCTGTCATAAGAAGCTTAGGCTTGTACTCCTTAAGTGTTTTATGAAAGTATGTCCTAATATTTTTGCAATGTTCCTGGACAGCGTCAGTATCACAGTTCAGTACATGCTCCCAGTCATCACCATGCATATGTTCATAGAATGTCTTGAAATGAAGCTTGTCTTTTGAACACACTCTTTCATTAGTAATACTTGCGGCAATTTTGTCAGAAGCAACTTTCCCGTTAAAGCTGTCTGCAATAACGGCATTGACAAGTTCCGGAGCTTCCAGAGCTACATTTATAGCAGCAATAGCGCCTCCGCCACAGCCTATTATGTTAATTTTTTTATAATCTTTGGCCTTGAGAAAGGCTATAACCTGCAAAGCTTGGTCATACCAAAGATCAGCAGGAAACTTACTTAATCTGTCCGATTGCCCGTGACCCAGAAAGTCAAACAATATAACCTTGTTCTGATCCTTATAGAATTTTATAATATTCTCAAACATTCTGGAGGAAACAGCATTTCCGTGTAAAAAAAGTAACGGAGTTCCGTCGCCGATTTCCTCATAATAAATACTTTTTCCCTGATAGATGAAAAATGACATGAGTCTGCCCCTTTTTCCATTAATGTTACTCAAAACTGTTGCTTACGCATCTGGTAATATTATATGACATATTACATCAATTGTCAACAGAAACAGACTGCATCTTAATAATTTTTTTGAATTAAAGTATTATTATTTTTTAACTGCAAGGCAGTAATCAACATTATCAAAAGCTGTTATTATATGTTCAGGATTAGCTTTGTTGTATGTGCTGAAATATTGTTTCGTAATTTCATCAGGAATAAGATGCTCATAAATCAGGAATCCGCAGTCCGATAGTAACTTCTGCATACTCTTATATGAATATGACGCAAGCATTGCTTCCTTAGCTCCCCCTGCAAGCATAGCCTGTTTTCTTGCTCTTTCACCTGCATTGGCAGTATATGTGTTCTCGTCAGGGTAATCAAACACAAGTGAACTGCCCTTAGGAACAAGTGAGGATACTTTCATAATCATCTTTCTGAAATCATCCTCGGAAAGATAATACGTAAGCCCAAGCATGCTGCAGAAGCTTATTTTGTCTGTGTCAAATTCTTTGCAGGATAAAATGTTGTCCTCCCAGTGAGAATTAGTAAAATCCGCAGAAATAAAACTGAGATTGTCAGGGATATCAATTACTGCTGAAGAAAGACGCTGTTTCTTGTCTGCAGCAGTAAGTGGATGGTCAATTTCAAAGATATTCAGCTTTGAAGTCCATTCAGGCTGTCGGTAAGCAAATGTGTCATATCCTGCTGCAAAAATAAGATATTGTTTTGTTCCAATTTGTACAGCGGTTTCAAGTGATTTTTCTGTAAAAGCTGCTCTTCCGACAGGGGAAGGGGAAAGGTAACTGTCAGCAACGAGCCGTAAAGCTTCTTCACTTGTCCCCGAAAACCCAGGAAAGAAGAATTGTATGCCATCGGACATATTCTTTGAAATCATTGCGTACTCGTCCTCTGAAAGTAGCTTTTCTGCAACAGTATCACTGAAAACGGGAACAGTATTGTTTCTCTTGTGGTATGCCCTTGCAAATGCACTTACAAGCGCAGTCATGCTTTTGTTATCCATATGTGTCCTTCCTTTCTTTGTTTAAGAAAAAAATTAAGAAGTTCGACAGCCTGCTTGTTATTCGAAGAATAATTCTAACGAAGTGAGAACAGGCTTTAACCTTATCAAGGCTGTAGGGTTAAAAAGGACAACGCCCTTATATACTTTATACATCCGTTTAATACGAAGAACAAGACTTGACTTTTTGTTAATTTTGTGGTATAATAAACACATAAATCAAATAATGTTTACAAATCCGTCACATTTTCTGTGGCGGATTTTTTGATTCTTTGGGTATTTCGTGCTTTGCGGAAGTCAGCATGTTTTGCAACGCAAAATCGGGAACGAAGTGACTGACTGACTTTAGCGACAAGGGACATTGTCCCGTTGAACCGTACAAGCTTTGAAAAGCTTAAGCAAACTTTTAATATTAAAAAGCTGTGAGCAAATAAAATTACTCACAGCTTTATTTTTTATGTTAAATCCGTAATATTAGTAAGTATCCCTTTATCCGTAATCTCAATAACCCCGAATGACGGAGATTTTCCGTCCCTTGGCCTGCTGCAGCTACCTGGATTCATAATGTACATCCCATCCTCATAACTGCTGTATCTGCAATGCGTGTGCCCGAACAACACAATCGTACAGCCATTATCCTTAGCAACTGAGCGGATAATTTCTGTTCCGCCCTTTACAAAATGTCTGTGTCCATGTGCACAAAATATCTTCACTCCATTGTCAGCAACAATAATATCTGTCTGCGGAGAAAGGCTGCAATAGTCACAGTTCCCTGCAACATGACGGATAATATTATCAGGAAATTCTGCACGCAATGCATTTACTTCATTTTCCCCGTCGCCAAGGTGAATAAACATATCAGCATTTCTGTTTCTTTTTATAATATCCCGAACTGCAAAAATATCCCCGTGGGAATCTGACATGACTATAATACGCACAAAATACATCCTTTCGCATAAACTGTTATAAGTAAGTCTATTTGAGAACATTATAACATAAAATTTAGAGTAAATAAAGAAATATTCCTGTATAGTGCATTTCTTTATTTTCTTTATGACATGGAGGGCAGTATGGGATTAAACAACACAAATCCTCAGGCTATGCAGGCAATGCTTAACGTAGTAAGCAAAAAGATTGGAGTACCGCCGGAACAACTTAAAAAGGAACTTGAGGCAGGAAAATTCGATTCAGCTCTGAAGAATATGAAGCCGCAGGAAGCAGCAATGTTCAACCAGTTTATCAGCAATCCGCAAATGCTTGATAAGATTATGAGCACACCTCAGGCACGGTCACTGTACAAAAAGCTTTCAGGAGAGAAATAAAGTATCGGCAGGGGAATTTCCCCTGCCCAGATTACATATAGAGGCGGTGAGACTGTGGACGATATTTCTGACAAGATTCAGAGTATTCTCAATGATGAGGAAAGCATGAAGCAGATAAAAGAGCTTGCTGAAATGTTCACAAGCAGTCAGACCGACAGCGGAAAAAATACCACAGGAATGCCTGATTTTTCATCACTTGCATCAATGTTTTCCGGCATGGGGGCAAGTACAGGCAGCGAACCGCAGAACACAGAGCCAGGCCTGGATATAGATATGGGTGCCATGATGAATATCGCACAGGCAATAGGAGCGGCAAACAAGTCCGATAAAAACACACAGTTTCTTGCGGCACTTCGCCCTCTTATGAAAGAGGACAAACAGCAGAAAATTGACAAAGCAATAAAATTATTGAAGCTTTTTGCAATATATACAGCGCTCAAGGAGTCTGGAGCGCTAAAAAATCTGGATTCCCTGCTGTAATATACACGGAAGGCAAGTGATTGCGGAAATGGATACATTCAGAGCCGAAAGGCGTGTCGAGGAGATGAGGCGTATGAGCGAGAATCTGATAAACCGAACAAACAAGAGTATAGACTCACGCCGTACATCTGCACAGTTCAAGGAAGCAGAATACTGTCCGCCTCCTAATATAAAAACCCGAACAAGATTTGAATCTGTAACCCCTGCACAGGCACAGGAATACAACCGCAGAAACAGACTTGAACATACCTCTGAACGTGATCAAAGGCATGAACATCATCATGAAAATGAGCATGAAAATAATAACAGCAGTCCAATCGGCGGATTGCTTGACGGCTTTCTTGGAGACGGTAAGAAAATCGACCAGGATAAAATCATCATAATTATGCTAATTATCCTGCTTGCCCGTCAGGGGGCGGATCTCAAACTTTTGCTCGCATTGGGATACATAATCATATAGGCAGTTACGAAAGCGGAGGTGTTATATGCTATTTGGAAAATATCTTGTTGAACAAAGAAAAAAAGCTGAAAAAAGACGCTTTGAAAAAGAACTTCTCGGTCAGCTTTCCCTTGTAGAAAAAAAACTTGAAAATGTGAATGTAGTATACAATATGACAGATGACGAGGATCTTATTGAGGCGCTGATCTATGAGGAGTACGGCCTTAAAATGCGGCATAAATATCTGACAGGCATTGCAAGGAAAAATGACATCAAATGCGGGACGGTGATAAGATGATGATTTCAGGAGCCTTTTTGTTCTGGGCAGTAATAGTAATCGGGTGGATAGTAATGACAATCCATTATCTGGAATCGGATAAGCCTGCCGTCAACGCATTCAAGGGCATGCTTTCAGGAGTAATAAGTCTTGCCGCTGTGTACTTTTTCGGCGGATACATAGGTATATATCTGACGCTGAATCTTTTTACATGCATAACAGCACTTGTTTTCGGTGCGCCCGGAATAATTGTGTTGTGTATAATAGAGAAGTTCTTTGTGTAGGAAAAGGATAAAAAGGCAATGCCTGCAAAAGCACTTTAAGGAGTTGACTTCAATTTTTAAATATGCTAATATTAAATAAATAAATAAATAAATAAATCTGCCACCGGGTAGACAATGCTTAAAGCATTCATTAACACATCGTTAGGTCTTTGAAGATGTGTTAATGGATGCTTGTTTTTTGGAGGTTAATATGTTAAAAAGAGCGAAAATCATGTTTAACTATTTCACTAGGGGTGAAATTGTTCTGTGGTGTACATCAGTTGTCCTTATCCTTATATCATTTTTTATCTTTGACAAAGAAAAATACTTAACATTAACAGCATCGTTGATTGGTGTAACATCCTTGATTTTCAATGCCAAAGGCAATCCGTTCGGACAACTTCTTATGGTTGTTTTCAGTATTCTATATGGGATAATATCCTTTACGTTTTCTTATTATGGGGAGATGATAACATATCTGGGAATGACAGCTCCGATGGCTGTGTTCGCTTTGATTTCATGGCTGAAAAATCCTTACAATGGGAATAAGGCTGAAGTAAAGGTTAATCAGCTGAAGGGTGCAGAAATTATTTTCATGCTTATTCTCTCAATAGCTGTAACAGTTGCTTTTTATTTTATTCTATCTGCATTTAATACTGCAAATATAATACCAAGTACAATTTCAGTAACGACTAGCTTTATTGCCGTATATTTAACCTTCAGGCGAAGTGCTTTTTATGCGATTGCATATGCTGCAAATGATATAGTTTTAATAATTTTATGGATACTGGCTGCTATGACCGACACTTCATATGTATCTGTAATTATTTGTTTTGTAATATTTCTTGTTAATGATATTTATGGATTTATAAGCTGGACTAAAATTCAGAAAAGGCAAGAAAAAATATCAATTCAATTACAATGAAATTACAATTCAGCTATTATATTGTGTTTTTAAACAGGATGTGGTATTATCTTTTTGGCAACATTGCTACTAAACATTTTGTATTTTACATCTCGGAAGGAAAAAGTATAATGACAAGAAAAATAATTTGTTTTGCATTGGCACTTCTCACAGCAAGTGCAATGTTATCAGGATGCAATTCTTTTAACAACAAATCAACAGAAGCTGGTGATGTAACTATTATAACCCAAGCCTCTGATTCACAGGTGCAGGTTGAAACAGAAATAACATCCTCAGAACAACCAGCTGAAACTACCCTGCAGGAAACTGATTCAGAAACAGCAGCTACAATTGATGAAAACGATCCTAACGTTCAATACTCAAAAAAGCGGGTTGAAGAGCTCATCGGCTGCATTAAGGAAGGAAACAACGCAGAGGTTTCAAAGTGGCTTATGACAGGAGAGAAATATGATTTCTTTGACGATTTCACATTGGATAGCTACACAATGAAGCTTTCAAGTGACCAGTATTTTGGTGATTGTAAATCCTTTGATGTTGTGTTCAATATATCGGGAAGCAGCTGTGACCTGTTCCCAAATGGACAGTCCTCATGGCGTATTACAAGTGGTGATGGAGTGATATACATATACGAGTTCTATCCACTTGATAAAGTGCAGGAAATGCATGAGAAAAATGAGGTAGGCAAATATCAGGGCAAGTATGACGGAACCTTACTGAAAAAAGCATATAAATATGGCTATAAGTTCTCACATGCGATCGGCTATTATGAAATAAGCAATGAGGACTTAATAAACTACAAGTGTAGCGAAGGAGCTATTCACAACCTTTATCATGCAGTGGATTTACCATCAGAACAGAACGTTCCTGTTTCAGATATAGTAGCACAGATAAAGCAAATATATAATATTACTGTTTCAGAAGAAGACTTCTGCAATGTCTCACGTTTTAATGGACTAATAGAAAACGGAGTAATGGTTCAGGGCTGTGGACATGGTGGGGGAACGAATTTCTTTAATCTCAAGTCAAGTGAAGAAACGGATTCGACAATTACAGTAAATATTGAGTATTACGGTGACGGCGGATACCTTATCCCTGTAAGGGAGTCATCATATGTGTTCAATAAAAACAGTGACGGAACAATAACTCTTGACAGCGTATCACAGGTTTATGACACAGGAAAAGCCCTTGGCGAGTATGGTGTATAATCTTAAAATAATAAATATAAAAGAGAATGAAAAGGAAAAAGTATAATGACTAAAAAAATACTATGTTGTGCATTGGCACTTCTCACAGCAAGCACAATTCTGACAGGATGCGACTCTTTTACAAAAGTAACAAACGAAACTGCTGCAGATACAGCAACGATAACAGTTGCAGATTCTCAGGCAGAAACCGAAGCAGGAACAACAGACGCTGAACAAGCAGCAGAAACTACTCAGCAGGAAACTGCTCAGGAAGCAACAGCTGCAATTGATGAAAATGACCCTGACGTTCAGGCAGCAAAAGAGATGGTTGAAACGTTCGTCAGCTACATAAAAAGTGGTGATAACGCAAAGGCTTCAGAAATGCTTTGGGCTGGTCAGGAATATGACTTCTTTGATGATTTCACACTTGACAGCTATACAATAAAGCTTTCAGATGACCAGTATTTTGAATACCAGAAATCATTTGATGTTGTGTTTAATATATCAGGAAGCAGTTGTGACCTGTTCCCTGATGGTCAGTCCACATGGCGTATTACAAGTGGTGATGGAGTGACAATTATAGACGAGTTCTTCCCTCTTGACAAAGTGCAGGAAATGCATGACAAATTTGAGATAACCAAATATGAGGGTAAGTACGACGGAACCTTGCTGAATAGTGCATATGACTATGCATATGGTTTTTCATTTTCAACTGACTGCTTTGAAATAAGCAGTGAAGATTTAAAGAATTTCAAGTGTGACTCAGAGGCTATACATAAAATTTTCCACACATTAGATTTTTCAGAAAAACAGAATGTTCCCGTATCAGATATAGTAGCACAGATAAAGCAGGTTTATAATGTAACTGTTTCAGAAGAAGATTTCAGCAATCGTTTTAATGACCTTATAGAAAACGGAGTAATGGCTGTTGGTGGTTGTGGTCATGGATCTGGATGGTATTTTTACAATCTTAAATCAAGTGCAGAAACAGATTCTACAATCACAGTAAACATTGAATATTACGGCGACAGCGGATATCTTGTCCCTGTAAAGGAATCATCATATGTTTTCAATAAGAACAGTGACGGAACAATAACTCTTGACAGCGTATCGCAGGTGTATGACACAGGCGTAGCTCTTGGCAGTGGAGCAATATAATGTCCACACAGCAACAATAGTATAAGGAAAAGCCATAGGAATTCATTGTTCCTGTGGCTTTTGTTTTAAAATATCAGGCAGAATATTATCTGCTTTCCCTGCGTATTCTGATAAGCTTCTGAACATCGCCGTATAGCTCGTCAGACTTATTCAACTCAATTAATAACCAGCGCTGTCCCATTCCTTCTCTTGTGTTTTCATATATTTCACGCATTGCGTCAGACATTTGTGGCAGCACTGATTCAACCCGTTCCTTTTCCTTGCCTCCGACAACAAGGAGCATAGTGAAGTAGCCTGAACGCGGATAAAGCCTGCATAATGTACGACCAGCCTTATGGAATTTTACATTCCATCCAAGAAGGTTACTGTCCTTGCTGAACTCAATGCTGACAAGCGACTTGAACTGCGTGTTAAGGTATTCATACAATTCATCAAACAGCGGGTTGCCGATGATTTCGCTGATTTCCTGTATGCTTGGCTTATAACTATTATCTTTAATATCAATCATTTCCCGTTGTCCTTTCATAATTGTCTTATTATTTTTGAGCTAATAATATCATAAAAGCAAGTTTTAGTCAATTATATTATATCTTTGAAAATTCAGAGTAGTTTGTTGACAGTATGATTGTAGTATTTTAGAAGTTATAGTTTGTAGTGTTATTGAAATATAAAAAAACACCCACAATTAAGTGAGTGCTTTTCTCAGAAAAAATAACAATTTTTTCTGTACTAAATGTTCTATAAAGAACACGTTATTTAATTGCCCATTTAAGGGTTCGTTCTAAATGTAACTTTAGTATATCATATTATATGATATTTGTCAATATAGTATACTGCATATTTTATTAATTATTTTTTGTCTATCAGTTTTAACATTATAATGATTTATCTCAAGACTAGTGCATACTCTCATAACATCAATAGATCTTATATCAGTAATTTGTAATCTGCTTTTTCCATTAGGGGTTTCATCTTCAATATCCATTTCATATAATTCATTACACTTTCCAGAATCAGGCTTTATAGATACAGATGGAATTACTACGAATTTAGTTCCAAAATCTTTCAAAACATAACACCAATGGTCATCATAGGTTTCCTTTGGATATCCTCTCCTTAAATTCACATAAACCATTTGTCCTACAATAGGCCTTTTATGTGGACTTAAATTATAAATAACTTTTGAAGGATCATCATTATCCCCCACAAGCTTATTATAAAAATAAGATAATTCAACGATCCACTTATCTATTTCATCTACTAATTTTTCAGGATTATTATAATGTTGTAAATTCTTAATATTTCGTTTTATGAATCCAATTTTCTTGTCAATAAATTCGTCATTAACCATGTAAGCATCTCCATGTCAAAAAATATGTATTAAATTATTATAATACTTATTTTGACAAAATGCAATACAACAATTAAAAATTATTGTATACTCATTTCTACATGCATTAATTACTTTATTAAGGGATAATATTAAATTTATAACACTAATTGAATAAAGAAGCTAAAGTATAAAAAGGGATACAGAGTAAATCCGTATCCCTTTAAATATAATGAAATGTCTATTAATACATTCCGCCCATACCACCGCCTGGCATTGCAGGAGCAGCATTTTCTTCCTTAATGTCTGCAACAAGGCTTTCAGTAGTGAGAACCATTGCAGCAACGGAAGCTGCATTCTGGAGAGCTGAACGTGTAACCTTTGTAGGGTCAACAATACCGGTTGGAATCATATCAACATAAACTTCGTTGTAAGCATCAAAGCCATAGCCAACCTTGCGTGAACGGATGATCTTGTCAATGATTACGCTTCCTTCAAGACCAGCGTTGAGTGCAATCTGACGAACCGGTTCTTCAAGAGCCTTGAGAACGATAGAAGCACCTGTCTTTTCATCACCTGTAAGTGTAGCGTGGAGCTTTGTAACAGCAGGCATAGCATTGATAAGTGATGTTCCGCCTCCGGCAACAATACCCTCTTCAACAGCAGCCTTTGTAGCAGCAAGAGCATCTTCAATACGGAGTTTCTTTTCCTTCATTTCAATTTCAGTAGCTGCACCAACCTTGATTACAGCAACACCGCCTGAAAGCTTAGCAAGTCTTTCCTGAAGCTTTTCCTTGTCAAATTCAGAAGTTGTAGCTTCAATCTGAGCCTTGATTTGAGCAATTCTTTCCTTGATAGCCTTCTTGTCGCCAGCGCCATCAACGATAATAGTGTTTTCCTTTGTAATCTTAACCTGCTTAGCACGGCCGAGCTGAGCAACCTGAGCCTCTTTAAGCTCAAGTCCGATTTCTTCGGTGATAACCTGACCGCCTGTGAGGATTGCAATATCCTGAAGCATTTCCTTACGTCTGTCGCCAAAGCCAGGAGCCTTGACAGCAACGCATGTGAATGTTCCTCTGAGCTTATTAACGATAAGAGTAGAAAGTGCTTCACCCTCAACATCTTCAGCAACAATAACAAGCTTCTTTCCGGACTGTACAATCTGTTCGAGAAGCGGGAGTATTTCCTGAATTGAAGAAATCTTCTTGTCTGTGATAAGGAGGTAAGCGTCATCGATAACAGCTTCCATCTTGTCTGTATCAGTTACCATGTAAGGAGTAATGTAGCCTCTGTCGAACTGCATACCTTCAACAACTTCTGAATATGTTTCAGCTGTCTTTGATTCCTCAATAGTGATAACACCATCAGCAGAAACCTTTTCCATAGCATCAGCAATGAGTTTGCCTACTGTCTCATCATCAGAAGAAACTGTAGCAACTCTTTCAATATCAGCAGAACCTTCAACAACCTTTGAGTTATCAATGATAGCCTTTACAGCAGCATCAACAGCCTTAGCCATACCCTTCTTAACAACCATCGGGTTAGCACCGGCAGCAATATTCTTCATGCCTTCACGGATAAGAGCCTGTGCAAGAAGTGTAGCTGTAGTAGTACCGTCACCGGCAGCATCATTTGTCTTTGTAGCAACTTCCTTGACAAGCTGTGCGCCCATGTTTTCAAAAGCATCTTCAAGTTCGATTTCCTTAGCAATGGTAACACCATCGTTTGTGATCAGCGGAGCACCAAACTTCTTGTCGAGAACAACGTTTCTTCCCTTAGGACCAAGTGTGATTTTGACTGTATCAGCAAGCTTGTCGATACCAGTCTGAAGAGCCTTACGAGCTTCTTCGCCGTAAATTATATTTTTAGCCATAATAACATTCCTCCATTAATAAATAGTATAAAAGCCTTAACAACTAATGAACTAAATTATTCAACTGTTGCGAGAATATCGCTCTGACGGATGATAGTGTATTCAACACCGTCAATCTTTACTTCAGTTCCGCTGTACTTGGAAATAAGAACCTTCTGGCCAACCTTGACAGTCATCTTTACTTCATTTCCGTCAACGATGCCGCCCGGACCTACTTCAACAATTTCAGCAACCTGAGGCTTTTCCTTTGCAGAACCTGCGAGGATAATACCACTCTTGGTAGTTTCTTCAGCCTCTGTCATTTTAATGACAACTCTGTCAGCTAATGGTTTAATTTTCATACTAATAAACTCCTTCCTATATTTGCTAACAAGGCACAATATATGCCTTGTTAGCATTATTTAGCAATGTGTAATTATTTTTATTAGCACTCTTTAACTTTGAGTGCTAAATATATTGTATCAATTTAAGCGAAAAAATCAAGACCCTATTAAATGTATTATCAATTTTTGTATAAATCAACAAAACAAACAATCCATATTACGCCTGAACTGTACATTTTTATAAAATTATAGTAATCCTATAAATACAGTATAGGTATTATATGGTTTATCTATGCATTGTGAAAAATGAACATTTTTTTTCGATTTTATTTAAATACAACAACAAAATTGTTAAATTTACATTTTGTTAATAAATAAGTAATCAAAAGGCAATAAACGTTATGGCATATTCGTTTATAATTAGATGTATATAAAATAGACGGTTTAGTGTTACTTTAATATATAATTCAGGAGGGAAATACATGTCACTTGGAAAAGTTTTGGTTGTTGATGATGATAATAATATTTGTGAGTTGCTTAAGTTATATCTTGAAAAAGAAGGTTATGGAGTAATAGTTGCACATGACGGAGAAGAGGCCATTGTTAAGTTTAATGCCCTTAAACCAGACATTATTCTGCTTGACATAATGCTTCCTGAGCTTGACGGCTGGCAGGTATGCCGTGAAATCAGAAAGAAGTCCAATCTGCCGATAATCATGATCACAGCAAAGAGTGAAACCTTTGATAAGGTTCTTGGTCTTGAACTCGGTGCAGATGACTATATCGTAAAACCATTTGATACCAAGGAAGTTATTGCGAGAATCAAGGCAGTATCCAGACGTATCGGACAGGTTAATTCCGAAACAGAAGTCAAGGAAGTCCGTTATGACAAGCTTGTTGTAAACATGACAAGATATGAACTCAGAGTTGACGGCAAGGTTCAGGATACTCCTCCTAAGGAACTTGAGCTTCTGTTCTACTTAGCTTCAAATCCAAACAGAGTTTATACAAGAGACCAGCTTCTTGACGAAGTATGGGGATTTGAATATTACGGTGACTCCAGAACAATCGACGTTCATATAAAAAGACTCAGAGAAAAGCTCGAAAATGTTTCTGACAGATGGGCGCTTAAAACTGTATGGGGCGTAGGCTACAAGTTCGAGGCAGAAGAGGAAAATGCGTAAAAGCATATTCACTGAGTACTTTTATCTTTGTGCATCCATAGTTGCAGGTGCAATCATCTGCATGGGCGCTATACTTATAGTCGTATCGTCTGAAAACTACAAGATAGACCAGAAAAACAGAATGGTTTCAGCTACAGGGGCAGTTGAAGTCCAGACGAAGATCAGCTGCAGTGATAATGGTGGTGTCAACAGCCCGGAGCTTGACAACATTTACAGGAATCTGTCAGATGTCTATGATATGGAATTTTTGCTGTATTCAGGCGAAACAACACTGGCTTATTCAGAATCACCTCCTAACCATTATATCGGGAAGGAGCTTAACGAATGCATTCTGGAGCAGATCGGTGACAACGGGTATTTTGATATCAGCACGCTTGAAAACTATTTTAATGAAACAAGGTTTGCATACTGCAATAAAATTAAACTTGGTGAAACTGAATGTTACCTTATTGCTTCTGCTGACAGTACTCCGTATGTAAAATTTATAGCAAGACTTGTGATGATTTACTTTCTGGCTTCAACAGTTTTAATTCTGCTGTTTGTTTTCCCTGTGATATATTTTGCAATGAGAAGGCTTCTCAAACCAGTTAAGGAAATGACACTTGCAGCAAAGCGATTCGGAGAAGGTGACTTTTCAAGAAAGCTTTGTATAACTGAGCAGAATGAGCTTGGATTTCTTGCAAACAGCCTTAATGAAATGGCAAATTCTCTTGCTGTCCTTGAAGAAAACAGAAAGAGCTTTGTTTCAAATGTATCACATGAGCTTAAAACACCTATGACAACAATAGGCGGATTTGTCGACGGTATACTTGACGGTACGATTCCAAAGGATATGCACAGGCATTATCTTCATATAGTATCTGGCGAGGTCGACAGACTTTCAAGGCTTGTGCGTTCAATGCTTAATATATCAAAGTATGAATCAGGCGAAGTCAATATGACAACCGAAAGCTTTGATATAGTGCCGCTTGCTGCAAAGACAGTATTTCTTTTTGAACAGCGAATTAGCGTAAAGGATGTCGAAATAAAGGGACTTGATGCTGACAGATTTATCGTAAATGCTGATAAGGACCTTATTCAACAGGTTTTATATAATCTTATTGAAAATGCCGTAAAGTTTGTAAACAACAGCGGGTATATCTCCTTTGACTTCTCACAGACAGAGGAAAATGTCAGCATTAAAATCAGAAACAGCGGACAGGGACTAAGTGAGAATGAGATTTCAAGGGTTTTTGACAGATTTTATAAGGCAGACGAATCAAGGGGTATCGATAAAACAGGCGTAGGTCTGGGACTTTCAATTGTAAGTTCAATTATCAGACTTCATAAAGGTAAAATACTTGTGCGAAGTGAGTGGAATGAGTACGTGGAGTTCGAGTTTACGCTTGAAAAAGGACATATTTCAATGAAAAAATGATTGGGGTCAGGGGCAGGAAAACACTGGACATATCAGTTCACAGCCTGAAAGGCAGAATTGGTTTTATCAGTATTTCTCTTGTATCCTGGCCTTGTTATGTTTTACGGGGAATGTTGAAAAATCAAGGTTTATATTCACTTTTGCCCGCAACTATATTTTTAAACAGACAAAACATCAAGAAAGGCTAGGTCATACATATGGATGAAGATAAAATGACAAAATTGACACCTCCCGATGAGGAGAAAAATGAAAATGAAGAACACTCAAGTTTTTCTGAAGAAGCCGCAAAAATAACTTTCAGGGTTGATTCCGAAAAGGAGAAAACTCTTGTTGAAAGCGAAGAGGGAACTCCATTTGGAACTATGCCTGAAATTGCGGAAGAAAAAATTGAGGAAATAACTGAACCATCAGAACAGGAAAGCAGTGAGCCTGCGCAGGAACCAGTCAAGGAATTTACAAAAATCCCGATAAATGTGAAAACCCCAGAAAGCGTTTCAAGACCAATAGAGAACAAACCAGATACTGCACCGGTACTGCCATTCCAACAGTCACAGCCTATACAGCAAATTCCGCCTGTTCAGCAGTATACATCACCAATGCCTGCTGCACCACAGAATCAGCAGTCACCGTCTGCTTTCTCAGAAATGGATATGAATAAATCACAGCCAAAGCCTCCATATGGACAGCAGCCGCAGCAATATAACAGACCAACACAGCCATATGGCCAGCCACAGCAGTTCAGCCAGCCAATGCCTCCATATGGACAACAGCCACAACAATATAACAGACCAACACAGCCATATGGCCAGCCACAGCAGTTTAGCCAGCCAATTCCTCCATATGGACAACAGCCACAACAGTATAACATGCCAACACAGCCATACGGTCAGCCGGTTTCTGTGCCGCCTGTTCCACCGATAAATCCTGAAGCAGAGCAGAAGAAAAAGAAGCTTTCAAGGGGATGGCTTATCGGAATAATAAGCTTTATATGCGTAATGCTTGCCATTATAATTATCTTGCTTATTGTTGGCGCATCAAGTGAAATAACAAGCAGTGACAATGTTGATAATAATCAATCGTATTCTGATAATGAGGATAAGACTACAGGCAAGGACGCAGAAAATAAAGGTGACGGAGATGTTATTGTAAATATTCCTGTTCAAGACAGACCAAAGCTTGAAGATGAGCTTTATGCTGATAAGGATTCAGGCTTGTTTACAACCGTAGGTGTTTCGAAGTATGTTTCCCCATGTGTAGTAGGAATTGAAGCTTATGGAGATACAAAGCTTTATCCTGTTTCATCAGGCTCGGGAATAATTCTTTCCACCGAAGGATATATAATCACAAATGCTCATGTTATTGAGGGCACAAAATCATATAAGGCGGTTCTCAGTGACGGCAAGGAATATATCGCAGTGCTTATCGGCAAGGATTATAAAACTGACCTTGCAGTGCTTAAAATAGAAGCCAAGAATTTGACGGCCGCAGATTTTGGAAATTCTGATCAGATCAGTATTGGTGAGCAGGTTGCAGTTATAGGCAACCCTGGTGATTTCTCAAATACAGTATCATTCGGATATGTTTCAGGACTTAACCGAGAAGTTACTGCAATTGAAAACGGCTATAAAATGAAGTGTATACAGACAGATGCCGCAGTAAATCCGGGTAATTCCGGCGGACCTCTTGTAAACATGTATGGTCAGGTAATCGGAGTTGTTTCAGCAAAGTATGTAGCAACCGATTATGAAGGCATAGGCTTTGCTATTTCAATAAACGAAGCCCTTCCGATTGTAAAGGATATTATTTCAAAGGGATATATATCTGACAGAGTGAGAATAGGCATTTTATATGTTGCATTAGATGCCAATTCCGCAAAAGAGCTTAATGTTGTACCTGGACTTCTCGTCAGGGAGATAGATCCGAAGTGTGATGTAGCAAATACAGACCTTCAGGTTGATGATATAATCACAGAAATCGACGGCAAAGAAGTGTATGACGGCGATTCAATTTTAAAAGCTTTAAGCGGAAAGAAGCCTGGGGACACTATTAAAATCAAGGCATATAGAGTAAATATCGCAGGTGAAGCAACCGAGCTTGAAGTAGAATGTAAGCTTGAGCAGGATACATCTTTAAGCTAAGTAAGGATTATAAAAAGTTCGTCAACCTTTCAAGGCTGGCGAACTTTTTTTACATATTCCCAGACAAACTCATTACCACTGCTGTTACAGCAATAGGACAGGTTTCACATCTTAGTATACGTTCACCCAGCCAAACTGCACTTGCCCCACCAGCAACAGCTTTCTCAACCTCGCCATACTCAAATCCACCCTCCGAGCCTATCATCACGGCAACAGATTTCTGCGAGTCAATACCCGTTTCTGAAAGCTTTGTGCCCTCATTTTCATAACAGATTATCTTTACATCACTTTTCTGCATATCCGCAACAGCTTCCTCAAAGCTCATAAGTGGCGCAATTTCGGGGATAATACCCCTGCCTGCCTGCTTTGCCGCCTCAAGTGAAATCTTCTGAAGTCTGTCACGTTTTTTCTCAAAATCACGCTTGTCAGGTCTTGAAACACATCTTTTTGATAAAAAGGGTACAATCCTTGATACGCCCAGTTCGGCAGTTTTCTGCACAATTAGTTCAAGCTTGTCCTGCTTAGGAACAGCCTGATAAAGCGTCAGAAATACAGACGGCTCGCTTTTGGATGGGATAGAATTATCAATCCTGCAAACAACATCGCTGTCCGTCATGGATACAATCTTGCAGTTGTAATCAGTTCCGCATGAACAAAACGTTATATCATCTCCGATTTTCATTCTGAGCGAACGTCCGATGTGTCTCGCATCGTCACCGGTAACTGTTATAAAATCTCCGCTGACGGAGTCCGTAAAAAATCTCGGCATAGTATTATCAGTCCTTTAAGTTACTTGATTAATAGGGCAAAAAGTGTTAGAATAATAAGAAAATAGCGATTGGAGTTAAATATATGGGTGAGCTTAATAACTGTATTAAATCAAGACGTAGCATAAGAAAATTTTTGTCCGACAGAATTTCCGAAGCTGATATAAAAGAAATAATTGAATCCGCAGTGAATGCCCCAAGTGCCTGCAGCAGTCAGTGCTGGCATTTCATTGCCGTGCAGGATACCGCCCTCAAAGAAAAGCTTGTGAAAGCTTGTGAGGATTTCATTAAAGAATTTTATTCAGACGCTGATTATTCCGACAATGTTATATCAGGCAGAATTAAGCAGCTAACTTTCTTTAAAAACGCTCCTCTTGTAATCTTTGCTTTTCTGACTAATATGGAATATCATGACCCAAGGGTAACTGAATATTACGCAAAGAAAGGCTTTACGAAAAGACAGATGTCTGAATCACTTGGTTATCCCGACATTCTTTCCGTTGGAGCAGCAATACAGAACATGCTTCTGACAATACACGATAAAGGTCTTGGTGCATGCTGGATGAACGATCCCGTTGCTGCGGAAAAGAACATATGCAAAGTGCTGAACGTGCCGGAAGGCTGCCGCCTTATGAGTGTTATCCCTGTCGGAAAGCCTGCATATACTCCTAAAGAAAAAACAATGAAACCTCTTGAAGAAGTTCTGGAAATTAGATAAAATTATTATACACTGAATTATGACATTTTACAATACATCGGGGGTTAGTCATGAAGAAAATAAAATGCTTTCTACGGACAGCATTAATTATCATATTGCTGATGATATTATCCTATTTAATTTATAATACCGCAAGAAAATCAGACGAAGCTTCCTCAATTCCCACAGGAATGAGTGCAAAGGAAACCGTTGAGCTGTACTTTAAATTCTGGGACGATAAAAATGCAGCAGGATGCGATAATTTATGGGTTGAATCTGAAGAGCATACTAAATTTGGTCTATTAGACATGATGTACAGAATAAAGCTGACAAACTGTTACGAGTTTTCAAGAGAAGATACAATAAGCTCATACAGTGATCAAATAGAATACGGAAATTACTATGACTACACATATATTTTCGTACATTTTGACCTTGCTAATACTAGAGGCAGCAATATGGAAGGCTGCTGGGGTGATGGAGATACCGTTTTCGGTTATTTTTTAGTTAAAGAAACCAAAGATTCCGATTGGAGAATTAAGTCAGAAGGGCTCTGCTGACAAATATACGAATAAAAAGGAACTAACGCTATGCCAGAAAAAAAACAACGGTCCGAACGTCTTGACAAGTATCTTTCAGCCCAGATGATGATTTCAAGAAACGATGCCAAGGAACTTATAAAGCGAAGAGTTGTAAAGGTAAATAATCAGATTTCTAAGCTGTTTGATACAAAAATAGTTCCTGAAACTGATAGAGTTTTTGTGCAGGATATAGAAATAGTATACAGAGAGTATATTTATATAATGATGAATAAACCTCAAGGCGTAGTGTGTTCAACAAGAGATGGAGAGTCACAGACAGTCCTTGAACTTGTTCCCGAACATCTGCGGAGAAAGGGACTTTTCCCGGCAGGAAGACTTGACAAGGATACGGAAGGGTTCGTGTTTATCACAGACGACGGAGTGCTTGCGCATAATCTTCTTTCACCGAAGAAGCATGTTGACAAAGTATACTTTGCAAAGCTGGAAGAAGAGGCTGAGGACTATTATGTTGACAGGTTTAAAGAAGGTATGGAAATAGACGGCGGAGATGTCTGCAAGCCTGCTGAAATAAGGATTTGTGAGAATAGAAATGAAGTTTTTATAACAATCTCTGAAGGAATGTATCATCAGGTCAAGAGAATGATAGAACGGCTTGGCAATAAGGTAGTATATCTGAAAAGAATTCAGATAGGCGGGTTGAAACTTGATGAAAGCCTTGCTCTGGGTGAGTGTCGTGAAATGTTGCACAAAGAAATAACTATGCTTTCTACAAAATAAACAGGTTAGTTACTGATTTTTAAAAGAGTGCGTAATTTTTCGTTAAAATTAATAAATAATTTTTTACAAGTTTGGGTAATAAGCAACTTGAAATTACTATATGTAATTTGGTATTATAATAACATAGCCGAGAGTACAATGTAATGTCACGGCACCAATTTAAAAATCATGGGAGGTTCTCGCTAGATGGCTAGTTTATCACTTAGATCAATTTACAAAAAATATCCTGGCGGCGTTGTAGCCGTATCAGATGTTAACCTTGAAATCAGAGACAAGGAGTTCGTTATCCTTGTTGGTCCTTCAGGATGCGGTAAGTCCACAACCCTGAGAATGATTGCAGGCCTTGAAGAAATTTCCGAAGGTGAATTGTACATTGGCAACCGTCTTGTAAACGATGTTGCACCAAAAGACAGAGATATAGCAATGGTTTTCCAGAACTATGCTCTTTATCCACATATGACAGTATTTGAAAACATGGCATTCGGCCTTAAGCTCCGTAAGGTTCCTAAGGAAGAAATCAGCCGTAAGGTTGAAGAAGCAGCTAGAATACTTGATATCTCTCACCTTCTTGACAGAAAGCCAAGGGCTCTCTCCGGCGGTCAGAGACAGCGTGTTGCCCTCGGTCGTGCTATTGTCCGTGAGCCACAGGTATTCCTCCTCGACGAACCACTTTCAAACCTTGATGCTAAGTTAAGAGCACAGATGAGAACAGAGATTTCAAAGCTCCATCAGAAGCTCGGAACAACATTTGTATACGTAACACATGACCAGACAGAAGCTATGACAATGGGTGACAGAATTGTAGTTATGAAGGATGGTTTCGTACAGCAGGTTGATTCACCACAGAACCTCTATGCAGCACCAGTAAACCAGTTCGTTGCTGGATTTATGGGTTCACCTCAGATGAACTTCATTGATGCAGTACTCAGAAAGATCGAAGGCAAGTATACAGTTGAATTCGGTTCTGAAGATACAAAGACATCAAGAGGCAAGAAGTACTATGTAGAAATTCCAGAAGCAAAGATTGATGAAGTTGCACTTTCTGAACTCGTTGACAAGGAAATTATAATGGGTATCCGCCCTGAAAACCTCCACGATGAAGAAATGTTCATTTCAGCTGCAAAGACAGGTATCATTGATTGTGAAGTTGAAATCACAGAAATGATGGGTGCTGAAACATATCTTTACCTCGTTTGTGAAGGAATTAATCTTACAGCTAGAGTTGATCCTAGATCAACAGCTCGTCCACAGGATACTATCAAGATTGCTATTGACGCTAATAAGATGCACATCTTTGATAAGGAAACTGAAAAGACAGTTATTAACTGATTTCTTGAATAATACAAATCCCTGCATGTTTTCATGCAGGGATTTTTTCAATTATACAAGATTTATCAGTTGCAGTATTTGTCATGATAAAATGTGTTTGTGGTAGTAATACCTTTACTGTCTCCTGAAATCTCAAGCTTTGAAAGAATTAATGTGCTTGATGGTGAAATGTCAACATTGAGGCATATATCCTCACCGTCATAGCCTTTGTAGCGGAGGTATTCGTACCTGCTGCCCCTTTCGGCGTAGTTAAGCTTGTAATTCAGACCGAATGTGCTTTCTGCAAGCCATTGCTTGTCAAACTCAATGTATTTTTCACGAACAATTCCTCTAGCCGCAGCAAACCCGTCAGTATAATTGTAGGAGTTGTATGTACCGCTGGAATCCTTCATATGCATTGCGCTGATAAGCCTTGTATAGTCCGCACCGTTTCCGACACAAATTATTTTTCCGTTATGACTTACAGATGAAACGGCAGGAGAAGTAAACCGAAGTTCGTTAGTGCCTGCAATGTATGGGTGCGTGTGATAAACTGCAAGGCAGGTGTTTACTACAGCATCCCATTGCGATGAGTGTTCCTTGACATAAACAATACGTGCAGTATTGTTGTTCTGCTCCCATGTAACGTTTCTTATAGCCGGGAGTGAGGTCATCAAACCAATGAGCGACAGTTGTGTTTTAACTCCCGGTGCAAGTTCATTCTGTCCAAGAAGAGAAGTAAAACCACGTGAAACAATTGAGATAATCCTTCTGCCGAATGTTTTTTCAACCACGCAGTAATCAAGAATACCATGATGAATGAGTTTTCTATTGACAGTCAGTTTAACGTCGGCGATGTCAGCGTTGTCGCAGTCATAAACAGCCCTGATGCGAAGAAGCGTAAACGGCGTGTATCTCTCCTTCAAGAAAGAGAAAGTGAAAATACTGCTGTAATCAGTAAAAGACGTCTCCCCAAGTCGTTTTATGCTTAGTATGACATTATTGTTATTACTCAATCGCCGTCACCTCACATGTCCCAATCATAACAAGCTCACAAAAAGCCTCTCTTCCGGAGATAATATCGCACTTGTATTTCTTTAATTGCATTGCAGAAAAAATCATCCCACAAAACTGAAAGCTTAGAGCCTGTCCGTTTGCAAGTATGTTTTCAAGCATAAGCATTATTTCATTTCCAAACACCATGCCTTTAACAACAACATTAACAGCACCACTGCCGCTGCTGTTCAGAATACATCCGCCATTTACCGTCATTTCAGCAGAAATATCTGCATTTCTATCGCAGGAAAAGCTGTCAGCATTTATTTTAAGCCCGTCACAAAGCTGAATATTTTTGTCGCATATCTGGTCCATTTTATCCATCCTTTCCGAGATTTTAACCCTGTACAACCCCTGCAATTCCCTTGAATACCACAATAACTTCACATTTCAGCATATCAAGGTTCTTGTCATATGAAGCTGTTCCCACTTCCGCCGAAAGTATGTCACCACTCCACATAAACAGCGGAGTGACAATATTGCTTTCAACAGCCTTATGGAATGCCACTTCTGAAAGCCCCCTGCGGTAAAAAGTTACCCTTACAGCACATTCGCAGTTTACAAAACTTTCCCCAGAGCAGTCAATGCCCTTTGCGGATAGCTTTGCAGATTTAATGCCAACAGTACAGAACTGCATTTTTGCAGTTATTTTACCACTGTGAAATTCGGAGTAACAATTCATTCCTACCGATGTCAGGCAGGAAGAAATTCCGTCCGCCATATCAGTGTAAATCATGTTGAATCCTCCTGCTTAACATCCGTATGTATAAAAACAAAATCATCAATAGGGTTAATGAGGTCGGAACAAGCCGCTTTCATCTGATTATAAAGCCTCAAAGCCCCCTCACTTCTCATAGGAAAAGAACGTGTAGCTTCAGATGTTCCTGTCGGAAAGAGGGCGCATTTTGCCTGTGAATCCGAAATATCTGCTGCATATATTGCCGCAAGAGCCGCAGCAAGACAGCAAAGCCTGCTGTCTGCAAGAGCATTTTCGTCTTTTGCCATTGCAGAAACTTTTGAAACTGCTAACGAGATAATCTCTGCATAGCAGGAGATGTCATCCGTTCCTGAAAAGACATTAAATATTTTGTTTACAGTATCGGTATTCACTTTCACACCTCCTTGATGCGATAACAGGATATATTATTCTGCGAATCATTCTTTGTAATAATTATACGCTTGCTTTCGGCAGATAATTGCTTTCTGAGAGATTTTTTCAGGTTAATCAGCTCAGTAAGTGACATTTTGTCAGCAATATTTTTAATAATCCCGTCAAGCATAGGACTTACATTGAAAGCAAGTCTTGTAACCTCATTGCAAACATCTGCACGGCACTCTGAAATCACCTTATCACGTTCGGAAGATATATCAGCACGGCCGCCGAATTGCTTTGTAACTCCAGCATTTTTTTGTGCAGGAACAGCCACAAATGACCATTCATAAGCGTCTGTAACACCGTCAAGAATGATATAGCAAAGCTTGTCACCATACATTTTGCCCTTGCTGTGACAGCAAGGCTTTTTTCTTGTGTCAGAGCCACAGACAGAGCATAACTGACTTCCAGCAGCGCATGAAACAGAAACCTCCTTTTTGATACCGCCTTCAATCTCGCTTATGAGATTTTTGTTAGCATCAGTCCGTACCATGTAGGCATATGCTTTCAGGTATTTGTATTTCTCACCGAGAGAGTTTGACTTGGTATCATCAGTTATAAGCTCCGTTTCATAAATGCGAGCTGTCTGGTTTGCGCCTTTGGCGTTGTGGTCAAATATACCTGTAACACCGATAAAAAGTGACGCCATATCAGAAAGTGCCTTGTCGGAGAACTTCTCACAATCCCTGTCTATTTCATTGTCACAGAGAGTGACAGGGAAAATGTAAACCTCATCCGCAGATAAATTTCTTCGGGTAAACCTGTTTAATTTTTCGAGTAATATATCATCATTCATTAAATCCATCCTTTCAAAAAGTATTAAGCACATAAAAGTTCGTCCACCTTTCAAGGTGGCAGGGTTGAGGGGCAGAGCCCCCATCGCTGTCCGCAGACAGCGAAACTCCCCAAAACAAGAAAACGGAGCAAGGGTGAAAAAATGCGATAGCATTTTGAGGGAGGCGAACACGACCGCCTCCCTTTTTATCGGTTACAGCAATCTACCCTTTCAAACAGTCCAGTGGACTGTTTGAAACAAAGAAAGTAACATAAAGAAAGCAGATCAAAGAAAGTAATTCAATAAAATTTTAAAAACCTCCTGCGTCGGTTTCAGGGTTTTTCTATCGCAAAAACCCTACGCTCCCATTTGGTCGCTACCCAAATGCTCTTTCACGGCTTAAGATTTCGTTCTCTGCGGAGAACGATTTAAGGACTTCTCGTCCTTAAATATCCTCGCCAAAGGGACTAGTCCCTTTGGAAACCCATTGTTTACCCCACCATAAGTACTCTTACCGCACCCGAAACAATCTTTGAAAATCCTACTGTAACCGTAACTGCGGTCTTGTCAATCTGGCTTGAAATAAGCTTGTCCGTATCAACAATAATATCAGAACCGCTTATCATTTCAAGCGCAAAATCCTTGTCAATGCCAATAAGCTTTGTGTCCGCAACAGCAGATGAAACTACAATTTCAGCTCCAAAAGGTGTCTTTACAGATGTAGGTTCACCAGATACAACACTCTTGTTCATCTCTGTAAACGCAAGAATCTTAGCCGCAGTTGCAGGTGAGCAGATAACCGTTGTCATGTCAAAGTCAGTAAACTTGCCCCAGAATGCCGCAAGCTCAGAGTATGAAAAATCTGTGTCTGTCATAGTGTCAGCTGTAACACCAGATGTAATTGTGTCAACAGCAAGCTTTGCAGCAGCCTTGCCAATCTGAATTCCGACAGCCTTCAATGCCACAGCAAAAACATCAAGGCGCTGCTGTCTGACAGCTTCGTAAGGCGCATTAATAACCCTGCCGTACTTTTTGAGTGTAACAATTGAAGAAGCAAGTCTTACAGAGCTTGCAGGAATTTCACCCTCTGCGTCAATTGCTGTTGTGTATGCTGTGTCACCGTCAGAAAGAACAATTCCACGGCAGTCGCAGGCGTCCGTTGTTGTCTTAGCGGCAACTATTCTGCTTAAAATGGTTGAGTTGATGCCCTGCGCAACAGCCCTGCGGACAAATTCAGGAAAAAGCACAGAGCTTTCAGTTGTCCTGAAAAACTTCTCTACCATGTCCGAATTTACTCCATTCACCTTAATGTCAAAACGCTTGAGTTGTCTTTCATAAGCGTCAAGACCTTTCATTTCTCCGTCAGCATAATTGCAGTCAGGATCCATTTCAGTAAGTGCCTGAGAAAAAGTTTTTCCTGCAAGATTATAAAGTCCCTTTTCAAGTTTTACATTGTTATACATATCATTTTTTCCTTTCAAAATAAGTTATTATTGTTCATTCATATCAAGCTTAGCCTCAATAACGGCAGCTTGTGCATTGTAAAGTCTTGCCCTGGCAAGTTCTACTTCATCCTGTAAATTTATGTTGTCCCACTTGACAGTTACACCAGTGCCGCAGCCTGCAAGCCTTAGAAATGTCGTGCAGATCTGTTTGATGACAGGAGTGAGCAGACGGCGGTAAAATTCCAGTTCACTTGTCAGAATATCAGCCTGCTGTGAAGACATCCTCTCAGTTGAAGACCAATTCAGCCCCAGTAAAAACGGCGGAACAGAAAGTTTTGCAATAATCTGTTCAAGTAGCTGCCGTACAGGGATTTCTGTTTCAAGAACCTGATTGTCAGCGCCGATAACCTTTATGCTAACGTCCCCGACCGAAACAAAATCACGTATCTGACCACATCTTGAAGCATTCATTCCGTCCGACCATTCCTTTGCAATCAATTCCGCACGTTCCTTTGCAAATGCTCTGTCAGAACTGTCCGATGGCTTGTATGTAACAGCATATCGAACATTTCCGACCCTATCAAAGTTCTGCCCTATGCATTGGTATATCCTCATCAGTACAGAGGAAATGCAGGGAAGCCCTCTTAAAACAGAAATTCCCTTTGCCGAGCCGGCAGGCGGATTCAAAGCAGTATAGACAATAGTATCAGGTCTGCTTACCCTGATTTTTTCGCCACTGTCTTTGGCGTAAAAGTAAATCCTACTACATGGGTTTTGCCCCTCAATTACCTCAAATCTGTTTACATTTCCGTTTAGAACACCGTAAACCTGCATATTCTCATTGTCTGTCAGAATTTCTCCGACAGCGTTTCCATAGGTTAAAAGACTATCCAGATAGCCGTCGATAAAGCTATGGAGAGATATGCCCGAAATTCCGCAAGGTACATTTTCAACGAACTCGTCAAGTTCCTGTTGATAACGTTCATCCTCGCAGATAACGCTGAACCCACCTGTAAGGCGGATTATTTTTAAGATTGCGGCGTCAATAACAGGAACGGAGTAGCGTAGATTATCGTATAGTGAGTTTTCAGCAGAGGAGTAACCCTCAGCAAAAATGTTCTCACCATTACGTGCAGGCATGATGACGGAAGAACCGTCAAAACTCTTTTTCTTGTTAAAGAGCCTTAGTCTTTCAAACATTTTTTCACCTCCTTTAATAAATAAAAGTTCGTCAACCTTTCAAGGTTGTAGGTTTCAAAAGCGCAAAGCCCTTTGTCGTGCTCCGCAGAGCACGAAACTCCACAAGACAAAAAACGGAGTAAGGGTGAAAAATGCGACAGCATTTTGAGGGAGGCGAACACGACCGCCTCCCTTTCTTTCGGTTACAGCAATCTACCCTTTCAAACAGCCCAGTGGACTGTTTGAAACACAACAAAACCTACAACAAAACCATAACCAAAAGCAATACACAGCAAACTTTCTCACCTAGCCATGCTCATTACAAAGAAATCATCGCAAAGGCTTTTCTTCCCGAAAACAGCAGTAACAAAGTACCTCATGTCATCCATAGCATGGTCATTCTCCTTGACAGGTACGTCACAACCGCCACGTTCATCCCAGCGGTAAAGTGAGAACTCACGGATAATGTCATAACAGCTTTCGTGAATCTTAATCTGCCCGTTTTTCAGGCAGTCTGCCGTCCTGCGTATTCCTGCAACAACATCATTTTCAGCAGGAATAACACTGTATCTGCCATGCCGACGTATACATTCAATAAATGAGGCAGCTGATGGGTCAACAGTAATAAAGTCAATTTTCCTGTCGCCAATAAGCTCTTCAAGTCCGTTGTAATGCTCTTCATCTGTCCTTGATTGACCATGCTCACGAGAGGCATAGTAATACTCCGAAAGCCTGTACCATACACCGCCCGAAAGCCCCCATAAACCGAATGACGACGGATTTACAGTTCCATAGTCACATGAGACAACATACCGCTCGATGACGGGAATTGACCCCGTAAACACATGCTCTGACACATTGAACATGGGATAAACAGCACCATACACAGCAGTCCATTTTCCGAGAACAAAGCGGTCATAAAATGCCCCCGAGTATAAGCTCTTGTATCTGTCCACAATTTCGGACGAGAGGGAGGGGTTGTCCTTCATTGTGAAGTGCAGGTACAATGCTTTTTTCTCGTCAGCCTTTAAAATCCACTCGCGGTAAAACCAGTGCTGTGGGTATTCAGGATTGCAGTTGAACCACATTTTTGAGCCTGTAACAGAGCATCTTGCCAACGCCTGTTCAACAAAGGATCTCGGCATGAGAGCAACTTCGTCAAACATAATTCCGCAGAGCGTCATGCCCTGAATAAGCGATGCAGAGCCTTCATCCTTGCCGCCGAACAGGTAAAACCGACAGCAGTTGCCAAGTGCAGAAATGTCAATGTAGTTCTTGCTTGCTTTTTCCTCGCAGCAGAAACCCATCTGACGCAGAACACTAAGCAAAGGCACAACAACGTTTCTTTTCAGCGAGGTTATAGTCTTTCCGCAAAGAGCAAAACAGCCGCTGTCAAAGCTGCTGACAGCCCATGCCGCAAAGGAAACAGACATGCAAAGCGTCTTGCCGCTTCTGACTGCCCCATCACAGATTATCGCCTGATGTTTTGCATATTCAGGTTTTGTCCACCAGGTAAGAACGGCCTTCTGCTTTCCTGAAAATGCTGTAAATCCAGCCATTCAGTTCTATTCCTCCTTTTCTGAATTCCCTGCACTTCTGATAGCGTCAAGAAAGCTCTGCGCAGTCTCATTGGTATTGACACTGCTGCTGATCTGATGAAGACTTTCAATAGCTTTCAGCTTGTCAGTAAACTTGATTTCACATCCGCCGCCTTTGGGATGCTTAATCTCCGAAATGCAGTCAAGGTCAAGCCTTGCAATCTGTTCGGCAGTAAGCGGTTCATCAGCAAAGGCAAGAGCAACAGCGTCATTTACCCTGCCCGTGACAATCCTGTCAAGCTGTGATCTGACAATGTTTCCGGACATTTCAGTGAGCGTACCGAGAGTATCGCTGATAAATTCCGCCGCTTTCGGATGACGGAGAATCTGCATACCGTAACGGTAAGCCTTTTCATCAGGGTAGCCTGCCATTACAGCCGCCTGATGAACATTCCTAAGCTTTATGAAGTGATAGAGGAAGGTTTTCTGTCTTTCAGTAAAGTCCTGTTTCTGTGCCATATCGCACCTCCTTTCACATACACATGGGAAAATAAAAAAGTTGCACATCATTGTGCAACTAAGAAAAAAATTATTTATAGCAGGTAAATTTAAGTAAACTGTATAAATATAGTAGTGTTTTTATACATATTAAAGATATATTATAGTTTGTTTGTGTAATATCCCTATTGAAAAAGTGTATTAAATAAAGTATAATTTTTAAAGGTCCTTTTAAAGGTAAAGTGTAATTATAAACTTAAACGTTTAAGATGAATTGGATTGGAGACAAGAAGCATGATTCCAATAATAAACAAAGATGATTTTGAAGAAAAACTTCGTCAGGAATTACAGATAGAATTTAATGTCACACCTATTGATGCCTCTGATAATCAGATATATAAGGCGTTATCCACTGTTGTTGTTGACCTTCTAAGAGAAAAAAGAAGAAAATTCAGAGCAAAAAATCATTCTATCGGTAATAAAGAAGTATACTACCTTTCAATGGAATTCCTTATGGGACGTTCGTTGAAATTAAGTCTTTATAATCTTGAAATTAACACAATCGTTGAAGAAATTCTCAATGATTGGGACGTAAATATGGACAGAATTTACGACTATGAACCTGATGCCGGTCTTGGCAACGGTGGTCTTGGACGTCTTGCAGCGTGTTACCTTGACGCCCTTGCAACAGATGGCTATCCTGCTATGGGTTATTCAATCTGTTATGAGTACGGTATTTTCAGACAGAAAATTGAAGACGGCTGGCAGACAGAACTTCCTGATAACTGGCTTCCGGGCGGTGAAAACTGGCTCGTCCAGAAAACTGATAAGTCAATAGAAATCCGCTTCGAGGGTGAACTGGAAGAGCATTGGGACGACGGTTATCACCATGTTGAGCATAAGAACTACAGCGTTGTAAATGCTGTTCCATCAGATATGTATGTTCCCGGCTATAACAGCGATGGTGTTTCTGTATTAAGACTGTGGACAGCTAAGGCACCGTCATTTGATATGGCTATGTTTAATGAGGGCAACTATGCAAAGGCTCTCAGCCAGAATACAATTGCACAGGCTATTTCTAAGGTTCTTTATCCTAACGATAACCACCTTGAAGGAAAATCCCTTCGTCTCCGTCAGCAGTACTTCATGTGTGCCGCTTCAATCGGGGATATTGTAAACAGACATATGGCTGTTTACGGAACTCTTGACAACCTCCATGAAAAGGTTGCTATTCATATCAATGATACTCACCCTACACTTGCTATCCCTGAACTTATGAGAATACTTCTCGATGACTGCGGATATTCATGGGCAAAGGCATGGAACATTGTTACCCACACATTTGCATACACGAACCATACAGTTATGGCAGAGGCTCTTGAAAAGTGGGATTGCAGCCTTGTTCATCAGATTATTCCTCGTATATTCTCAATCATCATTGAAATAAATAACCGTTACTGCAAGGATCTTATGGAAAGAATCGGTGACGAAAACAAAGTTACAAGAATGTCAATCGTCCAGAACAACCAGATTCATATGGCTCTTCTCTGCGTGTGTGCTTCACACAGCGTAAATGGTGTTTCAAAGCTTCACTCTGAAATTATCAAGAATGATGTATTCAAAAATGAATATACAGATAACCCATATAAATTCAAGAATGTTACGAACGGTATTGCTTTTAGAAGATGGCTTCTCCAGTCAAATCCGGGACTTACAAATCTTCTTGATGAAACAATTGGTGACGGATACAAGAAGGACGCTTCAAAGCTTACAAAGTTCAGAAACTTTGAAAATGATAGTCAGGTTCTTGCACGTCTAACAGATATCAAGCGTGAAAATAAGGAACGTATTGCTAAGTATGTAAAGACCAATTTTGGTACAGAACTTAACATTGACGGTGTTTTTGACGTTCAGGTAAAACGTCTGCATGAATATAAACGTCAGCACCTTAACGCGCTCAATATCATAGCTGAATATAACAGGCTTCTCGAAAATCCTAATGCTGATTATGTTCCAAAGACGTATATCTTTGCTGCAAAGGCTGCTCCAGGATATTATCTTGCAAAGCAGATTATCAAGATGATCTGGGCTATCAGTGAAGAAATCAGAAAGAATCATGAAATCAGCAAGAAAATGCAGGTATTCTTCCTTGAAGATTACAAGGTTACACTTTCAGAGCTTCTCATGCCTGCCGCTGAAGTTTCAGAACAGATTTCACTTGCAGGAACAGAAGCATCAGGAACAGGCAACATGAAGCTTATGCTTAACGGTGCGCTTACACTTGGAACACTTGACGGAGCAAACGTTGAAATCAAGGATCAGGTTGGACTTGACAACATATTCCTCTTTGGTATGAACGCAGAAGAAGTTCTTGCAAAGAAGGCACAGGGTTATCGTCCTGAGGATTATGTTCGCAATAATGATGTTATTGAAAAGGCAATCAACAGAATGTATCATGGTATTAACGGATGTGTATTTGACGAGGTTGCAAACTCGCTCAAGTTCAAGGATCCATATATGGTTCTTGCAGATTTTGATGCATATCAGTCCGCACAGCAGTATGTATCCGAGTGTTATAAGGATGCAGAAAAGTGGAACAGGAAGTCACTTGCAAACATTGCAGGTTCAGGATTCTTCTCCGCAGACCGAGCAGTTGAGGATTATGCAAGGGATATCTGGAAGCTTAAAAGATAAAGAAATCGCCGCAGAGTTTTTCTGCGGCGATTGTTTGTATAAAGAAAAAAAGTAATAGCCACATTAAAAATGTGGCTATTACAATTAAATATGATAGATACGAAATTTCTTTCGTAAATTTAATATGTATTATCTATTTACATTATATTCTATGTTATATAAAATGTCAATAGAATTTAAAAAATTATTTCTTAATATACAAAGGATTTAATTGACAAATCTTGCTTAATTGCTCATTTATTTTTGTTCTATCTTCTTCTGTAATGGTAGCATATTTCTTATTATGATATACATAATCAAATATTCTAACCTTGTCAATAGTACGAATTTGTTCAACTAATGCAGTTCCCTTAGTATTTGATAAATCAATATGATACGGTTTATCATCATTTAATCTCTCTAATGTTACTGGAATAACAACACAAACAGGTGATGTATTGTAACAATCGACTATTAACACTGGTCTGTCTTTAGCTTGTTCACTACCTACCGTATATCCAAGATGCGCATAATATAAATAATTAGGGAAAATATGTTGTAAATTCTCTTTTTTGTTGTAATTTAATTCAATCAGTTGTTTTTGCCATTCCGTAAACTCTTGTAAATCTTCAAGTACATTTTGATTAAATTGTTTTTCCTTCATAATAGTCCTCCAAAAATAGTATTATATTAAATTGTACTACTATTTTTTACAAAATACAACATAAATATAAATAATTACCGTATATTTTTAAGGGACTAATTCAATATATTTCGCCCGTTATTAATCTTTCTCACTGCCATATGTTGAAACTGTTATATCCTTTATCAGAATTTCTTCTGTCGGAACGCCACTTTCTTCATCATACTGTGCGTCGGTAATTGCATCAAGCACATCAAGTCCGTCGTATATCTGTGCGATAACTGTGTATTGCTGTGAGAAATTCGGTACGCCGCCATGTTCAAGGAAAGCATCTCCAACAGCCTGGAGGTTTGCAGAATCCTCGAAGGTTGCTTTCATTTCGTCTGTAAACTCAATTGTGTCGAGGAAAACAAGGCTCTCGCTTGAATATCCGTCCTGACTTGAAACAGTGCAGATTGCACCCCTGAAAGGCCATAGATCCTTGTGATATTCATTCACAATAGTTGTGCCTTCCTTATTTCTGGAATTGCATATAAAAAGTATGTCCTTTTCAACCTGTGAAACAGGGAGGTTCTTGTATGCCCCGTCAGCGACAGCCTGCTTTATAAGAGCAGCAGTGTTAGGACATTGTTCGGAATAAAGAACAGCTTTCATTGTTCCTGCGGTTGTTTCTATAATAAGTATGTCCTGTCCTTCAGCAGGTTTTTCAAACTGGATTATCTGAATGTCCTCAAGGACAGCTTTCTTAGGCTGTTCAGGTGAAAGGGCATCTAACCCAAATGATATTATAGCTATTATAAGAACACCAAACACTAAAAACACAGCTATTTTCGGTATCCTGATAGTTTTTGTTGGGACTTTCAACTTATTAATCATTCCTTTCAGCTTTTACGTCTTGTCCGTCAAATATGTAAACAACAGCCGCAAAATCAAAGTATAAAGGTTTTGCGGCTGATTTATAATTACTTCTTGTAAATCTTTGTGCCCTGACGTGTTTCTTCAATAGCATAGCCAAGGTTAGCAATCTTATCTCTTAGTTCATCGGCAAGAGCAAAGTTTTTATCTTTTCTTGCCTGCTTTCTCTGCTCTGCAAGGTCAAGGATTTCTTGTGGAAGAGCCTCTTCTTTGTTTCTGTTGTAAAGAATACCGAGAACGCCTGTAAGCTCATCAAATACCTTTGCGCCGGCAGAAAGCTGTTCCTTGCTTGCAGCCTTGTCGAGCATCATTGTGTTAAGCTCTCTTGTAAGCTCAAACAGAGCTGTGATACCGTCCGCTGTGTTGAGGTCGTCATTGAGAGCATCAATAAACTGCTGTTTACGGTTATCAAAAATCTGCTGTGCCTCTGCTGTTACTGCACCTGACGGAGCAGATACAATTGCTCTGTCAAGACTGTCACGGCAGTTGTAAAGTCTTTCAAGTGAAGCCTTGCAAGCCTCAATAAGTTCAAGGCTATAGTTGATAGGAGTTCTGTAATGAGCCTGAATCATAAGGTATCTGATTGGTTCATAGCCATATTTTTCTGCAACATCTCTGGTAGTAAAGAAGTTGCCTGCGGATTTGGACATTTTCTTGTTGTCTATGTTGATATAGCCGTTATGCATCCAGTAATTTGCAAGTGGCTTTCCTGTTGCGGCTTCTGACTGTGCAATTTCATTTTCATGGTGAGGGAAGATAAGATCCTGTCCGCCGCCGTGAATATCAATTGTGTCGCCGATATAGTGTCTTGACATAGCCGAACATTCAATGTGCCAGCCAGGTCTGCCGTTGCCCCAAGGTGATTCCCAGAAAGGTTCACCAGGCTTTGCAGCTTTCCATACAGCAAAGTCCATAGCATCTTCCTTAATGCTGTTTACTTCAATTCTTGCGCCTGCCTGAAGGTCTTCAAGAGGCATGTGTGAAAGCTTTCCGTAATCATTGAACTTTTTTGAGCGGAAATATACATCACCCTGCACTTCATAAGCATAACCCTTGTCAACAAGAGTTTTGATAATATCAATGATGATATCCATGTTTTCTGTAACCTTTGGATGAACGTCAGCTTCTCTTACGTTAAGACCTTGTGCGTCCTTCTTGAATTCACGGATATACTTTTCAGAAACCTCGATAGAAGGAATGCCTTCTTCGTTTGAACGCTTGATAATCTTGTCATCAACGTCAGTGAAGTTCTGGACATACTTAACCTTATAGCCTGTATATTCAAGGAATCTTCTCAGCACGTCAAAAACGCATATAGGACGTGCGTTTCCGATGTGAATGAAGTTGTAAACAGTAGGACCGCAGGCATATATAGAAACCTGACCTTCCCTGATAGGCTTCAGTTCCTCCTTTTGTCTGGTGAGGGTGTTGTATACTTTCATATTTTTGAGCATATTCCCATTAAGGAATATGCACTCCTTTCAATGTTTTGAGGTTTTGCTTCGTAAAACAAAACTTTCCTTTACTTGTTGGATGAGTTTTTGTTATATTTTTTTGCTATTTCAACAATATCACTCTTGTTTGTTATATTGAACATCTGCTTTTCAAGCTTTTCAATACGCATAAGCTGTTTGCAGAGTTCCTGTGCAACCGGATCCGGAATGTGAACCTGATCGAGATCGCATTTATTTACTTTCTTGCCGTTCTGCTTAACTATTCTTGCAGGCACGCCGACAGCAGTACAGTTTGCAGGAACCTCTTCAAGAACAACAGCATTTGCTGCAATTTTTGCATTGTCCCCGACCTTAAAAGGACCTAAAACTCTTGCACCAGCGCCGACCATGACGTTGTTTCCGAGAGTAGGATGTCGCTTGCCCTTGTCTTTTCCTGTTCCTCCGAGAGTTACTCCCTGATACACAAGGCAGTTGTCGCCGATTTCAGTTGTTTCACCAATAACAACGCCCATACCGTGGTCAATGAAAAATCCCTTACCTATTTTAGCACCAGGATGGATTTCTATTCCCGTCATAAAGCGTGCAAACTGTGAAATCATTCTTGCAACAGTGAAAAGCTTCATCTGATAAAACCAATGTGAAATTCTGTACATCAGAACTGCATGCAGACCTGAGTATGTCAGAATAATCTCAAAGGTACTTCTTGCGGCAGGGTCACGCCTCTTAACCGAATCAATATCTGATTTAATGCTATCAAACATTATTGCCATCTCCTTATATAAATTCACTTGCGATAAAAAAAATACAGCGTTAAAATATACAAAAAAGCCGCCCTCAGAAAATCTGAAGGCGGCATTAAACCACGGTTCCACTTCAATTAGGACACAAATGTCCTATCTTAACGGACAACAGAATAATTGTCCATCCCTGTAACGTGGGAAAACGTGAACGGATAATACTGTAAACAGGTTCACCGTTCAGGCTGGCGGCTGCACTTCACTTAATTGTCCCTGCATCGTCACACCCACCCAATGCTCTCTGAAAAGGGAATAATAAAGCTACTCTAACCGATACGCCTTTAGTATATTCACTATTATTATATTCACTCAACAGAATTATAACACAGCAGATTTCAAAAATCAAGCATATTATTTCTTTGAAATTTTAACTGTTGCAAGATAGTCGTCAAATATAGCTGATTCCTTTTCAAAGTCTTCAGCAGCACTTTCAAACTGAACATAAAAAACGTCTTCATCTGAATAGAAGTAACAAAGCTTGCCCTTGAATCTAGCAACTTCAGTCTTGACACCTGTTACAGTTGTTTCCGAACCATCAGCAGATGTTTCAGCAGCAGATGTTTCGGCAGTAGTTTCATTTTCATCATGAATAAACTGATATGCAATTATCTCATAGTCATAGACAATAGCATCAAAGCCGTTAACCTTTGTCTTTACAGGCTCACCAAAATTTGTATCCTGCTGATAAAGCATATTATGAACTCTGAATGTAGCACTTGCGGATTCTGCAAAAGCTGAAAGCTCCTGATAATCTTCCTTGTAGTTCTGTGCCTGAACAGTGATTTTTGCCTTGCCATTCAGATAAAGCTTGCCGACTTCACTTTCTTCAACTGCTTCATATCCCTCAGGAAGTGTTGAGCTGTACTTGAATATAGCATAATCTTCGACTTTCTCAGGAACTCTTCCTGTTGCTATTGAGACAGTTTCTTCTGTCGTTTCGTCACCTGACACAACAGTTTCTGAAGATGAGGATGATGTATCCGAAGATTCAGTGCCTTTACTTGTTTCTGAGCATCCTGCAAGCATTAGAAGTGCCATACAAGCTGCAAGAGTGGCTGCAATAAGTTTTCTTTTGTTCATTTTAAGTTTCTCCTTTTTCTTTTACAAGATATCTTCTTTTTTTCTTTATATGTGAAAGACTCGCTATAAGCGGGTTGAATCTTCTGTTTGATGAAAAATAAGCCGTTGTTGTTGATATCTGAGGTTCATCTCCGTAGTCAACCGGTATTTTTAAAATTATCTTTTTGGAATTTTCTGTTTCTGAACTTGAAATTGATGCGTTGTAACGGGTCAGAAAGCAAGTTCTTACAAAGTCGCCAGGTTTTATATTTTCAGTGTAAAAATACATATCCACATAATCGTCATCAAAACTGTTTTTGTCGCCGGATATGTTCTGCCCGCAAAAAACTATATTTATCACATCATTGCTGTCAATAAATACTTGTGACGTTATTTTTTCAATTTTCAGATCAAATGACATTATTTCGCTGATAATACCGCAGATTGTAAGCTTAAAAGCATTATGTGATGCCCAGGTAAAGATTCCCGGCTCGCAGGAATGTATAAACTCAACACTGCCGTCATCAAACAGATCCAGAAAATCCTTTTCCATAATCGACATCAACTGTGTTACATTCAGAAGTTTTTCTGTTTCACTGTTAAGATAATTGCTTAACAGCTGCTCCGGAACAAGCATGTCCTTGAGTAAAAGAGTCAGATTCCCTTCAATAATATTTAGCTGGTTTGCCATATAGCTACTGCAGCCCGTGTTTTTAATAATTGATTTATATATCTCATCGGCTGCAACGGCAATGGATGAGACTGAGGTTCTTATCCTTATCAATAAGTTTTTCATGACCATATCCACAGGTGCTATTGATCTGTTTGTCATTGAACCATGAATGTTATGCAGTTCCATAATAAGTACATCATCATGTTCAGTGGCGTTTATATAATATAAGCAGTTGTTGATGGTGATATCAAAAAATGAGGATGCCGAAGGCACCTTTTCAAAATACTCTGCAAAATTGTTCTTTACCTTGTTAAGACATTTATCAAGGTCGAATTCAAAGTTGTTCCATAAAATAGTAAAATCCTTGCTGCATATAGCAACGGGAATTTTGCTGGCCTTAAAAATGCTGCATAAATCAGTTAAATGTTCATTTGTCATACCCCAGAACTCCTGTATAAATTGAATATTGTGATTAATATTATGATATTATGCAGTCTATGAGTATGGTAATCAGTACATTAAACTACACAAATGATATTATAACATAAATGTGTTGGTTTTGCGATAGTTTAGTAAAAAAATTTTGATTTTTCCTTTATATTTTATGTTATATATGTACCTATGGGCTTATGCTTTTAATGTACTTTTTTCCTTAGCCTGCAATTAAACATTAATGTAATTAAATTGTAATTAAGTTGTTAACAAAAATTTCTTGAATTTATAACATTATAAAGTATAATATAGTACAAGGAGTTAATAGCGTTAAAAATTATTTTCAAGCTATTTCTTCCTTCCTGCAAATATAAGAGCAGGAATTTTGCTTAACTGAACTCAGTTCAGGTTCAAGACCGGAATAAATAGCAAAGAAGGAATGGGGATTAAAATGAAAAAACTATTGCCAATAATAATTATGTCAATTATGCTTACATCTTGTGCTTCAAAAAGTGATTCCACAAAAACAAGCAATGATTCTTATAATGCTGCTAATGCTGCATATGGAGAAGCAGCTACATATGAGGATTATGCAGAAGCAGACGCTGCTTTTGAACAGTCAGATTCATATTCTGAAAAGGGAGCAGACTATGAAGCGAGTCCAATATCAAATACTACTGAAGTTAAAGCCACAAATAAAAAGATAATTAAAAATGCAAATGTTGATATGACAGCAAAAGATGTTAATGAATGTTATGATAAGATTATTGCATACATATCAGATAAGAACGGTTATGAGTACAATAAAAACATGTCTGTATCGGGTGATTATGTTACTATCCGTGCAGAACTGAAAGTAGATCCAGATAATCTGGATGATATTTTATCTTACATAGATGAATGTGGGGATGTAATTAATTCAAATACATCCAGTGATGATATAACAACACAGTATATTGATGTTCAGATTCGCCTTGAAAACAAGAAGAAAAATCTTGAAAAATATTATGATTATTATAATAAGGCCCAAACTATGGAAGAAGCGTTAATTCTTCAGGACAAAATAGATATGATTACTGCTGAAATTGAAAGTTACGAAGGTCAGCTTAATTACTGGAATACTTTAGTTTCAGAATCAACTATAACTCTTTATATCCAGCAGGAAGATGATCCGATTGAGATAGAAAGAGATGTTGAATGGAATGCCCTTAGCTTTAAAGACATGGGTAATATGATTTATAACGGATTTACAAAAGTTTCTAACGCAATTGTTTCTGTTTTTCAGTGGATTATTATCTTTATAATTTCAATTCTGCCACTTGTAATTCTTGTCGGAATTATTGTTTTGATTATTATTCTTTCAAGAAGGCATAAACGCAACAAGAGTAATATGGTGAAGAATTCAGAAAGTCATACAAATGCTGATAATAATGAGCAAAAATAAGTTATTGGTTATATTATTATAAAATTGCTTTTAATTTCCTTGCATGACATTTAATTCACGTTATGCAAGGATTTTCATGTATAAACTTAAATGAATTTGTTATAATAAGAGAAAAATGCTTATGTATGTTATTTTTTTATCAAAATTTAATAAAAGGTATTGCCAAAATTGAAAAAATGGGGTAAAATATATTGTGAAAGTGCGAAGCTCAAATGCTGATGTACTATGTAAAACAATTACATTTTAGGAGGAAAAATTATTATGGCAGTTAAAGTTGCAATTAATGGTTTCGGACGTATTGGACGTCTCGCATTCAGACAGATGTTTGGTGCTGATGGATACGAGGTAGTAGCTATCAACGATCTTACAGATCCTAAGATGCTTGCTCACCTTCTCAAGTATGATACAGCTCAGGGTGGTTACTGCGGAAAATACGGCGAAGGCGTTCACACAGTTGAAGCTGGCGAAGATTCAATCACAGTTGACGGCAAGAAGATTACAATCTATGCTATGAAGGATGCTAAGGACCTTCCATGGGGCAAGCTCAGTGTAGATGTTGTTCTCGAATGTACAGGCTTCTACTGCTCAAAGGAAAAGTCACAGGCTCATATTGATGCAGGTGCTAAGAAGGTTGTTATTTCAGCTCCAGCTGGTGATGATCTTAAGACAATTGTATTCAGCGTAAATGAAAATACTCTTACAAAGGATGATACAATCATTTCTGCTGCTTCATGCACAACAAACTGTCTCGCTCCTATGGCTGATACTCTTAACAAGTATGCAGCAATCCAGAGTGGTATCATGAGCACAATTCATGCTTACACAGGCGATCAGATGATCCTCGATGGTCCTCACAGAAAGGGCGACCTCAGAAGAGCTAGAGCTGGTGCTGCTAATATCGTTCCTAACTCAACAGGTGCTGCAAAGGCAATTGGTCTTGTAATCCCAGAACTTAAGGGCAAGCTCATTGGTTCTGCACAGAGAGTTCCTGTTCCAACAGGTTCAACAACAATTCTTACAGCTGTTGTTAAGGGTAAGGATGTAACTAAGGACGGAATCAACGCTGCTATGAAGGCTGCTGCTTCTGCTTCATTCGGTTACAACGAAGATCAGATCGTTTCTTCTGATGTTATCGGCATGAAGTTCGGTTCACTCTTCGATGCAACACAGACAATGGTTTCTAAGATCACTGACGATCTCTATGAAGTACAGGTTGTTTCATGGTACGACAATGAAAATTCTTACACATCACAGATGGTAAGAACAATCAAGTACTTTGCTGAAATGTAATCTGACTTTCAGATAGTATTTTTAAGCGGTATGGCTTTTGCCATACCGTTTTTTTAATGCATGAAAAGCAAATCTGAGATAAGTACATTTTGGGGAATTAATATGTTTAAAACGTGCCACTGGCACGTTTTAAAGGAAAGTTTTGTTTAATTAATAAAGAAGGGAGGCGGTCGTGTACGCCTCCCTCAAAATGCTGTCGCATTTTTCACCCTTGCTCCGTTTTTTTCTTACGCCTGCGGGCGAAGGTGGTGTTTCGCCGTTGCGACGGCGACAAGGGACTTTGTCCCTTTGAACCCTACAACCTTGAAAGGTTGACGAACTTTTAAGCTATTGTCTTACCCCGCAAGCTTTGCCTTAAGCTCTTCAATTGCTTTTGTATTGGCTTCAACCTGTGTGTTGAGATCTTCAATCTGCTGCTGATATGCAGCTTCTTTTTCTGTCTGTGCAGCTTCAAGTTTTTTGCTTGCTGAAAGGTTAATTGAGAAAATAACTGTAACTATAATTGCAAAGGCTGTAAGGGCATACATTGCTGGTGATGTCCTTTCGGTCTTTTCTTCTTTTACATCAGCATTTTTGATAAATGTAAAAATCTCTGTTCGTGAAAGAGCTTTTCTCAGGGCAAAATATAATGGGACTGAAACTGCAACGGCAATGATTGCATTAACACTTGATGTTATAGCATTGGTTCCTACTGCTGTCCATGCTGCTTCTGTTGTTCCGCCGATAATAATTATTGTGAAATATGATTTTATAAGGTAAAGAACTATATATACAAGCTGGCCGACAATCGCACCGCCGAGAACAGCAGGCATTTCTCTTTCAGACTTTGATGATGTTCTGATTTTTCCTGCTGTAAAGCCCATTGCAAATTTTGAAATAAAAGTATATGGCGATGAAACTATATATACAGGATCAAAAAGATCAAAAAGCGCCGCACCGAATCCTGACGCAAGCCCGCCTTTCATACTGCCGAAAAGAAGTCCCGCAAGCAGACACATTGAGTTGCCGAAGTGTATTCTTGTAATAAGTACGCCGTTCGGAATCTTTATCTGGAGGTAATTGCCCGCAAAGACAAGTGCCGCCATAAGTCCGACTATTACAAGCTGATAAATTTTCTTTCTTGATTTAGTCATGTTCATATTAATATCCCCCGTGAAAAATTTTTGTAAAAATTTAAGCATAAGTTTTTACTTTGTTGTTTTCTATATTATAATTCTCATTTATGCAAAACACAAAATCTTGAAAGTAGTCAGAAAATTAAAGCGTTATGTAAATTATACACAAAAACATCTGAAATTAGTTTTTGTGTTATAGCATATTGAATATAACCTTTGTGGAAATTAATAACTGATAATAACATGTTGAACAAACATAACAAAACCATGCCCTGATTATTACAATAATTATAGTAATAATGTAGAATTATTGACAGTTGTAGTATTTTTTGATATGATTAAAAAAGACAAAATTCGACATAATATAACAGAAAGTAGGGCGGGTATGAGAAAGGGACCAAAGACAACCGTCATAGGTTTTTGCATATGTGCAGTTCTCTTATCAGGTATATTTCTTGCGTCATCAGGATTATTTCAAAAAGATGATGAAGAATATGTTCCAGCTGTTGCAACGTTTGGTTATAATGAAGTTTTAACTGTAGAAAATGTATCTGGGAAAGCTGAAAAGCAGGATGATGTGATTAGTGCTTCTGAAAAAAATTCCCACGATGCAGAAATAGATTTTTCGGGTAACATAAAGATAGATATTAATAAAGCTACATGTGAAGAACTGCAGCTTATTGACGGAATTGGCCCTGTATTAGCAGAAAATATAGTGAATTACAGGGATGAACATGGTAATTTTTCATCTATGGGTGACTTGCTGAATGTTAAAGGGATTGGTGATTCCAAGCTTGAAAAAATAAAGCTTCATTCGTATATTGATGGCGAAGATATTCGAATAAATGAAGATAAAAATGAGGAAAAATATACAGAAACATTGCCGCCTGAAAGCGAAGAAGAACATACAGAAACTGCAGAAGTTTTATGGGATGAGCCTGAGGTGGCTGAAATAATAGACTACTGGGAAGAAGATGATTTTTCTTATGAAGATGACGGTGAGCAGAAAAATGGAAATGACGATATTCAGATAAGATATCCTCTTGACCTCAACAGTGCCACAGCAGAACAGCTTATGACTATAAAAGGTATAGGTCAGAAAACTGCTGCAAGAATCGTCCTTTATGCGCAGGCTTATGGATTTTATTCTGTTGAAGATCTGATTGAGGTTGAGGGAATCGGAAAATCTGCTTATGAACAGATAAAGCCTTATGTTTGTGCAGATACGTCAAAGCTGCCCTTGCCTTTAAAGGGGGAGACATCTGTAACAACTCCTATAATGACTACTGCTACAACAAAATATATACCAAAGCTTCCGATTGAACTTAACAATGCAGCTCTCGAGGATCTTATGTGGCTCGACGGAATAGGTTATACGATTGCAATAAGAATAATTTCATACGGTCAGCAGAACGGGTTTTACAGTGTTGATGATCTTCTGAAAGTAAATGGAATAGGGCAGTCAAAATTCAATGCAATAAAAGAATACCTTTGCGTTGATATATCAGGACTTCCTCCACAGACAACTGTTCCGACAGAAACGGTAACAATGACAACAACAATTGGAGGTAAAATAAACCTCAATACCTGTACAGCAGAAGACCTGAAATCCCTTGGTATTATAAGCGATGAGATGGCTGATGAAATCATAAACTTCAGGGGTGAGATAAAGTACTATTCCAATATTGAAGAACTAAACTACATAAATGGAATGACACTTTCTATTTTTAATACAATTATTTTATATGTTTATGTGTAAATATAGTTGTATATAATGAAAATAATAATTATTGTTCTTTAATCATTGACAAAAAATAAAGTATCGTGATAAAATGACTATAAGATGAAATACAATATATATTAAACATTTCTTTTGTCTATAACAACATACAGTATATTTGCAATTCAACTGGGCATTCATTTTCACATTGATTCTTTTATTTTTCCGGCACTGTATTGTTGCAGAAGCGCAAAAGAAAAGGGTATGCTGACTGATTATGGTTATTATTCAGATTTTTGTGAGATATAACCAGGCTTTTGCCAGTCAGCACTTTTGAAAACAAAAAGGAGAATTAACTATGAGTGGAAATCTTCCGGCAGAGTGGAAAGGTTTTATAGAAGGAAAATGGAGCAGCGGTTCTATAAATGTCCGTGACTTTATACTTCGTAACTACCTTCCTTACGATGGAGACGATTCTTTCCTTGAAGGCCCGACAGAAGCTACAACAAAACTCTGGGAACAAGTTATGGAACTCAGCAAAAAGGAACGTGAAGCCGGCGGAGTTCTTGATATGGATACAAAAATTATTTCAACAGTCACTTCACATGGCCCGGGTTACCTCGACAAGGATCTTGAACAGATTGTAGGTTTCCAGACAGACAAGCCTTTCAAGCGTTCTTTACAGCCTTTTGGCGGTATCAGAATGGCTCAGAATGCATGTCATGAAAACGGATATGAGGTAGATCCTGAAGTAGTTGAAATTTTTACAAAATATAGAAAAACTCACAATCAGGGCGTATTTGATGCTTATACACCTGAAATGCGTCTTGCAAGAAAGTCTGCTATTATCACAGGTCTTCCTGATGCTTACGGCAGAGGACGTATCATAGGCGACTACAGAAGAGTTGCTCTTTACGGTGTGGATAAGCTTGTTGAAGACAAGAAGCACCAGCTTGACACTGCACTTGTAAGAATGACTTCAGAGAATATCCGTCTCCGTGAAGAACTTGCAGAGCAGATTCGTGCTCTCGGTGAGCTTGCAGAGCTTGGCAGAATCTATGGTTTTGATATCACAAAGCCTGCTGCTAACGCAAAGGAAGCAATCCAGTGGTTATACTTCGGATATCTTGCTGCTGTCAAGGAGCAGAACGGTGCGGCAATGAGTCTCGGACGTACTTCAACATTCCTTGATATATATATTCAGCGTGATCTCCAGAATGGGCTCATCACTGAAAAGCAGGCACAGGAATATGTCGACCACTTTATTATGAAGCTCCGCCTTGTTAAGTTTGCAAGAACACCAGAATACAACGAACTGTTCTCAGGCGACCCGACATGGGTTACTGAATCAATCGGCGGTACAACTGTTGATGGTAAGCACCTTGTAACAAAGAGTTCTTACAGATATCTTCATACGCTTGATAACCTCGGAACTTCTCCTGAACCAAACCTTACTGTTCTCTGGTCTGTAAACCTTCCAAGAAGCTTTAAGGAATACTGTGCTAAGATGTCAATAAAGTCATCTTCAATCCAGTACGAAAACGATGACCTCATGCGTGTTACTCACGGTGACGATTATGCAATCGCCTGCTGTGTATCATCAATGAGAATAGGCAAGGAAATGCAGTTCTTCGGAGCAAGAGCAAACCTTGCAAAGTGTCTTCTCTATGCTATAAACGGAGGAGTAGACGAAAGGCTCAAGATTCAGGTTGCACCTAAGTATCGTCCTGTTGCTGGCGATTACCTTGATTACGATGACGTTATGGAAAAGTACGATCAGATGATGGAATGGCTCGCTGGTCTTTATGTAAATACACTCAACGTAATTCATTACATGCATGATAAGTACAGTTATGAAAAGCTTCAGATGTCTCTTCATGACAGAGAAGTAAAGAGATACTTTGCAACAGGTATCGCAGGACTTTCCGTCGTTGCTGACTCACTCAGCGCAATCAAGTATGCAAAGGTAAAGTGCATAAGAGATGAAAACGGAATTGTTACTGATTATGAAGTAGAGGGCGATTTCCCTAAGTACGGAAACAACGATGACCGTGTTGATGATATTGCTGTTGAAATTGTAAAGACATTCATGGATAAAATCAAGAAACACCACACTTACCGTGATAGTGTTCCTACAATGTCTATTCTTACTATTACTTCAAACGTTGTTTATGGAAAGAAAACTGGCAACACACCTGATGGAAGAAAGCAGGGCGTTCCTCTTGCTCCTGGCGCAAACCCAATGCATGGCAGAGATAAAACTGGTGCAGTTGCATCACTTGCATCCGTTGCAAAGCTTCCGTTCAAGCATGCACAGGACGGTATTTCAAACACATTCTCAATTATCCCTGGCGCTCTGGGCAAGGATGACATGGTAGTTATGGGCGACCTTGATATTGAGCTTACGGAGGAACAGAAAGCAGATGCAAAAGCATACTGATAATAATGATAAGGCTGCAAAGGAACTGGCTGACATGATTGATAAGCTGATGGCTTCGGGTTCAGGTCATGTTAATGTGAACTGCGATGAGTCAGGCGAAATCAAAGCTGATACAGCAAAAAGTACTGACTGCTGCAAAGGCAACATGGCATGCAGTATTCCTACACTCCACAAAGGTATTGATGATGAGGATTAGGAAATCTAATTATTCATTTTTTGTAATAGCAGAAAGGGAAGGAGATTATTATGGCAAGCAAACAACAGATTGACAACCTTGTAGCACTTCTTGATGGCTATGCTCAGATGGGCGGACATCACTTGAATGTAAATGTATTTACAAGAGAAACACTTCTTGATGCACAGCAGCATCCTGAAAAGTATCCACAGCTCACTGTAAGAGTTTCCGGATATGCAGTAAACTTTATCAAGCTTAGTAAAGAACAGCAGGATGATATTATTTCAAGAACATTCCACAATCAGATATAATTTCAGAAATGCGTATTTGCATATTATGGGACTGCCGAAAGACAGTCCCTATTGTGCATATAGATATAAAGGACCTGAAAGGATGGCATTAATATGAATGGCAGAATTCATTCAATTGAATCCTTTGGCACGGTTGACGGACCAGGTATAAGACTTGTAGTTTTTCTTCAGGGATGTCCTATGAGATGTCAGTATTGTCATAATCCTGACACATGGGAAATAGGGAAAGGTAAGGAAACCACAGTTAAAGAAATACTGGACGAATTTGAAAGATGCAAAATGTTCTATACTGGCGGAGGAATTACCGTTACAGGCGGAGAGCCGCTGCTGCAGATGGAGTTTGTAACAGAGCTTTTTGAGGCAGCGAGGGCAAAGAATATTCATACCTGTCTTGATACATCGGGGGTTACCTTTGACGGAAGGGATACTGCGGAATTTGACAGGCTGATAAAGTCAACTAATCTGATTCTGCTTGATATAAAGCATATCAATAGTGCAGAGCACAAGAAGCTGACGGCACATAACAATGATAATATAATTGAGTTTGCGAAATATCTTGACAGGAATAATGTTCCTGTATGGATAAGGCATGTTGTTGTGCCTACGATAACGGAAAATGAGAAGTATCTTTATGAACTTGGACAGTTTATCGGGACACTTCGCAATGTTGAGGTGCTGGATGTACTGCCATATCATACGATGGGCAAGGTCAAGTATGAGAGCCTTGGGATGGCATATCCGCTTGAAGGGATAGAGGACGCAACTAAGGAACTTGCAGATAAAGCAAAGAAAGTAATTCTAAGCGGAGTAAGGGACGTAAGGAAAAAATAAAAACATAAAAGTTTGCTCAAGCTTTTCAAAACTTGCAGGGTCGAGGGACAGCGTCCCTTGTCGTCGTCGCAACGACGAAACACTCCTCGTAACCCTGCAAATGCACAAAGAAAAATAGAAACCGCAAATGTAATCATACGGACTAATAAAGCTAGTCCGAAATTGCATTTGCGGTTTTCTTGCGTGTAAAATAAAATTATATCTCTTAATACAAACACAACAGCGCAGCGAATTGTGTTTGTATTAAGACAAAGCAAAACTTGTAAGTTATAAAAAGCGTTCCATATATTTTGCTTTAACTTTTTGGGTAACGCACCAGCTGGTTTGTCCGTTCAAAACGTGTCACCGGCACGTTTAAAAGATATGTCTTGTTTAATGCACAAAAAAGGAGAGCGGTCGTGTACGCTCTCCTCGAAAAGCTGTCGCTTTTCTCACCTTTTCTCCGTTTTTTTGTACGCCTGCGGGCGAAGTTAGTGTTTCGCTCTCTGCGGAAGTCAGCTTGTTTTGCGAAGCAAAATCAGGAACGAAGTGACTGACTGACTTTGCGACCAAGGGGCTTTGCCCCTGCACCCCACAACCTTGAAAGGTTGGCGAACTTTTCTTTGCTTTTTACATTGTTGCTCTGATAAAATACTCTATCCAGCTTGCTACATATGCTGTAAGACATGCAGCTGCGGCTACAACCAGCAATGATTTATTCTTCAATGCAAGTATCACCGCTACTATCAGACCTGCGGCGGCTGTCCATATGCTCTCGGTTGAATAGAATATTGCAGGAATTGTCATTGCCCCAAGAACTGCATACGGCACATAATACAGAAAACTCTTTACAAGCTGTGATTTTATCTTCTTTCTGAACAGCACAAGCGGCAGCATTCTGATAAGATATGTTACCCCTGCCATTACTGCAATGTACATAATTATCTTAATGCTCATTCGGACTGCACCTCCGTATCTGCATCCTTGACAGGAAAGAATATTGCTCCTGCAAGTGCGGCTACAAGTGTGCAGATAATAATTGCAAAGCCGTCAGATACAACCGAGAACAACGGTATATATTCAAGGCAGCAGCTTAATACTGCTGACAGGATAACAACGCAAAGCACCCCTACCGACTTTCTTGCAGGCGGAATGAAGATTGCTATGAACATTCCGAAAATGGCTATCCCAAGTGCGCCTTTTATTCTTTCAGGGAGAATTTCTCCTGCTATGCCACCGAGAATAGTTCCGGATGTCCAGCAAAGAATCGGCGGTATCATTATGCCGTACATATAGTTCTTGCTGATTTCTTTATGGCTTGATGCAACTGCGAAAATCTCATCCGTTATTGCAAATGAGGTTATTATTCTATGTGGGAGTGTAAATGTGCTGTCAAGCTTCTGTGACAATGAAAGGCTCATAAGCGCATAACGCATATTAATTATAAGCTGTGCCAAAGCCATTTCTGCAAGTGTTCCTCCTGCGGCTATGATTGTAATGCCAGCAACTTGTCCTGCTGAGGTGAGGTTTGTCAGCGACATTATCATTGCGGCTAAAGATGTGATACCTTTTGATACTGCCATGATACCGAATCCAAATGATACAGAAAAATACCCCAACCCAATCGGGATACCGTCTGCAAAGCCCTGCCTGAAGGTCAGAGCTGAGGTCTTTGACGACATTGAGAGAACACCCCTTTATTTGAACATTAAATTAAAATGTCCGGCAGCAGGCATATACCTGATACTGCCGGACAGAAATTTTATTTACTATCAGCTGTGATGAAACGTGCCAGAGCCTTCGTTACAGCAGAACCTATTACAAGACAAACACCCGCTTCAATAAGTCCGTTTATTCCGACAAATGCTACTGCAAATGCAAGAAAATTCATTCCGCCCATCATGCCCGAAATATAATCGGATTTTGAGAATAAAAGTAACAGAAGTGCTACAAAAAAGACGGTATTGGTCAATGCACCGGTAAGGCTTGCAGCACCGAATGAAAGCAACTTTGTTTTATCAATTTTATACAATGCTTTGAACAACAGTCCTGCAAAAACACCTATCAAAATTCTAGGAACAAGGCAAATTATAAATGTATAAATTGGATTGATTTCACATAGAGCAGTTCCGAATGGTGATATACCAAAGCATTGGATAAAGCTTGTTATTCCAAATATTCCTCCGAGTATGCCCCCGCATAGAGGACCGCATAAAATTGCGCCGATTACCACAGGTATGGCTAGAAAAGAAATCTCTACAACTCCGATTTTAAGATACCCGAGAGGTGTAAACGCCATGATAATGATAATTGCGGTGAGAATGCTCATCTGAACGAGTTTAAGGGTTTTGCTGTTTTTTACTGTTGACATAAAAATTCCTCCTTGCTGCTGTTTCAATATGTATGAATACAGCGCCAAATCCTAATTCCAATAAAACTATTTACATAATCCCACGCTTGAAACAATATATGCAGGTAAAGCCTGGAGTTAGTGTATTTTTTATTTGGTATTAGTATAGATGAAATGTCTACGCGTTCTTTTTGTAAATCGAGTAAAGCCCGTCAATTACTAGGGTATTATCGAGAATTACATTTTCACGGCAATGGGATACTATGCTTTCAGCCATTCCTCCCGTTGCAATTACTATTGCGTCATCACCGATAATTTCCTTATATCTAAGCACCATTCCGTCAATCATGCTTGCGTTGCCGAGAATAATTCCCGACTGCATTGCCTCAGGTGTGTTTGTTCCTATGACAACGTTGCTTGTAAGTTCTGCGCTTACAGCAGGAAGTGCGGCTGCCGATGAGGAAAGTGCATTTAAGGATACCTTTACACCAGGAATTATTGAGCCTCCTAGAAAATGCCTGTTTCTGTCTATTGCAGATATGGTGGTTGCTGTTCCAAGGTCAAATATAATGCATGGTGGATTATACTTTTCCATTGCGCTGACAGCTCCGCAAACAAGATCCGCTCCAAGTACAGACGGGTCATCGATTCTTATATTGACACCAGTTTTTATTCCAGGGCCTACTGTCAACACCTTTTTATTAGTAATTGTTTTTACTGCCATCTTAAAAATTGGGGTAAGAGGTGTGTTGACATTTGAGATAATCGTACCTTCGATATCTTCAGCACGGCGGTTGTTCAATTTAAGAATGTCAATAAACTTGATGGCATATTCATCCGAAGTCAATCCGGATTGAGTTGCTATTCTTGAAAGAAAAACAAGTTTGTCATTTTCAAATCCGCCCAACACTATGTTTGTGTTGCCGCCGTCAATAGTAAAAATCATCTTTTTAGCTCCTTGCTTCAGAAAAAATTGCAGACATTCCAGAGATGCAAATATTCATCATTTGCAGGAATCACCCTCTGAACCTGCATTGATAATATATTAACATACCCTAAATAATTATACCATTTTCGAATCAGTTGTCAAGCACAATGTTCTCTTCCTCTTTTGCAGGAATTTCAGGCTTTACCCAATCTTTCTTTTCTGCAATAAGGAACTTGATTTTCTTGCCTTCTTCTGAAAAAACTTTTTCATGTTCTGTCATGATATTATTCTGATAATCACTTGCATGAAGATCCCTTGTGAGATACTTTATCTCAAAGCCTGTTTCTTCAAAATAAGGAACGGATTCTTCAAAAAGCTGATCATCATCTGTCTTGAAATGTATTTCTCCCCCGTCTTTGAGGAATACTCTGTATTGTTTGAGCTGACGTGTATGTGTAAGGCGACGCTTGTTATGCTTTGCTCTTGGCCAAGGATTGCAGAAATTTATATAGATTCTGTCAATTTTATCATTTTCGCCAAAAGCTATCAATATACGCTCGATGTTAAGCGAAACAAGCTTTATATTTGTGACCTGCCTTTCGGCAATTTTGAAGAAGCTTTCAATTGTTCTTCTTGCAACAGCAAGCATTTCACTCTTGATATCAAAAGCAAGGAAGTTTACATCAGGATATTTCAGCGCTGCCTGTGCTGCAAATCCGCCCTTTCCGCAGCCAAGTTCCATATATATAGGATGGGCATTCTCAAAAACAGTATTCCACTTGTTTTTGTATTCATCTGCATGCTCTATATAATAAGGGCATGCAGCAAGTTCGGGCCTTGCCCATTTCTTTCTTCGTATTCTCATTATTATTTCAATCCTTTCTAATTATGGGAGATTTATTTAAAATCAAGAATTTTAGATCTGCCATCTTTTATAGATAATAATACTTTGTAATAACTGAATAATTGTAGCATAGTGTCAATTTTTTTGCAAATTTTTTTACATCCAAATATGATAATTAGGTTGATTTTGTTTTCTAATTGTGATATTATTTATATGTATCTATGAAATTTATATTAAGGCAATGTTTTTCCTCAATTATTGATAAATAATGCGGGCTTTTTTTATAAAAAGTGCCTGTAAAAATAAAGGAATATGTTTTTGCCGCAAAGGAGTCTGCAATGAGCTATAAAAATGAATTCATTAAATTTATGATGGAGTGCGGTGTTCTTACATTCGGTGACTTCACACTTAAGAGCGGAAGAAAAGCTCCGTATTTTGTTAATACAGGCAATTATAAAACAGGCGCACAGATTGCCAAGCTTGGAGAGTTTTATGCACAGTGCATAAAGGAAAACAATATTCCTGCTGAAACTCTCTTCGGACCTGCTTACAAGGGCATTCCGCTTGCAACAGGATGCGCTATAGCTTTGTTCAACAAGTATGGTATTGAAGTGAACTACTGCTTCGACAGAAAAGAAGCAAAGGATCACGGCGAGGGCGGTGTTATCGTCGGCAAAAAACTTACTGACGGTGAAAAAATTGTTATCATTGAGGACGTTATAACAGCAGGAACTGCAATCAGACAGGTTATTCCTGTATTAAAGGCGGCTGCTGATGTTGATATCACAGGCATGGTAATTTCTGTTGACCGTATGGAAAAGGGACAGGGCGACAAATCAGCTGTTCAGGAAGTATATGATGAATTCGGAATTAAGGTATTCCCTATTGTTACTGTTGTTGATATTATAAATGCTATAAAGGACGGCGCTGTTGATGGTGCTGAATATCTTGACAAGATGATTGAATACAGAAACGTTTATGGTATAGAATAATTCTTTTGTCAATTGTTCAGCAATTTTAAGCATGAAAGTATCAAGCAATGATATTTCACTTGTAGGACTTAAAATAGTCTGGAATGAACTTTCAGACTTTGAGTTCTGTACTTCACCATTGCCCCGTTTTTTGACGGAATTATCATAACTCGGAAAGGAATGGTCATAAAATGAGCGTTATATTTGATTTGACAATTGCTGCAAACGAACTTTTTGATGCGGTTGTTGTTATGGACAAATCCCCTGCTTATGCTGCCTTTAAGGAGGAAATTGAAAAGATACTTGCCGATTTCAATAAGACGGGAAAGTATTGGGAAGTGTCTTCGGTTGATGTAAAGGAACTTGTTGAAAATTCCTCTGATGCACTCAAAAATATGCATAAGGCATTTCTCCTTTGGACTATAAAGGAGGAAAGGGAGAAGGATGTTCCTGACGAATCAAGCTATGAGGCTTTTGTGAAGCTTTTCTTCAAGTCACAGGAAAGTCAGCTCACATTCCTTAACGAGGGAAAGAAAACCATTGCGGCTAAGGATGTTGCAGGTCTTAGAACAAAGTTTATCAGAGTTATAAGCTCAACTCCTGATCTTTATAATAGTATTAAGGAATTTTTCAGCGGATATGTTTATGGCTACTTCTTCAACTATCTTTCTGAACAGAAGATTATGAAGCAGTATGCAGAATTTGTTGTTTGCCTTGCTATTATGTCCGGAAAGATTAATGCATCCGAAAGCGAGAAGCAGAAGATACTTCCTAAGATGGCAAAGCTTCTTAATAATGACAGATTCAAATACATAGGCGGATATATTCCTTTGTCCGTCATGATTAATATAGTATGTAACAGATATGAGGTCGGCGGTATTTCTGAGATAGAAATGGGCAGGGTTGCAAAAACTGTTACTGAGTATATGGTCAGCAAATATGAATTCAACGAAAATGATGATCAGCAGTTTGTTTCTTCAGAGGTTTCTGCTTCAATTATGTCGGCTCTAAATTCTGAATATATTGATGTTCCTGCATTTGCAGCAGGTATCTGGCAGAAGAGCTTCAGTGGTATAAGAACATTTCTTGACGGTGACAGAGAAGATTTCAATGGCTTTGATTCAGAAAAATTTGTTGAGATTGCTAATGATAAATGTGAAAGTGATTATGACAGTTTCTATACAACAGAAAGAGATGCTGTTATTGAAGTTAACCTTGGTTCAGGAAATAAGGGTTACAAGTATCCTCTTGTTTTCAAGGACAAGGAAAAGTTCTGGTGTTCATCAGTTTACAGCAGTTTCATTTATCCTGTGCTTGATAATAACATCTATAAGCCTTATGAGCTTACTGACCTGCCGATGAGTGATTTCCCGTTTGTGATGAATGCGCTTAAAACAAATATTATCAGAAATATCGGCGTACTTGCTGTTCCGGGATATTCTGTGAGAATTGACAAGGCACAGCTTCTTGCAAACATGAACAAGATTGACAAGTCAAAGTCATTGTCTGATACTGAAAAGAAGATGAGCAAGCTAGAAATCGCTCTTGTAGTTGCATCTGCAAGCCTTGATGAAGCAGAATACAAGAAATTGCTTGTTGATAATGTTTTCAAGACAGATCTTTATGAGCAGTATATCAGATTCAGAATGGATAAACTTTTTGAAATAGGCATGAAAAATCTTAATGCTAAGAAAAATCTTCTTGACGAGCTTAATAAGATTGACTGATTTAAGATACATATAGATTCAGGGGCAATAGACAAACAGCATGTCTGTTGTCCCTTTCTGGTGTGCTTTACTGCATATTCCAGGCATAACAGCAAATGCTATCTGCATAAATTTAATTATGTGACGAAAAAGTGCTAATTACCGCCTAAATTTGAAAAAAACTGTGATAAAAAATGCTTGACAAGCGATGTGGCTTTATGTTATGATATGAATACCTCTTTAAGAGGTCTATTTTTTGTGCCCATATAATGGGCAGCATGACCTCGTGCAGTATTACTGCAACTCGGAGGGAGGCACAGGAACAGGAGTTCCTGCGAAATCGAAACGTTCTTTTCTGGAACATTTAATAGGAGGTGCCGATATGAGAGTAAAGGTAACATTAGCTTGCACAGAATGTAAGCAGCGCAATTACAACACAAAGAAAAACAAGAAGAATGATCCTGACAGACTTGAGATGAATAAGTTCTGCAAGTTCTGTAAGAAACATACTCTTCACAAAGAAACAAAGTAAATGAGGGGGTTTAAAAATGTCTAACAAGAAGAAGAAAGCCCCATCAAAGAAACCCGCAAATCAGGCTGCTAAGCAACCGGTTGAGTTGAAGGAAACTAAAACCGACGTAGTTGCAGAAAAAGCAAAGCCAAAGGAAAAGACTGCGGCAGCAAAAAGCAGCAAGCAAGTAAAGAAAAAGCCTAACAAGATTGTTAAGTATTTTAAGGATCTCAAGGGTGAAATCAAGAAGGTTGTGTGGCCTTCGTTCAATAAAGTTGTCAACAATACAACAGTTGTTGTTGTTGCAATGACAGTATGCGGACTGGTAATCTGGGGAATCGACTCAGGTCTGGTTAAGCTTCTTTCTCTGGCTCTTCAAAGTCAGAAAGGCTAAAAGCTGTTTTCCTAATTTTCGAAAGGAATGATAGTCAGATGTCAGAATCGGCAAAGTGGTATGTAATCCATACTTACTCGGGTTATGAAAATAAGGTAGCGCAGACAATTCAGAAGGTTGTTGATAACCGTAAACTTCAGGAGCTTATTCCTGAAATCAAAGTTCCGACTGAAATGGTTACTGAAATTACCGACAGCAACAAGCAAAAGGAAGTTGAACGTAAAGTATTTCCGGGATATGTTCTCGTTAAGATGATTCTGACTGATGATTCATGGTACGTTGTCAGAAATACCAGAGGCGTTACCGGATTCGTTGGTCCTGCTTCCAAGCCTGTTCCACTGAGCGATAAGGAAGTTGCCGCTCTCGGCGTTGAGAGACAGAAAACTGTTGAAGTTAACTTCAAGGTCGGAGATAAGGTTAAAATATTTGCTGGCGCAATGGAAGGATTTATCGGCGATGTCAAGGCTATTGACACAGATGCAATGACTGTTGACGTATCCGTTTCAATGTTCGGAAGAGAAACTCTTGCGACACTTGATCTTTCACAGGTTGCCGTTACAGACGAGTATTGATTTACTGATTCAAAATTATAACTAAACAAAAAGAATAGATTGTCAGAAGACGACCAATTCTAATTTATGGAGGTGCAAAAGCATGGCACAGAAAGTAGTTGGCTTAATTAAGCTTCAGATTGCAGCAGGTAAGGCTACACCTGCACCACCGGTTGGTCCTGCTCTTGGTCAGCACGGTGTTAATATCATGTCTTTTACAAAGGAATTTAACGAAAGAACTAAGAACGATATCGGTCTTATCATCCCTGTAGTAATTACAGTTTATGCTGACCGTTCATTCACATTTATCACTAAGACTCCGCCTGCAGCAGTTCTTATCAAGAAGGCTATCGGCCTTGAATCAGGTTCAGGCGCTCCTAACAAGACTAAGATTGGAAAGATCACAAAGGATCAGATCAGAAAGATTGCTGAAACTAAGATGCCTGACCTTAATGCTGCTACAATTGAAACTGCTATGAGCATGGTCGCAGGTACTGCTCGTTCAATGGGTGTAGAAGTAGTTGATTAATTAACTGCAAATTACATTACCCCGCACAGTTATCTGCACAGGCGGACGTAACGTTTCCGTCAACCTATGGTGGGAGGAAATATCCGCTATAAACCCGTATATTTACGGGACCCGTTCATTCGGGATTTACCACTTAAAGGAGGAAATTAATAAATGAAAAACGGTAAAAAATATACCGACAGTGTAAAACTTGTTGATAAAACAAAACTTTATGAAACAACTGAAGCTTTGGATCTTGCTTGCAAGACTGCAAAGGCTAAGTTTGATGAAACTATAGAGGTTCATATCCGTCTCGGCGTTGACTCACGTCATGCTGACCAGCAGGTAAGAGGAGCTGTTGTTCTCCCTAACGGTACTGGTAAGAAGGTAAGAGTGTGTGTATTCTGTAAGCCTGAAAAGGAAGAAGCTGCAAAGGCTGCAGGTGCTGAATACGTTGGTGCTGAAGATCTCGTTGAAAAGATCACAAAGGAAAACTGGATGGATTTCGACGTTGTTATTGCTTCACCTGACATGATGGGCCTTGTTGGTCGTCTTGGTAAGGTTCTCGGTCCTCGTGGACTCATGCCAAACCCTAAGGCAGGAACTGTTGCTCCTGACGTAGCTAAGGCTGTAGCTGAAGCTAAGGCTGGTAAGATTGAATACCGTCTTGACAAGACAAACATCATTCACTGCCCAATCGGTAAGGCTTCATTCGGTGCTGAAAAGCTCGAAGAGAACCTTGATACACTTCTTAAGGCTGTTGTTAAGGCAAAGCCTGCTGCTGCAAAGGGTACTTACATCAAGTCCTGCGTAGTTGCTTCTACAATGGGTGTTGGAATTCCTGTTTCAACAAACAAGTACGGTGTATAATTAATTATATATATATTATCGGCAGAGGGTTTCCTCTGCCGATTTTGTATTATTAAGCAGAAAGCAGGACGTAAAGATGGAGTATGCAGTTGAGATACTTATCAAAAAGGATATAATGTCATATAAAAAGCTGATTGACGGGTGTTTCGGGTTAAGTAATCCGATTGAAAAATATATGCAGTATTTGCAGAATGATAACTACATTATATGGGTTATCAAGGAGGATAACAAGGTAATTGGAAGTGTTACAGAATATCATATTGAGTTGTTCACTTTTGATTTTCAGCCTTGCCTGATGCTGTTCAATATCGCAGTTGACGCTGATTACAGGTGTAAAGGTGTTGCACATGCATTGCTTGAACATGTCATTTTCAATGCCAGAACAAGCGGATACAGGTCTATTTCACTCACATGTCTTGACAGTGCATGTGAAGCTCATAAGCTTTATGAAAGCGTTGGTTTTGTCAGGGCAGAAAGTTACAAATATGCTATGAATCTTGCATAAATAATGAAACAGATTGGTCCAGCGCAATCACACGCTGGACCAATCTGCTTATTTTTAATATCCTTCAGTGCCTTCAATACTGTCGTCGTTTTCAACCCATGAATCAACATTTATTGTTGTATATGTATTTCTTGTATTTCTTATAATTACTGTATCTATACCAGCATTTATTATCATTCTCTTACACATTGAACATGGCTCTACTTCTCCAAAAAGCTCACCTGTCTTTGCGTCATGACATGCAAGATAAAGTGTTGCGCCCAATGTATCTGACCTTGATGCGGATATAATAGCATTTGCTTCTGCATGAACACTTCTGCAAAGCTCATAGCGCTGTCCCTTTGGAACGTTTAGCTTTTCTCTTGTGCAGTATCCGAGATCAACACAGTTTGCACGGCCTCTAGGTGCGCCGACATATCCTGTTGAAACAATTTCATCATTTTTTACGATAATTGCCCCGAAATTTCTTCTTAGGCAGGTTCCTCTTTCAAGAACGGTTTCAGCTATATCAAGATAGTAGTTGATTTTATCACGTCTTTTATCTGCGGACATATATATCCATCCTCCCTTAATTATATATCTTTATATCTATACAAACATATTATAAGATATTTATGCTGTTTTTGCAATAATAAAATTGTAATTGTAATAAATATGCTGACATGGTATAATAATTATGTCAAAATAAATTAGAATAGAAAGTGGATTAATTTATGCCGGAAAATCAGCTGATGTATAACAAGGACAGCAGGTTACATATACTGGATTTACTTAGAGGTCTAGCTATAATTTTTGTTATTGTCTATCATACATTGTATGACATTGAGTACGTTTTTAATCTGAAATGGGATTTTCTATACACAGGTGTATTGGATGCTGTTCATGGATTGTTTCTTGCTGATCTTTTTATTGTTTCGGGGATATGCACATCATTTTCGCATAACCTTTATAAAAGGGCAGGAGTGCTTATTGTTATCGGACAAGCTATTACAATAGTAACATCGGTTGTAATACCTGATAAAGTTATTATTTTCGGAGCGATTACGTTTTTTGGAACTTCAATGCTTTTATATGCACTTATACAGGAGCATCTTAAGAAGATACGGTGGGAGGTTCTTTTCGGGGTATCAATTGCATTGTATGTACTTGCGGTTATGCTTGATGACAATGGGTTAATCACCTCAAAGACCTTTGGCTTGCCGTCGTTGTTTACACAGAGCAACCCATATCTTTACCCGCTTGGGATTACCACAAAGGACTTTTTCTCTGCTGACTACTTCCCGCTGATACCGAATTTCTTCTTATTTCTTGTGGGAACAGCATTGTCTGTGCCTGTGCGGAACGGGAGCTTTCCGAAATGGTTTTACAGTGCAAAGTTCAGGAGTGTTGAGTTCCTCGGCAGAAACACGCTTGTCATTTACATAGTTCACCAGCCGATAATAATGGCGGCAGTTATAGCAGTTTCATTGCTTATAAAATAAAATACGGAGGATAAATCCTCCTGGTCACGTTGTTTGTTTTTTATAAAAATATGGAGGCTTTTTGTGGATAATCTTACAAATATAGGCGTAATTAAAGATATATTTCAGAGGCATGGTTTTTCTTTTTCAAAGTCACTCGGACAGAACTTTATTGTCAATCCGTCTGTCTGCCCGAAAATTGCGGAGATGGGCAATGCTAAATCTGGATTTGGTGTAATTGAGATAGGAACGGGCGTGGGTGTTCTCACAAATGAGCTTGCAAAGCGTGCGGATAAGGTTGTTGCGGTTGAAATTGACAGCAGGCTTATTCCTGTGCTTGAGGAAACACTTGCAGAATATGACAATGTGACAGTTATAAATGATGATGTTATGAAAATTGACCTTGCACAGATAATAAAAGAGCAAATGGACGGACTTGATGTTGCTGTATGTGCAAATCTTCCTTATTACATTACCTCACCCATAATAATGATGTTACTGGAGAGCAGAATGCCGATAAAATCTGTTACAGTTATGGTGCAGAAAGAGGCAGGAGTGAGAATATGCGCAGAACCTGGGACAAGGGATGTTGGCGCTGTTAGCATTGCTGTAAGATATTTTTCCGAGCCGCAGATGCTTTTCAACGTTTCAAGGGGAAGCTTTATGCCTTCTCCTAATGTTGATTCATGCGTTATAAGGCTTGATGTAAAGGACAATCCGTCGCTTGGCGTTGCTGATGAGAAGTTTTTCTTCAAGATGGTAAGAGGAGCTTTTTCACAGCGCCGCAAGAATTTGTTAAACTCACTTTCGTCCTCGCTTGGAATGGAGAAGGCTGTTATTGCAGAAGCGGTAAGGGAGGCAGGACTTTCTGAGAATATCCGTCCTGAACAGTTGAAAATGCAGGATTTTATTGATGTTTCAAATATATTGTTTCAGAAGAAGTGAATACTTTTATAGCGGGCTTTTGTCCGCTATTTTTATGCTTTTTAATTTTTGCTTTAATAAGAGCTTGCAAACTATTGAAAGTTCGTCAACCTGCTTGTTTTTCGGAGAAAAATTCGAACGAAGTGAGAACAGGTTTTAACCTTATCAAGGCTGTGGGATTCAAAAGGGCAAGGCCCTTTGTCGCTGTCCGCAGACAGCGAAATTCCTTAAACAAAGAAAACGGGGCAAGGGTGAGAAAAGCGACAGCTTTTCGAGGGAGGCGGACATGACCGCCTCCCTTTCTATCGATTTCAGTAGACTTTCCTTTCAAACAGTCCAGTGGACTGTTTGAAACAAAGAAATGCTAAATAATAATATATAAAAAGGCTCTGTTTCTGTGGAGATTTGCAGGGCTTTCCGGTCGCCCTGCACCTTCGGGATATTCTCCGTTTTTGTTTTAGAGAGTTTCTCACTCTGCGGAGTGCGACCAAGGCTCTGCCTTTGGAAACCGCAAGCTTTGAAAAGCTTGAGCAAACTTTTATCTTCTTTATAATTTGTTAGAAATCAAGTTCTTCCGACAAACTCTGTGGACAACAATGTCTTTACGACATTGTTGTCCACTTTCATTATGACCTGTTTCGCACCATATCTGAATTATAATAATATAGACTATTCTGAGTGTATATCATAAAGGACGTGGTGATCGGGATGTTAAAGACACAGGCTAAATCAAAAAGAAATGAGGAAGAATACAGTTCCGCAATCGGTGGCGATGACGGAATAATACTCATTTTGCCGGTAAAAATAATATTGTGTGTTGTTGTCGGGTTTGTTCTTTCCGGTTCATCGGTTGGAGGGGCAAGGTCTCCTCTTGTCATTTCCTTTGTGGGAACACTTTCTGTTATCCCTGCCATTTCAGCATTTGTAGGGGCTATGCTCTCGTTTTTTGTCAACGGTACACTCACTGATTCTGTCAGTGCCATGACGTCCATGCTTGCACTTATTTTCAGCAGTCTTATAATAAATGATGTTTTGAAAAAGAAACCAGGCTCATGTGCCAAAGCTGTTATCACAGGTATTGCCTGCCTTATGTGCGAGGTTATAATCAGCCTGTCAATGAAGCTGACGGCTATTCTTGTCCTTGCAATGATATGCAGGGCAATTTTGTGCAGCCTTGCGGCTTATTTTACAGACAAGGTATTCTCTGCTGTAAACGGACATCCGAGAATGTTCCTGAGTGGTGACAATGCTGTAGCCGCATCTGTAGTATATGTGCTGATGATATGCGCTATGACAAGTGTGTCATTCGGACTTATCAATGCTGGAAGAATTGCAGGTATATTCGTACTCATGGTTGCGGCGTACAAAACAGGTTACAAGGGTGCGGCGGCTGTCGGAGTGCTTACCTCTTTCGGAATAGCACTTGCATCGCCAACTCTCGGACGTGATACTATGCTGCTGTCCTTTGCAGGTCTTGCGGCAGGTTTGTTTATAAATGGGGGAAGACTTAGCACAGCGTCGGTATTTGTTGCCGCCAACATGATAGGAATTGTGCTTATGGGGGTTCTTCCGGGTTCGCACAGATATGCTGCTGACGTTATTGTTGCGGCAATTATATTTTTTGCTGTTCCTGAAAAGTGGTATACAAAGCTGTTCGCAGGGCTTTCAAAAAGTCAGCCTGCTGTTGCCCAGATGATTTCATCAAGACTTGACTTCACTGTCAGAACCATTAAGGATATCAGGCAAAGTACAGCACAGGCTGGTGCTGCCTTTGACAGGAGGGTAGGTACGGATGACATTTCTTCAAAGGTATGCCGTGAGGTATGTTCGGTATGCAGGGACAGTGCGTTTTGCTGCCAGAGTGATCTTCACAGAGCAGTATCTTATTTTTCTTCTGCGGAGGCGATACTTGCTGTTAAGGGTTATATTGTTGAAAAGGATCTGCCGAAGGGCCTTGAATACTGTACAAAAAAAGACAGACTTGTAAACTGTTTCAACTCTTTTTATAAGCAGGCCCAGATGGAAAGGAGAAACGTTGATGCATATGCGTTTATGAGGGACATTGCCCTTGAACAGCTTATATCTACAGAGGACTTGCTCAAAAGTATAAATGCAGGACTTAATGAACTTGCAGGTTGTGATGATGCAAGAACTGCAAAGGTAAGGAAGATTCTCATCGCTTTCGGCGCTAAGTATCCCGTTGTTTCCGTTATGCAGGACAGCGAGGGAAGGTTCTTTATAGAGGCATATATTTCTGGAATGATTAAGGGAAAGATTTCACTTGTTACAGAGAAAATTTCAGCAATATTTGACCGTGAATTTTCTGCTCCGGTAATAAACTGTATTGACAAGGTTACAAGGATAAGTTATCACGAAATTCCTGTTTACTGTCTTGAGATAGGAGCATGCAAAAAATCGGGACGTGAAAAGACTTCGGGAGATTCACAGGTTTATTTCAGTGACGGTCGAGGATGTACATATTTTATTATATCTGACGGAATGGGAAGTGGGGCAAGGGCGGCTGTTGAAAGCTGTATGACCGTCAATCTGCTGAAAAAGCTGATTCAGGCAGGTGTCGGATTTGACTGTGCATTCAGACTTGTCAATCTTCTTTTACTGACAAAATCTTCAGAAGAGATTTTCTCAACAATTGACCTCTTATGCATTAATGCTTTTACTGGACAGGCAGACATTTTAAAGCTTGGAGCAGCGCAGACGTTTATAAAATCAAATGGCTCCGTAAAATGCATTGAAAGCTTTTCAACGCCTGTCGGAATTATTAGTTCAATCGAATTTGAGCATAGGACTACTTTTCTTACAGACGGAGATTGCGTTGTCATGATTTCTGATGGTATTGCAGAGGAAAGCTTTCCTGCTATCAGGGAAAATATGATGCAGAAGGATCTTAGTGTAGCAAAAGGAGCTGAAAAGATTATAGAAGTAACTGAGAAAAATGTTGCAGATAAAAAAGATGATAAAAGTATCTTTATGATTAAAATATGCAAAATATAACCAATAAAAGGAACTATAAAAGCCTGTATAAATATTATTTTTTATTATTTGTATAATTTATTAACATGAATGTTTTAAATACTCTAATTTTTCATTAAACTTTAGTAAAGTTATACTAAATCTTTATTAAATTTAAGTGTAGATTGTAAAATTAACACAAAACCTATTGCAGTTTAGTACATATTCTGTTAAAATATATATTAGAATACAAAAGGAGTATTTATATATGGACAATAATAGTAATAACATTACCGGATATGAATTTCCAATGCATATTTTTCATGAGGGAACTAATTTTAATGCTTCTGATTTTTTTGGATCTCATGGTGGCGAAGTTAATGGGAAGAAGGGAGCTTTCTTCAGGCTTTGGGCACCTCATGCCAAGTCCGTTTCGCTTGTAGGTGATTTTAATGAGTGGGATAGAAATAAAACACCTATGTACAGGTTGCAAGATGATTCTGTATGGGAAGTATTTGTTGAAAATGTCGAACAATATTTTACATATAAATACAGTATTGAAACTGCTCATAAAAGTATTGTAATGAAATCAGATCCTTATGGTTTTCACATGGAAACCAGACCGGACACCGCTACTAAATTCTTTGATATTTCTGGCTTTGAATGGACTGATGATAAGTGGTATCTTGAAAAATCAAATAAGAATGTTTATAAGAGTCCAATGAATATCTATGAGGTTCACCTCAGTTCATGGCGTACTTTTCCTGATGGTAGTACATACAACTATGTAAAATTTGCTGAGGAGATAATACCTTATCTTAAGGAGCTAAGCTATACACATATTGAGCTTATGCCGCTTGCAGAATATCCGTTTGATGGCTCATGGGGCTATCAGATTATTGGATATTATGCGCCGACGTCAAGATATGGGACACCACATGATTTCATGAAAATGATTGATATGTTTCATAATGCCGGCATAGGCGTTATTCTTGACTGGGTTCCTGCACATTTCCCTAAGGATGCTACAGGATTGTTTGAGTTTGACGGTGACTGCTGTTATGAGTATAGCGATCCGCTGAAAAGAGAGCACGCTTCATGGGGAACAAGAGTATTCGATTTTGGAAAGGGCGAAGTTCAGTCATTCCTTATTTCAAATGCACTTTACTGGATTGAAAAAATGCATGTTGACGGATTAAGAGTTGATGCGGTAGCTTCTATGCTTTACCTTGACTATGACAGACGTTCAGGTGAATGGAGGCCAAATAAGGATGGCGGAAATGAGAACCTTGAGGTTGTTGAGTTTTTGAGAAAGCTTAATACAGCCGTATTCGGGCGAAACCCTGATGTTCTTATGATTGCTGAAGAATCAACTTCATGGCCGCTTGTTACAAAGCCTGCTGATATTGGTGGACTTGGATTCAACTTCAAGTGGAATATGGGCTGGATGAATGATATGCTCGACTATATGAGGATGGACCCTATATACAGGGCAAATAACCATAACAAGCTTACATTTTCATTCTTTTACAGTTTCAGTGAGAACTATGTTCTTCCTGTTTCACACGATGAGGTTGTTCACGGAAAGGCTTCACTTTTCGGAAAAATGAGTGCACCGACTATGGAAGATAAATTCACTTCAATGAGAGCTTTTCTTGCATATATGATGGCTCATCCGGGAAAGAAACTCACCTTTATGGGAAATGAATTTGCACAGGTTGTCGAGTGGGACTACAAGAAAGAACTGGACTGGCTGCTGCTTGATTTTGATAATCACAAGAAGATATTGCAGTTCAGCAAGGATTTAAATAAATTTTACCTTGACAATTCGCCGTTGTGGCAGAACGATGATTCATGGAATGGTTTCTCATGGATAAGCAATGATGACTATATGCAGAGTATCATTTCATTCAGAAGAATTGATGATTCAGGCAATGAAATCATTGTTGTCTGCAATTTTGTTCCTGTTGAGAGGGAGAACTATAAAATCGGTGTTCCTTATATGGGCACATATGAACAGATTTTTTCTTCAGACAATGAAAAATACGGCGGAACAGGACTGGACAATAAAAAGCTTAAAGCACAAAATTACAGTATGCATGGATATGATCAGTCAATTTCCATCAGGATTCCCGCAATGTCCGTTGTGTATTTCAAGTGTACTCCTGAAAAGTCAAAGAAAACTCCAGACAAGAAGGAAAAGACTGAAAACAAAAAGACAGCTTCAAAAACTAAAATTGCGGATAAGTCAAAAAAGGCAACAGGTACGTCTAAAAATTCCTCTGCTACTAAAAGTAAAAAAACAGTTTCAACTGTGAATAAAAATAAAACTAGCAAATTAGTAAAGTAATTACCACATTAGGAGGATTATTCAATGTATACTAAAAAAGAATGTGTTGCGATGCTGCTTGCCGGGGGACAGGGCAGCCGCTTATACGCATTGACGCAGGATATGGCAAAACCTGCTGTTCCTTACGGAGGAAAATACAGAATTATTGATTTTCCGCTTTCAAACTGCGTAAACTCAGGCATTGATACTGTAGGTGTTCTTACGCAGTACCAGCCACTTGTTCTCCATGACTATATTGGAAATGGTCAGCCTTGGGATCTTGACAAGCTCCACGGAGGAGTTCACCTTCTCCCGCCTTTCCAGACAGCACTTGGAGCGCAGTGGTACAAAGGAACGGCAAATGCTATCTATCAGAATATTTCCTTTGTTGACAGATATAAACCTGAATATGTTGCTATTCTTTCAGGCGACCATATCTACAAGATGGATTATGATGCAATGCTTGAATTCCACAAGAAAAAGAAAGCTGATTGTACAATAGCAGTAATTGATGTATCTCTTGATGAAGCTTCACGTTTTGGTATCATGACAGCTGATGAAAATTCAGTTATTACCGCATTTGAAGAAAAGCCTAAGGAACCAAAATCAACTCTTGCCTCAATGGGTATTTATATATTCTCATGGGACAAACTCAGAAAGTATCTTATTGATAATGAAAATGATGAAACAGCATCCAAGGACTTTGGTAAGAACATTATTCCTGATATGCTTAATAATGGCGAGGTAATGGTTGCTTACCCGTTTGAGGGTTACTGGAAGGATGTCGGAACACTTGATTCCCTCTGGGAAGCAAACATGGATATACTTAATCCTAATATCCCGATTAACCTTTATGATCCTGACTGGAGAATATATTCAAGAAATCCTATTATGCCTCCTCAGTATATTTCAGCCTCTGCTGTTGTTGAAAACTCAATGGTTACAGACGGATGTGAAGTAAGTGGAAATGTTGACTTCTCAGTTATTTTCCAGGGTGTCAAGATTGAAGAAGGTGCAACAGTCTGCGATAGCATCATAATGCCGGGATCAGTTATCAAGTCAGGAGCTAATGTTGAATACGCAATTGTAGGCGAAAATTGTGTGATTGAAAAGGGTGCGCAGGTAGGCTTGCGCCCTGAAACAGTTCATAACAGGGATGATTGGGGAATTGCAGTTGTAGGTCACAACATTACAATATCCGAAAATGCTAAGGTCTTACCTAAGCAGATCATTTCGGAAAGTATATAAGGGAGGTGACCTAAAGTGAGCGCTAATAAAAAATTTCTTGGTATAATATTTTCAAATATGCATGATAGTTGCATAACTGATTTGACTAAAAACAGAACTATGGGCTCTGTTCTTTTCGGAGGTCGTTACAGACTTATTGACTTCCCGATTTCTAATATGGTCAACAGTGGTGTTGACGAGGTAGGCGTTATCACAAAATCAAATTATCAGTCACTTCTTGATCATCTTGGATCAGGACGTGAGTGGGATTTATCAAGAAAGAGAGGCGGACTTCATCTTCTTCCTCCTTTCAGCAACAATTCAAGCGGTATGTACAGAGGCCGTCTTGAAGCTCTTTATGGGATTTATGATTTTATTAACGGTTCTGATGCTGACTATGTTGTTATGTCAGACTGCGATGTAGTTACTAACATGAACATTGAAAACATTATTGACCGTCATATTGATACCAAGGCTGATATCACAATTGTATATGCACGTGATGTGCTTCAGCTTGAACAGGCACAACATTCAACTGTTCTTGGCATTGACGAGGATGAAAGAGTTTATGATGTTCTTTTAAGACCACAACTCAGCGGAGCATGCAATCTCTCACTGAATATGTATGTAATCGGCAGGGAGTTCCTCAAGAATATTATACTTGAAACAGCTTCAAGAAGTTTATTCAGCTTTGAGCAGGATATCATTCAGGCTCGCAGAAATGAATATAAAATTATGGGTTACAAGCATGAAGGCTATTATACCAAAATTACTTCTATGGATACATATTTTAAGGCTAACATGAGTTTGCTTAATACTGAAAACAGAAATAAGCTTTTTGTAAGTATTTCACCGATTTATACAAAGGTACGTGATAACCCGCCTGCTAAGTTTGGTATAGGTGCTTCTGTAAAGAATTCACTAATTGCTGACGGATGCATAATTGAGGGAACAGTTGAGAACAGTATCTTATTCAGAGGTGTTAGGGTTGGAAAGGGTGCATGTGTAAGAAATTCAATTATCATGCAGAACGGAAGCATCGGTAGAAAGAGCGATGTAAATTACATTATTACCGACAAAAATGTTGTTATCAATGAATTTAAGATTCTTACAGGTTCTCAGAATCATCAGCTATTTATCGGTAAAAACGTTGTTATTTGATTATAATTAAGCTGAAAGGGATGTGGTTTTATGAGAATTTTGTACGCTGCTTCAGAGGCTTTGCCATTTGCTGCTTCAGGAGGTCTTGCAGATGTTGCCGGCTCTCTTCCTGCTGCTATCTGCAAAACTGATAATGATTGCAGAGTTGTTCTGCCATTATATAAAAGCGTCAAGCAGGAGTTAAGGGACGGACTTAAGTTCCTTACAAACTTTACTGTTGATGTTGGCTGGAGAAAGCAATATTGCGGTGTGTACGAGGGTGAATACAACGGAGTGACCTATTATCTGCTTGATAATGAATATTATTTTGGCAGAGATGGATTATACGGTTTCTATGATGACTGTGAAAGATTTGTATTTCTCTCAAGAGCTATTCTTGAAATGATCAAGTATATTGACTGGAAACCGCAGGTTATCAACTGTAACGACTGGCAGACAGCACTTGTTCCTGTTTATTATCAGGTGTTTTACAGATACCAGTTCGGTTATGAAGATATTAAAACTGTATTTACAATACACAATATACAATATCAGGGCAAGTACGGAATGGAAGTACTTAACGAGGTTCTGGGTATACCAATGTACCACACCAAGCTGCTTGAGTATGATGGATGTGTAAACATTGTAAAGGGTGCGCTTGAAACTGCTGACAAGATTACAACTGTTTCACCAAGCTATGCATGGGAAATCCTTGATCCATGGTATTCACATGGTCTTGACAGAGCGCTTGTTAACAAGCAGTACAAGCTTTGCGGGTTCCTCAATGGAATTGACACAGACCTTTACAACCCTGAAACTGATCCGCTGATTGTGAAAAACTTCACTACAAAGAGCCTTAAGGGTAAGGCTGAATGTAAGGCTGCTCTTCTTAGCGAACTGAATCTTCAGGAGGGAACAGAACCCCTTATCGGTATCATTACGAGATTTGTTTCACATAAGGGACTTGACCTTATCAAATATGTTTTTGAGGATATGCTTAATCTTGGATTCAAATTTGCTATTGTTGGTTCAGGTGAAAAGATTTATGAGGATTTCTTTAAAGAAATGGCTTTGAGACATCCTGACAAGGTTAGTGTTACAATAGGATTTATGCCTGACCTTGCAAGAAGAATTTATGCTTCTGCTGATATGTTCCTCATGCCTTCACAGAGCGAGCCTTGCGGACTTGCACAGATGATTTCTCTCAGATACGGTACTATTCCGATAGTAAGAGAAACAGGCGGTCTGCGTGACAGCATCAGGGATGCAGGCGGAGAAAACGGCAACGGCTTCACATTCAAGACTTATAATGCTCATGATATGCTTGATGCTTGTGCAAGAGCAAGAGAGTATTATAACAGTAAGAAGAATTGGAAGAGTCTTGTCGTTGCAGCTATGAAAAATGATTATAGCTGGGGAACATCTGCTAAGCTTTACTTAGGACTTTACAAAGAGCTTGCTGGAGAAAAATGATATTAGACTAATATCCAATGATTATTTGTCTGCACTTTAATTGGAGCTTAGTATTAAACCGCCGGAGTTATGCTTCGGCGGTTTTTCAGCGAATATAATGCGGGAGGAGATATGCTTTCACGATGAAGGCATAAAAAATAATTATGAAGACTATACTTGCTTCGGCATCTCCGAGAAGAAGGGAACTCCTTGGATATGTTGTTAAAGGCTTTGATATTATTCCATCTGATGTTAATGAAACTATTCCTGAAATAGTAAATCCGGAAAATTCGGCTGAATACCTTGCTATAAAAAAGGCAAAAGCTGTTTCGAGTGAACATATGCAGGATATCGTTATTGGCTGCGATACGGTTGTTATTCTTGACGGGGAAGTATTCGGCAAACCGGTTGATAAGACGGACGCACGCATAATGCTTGAAAAACTCTCTGGCAGGATTCATAAGGTTATTACGGGCGTTTGCATATGCAGAGGAAATGAAATGAAGAGTTTTTCCACTGTTACAGAAGTTGAATTTTATCATTTAAGTGAGGATGAAATTGAAGAATACATTGCAACCGGTGAACCTATGGACAAGGCTGGTGCATATGGTATACAAGGATATGGCAGTTTGCTTGTCAAGGAAATTTGCGGTGATTTTTTCAATGTTGTCGGGTTGCCTGTTTCAAGACTGAAAAGGGAGTATGACGGATTTAAGTAAGTTTTTATAAACGAAAGCAACAGAATATTAGTTTTTTTATTAAATTTTTTATGCAGATTAGTAACTTCCGTTATACAAAGTTCACAGATTTACATTGATTTTCATACCCATAAATGATATTATAACTTTAGTAATAAAAGTAATAATATGTAGAACTTAGTAAATTATTATTTTATTGCAGGAATGTGAATTTATGTTGACAACGGGAGGAATTAAATGAAAAAGCTATTATGCCTACTGGTTGCATTGGGTATGCTTGTTTCTGCAACAGCTTGTACTAGTCAGCCACAGGTAGTTGAAGAAACTACTGCTAGTGAATCAATATCAGCAACACAGGCTGATCAGGGAGATCAGGATTCTCCGTCGGCTGAAAAAGAATACGATTACAAGTATCAGAAATATGCTACAATGAGTGCAGAAGAAATCGTGGCATCACTTACACTTGAGCAAAAAGCTGCTCAGATGGTACAGCCTGCGGTTTATGCTGTTTCTGCTGATCAGATGAAGGAGTTTGACTACGGAAGTATTCTTTCCAAGAGCAGCTCAGTTACATACAATGAATGGCAGCAGATTGTAAATGAATTTCAGACAGCTGCAATAAGTTCAGAGTCAGGTATTCCTTATCTTTATGGTCAGGATGATGTTCATGGCGTAAACTACTGTGCTGGTGCAGTTCTATTTCCGCACAACATTGGTATCGGTGCGGCAAATGACCCTGAACTGACTTATCAGATGGGTCTTGCTACTGCTGATGAAGCAAGACTTTGTTATATGCTTTGGAACTTTGCTCCATGTGTTGCTCAGTCTGAAGATCCAAGATGGGGCAGAACTTATGAATCTTATGGTTCAGACCTCGATATAATCACAAGTTTAAGCACATCATATACCAAGGGACTTATTGACGGCGGAATGATTGCTTGTACAAAGCATTTCTTTGGTGATGGAAACGTTGAATACGGCACAGGTGAAGATTCTGATGTTGACAGACTTATTGACCGTGGCGATTCTGTTCTTACTGATGAAGAAATTACAAAGCTTCTTTCTGTTTATCAGGCACAGATTGATGCAGGCGTTCAGACTATGATGATTTCACACTCATCAATCAACGGTGTAAAAATGCATGAAAATGCAAAGTATATTCAGTATCTTAAAAATGATATGGGATTCAAGGGTTTCATAGTAAGTGACTGGAATTCTGTTCAGAACACTTCACCTGATACATATGAGGAGCAGATTGTAACTTCTGTAAATGCAGGTATTGATATGCTCATGGAAGTTAGTGAGTATGATGTTGCTCGTGAAATTATTATTGATTCTGTCAACAATGGCCAGATCCCACAGGAGAGAGTTGACGATGCTGTAAGAAGAATAATTCAGGTTAAGTTGGATCAGGGATTATTCAATGATCCTCTCAATGAAAACCTTACAACTAAGCAAAGCAAAACAGGAAGCGATGAATACAGACAGCTTGCTGAAAAGCTTGTTGAAGAGAGCCTTGTTTTACTCAAAAACGATAACAAAGTACTTCCTTTGAAGGAAGGCACAAGCATTTATATTACTGGTCCTGCTGCTGACAATGCAGTAGCACAGTGCGGTGGATGGACAATAGACTGGAATTCAAGTCCTAGTGATTACATCCCTGGCGTTAAAACAATACTTGATGGTTTCAATCAGGTTGCTGCAGAGAAGAATATTTCTGTTATCACTGATAAGGCGCAGGCAGGAAATGCTGATGTTGTTATTGTTGTAGTTGGTGAACAGTCATATGCAGAATGGAACGGCGATACAGAAGATCTGGAACTTTGCGGTGCTCTCGGTTTAGACGGAAACAAGCAGGCTATTGAAGAGGCGAAGAAACTTGGAAAGCCGGTTGTTGCTTGCGTAGTTGCAGGACGTAATGTTATCATTGATGAATATTACAATGACTGGGATGCAGTAGTAATGTGTTATCTCCCGGGTTCTGAAGGTCAGGGCGTTGCAAATGTATTATGCGGAAACGCAGATTTCAAGGGCAAGCTCCCTTCACCTTGGTATAATTCAACAGAACAGATCGGAACATCTGAAAGCTGGTTAGAAAAGGGATACGGATTAACATATTAAGAAGTTCGTTAGCCTGCTTGTTTTTCGCAGAAAAATTCGAGCAACGCGAGAACAGGCTTTAACCTTCTCAAGGTTGTGGGTTTCAAAAGGGCAAAGCCCTTTGCCGTCGTCGCAACGACGGAACATTATCGTAACCCCGCAAATGCACAATAAATATTAAAACCGCAATTGCTAGTTTCGGACAGTCTTATATAGTTCGTAATAGCATTTGCGGTTTTCTATCGTTCAAAACAAATTTACCTCTGAACGTACACACAACAGCGCATCCTAACAATATGAAAACATATTTATTAAACTATATGATATATAACATATATCTCCCTGCTAGAAAAGCGATTGACATTATAACTTGTCAATCGCTTTTATTAATCAGCTATCAAATTGGTATATTTTGTGATATGGAAATTATGTAGGTATTATAATTGTAAATCATTAAAAATTATATCTAAATCTTCCGCTAATGTTGTTACTTGCTCTAAAGTATTGTTTTCAATTGCATCTAACATTATTTTTTCTTTCTCTTGAAGTCTTGAATAAATTTTATTATCTAAAGAATAACTATCACCGTATTTCCCTATAAAAATATTTTGCATATAAAAATACTGTGTATATTGATTTTGAGGTAATCCCAATCTATGAATTCTATCTTTTGATTGTAATAAATGCACTAAGTTGTAACTATACTCAAAATAAATTGCATCATGGCATATAGAATGCAAAGATACCGATTCTGCAAGAGTATGTGGATTAGTTATTAGTACATCTATTTTACCAAGCATAAATTCTGATAAAATCTTATCACGTGATTCTGTATCAATACTGCCATATATATAACGTACTGAAACACCACATGCTTCTAATTCTGATGATAAATTTAATATTGAATCAACAAATATGCACCAAATTATAACAGGTTTATTCTCGCTACATAGTTTTTTTGCCTGTTCAATACAAGCGATGAATTTACTAGTTTTTTCAATTGATGAAATTAATGATACAATTTCATCAGAATAGTCATTATATTCAATATCTTCAATTTCACCAGATATATCAAGCAAATCAGAAAAATCATCGCCATTGCTGTCTAGTGCTTTAAGTAGCATTTGTGGATTTGATTCCAGTTGAAGTAATCGAATAATTAATGTTAATTTATTTTTTGCATACTTTAATAATAAAATTTGAAAAATTCTGCTTTCAGCACAACTTGCAGTTGATGAAATGATTATATCATCATTAGCATTAGGAACATTCAGTTGTTGTTTTGTGGTTCGACAGAAAAATGGCTGTATTTTATTATTAATGATTTCAATATCAGATGTAGATGGTGTTTTCAACTGTTGTTCTGAAAACCCAAAAAATTCGTCATATTCATCATGATAAAGAATCTCTAACAAATTCTTTATATCTGCATAAGAATTTGGAATAGGCGTTCCAGTCATTGATATAATATAGTATGCATTTTTAGAAATTTCAAGTGCATTTTCAGCTCTTTTACCATCAATCGCTTTTACCTTGTGTACTTCATCAAATACCAGCAAAGTTTTATTATCTATAATACTTTTGATTTCAGGCAATAAAGAACATAAGCTTTCATAATTAAATAGAAGTAAGTTTTTATCTGCCGTAGAATATAATATTGCTTTTTTCTTTTCTTCCGGTGAATTATATTCTTGAATGTTGAAAAGCTTAAGCTCTCTTTTCATTCCAAAGCAAACGATAAATTCATTAATCCAAGAATTAAATGAATTTTTAGGACCTATCATTATTATTTTATCCACAAGTTCTTTTTGAGTTAAATATGCAAATACACCTAACACAGAAGACGTTTTACCTGAACCAGGAACAGAAAAATTGCTGGACTTTTTCATTGTACACATAAAAAATGAATCCCACATTTGTTTTTCACGAAGTTCACGAACTAATAGTTTCTCAACAATGTTTTTATATTCAATAAACTTGTCCACAATATCAATATTTTGCTGTTTTATTGCAAGTCCAATACCTGCTCTTTTTTCAATATATATTTCACGAGATTGAATGTACTCTTTTAATCTTTTGGTTACAAAAAAATGATAGCCTCTCTTTTTTGAATCTAATTCTAATATATCTATTATTCTCTTGAACTTGGGATAAGTCAACTCCTGTTTAAAATACATAATAGTTGGACTGCTTAAATCTGCATTTACATGTCGTCTGAGTCTTAATTTATATACTTGATTATTCCAAATGATTGATGGATCAATTTTTATGAGCAATTGTAAATTGGTATTATTATAATCTAAAATCAAACAGTTATCTTGCAGCAATATCTTTTCAAAAATGACTTTTCCTTTATTATAAGATAATATTCTATTAAAAATAACAGTATCAACATTGCTAACATATACTCCATCATAATTGTTTTCCCATAGATTTTCGAAAACTTCCATGCTCTTTGTTATTTTTGAGTAGTCAAAATCAGATGCTTGCCAACTGCATGTAATATCAAATGACTCATAATTAGCATGAAATGCGGCATCAGTTTCATTATTTGAACCCCTAAAGCATATTATATTGCCTTCTGAATCTTTCATAACGCCAAATTTATCATGGAAAATCCCTCGTTTTGTAAATGCCATTTTAATGTCAATCGTTCCGATTGATATTAAATAAGCTAAATTAGATAAACAACATTCATCTTCAAGTGTAATAGGTTCATTAAATCTGCTTAATATATCCTCTCTAATATCATTGCGTAACTGATATCCTTTTTTTATTGCTTCATAATCTTCTTGCGAAATCTCAGTTGAAATAATTAAACGATATTTATAACCGCCTTTTGCAAAAACCTCCATACCTTTTGCATAGCTTGCTAATGCTTTTGCGGAGAAATATGCAGTTGCTCTATCATAATGTACGCATTGGCTTAAAACAGGTATGTAAAATTCAGAAGCTATGTCATTTTCGTAAGTAGAGTATGTTGACTTAAGATTAAGAGTGTTAAACATCTAATTCCCCTCTTATTTTAGATACAATCTCAGATACCATATCTAATTTTTCACGAATATCTTCTTTTTGTTCCGAACTTAATTTTTTAAATATGTTAGTATCAACTAAATCTAAAGAATCGAATGCCTTTTCTACTTGTTTTGCAGGTTGATTACGAGTTGTATCACTATCAACTTTATTAACATATTTCTCTGTTGAATGATAAAATTCTTTTTTTATGTTTTCGTTTGCTCTTATTGAATTTATTTCTTTTGTTCCTACCTTTGGATACTTCTCAAGTTCATCACAAACCTTTTCAACAATTTGCATTTGTTCTTCTAGAAACTCATCAATAAATCTAGCACTTGATGCTACTTTCTTTATTTTTCTTGCATAGCGAGTAGTATCACCATAAGGCTGCATTAAAAATTGTGCAAATACAGAATTTTTCAAATCTTCTTTTTTATCATTATCCCTTACTTTTTTAAGCATAACATATAATTCTTTAAGCGGATCACCTAAATTAAAATGTCTAGCTAAGTGAAATTGCTTTGGAGCATTAATAAATTCTAAAAAATCAACCATTAATTTTGCTTTTTCAACCTCTATCTCAATATCCGCTTCACTTTGATTTACACTATTAGCATATTCTCTTACTGTAAGAAGTTTTGTTTCAACAATATCATTATATATACCTACAAGTCTATCTATAGGATTGTATCCTATTTTTTCATCTACCCCATGTTGAAGCATAAGTTCTAACATTTTTATTTGTTTAGCGTTATTTTTAATAGTATGATCCAATATAACTGCTTCAAAATATTGTGTTTTTCCTGTTTCTCTCTCAATATTCCGTAAACAAGTAAAACGTCTATTGCCATCAATTATGCGTCCATCAGACAATACGACACCTTGCTCTTGCTGTCCGACCAATTTTATGTTAGCTTGTGTTTTCTTAAGTGCATCTCGATTACTTTCAGTTATAAACTCATGTATAATATTATTGTATTTATCTTTATCTGAAATATCCAAATCTTCAATAGAATTATCAATTTTATATTGACTAATCCACGTCGCTATGCGATCATTTTGATCATTATAATATAGTTGATCTAATCTAATTTGATAAACAGGATAGTTTTGAGAAATGTTATCAATTGATAACTTTTTATTAGTATTGGTTTTAATTACCGCCTTGATATCAATTCCTTCTGATAATAAATTCATTTTCATATCTCCTCATAATAAGTTTCATAATCAGCATAAACTTTTTCAGAAACAGTATCGTAAAACATTGAACTGGCTTTTATTGTTGCGATTAAATTACAAACATCTATATTTATATTATAGTATGATATTAAAAAACTTAATAGCTCATAAATATCTATAGAAAAGGATTCCTGCGAGTAAACAATATATTCAATAAACGCTTCTAAAGTAATATTGAATTGTCCGCTTATCATCAATTTATTTCCTCCAATTCTTAGGTAGGAAATATTGTTCTTATATTGAATTAATATGGAAGTGTAAAACCAATCTTCAAATCCTAAATCATCTAATTCGTGAAAAAACCCTTCTTCTCTAATTGATTTTATTGTAAAATACTTACTCTCTCCTATGAACTTCAAAACATCATCACAGTATTTTTTTAGGGCATCTTTTGTTACTCCAAATTGTTCTAATCTTCTGAAATTAATATATTTATTAGGAAGGAATTCAATTATTTCATAGTCAGATTTTAATTTGTATAATGACGATGTATAAGCAATAATGTTGTTAATTCCGGCAGGGAAATTATCAAGATTAGTTATATCATCATTTGTTAATATTCGATTGAAGTAATCTGTTGCGGAAATATAAATATCCTTAATTATATAATTTGAATATACTTTAAATCCCAAACTTTTTATTGTAAAGGGATTAAGTAAATTAGATTTTAAATACGAATATTTTCTATTGAAAATATCTTTTAGCTCTGTCATTGTATAAAAATCTTTTACTAGCAAGGTTCTTAATTCTATACACACTTCATTTGGTAAAGTTGGAAAATCAATTTTATAAACCCCGTTGTAAAAATATTTATCAAAACTTTTCATGTAATTAGCTAATACTGTACCTTCAATTACACCATACTCATTTTCATATTCTTTTGCAAAGTCATTGTTTGAAATTGGTGCCAATGCACACAACAACTCCATAACTTGTTCGTCTCTATTAGCATTACCGAACTCTATATTTGGCATTCTCTTAAAAGTAATGGTTGGATACTGTTCTTTGCTACAGATTTTCTTCAAAAGATTATGCAATTCATATTCATCACGTATATCATATGTTTCCATAATTTCTGGGTATAGTCGAAAAAACTTAAGTGTTGAATATTCAACATTAGTATACTGATTTAAATTTATAGAATCTAGTAATTCTTCATAGTTATATTTTGCCATGTTATAATATCTAAATTTCTTTCCATATTTCCAAAGCACAATATTACTTGATGCCAATTTGTTTCCATATCCACGCTCAAGCAATGAAAGTTTAAAGTCATCTTGTCTGCCAATGTCTTTCAAAACATCAGTATATAATTCAGAAAATTCTTCAAAACTAATATCATCAGTTGCAAATGTTTTTAAAACAAAATTACATATATCTGCTCTTGTACATGATATATATTCATTACAAATCTTTACATAATTCTTATAAACCGATTTTTCTAATGCTCTTTTGAAAACAAGGGGTACTTGTCTATCTTCTAATACCTTACTTAAAGGAAGTTTATTATCAATATTAGCATCTTTTTGAGCATTGTAACGTAAGGATAAGTAATTATAAATTCTATAATCTTTAAAAGCAATAGAAAAATCTTCACTTTCCATTGAATACTTCATGAATATATCCAAAAATATATCTTCTTTAAATATTGCAGCTTTTTTATTTAATTCCCTAATAGATTTCGCTTCAAGTTGCCGTATACGTTCTCTAGTTACACTTAAATCTTTACCAATCTGATCTAAAGTTTTTCCTTCTGTTCGTTGAATGAAAATTTGATATTCTTTATCTGACAATATTTCTTTAACCCCAATATCAAATGGTGGGTAAGAAATGATATACTCCTCATCGTTAAACAACTCAATTTTATTTTCGTTATACAATTCATTTAGCAAGTCATTAACAAACGAGAAGTTGTTAAAATATACAGGCATATTTTCAACAAAATAATTATCGTCACAACCATAAATATGTTTTTTTATGATACTCAAAATATATTCTTTAAAAATGTCATGTATAAATTTTAATGAATACACATTATTTAAAAAACTTTTATCATCTAAACAATTTGGTAAATCTGTAATTGAGGTTTCTTCCAAAAACAACTTACATGTTGGACGTAGTTTTTCAAAAAAAAGCACTGGATTTATATTGAATTTTTCATTAATTGAAGAAAAGAAAACGTTGATTATAGAATCAGGCGTAATTTTGTTTTCTTCAACATCATTAAATATAGTAAGTACGGTATTATTTTTTATATATTCAATTTCAAGTAAGCTTTTTTTACCCATGTTAGTAATGCTTATTAAATCGTCATCATCTTTAAAAATCAAGTCAGAATAGTAATTAATATTAGCACTTTTCAAGCAGTTATATGCTCTAACACTTAAGTTCAAATCTTCAAGTAATATATCATTATATTTCTTACCATCCAAACCTAAGAAAATTTTGAGTTGCTGAGTACTTATTGAAGAACAAATTATCTGCTTACCATTATGTACTTCATCTATAAAAGAAATAATTTCATTTAAGCTTTTTTGTCCTAAGTTTTTTATTTTCAATAGTTCATTTTGAGGGTAAGTTATTAATTCTTGAAATGATTCTATTCCAGCTCTCTTAAGTGCATTATATGTTCTTCTAGAAAAATTAAGGTGTTGCAACAATATCTTAGGTTCATTCATTATAACACCTCCCACATTAATATCAACGTAATTACAGTTGCCTTTGTCTTAAAAAAGACAATCATGTATAATAATATCATTATCTTTCCATTATACGACATTTTTAATGTAAAATCAATATTTTAAATAATATTTTTTTGCAACATCAAATCTTTATTTTCTCTGCATACTCCTTAAAACTTATCTCTGAGCTTTGAGCCTTTTCACTAATATTAACAGCAAAACCCGTCCTTTTCTAAAATTCTGCCTATGCAATTTTAAACTCCTATCTCGTGCATAATGTGCCATGTAAGTACAGGAATATGTTAATCAAACAGGGGTAAGCAGTATACTGATTTATAACAAGTTAACATATTTATACTCAATTCAATGTTGTTATATTTTGTTTTTTATCGACTTTGTAATATGTACAATAACCTCTTCCGGTGTAGGTTTATTACCTCTACAAGGAATAGAATTCCAATATGCCTGTATCTGCGGATTTGAATTTTTCATACCTTCATCAATAGCAAATTGAATTTCCTTTCGAATTTCTTCCACACTTACACCATGTTTCAATGCAATTACTTCTAATGCTTTATTAGCTTTCATTATCTTTTCTCCTTGATTACAGTTTCATATTGTATAATTATAGCATACACCTGTAATAATTACAAGTAAAACCTGTATAATTATTAGTATAAGGGGTGTGACTATGAATAGAATCAAAGAACTACGCGAAGAAAAAGGAATGACACAAATTAGGCTTAGTATAGAATTGTCAGTATCGCAGGAAACAGTAAGTGCATATGAAAACGGAAAACATTTTCCAAGTGTGCAGAGCCTTATCAAAATATCAGAATTATTTAATGTAAGCTGCGATTATATTCTCGGTTTATCAGATGTGAAAAACATTCAGAATGGCGGTGCATATACCATTGATGAAATATCCCTAATTTCAGAGTATCGTTCTTTACTTCCAAGTGAAAGAACTATGGTTAAGGCATATATGCAGGGCATTTCTGATAAAAGCCATAAATAAGAGGCTGTGCATATTTTTTATGCATAGCCTCTTGACTTTTTTAGTATGAGAATGTCAATAATTCTTATAATTATAATAGTATATAAATGAAAAAAATTCTTTACTTTGAGCAAATAATCAATAATTATCAAATTCTCTATAGCGAATGCTTTCAGTACTAAGATTTTCATTATGTATTATCTCTATAAAACGAATATTTTATAAATATATTGACAACGCACTTGGTTTATATTATAATAAAATCATAATTTAACGAAAGGATGACTGCCATGGACTTCATAACTTTAAAGGACAAATTTCTAGTTATAAATCAGGACTATAGTAATGATGTAGTAAATTTTTTGAATTATATGGAGAATATAAAAAAACTCTCACCTTTACCACTGTATCAAGATTTGCTTGTAAATTCTATGAGAACAGAAACAATCATTGAAAGCTTAAAATACTATGTCGATATCGGTCAAATTAAAAAGCAAGAACCTGCTAAAAAATATTTTGTTTCAATAGGTCAGTTATTTGAATATATTTTAAATGACGCTTCTTATCAAAATTCCGATTTAAAAGATGAATTAGGGAATCCTACCACAAGAATTAATTCATATACTAGAAAAACTAATGACTTCGTAAATAACTGTAAAGAATTATCTCCAAAAGAGACACAAGCACCATTAGAAGATGATGATGTACAAAAGTTAATCGAGTGGTGTGATAAACAAATAGAACGCGATTTTAGTAACCTAGACATTCTTGACGAGACACGATATAAAAGAATTAACGCATGCATTTGCATGAAACTAATGATTTTAACAGGAATAACTTATAGGGAAGCAAGAAAATTAGAGATTGATAATTTAAATGTTATGGAAAGTACTATTAATATAAATAGCTATATTATTAGATTACCAAAAAAATTATCTTGTCAATTTAACAAATATTATAAAATAAGAGAAAAATACAATTTAATTAAAAATAGATATTTATTTAATACCTTTAATGGTGATCAATGGGGAGATAAAACATCTGCGTCCGGAATACCTAGTTTTTTGAAAACCGCAATATTAAAAACGACAATACTAAGCATATCTAAATATGGAATTATACAATTAATAAAATGTGGTATTAACGACAGCGTAATTATGAATTTGACAGGTGCAAGCCGTGAAATAATGAATGATTGTATATCTAGTATTGAACAAGATCCAACAGAAAGATATATTAACTCAAAAATAGTTAACGTAGAAAAATATTATCAGTTATAAGAGCTAGCCCATTAAACCAACTTTTTACTGGATTTTGTAAAAGGCTTAAAGAACAAATCACCTGCTTTTTTCGTTTGAGGTGCGCCGCAGGCAAAACATTTGGTTACAAACAAACTTCCCCTCCGAAAAAATATTATGGAGCGTCCCTTGACAATATGGTTCTGCCTGCGATACACTGGACGGACGAGAGCGTGAAAAATTGTAGTTTATCTGCTTTCCCACGTTCTCGGCACGAATTATATATTGCAGGCAGGTTCTATTGTCAAGGGTTTAAGCGGTTAATATTTTTTCGGAATATCATACTTTTATTTTATTAAGATACTCCTCAAACCCAATCTCCTCATTCAAGGCTTGTTCCCGAATATCAAGCGCAAAATCCGCCCATTGCTGAAACTCCGCCTGTGTCATTTTCTTTTTCATGTACCTTGCATAATGAGCCTTGTAA
>JAEZYS010000010.1 GCA_023418925.1 Bacillota bacterium
GGTGATGTAATATTTATTCTACTATTATTCTTAGGGTTTATAGAAGATTTTGAATATCCATAATTAATTAATGCCGCAGCAGCTTTACCCATGTTTCCAGCTGTAGCTACAATACCTCTGTTTATTGAAGATGAGTTATTTTTATTTGAAGGTAATGAACCACTTTTGTTATTATTTGCAGATGACGATGGTGTAGAGCGGTTTGTTGCTGAATTGCTTGTATTATTCTTTCCACCATTAGTATTATTATATAACTTAGCATCTGATGGACTATTTATAATTGGTGTTCCATCAGGTCGTGTTGGCCAAGAGGACGTTTTATTTGTATTAGCTGACGATGCCCCATTTCTGTTATTTGCAGATGATGATGGAGTAGAACGATTTGTTGTTGAATTGCTTGGTTTTTGTCCTGTTGCAGATGCTGCATCAGAGATAAAGTTTTTAACAGCGTTTCCTAGATTGTCAAAAGTCGATCCGGAGTTATGGCTATCAGTAGTATTATTTGAATTTGCCTTGTATGTTGGAGTCGTTGTAGCCTTATTTGAGACAGTATTACCTAGTGTTACAGCTGTCCTTGTTGTGTTACCTCCTGTTGAAGTAGCGGCTTTAGCTGGTGTAGGTGACACTTTTGCTGATGATGTTGTTGTACTTGGCTTACTACTTGTTGAAGGCTTACTTGAGCCAGTGCCGGTTACAGATGTAACTACCTTAACTACATTATTTACAGTAGCGGCAATATTCTTTGCAGGAGTGTAGGAATTGCTTGAAGAAGTTGATGACTTACCTGTTGTACTTGAAGTAGCTTTGTATGTAGAAGAAGATGCTTTATTTGAGACAGTATTACTTAGTGTTACAGCTGTTTTTGCAAGGTTGCTCACCGTATTAGCTATGCTTTTAGCTGGTGAAGATGATGCAGGTTTGGTAGGTACAGTTTTACTTGCAGTGCTTGAAGTTGACTTAGATGGTGTAGTAGTTTTGCTTGTTGTAGTTGTAGAAGCTTTATTTTTAGAACTTGAAGTTGAGGTTGAGCCCTTAGTTACAGAAGTGCTTACTGATGTAGCTGTTTTAACTAAATTACTTATTGTTGATGCAACACTATTTGAAGGTGATGTGGTCTTATTTGCAGTATTTGATGTTGACTTAGATGTCGTAGTGCTACTCTTTGATGGTGTAGAAGTTTTGTTTGTTGCAGTCGTAGAAGCTTTATTTTGAGAGCTTGAAGTTGGAGTTGATATTTTAGTAATAGAAGTACTTACTGATGTAGCAGCTTTAACAAAATTACTTATTGCAGAACCAAAACTATTACTAGGTGTTGCGGTCTTACTTGCAGTACTTGCAGTACTTGATGTTGACTTAAATGGTGTAGTACTACTTTGGGATGGAGTAGTAGTTTTGCTTGTTGATGATGTGCTATAAGAATTTGAACTGCTTGGTTTAGATGGCGATGATGTAGAAGGTGTACTTCTGGTTGAAGACGATGAATATGAACTACTTGGTCTAGATGACGATGAACTAGAAGGTGTACTTCTACTTGAAGAAGACGAAGATGAACTGCTTGGTCTAGATGACGATGAACTAGAAGATGTGCTTCTACTTGAAGAAGACGAAGATGAACTGCTTGACCTTGATGACGATGATGAAGAAGATGTACTTCTACTTGATGAATAACTACTACTTGATACTTTTATTTTATTTGTCCTTCCTAATGTCATATTTAAATGTAATTAATTAAATCTTAGCTTCAAAATATACACTTGTCTTGCAAAAATAATCATTTTCCAAGGTAAATTTGTCTTCCAAAATATATTGACCGTCAATTAACAAAACAACACTCCATATGCCTGGTTTAAAACGTGTTGTCTGATGCTCATAATTTAAGCAAAAATATACCGTTGTTACTTCATCTGGATTTTGATTTAATAGGTTATTTTCTGTAATATCAAACAATATTCCATTTGGATCTATCCAAAATAAAGTTGCAGTATGCAAGCCTATTACATCAGTAAATTCAAATTTTACAGCAGTTAATTTATCTGAATGCGTATTAAAAATATTTTTAAACGTTGCAATATCGGAAACTTCACTTATGAAATCATAATTCTCTATATTAACAGTGTACTCATTATCAGATGTATAACGATTACCGCTTTCATCAATTGAAAAACTTGACCAAATTACGTCTGACGAATCTATGACATATGTATCAGCTAATGGATCATTTATTGATATCTGATTATTTATCAAAAACCTATAATTGTAATATCCTTCAGTAAAATCCAATTCAACTGTCCAGGTATCATCATATTTTATCATTTGAAACTCTTTATTATCATCAAATACTAATTTAACAGAATATACAGGCAATTTAAATGACGGAGCATAATTTATAACCATAAAACCCTTTATTCACCTCTTTTTATAAAAATATCCATTTAGCAATATACCATAATATTTTCCAAATGTCAACATTTATTCACATCTTTATAAATAAAATGTCAAAGCAAAACAATTATTTTATAAAGTTTAACCTTAATTTTTGTTATATTTGACTAAAAGGGTTATTGTATTCACACAATAGCCCTTACAAAATAGCTTAAAATTTTAATACGAAGGTTGTACCCTCATTTGATGCACTGCAGTTGAACACAGGACAATTTTGTCTCGACTGCTATTTTGAACCATGTATAATAGTATAAGGGGTGATGCATATGGCTAAATTAAAGAATTGGACTATAACGCAAGAGTATAATGATAAATACTATCTGCACGGTATTGTTTATGGCCATCGTGATAAAATCCGATGCAGTAACGGCACAAGCATACATACTACCCATGTTTGTACTGCCGTTGCAAAAGATGAAGAAATTACTGTTAAAACAAGAAATACAACATATCACCTTGCGTATGCTGATATGGCAAAAGACAGATTCTATGTAAATAACATTGATGATTTTTTAATATCTTTTAAGCTTGACAAGGCAGAGCAAGCACTTGAACAGCTTAGAGTAAAGAGAGAAAAAGAAAAGAGTACCCACATTAACAACATTGCAGGTACCCTTGTACCTAATTGTCTTTACTTTGAAGTAAACCCTGAATATGATGATTATGCAATATTTAAAAACAGTAATTCTGATATTGCCAAAATTGAGCCTGAATTAATATGCGAAGTAATGTATGCTACCCCTTACTACTCATTAAAAAGCAATGACTCAGAATTTGATGTACGATACTTTTGCAGTGCGTTTTCAAGTACCCTTTACTTCTTCAATTCTGTACACTCATTAATTGAAAATGATAAGCTTTATACACCTGAAGGAACATTCCTGGGCTATGTCTCTAATCAGAATAAAGTCCCGCTAAAAGTTATATTTTCGTGGGGTAAGCAAGTTACTGTAAAGCCGTTTGAAACAATTCAGGTTGTATACGGCATGGGTCGGAAATGCAGAAACAGAAGCGATTTTGATACACATGATTTCGTTAATTTTGATTAATTCGGCAATATTGCATACTCACTTAAACACTTTACATCAGTCATCCGGTATATTCTATATAACTCAAATGTATTATGTACATCGTCATATGTTTCCAGATAGTATAATCCCTGTACCCATTTGAGTTGAATAGGACTTGTTATTATTAAACCACTTTTGATATTGCCTGTACTCTTGACTTCATCATAACAATATTCAAATTGAATCTTATTAACATTTTTAGTATACAATTTTTCATATTCACGAAATTTCATACCCTGCTGAGCTTTAGTAAGATAAGAGTTCTCTTTCATTGGTTTAACTCTTGAAAGAGCTTTTGTGATTTCTTTCAAATTATCATAAAATGTACCCATATATCTTTCAGCTTCTATCTCTGCAGCTCTATTTCTACTATAATATATACTCTTAAAACTATTAAGTACTTTAAGTATCCTTTTTGTTTCTTTAACCTCTGCAAAAGGGTACCCTGATAATAAATCTTCAATAAGGTTTATATGTATTGTATTAAGTGGAAGTTTAGCATAGTACACCTGTGCATTAGAATCTGATTTATTTGTTTTTCCTTTTATAATCTTTATTCCAAGTATAGTATTTTGATTTGAGTATCTTTTAAGCAGTCTTATGATCTGCTTTTTTATGCTCTTACTAAACTGGTAAGGGTCATATTTAACCACCCCTGACAATGATACATCAATTTTATCATAATCCTCGTCTGTTAAATCTGAAATATTTATATTACATGTGCAGCAATACTCTGTTATTGCTGTAAGGCCTACCGCAATTTCATTAACTGATACCCTTCTTTCTTCACAGGAATATCTTAGCATGTAATTAATAAGAGTGCATAGTGTAATTGTAGGTGTACTATCCTCGCTATGCTTGCCCATGTTAATCACTCCTTGATAATACTTTGCTGAAACTCTTTGCGGAATCAATAATAACAGGCTATTGTACCCAAGTCAATGAAATAAAAATGATTTCAGGGGATGTCCCTGAAATCATTAAAATAATATTTAAAATTTTGTGTGTCTTACACTGGAGGTAAAAAAATGAATAATGTTGAACATGAAGAAAAAAGTTATGAGTCACAAGCATACCAATTGATCGAATTTGCCAATAACAATGACTTCAAAGGTATTATCTCATGTATTGATAAATACATAGAAAAAAAGGACTGGTGTATGTATTCAGGCTTTACATTTGAAAACCAGTTTATGGTTGATAATCCATTTACGCAGATGTTTCTGCAGATTTTTGAGAATGCTAATATTGAGCTTTTAGACCAAATATTGGAGCATGAAAACACTGATAAACTACTGATATGCCACGGAAACAGGATAAGTGAATATATATTAAATTGTATATTTAATAATACAAAAACAGATATTATATGTATTCTTATAAAAAAATTATCCTGCATTAATGTTATTTCTTCCAGATACCTGTTTGCAGCTGTTGAAGCTAATAACATACCTGTATTTACAGCCATTATTTCATATGCTCCATATTTTGAATTATGTTACAGTCGAATTATTAAAGAATTAATTGACCCTGCAAGGTACGAATGGCTTGATATACTCGTTAGCAACTGTGAAACCTTTCTTTCAGATGTAATAACATATATTATAATTAAAGACAAAACTGTCGATGTTATCTGCAAGCGACTTACTATCCTGTGCAGCCGGTATCTGCCAACATATATTGATTATTCAGATAAAGAGCAAGCCATAACAGATTTTATTAAATCCAATTTAGAAATTGACAAACTTGCTGACTCTATAACTGAAAATATGGCTATGTCTCCATTTATGGTTTTAGAAGATAATGCTTCTGAACAGCTTAGTAATTACCTGTCATTTTTAAAACGACTTGGAACAAAGATATCTAGCGATAACATTATGTCTGCATTCTACTGGATTTATAATGTTCTTGGGGATTCGTGTAGTTCAGAATACATATCAGAGCTTTTAAGCCTGATTGTACCTGATACCTGTGTTATGGATTTAGAAGCTTCAACACATTTTAATTGTTTATTTGATGATTTCTATAAATCCTTAGCTATACTGGTTAAACAATATAACACAAAGCTGTATTTAAATATTAACGAGCTAGGTCCATGTACTCACCTTAAGCTTACAAACCTGAAGAAGCTTTCTAAAATAGCTACACTTCGTATTGTAGGTCCTGTTAAGGATAACCAAGCTATAAAGGAATTAATTAGTCGTAACGATTTACCTGTCTTTAACCTGTTATTAAAGAGTAATACCTTTAATCAAGATGATATTAAGTACCTCGTTAAGTATTGTACCTCTAATCATAAATCCAAACTTCTTGATATTATTAAGGAGTATCATAAGTAAATACCTGTTATATATGTTTTAAGATTATTTTAGGTCTGCAGTGTTTATTTTTCTTAAGATTACCTGTTATATTTACCTGTTATATTTACCTGTTACACCTTCTATATATACCATCTCCTTAAAAATGTCCCTAAAATAATTTTTTAAGAATTATTTTTTAAAAATATTTAATTAATGAAGTGTACTCCAGAAAGGGTGTATTTATGTGTTAAATACAAAGTCAGAAAACAGTGCCTGTTGTCAAGCAAAAATGAAAGATTTCGATAAGTTTATTAAAGATAACAAAGAGTTAATTAATTCCATAACTCCACTCAATCCTACTATTTCTAAAGATGACGAATGGAATGACCCTATTTATGATGATTATGATATAAAAAACGGATAACATTTACTGATGGAAGAGGGTACATATTATCATGAAGATTAAGGTAAAGACCAACAAGTTTAAACATAGTGTTGTTAAGCCTAAAAATCTTGCCTTTATAGTTTCTAAGAAAAATGCAAAACGGTTACTTAATCAAAAGACCGATCCTGTTGTTATGGAAAATATTCAAAGAATATTAGCTAAAACAAACGGCAATCCTTTTAATCATAAACATTAACGCTACACTACAAAGCACTTTATTATCATTAGGTCCACTATTTTAACGATTTATATTATTTCCTCTTCAGATTTACCTGCTAGAAATACCTGTTACACCTTCTATATATACCATCTTCCTCTCAAGGTCCCGGCAAGTAATTATTTTCTTGAATTTTATAAAGTCTTTAAAATTCATAGTTTATATTACCTGTTATATTTTATATAAAAGATATCCGTTACAACATCCGCACGATAAGATTAATCTTAAGTAGGCTTTTTCAAACATCAGTATTTTATAAAAAGATCAACTGCGTTTATAAAAATCATGCGGGAATATCACGACACTTATTATAATTACCATATACCATGAAGTCAAAACATAAAAAATAATATACCTCCGCTACAGCTCGTTGTGGCGGAGGTTTTTTCAGTACAATAAATGACCATTTTTCTTATGATAGTGGTCATAATTTTATAGTTCGAATCCGTCCTCAAGTATGAATTGCCTGAGTAATGCATCGAGCTTTGAACGTACCTTTCTTTTTGGAATCTCTACCCCTTCTTTTAATTCAAAATATGCTTTAGCAACATCAATATCCACCTGAGATATAAGTTCATCATATCGTCCAAAAGCATTAATATTGCTTTCTGTAACGTGCAATGATATGAATTCACGAAGTGAAAATTCATTTATACCCAATCTTATGGAAAAAATGCGAATCATATCTAATTTTGCTCTTGTCTGATATTCGACGATGTAATCACGAATGCTTTTGTTTTCATCTACAACTAGCTCTGTATTCTGAATATCTCTGAGAAGTATGTTTGCATACTTCTGTTCATCCTGATTAAGACTAGCAAAAGACCTATGTAGTTCGTTAAGCATTGCTGTACGTTGTTCTTCGTCCAAGCTATCACGAAGCATTTTTACATACTTCTTAAAGCGGGAATCCATATAGTCGGAATCTATCTTTTCTGAAGAAAGAGCCATGAGATACGGATCTATGTCATAAGCTTCTTCCTCTGTACCCACTGTACTACATCTGCGAAGTTCCTTGTAACGCTGCAACAGAATATTATAAATATTTTCATCAAAATCTAGTGTAACAACATTTTTATTACCATTGTTACCCTCAAATTCGTAAGTTAGCTGTTCCCATACAAACCCCTGTACCTTTGCAGGTTCAAGAAATTTATTCAGTTGACCAAACAATTTTGAGAATTTACGTCGTTCAGTTACATCATCAGGTAACTTCAAGAAATCATTTATTCCAGCAAGGCTGAATAAACCTTTAATTTCACGGAAAATGTTATTTATTGACTCAAGGTTTGCTTGTAACTTTAAAACAAATACACCATAAGTTTTATTGCCTGAATACTGCTCAAAAGCATACTCAATGATATTCTTCATTGAATAAGGTCTGCGGTAGTAGCGAATAATTCCATGTGGCTTATCTTCTGTAAATACTCTGTTTGTTCTTGAAAATGCCTGAATAATCATTTCAATATTCGACCACTTATAGTATTTATCCATATAGAGTGTATTCAGCCACTTAGAATCGAAACCGGTCAGCATCTGATCTACTACAATCAGAATGTCAAGACACTTGGAAGGCTCATTTTCAATCCCTTTATATGTGTCCTTATGAGCAAGTCGTGCACACACATCTCGCTTAAATCCTGCGTAACCCGAGATATTAAAGCCTGTACTGAAAGCTTTATTGTAGTCTGCCAGTATTTCTGCTATACCGTCAATTTTTTCAATAGCACCTTCATTATTTCCGTCATGTGGGTCAAATACTGCTGTAATTTTTAGCGTACTACCTTGCTCTTTGAAGACTTTATAATACTTGATAGCTTCAGGAATACTACTTGTTGCAAGTATAGCATGAAATTTTCCATTATGACTCTGGCTTACCCAGTTTTCAATAATATCCTGAACAACTGCACTTCTGTGTTTGTCGTTGTCATGTTGCGCTTCTTTAAGTTCACCCTCTATGCTTTCAAGCCTGTCACCACTGTCATCTAGTTCTTCACCCATTGGTACTTCATCCATCCAATACTGATAGATTTTCGTTTTCTTTTCATCTGCGAATACTTCTACTTCATCTTGAGCGTTTGCTTTATCCAATGCAACAGCTTTTCTGAGGTCTTTATCTTTGTAAGTTGGCTGAGGAACGCTATCAAAGCCTAAGACGTTATGATCACGCATACCATCAGCAACTGTATAACGTGTACCCTCAAGTTCATCACCGAAAACATCTGCCGTTGTGGTATTCTTTTTCTTGTTGATATCAAGAATCGGGGTTCCTGAAAAACCGATAAATATAGCTCTTGGGAATGTATATTTAATATTGGAAAGCATTTCACCGAATACACTTCTATGACACTCATCTACTATAAAAACAATACGCTTCTTATTGATAAGCTCAATATCGTGCATATTTGTGCTTTCATCTGCTTTGATACGGCTCATTTTCTGAATAGAGGTAACTATCAGTGTTTCGGCTGAATTATCACTTTTAAGCTTTGCAATCAACACCTGCGTGTTTTCAGTTGCCTGAACATCGTCAGTTTCTTCTGCAAATCCCTTGTATTCACGTAAAGACTGCATACCAAGTTCAATTCTGTCCATCAAGAAGACAACCTTATCCGCATCACCGCTGTTTGCAATAAGCTGCGCAGACTTAAAGGAAGTCATTGTTTTGCCCGAACCTGTTGTATGCCATATGTACCCACCATAAATACTTTTATCGTCCCATTTCATTTTAGTAACACGGTCAGAAATCTTGCTTGCTGCGTAATATTGATAACTGCGCATAACCTTCAGATTACCGTCTGACTGGTCTGCTACGGTGTAGAACCCTATCATTTCGTGTGCCATTGGTATAGAAAGAAGTTTATCGGCAATCTTGTCCCAGTCATTTATCGGATTATTATACTTATCTGCCCAGTGAAAGCAGAAGTTCTTTTTGAATTTGTCATCACTGCCTGGATTTGCGAAGTATGTACACTCTTCAGGATTCATTGCGACAAATATCTGTACAAGTGAAAAAATACCTGTGAATACACCCTCATGCAAGTATTTCTGTATCTGATACTGTGCTTCACTCACAGCAACACCACTTTTCTTTAACTCTACATGAATAACAGGCATACCATTAATCAGCAGACAAAAGTCACCACGTCTGTTCGGCAGAATATTATTTTTAGCATTATACTTTGGCTGCTGTGCAATCTGATAAATAGTTCTGCCTGCTGCAATTTCATTACGGTCGAATATTTTAAGGCTTACCATTTTACCGAAATTGTGTTTATCATCTTCATTATCACGGGTGATCTGAACATAGCTGCCATTAATAAAGCCATTCAGTGCAAGTGGTGTACGCAGCTTATTGACTTGCTCTATGATTTGCTGCATTTCGCCAGTAGTAACAGGGCAGTCACCTAGTCGGTCGATATCTCTGTTGTTTTTATAGATTATGTTTGCCCAGTTCTGTATCAGGTCTTTTTCAGTTGGATACTTGATAATACCGTCTTTCCAACCCTTTTCTTCCGTAAGACACTTTATTATTGCTTCTTCAAATTCACCCTCACTATTAAATCCCATTTGTATTGTCACGTCCTTTCGTCATAAAAACATCTTTTCAAGCATAGCTTTTTTGATGTTTCGGAGTTTTTCTAACTTACGCTGATGAAGGGTGATAAGGTTGTCGAGGTTGCGGAAGTATGTGCCGATTTTCTTCTGTTCGTCAAGCGTAGGTAATGCTATTTCGATACCCTCGACATCATTTGCATTATAGGAAGGTAAAGCACCTACCTGTACTAAAGAAGCAAGATTTATCGTATCAAAGAGTGTTCTTCCAAAGTTGGTATCCCAAGCGTCACCAAATTTATATGCCATAGTATTGTTGTCAAGCAGAAATGGCGTGTTTACAAGCCTTTTGCGGTTTAACATTACTGCTGCACCAACTTTAGCGAAAAACATAGCAGGCACTTCTGTGATTGGTTTCCATTTCTTCCTTTCAATTTGTTCTTGTGTAACATAATTGTTTGAAACCAATAATTCATACTCATTTCCAGAGATATTCATATCCGAAACCTTGAAAAACGGTATGCCCTCTGTTCCACCTTGTTCGGCATCTGGAAAACCTATTCCTGATTGACACGAACCTACTTCTCCCAACTCACGCTGTTCCCAAGCGTCAGTATACCCTTTGAAACGAATTTCCGGAACTGCTTCACCGTTTTTAGGAAACATTTTTTCAAGCATGGATTTTTTTACTTGCAATAGCTTTTCGTACTTACTCTGATGAAGGGTGATAAGGTGGTCGAGGTGCTTGAAATAGGTGCCAATTTGGTGTTGTTCGGATAATGACGGGGCTTTTATATCAGTAGAATTTATATTTACTTTTGATAAACTCGGCACTCCCGTTGACTCATCTTTCTGTTTCCAGTTGATATTTTGAAAAATTCCAAACACAAAATCGAGGTCGTAATTTTCTTTTGGAATGCAGTAAAATAACGTATCTACCGTCCAAAACGGAGCTTTTAAAATATATGGTTTATCAATAGTTCCTTTTCTTCCAATTCCAACTGCATCCTTTTCATACGAAAGAGCTTTGTCAACGCTTAACATATATCCACCCGTGCCGTAAACAGGAATTTCACCTTCACCCAACTCTTTATAGTCCATTCCATTACCGACAGTAACGACTTCCCCCAACTTACGCTGTTCCCAAGTGTCACTATACCCCTTGAACCGTATTTGCGGCTTATATAATTTATCAGCCATATTATTCACCACCTAAAAGAGCCTTTAACTGTGCAAGCCCCTTTAAATCAAATTCGCCGCCTATAAGGTCACCAATCATGCTGCAAAGTGACTTTTCGGCATCCTCAATCTCGTCTTCAAGTTCAATAAGTGTGGTGCTGTACTTTTCACTTAATGCTTTAACACCCTTAACAAGTTCAGAAATAACCATTCCAGGAAGCTCGTTTATACTCTTTACAAGCGGCATAACCCACTTTAATTTCAGAAGCTTGTTTGCCTCATCATCTGTAAGAGCCTCAATTATTTCCTTTGTCTTAATGTGCAGCTCCGCACTCATATCCTTGACATCTTTCTTGATTTCCTTTTCTTCCTTTGAAAGAAGTTCAAAACTTGCAAGAATACCCTTTAACTGCTTTTCTTCATCTGAAGCAGGTTTATTCAGTTCTTTAAGCTTTGCAGTTACACCCTTTGCATTGAATGTATCCTGTGACTCATTTAGAATATCACTTTCTTTATCTTCCTCTGTGAGAGATTCAATAAGTGTTTCATATTCGCTGGCAATTTCGCTTATTCTGTTTTCCTTTGCCTTGATAGCATTAAGACTTGAGGAGAGGAGTGCACTCTGTACCAGTTCAAACGGCAGAATTCTACCCTTCCATCCATCCTGAACCTCTTTATCTTTTTTTAAAACCATATTAGGATCTACGACTTTTACAGCTTTATAGCCTTCAGTTGTAATAATATCAAAGTCAACTGCTATACCTGTCCAGCAGTCATCAAGTATCTGATAAGCATTATACTTATTAATAAGTGGAATATCTTTCAAACGGTTAAATATATCATCACCGATAATCGTTTCTTCCCTTGCTACATCGACGGTGGTAATACTATTAATGAGCTGTGTAGTAAGATAGCTTTCAAAACCTGCAAAAGCTTTGCTAAAGTGTGCTCTGAACGCAGTAACATCACTGTTGTTTTCTATTGTACCCTTTACTTCTGATACAGCAAGGCTTGAATAAGGTGTGCCGTTGTCTGTGAAAAGTGCCTTTCGGAGATTCGGGAAAGCACCCCAGTAGCCTGAAAGTCTGTCTATTTCAGCGTTTGGAATACCGCCGTTCATGCTTGCGTAAATGTCCCACGTTTCTGATTCTTCGGAACTATCTACATAACGAGGAATATTCAAGTTATAATCATTTGCACGGATTTCATCACGGGTAACAACCTTTGAGAATTTGTCTACACTCTTTCTTTCACGAACTACATCAGCTATCTTCTTAATATCACTTGCCTGTAGCTTATTGTTTTTACCCACCTTAACAAATCCCTTTGATGCGTCTATAATAAGAACATCACTATTTTCTCGTTTCTGTTTGAGAACCATAATAATAGTAGGTATTCCTGTACCAAAGAATATGTTTGCAGGAAGTCCTATAATAGCATCAATATGATTCTTTTCAATCAGGTTCTTACGGATTTTCTCTTCTTCTCCTCCTCTGAACAGTACCCCATGAGGGAGAACAATTGTCATAATACCATCACTATTGATATGATAGAGGTCGTGGAGCAGAAAAGCATAGTCAGCTTTTCCCTTAGGTGCTAACCCATAATTGCAGTATCTCGGATCGGATTCTTTTCCATCTGGGTTCCACTGTTGTGAATAAGGCGGATTACTAACAACTGCATCTACACGAAGTACAGGCGGATACTGATCAAGATCAATCGGCCAGTCTTCTTCCAGTGTGTCAGCATTTCTTGTAAAAAGATTGGATGGGTTGATACCACGCATAACAAGATTCATTCTTGTAAGGTTATATGTATTTTCTTTTAATTCCTGTGCGTAATATTGTATGCCACCCTTATCCATGTACTTTGCTACGCTGTTACCAATATTGATAAGCAAAGAACCTGAACCACTTGTCGAGTCATAAATTGCGATTTTTGCTTTATCCTTAAGGTGGTTTGCTACAATCTCAGACATTAACAGAGATACTTCATGAGGAGTATAGAATTCGCCAGCTTTTTTACCTGCATTTGCAGCGAAGTTTGAAATCAGATATTCATAGATAAAACCGAGAACGTCATAACCCTGCTTTTCATCCATAGGAATATCCTTAATAAGCTGAATCAAGTCTGAAATAGCCTTTGTTCTTGATGCACTTGTGTCACCAAGCTTTGAAAGACCTGTCTGTAAAGTGTCAAAAATCTTGTCAAATACTTTCTTGTGGGTATCATTTATCATTCTTTCAAAAGCTGAAAGCGCGTCTGTTACATTTGATACATCAAAGCTTTTACCCATTTTGAGCCATGTAGAGAAGAGGTTGTTGTATGAAATAAAGTAACCAAGGTTCTTACTACACTGGTTTACCGTATCAGTATCATCCTCTGTAAGTTCATGCATATCTGAATCTTTCCAGTCATTTTTTTTAAGGTATTCTTCTTCCTTATCAGACAGAAACTTATAGAAGATAAAGCCAAGAATATAGTCTTTGTATTCATTGGCTTCAATTTTGGAACGCATTTTGTTTGCAGATTCCCATATTTTATTTGCAAGTTGCTGTTTGTTCATAGTGATAAACTCCTTACCTATTTAGCTTGTTATTATAAATAATCCATCATAATGTGAAGTTGTAGTCTATGTTACTTGCAAGGTTAATAAAATCAAAAGCCTTGCTTTTTCTTCCATTTCTTATTGGCACTGTATTTATACACTTTATGTATACTACTAACAATAAACAGGTTGTATATACGTATTCAATTAATTCATTTTATCACACAATTCCTATTTTTTCAATAAAATATTACATTTTAATTATACTATATCAAAAGATATAACGCTAAGTGTTGTTTTATACTAATCAAAAACAACACTTAGCGTTATATTATTATGTATTTTTATGCCTATACCCCAGAGGGATTACTTAGAAGTAAGATCAAGCATGTCCTTTGCATGCCTTGCCAATTCATAGGCTAGTTTTACTGGCACTGCATTACCCACCATAGTACATTGATCTTGTTTTCTACCAATAAACACAACATCATCAGTAAATGTTTGTAGCCTTGCTGCCTCGCGTACAGTCAAAAGCCTATTTTCAGTCGGGTGAATCGGAAACGCTGAATGACCTGGAACTACAGTATTTGATGGCTTGTATCTGCTTAGACGTTTGTACACGTGGCTGAAATTTTTAATCTTATTGTTTGCAAAGTCAGATCTTACACTGTGTGCTACATGCTCTGGCAAGCCTTCTTTTGGTATACCCTCACCCTCCTTGATATATGACATTCGCTCAATTACTATCTTCTTATGCTTTATTGGTTTATGGTTTGATATTAAGCCTTCCTTTCCCACCAAATCCATAATCGCACTTCCTACAGTGATATAATTATCTGGTGTATAAGTTGGCACAGGAAATGATGGTCTTATATTTAGATCCTTGCGTGTTCCAATGAAAAATATCCTTTGCCTGAGCTGAGGTACTCCGTAGTCTGCAGCACAAAGTATCTGATATTCTACGTTGTTCCCAATTGCATCAAATTCTTTTATTATAGTATCTTTTATATTTCCTTTACCTGTCTCAACTATACCCTTAACATTCTCCATTATAAAAACCTTTGGCTGTATTATTTTAACAAACCTTATGAATTCAAATATTAGTGTATTTCTCGGATCATTTTTATCCATCTTACCCATGGTCGAGAACCCTTGGCAAGGGGATCCTCCGATAATTGCATCAACCTTACCTCTATATTCTATCAAGTCAATGTCTGATATACCCCTGATGTCTTTATCAATTATAGGAACTTTAGGATAATTTGCCTTAAGTGTTTCCACAGCCGGTTTCCAATTCTCTACGGCAAGTACAGGTTTAAAGCCTGCATCCAGAAACCCACGTAAAAATCCGCCTGCGCCTGAAAATAAGTCAATAAATGTATACATATTAATTAAACTATTTTTAAAGTGTATATATTGGTACTTATCATTTTACTTAGTTACCCTTGACTATTAAAACCCGTAACCATAAAATGATGCTTTGTCAGTAACTATTTATTTGGCAGCTTTTACCTGACAAAATAACTTGATTTCTGCTTTCTTTGTGCACGTATACAAGGTTATCTGGAAGCTATTGACATCGAGAAAATAATGATCTATATTGACATCAAAGATAGATATTATCTTCTGACTTTATAAAGACTTAAAAATGTAAAGGAGAAAAAATATGATAGGATTAGGGTTTAATACGGCTACAAAAGAAAGATTAATGCAGGAATACCCAGAAGGTTGTAAGGTTGATTTTTTAGCAAATTATCAAGATATATCTGCTGGAGAAGTAGGTACAATACTGCAGATTAATGATGATTTGGGTATTACAGTACAAATTACTCCGGAGAGGGTATTTACTTTGTACGAAGTATTCGAATTGCTAGAGGTACTATAATAGACACACTTTTTGTTTGAATAGTAATGTACTATAAGCAAAACATAACATATTAATCCATGCATAACATTTATATGCTATGTTTTTAATTATTTTATCCGTAAGTATTAGGCTTTCTGATTGCTTACGGATAAAATATTTTTATTATGTTCTAAATAGTCTTGAGCACTATTCCCTAAGTATGATATAATATTTAATGATAAATTATTTTCTGTAATTAAGCAAGTATAGGCCCCTTTAAATTAAAATAGTTTTTTATTTAATATGTACTTTATTTATCTACCCTTGGCTTTAATTGAATTGACTCATACAGTATTTTTTTAAATTGCATTCTTTGCTCTTCCGTTAGCTGTAATGCATCCATTTGCATATTAGCAATATTTGCATAAAACATTGTCATTTTTAACTTTTCCCGATTATTTATGCGTCCATGAACAATAATATTTTTTGGCTTAGCCATAACAATCACCTCATATATTTTTGCTCATATACATGATATCAAGTGAAATATCCCAGATATATTAAATATCACTAACGACTTATTTTGTTACACATCTGTTTTTATAAAAATCAATGTGTTTTTAAGCAAGTACTTAAAATTATGTACTTTTAAACTTTTAAAAAATATCAGGAGGTGCAAAATTTGAATATTGCAATATATTCACGTAAATCAAAATTCACAGGCAAAGGTGACAGCATCGGCAATCAGGTTGAAATGTGCAAGGAACACATTTCCAAGTACATTGACTCTCAGAATACTGCTTGTATTTCTGTTTATGAAGATGAAGGGTTTTCTGCAAAGAATCTTGACCGACCACAATTTAAGACAATGATGCAGGATCATAAAGCAAATAAATTTGACTATATAATAGTATACAGACTTGACCGAATTAGCCGAAGTGTTTCGGATTTTTCTGCTCTTGTACAAAAATTTGAAAATGACGGTACAAAGTTTATATGTATTAAGGAACAGTTTGATACGTCAACTCCAATGGGTAAAAGCATGATGTATATTGCTTCTGTATTTGCGCAGCTAGAAAGAGAAACAATTGCCGAACGTGTAAGAGATAATCTAATGATGCTTGCTAGAACAGGAAGATGGCTAGGTGGAACTACGCCAACTGGTTATTCTTCAGAAAAGCTTGAAATAATAGATTTGAGTGGTAAAAATAGAAGTCAGTATATTTTAAAGGAAGAACCTAGAGAAATTGATGTAGTAAAGAGTATTTATAAGAGATTTTTAGAAACCAGATCTTTAAATAATGTATCAAAACATCTTAATAGTAAGGGTATTACCTCCCGTTCGGGTAAACCATATTCTATTCTTTCTATAAAGGACATCCTATCCAATCCTGTTTATTGTAAATCTGATAAAGATGCCTATGATTATTTTTCTTCAAATAATTCTGTAATATGTTTTGAAATTAATTCAGATGATAATCCACATGGACTCATTGCTTACAACAAGAGATGTTCTTCAAAAAAAGGCAATCCTCGTTTATCAAAAGAAAACTGGATCATTGCAGAAGGACAGCATAAAGGGTTAATTAAGGGTAGCGATTGGGTCAATGTGCAGTCTATTTTAAACAACAATATTCCTGATAATAACTTCATTATACAGAATAATATTGCCTTGCTTTCTGGACTGATAAGATGCAGTAAGTGTGGAAAGCGTATGTTTGTCAAAATGCGTAGCCGTGATAAAGGCACAACTAATACTTTTGACTACATATGCGAAACAAAAACAAAGTTTGGGGTAAAAGCATGTGACTGTCCAAATCTTTCCGGTTTATATGCTGATGAGGCTGTTTATACACAGTTGCAAGAGTTTTACAACAATTATTCAGAAATACCCGACCTTATTAGTACAAGCGCTACTTCTAATGAGTTTGATTCAATCAGAAATATTGATAGTAAGATAACTGAACTAAGTGCACAGATAGAAAATATGATTAATACCATAGCAAGTGGAAATCTAAGCAGTAGTACATTAGAAAAGCTGGATCAAAAGATTAACCAAAATGAATCAGAACTATATGCTCTTAAAGAAAAAAAAGAAATGCTTGATCATCAATTTAAGAATAATGAATTGCTTGAAAAGCAAAAGCATTTCTTAAAACAAGTATCTGAGAACTTCATGTCAGTATTTAATGAGCTTGACATTACGCAAAAGCGAGAGTATATAAGAATACTTGTTTCTAAAATTGAATGGGACGGAACCGACTTACATATTTTTATGTGGGATGAATAATATAATAAATAAATTTAATGAACTGTCAGCAAGTTATTCATCCATAAAAAGTAAAACACCAACTTTGTTGCCATGGGATTGGTGGTGCAAAACGTCCATTACACGGAACAAAGTTGTTTGTGATTATTGCAATAAGTCTTTCTCTTGGGCTGTCAATAATTCTGCAACCAACGACACCTGCGGCATTGCACCCGAGTCCCATGCACATTGTAAGGCTCTGTTTACCACAGGCGCAGGCTCTTTTAAAATGTCTGTCAAGATTGAATGCAATTCTAGGAAGATATCCTAAGTCTTCAAGTAATGTAAACAGCGGAAAAAAAATTGCCATAGGCGGAAGCATAACGGATACGACCCATGCAAGAACCCTGTATATGCCAAGCACCAGAACGCCGTTCACCCATTCGGGAGCACCCAGTGCATTAAGCCCATCAGTCATTCTGTCTCCAAGCCAGAAAAGCCCTGTTGAAAGCAAGGAAGAAGGAAAATTTGCGCCTGCAATAGTAATCCATAGAATAAGACCAAGAGTTAAAACCATAATCGGAATTCCGAATGCCCTGTTTGTCAGAATTCTGTCAATTTTTCTATCTTTCTCAAAGTAACTTTTATTATCAAAATAAACACATTCCTTAGCTGTTTCCTCGCCCCTTCTGATAATTGCAGAAACAATTCTGCCTTCTGCATCCTCAGGAGTTATTCCATTTTTATCAAGCAGCATTACAGCCTCAAGAATTTTCTCCTGAATAGTTTCATCTTCGGAAATATCATGCCCGATAAAATCACATATTGAACTGCAAAGCTTATCTTCAGGATTGATAAGTTTTTTTGCAACCCAACGACTATCAAGCTTTTTACCTGTGAATTCTGAAACTGTACTTTCGATTATATCTATTGCCTGCTCAATTATCTCATCGCTTGTTATTTTTAAAATTTTTTCAGGCTTATTTATGCATACATTTTCAATCTTTTCAGTAAGTGAATCAAGCCCTTTACCGCTTCTTGCAGTACAGCCAACAACAGGAACGCCAAGGTTTTTCTCAAGCTTTTCAAAGTCAATCCTGATTTTCTTCTTTTCTGCTTCATCAAGAAGATTGACACAGACTACAACAGATGTTGTTATTTCAATTGTCTGCAAAACAAGGTTAAGATTTCTTTCAAGACAGGTTGCATCGCAGACAACAACTACTGCATCAGGCTCTCCAAAGCAGATAAAATCCCTTGCAACCTCCTCTTCTGCAGAGTTTGCCATAAGTGAGTATGTTCCCGGAATATCAACCAGAACATACTTTACATCATTGTATGTATATTCACCACTCGCAATGGAAACTGTTTTGCCGGGCCAGTTACCTGTGTGCTGATTCATTCCAGTAAGTGCATTAAATACAGTTGATTTCCCCACATTTGGATTACCTGCAAGTGCGATAACAAATTCATTTCCGGTTCTTTCAATATTTATTCCGCTGTCGATTGCGGCTGTTCCTGTTGACTTTGCCGTAAGTCCCATAACAAACCATTCCTCTCTGCTGTCTGTCTTGATTTTGCATAGCAAAATTTTTGCCGTTATACTCGCAGAAAAGGAGCAAACAGCTGCGTGAAAAAGTTTTTATAATTATCCAACAAAAAAGACTCTCATATATTTTTATGAGAGTCTTTACAATATTATGATTATGCTTTTATGGAACTGTTTTGTTAAAATTCTATTCCTGTGAACCAGTTTCCTCCTGATGATTATCTTCATTATCACTGTCAGTTGTACCATTATTTTTATTGACCTGTTCCTTTATATCATCAACTATACTATCAAGCCTTGAAGTAGGTCTTTCAAGCAAAGTATTGTCGATATATATTACCCTGCCTTCCTTTACAGCATCAAGCTCCTGATAGGATTCAGGAAGATCTGAAACATCCATTACTGAATTTATGATGATGTACTGTGGATTCTTTTCGGCAAGCTCTTCAACAGAGAAAACATATTCTAAACCGCTTTCTGCGGCATTCTCACCAAAATATGAGAGAAAATCACCTGCAAAGGTATCCCCTGTTGCAGTTGCTCCGTCAGGTGTCATTATGTACACAAAGCTTTCAAAAGTACCGCCTGCCCCTGCAAGTGCTGTTTCAAGACCACTGTAAGCCTGAAAAGCCTTTTCTTCCGCAGTTATATTTCCACAGAAAACAACTGCCATATCATAGTACATTTCATAAAGTTCTTTTACTGAATTTGGTGACTGCATGATAAGAACCCTTGTCCCTGCAGCTTCAATAGCAGTAATATCCTTTTTTGCGATAGGACTTTGAGAAATCAGCAGATTAGGTGCAGAACTTACAATTTTACTGATATCTGGGTTTGCAGATGAGCCTATTGCAGGCATGCCGCTGATTTCAAGAGGATAATCACAGTAGATACTTATCCCTGTAATTCTGTCTGAGAATCCGAGTTCACAGATTATTTCCGCCATAGCTGGTGAAAGACAGGCAACCTGCTTTGGTGATTCATTGAATGTAAGTGAACCAACTATAGCAGGGTAGTCTGTTACAGGCGGACGTGTCAGTTCAGTTTCCCATGAATCGGAGCCGTTGACTTCCGTACAGGATGTAAAAATGCAAGCTGAAATCAGTATTGAAAATATCAAAGATATATATTTTAATTTATTTTTCACTTATAATTACCTCATAACAATTCTAAATAATCATATAAAAATATTATATCATGTTTCACAAAAAAAGGCAATAATTATTGATATACCAGTTAGTATAAATTGCATATCCGCTCTTGACAGAATTTGAATATAATGATAAAATATATACAGCACTTTTGTTCTTTATGCATTTATAAATATATTTTACCTTGTATCTTCGCAGAGGTTCAAGGAAATTATTGCTGTTCTGCGGGAATGGAGTTGTCATTATGGCAAAGGTTGAATCTAAAAAGAAGGAAATTATAAATTATAAAAAAGTTACCTCCGAAGAAAAGAAAAAAGCACTTGAGGCTGCTATTGCCAACATTGAAAAGGCTTATGGTGCCGGAGCTGTAATGCGTCTGGGGCAGGCAAAGGATTATAATGTTGAGTTTATTCCGACTGGCTCAATGACTCTTGACCTTGCTCTAGGTATAGGCGGCGTTCCAAGAGGAAGAATTACTGAAATATATGGACCTGAAAGCTCAGGTAAGACTACCGTTGCGCTTCAGATTATTGCCGAAGCTCAGAAGCTCGGCGGTGAAGCAGCTTTCATTGACGTTGAACATGCCCTTGACCCTGTTTATGCAAAGGCTCTTGGTGTTGATATTGACAACCTCCTCGTTTCACAGCCTGACAGCGGTGAACAGGCTCTTGAAATTGCTGAAGCACTCGTACGTTCTGGTGCAATTGAATGTATAGTTCTTGACTCAGTTGCAGCTATGGTTACAAAGTCTGAAATTGAGGGCGAAATGGGAGATACTCACGTTGGACTTCTTGCAAGACTTATGTCACAGGCTATGAGAAAGCTTACTTCCGTTATCTCAAAATCCAACTGCGTTGCTATTTTCATAAATCAGGTTCGTGAAAAAATTGGCGTTATGTACGGAAATCCTGAAACTACACCTGGTGGTCGTGCACTTAAATTCTACAGTTCTGTAAGAATTGAAGTCCGTAGGGTGGAGGCAATAAAGAATGGCTCCGAAGTTCTTGGCAACAGAACCAAGTGTAAGGTTGTAAAGAATAAGGTTTCCCCTCCTTTTAAGGAATGTGAATTTGATATTATGTTTGGTGAAGGTATTTCAAGAACTGGTGAAGTTCTTGACCTTGCTGTTGATCTTAATATTATCCAAAAAGGCGGTTCATGGTTCTCCTATAATGACATTAAGATAGGTCAGGGTCGTGACAATGCCAAGGAATATCTCAAGAACAATCCTGAAATCATGAAGGAAGTTGAAGAAAAGATAAAGCAGAATGCTGATAACATTACTGTTTCTTCAAAGAAAACCAAAAAGACGGCTGCTGTAAAGGCTGCTGCTAATGCTGCTGCAAGTGATAATGAGGACAAAATCATCCCATCTAAGGCAGATGTTATTATTGATGCTGATGACGATTTTGAAGAGTTTACACCAGTAAAGTAAAAGGCCATCATATAAATGAAAATTGATACTATAGAAAAATTTAAAGGCAGTACATGGTGCGTCATATTTGATGATGAAAGCAGAATTTACATAAATGCCGAAGTTTTGTCTGAATATAATCTTAAGCAAGGCATGAATCTTCCGCAGAATGCCGTTGATGAGATTGTATATGCAAATGATAAGCGCAGAGCGAGAGAACGTGCTTTATACCTTCTTTCTGTTCGTGATCACAGCTTCACAGAGCTTTACAAAAAGCTTGAACGTAACTATGATGAACAAATTTGCCTTGATGTCTGCAATTTCCTTGCATCTAAGAAAATCATAGATGACAGGCGTTATGCAGAAAGACTTGCTCGCCAGCTTTTTGAAGTGAAAAAAGCTGGAAAATATAAGGCCCGTCAGGAAATGCGGATGAAAGGCTTATCTGATGAGTTGATTGAAGAAGCAATTGAAAAGTATGAAGATTGCTCATCTGACCTGCTGAAGGAGCTTGTTGAAAAAAAATATGCCCGATATCTTACTGATGAAAAAGGCATAAGAAAAGTCAAGTCTGCTTTAGTAAGACAAGGCTATACATTTAGTGAAATCAAAAATGTTCTTGATACATATGATTACGAGGATGAAGATTTTTAATAGTAAAATAATTGTGCAGAATGATTGTATCTTCTGCACAATTTTGTTATATTATACAAATTTTATTGGGTTTGTTTACATAACAATAATTATTTAATATAATTAAATTTTAAGAGGAAGTGATGCTTTGTCAAGATATATAAATGATATTACTGTTAACAAGCCTGATGATTTTGTGTTTAAGCTGATCAACGAGCATATCAGAACAAAAAAATATGAAATAATATTCATTGGAAAAGAAAAAGTCTGGAAAACAAAAACTGTAAATCCCTTTGTATCAAAATTACTTAGATATGAATATCAGAACGGTATACTACATATTGAGGCTTGGTTAAAAAACGGAGCTAGAGAGTTTAATTTGGATGGTAAGTCATTTTCAGGATTATGCAAAGCTTACAAGCAAGAACTTGAACACCTTTCGGATGTATTGAAAAACACCAGAGCTCAGCGTGAGCCTGATGGGAGTTATGATATTCCCAATAATAAAAAAAAGGTAAGCCCAATGCTGATAAGCATCTTATCTGTTGTGTTGGGGCTGGTTGGTGTTGTCATGGGTTTCTATGTGCCTTTGTTAGGTATTTTCATAAACGCCTTTGGCCTGATATTTTCAAAAAAAGGTTCAGAAGCTCCTAACAAAATCGTTGCAAACATCGGAATGATTATTTCAACAATCGGTATTTTTCTGTCTGTTATTTTATTTGGATTATTTCTGACATGGCTTAACCTTCCGGAAGGGACAATTCCCTTCTTGAATATATGGTAAAATATTTAATTAAAGAGATTGGAGAAATTAACATGGCAAGATACGTAAATGAAATTGTATTAAACAAACCAGATGACTTTGTTCATTATATAATGAACGACTACATTACAAAATGTGGTTTCAAGCCAAAAATGAAAAAAGGGGAACAGATTTTACGGGATGGAACTGGGTTCCTTACTGCACCAAGATTTTTAAAGTACAGCTATTTTAATGGGGTTTTACATATTGAAGCATGGCTTAACTCCGGATTTGGCGGAGAAATGGATCTTGAAGGTACATATGGCTTTGCTGTTAAGAAAGCTTATAAGGACGAGCTTAATGAAATAATCAATCTACTTTGCCAGCCGCTGCCTCCGACCAATCCAAACGGCGGCTACATTATGCCTGTTACTGTGTATACTTTTGACACAAGTAAAAAGGCTCTTCCAGGGTTACTGTTTGGCATCTTCGGTACTGTTGTTGCGCTTCTGCTTCCTCTTATAGGGCTTCTTCTTTCAGGGCTCGGATTCGTTTATTCTAAAAAGGCAACACATTCAACAAAGCGCTCAATGGCAAATGTGGGAATGGTATTTTCAGTTCTCGGAATAGTGCTTTCAATCATAAATTGGGTATTAGGAGTAATAGCTGCAACTGCACAATAATGATAAAAAAATCTTAAAGCTGATACCGCTAAATTACGGTATCAGCTTTTTTGCTTACAAGCCTATTCTGTTTCCCACATTCTGAATTCTGTATCCTGCTGTTGTTCCTCTTTCTCTGCAATAGTTTCTTGACTTGCAATTACTTCCTGTGCAGGAAGATCCATGATTTCCATGGCATTCAATGTACTTTCTGAAGCAGTTTCACTTGTATATGGTGCGACTGTTGTTTCAGCAGGAGTTTCAGTCAACAGCTTAAAATTGCTGAGTTCAGCAGTAATGTTATATGTTGGAAGTTCGATTTTCTTGACAATTCCAGTATCCTTATCAAATGTGAGGCTATATACTCCATCGCCATTCTGACTTGCAAGCATAAGTCCGTCTTCTGACTCGGTAAGATTCATTTCTTCCTGAACAGCCGCATGGTCAAATGCATCAAACAGCAGTTTGAAAATTGCTTCATCATTGATATTTTCTTTTTCCATACTGAATGACAAATCTCCAAGAGATACAGCTACCTTATTGTCGCTGTAGGTAATCTTCATGCCGGTTAGTGTCTTAGGTTCTGAAATAACCATTTCCCAATACCCGCTGCCGAACCTCTTGATATGCGATACTATTTTCATATCTCCTGCTGTAATATTAGCATCACTTTCAAATAGCACATTCATGTCCGGAGTCTTTGTTTTCGTAACCTTATTCAGCAGGTCACACCCACACAGACTAACCATCAGCAAAGCAACCAGTACACCACAAATAAACTTTTTCAAAATAAAATCCTCCGTTTCACAATCAGTTTTAACTAGGCAATGTGCAGAGGGCTTATGTCCCCTGCCTTATCTGTTCAGTTCTCCGAATTGTGAGAAGAGGTATTTTAATTAGTATTCTTATTTTCTGACCGGGATATATCTTACTGAACTGCCGTTAATATCTTTTGAAATGAGCTTTTCTGTGTACATTTTCTCACTGAGCATTTTTGAATAAGTTTTAGGATTTTGAATTACAGCCTTTTGTCTGCTGTAAAACTCAGATGCCTTTACTGTAGCAATAATTTTTTCTATATCACTTGAAGAAAGACTATCATTCTTCTTGAATGCAGCAAGTACCTTGTTTGCACATTTATTATAAAGAATATTAGCAAGCTTCTGCCGCTGGTCAAACGACTTTTTCATTCCCCACACATATAGTACCGATGTAGCGGCTGCAAAAAGCATAATTCCTATAACGATCAGCCATAATGGCATTGAAAATCCTCCTGTCTTAAATATATTTAACGGTTTTATAATTTATTTATTTTGCCTTGGTTTCTTTTTAAGGTCAATGATACCATTGTTTTTTAATATTGTCATATACTTGACAAGTCTTTCAATAAGAGGTTCAGCTTCTTCTCCGAATTTAATATTGACAAAAGAGCTTATATCAAATATACTGCATTTTCCGTCAATCGATTTGTATATAAATCCACCGAATTTATCAAGGGATATATGTGATACAGCAGGCTTTTTGAAAATCTTCTGGGCAATCCTATTGTAAAATCCCTTATGGAGCATATCAACAACTATATTTCCGTTTTCATCAGTATGAGATGAACAAGAGCTGCTATATACAGGTATATAGTCGAGAAAATTTACTTCTCTTTTCATTATCTTATTATTCCCTTCTATTGCCTTTTTATATTATCCGTAAAAACAGACACATCATCTCTGTATAGTATGATGTGTCTGTTTAACATTAGTTGTTTCTCTTATAGCTTTTAAGTGAAAAACCAAGTATTGAAGCAAGAATCAATGCAAAGAAAATTAATCCACCGATGTTGCCAAGTGAAACCTTTGATGAAATGTTTACAAACTGAGCAATTGTTGTTCCGTTGACAGTGATAACTGCAAGTACTGCAAGCAATATTCCGATAAGTCCCTCACCGGCAATAAGTCCTGATGCATACAAAATTCCATTTTCAACTGCTTTTTTCTTTTCATCTTCAGACAGCTTTTTCTTCTTTTGAATATAAAGCCGGACAAGTCCGCCAAGTACAATTGGTGTTGAAAGGTGTATCGGAAGGTAAAGGCCAATTGCAAACGGAAGTACAGGTATACCGAGAACTTCAACAACAATTGCCGTGAATACTCCTACTAAAACTAGATTCCAAGGAAGATTTCCATCCATAACCCCTTCAACAACCATCTTCATAAGTGTTGCCTGAGGTGCAGGAATTTCTGCAGAACCAAATCCCCATGCGGCATTCATAAGATACATAATACCTCCGATTGACAATGCCGCAACAACTGCTCCGATAATCTCACCTATCTGCTGTTTTTTAGGAGTTGCTCCAAGGAGATAACCTGTTTTAAGGTCCTGTGAAGTATCACCTGAAATAGCCGCAATGATACAGATAATTGAACCGATTGTAATAGCTCCTATCATTCCTGCTGAACCCGTATTTCCAGTTGCCTTAAGGATGAGAGTTGCAATGAGCATTGTTGCTATTGCCATTCCTGAAACAGGGTTGTTTGATGAACCGATTAAACCTACCATTCTTGCAGAAACTGTTGAAAAAAAGAATCCAAACAAAATAATGATTACTGCGCCAAGCAGATTAACAGGAATTACAGGAACAAGCCACATGATAAGTGCAATAACTACAAGGATTAAAAGGAGCACCTTCATGCTGATATCTCTGTTTGTGCGTATGCTTTCATCAATATCTGAACCTTTTCTAAGTCCTTTTATTGCATCTCTGAAAGTACGGATAATTGTAGGAAGAGATTTAATCAGGCTTAAAATTCCGCCTGCTGCAACAGCTCCAGCGCCAACATATCTGATATAGTTCGACCAAAGTCCCCATGCACCCTTTTCAGCAACAAGCTCTCCGATAGAAATTGTTGCAGGGTAAATTACTAGGTCACTTCCAAACAGCGCAATCATCGGCATAAGAACGAACCAGCCAAGAACTCCGCCTGCAAAAAGATAAGATGATATTCTTGCACCACATATGAAACCTACTCCTGACAAAGCAGGGAGAACATCAATACCAATTGCACTACCCTTATATGCCGGAACGGCATAATCAACTTCACTAGGAAAAAGCTTCACTCCGTCAGCTATGAACTTATACAAAGCCGCAATTCCGAGTCCTGAAAAAACAATCTTTGCGCTTGTACCACCCTCTTCTCCGGCTATAAGTACGTCTGCACAAGCAGAGCCTTCCGGATAAGGCAGATTTCCGTGTTCCTCAACAATGAGAGCTTTACGGAGAGGTACCATGAATACTACACCGAGGATACCACCGCAAAGAGCAATAAGACCTATTTCAATTAATGAAGGCTCACTTGCAATGCCCTCTGATGCCCACATGAAAAGTGCAGGCATTGTGAAAATTGCACCTGCGGCAACAGATTCACCAGCAGATCCTATTGTCTGAACCATATTGTTTTCCAATATGGAATTTCGTCTGAGAATAACTCGGATAATGCCCATTGAAATAACAGCCGCAGGAATTGATGCAGATACAGTCATTCCGACTTTAAGCCCTAGATAAGCATTTGCCCCGCCGAATAAAACTGACAGCAGACATCCGACTACAATTGACATAGCCGTGAACTCCGGCATTACTTTTTCAGCTGGGACGAACGGCTTGAATTTTTGATTACTCATAATTATTTATGCTTCCTGAAAGAAAGCATATCTCCTTTCGTGATGTTTTGGGCGGCTTTACGTCAGCAAAATACATACGACATTCTGATAAAAACAATACTAATACCAGAAGGATTTATCTTTTAAACTGCTTAATAATATACACAAATATTAAAGTAATATGTATATTACATATTAAAATAACTGTCAAAAAATATGTTTTATTAAAATTTATTTATAATTCAAATAATATTTTGCCTAATCATATCAATAATTCTGCAAATTCACTGTTCTAATATGGACATACTGTGAGTAGACTTTACCAAGTAAACCAGAAAGGATGGCTTGACATGATAATTACTTACAGCAATGTCCGTCCAGACGGAACAGAACTTTCTTATGATAATATGCTCGAAACAGACAAAAAAATTCTTATTTTGCTTTTTGAACAACTCAATCAAAATGCTGATGAAAAACCATATGAAAAGGGTGGGGTAGCGTGAGAGTAGTGCTATATGCAAGACTATCAAGCATGGATGATGACAAAGAAAGCTGTGATAACAGTCTTTCCATAAAAAATCAGATTGACAGACTTACTAACTGGGCAAAAAAGAATGGCTATGATATCGTTGATACTATTTTTGATGATGGCATTACTGGCACTACAGCCAACCGCCCAGGATTCAGAAGGATACAGAATTATGCTAAAGAAAAGCTTTGTAATATTATTACTGTTACTGATACAAGCCGACTTGCAAGAGACAGCTTGATTTTTCTTAATTTTGTTGAGTTATGCAGAAAAAACAGCGTTACTATCATAGGCCTTGATGACAGCTATTGCAGTGATGATTCAACTTTGCCTGCATATCTGCAATCATCAGCAAAACAGCTAATTGATGGAATGTTCCCTCGTCTTACAAGTGAAAAAATTCGCAAAAGCTGTATTCTGAAAGCTGAACAAGGAAAGTATATGGGTTCAAAAGCACCATATGGATATAGAATGATTGGTGATGGCAAGCTTGACATATGCGTTGAAGAAAAAAATGTTGTTTCTCTGATTTGGGAGCTTGCACTAAAAGGCTGGGGCGCACAGGCCATTGCTGTTGAGTTGAATTCACACAGCTTTTACAAACGAAGTGGAAAGCCATTTGACTACAACAGTGTAAGAAATATACTTGTAAACCCTACATATAAAGGAACTCTACTTTGCAGGAGATGGAGCAGACTCAGGATGCACGTCAGACGTACTGTTCCTAAAAACGAAGGTGAGGATGTATTTGAGCATAAAAATGCTGTTTATGCATATGTATCGGAGGAGGAGTGGGAACGTGTACAGATTCTCCGAAAAAACAGATATGAAGACTCTGCACTATGCTCACAAAACGGGAAATCAGAACACAGATACACCGGCTTGATTTATTGCAAGGAATGTGGCGGAAAGCTTGCACATCCGTACATGACAAATGGCAGATGGGCATACAGGTGTTCATCTCATCAAAGAGGAAAAGGCTGCTCACAGCATAAAATATATGAACAGGATCTTGATGATACCATTATGTTTGCTGTTTCTGAATTTATGAAAGGTTTCACCCCTGATAAAGACATTCTTGAAAAAATAATACATAGCTGTACTTCAAAAAAAGAAAACTCTCAAACCAGATCTGAAATAAACAGTATTAATAGAAGAATATCAGAAATCAGAACAAAGCTTGACAACATTCTTGCACAATCCGTCAGCAGCACCTTGCTCAAAGAAATGTCCGAAGGCTACTCACATGAATATGATGTATTAATTAAAAAAAGGCAAATGCTCTCTGACAATTGTTCCAGAGAAAAAGAAAAAAGCATCGATCCCGATGCTTTCAATGAATATATAAATACTAATAAATTAATTCTGAACCGAAGGGCGCTCACCTTTCTGATAAACAGAATAACCGTCAGTGAGAGAAAATCCAAATCAGAACAATGCTCAATTGCAATAGAATGGAATATATAAATCAGAAATACCTGTTCTCACAATTCAGTTCTCCGAACACATAAGGCAGCTCATTTATTACATCTGTCGGGAGCATTCCGAGCATGGATGTCCTCTCCGCAACTCTTTCGGCACATCTTCCGTGAATCAGCACACCAGCAGCTGCGGCTTCAAGTGGATTTATTCCCTGAGCCACAAGTGCTCCGATTATCCCTGTCAGCACATCACCGCTTCCGCCTCTGCTTAGCCCTGAATTTCCTGTTCTGCAAACATATACTTTCCCGTCGCCTGCAACAATTGTAGGCACACCCTTTGCAACAACAATTATTTTATAAACAGAGCTTAATTCAACTGCAGCGGAATATCTGTCCTTTGCGGTTTCTTTAGCAGACTTGCCGAGAAGACGTCCAAGCTCTCCCGGATGAGGAGTAATAATAAGCTTGTTCTTTGTGTTCTTTATTATATCTATGTTATCAGCTATACAGTTTATTCCGTCAGCGTCCAAAATAATGGGACATTCTGCCGAATTGATAATAGCTTCAACTATATTTTTTGTATCATTACAATTTGTCAGCCCACAACCAATGGTAACAGCAGTGTTCTTCAGGCATTCTTCTGTAATCCTGTCGCTTTCCGATGAACTTACAGCACCGCATGCATTTTCCTTACATGTAAGGAATGTACATTCATAAACAGCTGTTGCCGTCCTGTCAACTACCTTTTCAGTTGAGCACAGCTTTACAAGTCCTGCACCGGAACGCAAAGCTCCAAGTGTGGACAGCACAGCCGCACCGCTCATATCTGCACTTCCTGCAATATTAAGAAGCTTGCCGAAAGTTCCTTTATGAGAATCAGCTTTCCTAGGCGGAATTATATCCCCTACGCTGTCAAAATCAAGGTTCTCGGCAATATTTTCACATACTCCAACACATTGATCAGGAATTCCTATATCTGCACAGATTATCTTTCCGCATTTTTCTTTAAGCGGATAAAGATTCATACCAAATTTTATAAATCCAAAAGTAATGGTTATATCAGCTTTTAATATATCTTCTGCCACTTCACCTGTCAGACAGTTGCCTCCTGACGGCACATCAATTGCAATTTTTATTCCCTGACATCTTGAAGCATATGAAAAGCAAGCCTTCAATGCAGGAGGAAGCTCCCCATGAAAACCTGTACCAAAAACAGCATCAACTATAACTGAAGCGGAAAGAAATTTCTGAAACACCATCTCAATATTATCATTGAGATTAAGAACATCAACTCCGTTTTGTCCTGCAAGCTTGCAGTATTCATATAAAGATAGCTCTGTTGACGGCTCCTTATCTGTAATGACAACAAGAACACTATACCCTTCATCAGAAAGATTACGGGCAATAACAAACCCATCTCCACCGTTATTTCCTGACCCAGCAAGAATAAGTACCTCTTTGCCTGAAGACGTTTTCAGGATATCAGCAATAATGGCAGAAGCTTTTGCACCTGCATTTTCCATTAGTTCAAGGTATGATATTCCCGCCTCATCGGAGGCTTTTTCAATGGATTTCATTTGTCGGGGAGTTGGAAAGTACATTTTCAAACTATGCTTTCCATTATTGCAGAAAGCATATCTCCTTTCATCATTACTCAGGAAGTAGAGATTATATAATTATGTGTTTTGGAAAAAAGTTACTGAAGCGGTTGCAAACATTCTGGTATGTGATACACTGACAGTCATATGACATTTCTTTGCTGCAAATTTCATTTTTGTATTACCTGAAACGCTTATATAAGGCGAACCCATATAGTCAGACAACACTGATATCTCATTCATCCGACAAGTTCTGTAACCAACACCCATCGCCTTGATAAAAGCACATTTTGCGCAATACGATTCTGCTACTGCAGCTGGACTGAAATGACGTCCCATCAGGAATTTAAGCTCCTGTGGCGAAAATAACCTGGAAAGGAATTTTGGATTTTCCATGCTTTCCTTTATTCTTTTAATCTCTATAAAATGTACTCCTGTAACCATAACTAAATACCCTTTCGTAATCCATTGCTGAATCGACTGCAAAAATATTATTTCTGCATTTTAATAAGTCTTGGAAGTGAAGCATTAATTGAATTAAGTATTTTTTCATTAGGAGTAAAGACTAACCTTACATTACCAAGTGATGAGTGCTTGAAATCTGCAAAATAATCATCTTCACCTGCATTTGATCCTGCAAGAACAAGTGTTGTTCCGTCAGGAACATCCTCTGCATTTTCCAGCTTCCCAAACTTCTCTATTGTTGATATATCAATGCTGATAAGTCTCTTTCTTTTTCTTTTTCCCATAATTTTATCAATATCAAGATCCTTGTTCGTAACAAGGTATTCATATTCAACACCCAATCCTGACATAATATAAAAACCACCGTAGCAAACAAGTATGCCGAGTGCAACATTTATAGGAAAAAGCCATGAAAGAAAAACTACCAGACCAACAACTAAAATTACCATCACTGCGATAACGCCTGCCTTTTTAAGTGTTACATCGCTGCCTGTATTTTTCGAAACCAACTGTTCTGCGTATATATCCATAAATTACTCCTTACAACAACCATTTCAGTGTTAAAATAAATATTTATTTAAGGGCAAATGGCTGAACTTTAGTATTATTTATTTTTAATTAGTATAACATATTTTATTTTTTTTTACAACCTAAAGAAACACTTGAAATATAATTTTTATATGTATATTGTGATAATACTGTAAGCATAAATAAGCTTGTTGTTTTAACGTCAGGTTTATTTTCCATTTTTAGAGAAGCGCTTATACAAAATTGACTTGTTTTTATAAAAGCAATCAACAGTATTGTACTACAGCATATGCATTTTCTTATAAATATAACAAAAAATTTTATTCAACCACTAAAAACACTTGCAAAAATATTTTAACCCGTATATAATATTATTATAATATTATCACAATAAAACATTTTGACTGAGTACAGTAAGTGCAACTAGTCTGCATATCCAGAGAAGAAAGCATATGCTGAAAGCTTTCCTATGCTTAGGTGCAATGAATTTCACTCACGAGTGGTTCTGCTGAACAATTTTATAAGTAGGCAGAAACGTATGACTGCGTTAAAGTCAGGGGGATGTCAGTCCTTTTTAATGGGTGGTTAAGCAAGGTTATGCCTTGTCCTGTTATACAGCAGGACAAGGCTTTTTTAATGAAATTTAATAATGACATAACAGGAGGATTTTATATGGCTACGATCTATTGTTTTTCATCAACAGGCAACAGTCTTTATACCTCTAAGAAAATTGCTCAGAAAATCGGTGCAGAAATAAAGTCTATGCTTATTAGAAACGAAAAATGCGATGATGATGTAATTGGTTTTGTTTTTCCATGCTATTGCTGGGGGCTTCCTAATTCTGTTGAGAAGTTTCTGAATGAACTTGAAATCACAAACAAAAATGCATATATATTCACTGTTGTAACATACGGCGGAACAATCGTAGGCATTATGGGACTTGTTGAAAATATTATGAAAATAAAAGGTCTACATGTTACTTACGGAAGGATAATTAAATGTGTAGAGAACTACAATATTTCTTTTAAAGTTAATAATACTCCTGAAATGCAACAAAAGTCAGAAAAAAATATAAATTTATGTGCAGAAGAAATTTCAAAGCGCATATGAAGAAAAACTTTGCAATATCTACCCCATTGAATCCTTTTATAAAGTCTCTCTATCCGTTGAGTAATCCTGAAAAATGCAGCAGTAAACTTACTGTATCAGAAGATTGTACAGGCTGTGGTATCTGTGAAAAGATTTGTCCGCAGGGTAATATTACTCTCAAGGACGGTAAGATTACATTTAACGGCCACTGTGAACATTGTCTTGGATGTATTCATAGCTGTCCTAAACAGGCAGTCAACTGGAACAATAGGACAGAAGGAAAAGCAAGATATTTTAATCCATATATAAAAATCACTGAACTGATTGAACTTAACAAAAAAGAAAAGCCTGTAATTGTTGAAAATTATCAACATTAAATATATATTTGTTATTGAAAGGAATGGTTATTCAAATGAAAGAACAGCTGTTACAGATTGAAAAGCTGGCAGAAAAGGAACTGGCTTCTTGCAAGGATATGGTTAATCTTGAAAACCTGCGTGTTAAGTTTCTCGGCAAAAAGGGAGAGCTTACTGCTATTTTAAAGCAGATGGGAAAGCTTTCAGCAGAGGAACGTCCTGTTATCGGACAACTCGCAAACAAAGTAAGAGAGGATATTGAAAACAAAATATCTGAAACAATAAGGGAGCTTAAATCAGAGCTTGCTGCAAAGCGTATGGCAGAGGAAACTATAGACGTTACTCTTCCTGGAAAGACACGTAATCTTGGAAACCTCCACCCACTCACAACAGTTTTGAACGAAGTCAAGGAAATATTCCTCGGCATGGGCTTTACTGTTGTTGACGGTCCGGAAGTTGAAACAGACTACTATTGCTTTGAGGCACTCAATATGCCTAAACACCATCCTGCACGTGATACACAAGATACATTCTATATCAACGACAATGTTTTACTCAGAACACAGACTTCAAGCGTTCAGATAAGAACAATGGAAAAAACAAAGCCACCAATAAGAATCATTTCTCCTGGCCGTGTTTACCGTTCTGATACGGTTGATGCAACACACTCACCTCTTTTCCATCAGATTGAGGGACTTGTTGTTGACAAGGGTATTACAATGAGCGACCTCAGCGGAACACTTGACCTTCTTATGAAGCATCTTTACGGTGAAGACTGCAAAATAAGATTAAGACCTCATCACTTCCCTTATACAGAACCATCTGCTGAAGTTGACGTTATGTGCTTCAACTGTAACGGGACAGGCTGTTCTCTTTGTAAGGGTGAGGGCTATATTGAGCTTCTTGGTGCGGGAATGGTTCACCCTAAGGTACTTGAAGGCTGCGGAATTGATCCTGAAGTTTACAGCGGTTTTGCATTCGGTATGGGACTTGAAAGAATTGTTATGAGGAGATACGGAATCAGTGATATGCGTCTCCTTTATGAGAACGATGTCAGATTCTTAAATCAGTTCTGATTTATAAAAGGACGGGATACTATGGACGAAGCATATTTTAAAGAATTTGAGGACAGTATTTTTATTATAGAAAGTCGTACGGCTCTTAAAAGAAATATTGTTAAAGCCGTTTTAATTGATTTAGGCTTATTATTTGCGTATGGTATGTTTACCTTTTGGATACCATTAGCATTTGAAAGTGGTTTTGTTTCAATAACATATATAGTTATTACTTTAGCTTTGGATGCTGCTTTACTTTATTTTCTTATAAAAAAAGAATATAAAAAATACACTGCTTTTATTAATCAGTTTTATGAAATGGAACCAAGAAATTATTCGGATTTATGCACACAGGCTATGAATGCAGAGTTTAAATTTAAATCATTCTGTTTGCTTGATGATTATTTCTATGTTCCTAGCAGTATGTTGTTGATAAAATATAGCGATATACAGGACGCAAAAACAATATATCATAGAACTAATTGGATTTATGACGGTGCGCAATTTGTTGTATATACGTTTGCCGGAAAAAAGCTGACAATTCAAGTTAAGCAATTCGTTTTATTTAAAAACGAACATGATAATTTTATATATCAGCTTAATGAAAAAAGAAGCCTAAGCTTACAGAAAGCAAATGTACGATAAAAAATCACAGGAGGTTATTTATAAATGAATCTATCATTAAGATGGTTAAGTGACTATATAGACACTGGTGCAGATGTCAAGAAGTTCTGTGCTGAAATGACTTTAAGCGGTTCAAAAGTTGAACGCTATGATATTGAGGGCGAGGACATCAAGAACGTTGTTGTCGGTAAGGTTCTCGAACAGCCTGTTCCTATTGAGGGAACACACCTTGTAATTTGCAAGATTGATGTAGGCCCTGCTGGCAATGGCGAACCATTGCAGATTGTTACAGGTGCTCCTAACGTAAACTGTGGTGACCTCGTTCCTGTTGCTATGGACGGTGCAACAGTTATCGACCGTAAGGAAAAGAGATTAGTTAAAATCAAGAAGGGCAAGCTCCGTGGAGTTGAATCAAACGGTATGCTTTGTTCACTTGATGAACTTGGACTATCACTTCATGATTTCCCATACGCTATTGCAGATGGTATCTTCATTCTCAAAGATGAAGAGGGTTGTGAGCCTATCAAGATAGGACAAGATGTCATGGAAGCAATTGGTTTCAATGATACTTCTGTTGAATTTGAAATCACTTCTAACCGCCCTGATTGTCTTTCAGTTATAGGTCTTGCACAGGAAGCACATGCTACATTTGACAAGCCAATTACTGTTAAGGAACCTTCATTCAAGGGCAACGGGGAAGATATAAACACAATGCTCAAGGTTAATGTCCAGAACACAGAGCTTTGCTCAAGATATATTGCAGGTGTTGTAAAGAACGTCAAGGTTGGTCCTTCACCTCGCTGGATGAGAGAAAGACTCAGAGCAAGCGGTGTTCGTCCAATCAACAACTTTGTTGACATTACAAACTTTGTAATGCTTGAATATGGCCAGCCAATGCATGCATTTGATATCCGCTATATCAACAAAGCTGAAATTAACGTTAGAAATGCAATGCAGGGCGAAAAGATTACTACACTTGACGGCATAGAAAGAGAGCTTTCCGAAAAGATGCTCGTTATTGCAGATGCAGACAAACCTGTAGCTGTTGCCGGTGTCATGGGCGGCGAATACAGCGGAATCATGGACGATACTGTTGATGTTGTATTTGAATCAGCATGCTTTAACGGCGCTTCTGTAAGAACAACTGCAAAGACTCTTGGCATGAGAACCGATGCTTCTGCACGTTTTGAAAAGGGTCTTGACCCTTACAACGCTCTTCCTGCACTGAAGAGAGCATTTGAACTTGTTGAACTTCTTGGCTGCGGTGAAGTTGTCGGCAGTATCATTGACGCTGACCATTCCGACAAAACTCCACATGGAGTTGAATTTAATCCAGACTGGATAAACAAGTTTCTCGGCACATCTATTTCTGAAAATATTATGGTAACTATCCTCAATAAGCTTGGCTTCAAAGTTGAAAACGGCATGGCATATGCTCCTCATAACCGTATTGACATTGAGTGCAAGTCTGATATAGCTGAAGAAGTTGCAAGAATTTACGGCTACAACAACATTCCAAAAACTATTATCAAGGGTGTTGCACAGGCAAGTCTTTCACCTGAACAGATTTATGCAAGAAAGATTATGAACACAATGACAGCTCTCGGTGCAACTGAAATCACGACATACTCATTCATCTCTCCAAAGTATTTTGATAAGATCAAACTTCCTGCAGACTCCACTCTCAGAAAGACAGTTACAATCACAAACCCACTCGGTGAAGACACATCTGTTATGAGAACTACCATACTTCCATCAATGTGTGAAGTTCTTTCAAGAAACTACAACAACAGAAATATGTCTGCTTGTCTTTTTGAACTTGGAAATGAATATCTTCCTGTAGACGGAGAAATTCTTCCGAATGAACCAGCACGTCTTTCTGTAGGTATGTATGGAGACGGTGTTGATTTCTATGATATCAAGGGAGTTATCACAGAACTGCTTGACATAATGGGTGTAAAGGACTATGACGTTACAGCCTGCACAAGCACAGAGGATTTTGCAGAAGCAGACGCTTTCCACAAGGGACGTTGTGCAATGATTATAAAGGATGGCTTAAAGCTTGCAATTCTCGGTGAACTCCACCCTGAAGTTACTGAAAACTATGATATTGATGTCAAGACTTACTGCGCAAAAGTAAACATTCCTGAAATGATGAGTGTTTCCACAATTGAAAAGACTTACAAGCCACTTCCTAAGTTCCCTGCAACAGCACGTGACCTTGCACTCGTATGTGATGATACAACGCCTGTTGCCACACTTGAAAAGGCAATCAAGACTGGCGTTGGCGCTATTCTTGAAGAAATCACACTGTTTGACGTATACAAGGGCAAGCAGATTGCTGATGGCAAGAAATCAGTAGCATTTTCAATTTCAATGCGTTCACATGACGGCACACTCACTGATGAACAGGCAGATGCCGCAATGAAACGTTCACTTAAGGAACTTGCTAAACTCGGAGCAGAAATCAGATCATAAAATCAAGCATTAATTATAAAAGGCACACGTTCAGTTGCATGAACGTGTGCCTTTTATTTTTTTATATGCAAAAATAGAGGACCGGAAGTTTTCTTCCGGTCCTGATTGTTTATTAATATTGAGTTACATAATCTGTAGGATTATTATATTGTCCGTTATACTTAACTTCAAAGTGGAGGTGGTTACCTGATGAATCTCCTGTGCATCCAACATATCCAATAAGCTGGCCTGCAACAACGTAATCTCCATAGCTTACTGCAAGGCTGCTCTGATGAGCATAAACAGTAACATTTCCATCGTTATGGCTGATTGTAATCATGTTTCCGTATCCGCCATTCCATCCTGTTGATGACTTTGTAACAGTTCCGCTATCTGCTGCATAAATAGGAGTTCCGTAAGGAGCTGCAATATCTATACCCTTATGACCTCTTCCGTCGCCCATATAAGCTGAAATATATCCGCCAGCTACCGGCCAGAAGTAATTGCCTGATCCGCCTGATCCAGTGCTTACAGGAGTCTTTGGCTGCTTTGTTCCGACTCTCATTACCTTTGTAACAGGCTCGGAAATAACCTTTTCATCAATTACATCGACATCAATAACGCTTCCGTTCTTGTATGTGACAAATGCATGAACCTGCTTTTCGCCTTCAACACCCTTTACATCAACAACAGAATCGCCCTTGTAAAGAGAATCATCTTCATTCTTGATTATCTCATAATCGATAACCTGGCTGTATGTTAATTCTTTCTTTACAACAGGTTCAAGGTAAGGGACTTCAGCACTAAGCTGAATCATTGTTCCTACCTGAAAGTCTTCAGTTATATCTTCAACGATATCCCCGTTAAATGTTGCTGTACAATCCTTAAGTTCATCAACAGACATATCATTGCTCATTGCAATGTCCCAAGGTGTGTCATCCTGCTGAACCTCATAATATACAGGTTCGGACTCAACACCAGTGATTTTATCAATAATCTCATCCTGATCTACAATGTCATCAGGATTAACATACTGCTCATATCCATATTCAAGCTGCTTATCAAAATCAACTTCAACAACAGAATCTTCTTCGTACTGTTCCTTAATCTCATTGATTGTATTTTCAATCTTGTCATAATCAGAAACAGCACCGATCGTTTCACCATCAACAATTACTGGATAAGCTATTACTTTATTAGTTTCAGAAACATTGTTCATACCAGACACAACAGCGTTCGGATCAACTTCCCCACTCTGTACTTCAGCAATATCAGGAATCTGATTTTCGATAGCGTCAGCAAGCTTTATTTCATCCAAAACTTCATCGTTTGAAGTAAGTGGCTTTATAGAAAGCTTTGCTGTGACATATACTTCGCTGCCAGTATCGTAATATGTAACTCTGTCAGCAATAACCTTCTGAGCTTCATTAAGAGTATCCTCTGTTGAAATAACTCCGATTTCCTGACCGTTACATTCAACTGAAACGCCGTAATCTATGGATTTAGTATATGATATAATATTTACAAGCAAAATAATTGCAACAACAGGGACAGAATAGTTTATTATTGTACTGTAAATACGCTTTGTTCTTCTGAGATAAGATGCGATATCGCTTGCCTGAAGTCTGGTTGCTTCGGCAAATCCATATTTTTTTACTCTCCCTGAGTATCTTCCAATAAACTTGAATGCTCTATCTACAAACTCAACAGCATTTTCTAAAGTCCTTGCTACAGCTGCTTTGATTGAAGATAAAACCTCAGCAGAATTTAAGATACTCGAATTTCTGGACTTTTTATATAATCTAACAATATTTAAACTGATCTTTTTTAATGTATCTACTGTAATTTCTGAAATACGTGACCCAAGATTAGTCATGTTTTTTTCGAAACGTCCGAATACTTTTTTTGATAGATCAGAAATCTGATCAAAAGCGGTATCATTCGGAATAACGTCATTACTACGACGCTGTCCGCTCATTAAAACATCTCCTTCCTCAAATTTCATTGTATTATTTCAATGTGTTAAATATCAGATAAAAGAGTTACAAAACAGTAACACATGTATTATTATACAGCGGTGTACCGAAAAATCAAGCTTTTGAAGGACAACGTCACAATTTGTTAATTTATTTTGGTTGTCTGCACAAAACAAAAAAATCATTATTATACAATCTGCTTAATAAAACTGGGCTAATAGCCCTTAATTTCTATAATATTCATTATAGAATAATTTTGTATTGCTATTTAACATAGACTTAAGTTAGATATCCTTGCCTTATCTGTTGTATTTAAACAGATAATTTCTTTATTCTGTCAGGACAAGCTATTATTTATGGTTACAAAGCAGTAACATTACAATCCGTAAGTCGTTTCATGTCATCTCTTATATCACAAGTGAGTCGTATTTTTTTCCCTGTAACAGGATGAACAAACGTAACTTCACCGCAGTGAAGAGCCTGTACTTTTGTGTCAGTTACATCTCCGCCGTACATATCATCTCCTGCAAGCGGGTAACCGATATATGCAAAATGAACTCTTATCTGATGGGTTCTGCCTGTCTGCAGAATAACCTTTACAAGCGAATACTTCTCATTATTTTTTATAATAGTATAGTCAGTGACAGCCCTCTGCCCGTCTTCCCTGACTTCACGAAGAATTATTGATTCCGCAGTTCTTGCAATAGGAGCGTCAATCCTGCCCTCATAAGGTGGAATCCCGCATACGACAGCATAGTATACCTTATTTACAGATGACTGCAATCTGTTGGCACTATGAGCATTTTTCGCAACAACACAAAGTCCGGATGTATCCCTGTCCAACCTGTTGACAGGTCTGAAAGTTAGGTCAGGATAAAGATAGGAAAAATAGTTCCCAAGTGTATCACCCTGATGTTTTATAGACGGATGTACAGGCATGTTTACAGGTTTGTTAAATACAATTACATCTTCGTCTTCAAAAAAAACAGGCACAGACAGGTTTCCGTTTGGTTCCAGCTTTTTATCATCTTCAAGTCTTATGGAGATAACACTGCCTGGGTTCACTATATCAATAACCCTTATATGCTTTCCGTCGCAGCATATACCGTCAGGAACTCTTTTAAGCTTTGTTATTAATCTTCGTGAAACACCTTTTCTTTTAAGGAAAGCACCAGCATCCTGTCCTGCATCGCTGTCAGAAACAACAAATTCTAATGTTCTTGAATTATCAGCCTCTAACAACAGACATTTCCTCCGTATCCATATCATTATCGTTATCTTTTTTCTGTGGCTCTGTTATAATATTGTTTACTGCCAATGCAAGTGTCATGCAGTAATAAGGCAGAACCAGTATGAGTGGAAAAATCAAAATGCAAAGGACAAGCCATCCCAGAAATGATAATTTAAGTTTCAGAAGCCTAAAATTGTTTTCCTTAACATACTCAAGGCTTTGTTTAATTATTTTATCCGAATTAACGTCAGGATTACTTACAAATATATATGGAACAGCTGTATATCTTGATGAATACAAAGTATACAGGATTATAAGTGAAACAATTATCACAATACAGCCGACAGCAGAAAAAACCTCCATCTTTCCCCATATGTTATTTTTGAAAATATGTAAAAGCATATCAATCTCAAAAACAACGCCTAGTAAAACAGGAATAAGTACTACTGCTCTTCTTAAATCCGTAAGAATTCTTATTTTTAAAGATTTGACAAATATTCCCCTTGACGCATAACAGCTGAAGATGCAGTTGATAGGTACAATCTGACCCTTGACTGCCTGAAGGAAACAATAGGATTTTCCACTCAGAACAGGTGACATGAATATATAACATACAATAAACCTGAAAATTAGTCCGGCGATATAATAAACATTACCTGAAAAAATTACATCTTTATAGCTTCCAGACGCCTCACCCAAATAAATCAATACAGCATAAATAAAATATCCTGCAGAAAGAAAAATTGCAACAAATGACATTAATATTATACTTACAATACATGCCTCAGCCCAGCAATTAGAAAGTAATTTTATTGCCTCCTGCTTCAATTCCAAGAATTTCATATCAGCTGTCCTGCTTTCTGTTTCTAATAGTTTAAGTGTAACCTGTAAAGCTGTGTAGTATAATTTATAAAAATCTTTCTAGATTTCTTCTCCCGCATCGTTTATTCCTACTCCGCCGTATCCAGGAATTTTACCGAGTATTTCAAATGTATATCCGTTCTGCCACATCATAGCAGAAACAAGTATTTCATATCCCTCTCCTACTCCGCAGGCAAATTCCATCGGCTTCATTTTAGGAAGTCCGAAGCATGACATCATATTCATAAGAATTCCTGCATGAGTAACAACACCTGCATGAGTTATCCCCTGATCCATCATATCAAGTATAACCTGATTAAGTGCAGTATAGCACCTTACCATCATGTTCCTCAGGCTTTCGCCATTCGGCGGAGGATTATCTAGCCCGCCCTTGAGCCATTTCTTATAGCTGTCTAGGGTAATAAGCTGATCTATTCCAAGTCCTTCAAATGCACCGAAATCCATTTCCTGAAGGTCATCGACAATTACGGTTTCCCTATCTGGAAACAGAATTTCAGCTGACTGAATTGCTCTTAAAAGAGGACTTGTATATACCTTCTGAACCTTTGGGTATTCATGCATTTCATACATTTCTTCAAGTTCTTTTCTTCCGGCATCGGACAAAGGAAGATCAGTCTTTCCGATATACATTCCATTTTCATTGGCATCGGTTTTACCGTGCCTGATTATACTTATTCTGTAACCCTTCATATTAATCTCCATTCCTTTTTGCTATTTATTCCGGTCTTGAATCTGAACTAAGTTCAGTTAAGCAAAATTCCTGCTCTTGTATTTGCAAAAATAAATAGCTGCATGAAAAATATCTATTAAGCCCTGCTTTTGGGATAAGAACAAAATTATTCTTCCTTTTCTTTTTTTGCTTTAAGCATAAGAATTAATCTTACAGCAACTACAAAATAATTCAGTACTGCAATAAAGATACTCAGTATCTTTATTAATATATGGGTATTGTCATTACTCCAGAAAACCAAAGAAAGAACTGTCCATGCAACTGCAAATATCATAGATATAATCATCAATATACTGTTCTGGCTTTTATTATTCAATTGGTATATCTCCTTATTATTTTTTCAGATTAATTTGTCCTGAAAGTACCAAATATTTATATTTACTATATCATAACCAAAAATTAATTTCTTAAATAAACTGTAAATTTACATTTCATGCAACAATTTAACCAAATAACATAATGTTTTATTGCACCAATCGACTTTTTTTGACTGAAGGTATTTACTTTTTATACTTTGTGTATTATAATTTTCTTTACGTAGAATTCAAAATTAGGGGGTGGCATGATGAATCCGGACTTTCCAAGAATAATTACTCTTTTAAGGAAAGAACGCAATATCAGCCAAAAGAAAGCAGCTGCCGATCTTGGCGTGTCACAAGCACTTTTGTCGCATTACGAAAAAGGAATAAGAGAATGCGGACTTGAGTTTCTCGTTAAAACCGCAGATTATTATAATGTATCATGCGATTATCTTCTAGGAAGATCACCTGAACCGGCAGGAAAGAAAATATCATTTGATGATATTCCCGAACATGATCCGTCAAAGAAGGAACATATTCTTGCAGGCGGTGTCATGGCTTCATTCAACAGAAAACTTATTATTAATTCCACTAATGTATTATTTTCGCTTCTTCAGAAAACAGAAAGCAACTCTATGATAAGAGAAGTTTCAACATATCTGATGCTTGCAATATATAAAATGTTCAGAATAATTTACTCTGTTAATCCTAAGAACGACCAGCATTTCTTTACAGTAAACCAGTCTCTCTATCCTGGCGTATCATCAGCAGCAATGTCTATTTGCGAAGCAAATGCAACTGCAGCAGCAAACGGGGTTTCCGTCAAGGGTTCAGATACTGCACTAAGCTCGGATAAAAACATAATCACTACAAATTCTCTTTCATCAGAATATGCTACATATGCTTCATCCCTGCTGAATATAATCAAGAACAGCGAAGCCCGTATCCTTATGATGGACACATCCAACGATAAATAGTATATCATTTTATATCAGACTTTTCAATGCTATATCAACAATTTTCCGCTCTTACCCATGACAGAGCGGTTTTGTTTTATCATATAATAGAATGTATATGTTTTGTAATAAAAATAGAAAAATAACATCATAATTTGTATTTATTATTCTTGACTGGTTTTTTTAATTATTGTAAAATATAAACAGTTATTATTTTTTTGTGAGGTTAAGATTTTCTTTGAAAAATTTGTTTTTAAAATTCACAATGGCAGCAAGCCTTTTGGCTGTGATTTTTTCTATGAGCTCATGCACAGCTGATGTAAATAAAGTTTCGGAATCATCAATGTTTCTTATGGATACCTCAGTAACAATAAAACTGGGCTCGAACAATTCCGATTGCAATGAGTATATGAATAAGCTTAAAGAGCTTGACAGCATTTTCTCAAATCTGTATGAAAATTCACCAAAAAACAGAAAGTATGATGAAAACAGCAGAATTGTAATTAATGATGTTCTTAGAAAGACTTCCTCTCTTAATGATGTCTATGGGGACAGGGTAAACGTCAGCTGTGGAGCACTAAACAGTGCCTGGGGTATTTCAACAGACACCCCCCATGTTCCTGATAGGGATACTCTCTCTGTGGCACTGAAAAATATTACTGACACAGATTATTGCAATAATGATGTCAGCATGTTTCCTCAGGGAATTTATCCTGATTTCGGAGCTGTTGCAAAGGGTTACAGCTGTGATATAGTCAAAGAAATGCTGGATGAAAAAAACTTTAATAGCTATGCACTTCTCAATATGGGTTCGTCAAGTCTTATTTACGGAAAAAAGCCTGACGGAACTATGTTTAATGTTGCTGTTACAAATCCTGACGGCGGAGTTTACCTTGGTGTCATAAAAACAAACGAATGCTCTATCTCAACAAGCGGAGCATATGAACGCTACTTTGAGGAGAACGGAAAAATATACAGCCACATTCTTGATATTTCAACAGGATATCCTGTTGAAACTGATCTTTCTTCTGTTACGGTAATCTGTCCTTTCAACGATAATAATACAAGCGGAATAAGCTCTGACTTTTTATCGACTCTTATTTTTATGGACGGAACTTCAAATCTTGAAAAATACCTTGACAGTGACAGCTTTTTTGTCGTTGCGGCAGATAAAAACAAGAATGTTTATGTAAGCAAGGGAATTGACTTTACACTTAACGAGGAAAGTGGGTATAAGCTTGTACAGCAGTGAGCGCCGTCATGCAGATAAAAAAGATGTAATTATAATTTTATGCCTGCTAGCTGTCGGATTAGCTTTCTTTTTTATCCCACGTCTTATCCCTGATGATACAACTGATAAGACAGCCATTATTTTTCTTAACGGAGAAGAAATATACAGCACTAACCTATCCGATGCTGATGACGGAGAATTTCAACTTGATGAAATTCCACAGATTACATTTGAAATAAAGAACAATCAGATAAGAATACTTCATTCTGATTGCAAGGATAAAATCTGCGAAAAAACAGGCTATATAGACAGCGGATATCAGTCAATTGTATGCTTGCCAAATCGCATTTTAGTAAAAATTGCAGAAGAAAATACACAAGGTATAGATATTGTAGTCTGATAGGAATTATTATGAAGATAAAAATTGATATATACAGAAGCAAAGCTTATTATGCCGCTTTTATGGGCATATTTTTAGCTATTGCCGTTGCACTCACAACTATTGAAAGCATGTTTTCCTCATTTCTGCCACTGGGTATGCGAATCGGACTTGCAAATATAGTTATTATGATGGTTTTCATTTTGGCTGACAAAAAGTCAGCATTTATTCTTGTTTTGCTGAAATCACTTTTTGTATTTCTTACAAGAGGAGTTACTGCAGGAGGAATGTCTTTCTGCGGAGGGATTCTTGCATTTTTTGTCCTGTTAATTCTTCTTGAAAAAACAAAGAGTTCATATATATTAATCAGCGTTTTATCATCTGTTGCGCACTCTATGGGACAACTTGTTCTTTCATGTATAATTACGTCGAGTATAAACGTTTTATTTTATGCCCCTATGTTGATTATTTCAAGTACTGTTGCCGGAATTTGTACAGGCATCGTGCTTAATGTAATCCTTCCGCATATTTATGTCACAAAATCTGAATGTAAATAACTTATAGTAAAGTGAGGTATAGAAATGAAAAAACTTAACGGCATACGCCTTAGCCATGACAAAAACACTCAGGACTGCGAAACTATGGATTTTCCGCTACCATCATCGGTATTGATTCCGATGTCCCAATCAATGGGTGCATCTTGTAATTGTCTTGTCAAACCTGGCGATGAAGTTACCGTAGGACAAAAAATTGGTGATACAGACGCATTTATGTCGGCACCGATTCACTCATCTGTGTCTGGCAAGGTAACAGCCATTACAGACTATCTTCTTTCAAGTGGCGCTGTCTGCAAGGCTGTTATTATTGAATCAAACGGACTCCAGACGATGTGCCCTGACATTTCCATTCCTGAAATCACTGATTCACAGTCTCTTATTTCTGCTATAAGGGAAAGCGGACTCACAGGTCTTGGAGGTGCAGGTTTTCCTACTCATATAAAGCTAAACTTTGACCCCGTCAAAACTCCGATTGATACACTTGTTATCAATGCAGCTGAGTGTGAACCTTACATAACCTCCGATTACAGAGAAATGCTTGAAAGTCCTACTGATATTATTGAAGGTATACTTCTTGTCCAGAAATATCTCGGAATACCTCACTGCAAAATCTGTATAGAATCAAACAAGCCTGAAGCAATCAAACTTTTGACATGCAGAACGGAAAATATCAACTCCATTGATATTGTTACCCTCCCGTCAAGTTACCCGCAGGGTGCTGAAAAGGTAATTGCATACTCAGCAACCGGACGTATCGTTGCAGAAGGCGAACTGCCGTCAAATCAAGGCATTATTGTTATGAACGTATCTACTGTTTCATTTATAAACAAATATTGCTGTACAGGTATACCTCTCATATCAAGACGTCTAACTGTTGACGGAAATGTACTTACAAAGAACGCAGGAAACTACACTGTTCTTATAGGAACAAGAGTATCAGAAATACTTGAATACTGCGGAGCGGAAAAACCTGAAAAGGTTCTTTACGGCGGACCTATGATGGGTATTTGTCTATATGACACAGACCAGCCAATAATAAAACAAAATAATGCTGTTCTTGCATTCAAGGATGTAAAAATTCCAAAGACGACATCATGTATAAGATGTGGTATATGTGCAAAAGCCTGCCCTATGAATCTCATGCCTATGATGCTTGAATATGCATATAACAACAAGAATATAAAATTTCTTCAGGATTTAAAACTTTCACTCTGTATGAACTGTGGCTGTTGCTCATATGTCTGCCCTGCTAACCGTCCGCTTGCAGAGATTAATCAGCTTGCAAAAGGAATTCTCCCAAGGAAAAAGTAATATATCTGATTAAATAAATTTATTGAATACGAAAGGAACTGATATTTTGAAAGGATTGATAGTTTCACCATCGCCACACAGATCATCATTTCTGTCAACAAAGTTTATCATGCTCCAAGTAATAATTGCACTTTTCCCTGCAATTGTAGCAAGTGGAATTATTTTCGGACTGAGAGCATTAATAGTAATATTTATCTGTGTTGCTTCCTGTGTTTTGTTTGAAGGATTGTCACGTATTATTATGAAGCGTGAACAGACAATTTCCGATCTTTCGGCAGTTGTAACAGGCATACTCCTCGCAATGAATCTCCCTGCAACAATTCCTCTTTACATAGCCGTAATCGGCAGCTTTGTCGCAATTGTAATAGTTAAACAGCTTTTCGGAGGCATTGGTCAGAACTTTGCAAACCCTGCTATCGTTGCAAGAATTGTTCTGATGTTATCATTCACTTCACAGATGTCAACATGGGCTGTTCCTTTCTTCTACAAGAACAGTTCAACTGATATAGTAACAGGAGCAACGCCTCTTGCTGTACAGTGGCTTGACAATGGATCAAACAGAATTGCGCCTTTCGCTTTCAGGGATCTTCTCCTTGGAACAACAGGCGGATGCCTTGGCGAAACATGTGCAATTGCGCTTATTATCGGCGGTGTGTATCTTATTTATGTTAAGATAATCTCCCCTGCAACACCTCTTGCATTCATCGGCTCACTTGCCCTGCTCACATTCATTTACACAGGCAGCAGCGTTGAAACTGTTTATCAGATATTTGCAGGCGGACTTTTAATCGGCGCTATCTTCATGGCAACAGACTATGCAACAACTCCTCTCACAACAAAGGGTAAGATTATTTTCGGAATTGGCTGTGGTATTATCACATTTATTATCAGACAGTTCGGTAATTACCCTGAGGGCGTTTCATTCTCAATACTGCTTATGAACCTTCTTACCCCTTATATAGACAGACTTACCAGAACTGTTCCTCTCGGAGCAAAAACTGCAAAGGAGGGAATCTGATTTGAAAAAGGAATTTATTATGCCACCTCTGGTTCTTATGCTTATCTGTCTTATAACATGCGGACTTCTTGTATTTGCATATAAGACTACATACAAGGATAACACAGGCGTTATAACCGATAAACTCAAAGGCGGACTTACAGAAATATACGGTTCAGACAACGGCTTTGAAATGCTTAAGAATGATGATGGTACTGTAAAGACGTATGAAGGAATTACCTCTGTAATGAAAGATGCAGACAACAATGTTGCCTTTGAAGTTTTTGCTGACGGATACTCAAAAGGCGGACTTCATGTTCTTGTCGGAATTTCTCCTGACGGAACAATCAAGGGCGTTTCAATCCTTAGTATCAGTGAAACCCCTGGTCTTGGCACAAAGGTAGAGGATCCTGCATTTCTGAATCAGTTTGCAGGAGTTTCAGCAGATCTTTTCGAATTTCCTGCTGTTAAAACTGAGAGCGGTCCAAAAAAGAAGGCTATTTGGGGTACTGACGAGGAACGCAAAAAACTTTACGATATGCAGACTGGTGCAACATCTTCAGATGGCGGATTTGAATTTGACGCAGTAACCGGAGCAACCTTCTCCTCAAAAGGAATGAAAAATGCCATAACATACGCCGCAGTAACCTATACTGAAAAGAAAGGGGAGATAATCGGTGAGTGAAAATAAAAAGGGTAATCTTTATGAGCTTACAAAAGGCATTATAAAAGAAAATCCAACACTTGTTACTCTTCTCGGAATGTGTCCTACACTTGCAGTGACAACTATGGCTGAAAACGGTATTGGCATGGGACTTGCAACAACTTTTGTACTGGTTTTTTCAAACCTGGCAATTTCACTTCTTAAGAGTATTATTCCTAATGCTGTACGTCTGCCATGCTATATTGTTGTTATTGCAGGCTTTGTTACTTTAATTGAGTTCCTTTTAAAAGGATATATACCTGACCTTTACAACAGTCTAGGATTGTTTCTTCCGCTTATCACTGTTAACTGTATTATTCTTGGCCGTGCAGAAGCATTTGCTTCAAAGAATAAGGTTCTGCCGTCTATTCTTGACGGTATAGGAATGGGACTCGGGTTTACAATTGCATTATTAGTTGTCGGCTCTGTAAGGGAAATTTTTGGATCAGGAAAATGGATGGGCATTGATCTTCATCTTCCGGCAACAATGACAGTATTCATTATGCCTGCAGGTGCATTCTTTGTTCTTGGCTGTGTAATTGCTGCTGTAAACAAAATTGCAAATAAAAAACCACCTCAGGAAATTGGCTGTCATGCCTGTCCTAATGCTGCAAATTGTCCTACTTTCAACAAAGAGGGAGGCTGTGAATGATGATGAAAGGACTTATTGTAATACTCCTCAGTGCAATGCTTGTTGATAACTTTGTTCTTTCAAAATTCATGGGTATCTGTTCATTCCTCGGGGTTTCAAAAAAGCTTGACAGTGCTGTCGGAATGGGTGCTGCTGTTACCTTTGTAATGGTATTTGCAACACTCTGCACATATCCAATATATACGTTTATTCTTGTTCCAATGGGACTTGATTACCTTAGAGCAATAGCATTCATCCTTATTATCGCCATGTTTGTTCAGATTGTTGAAATCATACTCAAGAAAAAGGTTCCTTCGCTTTACAACGCGCTTGGAGTATTTCTTGCTCTTATAACAACAAACTGTGCAGTACTAGGCGTTGCAATTCTCAATGTTGATAATGGATATACGCTGCTTCCATCAATTGTAAATGCCATTGGTGCCGGCCTTGGATACTCACTTGCACTTATTATATTCAGCGGAGTACGTTCGCGGGTTGATAACGCTGATATACCAGAAGTATTCAAGGGAGTTCCTGCAATACTTATTGCCTCTTCTATTGTATCCGTAAGCTTTATGGGCTTTTCGGGTATGTTTTCATAGGGGGTGACAAGATGTTTGAAACTTACATATTGCCTATAGCAATCTTCGCTGTAATGGGTGGATTATCCGGATTGCTTCTTACTTTTGTCTCCAAAGTTTTTGAAGTAAAAGTTGATGTGAGAATTGAGGCTGTAAATGAAGCTCTCCCTCAAGTAAACTGCGGTGCATGTGGATTTTCAGGTTGTTCTGACTATGCATCTGCTATTGTAAATAATGGAGCTGAAACAAACCTTTGTCGCCCTGGTGGTGCAGATTGTTCTGCCAAAATTGCCACTATCATGGGTGTTGCCGATGCAGGAGCAGGCGTCCCGCAAGTTGCAGTTGTACGCTGTAACGGTGACTGCAATGCTACAGCATCTAAGTACACATACAGCGGAATCCAGACATGTCTTGCTGCAAATAAGTTCTACAATGGATCAGAGGAATGTACCCATGGATGCCTCGGTTTCGGTGACTGTGCAGTAGTTTGTCCTAATAACGCAATAATCATTAGAGATGGACTTGCACGTGTTGACAAATCAAAATGTATCGGCTGTGGGATTTGTATCAAGTCCTGCCCGAACAATCTCATTATTGTGCATGATATTACTAATCATATTGATGTCTGCTGTTCATCCACTGAAATCGGAAAGATAGTAAAATCGATTTGCAAGAGTGGATGTATTGCTTGTAAAATCTGCGAAAAGAAATGCAAATTTGACGCTATTCATGTTGATAACAATCTTGCAAAGATTGATTACGACAAATGCACGTCCTGTGGAGAATGTGCAGACGCATGCCCGACAGAAGCTATCCGCAAGTGTGATACTGTATATAAAGTCAAAATGGATAAATAGTAAAATAAAAGCGGTAAGAAAAGTCTTACCGCTTTTTTATGGCAAAAAGGGGCCCTTGTTTGGGGGTAGCAAACAAGGGCAAATATGATATAGGATTATTGGGGAGACTCCATAATATGGGGTAAATATTATAGAGACAGTTCCTTTTATAATGCTTTCGCATCAGATCGTGATGGGGTAATCACTATCTTCAATAAAAGGCGTACCATTTAAGTACAATGTTATAATAATTGATTTCTGTGTAAATTATGTGAAAGCAAGTTGAAAATAAAGCGAATTAATACAAATTTAATTATTTATGGTAAACCATGTGTATAATTATACATCATGTTGAAAACTCGGTTGAAAATGTGGAAAGAAATAAAAACTGTTGAAAAATTCGACATTTTTAGCCCCTTATCTACGTTGTTTGCGGGATTTTTCCACTTTTTCAACAGGTTTTCAACATAAAAAGGTAAAAGTTTTTAACTTTTGATGTTGAAAAAGATTGTAAACCAGCAAAAAAACTTTTAAAATAATGCTCAATTTTCACCACTTTGTTTTGTTATTATTACAGTATAAAAATTAGATATTTGTCGAAAAAGAGCAGAACTGCAAATGCAATTCTGCTCTTTTAATTTATTTATCTGTTTTTTTGATTTCTATTCCAAGAACATCAAGTGAATCCTGATCAACAACTGACGGACAGGATGACATAAGCTCAGATGCATTCTGTACCTTAGGGAATGCAGTAACATCACGAAGATTGTCAGCTCCGCACATGATCATTGCAATTCTATCAAGTCCTATTCCCATGCCTCCATGTGGAGCAGCTCCATACTTGTAAGCTTCAACAAGGAAGCCGAACTTAGCTTCAATTTCCTCATCTGTAAGTCCAAGAGCCTTGAACATTCTCTGCTGAAGTTCATAGTCAGTAATTCTTATTGAACCGCTTGAAAGTTCTGTTCCGTTGAGTACAAGGTCATATGCCTTTGCATAAACCTTTGAAGGATCACTGTCAAGATACTGTAAGCATTCATCCATTGGCATTGTGAAAGGATGGTGCATTGCAAGCCACTTACCGCTTTCCTCATTATATTCAAAGAATGGGAATTCAGTAATCCAGAGGAAGTTAAATCCTTCAGGGATAATATTAAGCTGCTTTGCAACCTTTAGACGGAGCGCACCAAGTGTAGGAAGTGTAACGCTGTTTTTGTCCGCAACGATAAGAACAACATCGCCCTTTTCAGCGCCTGCTGCCTTGAGAATTGTTTCAAGCTCACCTTCAGCAAGGAATTTTGAGAATGAGCTGTTAGCATCATCATCAACCCAACGGATATATGCAAGTCCCTTTGCACCAATTCCACGCACATATTCTGTAAGCTTGTCTATTTCCTTACGGGTAAGTGTCTGTGCTGCGTTCTTTGCTGTGATTGCTCTTACTGAACCGCCAGCTTCAATAGCAGATGTGAACACGCCAAAGCCACAGCCCTTAACTATTTCAGATAAATCAACAATTTCCATGCCGAAACGTGTATCAGGCTTATCAGAACCGTATCTTGCCATTGCATCCTTGTACTTCATTCTTGGAAGCGGAGTTGGAATATCAACGTTAAGCACATCCTTGAACAGACGGCTCACAAAACCCTCACCCATTTCAAGAATATCATCTATATCAACAAATGACATTTCAAGGTCAATCTGAGTAAATTCAGGCTGTCTGTCAGCACGTAAATCTTCATCTCTGAAACATCTTGCAAGCTGAATATACCTGTCAAAACCTGCAATCATAAGGAGCTGCTTGTAAATCTGCGGTGACTGTGGAAGAGCATAGAACTTGCCCTGATGTACTCTTGACGGAACAAGGTAATCTCTTGCACCTTCTGGAGTTGATTTTATCATCATAGGAGTTTCAATTTCAATAAATCCGTTTTCATGGAAGTAATCTCTTGCAGACTTTGCAATCTTACTTCTCATAATAATATTATCCTGTAAAGTCTTTCTTCTGAGGTCAAGATAACGATACTTGAGTCTTAACTCTTCGTTTGTATTTGTATTATCAACAATTTCAAAAGGAGTTGTCTGAGCCTTTGCAAGTATACGGAGGTCATCAACAAAGATTTCAATGTTACCGGTTGCAATCTTGTCATTCTTGCTTTCACGTTCTTTGACAACACCCTTTGCCATAAGAACGTATTCGGAATGACAGTCTGAAGCTTTTACAAAAATTTCTCTGCTTGTTGTTTCGTCAAATGTAAGCTGAACAATACCAGTACGGTCTCTAAGAACTATAAAAATCAGAGCGCCCTTATTTCTGACATTGTCAACATATCCCCCTACTGTTACTGTTTCACCAGCTTTAAGCACTTCCCCGCAATAATGGGTACGCTTCAAACCTTTCATATTATCAGCCATTATTTTCATTTCCTTTCAATTAACTAAATAGAATTCTCTTGTTTTATTTTATCTTGTTTAAAATATTTGTGCTTACTATAAATTAGTAGAATGAGTATCTTTCTTAAAGCACCAAATGCACCCACAACAATAACCACTATCCCGATAAAACTATTCCATCTTATATCAGCAAATTCTGCTCTGACATTATTATAATTATCTTTATCATAATAGACTGTCAGCCTTTCACCAACAGACATTTGTGATGAATAATTATATACTGTTGCCTTTACCTTTTCACCATCAGCTTCATATTCGATATCAAGATTATATGCTATATTATCTTGATCCTCTATTTTAGTAACGCCTGTGACAACTGCACTCGTAGCAATTGCATTTTGCTTGAATGCTTTATCCTGTTCATAGTGCATTTTACCATTTGCTAAAATAATGATGCCCGTCATTATTATAATAAGACCAAAAAATATTGAACCTGCTATTGAGCCTTGTTTTAATTTATTACGCATGGCATTGTCCCCTATATTATGACCTTTGATAAATCTTATTTTTAATTCAACCTGAAGAGTCTCTTAAATGCTCATCAATAACATCAGTAATTCCGCATACAACATAAACAACACAGAACCAGACAAGATTATATGGTGTGATCTTTATTTCCAAAAACACTTTCTGTTATTTTTGAGGCATACCTTCTCCGAAGTTCATATTATTAAACATTTCTTCTACAACGCTGTTGGAAAAAGCATTAATAAACTTCTCTCCGTCAAAGCTTATATCTGTCTGCTCTCCGGTAGCCATATTCTTAAGCTTTGCCATCTTTGTTTCAAGCTCATTATCACCAAGAACCATAGTGAATGTAGCATTAATTTTATCGGCATACTTCATCTGAGCCTTAAGGCCTCTGCCCATTATGTCATATTCAACATAATAACCGTCATCACGAAGCTCCTTAGCAAGTATAATTGATTCATCAAGAGCCTTTTCACCCATTGAAGCAATATAGAGATCACACTTCTTTGCGGCAATAAAATCACACTCCTGACTCTGCATAGTAAGAATAAGACGTTCAATACCCATAGCAAAGCCCAGTGCAGGAACTGACTTTCCGCCCATTTCCTCAACAAGTCCGTCATAACGTCCGCCACCGCATACTGTTCCCTGTGAACCGATAGCTGTTGTAACAAACTCAAAAACTGTTTTTGTATAGTAATCCAGCCCTCTTACAATCTTAGGATTAATTTTGAAATCAATGCCCATTGCTGTAAGATTCTTTTTAAGTGTCTCAAAGTGATTTTTACAGTCATCACAAAGGTAATCAAGAATTATCGGTGCGTCCTTTGCATTTTCAGAGCAAATCGGGCTCTTACAGTCAAGCAGACGCATTGGATTTTTTTCAAGACGTCCAAGACAGGTTTCACAAAGCTGATCCTTGCTTGCAGAGAAATATTCTCTCAAAGCATCCTGATACTTCTTTCTGCATTCAGGGCATCCAATTGAATTAATATATAGTTCAATATCCTTCAAGCCAAGTCTTTCAATAATACTCTTCGCCAAAGCAATAATATCAGCATCAGCACATGGTGACTGACTTCCGTACATTTCAGCACCGAACTGGTGGAATTCTCTCAATCTGCCTGCTTCCGGCTTTTCATATCTGAAACATGGAATTAAATAATAAACCTTCTGTGGGAGTGCATCATTGAGCATGCCGTTTTCAAGAGCAGCTCTTGCAGCACCTGCTGTTCCTTCAGGACGAAGAGTAACACTTCTGCCCCCCTTGTCAATGAATGTATACATTTCCTTCTGAACAACGTCAGTAGTATCTCCAACGCTTCTTGTAAACAGTTCAGTATGTTCAAAAACAGGGAAACGTATTTCCTTGAAGCCATATGCTTCAGCGGTTTCTGAGGCAAGTTTTTCAACTGTGTGCCACTTATAAGTCTCTGTCGGCAGAACATCCTGCGTTCCCTTTGGTCTTTGTGTAATTAGTGCCATATCAATAACTCCTTTTAAATTATACGAATATCAAACGGATAGACAAGCTCGTGATTACTTTAAACAACCTTCATTTTGTTAAAAAATAAAAGCCGTCCTTGTATATACAAGGGACGACTTTAAACCGCGATACCACCCAGATTCGCACATAAATGTGCGCACTCATTTCCTTAACGCAGAAATACGTCTGTCCTTATTCAGACAGCAGCTCGGGGATGTCATTCATATTGCTCCGATAAGCAGCTCACAGCAAATGCCACTCTCTCTGTAAACAGAGTCATTACTACTAATTCCCGTCCCAGCCTTTAAAAATATATAAGACTTCATGAATATAATACAACACCAATCAACGTTTGTCAATACGATTTTATCTGACAGGATTGACAATCTGACGCCAATCGAGATCTCCTCTTTCAAGAGCGTGTATCAAAGCTTCAGCAGTTGCAATATTTGTTGCAACTGGAATGTTATGAACATCACATAATCTTAGAAGATTCATTTCATTTGGCTCATGCGGCTTTGGAGACAATGGATCCCTGAAGAAAAGAAGGAGGTCAATTTCATTACATGAAATTCTGGCACTGATCTGCTGATCTCCGCCCTGGGAACCGCTCAGGTACCTTTGAATGTTGAGCCCCGTTGCCTGTGCAACTTGTTTTCCGGTTGTTCCGGTAGCACATAAGTTATGTCTTGATAAAATACCGCAATATGCAATGCAAAATTGAACTAATAATTCTTTTTTTGAGTCGTGAGCAATCAGAGCAATATTCATTTAATGTCATTCCTTTCCATTTATATCTTTTAAATTAAACAAGAAGTGATTTCATACTCAGCGGAACATCTTCGCCTTTAAGTCTTTTTGAAATAGCATCAAATGCCTTGAATGATGGTGAAGCAGAAGGAAGTGGAACTCCCTTTCCTGTTGAAATTACTACAGCATCGTCATCCGGAATTACTCCAATAAGCTGAACACCAACTGTATCAATAATCGAATCAAGATCAGGAATAAGTTCTGCCTTAAGTATTTCAGGGTTTACCTTGTTGATAATAAGGCGTTGTTTTTTGTTTCCTCTCTTATAGAACTCATCTGACATTGTTCTTGCGTCTCTTACGCAGACAGGATCAGGAGTTGTATTTATAAGTATAAGATCAGACTGTTCAACAACATCAAAAACGCTTTCATTTGTTCCTGCAGAAGTATCAACGATTATGTATTCATAATACTTTCTCATCTCATGACAAATACTTGAGATTGTCTTTGCATCAACCTTAGCAAAAGGATCCTCAGGGGCACATACAAGACTAAGATTAGATGCAATACTTACCTGAGTAGTTGCCTTATAAATATCACATTCCCCTCTTAATACTGTTCCTAAGTCATACCTTATATTATCCTTGACACCAAGCATAATATCCAGGCATCTAAGACCAAAGTCAAGCTCAATTATCAATGTTCTATGACCTTGTCTTGCAAGAGCAAATCCCATTTCAGCACAAATTGAGGATTTACCTGTGCCACCCTTACCGGATGTTACTGCAATGATTCTTGACATAAAAAGCCCCTTTCCAGAAATGTATTCAATAGGGTGATAATCCCTTTTTATCAAATATTACAAAAAGTTATCCTTAATAATGCATAATTCACGTTTATTATAATTGCAATTGTTATAATCACTAAAAGTGGCTATAATAAATATGCTCAATTATTATTTTACCACAAAAAAAGTATTTGTCAAAGATATTTTAATTATAAATCTCAACTTTGGTATTATGATGTTTTTATATTTTTTTATTTGTTAATTTTGTACACAATATATTGTAATAAGTTTACATGTTTATAACTTAACTTCGATTATATACAAATAATTTTTACTAATCCTCATTTTCAGGAGGTGCAGCAACTTCTGTAAAAACGGAAGTCTCACTATTCTGCAGCGGTAAAGCATCATTTGTATCGTTTTCACTGATTTCAGTCAGTGCAGTAGTTTGCGTTTCAGTATCGGTATTGCTAAACTGTGTTTCTGTGACAGCAGTATTCTGATCAATTTGCTGTTGAGCGCTTATCGGAACTCCTGCCTGCTGAACTCCGTTGATTGTATCCTGTACAACCGGCTTCTGTCTTTGTGGGATAGGTTCCGGAACAACATAATCCTTATTATAATATGCATTTATTATCTGCTTTATCATTAACTTTGAATATTCTCCGTGTTCAATAAATCCTGAAAAAGCAATTTCAGGATTATCTGCAGGATAAAAACCTACAAATGAAGAACCTGTATCTTCAGCAGAAGTCATCTGAGGAGTACCTGTCTTTATGGCAACTCCACCTGGTAGATCAGAAAGTACATAATCAGTATAATAATCCATCTCTGACGGATAGTAATAAGCTGCAAAGTTTCCAGCCTGAATCATACCCTGAATAACCGTGTCATAGGTATAACCTGTCTTGTCTTCAATAGTATACACAACCTCAGGCTCTTTATGACTGATAAGTTCCTCCATGTTGTATGTGTAAACGCTGTCTACTATATGTGGTCTGTATCTTACACCCCTGTTTGCAATTGTCTGTCCCTGAACTGCAAGCTGAAGAGGAGTTATATATGTTTCTGATTGACCAATTGAAGCCTGAACAACGTTTCCTGCCTGCCATTCAAGTCTTCTCTGCTCAAAGCTTTCAGGAGTTGCAATCCAGCCTGTTGCTCCACCAGTTTCAAGACCTAAATCTGTTCCAAGTCCATACATATTTGAATAGTTGGCAATATTGTTAATACCCATTCTTCTGCCAACTTCATAGAAGAATATATTACATGACTTTTCAAGTGCAGTAACAACATTAATACTTCCGTGATATCCTGTACACTTTGGCTGATAATCCTCCCAGTAGGTATAGATACCATTACATGTAACTGTTGTATTTGGGTCAATATATCCTTCATTGAGTGCTGCCGTTGCAGTAACAGTTTTGAATGTTGAACCGGGACGGTAAAGACCGCTTGTTGCCCTGTTTGTAAGAGGTGCATTTTCACCATTCAGAACATCGTAATAGTTGTTCATATAGTCATTAAGGTTATAAGTAGGGTTTGTTGCTGCTGCAAGAATAGCTCCACTTTTAACATCAGTAACAACAATTGCACCTGCATTAGCTGTCATGCCTTTTGCACTTGTACTGGTTTGGTTCTGAAGCCAGTATATATGGTTTTCAAGAATTTTCTGAATATTTCTCTGATAATCAATATCAACTGTGAGCTTTACGGTATTACCAGGCACAGCTTCAGTTGTAATAGTATCAGAAACAACAGTACCATTAAGAAAGCTTATAGTTCTTTCTCCGTCTTCACCACGGAGCTCATCCTCCATAGCTTTTTCAATACCACTTTTTCCGAGTGTATCATTAAGGGCATATCCCTTAGATTTCAATATATCATATTCTTCTGCATTTATAGGGCCTACTGTGCCTATAAGGTGAGGGATAATATCACCCTCATTGTAAATCCTTATAGCTTCTTCAACAACATCAATTCCTTCAAGACCAAACGATTGCTCTTTAAGTTTTACAACAGTATCCATAGGTATATCTTCTGCAAATGTATATCTGTTTGAAACTGAAAAATCCCTTATACTCATTTCATAACGGATTCCAGCAATTATTCTGATTTCCTTGTCAGTATATTTATCGGATATTTTGTATTTCTCCGCCATAGCGTGGATGCATTCTTCAGCAGTTGCATAAACCTGAATATTTATATTTTCCCTTAGCTTTGAAATATCCTTTTCCTCTGCTTCAAAGAATTCATAAGGTTCATCCATACTTATCGGAAGAGTATCAATCCAGTCAACTCCGTCTTCCTCAAGCATTTCCGCAACAGTTATGATTATCTTATTCATCTGGTCGCTGTCAGACGGGAAGAAGGCCTTTTCAACTACTACATTAAATCCTACCTTGTTGCTTACAATCGGGTTCCCTTTGGAATCAATAATTTCGCCTCTCGGTGAATTAACAACCTGTGTACCCATGGTTGTTTCCTGAGCAAGCCTTGCATATTCTTCCCCGTTTACAATCTGTATCTTCATAAGCTCTACCATGCAGTATGCTGCTGCAGTAAGAATGAGCACAACAAAAACCATTGTTCTGATTATATCAGCAGTTTTTTTGATAAGGCACACCTCCTCAGGAATACAATTTGACTTATTCTCTTACAATATTATCGGACTTTTCTTCTATGAAATTCTCGTTTATTGCACCGAATTTAACAGCAATAAACTTTATAATGTAATATATGATTGCCGTTGAAATAACAGTAAACAATACTGATGGAAGGAATATACCCAGAAAAATTTTTCCGTTGTTGTCATATCCCCATACTGCATATGAGAAAAGATAGTTTAGTAAAGCAAGAATAACTGTTACTGCTGTTGTAATCAATATTATATTAAGAATATGCTGTCTCATGACAAAAATAAAAAGCAGTGAGGTAAGAACACAGAACCACATAAGGAGTATCCCGTGAAATCCCACTAAAGTACCCGTAGCAGAGTCAGTCATTAACCCACACACACATCCTGTAAGTGCTGATACAAACGGTGTTTCCCTCATGGAAATGCACAGTGAAATAGGGATAAGCAGTATCGGGTCAGGAATACGTGAATTAGTCACTGACATAAACACATAAGCAATGCTGATAACCAGAAAATACAGGCACCATCTTATTATCTTATTCCGTTTTTCCAGCTTTCTCTTAACCTGGTTATTCATCCGTAAACCTGCTTTCGTGACTTTTGAATAGCAATATAATTAAAATACAAAACTTATGCAAAAAAGTTATTCCGTTTCGTCATTCAAATATTCATTCTGTCCCTTAAATTTTGTTATAACAAAAACATCTGTAATCTGTCCGGGATTTACAGCAGGCTCTATTATTGCATACATAGAAAGTCCACTGTCCTCTATGCCTGTTTCCTTTACAACGCCTACAAGCTGTTCAGCAGGAAAGTTCTGACTTCCGCTTGTGATAACAATGTCCCCAGCCTTTATATCAGATTCCTTATCTATATAGCTCATTCTGCAATAACCGTCATCCGCAGTTGAATAATCTCCCTCAATGATTCCAGTTGTCTTTGTTCTGACAGTATATACGCCAACTGCCGTTTTAGGTGAGTATAGTGTTCTTACCTTTGAAGTACTTGTTGAAACATCAAAACACACACCAACAAGTCCTTGCGAAGTAATTACAGGGTCATAAGGCTTTATGCCGTCATTTGAACCCTTGTCTATTGTAAAAGTCCCGTAAGGATCGTTTGTCTGCCTTGCAATAATTGAACATGGAGGAGAAAATGTAAAATCCTCGTACTTCTCTTTCAATCCAAGCATTACACGGAGTTCCTCATTCTCTCTTTTGAGATTATCGTAATCAACTATAGTGCCGTACAACTCATTAAGCTGTTCCTTTAGTTTCTGATTTTCCTCATAATACTGCTGAGCATTCACAAGCGTATCGAGAGATGTTGATACCTTACCGGAGATATTTGTGGATAGCTTATTTATCGGTTCAAAAATTTTATCAAAAAACGATGCACTTGAAGATGTATACCCACCCCTGCTGAGTGTGTATATCATTACACCGATTACAATTGCCGTTAGTGCCAAAATCACTTTGAACTTTTTCGTTTTAAGAAATTCTCTCACATTACCACCCTCCCGTCCGATTCAGCTTCTGAACACTTCATGTTAAAAACAGGCGGATAAATTTCTCTATCCGCCCGCCTGTACTTTATGATTTAAAAAGCCTGAAAATCAATAATACTTGGAATCGTCATTAAGAACTTCATGAAGCTTATCAATTTCTTCAAGAACCTTACCTGTACCGTCAGCAACGCAATCAAGAGGGGTTTCGGCAATATAAACAGGCATTCCAGTTTCCTTGTTGATAAGTCTGTCAATACCTCTTATAAGAGCACCACCGCCTGCAAGAGTAATACCCTGATCAATGATATCAGCAGCAAGCTCCGGTGGAGTCTTTTCAAGAGTAACCTTGATAGCTTCAACAACGTGTGAAAGAGGTTCAGCAAGAGCTTCCCTGATTTCAGCTGATGTAACATTTATATTTTCAGGAAGACCGTTAAGAAGGTTTCTTCCCTTAATATCCATAGTATCTTCATTTTCCATCGGGAAAGCAGATCCGATTGCAATCTTTACATTTTCAGCTGTTCTTTCACCGATAAGAAGGTTGTATTTCTTTTTGATGTAGTTGATAATAGCTGTGTCAAACGCGTCACCGGCAACTCTTACAGAGCGTGAAGTAACGATTCCTCCGAGAGAAATAACAGCAACTTCGGATGTACCGCCGCCGATATCAACTATCATTGAACCTGTTGCTTCTCTTACAGGAAGTCCTGCACCGATTGCGGCAGCCATTGGTTCTTCAATAATGTTTACTCTCTTAGCACCTGCATTTTCAGCAGCTTCCTTTACAGCACGTCTTTCAACAGCAGTTACGCCTGAAGGAATACAGATAATAACTCTTGCTTTTGTGAACATCAAACCCTTGAGAGCCTTCTTGATGAATTCCTCAAGCATGGTTGTAGTAATTTCAAAATCAGCAATAACGCCGTCCTTAAGCGGTCTTACAGCAACAATAGAGCCAGGTGTTCTACCTATAACATCCTTAGCTTCCTGACCGACATACTTAGCAACGTCTTTTCTTGTATCAACAGCAACAACTGATGGTTCACGTATAATTATACCTTTTCCTCTCATATATACAAGGGTGTTAGCTGTACCAAGATCTATCCCGATATCTTTTGTAAACATTTACATCCTACTCCTTTTAATCTATATAAACACAGTATGAGTTAAAATTCTAATTATGAATTCCCAATTTCTATAATTTAATTACAATTTATATTATTTATTGATAATTGTAAAAGCACATACCTATATTATTATAGCACCATATAAGGATATCTACAACAATTTTTTAAATAAAAATACATTTTTTTTAAAATTCTTTTTATTGTGCAATGCAGTGATTAAATTAAAAAAATTTTTTGGCTATTTTGACGGGTAACTATTATTTTACGGAATAATTATCATAAACCTTTACAAGTTTTATTATATACAATAAGGGAAATAATTACGCAGATTACCTGCGCAGTATTTACGGACAAAGTAAGTCCGAATGCTATTTTCATAACAATAAGGTCTAGAATAGCAGGAGAACCTGTATCAAGACCTACCGACATCGTATAGGAAAGCCAGGAAAGGATTGAAACCCCTTCACAAAGCTTCGCAATAACTGTGCCAAGAACTATGCCTGCAAGAAGAAAAAACAGAAAAGCTATTGTCTTTTTAACTCCGCTGCCCATAATGATGACCATCCCTTCTGATTATTATGGCTTTTTACAGGGATAATGCTGTCCGGAAAATAATATTCGGACTAGATAATCCCTCTGTAATAAAGTCCCCTTGTAAAGCTTTCATTAGTTGTCTTTGTACCATTTTTATACTGGTTCAGAATATCCGCAATTCTGTCCGGATTTTCATCCGTAAAATTAAGCTGTATAAATGACGCACCATGAATTTCATTAAGCCTGTCCGACATTGAAAGCACATCGCAGTTGAGAATTTCAGAAACCTGTCCGTCACATACAACTGGAAAATGTCTGCCTGTTCTGTCGGTAAGCCCTCCCGTACACTTTGAACATTCTCTAACAGCCTGTTTGACAGGACAATTTCTGGTAAGCATAAGCGGAAGTCTGCCGTAAGCTATAACCCCGAAAGGAAGTCCACCCAGCTTTTCTATCTGCATAAGTTTCATTTCGAACGAAACAACAGTATCAACGAGTCCCAGTTCTTTTAACTCTTCCAATGCAAAAGAATTGACAACGTTAAGACCGAATCCTCCGTGCATTTCAAAGCCGTATTTTTTTCCGAGCATTATATGTGAAACATTCTGACAGTAAATACTCCTGTAACCTTTTTTCTTTAACTCTTCAAGCTGTGTTTCAAGCTTTTTCTCGTCTAAAGTAAATCTCGGAAGTGCAGCGACAAGCCCGTCTTCATATGCAACTTTAAGACACTCTGAAAGCGGAAGAATAACAATGTCAATATATCCTGAATCAAGGCACTCACAAGCCTGTTCAACAGTTCTTACCTGTGCCCTTACAGAAAATTTCTCCTGCAGTTCACCCTGTGGCTTTTCAGGAACAAATTCATTTATCTTATACTCAGGAGTATTAAGCTCTACTCTTCTCCTGTCAAGCTGTTCTATTACATCACGTCTCATGCCGTTAAGCTGTGAAGCTGAAAGAATAAGTCCCTCATCAATATCTGCTCTAACTCCGCCAAAAGTGTAAACAGTATCTCCAAGTTTTGAAAGCTGTTTTTCAAGTGCAGCTAAATCAGTAGGACGATTATTTGCAGTTTCGGGAACATCGCCGCTTACATCTGCCGAAACATCTCCACAGACTGCCTTTACTTTTACAGGGATATCTTTTTTAAGTGTGACTTCAAAACTTACTTCTGAACACTTTCCCTCTTTACGATAAAGTTCTCTTAACTTAGGGAAAACTTTTTCAGCAGAAACAACGTCCTCTTTCTGCCTTATACCGAACATATCCACACCAATTTCCCCAGTGAGATATCCGTCAGTAAATCCGCTTCTAGAAAACACTGCACGGAGTGATTCCATATCAGGAGAAAGTCCGTCAATAGCCTGCCTGCAAGCAGTTACAGCCGCCGCAACGTATTCAGCACGCTTCATTCTTCCCTCTATTTTAAGTGAACATACCCCTGCCGAAAGCATATCAGAAATATGCGTTACAAGCGACATATCCTTCAATGAAAGATCATATCTGTCCTGCCCGTCAATTGCAGAAAACGGAAGTCTGCAAGCCTGCGCACATAACCCTCTGTTTGCACTTCTTGAGCCTATCATTGCACTCATGTAGCATTGTCCCGAAACACACATGCACAAAGCACCGTGAACAAAAGCTTCTACCTCAATATCAACAGAACATATATCCCTTATCTGTTCAAGTGAAAGTTCCCTTGCGATGACAACACGAGAAAAACCAAGCTTTTTTGCAAACAAAGCGCCTTCCTTTGTGTGAACAGACATTTGCGTTGAAGCATGAAGTGGCATATCAGGAACAGCCTTTTTTATTAGCATTGCTGCACCAATATCTTGAACGATAAATGCGTCAACACCTGCCTTCGCAGACATAATTGCTGTCTTTACAAGTTGTTCTGCTTCACTGTCAAACATCACCGTATTTATTGCCTGATGAACCTTTACATTATGAAGATGACAATATTCAACAGCATTGCAAAGGTCCTCATAAGAAAAATTCTTAGCGTTTGCTCTTGCGGAAAAACTTTCTCCACCAAGATAAACAGCATCTGCTCCGCATCTTACTGCAGCTTCAATACTGTCAGGTCCGCCTGCAGGTGCAAGCAATTCTATCATAAATATGTTTCCTTTCAAAGTCCTGAATCATTATTTCTTTAAAGAGTGTTCCTTTACTGTATCCTTGAGTTTAATGAGATTAAGTTCATTTTCAAGAATGGCAATTTTGCCTTCAAGCACTTCAATAACCTTCTGAGCCTCATCACGTTCGGCTCTTGCTCTGCAGGCATCATCAACATATTCCTTAACCTGAGTTCTTATATTATCAATGCTGTCATTAGATTTCTGAAGCTCATCAAAAGCAGTTAATCCGACGAGTATAGCAGCTGACTGAACAGAAATATTATCACCGAGATCAACCATTTTCATGATTTCCCTGTCAAGCTTTTTTGCAAGAGCAAGATAATAACTCGGTGCTTCATCTGTCTGAAGTGAAAAATCCTTTCCGCAGACAGTTACCTTTACTTTATTCATATTAACTTTTTCCTTTCCGTTTTATACTGATCCCAATCAAAAAGAGTAGTTAGTCCATATACAAATAATTTCTGAATAAAAATGGTAATCAGTAATATGCATATACTTTTATTATAATATATACCTGAAAATAATTCAAGACAAAACACAAATCTAGATAAAAAAAGCCCCCGCCAATCGGGCAGGGGCATGATACTTATTCATACATATAAATTCTTAATTCGAAAACTTTACCTTCATATATTGTAACCTGATAATTTAAAGCATCTGAATATGTTCCGTAAATATACGTATCAGAAAATTCACCATCGTAATACTCATCAGGTGTTCCGAGAACTTCAAGAACCTTTGATTCATCATCGCCGATTTTTATTCCGTTTAAATCAGTACTTATACCATATTCCAAAGCATACTCAGAAATTGCAATTGAATATAATCTGCAGTCTTTTGCAGGCTTTGCTGACGAATCATTATTAATAACAGAAACACTGATACCGAAACTATCACTTAAGATATAACCTGTATCATCAGCTTCCACTGATACATCTAAGTCCTCCTGATTAAAGTCTTTGCATGTTGCCAGATCCTTATAAGCGCTGAATGCCTTATCAGGTACAATTACATCTCCATTGACAGTAAACTTGATATTTTCTAATCCTACTGATGGGCCTGCATTTACAGGTGGGTTTGAAGGTTCAGCAGGTGGCAATGGATCAATCGGTTCAGGCTCATTAAATGATCCTAATGATCCTGAACCTGCACTTTCAAGCATGGAATCAAGCTCATCTAGCAGATAATTCATTTCATCCTCTGATACTAGGTCACCGAACTCCTTCTTTATTGATTCCTTCAGTTCAGTAATATCAACAGTTTTAATATATTCAGATATATCAACGTTTTCTTCGCTTAGGTCAAGGAGATATTCTGTCGGGAGGCTTATATCTGCAACATCTTTTTCCTTAACCCTTGATGAAATGGTCAAAGCCTTAACATTATCACAGAATGCTTCAATTTTACATGTGCTGTAATCTCCGTCCTTGCCGAGCTCTGCAACAACCTTTATTACTTGTGTTTCGCCGTCATAACTGTCATTTTCAAATTCTAAAGTGATTTTTCCCTTTGTTTCTTTTTTGCCAATCTTTAAATTTTCAATGTCAATTACAAAATCTGTTTTTTCACCTCTGGTATTCTCAACAAATGTAGCTTTTCCTGTGAATGCCCCATCTTTGTCGAGTGTACCGATAAATTCTGCTGATACACCATCATTAGAATCTACATCTTTACATACACATGAAAATACAAACTTATTTCCTTCTGTAATTGTTAAAAATGAGAAACTGACTTCCTCGCCTTCTTCATCAATAAAAACAAAATCTCTGCCGACAATAACTCCGTTTTTATCAATATATGTACGGATTTCACAAGTACCATCAGTTGTAATAGTATCCTTCATCGTATCAATCATATTCTGAACTTCATCTTGATATTCAGACTTTGAAGAGCGTCCGTAGAAGTCAATTAAATCTTCATCAGCCTTGGCTGTTTCAAGGATTTCAAGGATCATTGCTTTTCCCTGTTCTTCTGTAAGAGTAACAACAGCCATGTTGTATTCTGCAGAAAGTCCGCCAGCTTCCTTTTTGACATTCTTAGCAATCTTTGCATCATTACAATATTTAAGATAAATTTCACTATATCTTGAAATAATGTTATGTACCTGCTCTTCAGTTATCTTACCTGAATCCGTCTTAATGTTACCAAGTTCACTTGCGTCAATCTCCATTTTTTCACAGAAGTATTTGACACTATCCTTAATACAGATAACCTCATCACTGTACATTGGCATGTTAAAGTAAACATCATCATTTTCTTGATCGTACCAAACATTTGCATCAACAAATTTTGAATCTCCGACAAGCAGTTTGAAATATCCGTTCTGTATACCATCAGCCATACTGAAATCAGTAAACCCTGTTACAGTATATTCCTTAGGAAGTTCAAGTTCTTCAGTAAGATACTCACCGGCTGTAACTGAAACTTCTGCTTCATAGCTTATGTCTTTAGCTACTGCATTTTCTGTATTTTTATCTGATGGCAAAAGTTTACCTATAGCATCAGATAAAAGATCTGCCTGTTCACGTTCAACGCTTGCATAATACTTATCATCAGAAAGCACAAGCATTTTTACTGAATTCCTGAAGCTTGGGACAACTGTATAGCATATTGCAAGAATTGCAGCTATAGCAAGCACTCCTATAACAATGAAAAGCCATACGGGTTTCTTTTTCTTTGCAAGCTCAACCCCCATAGGACTTTGTGCATATGGGTTACTTGTAAAGCTTTCAGAAAAACCATTCTGCTGCACAGGATTGTATGGCTGCGAGTTCATGTCCTGAAAGCCATTATTACCCTGTTGCATGGAATTATTAGTTTCACTGAAAGCGGAACCGCCATTCTCAGGATTCTGATCGGGTAAATTCTTGTTCAAGTCAAAATTATCCACTTATTTTCCTCCGTCAACAAATAACTTTTTTAAATTAGCAATATTCACATTATATTATATAATAAATAATGTGTCAATATAATAAGATATTTTTGTTAACAAACTATAATTAAGGAAAGTAAAATATTCATATTTTGTAATTAATTTTAATAATTTAATAAAAAATTATGCGAACCTTGTCTGATTTCCGGATATCAGAATATTCTTATCAAAGCTTTCGCTGGTGAAATTCTCAGGCATATACAAATATATAGTGTGATCATTTCCCGAAGCACTTGCGCAGTATACATATTTTTTATCTCCATCGCATATAACCTCACGGAATTCAGAATATCCCTTGAGCATATACCTGCAAAGATTTGTTCCGTTAGGAGATATGGCACTGATCGAACCAATATCATTTGTAATGATATTTCCGCCGCTGATAATTACAGCACCCTTTTTCACTGCAATAGTATTAGGCTCACTTGAATCTGCAATTGCCTTGATTATACCATTGTAGAGCTTTACCTGACCGCGACCATTGCTGTCACCTATGCAGGTAACCTTTGTACCAGAGCCGGTTACGTTGATATTGCCATTATGAACAGAAATATCAACATTTCCTCCCGACGAGCCAATGCCTGTAACACGCTTTGCATTAATGGTTGCATTAATCTCTCCATTATCAAAAACTGCTTTTAAACTGCCTCCATTAAGTACGCCAACAGCACAACAGTCATCACCTGAGCACTGTATTTTTATATCGGATGAATTATTAAAAATGACATTACCGTTGAGAGAGCCTATTCCGACAACTTTCTGACCGTCAGCAAATACTGATATATCCGAATTTGAAAATTCGATTCCAGCGCTGCCGGAAACATAACCAATACTGATGATATTAGCACCCTTGACCTTTGAAACAACAGAACCTGATACTATATTGATTGATGAAGTCTGCTTTGCAGCACCCCCACCGATACCAATAACATTCTCACCGCTTGCAAATGCATAAATACTTCCTGTTGCTTCAAAAGTAATCCGTCCGAAGCTCTGATGATAATTTCCTCCTATGCAGACACCGTCATTATGCATGCAAGAAACACTAAGGTTTCCCCCACCCTCAAACCTGACTGATGAATCTTCCGGAACCCTGATTCCTTCATATGAAATATTGTTGCTTCCTTCAAGATAGATAACAACATTGCTTTTCTTTCCGACAATAACCGCAGGCCCATCACAACCCTTGATATTTATATTCTTGAATGTCAGACATGTGTTACAACCATCAGCAACAACAATCCTCATATTAACAGTTGTTTCGATATCACCGCAGATAGTAACATCAGCGGTACTAACTGAAACTTCAGTATAACCTTCAAAGCTCAGACTTACAACATCAATACACTCTGCATTCTTTGCCTCATACCTTTTGATAATATATCCTCTGCAAAGAATATTAAAGTCCTTGATCTGTTTCTGAATCTCTTTTGAAATTTCAAGGAGAATTCCCTGCATTGGTTTGCATGTGTAATATCCCTGAATAAGATCAACACCGAGAGAAATAACCGTCTTAAGTTCTTCCGCATTTTCAACTCCCTCTGCAAGTGTCTTGATATCATGCTGTGAAGCAAAACTTATGATGTTTCTTACAAGATGGTTTTTCTGATTATCCGTATTAATTCCGCTGATAAGCGATCTGTCTATCTTAATATAGTTAGGCTGGATCTTGATAAGGTTGGATTCATTTGAATATCCTGTTCCGTAATCGTCAAGTGCAATATTAGCATTATACTTCCTGTACCTGTAATTAAGCAAATCAACAGCACTTCTAAGAATATCATCACTCTCTATAACTTCAATAACCATCTTTTCAAAAAGAGGCTGATATTTTTCAAGCAATAAATCATAGTCTGCATCTGTAAGAAGGCAGGTTGGTATTGCATTGACAAACAGCTTTTTATTTTCAAATTTATCCTGATTCTGAAATACATACTCAAATGTATTGAATATTGTTGCACGTTCAATTGAGTAAAGCATTTCCTCATCTTCAGCTATTGCAAGCATTTCCAAAGGATTAAGCTTGATTCCGTTTACCTCTCTTGGTCGCATAAGCGCTTCATAGGCATATATTGTACCTGTAGCAGCATTTACAATAGGCTGAAGGTGATAATCAATAAGATTATTCTTGATAACTTCCCTGAAAGCCTCTACTTTTATGTACTGTTCCTTATATGCATCAAAAGATTTTACACTGAACTCCACAGGTTCAGCAAAACGATTATGTCCTGCGTCACTGACAGCAAAATCAGTATACTGTATCATTTTCTGAACGTCACTGCATTCATCACTTCTGAAGCAATATCCGCAGTATACATCTACATCTACAGCAAAAGAAGAAAGCTGCTCCTGAATTTCATTGAATATTTTAGTGATTATATAGATACATTCTTCACGTTCGCAATCCTCAAATACAATTACCAACTCATTCTGAGACCTGATTCCTGGAATAATGTTTTTGGTTTCATATTTTCTAAGCACCCTTGCTGTCTCAAAAACAGCCTTATCAAGAGTTTGCGATTGGCTTAAGGATAGCTTTTTTTCCCTTGTCCACATTTCAAACTGACAAATACAAACAGATTTCTGCTCTTCTGAAAGACATCTTTCAATATGCTTAACTATGGCATTTTGTCTTAGCAGGCTTGTTTTAGAGTCATAATACTCAAGGTTTCTGATAAGGTTGCTGCTGCATACAATATCTGAAACATCCTGCAGAATAACCCTTATAGAATACTTATCGGTATATTCAATTATTTTTACCCATTTATCCCTTTTTTCCTGTTTATAAATAGAATCCTCTTCAGAATAAGGTCTTGATTTAAGCTGGCTTAGAATATTATAAAAATCATATTTACTGTCAATTACAGAATCAAAGTTAAGTCCTGTTACTTCGTGAATATTCTTGGAAACAAAACCTTTCTTTGTCTTGAAATTGAAATACATATAAGCACCTTCAATAACATTATCCTGAATATACAAAGCAAATTCCAGCATTGATTTTATATAGAAATAACTCATAAGCGAAATAGTTGTATGAGCAATTGCACAAAAAAGTGCAGCAAATAAAATTCCTCTTATATATACATTTTCAAAAAAAGTAATAAGCAATGGTATAAGACAAATTATGATAATTACCACAACAAAGAACTTAATTGCAAAAGAAAAATTAACTTTTCTTATTATTCTTGATATATTCATATTTAGCTCCTGATACACCTGCAAAATTGCAGGTAGTAATAAATATATTATTAGTTATACAACGGCTTTGCAATCTGAGGCTTTGCAATCTGAAACTATCTGATTTTTGCCATGAGATTTGCCGTAATATAAATTTTTATCAGCCTCTACTATAGCGTTACTAATATCTTTGGATATGGACTTATCGGAAATTCCAAATGTCATTGTAATTCCAAATGTTTTGTCACCATAAGTGAAAATCTTATGTCGCATTTCATCAAGAATATTGTTTATGACTCCTGATGCACTATCCTTTTCACTTTCAAGGAACAGGAACAGGAATTCTTCACCTCCCCATCTTGCTATCTTTACATTCTCATTTGACAAATTGCTGAAAATACGGGATATCTCCGTAAGAACATAATCTCCGCAATCGTGTCCGTAAGTGTCATTTATAATCTTGAAATCATCTATATCACCGATAGCAACACTATAGTCACAGTCATTTTCTTTTATAGTGTTTATGTATTCATACATAACCCGTCGGTTAATCAAGCCTGTAAGAGGATCTATGCAGGCAATTTCTCTGAGTACATTATTTCTTTTATTAAGTGCATTCTTGGTTATCTCAAGATTATTCAGGAATGTCAGTGTCAAAGCAAAAATAATTGCAAAGCTTCCCATACTATTAAAATAGAAAAGTGAATTGCAGATATCATTGTCACTGATTGTCGAAATACTATTGAAAGGTATCACAAATAGTTTTGTTACATAAAAAGCTGCAGTTGCAAATAATGCAAGTAAATGAGATATATACCTCTTTTTTATCGGGCTCAGATATGCCATTGGAACAAGCCCTATAACATAGAGATAAAAGCCGGAATCCCATCCTAGGTAGGCAGTAGCAAGAATTGAATGAAAAGATATTTCAGCAAATGCAATAATTATTGCAATATCATAGGATTTTCTGAAGTGAATGTCTATTCTCACACCTATATATAGAATAGTACTGATGATATTCAGTCTGTACATAAGCGGAATTTCAAGAATATAAAATAAAAGTATAAGAAAGCCATGAACTATAAGACATGCATCAATAAGTGAGGAATACGCTATTTTATAGTTGTTCTGCGTAGATTCCTCAACAGAATTATAAGTCAAAGGATCAAATTTATTATTTATCATCAATTCACCTTCTTATTTACTGACAAAACATGATGTTTATAAAGTTTTCTGTTTAGCTAATTGTATAAAATTTACTATATAGTCAATACCTTAATAGAAGTACTAGCATAAAAAATACTTATCATGAAAATAATTATTTTTATATGGTGGGTACAGTTCTACATATATCATTATACTATATTTCCAATTGATTTTCAATAATTATTCCCAATTTGACAAATTTAATAAAAATTATAATTTTATTTGACTTTGATATGAATACTGTGATATACTATAAAGACTTGTTTTTATAAATAAGTAGATTAATGTATATAATATTTTTAGTATAAAATATTATTTCGTCAGCGTGTCTGCAGCTTATAAAGCGGCAGGAAAAAGAAAGGTACGGTTAATTAATGCAGTTTAGTGAATTAAACTTGTCAGCAGGCGTTCTCAGGGCAATAGATGAAATGGGCTTTACGGACGCTACAGAAATTCAGTCATCGGCTATCCCGGTAATTAAAGAGGGCAAAGACATCATCGGACGCTCTAATACCGGAACAGGAAAAACAGCAGCTTTTGGAATACCTGCTGTTGAGAGCATAGTCAAAGGTGAAAACAATGGCGTCGAGGTTCTTATCCTATGTCCAACAAGAGAGCTTGCAATGCAGGCATGCGACGAAATCAGAAAATTCTCAAAATATCTTCCTTGGGTAAAGCCATGCGCTGTTTTCGGCGGTGCAAATATGGACAAGCAGATATTTGAATTAAAAAGAGGCGCAAATATTGTTGTCGGCACACCTGGACGAGTTATGGATCATATGGACAGAAAAACTCTGAAACTTGAAAATCTTAAAATGATTATTCTTGATGAAGCAGATGAAATGCTTAATATGGGTTTCAGGGAAGATATCGAAAAGATTCTCGGAGTTGTTCCGGAAGAAAGACAGACTATTCTTTTCTCTGCAACAATGCCTCCTGCAATCTTAGCAATAACAAAGCAGTATCAGAATGATCCTGTAATTATCAAGGTTGACGCAAAGGCACGTACTGTTGACAGCATTGAGCAGTACTACTATGAAGTGCCGATGGGAAGAAAGAATGACGCACTCCAGATGCTTCTCCTTGCTTACGAACCAAAACTTTCAATGATTTTCTGCAACACAAAGAAAATGGTTGATGAGCTTACTGAACTTCTTGTTTCAAAGGGTTTCAAGGCAGCTGGTCTTCACGGTGATATGAAACAGGCAAGCAGAACTCAGGTTCTCAATGCCTTCAAATCAGGGAGAATAAATATACTTATTGCAACAGACGTTGCTGCAAGAGGAATTGACGTAGACAATATTGATGCAGTTTTCAACTATGATTTGCCGCAGGATAATGAATACTATATACACAGAATCGGAAGAACCGGCAGAGCCGGCAAAAGCGGTGCTGCATACAGCCTTATAAGCGGCAGACGTCAGGTTTTTGAATTGAAGGATATTGCAAGATTCACAAAGGCTGAAATCACCCGCAGACCTTTGCCTGCAAGGGAAGATGTTATCAGCAGTAAAAGCAAGCATGCTTTTGAAAAAATTAAAACATGCGTTGAAAGCGGCAAGTATGAGCAGTACACAAAACAACTCAATGAGCTTATTGAACAGGGCTTTTCTGTTGAAAACATTGCTGTTGCACTTCTTGGAATGCGTCTATCAAAGGATACAAAAAACATTCCTGAATTTATAAAGCCTGTACCACTTGATAACGGTGGCCAGAGCAGTCGTAACGGTCAGAATGGTACGCCTAGAGGTAAAGTAAATACTGTAAAGGTTGAGATTTCTGTCGGCCGCGCAAACAGAATTGCGCCAAACTTTATTCTTAGTGCGCTTGTTGATGCAACAGGACTTACCGGAAAGAACTTTGGAAAGATTGATATTTACGACAAATACACCACTGTTGAGGTACCTGAAAAGGAAAAGGAACATGTCCTTGAATCCATGACAGGAACAAAAATCAACGGCAGCAGAATCAACATAAAACTTCACGAATATAAGGGTGACAGACAGGATAAGGGTGGAAAAAGCGATAGGGGCGGAAGAGGATACGCTAAGAAATATTCTGAAAGCCGTTCCAAAACACCTAACAGAAGAAAAAGATTTCAGTAATATCAAGGCTTACAGAAAAATCTGTAAGCCTTTTTAATTAATGAGTTTTGCAGAAATCTCACCTAAAAATTTTAAAATTATATATACAAAAATAAAAGACTGTGCTATAATTTATTTGATTGTTTGATATTGAGCAGACAATCGCTGATTTATTCCAATAGGCAGGAGGCGATAAAAAAGAATGTCTATTTTCAGCAGACTTGATACACTTTTTTCATCTGATAAGTTTGTAAAAACTCTGAAAAATATCCTTAAACAGGAAGGATATCAGATTTCAGATAAACTTGATGATGCAAGATATAGAATCACAAACGGAAATATAACTTTTGAAATAGATACTACTGCTGCACAGAATGCAGGTTCTGATGATAAGCTTGAATGTATACTTACTGATCTGATAAAAACCATGGAGGCTGACTGCCTTACAGAACAAAGACTTGTTTCATTTACAAACAGTCAGTCATCACTCCGTTTTATAGTAATGCGTGAAGAGGATATTAATGATAACCTCGTCTATACGGATTTTGTAAGTAACTTAAAAAAGGTAATTGTTTATACTCCTGATGATTTAATCATTCATAAGCTTGACAAAAGCTATCTTAAAAAATGGGATGTGCCGAAGGAAGTTCTGTTTTCTGTTGCAGACAGAAATATGTGCAGGCTCATGTCTAAAGTGCAGATTCATGAAACCAGTCTGAAAGATGAAGTAAGAGTTCTTGAACTTAGCCTCCCAAGCAAGGAGCTTTGCGTTTCACTAATGATGTGCAATGATTTCAGACGTGTTATATCTGAAACATTCGGCCCGAAATTCCTTGTTGTTGCTCCGTCATATGAAAGCATACTTATCCTTGAGAATGTCACAAACAATATTCTTGAGGGACTAGGAATGGTTATTATAACTGAATACAAAAAGGCAAAGAACCCTCTTACCACAGACGTTATTCTTTTTGACCCGAATGGAATAAATATTGCGGGAAGATTTTCACTAAGCTCGGAAGCAGGTACATAATTAATTAAATAAAAATTACAGTTCAGCGTGATTTTTATTTTCACGCTGCTGTCTTCTTATCATAACATAAACAACATACGAAAGGAATGATTTTTATGGCAAATAAAAAAAAGCCAAAGCAATATAAGCCGGCAGGTTCAGAAAAAAAACTTTTTGTAAGAATAGTAGTTCTTATCGTTGCTGCAGCAACAATTCTTGGAATAGTTATTATTCCTCTGACAACAATGGCTTATGATGCTGACACAGGCGAAATAGTTACAGTGGACAGCTTTGAAACAGGAAAGCTGTCCGATTCTCTTAATGAGGCGATGGACGGAATTGATTTCAATAATGTCGGAAGTGTTTCCATATCTGGTGGAACTCTAAACGCTGATGATTACAATGCAATTAAAAATATTCCAAATATAGTTTATCTTGAACTTGCAAAATGTGAAACCGAAAATGGAATTATTCCCGGACATGCTCTTGAAAACAGAAACAGACTTACATATGCAAGCCTTCCTGCAAATACAAAGGAAATTGGTGAAAGTGCATTTTCAGGAAGCCAGAGCCTTGTAAAAATCAGTATGCCTGATACAGTTGAATCTATCGGGGGCAGTGCTTTTTACAACTGCTCAAAGCTTGAAACAATTGCATTTCCTGCATCAGTTGCAAATATCGGTGAAAATGCATTTTATGGATGCACATCAATTACTTCCGTTACAGTTCCTGAAAAAGTAACAGAAATCAAGAATGATACATTTTCAAAGTGTGGTATTAAGGAAATTTATATTGGCCCTGATGTCACAGTAATCGGTACTAATGCTTTTGCAGACTGTTCTGAGCTTGCAGATATATATTTTTATGGACATAAAGCTCCTCAGGTTAGCGCAGATTCTTTCAGAAACGTCAGTGCAATTGTACATTATCCTGACGGCGCAGAGGGTTATGATGCTCTTAAAGCAAACAACATTACTGTTGAGGATGGCTTCAATGATACTTATGTTGCTCCTGTACCTCCGAAAACTGATGAAGCTTACAGTGATGAAGCTGAAAGCACAGAAACCTCTGCACAGACAGAAGAATCCGTTGCAGAAACAGAGCAGACTGAAACAGTTGCACCTGTATCTGCTGAAGCAGAAACAGGCGGAGTTAATATTGTTTTTGTGATTGTTCTTGTAGTAGCAGCACTTGCAGCAGGCGCAGGAATTATGCTTGTCATTACAAAAGTAAATACCAAGAAAAAGCCTGAAATCAAGGATAACAGTAAGGAAACTGAAAAAGAAACAGAAACAAAATAGTGTAAAATAAATAAGCAGAACTTTGCCAATACTTTGTATAAGCAATTGGATTATTGTTCTGCTATTATTGAATAAAAATTAGGAGGGAAGTATTCTCATTAATGGGAATACAAGGCTTTATATGAATACACAAATTGAAAAAATTGCCTCAAACATTGAAAAGGTTATCGTCGGAAAGCATTATGTTGTATTGGAAGTGCTTACAGCTATGCTTTGCGGGGGACATGTGCTTATTGAAGACGTTCCTGGAGTTGGAAAGACACAGCTTGTTTCAGCTTTGTCACGCTCTGTTGAAGGGGTATTCAACCGTGTCCAGATGACACCTGATATCATGCCGTCTGATATAACCGGCTTTTCTATGTATAACCGTGACGAAAACAAATTTGAATTCTGCAAAGGTTCTGCTTTCTGTAACTTCCTTCTCGCCGATGAAATTAACCGTGCCTCACCGAAAGCACAGTCAAGCCTCCTTGAAATCATGGAAGAATTCCAGGTCAGCATAGACGGACATACCTATCCGCTTCCTCAGCCTTTTATGGTTCTTGCAACACAGAACCCTGTTGAAACCTATGGAACATATCACCTTCCTGAAGCACAGATGGACAGATTTATTATGAAAATAAGTCTTGGCTATCCTTTGCCCCAGGAGGAGTTTGACATACTTGCAAGAAACGAATATGAAAACCCTGTTGCAAGTCTAACTCCTGTTGCAACGATTGAAGAAATATGCGCATTGCAGGAACAGGCAAAACAGATTAATGCTGTTGCGTCTATTAAGCAGTATATTATAAACATAGTCACCGCAACAAGAAACAATGAATTCATCACACTCGGTGCAAGTCCGAGAGGAAGCATTGCTTTGTTCAAGGCTGCAAAGGCTTTTGCATTTATTGAAGGACGTGACTTTATAACACCTGATGATGTCAGAAGATTTGCAGTTCCTGTACTTGCTCACAGGCTTATGCTTTCACCAAGAGGAAAATCAGCATTCGGTTCTGCTGAAAATGCTGTTGCAAATATAGTATCTCAGATTCAGGTGCCTGTAAGATAAGGCGGTGATTTTATTGAATAAATCCGCACCCCGTAAAAATAGCTACATTGCCGGATATATTGCTCTTATAATCATATCCGTGATTTACAGCATAAATATCAGCGGACAGCAAGGCTGGGTTTTTACTGCTGCTCTTTTGCTCTTTCCGTTATTTTCATATCTTGAAGCTTTGTTTCTTTATAAGACTGACAAGATAGGAATTGAAACGCAGGTTCTCGGAAGTATGATTGAAAAAAGAGAGTCAGCAGCACTAAGGGTAACTGTTTCAAACCGAAGTATCTTCCCTGTCCCTCTTGTAGCAATGTCATTATATATGAATGATAACTTTCATAGAACGGACGAGTTAAAGAAGTATATAGGCTTTAGCGTTGCACCAAGATCAAATTTCACATATGATATCCCCGTAACAGCAGAAATGTGGGGCTGTTCTCCCCTTGCAATAGAAGAAGCAATTCTCCACGATTTTATGCACTTTTTCAGATTCAGGCTTAATGCCCTGCAATCACAGACGGGAGATTCAATTATAAAAGTTATTCCGGATGTTCCGGATGCTCCACACGATTCACCTGCACTGAAAATAATCAGCACATCATTGCTTTTTGACAATGACAGTGAGGACACAAAGGAAAGTATTTCTCCTGCATTCACAGGAGTTCCTGGTTTTACACACAGGGAATATGTTCCCGGTGACCCTGTCAGGCGAATCAACTGGAAACTCAGCACAAAGCGTGACAAGACAATGATAAGACTTGATGACGAGATTCCGTCTTTAAAACAGGTTATTGTCCTTGACAGCTGTCATGGGAAAAGTATGCGAGGAAAAGCAGATTCTTTTTATTCCCCTGCCTGTGATGAACGAACAGTAGAGGGTGCATTATCCATTATCATGGCTCTTACAAAAATGAGCCTTGATGTGTCCTTTAGGTATTTTATCAATGGGCAATGGATTGAAACAGCAATAGAAAGCCCTGATGATGTCTATAACCTCAAGATGGAGCTTGCAGGTTTTTCATTTGCAGATTATGATTCACAGACACATCCTCAAAGAGTTCCGTCGGCTGAAAGCATTGGCTCTGTTTCAGCAGGAATTGTTGTTTTCACGCCTTTTCCTGACAACAGCCTTATGAGTGAGATATCAACAAATTACACAAGTGGTTATAAGCTTTTTGTTCCGCAGGAGTATCCTTATGCACTGCCTGATAACTCATGGATTATTACAAGGGATTATAACACTATATCAGTAAATTGATATACCATTTTCCATATATAAAGGAGGACAGGCACTTTGTCCGTTAAAATTACAAAACAGAATTTTGCAAAGGAGCTTATACTCCCTTATTTGCTCTCAGTCATGCTGATTGAAGCATCATTGTATCTGTTTACCCTTGAGGCAATAAATGTGTATATCTTTATTGCAGCAGCAGTATCAGCAGTTACATTTGCAATCTGCTCATTTATACTTCATAATAAAATAGTCGGAACTATTCTGTATATCGGAGAGATGTTTCTTACCTTTGCAGTGGGATTGAGCAACATACAGCGACTTGCAAACGGAACTTATACTAGCACAACTATGCCCTTGATAATTGTTTCTGCTCTTACATTTTTCATTTCATCCGTAGTGTTTTATTTCAGCAAGATTCTCCACAGAAAAGTATTTTTATTCATGACATCACTTATACCATGTGCTCTGTATGTAACGTCAGAAGTTAAGATGAGCATATTTCTTACACTCCCGATAATTGTGCTGAACATTGCAGTCTGCCTTTTTAACAAAAGAAAAGAAGTGTCTGAAAATTCAACTCTTGTCAACAGCAAAGCTTCAATGACAGGCTTTGTTGACTTTGTTGTTGCGGCGGCAATATTATGTATGATTATACCTAAACCGCAGTCAACTTTAAACAAGGAATTTCTTGCAAATCTTAATATCAAAAATGGTTTGTTTAATCGTTCTGGTACAAGTTATTCAAGTGCAGATGATTACACTTTTTCAAACGGTTCTTCTTATTACAGAAATTCAGCAGATTTGAACACACTTATTCTTACAGTAAAAAGTGATACTCCTCTTTATCTGAAAAGACAAGTTTTTGATGAATATGTTCCTGACAGGAACGGCTGGCTTTCATCGGAAAAATATGATAAAGGATATGACCTTGAAAAAGTGTCAGAAGGTTTCAGCAATCTTTATGAGCGCAGTACATTCTATGATGTTTTGTCTGAAAGTAAAAATGTTTTTCCTGAAGGATCAGACTATTCTGTAAACATACCTTACATTGAAATGCAGGAACAGGATAATTCCTATGCCGTACTTACTACACACGATTTTTCAACAAGATATGTCCTTACAACAGGAACTCCTTTGGATATTTTCTTTGGCGGCGGATTTGATACGAAAACCTACTATGTTGACAATTCAAACTTATTCCCTGATGTAAGAATGTTGCCTGCTAATATAACATATTCAGTTGAATATATTCCTTATCAGAATTCTGTTGAAAGTGACTGGATTAACAATGAAGCTGCTAATATAAGCGCAGAAGATTACACTGATTTCTGTACAGATTTATATGTGAACAGTTCACGGGAATTCTTTGATGAAAACGAGGATATTATAACAAGCATATATGATGAAAATAGACTTGCTCAGGAATATGAGCAGAACTGTTATTCACCTGCTTCAGACGAAATTCAGAAGCTTGCAGAAGAGTTGACCGAGAATTGCACTTATGACTATGAAAAAGCTGCAGCCCTTGAACAATGGCTGTCAATGACAGGCGGATTCAGATATGATCTTAAATATGTTCCGCCAGAAGATAGCAACACTGCAGAGTATTTTATTTTTACAAGTAAAAAAGGTACATGCTCTGATTATGCTACTGCTTTCACATTGATGGCACGTTCACTTGGAATTCCTACACGTTATGTAGAAGGATATACAATGGAACCATCGGAAGACGAAGAAGGGATTTACAATGTTTATCTGAAGAACTCCCATGCTTACTGTGAATGCTTTATTCCGAACTGCGGATGGGTAGTTTATGACCCTACACCAGAACACATTGAAGACGATAATTCTGCCGTAGGATTGGAAGTAAATTATAATGTAACATTTATACTCAGCCTTATCCTGATTGTTTTATTGATATCAATTCTTGCTGCCGCTATTTTCCACAGGCAAATCGGCGAGCGTATTTTCAGAATCAGAATAAAATTTGCAGATAATACAAAAGCAATTTATATGATATACAGCAGAATAATCAGCAGAACAGATACACAATATAAAATCAAAGCTGAAAATTACACTCCTGATCAGCTTACTGAATTTGCCGCAGAAAAAGCCTTGGCAGATATAAATCCATGTGTAATTCCATTTGTAAATGTCTGCTATGGCATGATAAAACCAAACAGTGAAGATAAAAAATCAGCATATGAATGTTATAAAGCATACTATAAATCTACTAAAAAACGAAGAGGAAAATTAAAATGATCGCACTAATCACAGGTGCAAGCTCTGGAATAGGCAGAGATATTGCCAGTGAGCTTTGCAGACGTGGAAACAAAGTAATTCTTGCAGGACAGAATATAGACAGACTTAACGCCTTAAAGGACAAGCTTGGCAGCAATATGGTGCTTGATATTATTCCCGGAGATCTCAGCAAAAAACAGGAATGTTTTAAACTTTACGATAAAACAAAAAAATATAATATTGACGTACTGGTAAATGATGCAGGTTTTGGAACTTTTGGTGAATTTGTGTCAACTGATCTTGACAAGGAAATTGACATGATAAATGTAAATGTTGTTGCTGTTCATATTCTTACAAAGCTATTTCTGCGTGATTTTGTGAAAAAGGACAGCGGGTATATCCTTAACATTGCATCAACGGCTGCGTTTATGGCAGGCCCTCTTATGGCCGCATATTACAGCACAAAGAATTATGTGCTTCGTCTTACACAGGCAATTCACGAAGAACTGAGAAGGCGTCACAGCAATGTTCGGATAGGTGCATTCTGTCCCGGACCTGTAAATACAAGATTTGATGAACGTGCACAGGTTTCTTTCAGCGTAAAGTCGATTTCAAGCGATTTTGCCGCAAAGGCCGCAGTTGATCAGATATACGGAAAAAAGTTTGTATATGTTCCAACATTCTGGCTTTCAGTCGGAATGAAAGCAATCAAAATTGTGCCTGACAGCATAATGAGAGTAATGGCATATAACTTTCAGAGACAAAAACAAGGTCGCTCTAAATGAGTGACCTTGTTTTATATCATGCCTTAAGAAAACACTGTAAAATCGGTGCAAATATTGCAAATCCAAGTGCTATAAGAAGTTGCTGTGAGGTCATAGGAACTGTTGAGAAAATCAACTGTAAAAAAGGAAGATAGATTGACGCAAATATTATAGCAAGTGAAACAATAACAGCAAGAATCAGTTTCGGATTATTGAAATACGGAACTGTAAAAATGTTTTTCTTTTCAGACTTGCACTCAAAAACATGCATAAGCTGTGACATTACAAGCGTAAACAGTGCCGCCGTCCTGGCAAGCTCAACGTTGTGATACATCATGTTTATAGCACTAAAGCTTCCAAGTGCACATAGGCCTATCAGTATGCCCCTGAATACAATTTTTGCAAGAAGTCCGTCCGAGAAAAAGCTTTCTTCAGCCTGTCTCGGCGGCTTTTTCATATTCTCCTTATCAACTGGTTCAACACCTAGGGCAACAGCAGGAAGTCCGTCTGTAACAAGGTTTACAAGCAGAATCTGTGTCGGCAGAAGAACCATTGGCATTCCCATGATTATCCCAAGAAACATTGTGAGAACCTCGCCGATGTTGCAGGAAAGCAAGTATCTTACAAATTTTCTTATGTTTGAATAAATACATCTTCCCTGCTCAACAGCCTTTACAAGCGTTGCAAAATTATCATCAAGCAGAACTACATCTGCAGCCTGTTTAGTTACATCTGTTCCTGTTATGCCCATTGAAACGCCTATGCTAGCCTCCTTGACAGCAGGTGCATCATTGACTCCGTCACCCGTCATGGTTACTATACGCCCCTTTTTCTTGAATGCCCTTACAATCCTCAGCTTGTCGGAAGGATTTACTCTTGCAAAAACTGCAACCTTAGGTATAATCTCCTCAAGCTCATTATCTGACATAACTTTAAGTTCAGAACCTGTCACAACAAGATCATCACCATGTAATATACCTGCCTGACGTGCAATTGCAGCGGCTGTATTCTTGTGGTCGCCCGTAATCATAACCGTTCTAATCTGTGCATCACGGCAAAGCCTTACTGCCTGTTTTGCCTCTGCTCTAGGAGGGTCAATCATACCCATAAGCCCGAGAAAAATCATTCCATGTTCAGTATCTTCAGATTCAGTAATCATCTTTTTGCTGAACCCAAGAACTCGCAGAGCCTTTTCTGTCATTGCATCATGCCTTGCAGTAATCTCCCTTTTCATAGAACTGCTCATCTGCACAATACCGTTCTCTGTCAGAACAAAACTGCATCGTTTCAGGATAATATCAAGTGAGCCTTTGGTATAAGCTGTTCTTGTTCCTGATGGTTCCTTGCATATTACTGTCATGCATCTGCTTTCACTATCAAAAGGAATTTCATCCATTCTAAGAAATTCGTTTTTAAGGCTTTCAGATGTAATATTTCCCTTTGCAGAAGCAACAAGGAGAGCAAGTTCAGTCGGGTCACCGACAGCATCATATTGCTTATCGGATGAAATTCTGCTCCTGTCACGGCTGAATACTTTTCCCTGTGGAGTAATGGCCGCATTGTTGCAGAGAACAGCGCAAGTCATTATCTCTTTCAGGCTTGTAACGGAAGCAGGATTTACCCTTGAACCTTCATATGTAATCTCTCCGTTAGCCCTGTAGCCTGTTCCTGAAACATCATATTCCCTGCGGTTTGCATATATCTTTGTAACCGTCATTCTGTTTTCAGTGACTGTTCCCGTTTTGTCTGTACATATAACTGAAGCGCAGCCAAGTGTTTCAACAGAATGAAGCTTGTGGACAAGTGCCTTCTGTTTAAGCATACGGTTTACTGCTATGGCAAGAACTATGGTCACTGTTGCAGGAAGCCCCTCCGGAATAGCGGCAATGGCAATGGTTATGCCTGTCATAAGCATATCAAAAACAGGCTCACCCCTTAAAATACCTGCTCCCGCTACAACAACGCAGACAACAAGGCAAATAATTGCAACTGTTTTTCCAAGCTCCCCAAGACGTTTCTGCAATGGTGTCAGCTCATCATCTATATCTGTGAGCATACCCGAAATCTGCCCCATCTGAGCGTTAAGACCCGTTGCAATTACTTTTGCCTCGGCAGTACCCTTTGTAATAACTGTTCCACTGTAAACTATATTTTTCTTTCCAACTGCATTATCGGTATCATCATGTGCACCGACAAGCTTGTCGGCAGGAGTTGATTCACCTGTCAGTATGCTTTCATCCGCAAGAAGTCCCTTTGCATGTAACAGAACAGCATCAGCAGGAACTCTGTCACCAGCTTCAAGCACTATTATATCATCAGGAACAACATCAGATGCAGAAATGGAAACAAGATTACCATCACGGTATACCTTAGCAGACGGAGCTGACATGTTTTTCAGCGCAAGTAAAGTCTTTTCCGTCTTATATTCCTGGATAAATCCAAGAACTGCATTTACAAGAACAATTATTATGATAGTTATCGCATCATACATTTCTCCCAGAAAGAAGGATATTATCGTTGCGGCAAGCAGGATAAGAACCATAATATCTTTAAACTGACCTAAAAAGATTTTTATTGGTTTTGATTTTTTATCACAAGCAAGAGCGTTTTCACCATGTGTCTGAAGCTTTTCATTTGCCTGTGCTGTAGACAGCCCTTTTTCATAAGTTTCAGAGGTATAACTCTTTTCAAGTATATCCAGCATATTTGGCCTCCCTGATTATTTACAAATATTAATTAAAACCTTATCCTTTACAGATAAAATTTCGTATTCTCATACTAATTAAAGATTAGTATTTTGTAACCGAAAAAAGTTACTTGTCCGTAAATATTATTCAGGAATGTCCTTTCTTATGCATAAAAAAGCTCAGGATAAAAATCCTGAGCTTTTATAATATTCTAATAAACATAAAACTGAAGCACATTGTTATACTCGGTGAAAACATACCCATACGGCGAAGCTGAATATCCACTTGCCCCAGATTGATTTTCAGGCTTTTCAAGCACCAGCTTACCACTGTATTCATAGCCAATTACGTTTCCGTTGATATCGAATCGCTCCTGCTTTGTAGTATATATAAGCTTTCCGTCCTCTTCACTGTATCCGTCTATGAGCATAAGTCCACCAAAATAATCATCACCTATAGCGGATGTCAGCGTATGGAGCCTACCGTCAAAATCCTTATACTTCTGCGGCGCATTTCTGAACATCTCATCAGTCAGGTTTTCGGAAAAGACTGTGTTTGTGTATGCTTTGAATGAATCTAAATCTGCAAAGCGTTCATCATCAACCATGAAATAAAAGTTGCTGTTATAATAAGTGCCTGAATTTTCGTCGAAAACAGGATCTTCAAAGTATCCTACTTCCTCATTTAAAGGCAGAACATCACAGGTGAAGTACCTGTATAAATCATTTGCAAGCGCAAAATACCCATATCCGAAGTAAAGAGGATTTTCAGGAGAAAACTCTTCTCTTTTCTTTGTCATTATAAAATTGTCAGGATCAAAGGTATATGTGAATATTTCAGGATATTCAACATTGTTTTTAGTTACGATTGATATCGGAGGCATATACTTCAGAGGTTCCGTGCAGTATAAATCCATGCCTTTGACAGCTTCATAGTATAATGGTTCTTCTTCTGTATCGTCCTCTATGGAAATCTGATTCAGAGTACCGTCTTGTATCGCATAGAACTTTGATATAATATACGGCGTTATCTCCTCATTTATATAATTATCTGCATAAAAATATAACTGCAGAACATCAGGAACACTTTTACCCTCCTGCTGATTGCTCAACACCTTGCAGAAACTGCTTATCATTGATGCATCGTTTTCGTTGCTGACACTGTAATCTGCCGGTGCTTCAACAGAAATGCTGTTAAGGTTATAGTCGTTGTCTTCAATATTAAAAATTACGCTGCTCCCGTCATTTTCAGGGTCATTCTGAACAGAAACAACATAATAATCCCTGCCGTTGCTCATTTTAAAAACTATGCCATTTGCTGAAAAAGCATACTTATCAGCTGGGGGTTCTTCAGCAGCATAGACCTGATTTGATCCGTTTTTCAGAATTATGTTATTTTCCGCGACATTCTGAGAATAATCAGTCATTGAAGACATTTCTGCTCCACCAGCAGGTTTATCTGCTTTTGCGTCTGAACAACTGCATAAAACTAAAGTGAGGGTTGCTGCAAAACAAATTATTAAATTAAATATGTATTTTTTCACAATACTCCCCTCTCTGTTTTTTGTTTTATTATAACATTTCCCAAAGCCCATTACAATTACATTTTTATTACAGTTTGCTTACATATAGTAAAAGCTGTTCGCAATATTTTATGCAAACAGCTTAAATTTTGTGTAATGATTAATAATCCTTTACTTAACATTGAATTTTTTTAATATTATTATTTCTTAACCGTCTTTTCTGTGTAATGTTACTGTGACAATTTCAGGTCGGTTAAATATTCTTACAGAACCAAGGCCTCTGCTTACGACAAGCTTCTTGCCTTTTACAGTATACACACCCTCTTTATATTTAGGAAGCAGACCTCTTTCAGGAGAAAGAATACCCTTGACAAACGGAAGCCTTATAAAACCGCCGTGTACATGTCCGCTGAAAGTTATATCAGCACCCCAGTATGCATAAACATCAAAATCAAGCGGGTTATGAGCAAGCAAAAGTACAAGTCTGTTTTCTGGAAGCCTGCCCAGATGTTTTCTCATTGCACCGGGGGTAAATGGCTTATATACCTTTGCATATTCCCTGACACCCTTGTAATACTCAGCTGAATAACAAAGCCCGCACATTGTTATAGCATCACCGTTGATTTTAAACTCTGTTTTTCTGTTGTCAAGACAAATAAGACCTGCACTTTCAAGCTCATTGTTAAGAAAATCAAAAACACCGGGAGCAAGGTCGGATTTTTCATGGTTTCCATTCACATAATAAACAGGGTACTTCTTTGCAAGATTCCTGCAAAGTTCAATATACTCACTGACATTAGCATTAGTATGACTGACCATATCACCCGTAATAACAACTATATCAGGGTTTTCATCATAAATACGTCTTATAAGTCCCCTGTTGTTTTCACCGAAAACCTCGTTGTGAAGATCAGAAAGATGAATTATTTTTATGCCGTCAAAAGATTCAGGCAATTTTTTTGAATTTATTTCATAATGCGAAATTTCAGGCAGCATAAGTAAGTTGCTTAAAAAACCTATTGCACCGCCTATTGTAATAGCCGCTCCGAATTTATACGGCGATTTCATAACCAAATCGTATCACCTCTAAGTTATTGTACACTAAACATGCCCTAAATACAACTGGAAATATTAAATGAAATAATACGGTTTTAAACCTATTGCTTGATTAAGCATTTTAAATGTTGTATAATACCTTTAAATATATTTTACTGTGTAATATTTGACAAAATTTTAAAAACGGAGAACTGTGATGAAAGAGTTAGAAAATCTGTTTGATATGTGGGAGAAAAAACATCTAGAGAAAGGATATAAAAGATTTATTCGGGATGGCATTGTTGATGAAAAATGGTGGTTGCAAGAGCAAAAAGTACCGAAGATATGCTATTTTTTGAAAGAAGCAAGAACCGAACAAAAAGAAGGATATAATCTTATTAAGGATTTGTATAATTATGAGCCATGGAATTTATGGCAGAGGGTAGCCGTTTGGACACAAGCAATACAATTTGTATTTGCTGGAGAAAGAGCCTATAATGAAGAAAAGATAAAACTAAAAGCGGAAACCGCCATAAGACAGATTGCAGTAGTAAATGTAAAAAAAAGTGATGGATTAGCAGAATCTAATGAGAAGGACCTGTTGAAATATGTGCAGGAAGATAAATTAGAGATAAAAAAAGAACTGCAAATCATAAATCCTGATATTATTGTTTGTGGATACACATTTGGTATGCTGAAAGCCGTGTTGGGTGATGAATTGGATGTTGAAAAGACCTCTGATACAATGTACGGTTTTTGGAAAGATAAGTTGATTATTGATTACTATCATCCTGCTTGTCATTATCCAAATCGAGTCAATTATTATGCATTGATGTCAATTTGTCGATTGGCATTAGCCGAATGGGAAGAGAGAAAAGCTATATGACTGTTGAAATATTTACTGACGGTGCATGTTCAGGAAATCCCGGTCCGGGCGGATATGGTGCAATCCTTCGCTGTGGTTCTCATGTCAAGGAAATCTCAGGGGGAGAAAGCAATACTACCAATAACAGAATGGAGCTTTCAGGTGTTATTGCTGCACTTTCTGCTCTTAAAAAGCCATGCGATGTAATCCTTACAACTGACAGTAAATATGTCTGCGACAGCGTAACAAAAGGCTGGGCAAGGTCATGGCAGAAGAACGGCTGGAAAAAAGCAGACAAGAAGCCTGCTCTAAATGCCGATCTATGGGAACAGCTTTTAAAGCTTCTTGATGTCCATAACGTTAAGTTTATCTGGGTAAAAGGACATGCTGGCCATCCTGAAAATGAACGATGTGATGAACTTGCAGTTATTCAGAGAGATAAATATAAAAGTTAATTTTCTGTAAAAATATACTTTTATTATAGTTTTTGGTTTGCAATATTTATAATAAATGCTATTGCAAAATACACTAAACAGGTATATAATATAAGTATATTGGGAATAACGATAATCAAGCAGTTTCTGCATAAAATAATTATCTATACTTATAATTTATTATGCAGTAAAAAAGCAGATTTATTGCCATGCTATAATTTTACTATAAAAGGATTTGTATATATGGAAAAAAGATTTGTTTATGCCGATAATGCCGCAACAACAGGCGTTTCGGAAAAGGTTCTCAATGCAATGCTTCCGTATCTGAAGGATCAGTTTGGAAACCCGTCAAGTATCTTCTATTCAATCGGACAAAATGCAAACCGTGCGGTTGATAAGGCAAGAGAACAGGTTGCTGCAGCTCTTGGTTGTACTCCGTCCGAAATATTTTTTACCGGCTGTGGTTCTGAATCAGATAACTGGGCGCTGAAATCTACTGCTCGGCAGATGAAGAAAAAAGGCAAGAATCATATCATCACAACTACATTTGAACATCATGCAATTCTACACACCTGCCAGTACCTTGAAAAAGAAGGATTTGAAGTAACATACCTCCCTGTTGACGAAAAGGGACTTGTTACTGCTGAACAGGTCAAGGAGGCAATCAAGGATACAACTGCTCTTGTAAGCATTATGTATGCAAACAACGAAATCGGAACAATCCAGCCTATTCCTGAAATCGGTGCTGTCTGTCACGAAAAGGGCGTACTCTTTCATACAGATGCTGTTCAGGCTATCGGAAATGTTCCAATTAACGTCAAAGAGCAGAACATAGATATGCTTTCAATTTCAGGTCACAAGATCCATGCCCAGAAGGGTATCGGTGCTTTGTATGTAAGAAAGGGCGTTACTCTTGAAAATCTTATTCACGGTGGTGCTCAGGAAAGAGGCCGTCGTGCTGGAACAGAAAACGTTCCTGCTATTGTAGGACTTGGTGAAGCTATTACTGCAGCCTGCGAAAACATGCCTGCAAAGATTGAAAAAGTAACAAAAATGCGCAACCGCCTTATTGACGAGATACTTAAAATTGAATGTACACGTCTTAACGGTGACAGGGACAAGCGTCTCTGCGGAAACGTGAACATTTCATTCCTTGGCGTTGAGGGTGAACTTCTTCTTTTAAGGCTCAATATGGAAGGAATCTGCGCTTCAAGCGGTTCTGCCTGCACATCAGGTTCGCTCGACCCATCACACGTTCTTCTTTCCCTCGGACTTCCGCATGAAATTGCACATGGCTCTCTCCGATTATCAATTTCAGACGAAACAACCGAAGAGGATATCGACTATATAATTGAAAAAGTTCCACAGGTTATAACATATATCAGAAGTATGTCATGTTTCTGGGATGATGTTACAAAAGGAAAAGAAAAAATCCAGAAATTATTACAGTATGTTTCACCAATGAAAAATTAATTTATATAAAAGGAATGAGATTAAAATGGTATACAGTGAAAAAGTAATGGACCACTTCACAAACCCTAGAAACGTCGGCGAAATTGCTGACGCTGACGGTATCGGTGAAGTTGGCAACGCTAAGTGCGGCGATATAATGAGAATGTATCTTAAGGTTGACAACAATACCATCACAGATGTAAAGTTCAAAACCTTCGGCTGCGGTGCTGCTGTAGCTACATCCTCAATTGCGACAGAAATGATTAAGGGTAAAACAATTGATGACGCTCTCAAGCTTACAAACAAGGCTGTTGTTGAAGCACTTGAAGGACTTCCGCCAGCAAAGCTCCACTGTTCAGTTCTCGCAGAACAGGCTTTGAAGTCAGCTATATCTGATTACTACAAGCGTCAGGGCGTTGACCCTACACCTATCGTAGGAGAAATCGGAGAATGTGAAGCTTGCCAGCATTAATCAGCCAATTGACAATTTGTTTTATTATTTTATTATTGATATAATAATTATAATTTAATAGCATTGACACGACACATGTTTTACCTTTGGTATGTAAATCTGATTACGGAACAAAAATTCTGTAATCAGATTTTTTTGAAGGGTGAACGGGATTCAATCTTCTTACACTTTTAGCTGGTTGACTGAAGCTTGTATGCTTCAATCTTCCCTTCACATTCTTTACACAGCTATTCTTCCTTCAGGCTTTTATCAGAACTGTATTCAAGTTTATATTCGGCAGAAACGAAAACAAAACAGTTTCAGCACAGAATGATGAAGTCAGCACCGCTTAAAATTATCAATACATTAAAATGCACCTCCGAAGAATAAAGTTTCGGAGGTGTTTTTGCGACACTTAATGTAAATCAGTTATTCACTTTGAATATGAATATAAATATCCATGTAGTCTATTTCATTCTCTTTGTGCACATATTCAAAACATTCAAGGAAATCCGCCGATGTATCGACCTTGACAGAAGAACTTTTAAGATAATCAAGAATTTTTCTGTATCCTCCCGGTATCATCTCAAACGGTCTTGAAAAAGGATTTCTAATTGTTATACAAGCATAATCGGCAGCCTCCTGCCTTACAATTTCAACTCCCTTGAAATCTGCTTTTATCTCATCTGGAATAATACAGGCAGAAACATATCCTCTCAGTCCAAACTGACTATGCTGTTCATAAGATACAAACGGAAAATCCCATCCAATGCGCTTGAGTTTCTCACCTGTTATGTTACTCAGTCCATTCTGCATTTCCCAGTTGTCCATGTAAGCATTCACATCATCCTCAGGATTAGGTGAAATAATAATGTACCTTGCCATCTGAAAGGCTTCAACGTGCTTAAATGTCACATCAGAATACTCGTTCTGCTTGTTATTCATATTTTCCTTAAGCATTTCATCCAGTTTGCAGTGGAAAATCTCCGACAACTCAATCAGCTTCGGAATTTCGGGAAGCGCTTCTCCTGATTCCCATTTTGAAACTGTCTGTCTGGAAACACCTAGCTTTTCAGCAAGCTGCTCCTGCGTAAGTTTATTTGCCTGCCTTAAATATTGAATATTAGAATTAAATAACATATTGTATTCCTCCTTTTTTCTATATTATAGCATCGGTTTTAGTCCTTCTCCACCAATTTCATAGTGCTTTTTTGAAAGAAAATGCAACCTGACGTTGCGAAATACAAATATGTTTTTCAGTTCACTTTTTATGCAAGCTTCGGAAACAATTCAAGAGTATTCTTGTAAGTCATTTCTGCAACCTGTTCAGGAGTGATATTTTTAAGTTCTGCTATCCTGTCTATAACCTTTACAATCATTGAACTGTCACATCTCTTCCCCCTGTAAGGCTCTGGCGCCATATACGGACAATCAGTTTCAAGCAGGAGCCTGTCCATTGGAATAACGGCAAGTGCGTCAACAGATTTCCTTGCACTCTTGAATGTAAGCACACCTGTAAAGCTAAGATACATTCCACAGGCAAGGACCTGCTTTGCAGTTTCAGCAGAGCCGGAAAAGCAATGCATTACTCCCTTGAGTGGCGCATATTTTCTTACTATTTCCATAGTATCAGCCGTTGCATCCCTTGAGTGAATAATAACAGGCATATCAAGTTCTTTTGCAAGTTTAACCTGTGCCTCAAAGATTTCCATCTGCTTTTCCCTGTTATATCCCTCATAGTGATAATCAAGTCCGATTTCACCGACAGCAACAACTTTCGGAAGCTTTACCCACTCCTTTATCCTGTCAAGATAATCAGCAGGAGCAGAATCAATATCCTCAGGATGAATACCCACAGCGGCATAAACGTGGTTATGCTTTTCAGACAGCTTTATTGCCGCCTCACATTGCTCAATGCGGCAGCCGACAGTTATAATCTTATCAACACCCTTTGTGTAAAGCTCTTCAAGTAGAGTGTCCCTGTCCTCATCAAAACTTTCATCATCATAATGTGCGTGTGAATCAATATATTTCATATTTTAAATATCCTTTTATAATTTATAACATCATATTTTATGCCGTCTCTGCAAAATCCGCCTGTTTCATATCCGTATCTTTCAAACCCAAGCTTGTCAAGTATGCGCACACTTGCAGCATTGTCAGCAACAACATCAGCATATACAACAGCATTTTTATGTTCAGTTACAACATAATCAAGCAAGCCCTTTGCCGCTTCATAGCCAAATCCATTACCCCAGTATTTTCTGATAATCTGATATGCAAAGCCGCATTCAAATGTATCCTCATTCTTGATAACAGGACAAGCCACCATTCCTACAACAGTACCATCCTTTAAGACAGCATAGAACTGATCAGGATTTTTTATGCGTAAGCTGACTGATTCCCTGCACTCATCGAGCGTTTCAATACATTTCATATTAGTAAATCTTATAACCTGCAGGTCACTCCATAACTCGAGAAACGGCCCAGCATGTTTAATCTGTAACGACTCTAATGTAAGCCTTTCTGTCTGTATCATATATATGTCTCCTTATACAATGTGCTTTCCACACATTGAGCATGAAAAGCACATATCGTAATTATTTATCTTAGCTTTGAGCCGTTTGGAATATCTTTGTCAACAAATATAACCCTTGCATCTTCACCAACATCAGCCGCAACAATCATTCCCTGTGATTCAACTCCGCAAAGCTTTGCAGGAGCAAGATTTGCAACAACGATTATCTTCTTTCCGACAAGATCTTCAGGAGCATACCACTTTGCAATTCCTGAAACAACCTGTCTTCCGCCAAATCCATCATCAAGCTGTAAGCATAGAAGTTTCTTTGCCTTAGGAACCTTTTCACAGCTCTTTACTTCAGCAACTCTAAGGTCAACCTTTGCAAAATCATCTATCTTTATTGTATCCGCAATTGGAGCAAGTCCAGCCTTATCCTTGTCATCAGTTGCAGGTGTATTCTGTTTGATGATATTGTTAAGCTCTTCAATTTCCTTTTCAGTATCAATTCTCGGGAAAATAATCTCACCCTTCTGAACTGTAGTGCCATCAGGAAGAACACCGAATTTACCAGCATTTTCATATGTGATTATGGAATTGTCAGCACCAATCTGTTTCCATACTTCAGGCATTGTTGTAGGCATAAAGCACGAAAGCAGAGTTGTTGTTACTCTTATTGTTTCAAGGAGATTATAGAGCACAGCAGCAAGTCTTGATTTCTGTGCTTCATCCTTTGCAAGCACCCAAGGAGCAGTTTCATCAATATACTTGTTTGCTCTTGAGATAACCTTGAATATTTCAGCAAGTACATTGTTAAGCTGTGTCTGGTCAATATATCCGTCTACTGTGTTTCTCAACGCAGTAGCCATAGCAATAAGCTCATTGTCAGTATCATCTGCTTTTCTGTCAGCAGGAATAGTTCCGTCAAAATATTTGATTACCATTGCAACAGTTCTTGAAACAAGGTTTCCAAGGTCATTTGCAAGGTCAGAATTAATTCTGTTTATCATTATTTCATTTGAGAATGAACTGTCAGAACCGAGAGCCATTTCTCTTAAAATATGATAACGGATAGCGTCAGCACCGTATCTTTCACCAAGTACAAACGGGTCAACAACATTGCCAAGAGATTTACTCATCTTCTGACCATTGAATGTAATCCATCCATGAACAGCAAGATGCTTTGGCAATGGCTGTTCAAGTGCCATAAGCATTGCAGGCCAGATAATTGCATGGAATCTCATTATATCCTTTGCAACCATGTGAACATCAGCAGGCCAGTACTTTTCATAGTCATTGTATGCTTCATTCTTGAATCCAAGCGCAGTAATATAGTTTGAAAGAGCATCAATCCAGACATATACAACGTGTTTTTCATCAAATGAAACAGGAATACCCCACTTGAATGTGGTTCTTGAAACACATAAATCTTCAAGTCCAGGCTTAATAAAGTTATTTACAAGCTCAACTGCTCTTGTCTTTGGCTGGAGATAATCAGTTTCTGTAAGAAGCTTTTCAAGTCTTTCAGCAAATGAAGACATCTTGAAGAAATAAGCCTCTTCCTTTGCTTCAACAACTTCACGTCCACATTCAGGACATTTGCCGTCAACAAGCTGTGAATCTGTCCAGAAGCTTTCGCAAGGTGTACAATATTTACCCGTGTACTCGCCCTTGTAGATATAACCTCTGTCATAAAGCTCCTTGAATATATTCTGAACTGACTCAATATGATAATCGTCAGTAGTTCTGATATATCTGTCATAGTTGATGTTCATGTAGCTCCAGAGTTTTTTGAAAATCTCAACTATTTCATCAACATACTGCTTAGGAGTAACACCCTTTTCAGCAGCTTTCTGTTCAATTTTAAGACCATGTTCGTCTGTACCGGTAAGGAACATAACGTCATATCCCTGCATTCGTCTGTAACGGGCAATAGAGTCGCAGGCTACAGTAGTATAGCAATGACCGATATGCGGGTTACCCGACGGGTAGTAAATCGGGGTGGTAATGTAATAGGGATTCTTAGACATTTTATACACATTCCTTTCTTAGAAAAAAACTGATTAATGTGCAGCATTCGTTTTACACTTTGCAAACAACTGCGAAAAGACCAACTGAGCTGTTGTTTGGAAAGTGTAAAAACGATCTAATCAGTGTTTTCTTTGCACATCAGCTAATTATAGTCAAATGGATTAAAATACAATCCGTCTGAGTGCATATACAAAGTATTTTACCATAATATTATAAAATAATCAATCTTTTTTAAGACAAAAAAATAGCAGGACATCGGGTCCTGCTAAAATCAGATAAAATAAAATTAAAATATGTGTAGAACAAAAGAAAGGAGACAACAAAACGGATGTTAAACATATAAATGGTTTACAAGAATTCTAACATCAAATATATTATAACGTATAAACATGCCAACGTCAACACTGTAAATGCATTTTTTTGATGTTTGTATATATGCACAAAAATTACTATTTAAGTTAATCATTATTATCAAATTGAATTGTTAATAAATAATGAATTGGTTTTTGATAACTGGCATTTATTTAGCACCAAAAGCAAATTAATTAACATTATATTTATTATCCAGATAAATTTTAAATTTTATAATATCATATTGATTTAATTTTGTCAAGCTAATTTATTTACTGTATAATTCAATATTTTTAGCATATAATAAAGATTTGTGTCGAATAAATACTCTCTGTATATTTTTAGCATCCGACATCATGCTTTCTAATCCGACAAGAAGCTTTCTTCGCTTACAATGTCAGCACCCGTATAATAATGTAATAGAATTTTCTTGTATGTACTTCCGTTTTGCGCCATTGCATCTGCACCATACTGGCTAAGTCCTACGCCATGTCCATATCCCTTAGTTGATATTGTAAAGTCATCCGACTTTGCACTGTAAACAACATCGAAAGTTGCCGAACGAAGTCCGAGAACGTTTCTGAACTCTGTTCCACCAATATATTTGTTTCCGACAAGAACCTTTGTAACTGTACCTGATTCACTCCTGTCCTCAATGCTGATCCAGCTTTCCTTATCATAAGCAAAAAGAATGTCACTGTACTCTGCCATGAACTTGTTTTTTATCTGATCAGGAGTAAAAGTCTTTTCTTCCATATAACCCGGAGCGTTGATGTCATTGGAACTATCAACAGGAACAAGATAATCCACTTCCCCGCCCCATATAACCTCTGCACTTTCAGTCCTACCGTTTGAAGTTGAATGGAATGCTGCAACAATAGGTTCATTGTTATATACAAGAATTTCATCAGCCACAAGACTCACGCAGGAAGAAACCTTATTATAGTATTTTTCATAGTCATCACCATAAAAGTCTCTGGCCTGCTGTTCTGTAAAGTAAGCCTGATATTTCGTGCTGTCATTTGATATGTATGCACCTTTCAGCTCCTCATCAGGTGAAGCTAACTGTTTTTCCCTCTGCCTTACAGCATAAGTATGAACCGCAACAGCCTGTGCCTTGAGTGCCTCCTCATGATAGGATGCTGGCATTTCCGCAAGTACGGAGCCTATTATATATTCCTTCATGGTAACACTTATGACCTCACCTGTCTTACAGTCAAGAATCCTGTACATTCCGTCATCTTCGGACATAGTAGGGACTATTGTTTCATCCTGTTCAACGGCAGTCGTAACTTCTGTATTTACTGTCACTACAGTATCAGTTACCACTGTGGAAGTTTCCATATATCCTGTAACTGTCGTTTCTGCCTTTATCTTTACAGAAGCAACATCAGGAGGGCAGATGAGTGCTATAGCGGGAATTGCTGCAAGCAGCACTGTGAAAACTGCAATAATTTTAAATAAATCTTTCATTTTGTTTTATCCTTTCTGACAAAGATTAGCCACTTATTTGCTTTAAAACAGCCCTTAAAGTACCGTAGAATAAGGATTTTTCAGGTTTGGTTATTTTTACGACAAAAATTTTTTTTCTTTTTATAATATTCAATACTCCGTTACAAAAAATCTTGACAACCATTGGAATATAGAGTAAAATTAAAAAGAATACCATACTATTTTAGGAGGGAACCATATTGTCAAATAACTGTAACCAAACCACTATAAAGATTTTATGCGATGAATTGCTCAAACATAACTCTATTTCACCAGACCTGTATGAAAAATATCAGGTAAAAAGAGGACTCAGAAACAGCGATGGAACAGGGGTTGTGGCTGGAATAACCAATATCTGCAATGTTCATGGATATATAGTAAACGAAGGCGAAAGACAGCCCATTGACGGTGAACTCATTTACAGAGGTTATTCTATAAATGATATCGTTGCCAATACTACTGAAAATAACCGTTTTGGATATGAGGAAACAGCTTATTTGCTTCTTTTCGGTCAGCTTCCTACAGCAAGCCAGTTAGTAAGTTTTCATGAACTTCTTGCAAGTTTCCGTGAACTTCCTGATGGATTTGCCGAAGATATGATTTTCAAGGCTCCATCTCCAAATATTATGAACAAGATGGCTCGTTCCGTTCTTGCCTTATATTCATATGATGATAACCCAGAAGACCAGTCAATTGAAGCTGAGTTACTGAGAGCAGTACAGATTATTGCTCGTCTGCCATCCACAATGGTTGACTCTTATCAGATAAAGCGCAGGGTTTATGATAAGGAAAGCTTATATATGCATCCGCTCAATCCTGAGGAATATATAGCCGAGAGCATTCTCTCAACCCTTAGAAGTGACAGAAAGTATTCTGCTGAAGAGGCAAGACTTCTTGACCTTATGCTTATTCTTCATGCTGAACACGGCGGCGGAAATAACTCAACATTCACATGCAGAACTATCACATCTTCAGGAACAGATGCTTATTCTGCATATTCAGCAGCAATCGGATCACTCAAGGGACATCGCCATGGTGGTGCAAACTTCAAGGTTATGAATCAGCTTGAAGAATTCAAGTCAAATATCAGCTGCTGGACAGACGATTCCGAAATTAAGGATTATATTGCAAAGGTATTCAACAAAGAAGCAGGAGACAATTCAGGCCTTATCTATGGTATGGGGCATGCAGTATATACACTTTCTGACCCAAGAGCAATTATACTTAAGAAAAATGCTTTGGCTCTTGCAAAGGGTACTGATATTGAAAAGGAATTTATGCTTCTTGACGCAATTGAAAGACTTACTCCGGAAGTTTATGCCGATAAAAAAGCTGATGGTAAGATTATGTGTGCAAACGTAGATCTTTATTCCGGCCTTGTATATAAGATGCTTAACATTCCTGTTGAGCTTTACACACCAATGTTTGCAGTTTCGAGAATTGCCGGATGGGCTGCTCACAGAATTGAAGAACTTATCAATGGAAAAAGAATTATCAGACCTGCTTATAAAGCAATCGGAAAGAACAGAAAATACATTCCTATAAATGAACGAAAGTAAAACTAAGAGGTGCCGGCAATGAAAATAAAAACATTAGGATTGTCCAAAAAAAGATTTACTATTGATCGTAAAATTACTTGGGTTTTCTATGTTATCACACTTGTTGCTGCGGTATGTCTCAGAACAGACCAGTTGATGACAAACATGAATTTTTCTACAGGTAAGTACATTACAAATGACATTACTGCCTACTATCCTGCTCTTACAATTGCCTCAGGACTATTTATCATATTATTGATTTTAAGGTTCGGAAGTTCTAATGACAGAGCTGTAAAAACTGCAATTCTTATGAATCCATATAAGCTTAAATGTGAAAGACTTAACAAGAAACAATCCAATGCAACAGCAGTTTTCTTCCTCGTTATGTCACTTCTTATAGCTATAGAGCTGTTTATGAACATTTCCTTTGTAATCAGTAAAAATATAAAGCTTTCCACAGAGGATAACCCAGTATTCTTTCTTTCAGGAATAAGCACTCTTGATTGGTTTATATATGTATTTCAGATTACAGCCCTCATTACATTCCTAACCTCAGGTTACAATATACTGAAGGGTGACGGATTTACGAAAGGCAACTGCTTTTTCTTCAGCGTTTACAGCGTTATGAGAATCTTACAGATTTTTGCCATGATCAAAGAAACACAGCTTATTGCTTTATTCTCGGAGAAAACATTTATAATGCTTAGCTATATGTGCAGCGCAGTTTTCTTTACATTTACAGCAAGATATTTCTTTGACTGTGAAAACAAGAACACAAAACTCTGGATGTGTTTCTTCGGGTTTGCCACATCAATTCTTTCAGCTGTATCAGTCATTCCACGTTATGTAATGTACTTTCTTATCAATTACATGCAGCGTGAAGGAATGGCCTCTCCTAATATTTCAGACATTGGATGGATACTCATTCCGCCGGCAGTAATTTCACTGTTCTTCGGACAGTTCGTTTACAGAATCATGCCTAAACTAAATATTTCAGGCAAACGCCGCTGGTCAGCAGTTCCGACAGGTCAGAGAACAACATAATCGCAGTTAGCAACTGGACGCACATACGCTGCTTACGCAGTTTGATTTGTTGCGTCCATATTTCATTAAGGAGGTGAAAGGTGTTGCTGATATCACATTTTAAAAAAGCTGTAGCAATAATTATGTCTGCGGTATTTTTTACAGGGTGTTCATTTGTAACCAACGTTGACAATCTTCTTTCTGCTCCAAGCCTTTCAGCGGAACAGAATGAAATATACACTGTACTTACCTCTTCAGTGAACAGCAAAAAAATAAATCTTATTTATCCTAAAAGTGGTGAGAACCGTTCAGCTGTTATCCTCAGTAATATTGATTCCGAACCTACTGCCGAGGCCATTGTTTTCTACACAATACAGAATGACTCAGTGGCAAGTGGAAATGTCCGCATAAATATACTTGACAAAATCAACGGAAAGTGGCAGTCTGTTTATGACCATACCGGCGGAGGAACTGATGTTGACAGAGTATCATTTGCTACTGTCGGAGATAGTGGGAAGACAAGTATACTTGTAAGCTTCGGTACTATGTACGGAACTGACAATGTGTTTAATACCTTTTCTTATGAAAATGGAACGCTTACAACAACATACACTGCTAATCTAAGTGCATATTATGTAATGGATATGGACGGAGACGGCTTTGATGAAATTGTATCAATTAATAAAAACACACCTGGTTCTCAGGGGAGGGTTGATATGATTGATTATGCAGATGGCATACTACAGCAAACTAGTTCCGTTTTTCTTGACCCATTGACAAAGGAATATAAGAGTATTACCGCAGGATATATAGGAACATCAACCCCTGCATTGTTTATCGACGGAATAAGAGCCAACGGTATGGCAACTGAAATAATCTACACAGTAAAAAATGTTTTAAGAAACCCTATTTATACTGACTTTATCATTCCTATTGAGAATGTTACAAGACCTGCGGAATATCCGTCTGTTGATATAAATTATGATGGTGTTATCGAAATACCTACACTTGAAGCATTCCCAGGATACAGCAACTCTGACGAAAAGGTTTATATAACAAACTGGAACATCTTTGAAAACTATGATATTATAAAGAAATATTCAAGTTATTTTGACTATAATCAAAATTATTGTTTCATGCTCCCGTCAAGGTGGACAGGGCTTGTTACAGCTAAATATGATTACGAAACGGGAGAAACCGTGTTCTATGAGTTTAATTCAAGGCTTTCAAACAGCACAAACGAGCTGCTCAGAATCAGGGTAAGGCAGCGTGGCAGCTCAGATGTTGATTATACTGAATATTCACTTCTTAGATCAACAGGTACAGCTGATTATTATTACAAGGTTCCGACTGATAAAAATGAGTCACTTATTCTTACGGAAACGGAAATATTAAATAACTTTTATATTATAACTTGATCAGGAGGCGTGCAAATGAAAAGAATACTTGTTTGTGAAGATGAAGATGTTATAAGGGATTTTGTTGTTATCAACCTTCAGCGCGCAGGTTATGACGTTGTTGACGTCAACTGCGGTGAAGAAGCTCTCAGGGTTTTTGAAGAAGAAAACGGCAACTTTGATATAGCACTGCTTGATATCATGATGCCTGGAATAGACGGATTCCAGGTCTGCAAGGCTCTCCGTAAAAAGAGCAGTACACTTGGCATAATCATGCTCTCAGCAAAATCGCAGGAAATGGATAAGGTAAGCGGTCTTATGATAGGCGCAGATGATTACATCACAAAGCCTTTCTCTCCATCAGAACTTACAGCAAGAATTGACGCTATCTACAGACGTGTAAATATGTCTTATGTAAAGGAAACAGAAGAAGAAGTATCTACAATTGAATCAGGCCCGTTTGTACTTAACCTCAAAAGCAGAACTGTAACCAAAAATGGCGAGCTTATTGACCTTACACAGGTAGAATATCAGATTCTTGAATACTTCCTTAACAATCAGAACACCGCTCTTGATCGCTCAAGCATACTTAATCATATCTGGGGTGAAAACTATTTCGGAGACGATAAAATCGTTGACGTAAACATAAGAAGAATAAGAATGAAAATTGAGGATGAGCCATCAAACCCGAAGTATATCTCAACTATCTGGGGATTCGGATATAAGTGGTCAGCTAAGTAATTCAGCATCTATACTTAATTTTTAGAAAGGAGCTTCTCCGCAGGAGGAACGTTGTTGCTATGAAAAAATATGGTATTACCCAGCGCTGGCTTGTAAACTGCCTTGGCGTTATAACAATTATTCTCGTTGCCGTTCTTCTTGCCTGCTCTTTTTTTACTAAACAGTTTTACTATGACAGCGCCAAACAGACTATATCCTCAAATATACAGATGGTATCTCATCAGCTTAGAAAGTCATTTGAGGATTCCCCTTCAACGTTTTCATCAGAAGTGCGTGGAGTAATTGAGGGTTGGGCATACAAAGATACAATGGAACTTATGGCAATAAACAAAAAGGGGAATATCGTACTTACCTCTTCAGGCTTTGCACCATCGTACAGCCAGGATATGAAGGATTATTATGAAGCCCTTGAAACAGGATCAGACGGTTTTTATATCGGACCACTTTCCTCTGGGGAAATGTGTATGTCTGCAACAGTACTTATACCTGAAAGCACATCTGAATATACAGCAATAAGAATTATCACTTCACTTGAGGGAGTAAATGCTCATATCCACACAGTAATTTTTGCTCTTGCTGCAACATGTGCGAGCGTTGTTTTTCTGATAAGTATTTCAGGACTTTTCTTTGTAAAGTCAATTATCCTTCCTATCAGGGAACTTGAAATTACAGCAAAGAAACTTTCTGAAGGAGATTTCTCGGCAAGACTTGCAAAGAAAAATGATGATGAAATTGGTGAACTCTGCGATATTTTCAACAAAATGGCAGAAGAGCTGTCGCAGTCAGAAAACATGAAAAACGAGTTTATTTCAAGTGTTTCTCATGAACTAAGAACTCCGCTTACAGCAATAAAGGGCTGGAGTGAAACTATTTCATCTATGCCTGAGGATTCCGCTGCCATAACAAAGGGAATGCGTGTAATCGGAAGTGAAACTGACCGCCTTTCACAGATGGTTGAGGAACTTCTTGATTTTTCAAGGATACAAAGCGGACGTTTTACTCTGCATAAGGGTACAATAGATATCCTTGCAGAACTTGGTGACGCCGTTCTGATATATACAGAAAAAGCAAAGGGTGACAATATCAAGGTTGTATATGACGAGCCTGATATGCTTCCATTTGTATACGGGGATAAGAACAGACTTCGTCAGGTTTTCATCAACGTTATTGACAACGCCATCAAGTATTCAGATAAGGGCGGATTGATTTCAATCCAGGCATCAATGCGTGATGATACCCATATACAGATTGACATTTCTGACAAAGGCTGCGGAATAAGCCCCGAGGATCTTCCTAAAATTAAGACAAAATTTTACAAGGCAAACCATACAAGGCGAGGTTCTGGTATCGGTCTTGCAGTTGCAGATGAAATAATTACTATGCATGATGGTATGCTGAATGTTTTCAGTGAACAGGGAGTAGGAACAACAGTAACAATAATTCTGCCGGTTCAGCAGAAAAAGTAAGAGGACGAATTATTATGAGAAGAAAAGACAGACAAGTCACAGATATTAATGAAATTGAAAGTATTTTAAAGCTTTGCAGGACATGCCATCTCGGAATGATTGACGGTGATATTCCGTATGTTGTTCCGTTAAGTATTGGTTATGAGATTGATGATGACGATGTTCTGACACTGTATTTCCATTCTGCATATGAGGGCAGAAAACTCGATATACTGAAAGCAAACAACAAAGTCTGCTTTGAACTGTGCTGTGAAGGAAAGCCTCTCATTGCAGATGTTCCGTGTAATTCAGGATATTTTTTCTCGAGTGTAATCGGAAACGGCAAAGCTTTATTTGTTGATGATACAGAAGAAAAATGCAGGGCGCTGACATTGATTTTTCAGCATCAGTCTAGCAAGGATGTTGAATTTACGCCTGCTCAGGCTGAAACAGTATGCATTTTTAAAGTAATTTCCACAGATTTTACGGGCAAAAGAAAACCAATGCCAAGTAATACTTGAATAAGGAGGATTTATTCACCCATTGATGAATAAAAGATAAGATGAGCAAAGAAAAAAACAGCTTTAAATCAAAAATCGGCGGACAGGCTCTAATAGAAGGCATTATGATGAGAGGTATTCATGTTGCCTCTATGGCATGTCGTATGCCAGACGGTTCAATTGACGTTGAAACATGGCCGATAAGAAACGGTAAGGATGCTCCTTGGTATGCTAAAACACCCTTTATAAGAGGATGCTATAATTATATTGTTTCTCTTGCAGAGGGTTATAAATGCATGATGAAATCAGCAGATAAAACAATTCCTGATGATGAGGCAGAGTCTGAATCAAAGTTTGAAAAATGGCTTGATAAAAAGCTTGACGAAAAGAAAATGGAAAAGCTTATGCCTGTTCTCACAGGTATCACTGTAGTATTTTCACTTGTGCTAACAATCTGCCTGCTTAAATTTCTGCCAATGTGGCTTTCATCTTTCTTAGGCTACCTCGGCGCAGGAGATGTTATAAAGACAATTTCAGAAGCTGTAATAAAGATACTTATTATTGTGGGATATATGTGGGCAATTTCATTTACAAAGACTATTAAAACCACATTTATGTATCACGGCGCAGAACATAAATCCATTGCCTGCTATGAAGCAGGCGAAGAGCTTACTGTTGAGAATATAAGAAGGCATACACGTTTCCATCCACGCTGCGGAACAAGTTTTATTATCATAACTGTTTTTATAGCAATTGTTGTCGGAATGTTTCTTCCATGGACAAATATATGGGTAAGATTTGGTATGCAGCTTCTTCTCCTTCCTGTTGAAATTGCTGTTGCATATGAAATTATAAAGATTGCAGGAAGATACACAAATATATTTACAAAGATTATCTCCGCACCGGGTATATGGTTACAGCATATCACTACAAAGGAACCTGATGACAAGCAGATTGAAATTGCTATTGCAGCACTTGAACCTTGTATTCCAAAAGAGGATAAGAGTGAAGATAAATGGTAATATCGGCACTTGCTGAAGAAATCAAAATCTCTCTAAAAAATGCAGGAATTGAAGAATACGAATTCGAATCAAGGTGCATTATCGAAGATTTACTCGGGCTTGACCCTGTTCATGCAATCATGTGCAGTGATAAGGAATGTCCTCCTGAAAAGGAAAAAGCCATCCGCACATTGCTTGAAAAGCGAATAAGCGGACAGCCTTTGCAGTATCTTCTCGGCGAATGGGAGTTTTACGGCTACAAGTTCAAAGTCGGCGAAGGTGTTCTTATACCACGCCCTGACACAGAAACTCTCGTAGATACTGTTATAGAACATTTCAAAAAAGCTAACATACCGAACCCGAGAATTGCTGACCTTTGCAGCGGCAGCGGTTGTATAGCTGTTACGCTTAAAAAACAGATACCGTCCAGCAAAATGTATGCAGTTGAGTTATCCTCGGAAGCAATGCCTTATCTTACTGAAAATATTTGCCGCAACAATGCCGCAGTTACCATACTCAAGGGTGACATTACAGACGGAAAAATGCTTGAAAACTTTTGTGACCCTGAAAACACAGGAGATTTTCTGAAGCTTGATTGCATAGTATCAAATCCGCCGTATCTTACTGCCGATGAAATGAACTCCTTACAGAAAGAGGTTTCCTTTGAACCGAAAATGGCTCTTGCTGGCGGAACAGACGGCTTGAAATTCTATAAAATCATATCATGCCTTTGGAAACAAGTTCTTGCAGATGGTGGGTTTTTAGCTTTTGAAATCGGATATGAGCAAGGTGAAGCTGTAAGCAGGATTCTTTCTGACAATGGGTTCACTGATATAAAGATAGCAAAGGATCTTGCAGGTCTTGACAGAGTTGTAAGCGGAATAAAAAGCTGATCAAGCATAAAAAAGTTCGCCCGCCTTTCAAGGCGGCGGGGTTGAGGGGCAGAGCCCCCATTGCTGTCCGCAGACAGCGAAACACTCCCGTAACCCCGCAATGCACAAAAAATATAAAAACCGCAAAGTAATTATAACGGACAAACTAATCTAGTCCGAAATTGCATTGCGGTTTTCTTTTGTATCCTAACACATTTGTCCTCTTAACACAAGCACAACAGCGCAGCGTATTGTGTTTGTGTTAAGACACGCTAAAGTATAGTGGTACAAAGAGCTTTAAAGAATGTTGTTATTATCACTAAATACTATAAAAGCGAAAAAGGCAATATGATACTATCCGCTTATTTAGAAATAGTTATCTTTGTTTTAAACAGTCCACTGGACTGTTTAAAAGGCAAAATCATTGAGGCGAAAACAAAGGAGAGCGGTCTTGTCCGCTCTCCTCGAAAAGCTGTCGCTTTTCTCACCTTTTCCCCGTTCTTTTTGATTAGAATATTTCGCCGTCTGCGGACGGCGATGGGGGCTCTGCCCCTCAACCCTGCCGCCTTGAAAGGCGGGCGAACTTCCCTTTATACCCCTGCTGTTGAAAGCTCTTTCTGTTCTGTTTCAAGCCTTGTATTCAACCCGTTTATAACAATATTAGGATCTTCAATGTCAATAATCAGACATCTTCTGCCGTTCATCACGCTTGTTCTGATTTTGTCAGTTGCGTCTTTCTTTATGTTTATTGTGATATCAGGAATCTGAACTACTGTCTTGTTTTCAACAAGATTTGACGCTGTAAGTCCGACCTCTCCGACAGTTTCCTTATACACAGCACTCAATCCCTCAAGCTGCTCCTCGCTTACTCCTACATCTGTAAGGATATGGTGAAGCTTTTTGTCGTCAACAACAGTAAGCTCTGTTTCATGCTTGCCATGTTCTACTGTTTCAATTATCTTCTCATTAACCTTTGTGATTACAGTATAGTCAAGATCATCGCCAAGCACATTTTCAAGCACCTGCTGGAATTTCTGTTTTTCATTCAGAGGTGTCATTATGTATTCACAGCCAAGAACATTTTCAACTATCGAAGTGTTAGGCTTGTTAGGAGTTTTTGTATAATACATAACATGGTTCACATCAGGACTTCTGTCGCTGAAAACAGGATAAAGAAATCCGTCCGTCGGAACTCTGCTGATAATCATATCTGTGTTCGATTTCTTCTGAATCGAATTGTCCTCTTCATTTATAAACAATCCATCGTCTCCTGTGTTTACAGGACATATTGCAGTAATTATAAAATTGTATTCCTCAGAAGCATCGCCATCAAAATCATCATTCCTGTTTTTCTTCCTGATACTGTAACAACAATGCGCAGAAATTACTGCAAAAGCAGTATCACAGGCAGTATTTGAAATAATGTGCCCAAGGAAATTGTCGGCAAATTCCTCATCCTTAAATCTGCTTTTCAGCACAGAATAGAACAATACCTGCGTTCCATCCTCTTCGTATGCTTCCCTCGGAAACTGATACTCAATAATCCCCTTTCCAAGAGTTCCTGCAAGTACCTTTCTGAGCATCTCCATTATGACAGCACCCTCATCCTCCTGAATAAGGCTGAACAGTCTTATAGATTTACAGTTGATGTTTTTCTGAACGTCTGCATATGCAGTAAGAACATTGTTTATTGTGAAAAAACTGCTGTTCTCACAAAAGTTTTTCCTGATTTCATTAAGTTCCTTTTTATTCATAATCCATGCGGAAACCCGCACACCTCCCAAGTTAAAGTAGAAATAATTATAACATATTTAAAGATTAAAATCCAGAATATTATAATACATAAATAAAAATAAAAATGTTAAAGGTATTTTGTAATATTTATCTAATTTTCTATTGTAAATTCATTTAAATTATGGTAGAATAAACTAATTGCGAATTTACATCTATCATTTAACATATTGATTTTCATCAGGAGGAAAAGGTATGATACTTTATGACCCTCAAAAATGTGTAGGATGCAATTCCTGTATAAGAATTTGCCCTGCACCAAAAGCAAACAGAACGGAACTTTGCTCTGACGGAAGGCTCATCATAAATATTGATGACAAAAGTTGCATAAAATGCGGGCAATGTATAAAGGCCTGCAGTCATAATGCAAGAACTTATACAGATGATACCGACAAATTCTGGAATGACTTTAAATCAGGAGAAAAAATCAACCTGATTGTTGCCCCTGCAGTAAAAATAGCCTTTGATGGCTACTGGCGACATGTTCTGAATTACTTCAAAATGAATGGTTCGGGGAAAATTTATGATGTCAGCCTTGGAGCAGATATATGTACATGGGCTCACCTCAGATATGTTGAAAAGAATCCTAACGCAAAAATCATCTCTCAGCCTTGTGCTGCTATTGTCAATTATATTGAAAAATATAATACAAAGCTTATCCCTAGCCTCTCCCCTGTACAAAGTCCAATGCTTTGTACAGCAGTATATATGAAAAAATACAATAACATTCCCGGCAAAATTGCTGCCCTGTCCCCTTGTGTAGCTAAAAAGGATGAGTTTGTAGACACAGGGCTTGTTGACTATAACGTTACTTTTGATCATCTTCAGAAGAAAATGATTCAAGAAGGTATCAACATCAAGGACAAAATGTTCAGCTCCAACTCCAAGATTTTTTGTGAATTTGAATTTGATGAATGTCAGGGTATAGTTGGCTCAATTTATCCTCGTCCAGGAGGATTAAAGGATAATCTGCTTATGCATAATCCCGATCTTAAGGTCATTAACTCAGAAGGCGTAGCACGTGTATATGCTGATCTGGATCAATATGCGGATGAAAACAATAAAAACAAGCCTCAGGTATTTGATGTTCTTTCATGTGTGTTCGGATGCAATTCCGGCCCTGGAACTGGTCAGGAATACAGCGTATTTGCTATGGACACAGTTATGAATGACGTTGAGAAATATTCCAAAGGCACAAGAAATAAAAAAGGTGTTTCAGGAAAAAGCAAGCAACTCTCCGAATTTGACAAAAAGCTTAAAATTGATGATTTCCTGCGTACTTATCAGAATAAGAATGTAAATATGCAGCTCCCATCAAAAGCTGAAATTGCACGTGCCTTTGCAAAACTTCATAAGGTCACAGATACTGAAAAGCATTTTGACTGCCACGCCTGCGGCCACAAAACCTGTGAAGAGATGGCAATTGCTATATGCAACGGTCTTAACATGCCTGAAAACTGTGCTCAGTATGCAAAATTCAAGCTTAGTGAACAGCATCAGCATATCAAAGAGATTAATAACAGTATCGTTGAAATAAACAAACAGCTTGAATCTGTTACAAATGTTCTTATGCTGAATATTTCAGATGTTGATGGACATGTAAGAAGTATCAGTGAATTAAGTGATACAAGCTGTCAAGAAATGAATGAGCTTTCTGAACATATTAACAACCTCCGTGAACTTAGTGTTGATATAAACTCAGCAATGAAGTCAATCAATACAAGCGTTGCAGGATATAATAAAATGACTGATGATATCACTGATATTTCCCAGCAGACACATATCCTTGCCATTAATGCAAGCGTTGAAGCTGCTCGTGCAGGAATGGCGGGAAAGAGCTTTGCAGTTGTTGCTGACGAAGTAAGACGTCTTGCACAACATTCTCAGGACTCTGTCAGCAAAGCATTAAGCAACAATGAGTTTATTAGCGCAGATATTGCAAATGTTACAAGCATTGCAGAAACACTTAGCAGTATGGTAGCAACACTTCTTGAAGCTGTTGAACATCTTGACGCAAATATAAGTTCAACTTCTGAAAGAGGAATTGCAATTACAGAAGCCATGAAAAATGTAAGTGCAGTTTCCGAACAGGTAAACAGACTTATCAGTCAGTCTCAGGCAATGATACAATAATATACATAAAAATGAGCCTTTTCGGCTCATTTTTTATTTTATTATATTTATATCCCCACAGGCAATTTTCTCCCCGGAGTTTCCTGACGGTTGCGTAGTGAAATCATCTGCATTTCTGTGTATTACAACAGTTCTTGAAATTATATCCTCGATTACAAATCTTGTTGTTAGAAAGCATGAGAATGCATATCCCGCATTTTCAAACAAAGGCGGCATATCTCCGGCATGTTTAGGATGTTCACATCTGTATGGATTATAATGCCCCAGTGTATCATAGAAATAATCATTCTCGTTTCCTGTGCAGCTCTCTCCTTCATGTATATGTATTCCAAAAACACCTGCTCCACAATTATTCTTGCTGTTTGGAAGTCCCATTACATCACAGCATACAAGAACTCCTAAGGGAGTATTGTAAAACAGTACCTTACCAAGGATATCAGGATACTGTGGATTGCCTGTAATGACAGCTATTGCGTTTGGACGGCTCCTCAGCTTTTCTGTCAGAAATCTAAGCTTATTTGACTGCATCCATCTCACACCTTTCTGCCTGCATTATAATAATTTTATGTTTTGGATAAATAAATTAATACACATAACAGAAACTTTTATTTAATTGTCATTGTTTATAGTGTCGAATTATGTTATAGTTTTTAATTATAGCCAATAATTGAAAGGATTTGCTTTTAATACGGAAGCATAAAAAATTATAGATATGAAACCAAACACATTAACTAAAACAAGTATAGTATGTCTCCTTGCAATGGTGTGCTGTATTTTATGGGGAAGTGCATTTCCTTGCGTTAAAATCGGATATAAAATGCTGAATATTCAGGCAGACGATTCAGCTTCCCAAATATTATTCGCAGGAATGAGATTTACCCTAGCAGGAATTATTGCTATCATTATCGGAAGTGTAATAAACAAAAAGCCATTGATACCGTCAAAGTCATCATGGAAAAGAATAATGGTATTAAGTTCATTCCAGACAATACTACAGTACTTTTTTTATTATATCGGTCTTGCAAATACAACAGGTGTAAAAGCTTCGGTTATTGTCGGCACAAACGTATTTACTGCTATACTAATCTCTGCTATTATTTTTAAATTTGAGAAAATGACTGCTGCAAAAGCAATTGGCTGCATAGTTGGCTTTTCAGGAATCATTGTAATGAATCTTACAGACTTTAACGGAAGTCTTAATTTTAACTTTAAAGGCGACGGCATGATATTTCTTTCCACCCTTGCATCTGCAATGTCAAGTGTAACACTGAAAAAATTTTCACAACAAGACAATACTGTAATGCTTAGCGGTTATCAGTTTCTTGTCGGAGGAATTATAATGAGTATAGGCGGACTTGCTTTTGGTGGGAAGGTAACAGGCTTTACAGCAGGTTCTGTTGCTATGCTTGTTTATCTTGCTATGGTATCTGCTGTCGCTTATTCCATATGGTCAATTCTTGTGAAATACAACCCTATATCAAGAGTAGCAGTGTTTGGATTCATGAACCCTGTGTTCGGTGTAATGCTGTCAGCACTGCTTCTCAGCGAAGGAAAAGAGTCGTTCGGGTTAATGGGAATCATTGCACTTGCACTTGTTTGCACAGGGATTTTCACAGTAAACAAGAGTCAAACGTCTTAATACTATATTAGCATTTTTAAGCTATTTTAATTTATTATTTATGTTAAATTTGGATAAAATATAGTAAAATTATATTAATTTAATTGACAAATTTATATAAAGGGGTTAAAATTATAATATAAAATTATACATCATAGGTGGGATTATAAAATGCTTAAAAAAATCAGCAAATCCATAGTAGTTATATTCCTTATCGGCTCAGTTCTGATTGCATCAATATTAGCTATACTTCAGACTTATATCACCAACTCAAATCAAAAAACCCAGTTTGAAGAACAGCTTGTAAAAATTAATGAGCTGATGGCAAAAAATGATGCAGAAATTCAATCTCTCAAAGAAACTTTAAATATTGAATATATCACAAAAGCAAATGCTTTTGCATATATGCTTAAATTAGATCCGGATATTAAAGATAATGTTTCTGAAATGAACAGGATATGTGAAATGCTTGATGTTGATGAACTTCACATCACAGATAACAAAGGGGTTTTGAGATGGGGTACAGTTGAAAGTTATTATGGCTTTGATTTTGCAACATCTGATCAAGCAAAAGAATTTATGCCAATACTGGATGACATTTCAATTGAAATTGCGCAGGAACCACAAATTAATGGGGCAGAAGGTAAATTGTTTCAGTATGTAAGTGTTGCACGACGTGACTCAAAAGGTATAGTTCAGGTAGGACTTAAGCCAACAAGGCTTGATAATGCAATACAGGCAAATTCACTTGACAATGTTCTTACAAATTACACTTTTGGCAATGATGCTTTTGTTTTTGCTGTAAACAAAGAGGACAACACTTTTCTTTCTTACAAAAATAACCCTGCTCTTTTAGGAACATCTGCAACTGACGCTGGTATAAAGGAAAGAAACATTAAAAATGAATATTGCGGCACAATAAAAATTGATGGTGTTTCTTATTATGCGATGTTCTTTGAACAGGATGAAATGTTCCTTTGTACTGCTGTTCCGGTTAAGAATATGCAGAAAGGTAATATCATTATAATTGCAGTAATTGTTTTATTTGTTGCAATCACCTTTATAACAATCTACTTCTTTATTAAGTCGAAAATAAAAAAGCTTGTTATCAACGGTTTAAGTAATACAGTAAATATCATCAATGAAATTTCATCAGGCAATCTCAATGCTGTTGCCAACGAGTATAGTGCACCTGAATTTACCGTATTATCCGATGGAATAAACAATATGACTAACAATCTAAAAGCAAAAATCAGCGAGGCTCATGATATGGTTGAAAAGCAGAATATTCTTTTCAAGGAGATATCCCATGCTTCTGTTGGTATAAGAAATCAGTCAGACAGTATGCAGAATATATCACATACACTTTCAAACGGTTCAAGTACACAGGCTGCAACCGTTGAGGAAATCTCTGCAGCATTCTCGAATATCACAGAAGCAGCAACTCAGAACTCAAAGCAGGCTGGTGAGGCTGCAAGAATTGCTGAACAAACCGAGGCACAGCTTAACGTTGGAGTCGGAAAGCTTAAGCTTATGAACCAATCTATGGAAGAAATAAGCAATACATCTACAAAAATCAAGACTATTATTAAGACTATTGATGATATTGCATTCCAGACAAACATTCTTGCTCTTAATGCAGCAGTAGAAGCTGCAAGAGCTGGTGTACATGGTAAGGGCTTTGCAGTAGTTGCAGATGAAGTAAGAACACTTGCAAACAAGAGTGCAGAAGCCGCAAGCAATACCTCTGTTCTTATCCAGACAACTCTTGATGCTATTGATAAGGGCAGCGTGGTAGCAAATGAAACTGCTGACACATTGATGTCACTTCTTGATATTACACATGAGAGTACAACCATTATGAATGACATTTACAAACATGCTGAAAGTCAGGCACAGGCTATAGGCGAGGTAAACGTAGGAGTTGAACAGATTTCAACTGTAATTCAGGATAACTCCCGTATTTCCGCAGATGCAGAGGCAACAGCAAATAAGCTTACAGAAGAATCAAATTTATTAAATAATCTTATTTCATCCAATTAAAACTAAAGCGGTACATATTCTGTACCGCTTTTTATAATAGCACAAAAAGAAAATGCAATACAATTCTGTACTGCATTGCTTTTTATGTACTTATGCTACTTCGGGTTCTTTCTCAAGTTCTTTTGACATCAATGTAACAAGGGACTCAAACTTTCCTCTTACATCAAAATGTTCTTCACCGCTGATAATCATTTCATTAATGTATTCAAGCATATTCTTGAGAGCCTCAGTCATTTCAATATAATATGCCATTCTTTGATCTGTAAGCCCAGTAGCAACAGCATATTCAACAGCTCTTACAGCATTGTAACAATCACAAAGAACTGCAGTTGCAGAATCGTTTCCCTCCTGTTTTTCTGCACAGTCAACTCCCTCAACAGCAGTATTGAGCAGCTCTATTACCTGATTTCTTATATCCTTTGTCATAAAAGCACATCCCTTTCAATAACTTATACAATAGTTATCGTCAAAATATATATTAAGTTTAGCACATTTCAATAATTATTTCAATAAAAAACAAAAAAAGATGGCGGATTGTTTAGTGCCAATCCGCCGGAAGAAAAAAGAAACAAGGAGACACGACAAACTCGTGTACAGAAGTCCTGCCGTCTGCATCAGCAGAACAGAAATATCATAACAATGGAAACCGAGAATGCGATAACCAAAAGTTAAGAATAAGCATTTTTACGAGGGAAGAGCAATTTCATAGCCCTGAGCCCTGAAGTTATCTATCACATCGCCCAGAATAGCAGCATTCGTACTTGAAACACTGTGGAGTAAAAGAATTTCGCCACCATGTGCAGAACTTGTAACCTTATTGAAGGCGGTCTGAACATCAGGCTGATTGTTTACATCCCAGTCACAGTAAGCAAAACTCCATACAAGAGTTTTGTAACCATACTTCTGTGCAACTGCAATAGCTTTTTCGGAATACTCCCCGCAAGGAGGACGGAAGTAAGTCATATCAACGCCATAAGTTTCCTTGACATAATTGTGATTATCCATGATTTCCTTTTCTGCATCAGCAATTGAAAGACTTGGTAACGAAGCATGGTCAAGACCATGGTTTGCAATAATGTGGCCCTCGTCAATCATTCGCTTTACAAGCTCAGGATTTCTTCTTGCATAATCCCCAGTCAGGAAGAAAATTGCCTTGGCATTTTTCGCTTTGAGAGTATCAAGTATCGGCGCAGTATATCCGTTTTCATATCCCTGATCAAATGTCAGACAGATATTTTTATCTGACTCGAAAATAGCATATCCATCGTAACAACTGTATTTTGCGTTGAAATCAAGTGCACAAAGCGGACGATTTTTGTCGTCGCACTGATGCCCCTGACCATAGCCAAAGCATTCATTGTCAAGACCGTTTATTTCATCATCAGAAAGCTGAATACGGGTTTCTGCAGGAGCACTACTGCATATAACAGAATTTGCGTTCTGAAATCCAATAGAAAATGTCATTACAGCTGTAATTATAATAAACAATGATTTGAACATTGACAAACTCCTGTTCATAATATATTTGCATGTTTATTATCTGATGAAACAAATTAAATATGCTAAGCATATTATAACATATTTCACTGATAATAAAACTACAGTAATATTACAAACATATGTCAGATTTGATCCTTTTTTGTAATAATTATAACAATTAATTTATTATGTTTTTTAAAGTTACAATTTGGGTAAAAATAATAATGTAAACAAAAATGCGCTATGGCATGAAGTCATAACGCAAAGCAAATATTTTACAAAGAATGATTATTCGTCAAGATACGCTTTAACAAGTACCTGCAAAAGCTCATCTCTGTCAATATGCCTTATAAGACTCCTTGCGTTATTATATGTTGTTATGTACGTCGGATCCTCTGATAAAATATAACCCACGATCTGATTAATAGGGTTATATCCTTTTTCACGAAGAGCGTCATAAATCAAAGTGAGATTTTTCCTGAGTTCAAGTTCCTTGTCTTCACACACTGAAAACGTCATAGTTTGTTCATTATTCATTTCTACAACACCCTTTCCCAGCAAAAGTACATTCACACACAAAATTCTGTCATCTACTACTGTATTATCATTATATCCTTTTTTAAAATTAAAAACAAGTACTTTAGCATATTTTTTTAAGGTAATTATTAACATTAATTTATAATTTATACAGCACTACCTATATATAGTTATGCATAATTAACAATTTTTATTCTTTTAACTTTAAAAATTTCTAAATTATTGACGACAAATTAACAGAATAAATTTTTTGAATACTTGTTTCTTTTAGAACAATATGCTATTATATATTCAATTAAATCTGACATGAGGTGATACACTGCTATGGATGTTACATATCTAAAAATGATCTGTTATGGAAAGTATAACAGCTTCAGAGTCAGTAGAGTTGCCATGCAGGAAATCACTGCTTTGTTTCAGTTCGTGTTCAGGGTATTAACTCATAGTGATGCGTGTTGTATTTTATAAAATATTATTTATAACATATAAGGAGATTATCACTATGAATATTAAAGTAACACATATCGGCATATATACTGCAGATTTAGAACGCATGAGAGAATTTTATGAAAAATATTTCGGTGCAGTAAGCAACGAGAAATATGAAAATGACAAGGGATTTTCAAGTTATTTTATGACACTGGGTGGTGATGTGCGCATTGAAATCATGTCGCACACAAATCTTGAACACAGAGAGGTTCTTGACAAAGTCAACGGAATAAGCCACATTGCCTTTTCTGTCGGCAGCAAGGATGCTGTTGTCAGCCTGACGGAAAGACTTGTAGCTGATGGATACAGACTCAACAGTCCTCCAAGGGTAACAGGCGATGGATATTTTGAAAGCAATATTGCAGACCCTGACGGAAATGCTATTGAGATTACAGAATAAAATTTAAATGCGGCTTTGAACAGCCGCATTTCTTTTAAGGAAATACCACGCAAAGCATTTCCTTTGCTTTTATGAAAAGATTTTATTCAATATTTTAGATACCTCTTGCAATTTCTGAAAAAACGTGTTATAATAATGACCTATTATGGATTTGATTAATCCGATATATAGGTGTGCGGGCCCTGTGCAACAAAACACCGTGAACCATGTCAGGCGGGGAACCGAGCAGCATTAAGCGGATCGTTTTGTGTGCCGCAGCAAGCCTGCACACCTATGTATCGGATTTGCTATATCATTTTGAAATTATATCCCCAACAATAATGACCGCAGATTATATAACAGAACCTGCTACGGAAAACAACTTTGATACAGAACTTTCAGGTTTCTGTTCTTTTAAAATTATATTATATTATTTTATTATACAAACTCATATAAAAGATAGGGAGGAGGGTATGCTTCAAGAAGGAAGCATAGATAAGATGAAATCTTTTTTCAGATTGTTGTACAGAGCAATAAAAAATGCTTCATTCCCTATTCTTGTCTTTCTGTTCGGAGGAATTCTTTTAGTGGTATCTTTCTCCGATAATAACGTTGTCAGGAACACTTATGCATTTATTGTTTTTACTGCGATAATCTGGCTGCTGACAGTTCTATTCTTAGCAATGAACAACCTTCTGTTTGCTCCGTCTGCAAGCCCTGTCTTTGAAAACTGCTTCACAGGTATAAAGAAAAGTTCCCGTGTATTTAAAAAAGCACTTAAAAGCCTTACATCCGAATCATATAATGCTGCTCTTCAGGCTTTTCAGCAGCTCATGGAAATGAAAATTACGGATAAGGAAAAATCCGTTTTATATTATTTTACAGCAAGGTGTTATCACAAAATGGGGTACCCGTCTAATGCAGTAAAATATTATGATCTTGCAATAGAAAACAACTTCGGATCGACAGATGCTTACTACAACGCTGCAAGATGCTGCACCGCAAACGGTATGTATGCGGAAGCAGAGGATTATTACACACGTCTTCATAAGGCTGACCCTGATGCTGATTATTACTACACAGAGCTTGGAATGCTTGAAATCAAAAAGGAAAACGCAGAAAAAGCCCTCCAGTATTTTGTGTATTCAATCAAGAATAAATACAACTATGCAATTGCACTGGGCGGAGCAGCTGTAGCCTGCCTGCTTCTTCACAGATTTGACGAAAGCCGTGCATATTACTGCAGTGCTATTGTAAATGATATATCCGATATTGACAGCTTTACTACATATTATAAAAGCATTGCAGAGTTAGTCGGATATGACCCGAACACAAGTGTCGGAAATGATTCGGGGAGTGTTACCGATAAACCAGAATTAATGCAGGAGTGATTTGATTGTACAAGGCTTTATACAGAAAATATCGTCCGCTGACATTTGATGATGTTATTTCACAGCCACATGTTACAAAAACACTTTTAAACCAGATCAAGAACGGAAAGACCGCTCATGCATACCTATTCACAGGTTCAAGAGGAACAGGAAAGACTACCTGCGCAAGAATTCTTGCAAAAGCTATCAATTGCGAACATCCGATTGACGGCAATCCATGCCTTGAATGTGATATATGCCGTGACGCAGAGATTGGCGCTCTTTCTGATATCATAGAAATTGATGCTGCTTCAAACAACGGTGTTGACGATGTGCGTGACCTTCGTGACGGAGCAATTTACACACCTGAACGATGCAGGTATAAGATTTATATAATCGATGAAGTTCATATGCTTTCAAAAGAGGCCTTCAACGCTTTGCTTAAAATCATGGAAGAGCCTCCTGCCCATGTCAAATTCATACTTGCAACTACAGAAATACACAAGGTTCTACCTACTATTCTGTCACGTTGCCAGAGGTTTGATTTCAGAAGAATTCTTCCTGCCGATATAACCACAAGGTTACTTGAAATCGCACAAAAAGAAAATATAACGCTGTCACAGGATGCTGCTGAACTGATTGCAAAAACTGCGGACGGTGGAATGAGAGATGCTCTTTCATTGCTCGACCAGTGCATGGCGTATTCAGATAATATAACTGCGGAAACAGTTTCAAATGCCGCAGGAATTGCCGGTCGTGATTACCTTTTTGATATTATTGAAGCAATTGCAGACGGAGACACCTGCAAAGCTGTTACCGTAACGGACAGGCTATATTCAATGTCAAAGGATATGCAAAGGCTCTGCGACGAACTTATAACTCAGTTCAGAAACGTCATGATGGCAAAAAGTGTCCCTGAAAATACGGATATAATAGTCTGTATGCCCGATGAACTGACCAGAATAAAAGCAATAGCCCAAAAGATGAGTTTGTCTGAAATTTTATTAAAGCTGGAGCTGCTTCAGAGCTGTAACGAAAGAATTTCACGTTCATCTTCAAAGCGTGTTGAATTCGAAATGTGCCTTATCAGACTTTGCAGTGCAGGTATCTTAAACGAAAACAACGCAAAAACTGTTGACAATTCAGATATTTATGCTAAAATTGAAATGCTGGAGAATAAACTGAGCAACGTGCAGGACAATACTGCGAAATATAGCAGGACAAGTCCGCAGAGAGCAGAATCAGCAAGACCAGTTCCGGAAAGCCAGCAAAAAGAACAAGGCGGCGATGTTTCAAAGCTTCGTGCCGAAGATTTTACTCCCCTTTCAGAGTGGGCTGAGGTGCTGGAGAATTTCGAGAAGGTTTGTCCGTCTGTTTCAGGAACACTTCATGGCTCAAAAGCAATGCAAAACCAGAACTTTCTGCTTGTATATACCGAAAATGCATTTTTCATTCAGCTTCTAAAGGTAAAGGAAAATGCCGAAAAGCTTCGTGACTCGGTAAAGGCTGTAACGGGAAAAACATTTCGTATTCTGGCTAAATGCACAGCTTCGGAGGATACACCTGGTGCAAAGGTTCAGGACATTCTCAAGAAAGCAAAGGAAAATAATATTCCTACCGACTTTCAAAATAAATAATTATTATATTTAAAGGAGTTATAACAATGAAAGCAAGATTACCTCAGGGTATGGGCGGCGGAGCTCAGAACATGAACAGCATGATTAAGCAGGCTCAGAAAATGCAGAGCGAAATCACATCGATTCAGGAAGATATTGAATCCAGAGATTTCTCAGCATCAGTAGGCGGCGGACAGGTTGAAGTTGTCCTCACTGGTAAAAAGGAAATCAAGAGCCTTTCAATCAAGCCGGAGGTTGTTGATCCGGAAGATATCGAAATGCTTCAGGATCTTATCATCAGCGCAATCAATCAGGCTGTAAAGAATATTGAAGATACATGCGAAAAGGAAATGGGCGCAGTTACAGGCGGAGTTTCTTTCCCTGGACTTTTCTAATTGCAACGAACATATCTTTATGCGCACATAAACTTATGTCTATGTGCGCAATAATTTTTCAAAGAGGTGAAAATCATTGTCTGAAAATACTGCTCTTCCGCTCGTTCTTCTTGCTGAACAGTTTGCAAAGCTTCCCGGCATAGGAATGAAAACTGCACAGAGGCTTGCTTATTATGTTATGAGCATGACCGATGATGAGGCACAGGCTTTTGCCGACGCTGTCATTCATGCGCACAGCACAGTAAAAGCTTGCAGGATCTGTCAGAACCTTACCGACGGTGATATCTGCCCTGTCTGTGACAGCAACAGCCGTGATCACTCAACAATTTGTGTTGTAGAATCGCCTAAAGACGTTTCTGCTTTCGAGCGCACAAATGAGTACAAGGGAGTTTATCATGTTCTGCATGGACTTATTTCCCCTATCGATGGAATTACTCCTGACAAAATCAGAATCAAGGAACTTCTGAACAGGCTCAAGGGTGATAATGTCAAGGAGGTAATCATGGCAACAAACCCGACTGTTGAGGGCGAAGCAACAGCAATGTATATCTCAAAGCTTCTAAAGCCACTTGGCATAAAAGTTACACGTCTTGCATTCGGATTACCTATTGGCGGAAGCCTTGAATATGCAGATGAAGTAACACTTTTCAAAGCGTTAGAAAACAGAAATGAAATATAACTGTAATGTTGTATATTTGTCATTATAGTTTTTGTGCAATATGTCGAAGTTTTTGAAAAGGTATTGATTTTTGAAACAAAATGATATAATATATATAAGTCGCTAATGATTGCTAGCTACTATTTCCTTACGATGGGATATAGCCAAGCGGTAAGGCAACGGACTTTGACTCCGTCATTCGCTGGTTCAAATCCAGCTATCCCAACCAAATGACCTAAGGAGTTGTTCGTTGACATAAAGCGAAGCAGCTCTAAAATACTTATATTATACTTATACTGGGGTGTAGCCAAGCGGTAAGGCAGATGACTCTGACTCATCCATTTCGAGGGTTCAAATCCTTCCACCCCAACCACTGCAAATCCGTTCCTTTAATTTGGAACGGATTTTTTGTTTTAAAATAACTGGGGTGACAATGAACATGTATGAAAGAATGTTAGATAAACAAAATCAGCCTGCATATGAGGAATTTGCAGAATATTGTGGGGCTTGCAAAGACTTGTTTGAACAGACAGATGCATTTCTTATACATGAGCTTAAAGCTGAAAAGCTTATGCGTTTCCCTTATGGAAACGACTATGGCTGGGGCATAAAGTATTCTTTGAAAAAGAAACTTATATGTGATATATTCGCAGAGAAAGATGCATTTACTATCATGCTAAGACTTACTGACACCCAGTTTGAACAGGTTTATGCCTTTTCTTCTACCTACACGCAGGAATACATAGACAATAAATATCCTTGTGGAAACGGCGGATGGATACATTATCGAGTTCTTACAAGCGACCATCTTGAAGATGCAAAGAGAATGCTCGAAGCTAAAGTAGTTTAAAGCTTATTCCGAATTGATTATATGTTTTTGCATATTATAAATTGTAGTTTTAAAAATCCATAATTGTAATATTATTATGGATTATTATATAAATTATAATTTCTTGAATTTAACTATATAAAAACTTGCATATTACATTCAAATCTTAATTATTGACTTTATTGGTATACATGTTATAATATTTCTTATAAACAGTTTAAAACATATGTAAATATCGAAATAAATTTAACTATTAATATAAAGGAATGAAAAAATGTATAAGATATGCAGAAAGAAAATTCTTAACCCAACAGTAACACTAATGGATATTTATGCTCCGCAAATTGCAAAAAAAGCTGAACCTGGGCAGTTCATTATCCTGCGTGTAGATGAAAACGGTGAAAGAATTCCTCTTACTATTTCTGATTATGACAGAGAAAGCGGAACAATAACAATTATTTTCCAGATTGTCGGTGCTTCAACAGAAAAACTTAATCATAAAAATGAAGGCGAATTCATTCAAGATTTCGTTGGACCTCTCGGAACAGCAACACATACTGAAGGCCTGAAGAAGGTTGCCGTTGTCGGCGGCGGTGTAGGTTGTGCAATTGCATACCCTGTGGCAAAGAAATTACATGAACAGGGCTGTGAAGTTCACAGCATTATCGGATTCAGAAACAAGGATCTTGTTATTCTTGAAGATGAATTTGCTGCTGCTTCAGACAAGCTTTGCGTAATGACAGATGATGGCTCATACGGTACAAAGGGTCTTGTTACCAACGCTCTCAAGGAGCTTATTGAAAGCGGAGAAAAATACGACCAGGTTATTACTATTGGTCCTCTTATAATGATGAAGTTTGTCTGTCAGGTTACAAAGGAATATGGTATCAAGACTATTGTTTCCATGAACCCTATCATGATTGACGGAACAGGCATGTGCGGAGGCTGTCGTCTTACTGTCGGCGGTGAAACAAAATTTGCTTGTGTTGACGGACCTGACTTTGACGGACATCTTGTTGACTTTGATGAAGCTATGGAGCGTTCATCAATGTACAATCCTTTTGAAAGACATAAGCACGAAGAAACCTGTAACCTTTTTTCAAAGGAAGTAAAGTAACGTGAAAATAAATTTTCACCAAGCTATTTGTTTCTTTTCTGCAATTAACAGAGCAGAAATTTTGCTTGACTGAACTTAGTTCAGATTCAAGACCGAAACAAATAGCAGAAAGGAATAAAAAATACTATGCCTAATATGTCCCCTGTAAAACACCCTATGCCGGTGCAGGACCCTGACATCCGCAACAAGAACTTCCTTGAGGTTACTCTTGGATATACAGAAGAAACTGCTGTTGAAGAAGCACAGAGATGTCTTAACTGTAAACATAAGCCTTGTATTGCCGGCTGCCCTGTAAAGATTCATATACCTGAATTTATCGCAAAGGTTGCCGAAGGCAACTTTGAAGAAGCATATAAAATCATTTCACTTTCAAGCTCACTCCCTGCTGTATGCGGACGTGTTTGTCCGCAGGAAACACAGTGTGAGGGAGTATGTGTAAGAGGAATAAAGGGCGAACCTGTTGCAATCGGACGTCTTGAACGATTCGTTGCTGATTACCATAACCAGCATTGCACAGACACTCCTGAAAAGCCTGAGTCAAACGGACATAAGGTAGCTGTTATCGGGGCAGGACCTTCTGGGCTTACATGTGCTGGCGACCTTGCTAAGATGGGCTATTCAGTAACAATATTTGAAGCACTTCACCTTGCAGGAGGAGTTCTCGTTTACGGTATTCCTGAATTCAGACTTCCAAAAGCTATCGTTCAGAAAGAAATTGACGGACTTAAGGCTCTCGGAGTAACTGTAAACACAAACGTTGTTATCGGTAAGACTATTGAAGTTGATGAGCTTTTCGAGGATGGCTTTGAATCTGTATTCATTGGCTCAGGTGCAGGACTTCCTAGATTTATGGGTATCCCTGGTGAAAATCTCAAGGGCGTTTACTCAGCTAACGAATTCCTCACAAGAGTAAACCTCATGAAAGCATATAAGGATAATTCAGATACACCTATTCAGATGTCAAAGAACGTTGCAGTAGTAGGCGGCGGAAACGTTGCAATGGATGCCGCAAGATGTGCAAAGCGTCTTGGTGCTGAAAATGTATATATCGTATACAGAAGAAGCGAAGCTGAAATGCCTGCAAGACTTGAAGAAGTTGAGCATGCAAAGGAAGAGGGCGTTATCTTCAAGACACTCAACAATCCTGTTGAAGTTCTTGGCGATGAGCATAAGTTTGTAACAGGCATGAAATGTGTTGAAATGGAGCTTGGCGAACCTGATGCAAGCGGAAGAAGACGTCCTGTTGAGAAGAAGGATTCGGAGTTTGTGCTTGACGTTGATTGCGTAATCATGTCAATTGGTACATCCCCTAACCCACTTATCAGAAACACAACAAAGGGACTTGAAACAAATAAGCATGGTTGTTTCATTGCAGATGAAAACGGGCTCACATCACGTGAGGGCGTTTATGCAGGCGGAGATGCCGTAACAGGTGCCGCAACAGTAATACTTGCAATGGGCGCAGGAAAGACAGCAGCAAAAGCAATCGATGAGTATATAAAGTCAAAGAACTAAAAAGCATATAAAAGTTTGCTCAAGCTTTTCAAAGCTTGCAGGGTGCAGGGGCAGCACCCTTGCCCTAAAAGTCAGTTACTTCGTTCCTGATTTTGCTTTGCAAAACAAGCTGACTTCCGCAGACATCGGCTCGTAACCCCGCAAATGAAAAATAAAATAATTAAACCGCAAACAAAAATTCACGACTAACAAACTTAGTACGAAATTTCATTTGCGGTTTTTCTTTATATAAAAGTAAAACTATCCTCTGCAATCGAACACAACAGCGCAGCGTCTTGTGTTCGATTGCAGACAAAGCTAAAGTAGAGCATAATCAAATTTAATCTATTTAATTTGTATAATGTAAATCTAATTGACAAATTATTGGTTTAATGATATAATTTTACCATAAAAATAATTATTATACAACAAAATTATGAATGTAGATGTTTTATAGTTGGTCACTACTTATATTTGTTGACAAAAATTAAACATCAAAGGGGTTGACAAGATTGAAAGATTTATCTTTCAATCTACGAGTTTTGTTTCTTCGGCTGTCACCTCGATTTGCTTTCGCAAACCACAAAACTCAGAAAGGTATGGTCATAAAAATGAATGTCGGAAGTATTTCAAGTGTTTCAAATACTGAACTTTTTAAGATTATTTCAGGTTATAATGTTAAAGAAGTTGATGATAATGCAGAAATTCGTGATGAAATTAATGGTGATTCTAATATCTCAAATAAAAAATATATAACAATTTACTTAAGTATAGCAATGAAACATCTTCAAAAGCTAAAACTAATCATGATACCTTAGAACTTGAATTTAGTTCAAACTGTTATAACAGATTTATAAATGATGATAATATGGATATCAATGTTTATATGAGATTTGGAAAATGGGAAGATACTGGAGCAGGTATTATTGTAAATAATGATTCTTTAGCAAAACAAATTTCTTCTATTGGTCAACGTGTTGATGTTGCTTTTAAAAACGGACAACTATGTCAGGAAGATTATGATACCCTAAATTCTGCACTCAATGATTATGCTTTAAATGCTTATGATGAGTTACAAACAGTATACGCAAATCAATCGGCTTCCATTTCGTTTAATAAAATGCTGCGTGAAGGATTATTTGACGGAATGACCGAAGATGACATGTCTGGTATCCTTCAGGAAATGAGACAATCAGCCAAAGAAAAAGTAACAACATCAGATGAATATAAAGCAGGCCTTTCCGCATTTTTAAATATGATTAAAAAAATGAGTTCAGAGCCTACTGAAAACAACACAAAAGTTGCAGAAACTAATTACCAAGAGCTTTCTGATACTATTTCTGACATGCAGGAAAAAACTCTTGCAATAATCAATAGTGCTTTTAATGAAGATACCAATAACGTCAATCTGTCATTGGATTTGATTGGCTCAGAGCTTGATGTTCAAGCTTAGTATCTATAACAAAACAATCAGGAGCATACTGGTATACAGTATGCTCCTGATATACAGCATTTTCAATAACTGTTACTAAAAATATCTTATAATCATAAAACTTACAGCTGATTTATTATCATATACAGAACAAATTTCCCCCCAATCATATTCATAAGGAGGATTACCTAGTGCATTAAATAGTAAGTTATCATTATCATTTTTATTTTTTCTGACCAGTTCTTCAGACCAATCTGTCCATGAAGGCATCCAACCTGTACTATTAAATTCAATAAAACTCAAGTCTTTTTTATTTTCAAAATACAAACCAAAATCAAATAATTTATCATAAAGTATTTGTGGTTTTAAATCATAAATGATACATGAGCTATGAGAAGCATCTTTTTTTATTAAATCGTGATAATTTGGTTCTAAAAATAATTCTTTTGGCATTCTGGCAAATAGTTTTAAATTATTTGCTAGAATAATATCACCGTTATGGATATTTATCATTTGTCTTTACTCCTATCTGTTAATTAATAATTTGTCTGTCTGAAATCAGGCACAAGACACTTCGCTGTTGTGCCTGATTTCAGAGATAAATTTTATTGTTGTATATAAAAACCGCAAATGCAATTATGGACTATCAAGTTTGCCCGTAATTCTAATTTGCGGTTTTATTATTTTATTTTGCATTTGTGGGGTTACGGAGGTGTTTCGCACTCTGCGGAGTGCGACAAGGGACTTTGTCCCTTTGAACCCAACAACCTTGAAAGGTTGACGAACTTTTCTGCGGTTTTGCTTTTCTTTTATTTTCTCACCAGTGTATCTATAATGCACTCTACACTGTTCTCTTCAACTTCAATAAAATTGCTCGGCTCATTAATATCCCCAAGATAATGCGCATCTGAATTCGTAATAATCCTGCACCTGTTTAAATACGAGTGCTGTTTTATTATTTCATCCCTGAAACCTATATGCCTTATTTCTGCACAGGTAAACCTGCTGTCAGGAGGTATGAACCCAAGGTTTGCAAGCAGGCTGTTTGCCTTTTTGTCAATGTGTGCAGGAATCATTATCCCGTTATACTTCGCCGTAAGCTCATATACATTGTCAAAACTGATGTCTACTGCATTTATCAGCAAATATGGCTCTTTCCCGGTAATGTTGTCATCCTCATCCGCATACAGCTGACACCCGAAAATGTTCTCATTATTCGGAAACGGCATAAGCTTTGAATGTACATAACTATTGAAGTCCATTGCCCCTTCAAGTGTCCTGAAAAGACACAGCACATGAACTTCTTCGGAGGTGGTAAGCTCCATTCCAGGAATAGCCGTCACTCCGTAATTTTCCGCAAGCTTCATAACAGCAGGACAGTTTCCGCAGGAATTGTGGTCAGTAACAGCAATGGCACCAAGCTCTTTCAGCGCAGCCATTCCAACAATGTTTGATGGCAGCATATCATTATCACCGCATGGCGACAGACAGGAATGTATGTGAAAGTCATAGCTTATTTTCATTGTGTCATCCCTTTCTGTCCATGCATTACAAAGGTAACTTATTCTCCCTGAATAATCTTATGTGCAGCAAGTGCAGCCTCAAATACAGGCATATCTGTTTTCAGCATAGTAACGCCCTGACTTGCCGCCTTGTTAGCCGCCATTTCATCAGGTGCAATGCCCTCTGCAAATACTATGCATGCGCCCTCTGTAAGCACATTTACTGCAACAGTGTTTACGTTGCCCATAACCGTAACCCACACTGATCCTGCCGGATTTTTTGCCATCGCAACGGAAAGCAGGTCACAGCAGAATACTTTTGTAACATCAATATCTGTATCATGTCCCGTGTTTATAATTTCAAAATCGACTTTTTCCAAAAATTCTTTTAACTTCATATCATTATTCACTCCTTTCTTGTCTTGCCTTTCATGAAATTCATATGGTTATTTGCATTGAAAACATTTCCATGTGATATATTTTATCATAGGGCTATAAACACCCATTTTCTGATTTAACCGTAATATGCATAGAAGTGTTAGCTAATTTGACTGTAAGATATCTTAATATTTGATATTGTCATACTTGTCCTTTATATCATCAGACGGGCTGAACGAATCCAGTCTTGTAAACTGCTTTGAAAGTTTGTGGATATAATCTCTCAGGAGATGAACACAATCAGTTTCATGCGCTCTTCCGCAGACAATGTCTTCTGCAAGCGCACGGCAAGTCGGCGCACCGCATGAACCGCAGTCAAGCCCCGGAAACTTTTCGCAAAGGGCTTTTACCTTGCCCATCATTTTTATACTTTCTTTTATATCAGAACCAAGATCAAAAACAGGAAGGTACTCAATGTCCTTCTCAAAGTACATGATTTCATCTTCCCTGCTCCCGATATGTCTCCTTGAAACAGGAAGATACTTTCGCAGTCTGCCAAGCTTTGCTTTTGCAACATACGGGTTTTCAATTGTCAGCGTTCCACCGACACATCCCCCGCTGCAAGCATTTAATTCTATAAAGTCAAGGTCAGTAAACTTCTGATCCTCAAGATCCTCAAGCACCTTAATAACGTTTTCTATTCCGTCAGCGGCAAGATAGCTGTCAGTAAGCAATCCTCCTGCTTCTCCTCCGCTTCTTCCCCAGCTAATGCCTATCTTTCCTGAATCAGCATATTCTTCTTCGCTGTCTACAACCTGCTTCATGTATTTCAGCAGAACAGGGTAAACTTCCTTGATTGCAATTACAGCATCAACCTCTGTACTTTCACATCCGAGAGGAGACTTTACAGCTGTCATTTTTGCAGGGCAAGGCGAAATAAATATTATACCGATCTTTTCGGAAGGTAAGCCTGTCTTTTCCATAGCACGTTTTCTTGCAAGCTTCGCCGCAACGTTCATAGGTGCTTCAAGCGGAAGTATATGCTCAATAAGATTAGGAAAACGCACTCTTATCAGTCTGACAACGGATGGACACGCAGAAGAAATATATGGCTTTCCGTCTTCATGCTCCTTAATATATTTTCTTGAAAGCTCACTTACAAGCTCTGCTGCCGCTGAAACCTCAAACACATCATCAAAGCCCATTTTTATAAGTGCCCTCAGAATAATGTTGATATCATCTAGATTGTTGAACTGCCCGTAAAGTGATGGGGCAGGAAGTGCTACGGTATATTCGTAATCATCAATAACGCTTAACGGATCATAAACAGGAAGTTTTGCATGGTGCGGACATATCCTGATACATTCCCCACAATCAATGCAGAACTTATGAATAATAAATGCCTTTCCGTTTCTCACCCTTATGGCCTGAGTAGGACAGCGCTTGATGCAATTGATACATCCCATACATTTGTCTGAATCAAGGTGTACTGAATTTGTAAAAATATTGTCATCCATATCTTTTCACTGCCCCTCCTTTGTTTTACATATTTACTGTCATATAAACTGTCGTTCCCTCTCCAAATTTTGATTCTACTTCCATCGTATCGGAATATTTCTTCATATTCGGAAGTCCCATTCCTGCGCCGAAACCAAGTGAACGTATATTATCTGGCGCAGTGGAAAAACCCTCCTGCATTGCAAGTTTTATGTCCTTTATTCCCGGACCTCTGTCCGCAAGAACCATTACAATTTTATCTTCGGTTATCTCAACTGTGATTTTGCCGCCACGAGCGTGAATAACCATGTTTATTTCACCTTCATACATGGCAATTGCGACTTTTCTCACAACTTCAGGGGGTACACCCATTTTTTTGAGCTTCCCCTTTACATCACTCGATGCTTCGCCTGCCCGTGTAAAGTCAGAGGGGGATACATCATATGTAAGAACAATACTTTCATTCAATATCTCCGCCTCCTTTTAAACCATTGCTGTATAAAATTCCGCATGCAGTGAACATCTTCAGCTTTGTGGAAAGAACAACAATTTCACGTTGCCCTGCAAGTTCAATAATGTTCTGATCAGGAATTTTTCCCCTTACAAAAACAAGACAGACAATGTCCATCATTTCTGCTGTTCTTACTGCCTGAGGATTGCAAAGCCCTGTAAGCAGAACAGACTGATCCTTTACATACGCAAGAACATCACTCATCATATCAGATCCGCAAGCTGTGTGGACACTATTGCCAAGATATTCTTCGCCACAAAGTACATCTGCCTGCAACAACTCTTTAATATCATTAACTGTCATAGATATGACCACCCTTTCTGAGTTTTATGGTTTTTCAAAAACTCCGGACACAAGCCCGTGAGCGCAAAACTTGTAACCTGAAAATACAATTCCAGACATCTCCATCCACTGATAAAGGTTTTTGTTTTGTGAATTATAACTACAGCTTTGCATAAACCTGTGACACCCTCAACCAATTCAGGCAGAATTACAGCATTATTGCTGCATTAATTATATCATATTGCCTTGATTTTTTGTACTGTCAATACTAAATAAAAAAACAAACGTCCCACTATTTATTTTTACCAGTATAATTTATTCCTTACAAACCTTATTTTGATAAATTAATAACAATCAGTATGCCATTTACACTATAGATATTATACTTTAAAAGTAGATTTTGTGCATAATTTATTATAAATAGTATTAAAATTCTCTGTAATATATCACAATTTTTTGTAGAATTATATAATCTTATGTGTTATAATAAATATATCATTGCGGAAATGATATGTACAATAATAACATAGAAATGACGCTTTATAAACTAAGGAGGTTCTAAAATGGGTTCCAAAAAATCATCAATACCTTTTGCAGGCACTCCTGAGCAGGAGAAAAAACTTCTTGAAGTAATCGATCAGTATAAGGATACAAGGGGTTCACTTATGCCGATTCTTCAGCATGCTCAGGAAATCTACGGTTATTTACCTATCGAGGTTCAGACAATTATTGCTGAGCAGACAGGCATACCGCTTGAAAAGATATACGGTGTAGTAACATTCTATGCGCAGTTCTCTCTCAATCCGAAAGGAAAATACAAGATTTCTGTTTGTCTCGGAACAGCCTGCTATGTAAAGGGTTCAGGTGATATCTACAACAAACTCATCGAAAAACTTGGAATTGAAGGCGGCCAGTGTACTACTGACGGAAAGTTTTCACTTGAAGCATGCCGTTGTATCGGAGCATGCGGACTTGCACCTGTACTTACAGTCAACGAAGATGTTTACGGAAGACTAACTGTTGACGATATAGACACTATCCTTGCAAAATATAACGACTGATGATGACTGAAATCTCTCTGAATATACTGGATGTAGTTCAGAATTCTGTCCGTGCGGAAGCGTCCCTGATATATATAGAAGTTAATGCCGATTCACAAATCGATAAACTTTCTGTACATATAAAGGACAATGGCTGCGGGATGGATGAACAGCAGCTCCGTAGCGTGACTGACCCTTTCTTTACAACAAGAACGACAAGGAAAATCGGACTTGGTATTCCGTTTTTCAAACAGGCCGCCGAAGCTACAGGAGGTTACTTTGAGATTACCTCTGCACCCGGCAGGGGAACGGAGGTGACTGCGGAATTTGTCCTGTCATCAATTGACAGAATGCCTCTCGGCGATATGCCGGGAACAATTCACGCTTTAGTCACACTTAACCCTCAGATAGATTTTATATACAGATATGTCCATGATCAAAATGAGTTTACCCTTGACACAAGGGAACTAAGGGAAATCCTTGGTGCTGACATCAAGTTCAGCAACAGGGAGGTTTCTGCGTATATTATGGATTATCTTACAGAAAACACATCAGAAACCGACGACGGAAACATTATTTGATATTGTTTGCCGGAAATTGTCCCCATTATAAACAAGGAGGAAAACTTTTATGAAATCATTAGAAGAATTAAAGGCTATAAGAGATAAAATGAAAGGTCAAATTGATATCCGTGAAGAGGATACTGACGCTCTAAGAGTTGTTGTAGGCATGGCTACCTGCGGTATTGCAGCAGGTGCAAGACCAGTTCTTACAGCTATTTCAAATGTTGTTCAGGAAAAGGATCTTAAGAACATTGCTGTTGTTCAGACGGGCTGTATTGGTCTTTGCCAGTATGAACCTATCGTTGAGATAATCGCTCCTGGCGGAGATAAAACTACTTATGTAAAAATGACTGCTGAGAAGGCTCTCGAAGTTGTTGAATCACATCTTATAAACGGCAAGGTTGTTACAAAATACACAATTGAAGCTGCTAAGCTCGGCTGATAACCAGAGGAGGAAAGAAATAAATGTATCGTTCACACGTATTAATCTGCGGCGGAACAGGCTGTACTTCCTCAGGAAGTACGAAAATTGCTGAACTTCTTCAGCAGGAAATTGACAAAAACGGTCTTACAGACGAAGTTCAGGTTGTTAAGACAGGTTGTTTCGGTCTTTGTGCACTCGGCCCTGTTATGATTGTATATCCGGAAGGCGCTTTCTACTCAATGGTACAGGCTGAGGATGTATCTGAAATTGTATCCGAACACCTTCTCAAGGGTCGTGTTGTTACAAGACTTCTTTACACTGAAACTGTTACAGAAAACGGTATCAAATCACTTAACGAAACAAACTTCTATAAGAAGCAGCATCGTGTTGCTTTAAGAAACTGCGGTGTTATCAATCCAGAAAACATCGAAGAATATATTGGTACAGACGGATATCAGGCTCTCGGTAAGGTTCTTACTGAAATGACACCTGATGACGTTATTAAAACTATTCTTGATTCAGGTCTCCGTGGAAGAGGCGGCGGCGGATTCCCAACAGGTCTCAAGTGGAAACTCGCTAAGAACCTCGTTCAGGGTGGACAGAAGTATGTCTGCTGTAATGCTGACGAAGGTGACCCGGGTGCATTCATGGACAGATCTGTTCTTGAAGGTGACCCACACGTTGTACTCGAATCTATGGCTATTGCAGGTTATGCAATAGGAGCTTCACAAGGGTATATTTACGTTCGTGCTGAGTATCCTATCGCTATCAAGCGCCTTGAAATTGCTATAAATCAGGCAAGAGAATACGGCCTCCTCGGAAATGATATTTTCGGAACAGGCTTTAATTTCGATATTGGCTTAAGACTTGGTGCAGGCGCATTCGTATGTGGTGAAGAAACAGCTCTTATGACTTCAATCGAAGGCAGCAGAGGTGAACCACGCCCAAGACCTCCGTTCCCTGCTGAAAAGGGTCTTTTCGGTAAGCCAACAATCCTTAACAACGTTGAAACATATGCTAACGTACCACAGATTATCCTCAATGGTGCAGACTGGTTCTCATCAATGGGTACTGAAAAGTCTAAGGGTACTAAGGTATTTGCTCTCGGCGGTAAAATCAATAACACAGGTCTTGTAGAAGTACCAATGGGTACAACCCTCCGTGAAGTAGTTGAAGAAATCGGCGGCGGTATCCCTAACGGTAAAAAGTTCAAGGCTGCACAGACAGGTGGACCTTCAGGCGGATGTATTCCTGTTGAACACTTTGATGTTCCGATTGACTATGATAACCTTATTGCTATCGGTTCTATGATGGGTTCAGGCGGACTTATCGTAATGGACGAAGACAACTGTATGGTTGATATCGCTAAATTCTTCCTTGAATTCACAGTTGATGAGTCCTGCGGTAAATGTACACCTTGCCGTGTAGGTACAAAGAGACTTCATGAAATACTCACAAAGATCACAAAGGGTCAGGGTACTCTTGAAGACCTCGACAAGATGGAAGAGCTTTGCTACTACATCAAGGAGAATGCTCTCTGCGGTCTTGGACAGACTGCTCCTAACCCTGTTCTTTCAACACTTAAGTATTTCAAGGATGAGTACATTGCGCACGTAGTTGATAAGAAATGTCCTGCAGGAGTTTGTAAGGATCTTCTTAGTTATGAGGTTATTGCTGACAAATGTAAGGGCTGTACAGCATGTGCAAGAGTTTGCCCTGTCGGTGCTATTTCGGGAACTGTCAAGAACCCTCACGTTATCGACAAGACAAAGTGCATAAAGTGCGGTGCCTGCATTGAGAAGTGTAAATTCGGCGCAATCGTGAAGAAGTAAGCAGGAGGAAACTTATAATGGAAATGATAAACATTAAAATTAATGGTGTGGAAGTATCTGCACCTAAGGGTTCTACTATTCTTCAGGCTGCCAGAATTGCAAATATTGATATTCCGACACTCTGTTTCCTGAAGGATATAAACGAGATCGGCGCTTGCCGTATCTGCGTTGTTGAAGTAAAGGGCGCTAGAAGCCTTGTTGCTTCATGTGTATACCCAATCAACGAGGGCATGGAGGTATTCACAAACACTCCAAAGGTTCTCGATTCAAGAAAGAAAACTTTACAGCTCATTCTTTCAACACATGAAAGAAAGTGTCTCTCATGCGTAAGATCCGGCAACTGTGAACTCCTTAAGCTCTGTCACGACCTCGGTGTAGAGGATGACGGATACTACGATGGTGAAAATCCAAAGTATGAAATTGACGACCTTGCTCCTCACCTTATCCGTGACAACAACAAGTGTATTCTTTGCAGACGTTGTGTTGCTGTATGTGAACATACACAGGATGTTGGCGTTATCGGCGCAAACGAAAGAGGCCTGAATACTCATATCAGCTCTGCATTTGAAATGAGCCTTGCAAATACATCATGTATTTCATGCGGTCAGTGTGTTGCTGTTTGTCCTGTTGGTGCTCTCAAAGAAAAGGATAACACAACAGACGTTCTCAATGCTATTGCTGATGACAGCAAATACGTTATTGTTCAGACTGCTCCAGCAGTAAGAGCTGCTCTCGGTGAAGAATTCGGCTACCCAATGGGTACTAACGTAGAAGGCAAGATGGTTTCTGCTCTCAGAAGACTTGGCTTCAAGCAGGTATTTGATACAAACTTTGCTGCTGACCTTACAATTATGGAAGAAGCAACAGAGCTTATTGAAAGAGTACAGAACAAGGGTGTTCTCCCAATGATTACATCATGTTCACCAGGATGGATCAAGTATTGCGAACACTACTTCCCTGACATGACAGAGAACCTCTCAACATGTAAATCACCTATGCAGATGTTTGGTGCTACAGCAAAGACATACTATGCTCAGAAGATGGGTATTGACCCTAAGGACATTATTGTAGTAGCTGTTATGCCATGTACTGCAAAGAAGTTTGAAATAGGCAGAGATGACGAAAACGCTGCAGGAGTTCCTGACGTGGACATCTCTATCACAACAAGAGAACTTGCACGTCTTATCAAGAGATGTGGTATCAAGTTCAACGAACTTCCAGAAGAAAAGTTTGATGAACCTCTCGGAATAAGCACAGGCGCAGCTGTTATCTTTGGTGCAACAGGCGGCGTTATGGAAGCTGCTCTCCGTACTGCAGTAAAGATGATTACAGGCAAGGAAGCAGAAAACATCGAATTCACAGCTGTAAGAGGCGTTGAAGGAGTTAAGGAAGCTTCTTACAATGTAGGCGGACTTGATATCAAGGTTGCCGTTGCTTCAGGCACAGCAAACGCTAAAAAGCTTCTCACAAAGGTTAAGAACGGTGAAGCTGATTACACATTCATTGAAATCATGGGTTGCCCAGGCGGTTGTGTAAACGGCGGCGGACAGCCACAGGTACCTGCTTCAGTCAGAAACTTTGAAGATATCAGAGCAATCAGAGGCAAGGCACTTTATGACGAAGACGCAGCTTCAGCAATCAGACTTTCACATGAAAACCCAGCTATCAAGGCAATTTATGATGAATTCTTTGAAAAGCCAGGCAGCCATAAGGCTCATGAAATCCTCCACACATCATATGTCAAGAGAGGTCTTTACGACTTTAAGTAATAGTAATATTAAAAGTGCTATGTTGCAAATGCAGCATAGCACTTTTTTATTAACGAAAGTTCGTCAACCACTAAGTGGTCAAGCTGACTCCAGCTTGTAGGTTTCAAAGGGGCAAAGCCCTTTGCCGTCGTCGCAACGACGGAATGCTTAAATAATAAAACAGAGCAAGGGTGAGAAAAGCTTTTCGAGGGAGGCGAACATGACCGCCTCCCTTTTTTGCTGTTTCAGAAATACTATGTTTCAAACGTGCCAGTGACACGTTTGAAACATAGTGTATTTTACTGAAAATAAAAATATCATATCTGAACGTACACACAATTCGCTGCCCAAACGCAATGAAAACACGTTTATGCGATGACCTCGCAATTATCAATGAAAACGTCGAATCTATGTTGTTGATTAAACTTTTTGACATGATACTGAATTCTAAATCCAAACGGCACACAGTTCAGATAAAAGTCTGCATTACAGTTTTCATGCACCACAACCTTTTTAAGAAGCTCACCGTAGATTTCAGTATTATCCGTATTGAGGTCTGCGGTTTTATTTACTTCAATAATGTAAGAACGAATACCATCAAGCTGACGCTGATGTTTTCCGCTGATATCCTGACTGGCTGCAATTTCTTCCGTAAGGTGTGCTATTTCACTATCATAAAAAGCGGTCTGCTCCTTTAAATCTGTTTTTGAAATTAAATCATCAAGCATAAGATCAATGGCTTTTCGCTTTTTTCGACTATAGCTTTCAATTTCAGCTTGAAGCGGTGCGGTATTTAACGAAGGTTCATTCTGCTGAACAAGCTGAATTTCATTGAGTAAGTCATCTATAATATCAGCTCTTGAGCCCTGAATCTGTTCCAAAATGTACTTCATGCAACGCTCCAGCACTCTTTCGTTGATAGCAATATTATCACAACCAACCTCAGCACCATTAGCATCAATTCGATGTTCCGTGCCGTATTTACCACGATTTACACACCTAAGTGAACGATTAATCTTGGTTGCCTTACCCATAACATTGTAAGTGTAGCCACATTTTCCACAAACCATTTTACTGCTAAACCAATAATGCTTTGAATATTTTCGACCATCTCTTGAAAGCTTACCCCGCTCATAAATTTGTTTTTGAGCCAAATCCCATACTTTCCTTGAAATAATTGCTTCGTGATGTTCAGTAATTTTAATAAGCGGAGCATCGGGATTATCACCATTATTCTGTACAACCCTCTTTGAAAGAAAGTCGGTTGAATAATGCTTCCATTGAGTAAGGTCACCAACATATTTATCATTTTTAAGTATTCGGTTTACTCCGTCCTCACGCCACATCTTGCCATTAACAGTAAGATGTCCAGCGGCATTAAGTTCATTTGCAATAGTATGACAGCCCTTGCCTTCATAAACGTAACTATGAAAAATAGACCGTACAACCTCAGCTTCATCTGGCACGATATATAGCTGACCATCCTTAAGTTCAAAACCGTACATTCTGCTTTTGCCGTAAACCCAGCCATTTTCCATATTGCGACGAGTACTCCATTTTACACGTTCGGAAATTTTTCTTGATTCTTCTTGAGCAATACTTGCCATAATAGTAAGTCTGAGTTCTCCGTCCTTATCACGAGTATCAATATTGTCATTCATGAAGATAACACCGATACCAAGAGATGAAAGTTTTCGGGTGAAACAAAGAGTGTCAACAGTATTTCTTGCAAATCTTGAAACCTCTTTTGTAAGTATCAAGTCGATTTTTTTATACTCCGCATCAGAAATCATTCTGTTAAAGCCATCACGTTTCTTAACTGACGTACCTGTAATACCCTCATCATAATAAACTTCAATCAGTTCCCAGCCATCATGGTCGCTTATGTATTCAGTAAAATATTTTATTTGAGCCGATAGAGAATGAAGCTGATCCTCCATATCCGTTGAAACACGGCAAT
>JAEZYS010000006.1 GCA_023418925.1 Bacillota bacterium
CTGCTCGCAACCTTAATTCCTTGCTATATTTCTTGTTCTTATGACTTTTTCTTTGCATAACAAATCCCCTTAATGTAGTCTTGAAATTTTTTCTTTTTCAAGTGTCTACTCTAAGGGGATTATATCATAATCTCAGTCCGGTTTTTATTTTTATTCTACTTGATAAGGGATGTTCCTGTCATCTGTTCAGGCTGTTTAATACCCATAATCTGAAGCATAGTCGGAGCAATATCAGCTAAAACTCCGGTTTCCTTCATCTCACAGTCGTGTCCAACAACAATAAACGGAACCTTGTTCGTTGTATGAGCTGTGAATGGTGAACCATCAGGCTCAAGCATCTTATCCGCATTACCGTGATCGGCAGTGATAAGAGCAACTCCACCCTTTGCAAGAATAGCTTCAACTGTTGCACCTACACATGTGTCAACTGCTTCTACCGCTGCCTTTGCAGCATCAAAGATACCAGTATGACCAACCATATCACAGTTAGCATAGTTAAGTATAATCATGTCATACTTATCCTTATTGATTTCATTAATTACCTTAACAGCAACCTCATAGGCACTCATAGCAGGCTGAAGATCATAAGTAGCAACGTTAGGAGAATCAACTAGAATTCTGTCCTCACCAGGGTACTGAACTTCTACACCACCATTAACAAAGAAAGTTACGTGTGCATATTTTGTATATTCAGCAATTCTGAGCTGTTTCATACCAGCCTTGCTTACTATTTCACCAAGTGGAAAATCGAGGCTCTGAGGCTTGAATGCAATCTGAACATTTGGCATTGTAGCATCATATTGAGTAAAGCAAACATATGTCAGTGGGAACATACCATTCTTTCTCTCAAATCCGTCAAAATCAGGATCAACAAATGAACGTGTGATTTCTCTTGCTCTGTCAGGACGGAAATTAAAGAATATAACGCTGTCATTTGCCTTGAGCTGTGCATTTTCAAGACATACTGTAGGAATAATAAATTCATCTGTCACTTCTGATAAGTATGACTTATCCATTGCATCAACAGGATCCGCATTCTTTGCGCCTTCTCCAAAAACAATAGCATCATAAGTCTTGTTAACTCTATCCCACTTCTTTTCTCTATCCATAGCGTAGTATCTACCACTGATAGTAGCAATCTTACCAACGCCAATTTCATTCATCTTGTCTACAAGTGCAGAAACAAAGTCCTTACCGCTTGTTGGAGGAACATCTCTTCCATCCATAAAGCAGTGAACATAAACCTTAGATAAGCCTTCATTTTTAGCAAGTTCAAGAAGAGCATACAAATGTGTGATGTGTGAATGAACACCACCATCTGAAAGTAAACCCATAAGATGAAGTGCTGAATTATTCTTCTTGCAGTTTTCTATTGCATTTAAAAGAGCTTCATTCTTTGCAAAATCGCCTTCATTAATTGCTTTTGTAATTCTTGTAAGCTCCTGGTATACAATACGTCCGGCACCAATATTTGTATGCCCTACCTCTGAATTACCCATCTGTCCGTCAGGAAGGCCGACATCCATTCCTGATGCACCGATTACAGTATTAGGACATTCTTCAAAATATTTGTCAAGATACGGTGTATTTGCAGCTTTAATAGCATTTCCATATTCGCTGTCAATAATGCCAAACCCATCCATAATTATTAATGCAACTGGTTTTTTGCTCATTTGTATTTTCATCCTTTCTGGGTTTTGAAATATTTATATAACAAAACCCTAGTCTGAATTTTTTCAGACTAATATAATCAGTACTACTGACTATATTAAATATTAATAGATTTCGGAAGTATCCACAATCCAACGTAATAACTGACTGTATTATCAAAAGGATGAACATCCTCCCAAACCTTGTAGCCAAGGCCATAATAATCAGTACTGTATCCGTCGGAACAAGAATATACTTTTGCACAAAACATCGGAGGAAGATTATACTTCTTTGCCCTGATAAGATCAACGGTGAAAAAAGATATACTTACCATCAACAGAAGCGATATAAAAGCTATAATGATTTTTCTTTTTGAGCTTTTTATTTTCATAAATCAGCTTTCCCCCGATGTTCAATTATTTAATTAGCCGTTTGAAGCAGCATCAAGAAGTACGCCGAAGTCCTCTGCCTTGAGTGAAGCTCCTCCGATAAGTCCACCATCAATGTTTTCCTTAGCAAGAAGACCAGCAGCATTCTTTGGATTCATTGAACCACCATACTGAATTGTCATTCCATCAGCTATAGCCTTATTGTATCTCTTTTCAACTACCTTACGGATAAATGCACAAACTTCTTCAGCCTGTTCGTCAGTAGCTGTCTTACCAGTACCGATAGCCCATACTGGCTCATATGCAATGATAATATTCTTTGCATCAGCTTCAGAAATTCCTGTTAAAGCAGCTATAGTCTGAAGTTCAACAACATCTTCAGTAATGCCATCTTCTCTTTCAGCAAGCATTTCACCAACGCAAAGGATAACCTTTAAACCAGCAGCAAGAGCAGCCTTTGTTCTTCTGTTTACTGTAAGATCTGTTTCTGCAAAGTACTGTCTTCTTTCTGAGTGACCGATTATTACATATTCAACGCCTATTTCTGCAAGCATATCAGCAGAAATTTCGCCCGTGAAAGCACCACTCTTTTTGAAGTGACAGTTTTCAGCGCCAACCTTGATATTTGTACCCTTTGTAAGATCAAGAGCTGTTTCAAGGTTTGTATAAGGAACACAGATAACAACTCCACATGTAGCCTTTGCAGCTATTGGCTTTAATTCCTCAATAAGAGCCTTAGCCTCTGTTCTTGTCTTGTTCATTTTCCAGTTACCAGCAATAATTGCCTGTCTTAAATTCTTATTCATTGTTTTTACTCCTTATTGTTTATTAATAGCGATATAGGCACACCATTTACTATTATGTTATTCAAGTCACAGTTATCAAAATCTATATTGATTATATCACAGTCTTTAAATGAAATATCCACCTAATATTACTTCTTAGAATTTCAACATCATCTAAATTAATGTTTTTTAGGATCCCATGTTCAATATCATAATTTGATAAAATAATATTGTCTTTTTCTCTAATTATACTCATTTAGTGTCATCTCCTTATTGTCTTTAAAAAAGGGCAGGCAAAATGCCTGCCCTAAATTATGTCTTATTATTTTTCAGAAATAACTGCAACGCCTGGAAGAACCTTACCTTCAAGGTATTCGAGTGAAGCTCCGCCGCCTGTTGAGATATGTGACATCTTGTCTGCAAAACCAAGCTGAATTACAGCTGCAGCTGAGTCACCACCGCCGATGATCGTTGTTGCGTCTGTTTCAGCAAGAGCCTTAGCAACAGCAATTGTACCCTTTGCAAGTACAGGGTTTTCGAAAACACCCATAGGCCCGTTCCAAACAACTGTCTTAGCTGTCTTAACAGCATCAGCAAAGAGAGCCTGTGTCTTTGTTCCGATATCAAGACCCATCTTATCAGCAGGAATCTTGTCAGAATCTACAACTTCAACTGCAATTTCAGCATCAATTGGATCAGGGAATGATGCAGCAATTGTTGTATCGATAGGGAGAAGGAGCTTCTTTCCAAGCTTTTCAGCCTTTTCAAGCATTTCCTTACAGTAATCAACCTTTTCAAGATCAACGAGTGATGTGCCAACCTCAAAACCCTTAGCCTTTAAGAATGTGTAAGCCATACCACCACCGATGATAAGTGTATCACACTTTTCAAGAAGGTTTGAAATAACATTAAGCTTGTCTGCAACCTTTGCGCCACCAAGGATAGCAACGAAAGGACGTACAGGAACTTCAACCGCATTACCAAGGTACTGAATTTCCTTCTGCATGAGGTAACCTACAGCTGTTTCCTTGATATAATCTGTAACACCAGCTGTTGATGCATGAGCACGGTGAGCTGATCCAAAGGCATCCATTACGAATATATCTGCAAGTGAAGCAAGTTCTTTACTGAATTCTGCACCATTCTTAGTTTCATCAGCGCCTCTGAAACGAGTATTCTGAAGAAGAACAACATCACCTTCAGCCATTTCAGCAACTGCTGCCTTTGCCTTATCACCTACTACTGTATCATCAGCAGCAAATGTAACCTTTGAACCTGAAAGAAGCTCTGCAAGTCTTGTAGCAACTGGAGCAAGTGAAAATTTATCTTCAGGACCATTCTTTGGCTTACCGAGATGTGAGCAAAGAATTACCTTACCACCATCAGCAATAAGCTTCTTTATTGTAGGAAGAGCAGCAACGATTCTGTTATCATTGGTAATAACTCCATCCTTAAGAGGAACATTAAAGTCAACTCTTACGAGAACTTTCTTTCCCTTTACATTAATATCATCCACTGTAACTTTGTTTAAACCTGCCATTGTATGACATCCTTTCATAATTAAATTATGGAAATGTGGTGTTAAAATATTAACAACCTATCATTATCATTTTATACTATTTTTTCAATTTTAGCAAGTGGTTAGCCAAATTTTTTCTCCATTATATTATACCAAAAAAACTTTATTCTAAAACAAGAGTTCATAACATATTCCAAACCACTCTCTTATCCAATAAGTTGGCAGTAAATACTGCATTGTATATGAACAAAAAGCATAGTTATTTTCCACTCCGCACTCTCGTGCTATAATACTTGTTCTGTAATGATGAAATTCACTTGTGCATATAGTAACGTCAGTGCATAGATTGTTATCTTCAATAATTCTTTTTGAAAATTCAATGTTTTCTCTGGTACTTGTTGACTTATCTTCCATATAAATTCTCTGTGGGTCTATTCCTGCATTTACAAGAATATTTTTCATACATTCAGCTTCTGATATCATTTCATCAGAACCTTGACCTCCGGAAACTATCACACAGGCATCAGGATACTCATTGAGATAATTTACGCATGACAATGTCCTTGTCGTAAGCATTGATGATGGTGTATACCCTCTTACTTTACATCCCAGAACAATTACTGTTGTAAGCTTATCAGGCTTGTTATTAGCAGCAGAAACCATTTTTATACTAAAAAAACATGCCAGTGCTATCAGAAAAATTACTATCAAACATAAAATAAGAACAATTATTTTTCCAAGTGTAAACTTTAAAACATAATGAAAAAACTTACTTACAGGACCAATAAATACTGTGCATAAAGCCAGCAAACCACAAATACACATACCAACTGTATTTCCAATGTTTAATATTTTTGTATATACTGGTGCAAGAAACAATAAAAAGCCTAATGAAAATATTCCCGTAATAACAACAATTAAAAATATTCTCAAGGTCTTTCTCCTTTTTAAAGCATTCATAAACTTGTCTCCTATTTATACGTCAGATTGAAAGAATAAAACATAGTATCATACATGACACTATGTTTAAAAGTTTTATTTATCCAAAGCCTGTTTTAACGCATTAGCAAGCTGTGCAGGACAAGATGTATTCCTCATTCCACATTTAACATCTTTAAGACGTTCAATAACATCTTCAATCTTCATTCCCTTTACAAGGTTTGAAATTCCCTTTGCATTACCATTACATCCACCTAAAAAGCTAACATCACCAATAATACCATCATTTACTTCAATTGTTATTTTTCTTGAGCAAACGCCCTTTGGTGTATAATCGATAACCATAGCTCCTCCGTATTTTAAATATATTAATTCTGTTTTATTCTTGCAACTCCAGATTTTACAGCAGCGTCAGCAACAGCTTTTGCAACTATATCAGCAACATTTTTATCAAATGAATCAGGGAGAATAAAGTCAGCGTTTAACTGTTCGGGTTTAACTGCTGCAGCAATTGCATAAGCGGCGGCTGCTTTCATTTCCTCAGTTATATCACATGCTCTAACAGCAAGAGCGCCCTTGAAAACCCCAGGGAATGCTACAACATTATTTATCTGGTTAGGATAATCTGATCTTCCAGTACCTATAACACATGCGCCTGCTTTCTTTGCTAATTCAGGCATGATTTCAGGTGTTGGATTAGCCATTGCAAAAATAATTGGCTTATCAGCCATAGACTTTACCATATCCTCTGAAACAAGATTAGGCTTAGAAACTCCGATAAATGCATCAGCTCCCACAAGTGCTTCAGCAAGTCCGCCCTTCTTTTTATTGTTATTAGTTAGCTTTGCCATATCATAATGAGAAGGATTTGTAAATTCATCTCCATCACATATAATACCCTTCAAATCAACCATTATGATATCACCTATTCCAAGCGCAATAAACTGCTTCGCAATTGCACAGCCTGCTGCACCTGCACCATTGATAACAAGAGTCATTTCACTTATTTTTTTACCTGTAACCTTTGCAGCATTAATCATAGCTGCTGATGCAACAATTGCAGTACCGTGCTGATCATCATGGAATACAGGAATATCAAGTTTTTCTTTAAGGCGTGCCTCAATTTCAAAACACCTTGGAGCAGAAATGTCTTCAAGGTTTATTCCTCCAAAGCTATGAGATATAAGCTCAATTGTTCTCACTATCTCATCAACATCCTTAGAATTAACACAAATAGGAAAGGCATCAACACTTGCAAATTCCTTAAATAATGCACATTTTCCTTCCATTACTGGCATAGCTGCTCTTGGACCAATATCGCCTAGTCCTAGAACGGCTGTACCATCTGTAATAACAGCTACAAGGTTTGCTTTTCTTGTTAGCTCATAAGATAGGTCAGGGTTCTTTTCAATTTCAAGACATGACTGTGCTACTCCTGGAGTATAGGCTAAGGAAAGAGAATTTCTGTCATTAATTGGTATTCTTGAAACTATCTCAATTTTACCTTTCCACTCATAATGTTTTTCTAAAGATGACTGCATTATATCCATTTAATAATCCTTCTTTACAAAATTAGTTTTTCCTGTTAGCAAGTTTGAATATACGATCAAGATTTTCTTTGTCAGTAGTATTACTTCCTATGTAAGTGGGCTTTGCATTGTAAAGCCCATGGAAATCAGAACCTCCTGTTACAATAAGGTTATATTTTTCTGCTATATCAAGAATTTTCTTTCTTGTTTCTTTATCAGCGGTATAATGATATACTTCAACTCCGTCAAGTTTCCCCTTCTGAGCAAGCTCCTCAAGAAGCTCAATTGAATCATAATAAGCAGGGTGTGCCATTACAGCAACTCCCCTTGCAGAATGTATCAGATCAAGAACAAAATTAACATCAGGATACTCACGTTCAACAATACATGAGCCTGTTTTAAGATTAAAAAGTTCATTGTTAAGTTTCCCATAAAAATGTGTCGTATATCCATAATCAATGAGAGCATGCATTATATGTTGCTTAAAAATACTCTTTGAACCAGTTGCATGCTTAAGGACAGATTCCTCTGTAATAGGATATCTCTTCATTACGTTTTCAACCATTTCCTTAGCACATGTTTTTCTTATTTCACAAGCTTTGATACATACTCCTTCAAGTCGGTCAGGCTTCTGAGGTGCATAGCATAAAATATGCACTTTACGGTTTCTGGTCTTGTCCCATGCAGAAAGTTCAACGCCTGGCAGTGTATGAACACCATGTCTTTCTCCAAGAATTTTTGCTCTTGAAATGGAAGACATTGTATCATGATCTGTAATGGATATAAAGTCAATTCCAGTACGTTTTGCCTGAACAATTATATCCTCAATACCAAGTGAACCATCAGAAAGCTTGGTATGGCAATGAAGATCTCCGATCATAGCTATGGCCTCCTTGAAAAATAAATAATATTAATATTATATCACAAACAAGGCATCATTTGCAAGTATTTTTTATGAAAGATGTCAATCGCCGTCATTAAAAGTCGCATTATCTGAATGGTTTAAAGGAATTTACTTGAAAACCATACATCTTTTACAGTAAATTCTCTGCCATTAAGATATCCTAGACATCCACTGTCAGTTTTAAAACTGAAAATAAGTTTATAAGAATACAAAGCCTGTGTCTTTATTTTATATTCTTTATTTATCCTGTTTATGCCATATTTGCCATCACCAAGCAACGGACAACCAATATATGCCATGTGAGCTCTGATTTGATGAGTTCTTCCTGTAAGTAATTCGACCTCAACCAAAGCAAGATTATTTTTCTTTTTGAGAACTTTGTATTTTGTAATTATTGTCTTACTATTTTCGGTCTTCCTTGACGATACAGTAACTGTGTTCGTATCCGAATTTTTCTCAAGGTAAGCTGTTATTGTATCTTCATCTTTGGGAGGGTAACCTACTGTAATACAAAGATATTTTTTTTCAAGTTCCCTGTCCTTGATTTTCTGATTTAAAATTCTAAGACTTTCAGCATTTTTAGCAGCAATGACAATTCCACCTGTATTTCTGTCCAATCTGTTACAAAGAGCTGGTGTAAAGCTGTTTTCCTTTTCAGGGTTATATTCACCTTTTTCATAAAGATAATGCTTTAGTCTGTTAATTAAAGTATCCGTAGTTTTTTCATCGTCTTCATGTACAACTAATCCGTTTTTTTTGTCAATTAATATTATATTTTCATCCTCATAAACTACACTAATTGAAGAAGATACAGACAAGAATTCAGTTTCAGGTTTTTCATCAAGAAACTCATCATTAATATAAAGATTCATGATATCTCCTTCAGAAAGCTTAGTGGAGATATCACATTTCTTTCCATTCAGTTTAATTCTTTTTAAACGTAGATATTTATATAATAGGCTTTTAGGCAGACGAGGAACAGCCTTCTGTATAAACTTGTCAACTCTTTGTCCGCTATCATTTTTATTTATAATTAATTCTTTCATATACTTGTCATTCCTTATTTCATAATTATTAGTATTTATAACAGGAGCATGATCAATAATAAATTAAACACATAGCAATTTTATAGTGACTCATTGTAAATATGCTTTAATATTTAGGTTTTTTACATTATATCACACAATTATTTTTAAAAATACCTTTTCAAATAAAATTTTATGTAGTATAATATTTTTAAACGTTTGTTTTGCAATTGAAAGGAACATTAAATGAATAACACAAATAACAGCATTGTAACACATGAAGGACATAGACAACGGATGAAAAAAAGATTCTTGCGAACAGGCTTCGAAGCCTTTGAACCTCATCAGATTCTTGAAATGATACTATTCTATACATGTCCAAGAAAAGACACAAATGAAATGGCACATATGCTTATAAACAAATTTGGTAATATAGCTAATGTATTTGAGGCAGATATTAACCAGCTTACATCTGTTAATGGTATTACAGAAAATACTGCAATTTTATTTAAAATTATTACTAATTCTGTTTCAGTTTATTATGATACAAAATCCAGATCTATGGTCTATGACTCCAGCAGCAAATTAAAAAATCTTTTTGCCCCTTGCTTTATAGGTCTATCACAAGAACAGTTCCGGGTAGCTTGTTTTGATAATAATCTAAGACTGATTGAAAATAAAGTTTTGTTCACAGGAAATGTAAGTTATTCATACGTAAGTACAAGGACTGTAGTTGAATTTATTCTGGGTTGTCATTCTTCATTGGTTGTATTTGCACATAACCATCCGAAATCTGAACCTACACCTTCACCACAGGATGTACGGACTACACGAATGATAAATGAAGTCCTGAAGGGTTTAGGGATTAAACTTATTGATCATATTATTGTAGGAGAAGTCAGCCAGGTTTCAATGAGAGATACAGCCGTACTTAATATATTTGATTAATGTTTAAAGAAAGGAACTTGCATAAAAAATACTTACCATTTAATCCTTTCTGCAAATACAAGAGTAAAAACTTTTGCTTTGCAAAACTGAAATAAACAGAAAAAAGGAATGGAGATTGTTATGGAGAAATTTAAACTTATTTCTGAATATAAACCTTCTGGAGATCAGCCTGAGGCAATAAATAAAATTGTAAATGGAATAAATGGCGGTATGAAAGAGCAGACACTTCTTGGAGTTACAGGTTCAGGAAAAACGTTTACAATGGCAAATATTATATCTCAGGTTAACAGGCCTACACTTGTACTTGCTCATAATAAAATACTTGCTGCTCAACTATGTTCGGAATTTAAAGAGTTTTTCCCTGAAAATGCTGTTGAGTATTTTGTAAGCTACTACGATTATTATCAGCCTGAAGCATATATTCCATCTACAGACAGCTTTATTGAAAAGGATTCGGCAATAAATGATGAGATAGACAAGCTTCGCCACTCGGCAACTCTTGCTCTTGCTGAAAGACGAGATGTTATTATTGTTGCTTCTGTATCATGCATTTACTCCCTTGGATCACCTATCGACTACAGAAAGCTTGTTATTTCACTTAGAAAAGGTATGCATTTCCCAAGAGAACAACTTCTTGCAAAACTAGTGTCAATACAATATGAACGTAATGATATAAACTTTGTAAGAAATAAGTTCAGAGTACGAGGCGATGTTGTTGAAATATTCCCGTCTGGTTCAAGTGAAAACGCAATAAGAGTTGAGTATTTTGGTGATGAGATTGACAGAATTTCAGAAATTCATGTCATTACAGGTAATGTTATTTTAACTCTTTCACATGTTGCTATATATCCTGCATCACACTATGTAATATCTAAGGAAATCCTCCCAGACGCCATAGCTGAAATAGAACAGGAACTTGATGAGAGAGTAAAGTATTTTAAAGAACACGATATGCTTGTTGAAGCACAGAGAATTTCACAGAGGACTATGTATGACATCGAAATGCTTGAAGAAATAGGCTTCTGTAAGGGCATTGAAAACTATTCAAGAATACTCACACGCCGTCAACCTGGATGTATTCCATATACACTTATGGACCACTTTCCACAGGATTTTCTTCTTTTTGTTGATGAAAGTCATGTTTCTCTCCCACAGGTCAGGGGAATGAGCGGTGGTGATAAGGGAAGAAAAACTACACTTGTTGATTATGGATTCAGACTTCCGTCTGCATTTGATAATAGACCATTAAATTTTGATGAATTTTATGATAAGATAAATCAGGTTGTATTTGTATCTGCTACACCTGGAGAACTTGAAAAGGATAAGTCAGCTCAGATAGTAGAACAGGTAATCAGACCAACAGGACTTATTGATCCAGAGATTATAGTTAAACCTGTTGAAGGTCAGATTGAGGATCTTATTTTTGAAATCAATGAACGTATTAAGAAAAATGAACGTGTTCTTATAACTACTCTTACAAAGAAGATGGCTGAAGATCTTACTGCTTACTTTGACAAAATGGGTATTAAAGTAAGATATATGCATTATGACATTGATACAATTGAACGTATGGAGATTATACGTGATTTAAGACTTGGTGAATTCGATGTTCTGATTGGAATTAACCTTTTAAGAGAAGGGCTTGATATCCCTGAAGTATCGCTTATAGCAATTCTTGATGCTGATAAGGAAGGCTTCCTGCGTTCTGAAACATCACTTATTCAGATAATCGGACGTGCAGCGAGAAACTCTGAAGGTAAGGTCATAATGTATGCCGACAGTGTTACCAATTCAATGGAAAGAGCAATTTCTGAAACCGAAAGACGTCGTTCTATTCAGATGGCATATAACAAAGAACACGGCATTGTACCTAAAACAATTAAAAAGGATATACGAAATGTTCTTGAGATATCTACAAAGGAAGAAACAGAAAAGAAGACAGAAAAGAGAAAGTATATGCCTTTAAGGGAACGTCAGGAGCTTATTGCAAAGCTTACACAGGAAATGAAGGATGCCGCAAAGCTTCTTGAATTTGAGCATGCTGCATATCTCCGTGATAAAATTAACGAATTAAAGGACATGAAATAGGGAGTTATATTAATGGACATAATAAAACTGACTAAACCTTGCAAAACCTATAAACAACAAATTGAGGAATTTAAGAAGAAATTTTTTGACAATGGAGAACCCGTAATTGACGGAAGTGGTATGCTTGATCAATTAGAATTTGATTCTTGGCTTGAGAACACTATCCGTAACAGCAGTGAAGAAACTGTCAAAGATGATTGGGCTGTAACTGATTTGTTTCTGGGAATAAGGGAATCTGATAAAAAAATAGTTGGCATTATTGATTTAAGACACACTCTTGCCAATGAAAACCTGCGCAATTACTGGGGAAATGTAGGATATTCGGTTGTTCCGGAGGAACGTAGAAAAGGATATGCTGTCAGAATGCTTCAATTGGTAATAGATTATGCAAGGAAAATAGATATAGATGATCTTATGATTGCTTGCTTTTCTGATAATTCTGCTTCAAAAAAAACAATATTAAAATGCGGAGGACATTTGACAGAACAGAAAAATTACCTTGACGGCAAACCAATGGAAGTATATCACATTACAATAAACGACTAATATAGCATACAAAGGGAGAATTATAGAATGGCAATTGATAAAATTATTATCAGAGGAGCAAGAGAACATAATCTTAAAAACATAAACCTCGAACTTCCGAGGGACAAGCTTATTGTTATGACAGGACTTTCTGGATCAGGAAAATCTTCACTTGCTTTTGATACTATTTACGCTGATGGTCAGAGAAGATACGTTGAAAGCTTATCATCTTATGCAAGAATGTTCCTCGGTCAAATGGAAAAACCTGACGTTGACAGTATTGAAGGATTATCCCCTGCTATTTCAATTGATCAGAAAACAACATCTAAAAACCCACGTTCTACTGTCGGAACAGTAACAGAAATATATGATTACCTCCGACTTCTATATGCAAGAATCGGTATTCCTCATTGTCCTGTCTGCGGACGTGAAATCAAGCAACAGACGGTTGATCAGATTGTTGACAGTATTATGAAACTTTCTGAAGGAACGAAAATTCAATTACTTGCCCCTGTTATAAGAGGACGAAAGGGAGAACATGTAAAAGAACTTCAAAATGCAAAAAAATCAGGATATGTCCGTGTAAGATGTGACGGTATAATATATGATTTATCAGAAGAAATAAAGCTTGAAAAGAATAAGAAGCATAACATTGAAATTGTTGTTGACCGTATTGTTGTAAAACCTCAGATTGAATCAAGACTTTCAGACAGTATTGAAGTCGCATCAGGTATTTCCGGAGGAATAATCATTGCCGACATAATAGATGGCAAGGAAATAATTTTCTCACAGAATTATGCATGTCCTGAACACAACATTTCCATTGAGGAACTGACCCCAAGAATGTTTTCCTTCAATAATCCTTTTGGTGCATGTGAAAAATGTACAGGTCTGGGTGTGTTTATGGAGATAGACCCTGAACTTATAATTCCAAATAAGGATTTATCAATACGTCAGGGTGCCATTAAAAGTATGGGTTGGAACAGCCTTGATGATTCTTCAATAGCAATGATGTATTATAATGGAATAAGTCAACATTACGGAATTTCACTTGATACACCTGTAAAAGATTTAACAAAAGATCAAATTGATATTTTCCTGTATGGAACTGGCGAAACAAAGCTCAAACTCCACAGAAGCAATAATTTCGGAGATTCAGTTTATTACAGTTCATTTGAGGGTATTATACCAAACATGCAAAGAAGGTACAATGAAACAAACTCAGATTTTGCAAGAGAAGAAGTAAGGCAATGTATGTCTGAAAAGCTATGTCCGGAATGCAACGGCATGAGATTGAAAAAGGAAAGTCTTGCTGTTACAGTCGGAGGTCTGAACATTACTCAGATTACAAATATGTCCGTGAATGACTGCATAAATTTCTTTGCATCCCTAAAAGTTTCTGAACGTGACAAAATGATTTCAGAAAGAATTATCAAAGAAATAAATGAACGTTTAGGCTTTCTGAAAAGCGTAGGTCTGGAATACCTTACCTTGTCACGTTCAGCAGGAACACTAAGTGGTGGAGAAAGTCAACGTATCCGTCTTGCAACACAGATAGGTTCATCTCTTGTAGGTGTTCTATATATTCTTGATGAACCATCGATTGGACTTCATCAGCGAGATAATGACAAGCTTATTGATACATTAAAACATCTTCGTGATGTTGGAAATACGCTTATCGTTGTTGAGCATGATGAAGATACTATGCTGAATGCAGATTATATTGTTGATATAGGACCTTATGCTGGTGTTCACGGTGGTGAAGTAATATGCAGTGGAACTATTGATAATATTCTTGCATGTGAAAAATCTATAACAGGACAATACCTAAGCGGAAAAAGATTTATTCCTGTTCCTGTTGTTCGACGCCAAGGAAACGGAAACACTATACGTATTACAGGTGCGTGTGAAAACAACCTTAAAAATATTGATGTTGAAATTCCTCTTGGTGTATTCACATGTGTAACCGGTGTTTCAGGGTCAGGCAAATCATCTTTGGTAAACCATATTATTTATAAATACCTTGCTGCAAAGCTTAATCGTGCAAAATTACATTCAAGCAACTTCAAAAGTTTTGAAGGGACAGAAAACCTTGATAAGGTTATAAATATTGACCAATCTCCGATTGGCCGTACACCTCGTTCAAACCCTGCAACTTATACTGGCGTTTTTAATGATATCAGGGATTTGTTTGCATCAACAAATGATGCTAAAATCAAAGGTTATACATCTGGACGTTTCTCCTTCAATGTCAAAGGCGGACGTTGTGAAGCATGCCAAGGTGATGGAATTATAAAGATAGAAATGCACTTTCTTCCTGATGTATATATTCCATGTGAAGTGTGTAAGGGAAAGAGATATAACCGTGAAACTCTTGAAGTTCATTATAAGGGTAAATCTATTCATGATGTACTTGAAATGACAGTCGATGAAGGTGTTGACTTCTTTAGAAATCTGCCAAAAATATATCGTAAGCTTGTTACTTTACAGGAAGTAGGTCTTGGATATATAAAAATCGGTCAACCTGCGACAACACTTTCAGGTGGTGAAGCGCAACGTGTAAAGCTTGCTACAGAACTATCAAAGCGCGCAACAGGTAAAACGATTTATATACTTGATGAGCCTACAACGGGGCTTCACACCTATGATGTCCATAAACTTATTGAAGTTTTACAAAGGTTGACTGATACAGGCAATACTGTCCTGGTTATTGAGCATAATCTTGATGTAATCAAAACTGCAGACTATATTATAGATTTAGGTCCTGAAGGTGGAGATAAAGGCGGTAATGTTGTTATTTGTGGTACACCTGAGGAAGTAATGGAATGTCCTGACTCTTATACAGGTAAATACCTGAAAATTAATATTCAGAAACATAAACATTAATAATCTGAATAGAAAATATTTTATTATAATATAAAAAGGAACGGGTGGCATAAGATAAATATGCTAACCGTTCCTAATATTTTTATCATAAAGAAAACTGATCAAAAGTATGTTTTTTTAATTCCTCTTCAACATTTTTTGAAATGTCATCAAAAACTTTCCGAAACTGACATGCTCCTGACATTCCCCTGTTACAATTGTAAGAATCACTCAAACATCTACTTAGGCAATATTTTCCTTCAACTGTTTCAATTACGTCCATCATTGAAATTTCTGAAGGTGCTTTTGCTATTTCATATCCACCCTGAGCACCCTTATATGATTTTACAATACCTGAAGCTACTAATTTTCTTAGAATTTTAAGTGCAAATCTTAATGTAACGCACGTTTCATCCGCAATAGTCTTTGCATCCATTCTTTTTTTCTCTTTTATCAAACAGCCTACTATTCGTACAGCATAATCTGATTCTAATGTAATATGCATTTTTTTACCCTTCTCAATTAATCGAGAAAATCCTTTACTTTCTTGCTTCTACTTGGATGTCTCAATTTTCTTAAAGCCTTCGCTTCAATCTGTCTTATTCTTTCTCTTGTAACATTAAACTCCTTGCCAACCTCTTCAAGAGTACGTGAACGTCCATCTTCAAGCCCGAATCTGAGTCTTAAAACCTTTTCTTCCCTTTCGGTAAGTGTAGAAAGCACCTCACCAAGCTGCTCTTTAAGTAAGATAAGAGAAGCAGCATCTGCTGGAGCTGGGGCATCATCATCAGGAATGAAATCACCAAGATGGCTGTCTTCTTCTTCACCAATAGGTGTTTCCAAAGATACAGGATCCTGTGCAATTCTCATTATTTCTCTTATTCTGTCAACAGGCATTTCAAGTTCAGCAGCAATCTCTTCTGGAGAAGGGTCATGGCCATTTTTATGAAGAAGCTGGCTGGATACTTTCTTAACCTTCGTAATAGTTTCAACCATATGAACAGGAATTCTTATTGTTCTTGCCTGATCAGCAATAGCTCTTGTAATTGCCTGCCTTATCCACCATGTTGCATATGTTGAAAATTTAAATCCTTTAGTATGATCAAATTTTTCAACTGCCTTAATCAGACCGAGATTACCTTCTTGAATAAGGTCCAGAAACTGCATTCCTCGTCCAACATATCTTTTTGCAATTGAAACAACAAGTCTGAGGTTTGCTTCTGAAAGACGTTTCTTTGCTCTGACATCACCGGTAGCCATTCTCTCTGCAAGCTCAATTTCCTCTTCTGCTGAAAGTAACGGAACTCTTCCGATCTCCTTCAGATAAATTTTAACTGGGTCATCAATAGCAATTCCATCAGTTGATAATGAAATTTCAATGTCATCCTGAACAGAAGAATCCAGAGGTAAAGCCAAATCTGTATCTACATTGAAATCTTCGATAATTTCTATATTCATATTTGCACAATTATCATAGAAATTTTCCATTTGTTCTACATCAAATTCAAGATCCTCAAGAACATCTGTAATTTCTTTGGTTGATAATTTACCGTTTAACCTTCCTTGTTCCATTAAGCTTTCTATAGTTCTTTTTTCATTAACCATTATAAAGTCTTCCTTTCCAATTATTTTCTATATTTAAGACTTTCTGTATATTTCAAAAAATCATCATCTGACAGCTCTTTTATACTTGTGCTAGATTTCTTTGAAGCTTCCAACAAAATATTTATGTAATCATTTACAACTGACCTGTTTATGTTGATTTGTTTGTTAATAGTGAGTATTTTAATTAATTTGCCCATTTCTTCTGCAGTCAATTCACTTTGAATTGACATTATGTCGTAATCAGGTGATTTATCCATCTTCTCAACTAACATTTTAAATATTTTTCTGTTGAGTTCCGTCGTAAAGTATTCAAATGTAATATGATTTTTAATATATTCAAGTTCGTCAGGATTATTAACAAGGAAATAAATTATACCGGATTCTGCTCTATAAACCTTGGATTTGTCATTATTATCAGTATTATAATTGTTCCTACCGGTAATAAGTCTTATTTCATTCCATTCTTTTTTTATATTTCCGTTTTTTCGCTTCTTTATAATTCCCTCAACTTGCTGAATTAGAGTATCCTTAGATATTTTCTGATCAGCAGCAATTTTCGATATATAAACTTCCCTTTCAATAGGTAAAGAAATATCAGCAAGAACATTGACACAACGCTTCAGGTATTCGACTTTACCAATATCAGAATCAATATCAAGTCCATTGCTGCATTTTTGAAGTTCAAAACTAATTGCACCATCAGAATTGTCAAGTAACTGTTTAAATCTCAGAACACCAAATTTTTTTATATATTCGTCAGGATCCTTTGCACCATCCATCTTGATAATTCGTGTATTCACGCCAACTTCTGACAGCAGATTAATTGCTTTACGTGTAGCTGCCTGTCCTGCACCGTCAGAGTCATAAGCAATAATTACTTCATCTGCATACTGGCTCATCAATCTTGCCTGTTCCTGTGTCAAAGCTGTTCCTAATGTTGCAACAACATTTTCAAAACCAGCCTGATTAATAGAAATTACATCCATATATCCTTCTGCAAGTATCAACTGCTTCTTATCAGCTTTTTTTGCGAAATTAAGGGAAAACAAATTTCTGCTTTTCTTAAAAACGGGAGTATCCGAAGAGTTTATGTATTTAGGTCCTTCTGAGTCAATTACTCTCCCGCCGAATGCGATTACGTTTCCACGCAAATCAATTATAGGAAACATTACTCTATCTCTAAACAAATCGTAAAGACCGCCATTTTTTCCTCTGCCGCATAGATTAGCTGTTACTAATTCTTCCTCGTTATATCCTTGTTGTTTAAGATAACGTGAAAGCATATACCAATCATCCGGAGCATAACCAAGCCCATATTTTTTAATTGTATTGGGTTGAATCATTCTTTGAGAAAAATATCTTCTTCCCTTTTCACCATATTTATCCTTAAAAAGAATATTATTATAAAATCTTGCCGCTACTCTGTTTATTTCAAGTGTTCTTGATTTTACAGCAGATTTATCCTTGTCAAAAGCATCTTCAGGAAGAGTCATACCACATCTTTCGGCAAGAAAATTTACTGCTTCAAAATATTCTAGGTTCTCCATTTTCATTATAAAAGTAATTACATCTCCGCCAGCACCACATCCGAAGCAATAAAAACTCTGTGTATCACTGAAAATAGTAAATGATGGCGTTTTTTCAGAATGAAATGGACAAAGGCAAATATTATTCCGACCTCTGCGAGTAATCTTTAAGTATGAAGAAATAACACTTTCAATAGAATTATTCTGTTTAAGCTGATATAAAAAATTCTCAGGCAGTGCCATATATCCTCCTAATTTACACGCCAGCCCTTTGGTACAAACAAGTCCTCATATAAATTAATTGCGTAACTGTCTGTCATACCTGAAATATAGTCACACACAGCTCTTTCTTTACTAAACCGTGTCATTATGGACTTGTATTGTGCTGGAAGTTTATCCGAGTTCTTAAGAAAATACATATATAATTTTTCAACAAGTGCCATCGCTTTTGACTCCTCTGCTTTGGCAATGGAATTCTTATAAACATTGTTGAACATATAATCTTTTAAGTCATCATGTGCTTTTTTTTCATCATCACTCATATTAATATCAGCAACACCATTGTCGACAATAGATTTGATTAAAGAAGTAATTCTTTTGCTTTTTGTGTTGCCAAGAATAGATGTAGCACTCTTTGGAAGATCTGATTCAACGATTACCCCGGCTCTGATTGCATCGTCAATATCATGGTTAATATAAGCAATGGTGTCAGCCAGACGTACTACATAGCCTTCCCTTGTAGCCGCAACTTTATTTGTATGACAAGCAATACCATTTTTTACTTCATATGTAAGATTAAGTCCTTGTCCATCTTTTTCAATATAATCAACCACCCTTACACCCTGAAGATAATGTGTAAAACCATATGGACATATCTCATTAAGAATGGTTTCACCAGCATGTCCAAAAGGAGTATGGCCGAGGTCATGTCCCAACGCAATTGCTTCAGTCAGGTCTTCATTTAAACGTAAAGCCCTTGAAATAGTACGCGCAATCTGAGCAACTTCAAGAGTATGAGTTAATCTTGTTCGGTAATGATCGCCTACGGGATCAAGAAAAACCTGTGTTTTTTGTTTTAGTCGTCTGAAAGAATTAGAATGAAGAATTCTGTCTCTGTCACGCTGGAACTCTGTCCGTAAAGGACATTTTTGTTCATCCCTGGTACGTTTTCCGCTGTTCTTGGATGTACATGCTTCCTCGCATAAGGTGCCAAGCTCCAATACTTCAAGCTGTTCACGTACAGTCATACACTTTCCTCCATACCAAAAATACAGTATTATAAACTTATAAGACTTATAAAGCCAAAATACTACTGCTTTTTTACACAATTCATATATAAATACAATATGTGCTGTGTTTTTTCCTCTTTAAAAACAAAGTTTTGTATATAATCACATATTATCATGCAAAGTCTTCTGTTCTTTCGTCACTTTTTTTTATTATTATATTATCATTCGTTATATCAATCAATTTTTCCTCTAATAAAGCTGCAAATTCTGATTTAACAAATAAAGATATATTTACATTAGCATCAAAAACTGTGTCAATTATTTTCACTTCAAATTCAGGAAAAACATAACTTATCTTTCCATAAAGATTATAATCAACAGTTATATCAAATTTAAAGCAAGACAACATTATCATTCGTTCTGCTGCATGTACTGCAATACTTGCTGAATGGGAATATGCTCTTACCAATCCTCCGCCACCAAGTAAGATACCGCCAAAATACCTTGTCACTACACAGCATACATCAGTAAGTCCTTCCTTCTGTAAAACATCGAGTATAGGTACGCCGGCTGTTCCTTGTGGTTCTCCGTCATCAGAGTATCTTGTAATATTTCCATCCCTGAGAATATATGCATAAACATTATGAGTAGCTTTTCTGTTTTTACTTTTAATGGTATTTATAAATTCAACTGCTTCTTCATTGGTTTTTACAGGACAGATATATCCTATAAACTCTGATTTTTTTTCAATAAAGGATGCTTCTGCATACGATTTTAATGTAATATAGCTCATGTATATCTATCCTTTCGAAAAAAATGTTATCTCATTAAATTAAAAACAAGCCTGCGTAACATAATTACGCAGGCTTTAGGATTACTTATCCATACCGAAACGCTTCTTGAATCTGTCAACACGTCCGCCTGTATCTACAAGCTTCTGCTTTCCTGTAAAGAATGGATGACACTTTGAACAAATTTCAACCTTAATATTTTGCTTTGTTGAGCGAGTATTAATTACATTACCACAAGCACAAGTGATTGTAGTTTCCTTGTAATCAGGATGAATTCCTTCTTTCATTACTTACACCTCATTTCCTAAACTGCGTGCCGCAGAAAGATTATATGATTGACATAGCAGCCCATCACAAATCACAGGACAGTAGTGCTATAGTAAAATCACTTACGTTTAAAAATTATATCATATAAAATAATAAAATGCAAGAGATATTTATTAAAATCCTAAAATTTTCTGAAAATCTGCAGATATTTTATCTTCCATATCCTTTGCTTCCTGTTTAGTTGAAGCAGTAGTAGTATAATAAGCCTTAATCTTTGGCTCTGTACCAGATGGTCTGATAATTACGCTTGCTCCGTCAGTAAGAATAAATGTAAGAACATCAGACTTAGGAAGTGTAAGTTTTGACATATCATCTGTTACTTTATTAATAGAAGTACCTGCAATATAGTCATCGAATCTTGTTACATTCAATCCGCCTATTGTCTTTGGTGTATTGCTTCTGAGCATAGACATAATTTCCTGCATTCTCTGCATTCCAGTTTCGCCTTCACATACAAAAGATTTCTGTGAATGAAGATATACACCATATTTATCATACATATTTTCCCTTGCTTTAAGAAGAGATATACCCTTTGTTCTATAGAATGCTGCCATTTCACAAATCAACATTGAAGTTACAACTGCATCCTTATCTCTTACATATGACCCAGCAAGATATCCATAACTTTCTTCAAATCCGAAGATAAATCTGTCTTCCTCTCCCTTTTCTTCAAGGAATCCTATCTGTTCACCAATAAACTTGAACCCTGTCAGAACATCCATCATTTCAACGCCACATACTTTTGCAATCTTTTCTGCAATTGCAGTTGATACAATTGTCTTAATTGCAATAGGGTTTTTTGGCATTGTTCCCATAGCTGTTCTCTCTGCACAAATATACTCAAGAAGAAGTGCACCTACTTCATTACCGCTAAAAAGTACATATTCCCCGTTATCCCCAGGAACAGCAATTCCTACACGGTCAGCGTCAGGGTCAGTTGCAAGAAGAAGGTCGGGTTTTACAGTTTCACAAAGCTTTAATCCACAAGCAAGAGCTTCTTTGATTTCTGGATTAGGAAATGGACAAGTAGTAAAATTTCCATCAGGATTTTCCTGTTCAGGAACAACTGTTACATCCTTAATACCTATCATATTTAAGATTGATCTTACCGGCTTGTTTCCTGTACCATTTAATGGTGTATAAACAACTTTAAGCCCACTTGATGCACATACATCTGTATGTATTCCACGTTTTCTAACTTCTTCAAGATAGCTGTCTATAACATCCTGTTTGATATAATTAATTGAACCATCAGCAAGTCCATCTTCAAAATTAATAAGTTTTGCTCCGTCAAACATATCAACCTTTTTAATATTGTTGAGGACAATTTCTGCAGCATCAAGTGTAAGCTGACAACCATCAGCACCATATACTTTATATCCGTTGTATTTTGAAGGGTTGTGGCTTGCAGTTACTACAATACCTGCCTTACATCCAAGTTTACGGACAGCATAGGAAAGCATCGGGGTTGGCATAAGTTCACTGTATATAAATACTTTTATACCATTTGCAGCAAGCACAGATGCAGCTTCCTTTGCAAATACATCTGATTTGATTCTACTGTCATATGCAATTGCAACAGATGCAGATTTGAACTCAGAATTGACATAATCAGCAAGTCCCTGTGTAGCTCTTCTTATTGTATAGATATTCATGCGATAAGCACCTGCACCGATTACTCCTCTGAGCCCACCTGTACCAAATTCTAGATCACGATAAAATCTATCATTTATAGCATCTTTATCATTTGTAATCGATTTAAGTTCATTCTGAAGATCAAAATCATCAACAGCTTTTTCGCACCATAAAGAATATAACTCATTAATATTCATAATAATTTTCTCCTTATATATTTTTACAAATACAAGGGTATTATATCATATAATAATTTGTTTGCAAATATTTTATAAAAAAATTTACAAATTAAATATACTAATGTTTTATTTGTAAAAACAGTTATTGGATAGTTTGATTTACAATAAAGTGCATATATTTGCATAATCTATTGAAATATTGATATAATATGTTATAATATTGTATGTCATGGGAGAATTGGAATGAATTATAATAAAGTATATGGATTCTTTGAAAGCTCAAACGGATGTGATCAGATTGCATATTATATCTACTCTCCAACCAAACCAGTAAAGGCAGTTTTACAGCTTTCACATGGGATGAATGAATATGTAGAACGCTATGAAGAATTTATAACTTTTCTATGTGTCAACGGTATAGCTGTTATTGGCAACGACCATCTAGGTCATGGCAATTCTGCTGACTGTGATGATAATTTAGGATATTTTTCTGCTGAAAAAGGATGGCAACATATTATTAAAGATCTTGCAAAGGTTACTATGATTGCTATCAATGAATTTCCCGACTTGCCGTTATTTCTTTTGGGACACAGTATGGGGTCAATCATTGCACGTACTTTTATGGCTAAATATGCTGACAGGTTAAGTGGTGTCATAATACTCGGCACAACTCCTTCAAACAAGCTTGCAGACGCAGGTATTATTCTGGCAAAATACCTATGCAAAACAAAGGGTGTTAAGCACCGACCAAGTAAAATTCAACGGGTACTGCTTGAACTAATTAACTTTAAAGTAGCCACAAAAAGGACAAACTATGACTGGATTTGCTCTGACACTAATGTAGTAACTGAATATCTTAAAGACAAGAAATGTAATTTTGAATTTACTGCAAGTGCATATCTTGATCTTTTATATATGCAGGCATATATATCTCAAAAATCATGGTACCTAAAAATACCTAAATTACTTCCGGTTCTCATTTTAAGTGGATCTGAAGATCCAGTAGGCAACTTTGGTAAAGGCCCCAAAGAACTGTTTTATAATCTTTCAAAGACAGGATCGAAAGATGTTTCAATGACACTTTATGAAGGTAAAAGACATGATATTATAAACGAGACAAATAAGTATAAAGTTTATAATGATATTCTTGATTGGATCAAAGAGAAAATTCAGTAACAAAGAAGGTATGACATAATGTATTCTAAAGTCAGAAGTTTAGGTTTGTTTGGTCTTAATGCATTTACTGTGGATGTTGAAATAGAAACAAGCCGTGGCACTCCTGCATTTGAAATAGTAGGGCTTGCAGATACAGTTGTAAAAGAAAGCCGTGAAAGAATAAGAAGTGCCTTAAGAGCATGCAATGTTTCTTTTCCTCTTGCAAGAATAATTGTGAATCTAGCTCCTGCAGATACCAAAAAATCGGGTAGCGTACATGACCTTGCTATTCTTGTATCGCTGCTTACCGTAACCCAAATAATAACAGATGACATTTCAGATTGTGCCTTTATTGGAGAAGTCTCCCTGAACGGAGATGTAAGACCAATTAATGGAGTACTTCCAATGGCTATTCTTGCAAAACAGGATGGATTTAAAAATATATTTGTTCCTGCTGAAAATGCATATGAAGCAAGTGTAGTTGAAGGCATAACTGTATACGGAGTTGAAAATATTTCCGCAATTATAAACCATTTTAACCGTGAGGGGATAATTATTCCCCAGAATACATATCGGATTAAGCCTGCTGACAGATTTGATACTATAGATTATGCAGATGTAAAAGGTCAGCAGACGGCTAAGAAAGCTCTCGAATATGCAGCTGCAGGTGGTCATAATGTGTTGCTTATTGGTCCTCCTGGATCAGGAAAATCAATGCTTGCAAAAAGAATGACCACAATACTGCCAGCCATGACATTTGAAGAATCTATTCAGACGACAAACATTCATTCAATAAGCGGATTACTTGACAGGAAAACTCCACTAGTTACTACACGTCCTTTTAGGTCACCTCATCATACAATTTCATCAGCCGGGCTTGCAGGAGGCGGAAGTGTTCCGCGTCCCGGAGAAATATCCCTTGCGCATAATGGTCTTTTATTTCTTGATGAACTTCCTGAGTTTTCGAGAACAGCTTTGGAAATATTAAGACAACCTCTTGAAGATCATAAGGTTACTATTTCAAGAGCATCAGGAACTGTATGCTACCCATGCTCATTTATGCTTATAGCTGCAATGAATCCTTGTCCGTGCGGTTATTTTGGATGTACAACAAGAAAATGTATATGTTCAAAAAAACAGGTTGCAACATATCTTTCTAGAATTTCAGGTCCTATGCTCGATCGCTTTGATATCCAAGTCGAAGTTGCTCCTGTTGAATATGAGAATATCTCATCTGGTCAGAAGCAAGAATCTTCAGCAGCAATTCGTGAGCGAGTTGAAAATGCCAGACAAATTCAGTTGAAACGATATAAAGGAACAGATATAACCTGTAACGCCGGCATCACATCAGACATTCTGCACGAGGTTTGTCCTCTTACAGATAAAGCGAATGATATGCTGAAAAATGTCTTCGAAAAGATGGGGCTTTCAGCAAGAGCATATGACAGAATATTAAAGGTTTCAAGAACCATTGCAGATATGGGCAACAGTGAAGTTATTGATAAGACACATATTGCACAGGCAGTTCAATTCAGAAGTCTCGATCGGAAATACTGGAATTAAATATTTACAATTGTTATTCAATGAAAAGTAACAAACCATCTTATTTTCTTCTATACATACAATTAATATAGTAAAAATGCACAAACACCGTATTTTACTTAATAAAAATACGGTGTTTTTTAATAATTTGGAAAATAGTTCTTGACAAATCCTTAATAATATTATATAATAATATACTGTATCATAATGTAATCTTATGCCTGTAAATATCTTTTTCATTTAGTATATCATATTTTTATTAAGATTGCAACACTTTAAATTATAAGTATATAATATGGTACATTATTCCCGCAATAATATAAGGAGGGACCCGCCTATGGTGAATGTCAAGCCAGTACAGCTCGGTAAAACAACTAGAATGAGTTTCGGAAAAATTAATGAAACTCTTCAGATGCCTAACCTTATCGAGGTGCAGAAAAATTCCTACAAATGGTTTCTTGAGGAGGGACTTAAAGAAGTATTTCGTGATGTAGCCGCTATCACAGATTATAACGGTAACCTGGTGCTGAATTTCGTTGATTACAGAATTGATGATGCGCCAAAGTACAGTGTTGCGGAGTGTAAGGAACGTGATGTTACCTATGCAGCTCCGTTAAGAGTAAAAGCTACTCTCTGGAACAAGGAAACCGGAGACGTAAAGGAAAACGAAGTATTTATGGGTGATTTTCCGCTCATGACTGACAGTGGTACATTTGTTATCAACGGCGCTGAACGTGTTATTGTTTCTCAGCTGGTCCGTTCTCCTGGTGTATATTATTCATTTGAAAAGGATAAAACTGGCAAGGATCTATTTAAGACAACAGTAATACCAAATAGAGGTGCATGGCTTGAGTACGAAATGGACTCAAACGATGTCATATATGTTAGAATAGATAAAAACAGAAAGATTCCGCTTACTACTTTTATAAGAGCTCTCGGGTGCGGTACAGATTCTGAAATTGAGGAATTATTTGGTACAGATGAAAGATTAAGTCAGACAATTCTTCAGAAAGACCCTACCAAGAACACTGAAGAAGCTCTCCTTGAAGTTTACAAAAAGCTTCGTCCTGGTGAACCACCTACGGTTGACAGTGCTATTTCACATCTTAATAATCTCTTCTTTGACGCTAAAAGATATGATCTTTCACGTTTTGGAAGATATAAATATAATAAAAAACTTGGTATCGGCGGTCGTATTGCTGGCCATCGGCTTTCAAGGCCTATTGCTAATCCTCTTACAGGAGAAATAATGGCGGATGAAGGAGATATCCTTTCATACGACAGAGCTATGGAAATTGAACAGTCAGGTGTTTCAGAAGTATGGCTTAACGTTGATCATAAAGAAACCTTTACAACAGCTGCTGGTGAAAGCACATCCCATATTGAGCAAAAGGAAGTTAAAGTTATAGGTAATGGAATGGTTGATATTAAACCTTATGTTGACTTTGACGTTGAACAGTATGGTATTAATGAAAAGGTTTCATTTAAAGTTCTTAAGGATATCCTTGATACAGCTTCTGACAAGGACGAGCTTGAAGAACTTATAAAATCAAAGGCTGATGAACTTATTCCTAAGCATATTATCCTTGATGATATATATGCAACAGTAAGTTACTTTATTAACCTTTGTGAAGGTGTAGGCCTTGTTGATGATATTGACCATCTTGGAAACAGAAGAATCCGTTCTGTTGGCGAACTTCTTCAGAACCAGTTCAGAATTGGGTTCTCAAGAATGGAAAGAGTTATTAGAGAAAGAATGAATATTCAGGCTCAGGATATGGATGTTATTACTCCTCAGGTACTCATTAATATCAGACCTATTACTGCTGCTATTAAGGAATTTTTCGGATCCTCACCGCTTTCACAGTTCATGGATCAGACAAATCCACTTGCAGAACTTACTCATAAGAGAAGACTTTCTGCCCTTGGCCCTGGTGGTCTTTCCCGTGACCGTGCAAGTTTCGAAGTTCGTGACGTTCACTACTCCCACTATGGTAGAATGTGTCCTATTGAAACTCCTGAAGGTCCAAACATTGGACTTATCTCATATCTTGCAGGATTTGCAAGAATTAATGAATACGGTTTTATTGAAGCTCCTTACAGACGTGTTGACAAGACCACTGGTATTGTTACTGATGAAGTTGTTTACATGACTGCTGATGTTGAAGATAACTATACTGTTGCACAGGCAAACGAACCTCTGACAGAAGACAATAAATTTGCTAGACCAAGAGTCAATGCACGTTACAGAGATCAGATTCTTGAATGTGAAAAAGAACGTATTGACTTTATGGACGTGTCTCCAAAGATGGTTGTTTCTATTGCAACTGCAATGATTCCTTTTCTTGAAAATGATGACGCAAACCGTGCTCTCATGGGATCAAACATGCAGAGACAGGCTGTTCCGCTTCTTAAAACAGAATCCCCTATCGTTGGTACTGGTATGGAATATAAAGCTGCTGTTGACTCAGGAGTTTGTGTTCTTTCAAAACATGACGGCGTGGTTGAAAAGATTTCTGCTGATGAAATTGTTATTAAGGAAGGCACAGGCGCTACTCATTCTTATAAGCTTATTAAATTCAAACGTTCTAACCAAGGCACATGTATAAACCAGAAGCCTATTGTTGAAAAGGGCGAAGAGGTTCACGTTGGTCAGGTTATTGCTGATGGTCCTGCAACAAGCGGCGGTGAAATTTCTATTGGTAAAAATGCTCTTATCGGTTTTATGACCTGGGAAGGTTATAACTATGAAGACGCCGTTCTTCTTAATGAAAGAGTTGTCAGAGAAGATATGTATACTTCTATCCATATTGAAGAGTATGAGATAGAAGCAAGAGATACCAAACTCGGACCTGAAGAAATTACAAGAGATATTCCTAACGTTGGTGACGATGCTCTTAAGGACCTTGATGAACATGGCATTATCCGTATAGGAGCTGAGGTACGTTCTGGTGATATTCTTGTTGGTAAGGTTACTCCGAAGGGTGAAACTGAGCTTACTGCTGAAGAAAGACTTCTCCGTGCAATCTTCGGTGAAAAAGCAAGAGAAGTTCGTGATAACTCCCTTAAGGTTCCTCACGGTGAAGCCGGAGTAATTGTTGACGTTAAGATATTTACACGTGACAACTGCGATGAACTTTCTCCTGGAGTAAATATGCTTGTCAGATGTTATATTGCACAGAAGCGTAAGATTTCAGTCGGAGATAAAATGGCCGGCCGTCATGGTAACAAGGGTGTTGTTTCCAGAATTCTTAAATCAGAAGACATGCCTTTCCTTGAAGATGGTACTCCTCTTGATATAGTTCTTAACCCTCTTGGTGTTCCTTCACGTATGAACATCGGTCAGGTTCTTGAAGTTCATCTTGGTATGGCTTCCAAGGCTCTTGGCTGGAAAGTCATGACACCTGTTTTCGATGGTGCGCACGAAGCAGAAATTAGAGCTACTTTTAATGCTGCAAATGAGATTTACAAGGAACACGCAAACGATGATTTTAAACCAGAACTTTATAAGGGTACAATTAATACTAAAGCACTCGAAATGTCAGACGACGGTAAGTTTACACTTTATGACGGACGTACAGGTGAAAAGTTTGATAACAGAGTAACCGTAGGTTATATGTATTACCTTAAGCTGCATCACCTTGTAGATGATAAAATTCATGCTCGATCTGTTGGTCCTTATTCCCTTGTTACTCAGCAGCCTTTGGGTGGTAAAGCACAATTCGGTGGACAGAGATTCGGTGAAATGGAAATGTGGGCACTTGAAGCTTATGGAGCTGCATATACACTTCTTGAAATGTCCACTATTAAATCAGATGATACCGTGGGACGTGTAAAGACCTATGAAGCAATCGTCAAGGGTCAGAATGTTCCGAAACCTGGTATTCCTGAAGCATTTAAGGTTCTTATTAAGGAACTCCAGTCGCTTTGTCTTGACATTAAAGTTCTTGATCTCAATGGCGATGAAATTGACCTTAAACAGACCTTTGAAGATGACGATAATATCATTCCTCAGCCTGTATCGGATGTAGATGATGATATGACCGATGTTGTTTCAGACGGCGATCTTGATGAAGGTTTTTCAATGGATGATGCTGAAGAAGATCAGGATTTTGATGACTTTGATTCTTCCGAAGATGATTTAACATTTACAGATGAGGATGATGACTTAATCTGACGCTGAAACCCTTTAATTGAAAATTATTTTAAAGGAGTGCTTTTCTATTGGAATTCAATGTTTTTGAATCTATAAAAATTGGCCTTGCTTCACCTGAACAGATCAAAAACTGGTCTCATGGTGTTGTTGAAAGACCTGAAACCATAAATTACAGAACCCAGAAACCTGAACGTGACGGATTATTTTGCGAAAAAATATTTGGACCTACAAAGGACTGGGAATGTCATTGCGGAAAGTATAAAAAAATCCGCTTTAAGGGTAAAATATGTGACCGCTGTGGAGTTGAAGTAACTCGTGCAAAAGTCAGACGTGAGCGTATGGGCCACATTGAGCTTGCAGCTCCTGTTTCTCATATCTGGTATTTTAAGGGTACTCCTTCCCGAATCGGTCAAGTTCTTGAAATATCACAAAAGAGACTTGAAGAAATTCTTTATTTTACAAAATATATTGTAATTGAGCCGGGTAATACTGAACTCGTTAAAAAGCAGCTTCTCTCAGAAAAAGAATACAATGATATGAAAGAAAAGTATGAGGACGATTTTGTTGCTGAAATGGGTGCAGAAGCTATCAAAAAGCTCCTGCAGGAAATTGATCTTGAAAAACTCGCTGCTGAACTAAAATCAGAACTTACTGATCTTCCTCCTGGACAGAAAAGAATCAAGCTCTTAAAAAGACTTGAAATTGTTGAAGCATTCAGGCTTTCAGGCAATAAACCTGAATGGATGATACTTGATGTTGTTCCTGTAATACCACCTGATATCAGACCGATGGTTATGCTTGACGGCGGACGTTATGCAACATCAGACCTTAACGACCTTTACAGACGTGTTATCAACAGAAATAACCGTCTTAAGAAAATGCTTGAACTTGAAGCTCCTGATATTATTATCAGAAACGAAAAACGTATGCTTCAGGAAGCTGTTGATGCACTTATCGATAACGGCAGACATGGCAGACCTGTTACAGGTCCTAATAACCGTGCGTTGAAATCACTTTCAGATATGCTTAAGGGTAAGCAAGGACGTTTCCGTCAGAACCTTCTTGGTAAACGTGTTGACTACTCCGGACGTTCTGTTATCGTCGTTGGACCAGAACTTAGAATGTATCAATGTGGTCTTCCAAAGGAAATGGCACTTGAACTTTTCAAGCCTTTCGTAATGAAGAGACTGGTTGATACAAAGGTTGTAAACAATATAAAGTCAGCAAGAAAAATGGTTGACCGTGCTAAAAATGAAGTTTGGGATGCACTTGAAAATGTTATTAAGGATCATCCGGTTTTCCTGAACCGTGCTCCTACGCTTCACAGACTTGGTATTCAGGCATTTGAACCTATCCTTGTTGAAGGACGTGCTATCAAACTTCATCCACTCGTGTGTACTGCATTTAACGCAGACTTCGATGGTGACCAGATGGCTGTCCATCTCCCTCTTTCTGCTGAAGCACAGGCAGAAGCTCGTTTCCTCATGCTCGCAGCTAATAACCTCTTAAAACCTTCAGATGGTCGTCCGGTTGCAGTTCCTTCACAGGACATGGTTCTTGGTTCATACTACCTTACAATGGTTAAGGATGGTGAACTTGGTGAAGGCAAGATATTTAAGGATGTCAATGAAGCTCTCATGGCTTATCAGGAAGGCGTAATTTCTATTCATGCTAAGATCAAAGTAAGAATTTCAAAGGATATAGGCGGACGCAAGGTTTCTAAGATAATTGACTGTACTGTTGGTCGTCTTATCTTTAATGAAAACATTCCACAGAACCTTGGGTATGTTGACAGAACAAATTCAGATAAACAGTTTGATCTTGAAATTGACTTCCTTGTTAAGAAGGGCCAGCTTTCAGATATCGTTGAACGTTGCATAAGAGTTCATGGTACTGCTACCACCTCTGAAGTTCTTGATAGGATTAAGGCTCTTGGATTTAAGTATTCAACAAAGGCTGCTATTACTGTTGCTGTTTGTGATGCTGAAATTCCAGAAGAAAAGAAGACTATCCTAACTGATGCAGATGCACAAGTTGAAAAAATTAATAAGCTTTATAAGCGTGGATTTATTTCAGCTGCTGAAAAATCAAAGAGATTTATCGAGATCTGGAACAAGGCTACTGATGATGTAACTGTTGCTCTGAAGAGTGGACTTGATAAATACAATCCTATTTTCATGATGGCTGATTCCGGTGCCCGTGGTAGTATCAACCAGATCCGTCAGCTGGCAGGTATGCGTGGACTTATTGCTAATACATCAGGTTCCACTATTGAGATGCCTATCAGAGCTAACTACCGTGAAGGCCTTAACATCCTCGAATATTTTATTTCTTCCCGTGGTGCTCGTAAAGGACTTGCTGATACAGCGCTTAGAACAGCTGACTCTGGTTATCTTACAAGACGTCTCGTTGATGTTTCACAGGATGTTATTATCAGAGAAGAAGATTGTGGTACTGATGTCGGTATTGAAGTTTATACAATTAAGAATGGTAATGAAATGATTGAGCCTCTTCAGGAAAGACTTCTTGGAAGATACCTCATGGAAGATCTCCGTGATGCAAATACGGGTGAACTTATAATGAGCAAAAATAAGCTTATCAACGAAGCTGACGCAAAGAAAATTGTTGACAGCGGAATTGAAAAGATCAGTATTCGTTCTGTTCTTAACTGTAAGTCAAAACATGGTGTTTGTGCTAAGTGTTATGGTGCAAACCTTGCAAACAATAATCTTGTTGCTATCGGTGAAGCTGTTGGTATCATCGCAGCCCAGTCTATCGGCGAACCTGGTACACAGCTTACAATGAGAACGTTCCATACAGGTGGTATCGCATCTGCAGAAGACATCACACAGGGTCTTCCTAGAGTTGAAGAACTCTTTGAAAGCAGACGTCCTAAGAATGCTGCTATCATTACAAAAATTGATGGTAAGATTCGTATGGAAGAAATCAAGAAGACAAGAAACGTTATTGTTACAAACCAGGATACTGGTGAAGAAGAGTTCTACCCTGTTGCTTATGGCTTTAAGATTAAGGTTCATGAAGGCGATATGGTTAAGGCTGGAGACCCTCTTACAGAAGGCTCAATCAATCCTGCTGATGTTCTTATGGTTAACGGACAGCAAGCAGTACAGAACTATATTATTACTGAAGTTCAGAAAGTATACCGTTTACAGGGTGTTGATATCAATGATAAGCACATTGAAGTAATTGTTCGACAGATGCTTAGAAAAGTCAAGGTTGAAGACAGTGGATCAAGTTACCTTCTTCCTGGCTCGCTTGTTGATAAGAAGGAAATCGATACTGAAAATGAAAAGATTCAAGCCAGAATGGATGCAGGTGAAACAGGACTTTCATTTGTTACAATACTTCCTGTTCTTCAGGGTATAACAAAGGCTTCTTCTAACTCAGACAGCTTCCTTTCTGCTGCTTCATTCCAGGAAACAACAAAGGCACTTACTGATGCAGCTATCAGAGGCAAAAGTGATAAACTTCTCGGACTTAAAGAAAATGTTATTATTGGTAAGCTTATTCCTGCCGGAACAGGCATGGATGTATACAATAACATTCAGGTAGTAAAGAATGAATCTGCTTCATTAGGCGAACATTCATCAGTAATCTGATAAATAGCAATAAATAAAGCGGCTGAGGATAATTTCTCTAGCCGCTTTAACTTTATTGTTTATTGTAATAATAAATCAAGCTATGTTTCATAAAGTTATGATACATAGCTTGATATTTTTATTATAATATTAGTCTTCCTCTTCCTAATCAGGCATATCCCAGTTATGATATTCGTTCTGAACATCATCATTATCTTCAAGATGTTCAAGAAGAAGATTCATTTTGTGGATTGCATCTTCATCTGTAAGTGTTGTATAGGTTGATGGAATCTGTTATTCTTATTCTGTACGTTTATCATTATTCAGGTGAATACTTTTATTATCACCCACATAAAGAATATCATAACTCACCTTAAAAATGAATTGATTAATCAACATTATTACCGCTCTAAGAACAGCTTTATTTGGCGGTTTCAGACTTTGCTATTCTTTGGTATTACCATATCCGCCCGCATACTTTCAACAAAGGCAAGACACCTTTTCAAAAACGTTGCTCTGCTTAATTACTTTGAACTGTACTGCTACGACTTTGCTTGTCTAGGACAATTTTCTTATGGCTATTATTGGCGTTTCTTCGGTTCGTTAGTCTCAAAGAAGCGTAAAGTCATCATAGCTGACTTAGCATTCTAACAAAAACTTAACAGCCAATAACCAACATTAAAGTTAAAAGCTATTCAAATCAACATCACCTGATATTATTTATGCTAAGACAATATTATCTTGAAATAATTTCCTTGATATTTTGTAATTGTTAAACCAATAAATTACTTCTTGATATTATTTATTTTTATTATTCTGCGCAACTGTGCAAATCAATATAAATACGGGAAGAAATATTGCAAGGCATGGAATAAGGTATTTAGAAAGGCTAGTTATAAATTGGTCATTAATTATTCCTCTCTCAATAAGTGCAACATATATTAATATAAAAATCAGTATAATTAAAAAAATTGAGCAAAAATGTTTTCTTTTTAGATTCCCGACTTTTTTAAATTCTCTGTCCTCCAAGACAATCATTAAGGGCATACTATAAAGATCTAAATTCTTTCTAAATTCTTTGCTGTTCTTGCTATTTTCTTTTGAATATTCAACTATGTTATTATATTCAGAAAAAATATTAGAAAGACAAAACACCTCCATACTTTTTTTATTCAAATAATTTTTTGCGGATTTATTTGCAGTACTGATACTGTAAATATGATTTTTTCCATGTATATCCTTAAAGCTTACAGTAAAGAAGTAATTGTGTGAACTACTATTAAAAATAGAGTACTTTGAATGCAGAATAGTAACTTCAATTTTTTCTCCATACTTACTGTACAAGTTATCCAGCCTTTTTTCTATTGAGATTTGCTGATAAAATATAACTAATACAATAATTATCATTATAAAAAAGAGAGGAGATAATGAGATAATCAACTCTATCATAGATATTCTCCTTTACAAACACTGCATATTTACTTAAGATTATTTTTTCATAATCTTTAAATTGTTTTTAATTTATTATTGCATTTTATAGTTATATTTTCAATATTTTTATATATTGTAAAAAGTTTTAATTCCTTTTTAAATGTAAATTAACAGGATCGACTATTAAGCCAGTCTGTTAATTTATCACTAAGTTGCTTGCAATTCACGCTTCAATGTTTCATTCTATTTTTCAGATATACGCTCATATCCTTGCACTTCAATATTATCAAGCCAAGTCAGAGTATTTGTCAAAAAATACAATTCTCGATGCAATCGCCTAAATTTTCTCCTATATGTGCTGTATACTCTTCACAATCAAAATATATATGTCGTTTTTAATTGAGTATTTAAAACATCTCTGTAAATGGTTTATGTCCATAATCCTCAAGCAACTCAACAGCAGTCAGATTAGATGGATTGTTTTTGTTATTAAAATAATATCTGATTTTATATGCTGGTGTGATATACGCAAAATCAGCATAATAAGTGACTTCTATATACTCATCAGCTTGTTCATTTATTAAAGCATATACAGTTTGCATCTGCCAATAATTAGAATCACATTGTATTCCAGATACATTATCATCCCAAATGTAATTTACTATTCCAAAGTATTGTTTCAATGTTTCATCAACAACGTTTTTTTCTACGAAAATAGCACCACCGTTTCCCAACTCCGGTTTTATCCCAATAAGAAATGTCTCTACTCCATCCAAAAAAGTTTCTTTTCCGACTACCTCCGGAAGCTTTCTTGTATCTTCAATAGTTCTATTCTCATCAAACGAAAATGTGTAGAATCTTCCTATTTGGGCAAATTCATTATTCCAATACTCGGATATTTGCTGTTTGTCTGCTGTTTCAGGCAAAAAATATGTGCAAAATCCCGCATCTGATATTCCAACATTCCAAGTCGATGTTCCTACCGAAAATCTGCTGTCTGAACTTTTTGATACAACTAACTCAACCGAATACTCTAAAACTTGAACTATTTAGTATTTCATATGAATCGAAATCAACACTATATAAAAATCCATCTTCGCCCTCCATGTATCCAATGCGCCAGAGGTCTTCTTCATTTTTATCAATCAATGCCTGAAAGATCTTGTTAATACAAGATTTATTATTAATTGTTTCCGTTTCGCTTGAAGTTATTATATCAGTTTTATATTCATTTAAAGTTGAATTTATTGATGAGTCAATAGAAGCAGTATTTTCTATTTCTCTTGTTTCAAGCTCTGTATTGCATGAACAAAAAAGAAGTATAATTGCAAGATACATAACAATAAAATATATTTGTTTCATATTTCCTCCTATTCTTCAATATGTTAATAATGACAAATGCGTCGCGTGCAATTTGTGCAATTGTTGAAGAAACACCATGTTTTTAGTTCATTTGGTATATTAAAATACATGCCTAAATTTTGAGTAACAAACTCTGGGGCATCACTAGAACCATGTGCAAAATATCCATCAAACAATATGGGATCATATCTTTTATCATCGTTACCACTACTCCGGCTTGGATATGTGGCAACAGAATAATCCACATGTAAGGCGCTTGAAGCACCAGAAGATCCTACAACAGCAATAATATCGCCTGCTTTTACACTATCTCCTCGTTCTATAACATTACCAGCAGAATTTGTTTTACTTGGATTAACTTCTATAATGTGGTTATTGGTTGAAATAAGGATATTTCTTAAGTTCTTCTCTTACCTTACTTTCCAAGTTATCATCATCGCAGTTAATCCATTGAGGTTCAAGATTAACCTCTTTTATCTTTTCAAATTGCGATAAATATTCGTCAATGCCTAAAAGAGTATTAATCTCATTTTCATCATAATAGCCATCTTCAATTTTAGTGTCCATAAAATGAATATCCTTATACCAATATTTTTTGCCATCCCAATCGCCTGTATACTTTCCAACACAGTCTGATGTAATTTGACCATCGTTAATTTTATACACCCACAAATAAAATTCATCATCCAAATTTGTTCCGTTAAAAATAAAATAAGTTTTTGCAAAATAGAAATATTCGTTTAAATCATTATCAAAATATAGTGTTAATATATTTGTTGTGTTGGTCATTGTATCTGCACTTAATACGCCTATATACTGTGTAATTTCACCTTTTAAATCATATAAGATATAATCGCAGAAATACTCACCTTCTCGTGCTTCAATTAGTTCAGGATAATTATCCTTATTAAAATCATAAAAAAGTCAGTAACATATTCTTTCCGTTTTAATGAAATCAATTATTTTGTCTATCTCATCTTTTTCTTGTTCATTTGTCATTTCATATGTAATCACAGGTAGGATTTCTTCGGTAGTTTCAGAAATAGTTATTTTACTTTCTACTTTTGTTATATTTTCCCTGTCAATATCTGTATTTGATGAGTAGCCAACAAACAAAGTAAGCATTATCACTATAGGTAAAATCTTTTTCAATCAGTCATCTCCATTCTGTCATTTCAAAAAGTATTGATACTCTTTAGGCAAACCTGCAAAGCTAGTTGTTAGAATCCAATTAATGCAAGACAATAATAAAACATACTTAGATCCTGCCATTTAGGCTAAGTTAATCCTTATTAGAAATTATCTTACATGCCACTAAATACATTTCATCAACCTCTGAATTACAGTATCCCATGGTCTAGATTCAATTAAAGGGATACCCAAACTTATACATTATTTTTCCAACCATTTTCCATACTGAGTACTTATATCAGCTCTGAAATGTTGTAATTCACCGCCTTCTCTATCAAGGTAATTCTGCACAATTTGAATTTTATCTGATTCATTAATAAAAAGAGATTTTACCTTTGGGTTTTCAATGGACAGTGCAAGTTCAGGGTGTATAAAATCACCTTCAATAATGACCGGTACATCAGCTTCTATGTGGTTTTCAACTATGGACTTTAATCCTGTTATCATTTCTATGCTAACGTCAATAAGCCACTTTACATTTCCACTTACTCCAATATCAATCCAGTTTATGCCTGTACTCCAATAATGAATTGCTGGATGAAGCTCTCTGGTTGTCATCGACTTTATTGCTTCAAAAATATCATCTACTTCTATGACATTAACGTTATGTATACGAGATAATTCATATGCAACACTGGATTTTCCAGATCCTGAAGCTCCTCCAATAAGTAAAACTGTCCAATCTCTTTTTGTATTCATCTGATACCATCCTATTTTAAATTTTTAAAATATATATGATTATTTTTTAATCATTAAGTGTTATATGTTGAGCGGAGTCTTTGTACCATGTCGATACAACTCTTGATAATATTTTATCATAAATAACGAAATTTGCAAGTTCTTTAAATAAATACAACATAGTTATTGCAACGCCTGGTGTCGGTAATGTATTCGCACCACGTATTATCACTGAAATCGGAGATGTGATCAGATTCCTTGTAATTAAAACATAAAATTACACCCCTTTCGTTAGTCGTGATTTATATCACATTGTCTAACAAAAGGGGTGTATTTCATAAATAATTTCAGTCGGGCCTTTACTTTATTAAGCATATTATTGCTATGTGTGCTGTTTAGTTGTTTTTTATGTACAAAAATATTGTATCATTGAGGGTTGCCTTAATATTTACCCCTATTCAATATTTCCATCTGTTCATCTGTTAATTTAATTGAAAGTGCATCTACATTTTCCTTGTACTGTATCATTTTACTAAAGCCTAATATTGGAATTATTGATGGCTTTTTATTAAGTATCCAAGCAAGAACAAGTTTATTTCCCGAGATACCCATTTCCTTTGACATTTTATCAATAACCTGAATTCTTTCAATTGATTCACCATTACTGAAATCATTCCAGCCATAGTAGCTCTTTCTTTTCTCCTCACTAGCATATATGCCCTTCAGGAGTGGAGAATACGCAACAAGAGTCATATCAGGATTTGACTTCATGAAATCAAACATTTCGTCATCAGCGCCAAATCCTATTCCTCTGTCAGCACTGATATTTTGCCTTATATATGTATATTCCTGCTGAATAGCCTTGAAGAAGGGATAACCATTGTTCTTGCATATTTCCTTTGCAGTTGCAATTCTCCAGGTTCTCATATTACTGCAACCGATATGCTTTACTTTCCCTTCTTTAACCAAATCAGAAAGGGTTTCAAGTGTTTCTTCAAGTGCAACACTTCTGTCATCAACATGTACATAATAAAGATCTATGTAATCTGTTTTAAGACGCTTTAAGCTCCCTTCAATTGCTGCCCTAATAGTCTTAGCGCTAGTTCCTTCATAAGCCGGAACTACTTTATCCCACATAATTTCGCCATCTGCATCTCGAACCATTTTAGGGTCCTTGAGTCTTCCGCCAAATTTTGTTGCAAGAAAGACTTTATCACGGTTTTTACGTTCCGCGAACCATTCTCCTAACATGTTTTCACTTTCATCTCCCCATGCTTCAGAGTTACCCCACCACCATGAATAGCAGTTAGCTGTGTCTATAAAATTTCCATCTTTACTGACAAAGTCGTCAAGGATATTGAAAGAATCCGTTTTATTTATTAAAGTGCCCATCATCATGGTTCCTAAACATGCACAACTTACTTCTTGATTTGTTCCAGCAAAATTTACTTTTCTCATATTATAGCATCCTTTCATGTACTTTATATTTTCAGACAAATAAAACTGTGAATTTATAAATTAGTTATAATCTGAAAAATAAAAGCGTTTCATTATGTTGTTTTGTTACTCTGTAAAATAATATAAACTGAGTAAATAATGAATTTTTCCGGAAAATTCTTATGTATATAGAATAACATAGTTGTAAAAATCTTGCAAGTAGGCACTATAATGTGGTATACTTACAATAAAGTAAGTATTGACAGAGGTGTTTAAAATGAATGAAAATAAGGAAATTATTTCTGATGAAGAGGAATGTCCTCTTCTTCTAACACAAAGAATAATGTTTGGAAAATGGAAAATGTCTATAATATGGTTTCTTGCTCGCTATGAAACTATGAGATTCGGAGAACTGAAAAAAGCTTTTGAGGATCCTACGCTAACGCAAAAAATGCTCACACAGCATCTTCGTGCTCTTGAAAATGATCATATAATAATCAGGACGGTTTATAATGAAGTTCCATTAAGAGTTGATTACAGTTTAACTGAAATAGGCAAAAAATTTATACCTATTATAAACAGTATGGAAGATTGGGCTGAAGAGTACATGAGCTTATTTAAGTAAAATTTACAATATGCAAAGAAACTTTTTTAGCGGCTGACGTCTTACAACACATCGTACTTAAGAAAATTATTAACCATATTATCTTTATTTATAATTATTTTGACTTAATATAGTCAATACTATTACTATGGAGGAATTAATATGGATTTTTTATGGACAAAGGACGTAAAGTTACCTGATTTCCCTGTATTGAACAGCGATAAAAGGACAGGTGTTCTGATTATCGGTGGTGGTATGGCAGGCATTCTATGCGCACTTAAGCTTCAAGAAGCTGGTGTTGATTATATGCTGGTTGAAGCAAAAAACATAGGCGGTGGAATTACAAAAGGAACTACTGCTGTATTGTCGGCACAACATGACACACTATATCAGGATATAATAAAAAAGTTTGGTACGGAAAAGGCAAAAATGTATCTGGATGGTAATTTAATGGCTGTAAAAAAATATAGGAAATTATCTGAACAGATTTCTTGTGATTTTGAAGACAAACCATCTATTATATATTCATTAAATGACAAGAAAAAAATGCAGCAAGAGGTTTCTGCACTCAATTCTCTTGGATTTGGTGCAGAGTTTATCCCTGACATATCATTGCCTTTTTCTGTTGCAGGGGCAGTAAAATTTCCTGGTATGGCACAATTTCATCCGCTTAAGTTTCTGTATGGTGCTGCAAAAGGTCTTAATATATTTGAAAATACATTTATAAAAAAGCTTGATGGAACTACTGCTTACACTGACAATGGATGTATCCATGCACAAAAAGTTATAATTGCAACACACTTTCCGTTTAAAAACAGCCGAGGATTATATTTCATGAAACTATATCAAAAGAGATCATTTGTCATTGCATTAAAAAATGCTCCTGATATAGGCTGTACAATTGAGGATAATGCAAAAAATGGAGTATTCCTGAGAAATTATAATGGATTATTACTGATTGGCGGAGGAGGACACCGTACTGGCAAAAAGGGTGGAGGTTTTGATGTTCCAAGAGCTTTTGCCAGACAGTATTTCCCGCAGGCAAAAGAAAAATATGCATGGGCCAATCAGGATTGTGTACCTCTTGACGGTGTACCATATATAGGACAGTATAGTTCAAATCTGCCGGATGTGTATATAGCATCAGGGTTTAACCTTTGGGGAATGACAACATCAATGGTATCATCGGAAATTCTGGCGGATCTAGTTATGGGACGGGAAAATCAATTTGCCCCTGCATTTTCACCATCAAGATCAATGATAAGAGGTCAACTCTTTTCAAACATCGGTACAACTCTATTGGATTTTATAACACCAACTACCAAACGCTGCTCACATTTAGGCTGTTCATTAAAATGGAACCCAGCAGAACACAGCTGGGACTGTCCGTGCCACGGATCCCGCTTTAACAGTCAAGGTAAGCTGATTAACAACCCTGCAATGAAGGACAGTCATGTGTAATAAATAAAAGCCGTAAGCAATGAATTAACATTACTTACGACTTTTATCTGGTGCGAGTAATGGGACTTGAACCCATACGTCTATCGACACACGCCCCTCAAACGTGCCTGTCTGCCTATTCCAGCACACTCGCTTTAATCGACTTAATTATTATATCACTTTTTAGCATGCATGTCAACATATTTTTTTCGTAAATCTATACAATTTTATTTTGATATTAGAATATTTGTTATATCTTTTAATATATATTAAGTAACTAATGCATACAAGCTTTTAATCAAGAATATAGTTATCATAGTTACTGCGTAAAATGAACAGCAGACAAGGAGGATATATTTATGGACTTTAAATTAAACAGAGAAGAAATAACTACGTCAGAAGTAATATTTGATGGTTCTCAGGAACAAGCGGTGGAGCTGGATTATGTGTTGCCTGATTATTATCCTGATATTTTTAAGATCGTCAAGTGTATTACTACTCCAAAAATAGTTTCATACTGCATTAATGGTGATAAGCTTAATTATGAGTTGTCAGTGTGTTTGCGCATTATGTACTGTTCAGAGCAAAGCAATACCCTGCAGGTACTTGATCAAAAGCTTAATTATACTAAGACAGTTGAACTTGGACGTGCAGGTACAAAACCAAAGGTTTGTATTATTCCTAAAACCGATTACATTAACTGCCGTGCTGTTAATCAGCGCAGAGTTGATGTGCGTGGTGCGATTTCTGTTAAATTAAAAGTAACAGATATATGCAAAAAGGATGTTATTTCAGATGCTTTCGGTATGAATATTCAACTTCGTAAAAAACCTGTTACATATCCTACCAACAAGCTATTTACCACAAAACGTGCTACTATTACAGATGAATTTGATCTTGGTATATCAAAGCCTTCTGTTATAAACATTATAAGAAATGATGCGGTAATAACATCCACTGACAAAAAGGTTATTGCCAACAAACTTGTTGCTAAAGGCGAAATACTTATAAATATGCTTTATACCTGCATGAAAGATGCAACTGATGGAATCGAGTCTATGCAATTCACCTTACCGTTTTCTCAGATTATTGAACTCGAAGGCATTGATGAAAGGTTTGATTGCAATGTTGATGCTGACGTTATATCCTGTGATCTGAGTCCTAAGTCAGATGGAGACAATGAATCAAAAGTTATAGACTGCACTGTTATGCTTTTAATTAATGTTTCTGCACAGATGCTTTCTACAGTTGATATTGCTACAGATCAATTTTCAACTCAATATCAGACTGAAAGCCAGACATCTGACATCAAGGTTGAATTATCACCTAAATATATCTCTTGCTCTCAGGTAATAAAGGGATCAGTAGGTTATAAAGACGGAGAACTTGACTGCATTTACGATGTATGGTGTAATTTAAATGGATATACAACTAAAATTGATGCAGTAGAAAAACAGGCTATTATAAATGGCAATGCTATGTACACTGTATTTGCTCGCAACAGTGATGGCGCTCCGGTAGTGATGGAAAAAGAAGAACCTTTTGAAATCAGCGTGAACTGTGATAACATTATAGATAATTCTGTTGCAGATTTGAAAATAATACCTGTTTCATGTTCATATAACCTTACATCCAACAGTACTGTAGAAGCAAAAGTTGAGATAAAAGTTTCAGGAATAATCAGCAATAATATATATATGAATGCCCTTACGGATATCACTGTCAATGAAAACGCTCCCGTTGAAAAAGACGGCGATTATGCATTAAGGCTGTATTTTGCAGAGTCAAAAGAGGACTTATGGGAAATTGCCAAGAAGTATTGTACTTCTATTGATGCAATTATGGAGGAGAATAACCTGGCAGACGACATAATTGCAGAACAAGGTATGATACTTATTCCAATAGTCTGAAATGTTTGGAGGTAAATTAAAATGACGAATAATGACATTTATTGTGATATTGCCCAAAGGACAGATGGCGATATTTATATCGGTGTTGTCGGACCTGTAAGGACCGGTAAATCCACTTTTATCAAGCGATTTATGGAAGCACTCGTTATCCCTAACATAACCAGTGATTACAGAAGAGAGCGTGCAATTGATGAGCTTCCGCAGTCATCTGCCGGAAAGACAATCATGACAACTGAACCAAAGTTCATTCCTGAGGATGCTGTTGAAGTATCTCTTAACAACAAGGCAAAATTTAATGTCAGGATGATTGACTGTGTTGGATACATAGTTCCAAGCTCTATTGGATACATTGAAAATGAAATGCCTAGAATGGTAAGAACTCCATGGTTTGATGAAGAAATTCCATTTAATATGGCTGCAGAAGTAGGTACACAAAAGGTTATTCAGGATCATTCAACCATCGGACTTGTAATTACAACCGACGGAAGCATTTCTGATATTCCTCGTCATGAATATGAAAATGCAGAGGCTAGAGTAATTGATGAATTGCAGGCTATCAACAAACCTTTCGTAATTTTGATGAACTGTGTTAATCCTAATTCTGCTGAAAGCAGAGCTACAGCTGAACATATGAGTATTAAATACAACTCTCCTGTTATGCCTGTAAACTGTCTCGATTTAAGTGAAGATGATATTAATACCATTCTGACCAGCATTCTTTATGCATTTCCTATCAAGGAAATCAACATATCTATGCCAAAATGGATCACATCTCTTAATAAAGGTCACTGGCTGAAGAATGAAATATTTGATACAATCAGAAGTTCTGTTAATGATATGCATTATGTTAGGGACATGGACAATATAATTGAAAACATAAAAAAGGGCAATCATATATCCGACGCAAATGTTTGCCAGATTGACCTTGGTAAAGGCTGTACATCAATATGCATTAATCTCAATGGTGATTTGTTCTATAAAGTACTCGGTGAGGAAACAGGTATTGAAATTCATAGTGAAAGTGACCTTATGCCGCTGATGAAGGAATTTGTATTTGTTAAAAAAGAATACAATAAAATTCAAAATGCACTTTCTGAAGTTGATGCAACAGGCTATGGCATAGTAATGCCAACAATTGATGAACTTGCTCTTGAAGAACCAGAAATTATAAAGCAGGGTGGAAAATATGGTGTTAAACTTCGTGCATCTGCTCCGTCTATCCATTTGATGAAAGCAAACATTATTACAGAAATAAACCCTATAGTCGGTTCAGAAAAGCAGTCTGAAGAGCTTGTAATGTATATGCTTAATGAATTTGAAGAAAATCCTCAGAAAATATGGGAATCAAATATCTTCGGAAAATCACTTCATGAGCTTGTAAATGAGGGACTTCACAACAAATTATACCGTATGCCAATAGATGCAAGACTTAAACTTCAGGAAACCCTTGAGAGAATTATTAATGAAGGCTGTGGCGGATTGATCTGCTTTATTCTTTAAAATGCCAAACATTCAGAGTTCAGCAGGAGAAATACTCCCCTGCTGAATTCTATTTTAATGTAAAAAATAAAATGCCTTACGAATCAGTGCCGGATTAATTCGTAAGGCAAAATTTATATGAAGCAAGGTATTAATCAGATAAATAACCAAAGCTCCCCTACAGGTATTTTCATACCACTTTAGTTTTACGATCTGGTATTAACCCTGCCTATCTTAGTTTATGCCAAAACTAATTTTTGGCTACATAAGAACAGGCAGGTACATTTTATATATATATATTATTAATTATAATTAAGCTTTTTTATATTTTCATCAGTTGAAAAAGTTGATGAATTGTACAAAAATAAAACTTTATCATATTCAGAAACATCAATAATATCTTTGTAGGAGATCTGAACATATCTTAAGTCAAACATTGTGATTTCAGAATAGTGCTGTGTAAGGAAAGGAACATAGCTATGTGCATATGAATCCTTTAAAATTAGAAGCTTTGGACCCGGACAATCGGTTTTGATAGTTATAATTGGCTGGTTTGTTCCTGTGAACACAGAGTACTTATCCTTTTTATCAAGGAATTCTCTGAAATAGATATCATCATATACTTCAGGAGGTTCTCCAAATGTTTTGCTGATTTCGACACTTGTAACCTTATAATCACCATTGCAGTGATATATATCAAGAGTATCAGGTGTAATTTTATCGTACAGCGTTTTAGAATAAAATGTTCCAAGAAAATCAGTACCTGCATGCTCAATATCATAAGAATCAAGAGAAACAGGCGTATATCCCATCTTTTTTCCTGCTTCAGAATAAGCAAGATATGCACCGAAAGAAGTCCAGTGATGGTCAGTTCTGTAAAAGATATAATTATCTTTCTGTTCCACCATATCAGAATAAATATCTACAGTCTGAATACCAGGGTTAAGATTACTGTAAACATAATCCGTCATTTCCTTCAAATCAACTGTATCAGCATTATAAGGAGCATTATCCTTATAAATATCGGCTGATGAAGGAGCAATCATAACATATACAGGTAAATTATTTTCCTCATAAAATTTGTTTATTCCAGAAATGCTTTTATCTATTAACTGATAATCAGGATCTTTAACTTTTTCAATCAATCTGTCATTCAATATATAAATATTGTTTCGCTCTCTTTTTCCAAGAGTTATATCAAGTCCGGACTTAACCTTTATCCAATTAATTCTGCCAGCAAAATGATCCGAAATATATGTTTCAAGATTATTCATATACTTTCTTGATTTAATACTTGAAGCAGAAGCTTTCGGAAAACTTTGCAGGTTTCTGTTCTCAACATCAGAAAAGTTGTCCTTTGGCAGTATAAGCGTCAATATAGGAAACGCTACTAATACAGCAAAAAACAATATACAGGTTATAAGATTAATTTTGCTGTTACTCTTTTCACTCATAAATTATTTATTCCTTTCAGCTATTTGTCGTAGTTAAAATGCTATAATTAGCTTGAATTAACGAACAAACAACGCAATATCCTTATCTTAAAATCTGAAATACAGGAATGGGTTATATGTCGCATCAACAAGATATGCCGTACAAACAAGAAGCATAATCAGTTGTGCAGCAGGAGCAAGATAATTTATTATACCTGCTTTCTTTTCCTTTATCTTGTTAATAGTATCTGTATACAAAGTCGTAGAAGCAAAAATGCAGATTATGAATATTACTATATTAGAAATCAGCAGATAATTTGCTGTATTATCGTACAAAGTACCATTTGCGCCAAACATAGCCTTAAAGAAACTCCATGCATTTGGCAGGGTATCTATATCAAATAATACCCATCCGAAAACTACAAGAACAAAAGTATATAGTCTGCTCACTACAGCAGGCAGCTTTTCAAGTATTTTACCCCATCCAAGACGTTCAATTATTATAAGAATTCCGAAATACAATCCCCAGAGAATAAAGTTCCAGCTTGCACCATGCCATAAACCTGTAAGTGCCCAGACAATTATGAGATTTCTAATGGTCTTGAAAGTTCCATTCCTGTTACCCCCAAGAGGTATATAAACATATGACCTAAACCATGATCCAAGTGTAATATGCCATCTTCTCCAGAATTCGCTTATACTCTTTGAAATATAAGGGTAATCAAAGTTAATTGGAAAATTAAATCCAAGCATTTTGCCAAGTCCAACAGCCATATCAGAATAACCTGAAAAATCAAAATAAATCTGGAATGTAAATGCAAGAATACCAATCCATGCTGTTCCTGCTGAAATATTTGTATAGTCCATTGCTTTTACAGCAGTCCAGACAAGACCAATATTATTTGCAAGAAGGACTTTCTTTGCTAAGCCCTTTAAGAACTTTCCTATTCCTTCACTTACTTTTGAAACTGTTACTGTTCTGTAATCAAGTTCCTTTGCAACATCATCATATCTTACAATTGGTCCTGCAACAATCTGTGGGAACAATGTTACATAAGAAGTAAAACTGATAATATTTTTCTGAACCTTTATATTTCTAAGGTACATGTCAATTGTGTATGACATACTCTGGAATGTATAAAATGATATACCAATTGGAAGAGGAAGCTGAGGATCATATATATTTGTTTTGAAAATGGAATTTATAATTCCAATAAGGAAAGAACTGTATTTAAAAATTGAAAGCAGTCCAATATTCATAATTACAGATATTAAAAGGCAAGCAGTACGCTTTTTATTACTTTTATCAAAGTAATGAATAAGTCGTCCTGCAGTATAGTCAATTACTGTTGAAAGAATCATAATTAATACATAAATTGGTTCGCCCCATGCGTAAAAGAACAAACCTGATACCAAGATTACCAGGTTACGATATTTATCAGGAATAATAAAATATACAAACAATACTATTGGCAAAAAATAGTATATAAATGTTAAGCTAGAAAAAACCATAAATTCCTCCGGTTAGTTATTTATAAATCCTTTGAGTTCACCAATGCAAAGAAATCATCTCTGCTCATTGTTGAGTTAATGATTTGCAGCATTGAAGTAGTAGACAAAAGTTCAGGCAAACCCATTTTTTTTAAGAGTAATTTTCTCATTATGCAGGAATTATCCCGACCCATAAGGCCTGTTTCAAATAAATCAACTCTTGAAATTTCTTCTTTGTCAGCTGAATAATTCTGCGTAAGTCCTACACCTGCTTTATTAAAAGTATTTATTATAACATCTTTATCTATACCTTCAACACCAAGTTTTCCTTCTTTTGAAGGAGCAAGCTTTCTTTTTTCCTTTCCGAAAATATCAGGAATGTAAACATTTATAATGTTACCATCTGATATACAGCCCTTTATGTAATTTCTGATTTTAAACCCGGCTGTATCTGAATCTGTAAGGATTATTATTCCCTTATTTTTTGCTAAGTAACGTATAAGTTCAACTTTTTCTTTATCTTTAAAAACTGAAAATCCGTGTGTCGGAATTATTATAGCATCAATTATAGCCGACAACTTTATTTTGTCATATTTCCCCTCTACAATTACAGCCTGATCTATATGAATCAAAATATCACATCCTTAATTACTTGACATCATTCTGATAATCGCTTCCTCCAATAATATCTGCTTATCTGTCTTAAGTGATTTCATTGAGATGTCCGCAAGTGTTAAAATACTCATACATTCTCTAAGATGTGAAACTGACATATCAGTAACATCTCTAAAAGCATTTCCTACCCTGAAGCTCATATTTTTTGGATAGTTAAAATCCACACTGACATCATCTATACTTTTTCTGTTATTTATTGCAACCCTTGCACGATATAGATCCAATATATTAGATGTTATCGCATAAAGAATTGTAATTGGTTCAACCTTTGTATCAAGCAGGTCTTTTAACAATATAACAGCTTTTTTTCTATCTCTTTTGACAATAGCTTTTGCAAGGTCAAATGCCGCAGCTTCAATCTGCTTCGGACAAAGTTGATTTATCATTTCCAGTGTTATTTCTGAATTTTCAGCATATGAAACAAGTTTATCTATTTCGTTACTGATAATCTGTGCATTGCATAAACACAAATCAGCAAGATAAACGGCATTCTTTTTTGATATAGAACAATTATTCTTTGAAACCTTTGTTATTATGTCTTTCGACAGGTCAGTTGATGTTTTATTTAAAAAACAACAAACGGTACCAATTTTAGAAACAAGATCAACAATTTTCTTGTTCTTTGCAGTAGGATACCGCTTTCCGTCTGTTATATCAACAGAAATATTATAGATAACTACAACTGAAGTTTCAGGCAGACCTGATAATATTTCTGACAACTGTTTAATCTGATCTGCACTTAAAGAATCACAGTTAAGATCACATATTGTACAGCATAAATGATCTGAAAAAAAAGGAAGTGATTCAGAGGCATCTGACAGCTCATCCAGACTTATACTTTTTCCCTCAAACTTATGAAGATTATAAGCTTCACTGTCCTTTTCAATAAGCTTTGACACAAGTTGTTTTGTACTTTGTTCGATAGCAAAAACATTCTTACCATAGAACAGATACACATTATCAAACTTGCCTGCTTTTATATTATTTTTTAACTCAGTATCAGTTATTGTCCCCATCAAATAAAACCTCCGCAGAAATATGTCCTTCAGGAGTTACTTTCAACTCTACACACTTACCGATAAATACTTGCCGTTCCTTATAGGTACAAACCTGTGCTTCACTATTACAGGCAATATAAATATTACTTGAAACATCCTGTTGATCTGTTCCTGCATATGCAATGAACACTTCATCTGAACCAAATGAATAACTCTTCTTACTATTTACAGCATTAACAGAGACATCATTAAAAATAATCCTTACCTGATTATCTTTTCTGAACTCAATGTCGTAACCGCGCATTCTGACTGTACCCTTTTCAGGTTCATATCTGCATGTTATATTACCGAGAGCAGATGTATCTCCAAGCATATACTGACCCTTAGGAACTAAAACCGAATCAATATCGAACAAACCCATTTCTTCAATATAGACAGGCTCTGAAGTAAGTGAATCAACAGATAAAATAACAGAATCTATATCATAGATACCATTCCTGCAAAGATATTTTTTTACAGACTTTGCGCACTCTCCTCCACTATTCAGGTCGACAATGCATGCCGTATTACTATTATGAATTACAAGGGAAGAAGCATTCTTATCACCAATAACCGCAATAATTATGTTTTCATCTTCTATAGCTTTGTTCAGGTTAATTGTATACATAGACAAAGATAATGCAAAAATTGATAAAAAGAAAATAACTAATGCATCCTTTGAGATAAAATACAAAAATATAACTAATGCTGAAATAACAATAAAGAAAACCTTAAGCCAATTAAATCCCAATGGGATGCATGCCCACTTCTGCTTTCCTATATATTCAGATATAATTATTATTAGCTTACAGCAAATACCACTTATTGTTAGCAATGGAACAGCCAGAATAGGTACACATGCTGTTATGGCAACTAAGACAACAAGCACCAATGCGATTGTGCACAATGGTAGCAACAAAAGATTTGATATCGGTGATACCACTGATGTTTCATCAAAAAAAATCATAGATACAGGAAGTATCACTATTGAAGCAGTAAACGACATTATTAACGACTTAACAGGGGCAATCAATTTAAAATAATTTTCAAACTCCTTTATAATTGCAGGTGCAACTACACCAACACCAAACACACCAGCAACTGAAAGCAGAAATGATGCGTCCCTGACAACATAAGGAGTAAATGCTGTCAGCAATAAAACAGCAAGACCTAAAGAATTCAGCAGATCATATCTTCGCTTGAACAAAGATGATACCTGGAGAATCAATATCATAATTGCTGATCTAATTACTGATATTGACATTCCCGACATTACTGTAAACGTCAGAATAATTAAAACCTGTAACACAAGCTTTGGATATCTGCCTACCCTGAACATTTTCAGGACTTCAGATACAAGTATTGATATTATAGCAAGATGCGCCCCGGAAACAGCCATCATATGCCCTATTCCAGCTCTGTAAAGGAGTTCTTTCGTGCTATTTTCAATTCCGGATTTATCTCCGAAAAGCATTGCTATCAGAACAGCACTTTCTTCCTCAGGCAAAACATCTTCAATGGTTTCATAAATCTTATTACTGTATAAATCCAACAGATTTATAACAGAAAAATCGTTGCTTCTCATTAAAACAAAACTTTGCACGTCAACGCATTGCAGATAGATACCTTTTGATGAATAGTAATCTTCAGAAGCAAATTCGTATGTATTTTCATACCTCTCTGCATTCCCATGAATTATTACTTTATCGCCTTTCTTGCAACTCTTTGTATCATAAAAGCATGTCAATGTAGCCTCTACATCATTATTGACTTTACCCTTAACTATATACAGTGACTTATCACTGTTATAATCATTAACATCCAGAATCTCCCCGCTGATGATTACTTCATACCCATCATATTTGGTTATATTATTATGGATAAAAACATAATACGCTGAGTACACAATTATACCGATAACGCAAAAATATATGCAAACTATTGCAGTTTTTGCTTTGTCACCAACTTTACAAAAAACATGGCATAGCATTGCAATTAACCAAGCTGCTACAGCAAGTGGGATCAAAGTTAATGAATTAAAAAATGATGCGAAAAACAAACCTACAAGATATGAAAATCCAACATAAGCCATCTTCCGCACCATAATAATGTCTCCCTAAAATTATGTCATTCTCTTATCAGCCCATTGTTTCGTCAAATTTACGTCCTGCCAAGATATGAAAGTGAAGGTGCTTTACAGATTGACATGCATCATCACCACAGTTTGTTACAACTCTAAAACCATTGTCAAGGTTTTTTTCTTTTGCAATTTTAGCAATAACCTCAAAGATATAAGCAACAACCTTAGAATTTTCAGGTGTAATATCAGCTGCACATGCAATGTGCAACTTTGGAATTACTAAAATATGAACAGGTGCAAGAGGATTAATATCCTCAAAAGCTAAAACCTTATCATCCTCATAAACCTTTTTGCTTGGAATTTCTCCCGCAACAATCTTGCAAAAAATACAATCCATAATTATGAACATCCTTTCTGAGTTTTAATGCCTTTTAAGCAGATCAATTCTGGCAATACAAAACTCAAATTATCAAGTTTATTACTACAATTACTTAATCAATTCAGAAATAATTGCCATACCTGCATCAAGGGCTTCTGCAGTCTTTGACAAGTCACCGATACCAGCCATAGCACTGTCAGGACGCCCACCGCCCTTACCACCTGTCAATGCACATACTTTCTGTACAATCTTACCTGCATGAGCACCCTTTGAAACAGCGTCCTTACCACATACACAAAGCATTGAACCACTATCTCCGTTATCTGCTGCAAGGATTGCAACTGCGCATGAAGACTTATCCTTAATTTTATCACCGATAGTTCTCAGAATATCAGGTTTTGTATTCTTGAGCACTGCTGTTATTACCTTAATACCGTTAAGATCCTTAGCACTTTCAAGCATGCTGTCTATCTGACCAGAAGCTATTTCTGAATTTAACTGTGCTATTTCCTTTTCAAGGTTCTTAACCTCAGCAGAAACAGCAACACACTTTGAAACCAATTCAGATGGATTTGCAGCCTTGATTGCCTGAACAGACTTCATAATTGTGTCCTTATATTCGTCTAAAAGTGTCAATACACCAGTTCCTGTAACTGCTTCGATACGCCTTACGCCAGCAGCTACGGAAGATTCTGAAATTATCTTGAAAAGACCAATCTGTGAAGTATTGCTTACATGAGTACCACCACAGAATTCAATAGATGTACTTTCAACATTTACAACTCTTACTACATCGCCGTATTTTTCTCCAAACAGAGCCATAGCGCCCAACTTTTTAGCTTCATCAATAGGCATTTCTTTAGTTGTAACACCTATGCTGTCGAGAATATCACTGTTTACAATGCTTTCAATTTCAACCAACTGTTCAGCAGTAAGTGCCTCAAAGTGTGAGAAATCAAAACGAACTCTATGAGGGTCAACCAGCTGTCCAGCCTGATGAACATGATTTCCAAGAACTTTTCTTAAAGCTGCCTGAAGAAGATGTGCAGCAGTGTGATTTCTCATAATCGAATTTCTTCTCTTACTGTCAATTACTGCGGTAACATTATCTCCTACGGAAATTCCACCAATTTCAACGTTTCCAATATGGAGGAAATGTCCGCTCGAATCTTTCTTAGTATCAGATACGTTAAAAATACTCTCACCAATTTTAATTACACCAGTATCTCCGACCTGTCCACCACTCTCAGCATAAAAAGGAGTCTTACTAAGAACTATAACAGCTTCGTCACCTTCTGTAACACTCGTGCATACAGCGTTGTCCTTTATTACAGCAACAACTTCAGCTGAAGCTTCAATATCTTTATAACCTGTAAATTCCGTCTTTACACAGTCAAGGTTTACACTTCCCTCATCCCATGAAGAACTTGTCTTTGAAGCTCTGTCAGCTCTTGCTTTATCCTTTTGTTCCTGCATACATTTCTTAAAGCCATCCTCATCAACGCTTATACCCTTTTCTTCTGCAATTTCAAGAGTAAGGTCAAATGGGAATCCATAAGTATCAGAAAGCAGGAATGTATCCTCGCCGGAAAGAATCTTACCGCCTGTTTTTGTAAGTGCATTAAGCTTTTCAGTAAGAATATCCATACCATTATCAATTGTTTTTGCGAATGTTTCTTCTTCACTGAGAATAAGCTTCTTTATATAATCCTTCTTTTCAGCAAGGTCAGGATAAGCCTGCTGATTTTCTGTAATAACTGTATCAACAACTTCATAAAGGAAAGGCTTCTTTATACCCAGTAATCTACCGTGACGTGCAGCTCTTCTAAGCAAACGACGGAGAACATAACCTCTGCCACTGTTTGAACCTGTTACACCATCACCAACCATAAATGTTGTGCTTCTGATATGGTCTGTAATTACTCGCAATGATACGTCTGTTTTCTCATTTTCTTTATATTTAACGCTGGCAATTTCAGATATATGCTTCATGATATTCTGAACTGTGTCTACTTCAAAAAGGTTATCAACGCTCTGCATAGCACAAGCAAGACGTTCAAGTCCCATACCTGTATCAATATTCTTTGTTTTCATTTCAGCGTAGTTACCGTTTCCGTCACTGTCAAACTGACTAAAAACAAGATTCCAAATTTCAATTACTCTGTCGCAGTCACTTGCCTGTTCAAAGTTTTCAAATGGTCCGTAACTTTCACCTCTGTCAAAGTGAATTTCTGAACATGGACCGCATGGACCGCTTCCGTGTTCCCAGAAGTTATCTGCTTTTCCAAGACGGATAATTCTGTCATGAGGGATGCCTATTTTCTTTTCCCAGATTTGTTCTGCTTCATCGTCGTTTTCAAATATAGTAATCCAAAGTCTGTCTGCAGGGATTTCAAGCACTTCAGTAAGGAATTCCCAAGCCCAGGCAATGGCATCGCTTTTAAAATAATCACCAAAAGAAAAATTTCCGAGCATTTCAAAGTATGTTCCATGACGTGCAGTTTTTCCTACACGCTCTATATCTGGTGTACGGATACATTTCTGGCAAGTTGTTACTCTTACATTTGGAGGGGTTTCCGTACCAAGAAAGAATTTTTTAAGCGGAGCCATACCACTGTTAATAAGCAGCAAACTGTTGTCACCTTGTGGAATAAGTGAAGCACTTGCCATACGGGTGTGCATCTTACTTTCAAAGAAAGATAAATATTTTTCTCTAAGGTCGTTAAGGCCTGTCCACTTCATAGTTTTATATCTCCATTCAATATAGAATTGCATATACGCACATATATTTATTATACCAAAACCGCAACAAATGTCAATTATTATTTCATTATAATAAAAAATAATACCTAGCTTCACTTTTGAAAAATATTAAACATAGTTTCCTAGAACATTGGTAAATATCCAACATACTGACAGGGATTTTATTGTTTATGTCAATAACATCATTTAAAAAATATTAGCATATACATAAATAGAAATACTATGTATTGGAGTGAGTATCTTGAAAGTCAGAACTCAGCAGGAAATTCAGGAAAGAGCAGTAATACTTGGAGAATACATATTGAATAATAAAACAACTGTGAGAGCGACTGCCAAACAGTTTGGAATAAGTAAAAGTACAGTTCACAAGGATGTTACGGAAAAATTACCTATACTTAACCCTCAATTATATCCAGAAGTAAAAAAGATACTTGAAATAAATAAACAGGAACGTCATATCAGGGGTGGCCTTGCAACCAAGCATAAATATGAGGAAATTGCAAGTCATATCAAATAAAGGCTCATACTATAAACCTTACCATCTTAATTGTTATACACATTTGATGCACCAAAAAAACTGTTGCTTTCCGGTTATTATCCGGAAAGCAACAGTTTTATTAATTAAATTAAAATTATTAATCCGGTTTGCAGCATTTTCTAGGATCATAGTCAGAAGTAGGCTGAGGAAAGAATTGTTCAAGTGGGAAAGATATTTTTTCAAATACTTCACAAGCTGTTTCAGAATTTGTTCCTCCACCGCCCAGACAACATTCGTGCTTAGGAACACAATAATCATAAGTTGGAATAAGTAAAGCAACAGGTCTTGATAACTGTACAATTGAAAACAAACCTATTGTAATAACAATGCCTCTTGTAAGTATATTGTTTCCGGAAAGAATTGATGCAATTTTTGTATCCAAAGCTATAGGCTCTACGACACTTACAGATGCCTTTGGCAGACTGATGATTTCACATGCATCTCCAACAACGCCCTGTGATGGAGTTCCATCGCTTGCAAATGTCTGAATATTTCCTTGACTTCCATAAAGTATTACTTTTTTGTTCCATGTTGCTGTTCCTGTCAGAGGTACTGCAACTGTTGGGTTTGCCTGAGTATATCCATTGATTTCAACATTAAATGTAAATGTCATATCAACGGAAAAATAACCTCTTTTGAACTGTAACTCATCAACTGTAATGCTGATGTCTGTAACTTGAACACAAGTTGTTTTTACATTAGTAATGTCACTTGTAAAATCACTTGGATTGTTAAGAACTATTGGCAAATCAACAATACAGTCACGGTCTGAGCAAGTGTCAAAAATGCGTGGAACTTCTACGCAAACCGCTTCCTTAAAGCTATCACTTAATTCACTCATAAAGATCCTCCTATAAAATTATTAAAGTATTAAACTTCAATATATACTATTCACAGAAGGATTAAAAAGTTACTGTTTATTGTATTTATTCTAAAATACAAAACATTGGATACTTACTAATCAAACATTTTGGCCTTACTGAAGTCAATCTGATCAGTAAATGCATTATATGACACATCCTCAGCATCCTTATTGATAAAGAAATATGTGTCACTAAATGCAACAGGAATATATCTTGCATCTTCAATAACAGCCTCTTCTGCCATCTGAATATACTTAACAGCATCGTTCAGGCTTGTTGACATTTCAATATTTCTTACTGCATATTCTAAATCAGAATTATAATATTCAAGAATGTTTCTGCTGTCTCCAGATACAAACTGCCCAAAACAATCACTTACGTTATTTACTGAGTTATTTAACTCAAAAACAGTAATATCAAAATCACCTGTTTTTAATCTGTCATTGTATTCTTTTTCTGAAACAATTTCAACACTGCATAGGAAATTCAAATTCATCTGCCACTGCTCTACAATATTCTTTATTACTTCTTTTCCCTCATAGTCCTCATTAACCATGATACTCAATCCATCTAAAGAAGCTACATCCATTTTGCTAAGTTCACTGTTCCAAATCTTTCTTGCACCATTTTCATCAAATAAATTATAATCTGATTCAGGAATCAGGTCACGGACACTCTTATTCATCACAGTAACGCCTTCAGGAATAACAGAATTTGCAGAAACAAATCCTTCAGGCAAAGCTTCGGACCATTCAGTACGGTCTAAAGAATAAGCAAGGGCCATCCTTAGATTTACATTTGAAAAACAAGTTGATTTTGTGTTGAACATTATACCTGAATACTTTGTTTGCTTTGACATTACTGAAGAAATATCTGCAAGCTGATTGTAATCATCAGAAATAATGCAATCTATGCTTCCCTTTTTATAATCTGTTATATTTTCTGATTCATCTTTTATAAAAAAGTTCAGTCCAGAAGGATAAACACGATTATTATCAGAATTCTTCTGATTTCTTTTCATTATTATGTAGTTATTATCCCAATATGGATCATAATTCCATTCTTTTATATAGAAGGCACCATTTGAAATACACGCATCAGGAGACAAACCATATTTTCCTTTTGTGCTAACAAAAAAATCCTCATTACATGGATATGCTGCTGTCATTGTCAGCAACTGCAAGAAATTATAATATGGATACTCAAGTTCAATAACGAGTGTTGTATCATCCAAAGCTCTTACTCCAAGTTCCTCCTTTGACTTTACACCCTTATTTATAGCAACAGCATTTTTTATGCATTTATATGTTTCTTTATATGGAGAATTAGTATTGTTATCATATATTCTCTTGAATGCATATTCAAAATCATATGCTGTCAATGGTGCTTCGTAATCGTCTTTACCTGACCAGTAGACATCCTTCTTAAGTTCAAATGTATATGTATATCCATCTTCTGACACCTGATAATCAGAAACAACATCAGTCTCAACAGAACCGTCCTCTCGCATTTTGAATAAGCCTCTGTACATATTTCCGATAATCATAAGCGAGGCTTTATCTGAAGCCAACTGTGGATCAAGATTCTGTGGATTTGAAGATATATTGGTTTTAAAAATATACCCTGATCCATCATCTTCACCACACCCGCTTAATGCACACATCACTATTAAAATACACGATAACAAGTAAACAATAACTTTCTTTCCAGACATAATTTATCTTTTCTCCGAATTACATAGTATCTATATAATAACATTTACTTATATTTTTTTCAAGTCATCAAAGCTCAGTTTCATAAACTTTATTTTCTCTGATGCTTTTTTTGCAATCAATTATTCTCTGATTGGAACTTCCCCTGAATTTCAGCAAATAACTCTTTTTATCGAATTCAAACTTACCATCAATAATATAATCACATACTTCCAGCAAATCAGCATAATGGTTGGTATTATCAGAATTACTCATAAGATACTCAAATGTAAAGCCAGTATAAGCTATAATATTCAGTCCCTTTTCAATTATCTTCTTCCCCATATATGCTAACGTTTCAGCTTGACAGAAAGGTTCTCCGCCGCTGAAAGTAACTCCGTCAAGCAATGGATTGGCGAATATCTGTTCAAGAATACTGTCAGCAGTTACAATGTTTCCACCATCAAAACTGTGTGTCTGAGGATTATGGCAACCTGCACAATGATGTGGACAACCCTGTGTGAATACAGTAAAACGAATACCAGGTCCATCAACTATTGAATCATTGGCTGTTCCAGCTATTCTAAGCATTATATCTGACATAAAAATGACATCCCTTTCTCATAACATAAAAACAGGCAGGCAAGAAGCCCGCCTGTTCAATTATTATACCCCGTGTTTTACACGATCTCTTTCTTCAGCACGCTTTGCATTATTGAATCTGTCAATCGTACCAACAAGATATCCTGTAATTCTTCTGATTCTGTCAAAACCTACGCCGCCTGAACCTTCTTTTCTTCCACACTTAGGACAGGTATCACCAATAATTCCTGTATATCCGCATACAGGATCACGGTCAACAGGATGGTTGATTGAGCCATATCCAATACCAGACTCCTTCATGCATCTTACTACCTTTTCAAATGCTGCAAGGTTATTCATTGGGTCACCGTCAAGCTCAATATAGCTTATATGCCCTGCATTTGTTAATGCATGATAAGGAGCTTCAATCTTGATTTTTTCAAATGCACTTATATTATAGTAAACAGGAACATGGAATGAGTTTGTGTAGTATTCCCTGTCTGTTATACCAGGTATTTTTCCGAAAAGTTCCTGATCAATACGTACAAATCTTCCAGAAAGTCCCTCGGCAGGAGTTGCAAGAAGTGTAAAGTTAAGACCTGTTCTCTTTGATTCTTCATCCATACGATTTCTCATATGAGTTACAATCTCAAGTCCTAAAGTTCTAGCCTCCTCATCTTCACCGTGATGTTTTCCAATCAATGCTTTAAGGCACTCTGCAAGGCCTATAAAGCCCATTGATAAGGTACCATGCTTCAATACTTCGCCGACCTCGTCATCAGGACCAAGTTTTTCAGAATCAATCCATATTCCCTGTCCCATCAAGAAAGGATAGTTTCTGACTTTCTTCTGATACTGAATCTTGAATCTTTCCATTAACTGTTCAATTACAAGATCCATAATTTCATCAAGACTATCAAAGAATACACCAATGTTGTGATCAGCCTTTATTGCAAGTCTAGGAAGGTTAACGGATGTGAAACTCAAGTTTCCTCTGCCTGTTACAATTTCTCTTGACTTATCGTAGTTGTTTCCTATAACACGGGTTCTGCATCCCATATATGCAACTTCTGTATTATAATCGCCCTCCTTGTAGTAAGGAAGGTTAAATGGAGCATCAATAAATGAGAAGTTAGGGAATAATCTCTTTGCAGATACACGACATGCAAGCTTGAAAAGATCATAGTTAGGATCCTCAGGATTATAGTTAATTCCCTCTTTGATTTTAAAAATATGTATAGGGAAAATAGGTGTTTCACCATTTCCGAGACCTGCTTCATTTGCAAGAAGAATATTCTTTATTACCATTCTTCCTTCAACAGTAGTATCAAGACCATAGTTTATGGAACTGAACGGAACTTGTGCACCTGCACGGCTGTTCATAGTATTAAGGTTATGAATCAGTGCTTCCATAGCCTGATATGTAGCTCTGTCTGTTTCCTTCAATGTATTCTGTGCAGAAAACTTTTGAACTCTTTCAGCTACTTCAGTATCTACATATTTACAAAGTTTTTCAAATTCTGCTTCCTTATAGCCATTGTTATTGTCAAGAATAGGATAAATATGCATTTCGTTCGTTATTTCATCCGCAATTCTGTCTGCTATCTCCTGACCATTGTCAAGACATGCTATCATTTCCAGGCATCTTGCAATGTTATAAACATATTTCTTTCTGTATGTCTTTTTAACACCTTCAGCCATAGCATATTCAAAGTTAGGAACACTCTGACCACCATGCTGGTCATTCTGGTTTGACTGGATTGCTATACATGCAAGAGCAGAATAGCTGTAAATATCATTAGGTTCACGTAAAAATCCGTGACCAGTTGAAAATCCGTTTTTAAACAGTTTAATTAAATCAATCTGACAGCAGGTTGTTGTAAGAGTGAAGTAATCAAGATCATGAATGTGAATATCGCCTTCATTATGAGCCTTTGCATGATGTGGATCAAGTACATACATCTCGTAGAACTGCTTTGCACCTTCAGAACCATACTTAAGCATTGTTCCCATTGCAGTATCTCCGTTTATGTTTGCATTTTCACGCTTGATATCGCTATCTTTAGCAGGTTTGAAAGTTAAGTCTTCATAAACCTTCATAAGCTTGGTATTCATTTCTCTTGATCTTGTTCTATCAGCTCTGTAAAGAATATATGATTTTGCAGTTTTTGCATGGCCCTCTTCAACAAGGACCTTTTCAACCATATCTTGTACCTGTTCAACCGTAGGAATGCTTTTACCATATGTATTTTCAATAAGCTCGCAAACCTTATCTGCCAATTCCAACGAAGCGTTGTAATCGCTACCCCCGACTGACTGAGCTGCCTTATAAATTGCACGAGCAATTTTCTCAACATTAAAAGGCATCTTTCGTCCGTCTCTTTTTATTATCTGTGTTATCATCAAAATCCCCTCCGTAATTGCTACCACAACATATAGTGGTTCAATATGAACTAAATACAAGTATATAGTACATTTTAAATTATGTCAACACAATTACAAAAAGAATATTTAGAAATTGCAGAATAATATTTGTATAGTTTGTATATCAAGCTTAAAGATTTTACAACCTTAATTTTTATCTTAAACTTTATTTTAATTGCTCCTCTGCGTTTTTAAGCACTGTCTCGGTAATATTATCCCCGCAGAGAATTCTTGCTATTTCATATTTTCTTTCATCAAATGTCAGCTTCTTTACAGTCGTAAACGTCCTGTTACTATCTGACATTTTTTCTATCAGCAAGTGGTTATCAGCCTTAACTGCTATTTGAGACAAATGTGTTACACAAATAACTTGTCTTATTCTGGAAATTTCTTTAAGTTTGATTCCAATCTTCTGCGCAGCCCGTCCACTTACACCTGTATCTATTTCATCAAATATCATTGTAGGAACTTCATCTTTTTCAGCAATAACATTTTTGAGGGCAAGCATAATTCTTGAAAGTTCTCCGCCAGACGCAAACTTACTTATAGGCTTAGGTTCCTCACCAATATTTGCCGAAACATAAAACTCCACTGAATCCATGCCATAAGACGTAAGTTTTCCTTCAACAAATTTCACTTCTATCCGAACATTAGGCATGTCAAGGAACTTAAGTTCCTCCTGAACCTGACCAGCAAAACGCAGTCCTGCTTCTTTTCTGTTTTCAGATAATTTATTTGCCTTTTCTGAAACACACTTTAGCAAAGCTTCCCTGTGTTCTGCAAGCTTTTTTATATTATCTGTATTGGTATTAAGATTGTCAAGTTCATTCTCTGACAGAGAAAGAGTTTTCAGAACATTACTCAGGTCAGGACCATACTTTTTCTTTATTTCATAAAGCTTTTGACGTCTTTCAAGAAGATAGGAATACCTTTCAGGGTTGCAGTCAGACCTGTCATTTATATTAATAAGCTCAGAACAAATATCATCAAGTTCAATTTTTAAGCTGACAAGTCTGTTGTTTAACGAGGACAGATCATTCATCAAATCAGAATAAACACTTAAATTATCAGCAATTATGCTGATCTGACTTATTATTCCAGGATTAATATCATCTCCATTAAGTGTCACAACAGCTTCCTGAACCGTTCTTGATATTTCAACGCTGTTCTTTGCAAGATTGTATTCATCTTCAATCTGCTGATCCTCATCTGCCTGAATATCAAGCGCAGAAATATCAGCTACACGCTGCGTTAAAAGCTGTATGCGTTCTGCCTTGTCCTTTTCAGTATTAGCCAAGGTTTTGAGCTGCCGTGATACACTCTGAAGCTCCTTAAAATCTGTTCTGTAGTCTTCAAGTTGATTTTCAAGTCCTGCATATGCATCAAGTATACCAAGATGCTTGTCAGGTGACAGCAAAATCTGATTATCATGCTGCCCATGAATATTTACAAGTGTTTCTCCGATATCCTTTACCACTGATATATTTGCAGGTTTAGAATTAATTCTTGCAGAACTACCCCCATCAGCAAATATTTCCCTAGTTATTGACAATTCATCGTCACTGTAATCAATGCCATATTCATCAAGTTTTTGTTTAGTGGCAGGAAATAAATTTTTAAACATAGCGGTTATAACTGCCTTTTCACAACCGCTTCTTACTATATCCTTGGAGGTTCTATGCCCCAGGACTGCGTTTATTCCATTTATCAGTATTGATTTACCTGCACCTGTTTCTCCCGTAAATACATTGAAATTGTCCGAAAACGGAATAACAGCTTCTTCAATCAATGCAAGATCAGCTATATAAAGTTCACTTAACATTATTTAACTCACCTTTATCATTTTAATAATAAGTTATTCATTGTTTCTGAAAACCAATCTGCTTTTTCCTCTGACTTCATTAATACAAATATTGTATCATCACCTGCTATGGTTCCCAATATTTCACTGTAATTTATTTTATCAAGTATAGCACAGGCTGCCATAGCCATTCCTGTATGGCACTTCAATACAACCATATTCATACCAAAGTCAACTGATATAACCGAGTCAATAAACATCTGAGGAAATACTGGAAGGGAATTATCAGGTACTACATATCTGTAATTCTTATCATCATCGTAATCTTTAAATAGTTTTAACTCCCTGATATCTCTTGAAAGAGTTGCCTGCGTTACTTCAATACCCTGCTTTGACAGAAGTTCCTTAAGAAGCTCCTGAGTATCAACAATATTATTTCTGATTATGTCAATTATCTTCTCATGCCGTTCCTTTTTCATCATGCTACCCCTTAATAGAATTCATAAGTTTATTGTTTACAGCATCAAAAAAAGAATTATTCTTCATATCAATCAGATTTAAAACTTTATCTGATTTTGATATTGTAAGGATCTGATCACCGGAAAGACTTATTCTTTCCTTTCCATCTACGATAAATACAACATCATCTTCCTGAACTGACGTATAAGTAAGCTTAAGTTCATTGTTATCTGAAAATATTGTAGGTCTTGAACATAACGATTGCGGACAGATTGGTGTAAGTTGAATACACTTCATTGTCGGTTCAACGATAGGTCCTCCGGCTGACAGAGCATATGCTGTAGAGCCTGTAGGTGTAGAAAAAACTACTCCGTCTGCCCTGATTGAACTTACAAGTTTATTTCCAGTGTAAACACTGTAGTCTGTCAGTTTTGAATAGGGTCTTGAAATAACTATATCATTAAGTGCAGAATAAACTTCTTTTTTTCCGTCTGAAGTTACTAATGCATCAAGCATCATTCTTTCATGAATGGAATAATCACCGTCAATGAGCCTTGAAAGACTTTCAAGCTCATCAATTTCAAGTGAAGCCATAAAGCCTATTCTTCCCGTGTTAATACCCATAAGCGGTTTATTATATGCAGACGCATATCTTCCAGCCTTTAAAATTGTTCCATCACCGCCAATAGCAATTATGATGTCTGCATTAGCAGAAATTTCATTAACGTCTCCGTAATTTATAAAATTCTTGCAGTCAAACTCATGTATATTGTTCTTATCAGTGTATATATCACATTTCAGATTTTTAAGAATGTCACATGTTTTCAACGCTGCTGAAAGAGCATTTTTCTTTTTAAAATTCGGCATCAGGACAATACGCATTACTTCACCTCTTCTTATTCAAACTGCAAAATGCTTGATTAACTATATCTTCAACCGGATAATTAACTGCATATGCTTCATCAGCCTTAGATGGCTTAGACGACTTTGAAATGTACAACAGATATTCTATATTTCCATGTCCACCTGAAACAGGAGAAAAATCAAGCCCACAAACAGACAATTTATTTATACCAGCACATAGAATAATCTCATTAATAACCCTTATATGTGCTTTCCTGTCTTTCACAATGCCGTTCTTGCCAATACAAGCTTTTCCTGCTTCAAACTGTGGCTTAATTAACAATACACTATGTCCGTTTTCTGATAATAAATCAGAAACTTTTGGAATTATATGTTTCAATGATACAAAGGAAACATCCACAGATATAAAATCTATTTTCTCATTAAAAAAGTCACTTTTTACATTGACTATATTTGTCTTCTCAAGGTTTACAACTCTGCTATCATTTATCAAAGAAAAATCAAGCTGGCCGTGTCCGACATCAACAGCATATACCTTTACAGCACCGTTCTGTAGCATACAATCAGTAAAGCCACCTGTAGAAGCGCCAATATCAATACAAAACTTATTGTTGAGTTCTATTTTAAAACAATCAAGCGCCTTTTCAAGCTTCAGACCGCCTCGTCCCACATATTTGAGCTGGTCACAGGTTACTTTTACATTATCACTTTCACTAACTTCAAAGGATGGTTTCTCTGCGATATGATCATTAACTGTAACATAACCGTTTTTAATATATTCTTTTGCTCTTTCACGGCTTTTTATCAAGCCTGACTGAACAGTATAAATATCAAGCCTCACCGTTTTTCTCCTATGGTTTATTAACTATTCTTTTAACAGAATCACAATCCAAACTATATTTTTTAAGAGCAGAACAAACATCAGACTGACTTACAAAGTCATTAATTGCGTGTATTTCAGTCGATCCTGTGAAATCAAGTTTATTAAGTAAGCAAACAAAATGTTCACTTATTCCGCCGTATTCATAACCTTCTTCAAAGAATATAATCTTTTCATAACTAAGACATATCTGAGCGGCCTCATCAGAAATAGGAAATATTTTAATCAGCTTTAAAACATCAGCATGGATATTTTTCTTACCTTCAATTATTTTATGTGTTATTCTACCATAAGAAACTATCAATTCATGTTTATTTTTACCTGTATACTCATATTCAGATGAATATGTTTCCTTTTCCAAGCCATCGCTGCCCTTCGGATACCTGACAGCTACAACACCTTTACAACTATAAAGAGCCTCTTTCAGACTACTCTTAAGTTCTCCATATGATGACGGAGAATAGATTGTTATACCTGGAACTGATGTCAGCATAGGAACATCAAAAATACCCTGATGTGTTTCCCCATCCTCACCAACTATTCCTGCACGGTCTATGCATAAAACTACATGAAGCTTTGAAATAGAAAGATCATGTATTATCTGGTCATAAGCTCTCTGCAAAAAGCTTGAGTAAATACACACCACAGGAATAAAGCCTTCAGAAGCAAGTCCTCCTGCAAATGTAACAGCATGCTGTTCAGCTATTCCTACATCAAAAAAACGCTCAGGATGCCTCTCTGCAAAGAACTGCAAACCTGTTCCATATTTCATTGCAGCAGTAATTGCACATATTTTATCATCAAATTCCGATAATCTCAGCAATTCCCTTCCAAAAACAGCAGAATAACTGTCATCTGAAATAATTTCAGGATTACTGCACTTTTCAATCGGAGATAATCCATGAAAAGCACCTGGATTTTTTTCAGCAGGTCTGTATCCCTTGCCTTTAATTGTATTTACATGAATAAATACAGGCTTGTTAAGGCTTTTTGCCGCTGTAAGCACTTCCTCAAGTTCTTTTATGTTATGACCATCTACTGGGCCAAGATATACAAATCCAAGATCTTCAAACATAGTTGTACGGTACAACGCCCACTTTACAACAGATTTTGATGAAACAAGAAATTTTTTCAGTGACTGACCTACAACTGGAGTTTTATCAAGCGCATTCTCAACACTATGTTTTGCATTAAGATATTTTTGATTTGCTCTTATTGAAGTCAGATATTTCGCAAGAGCACCTACATTTTTAGATATAGACATGTCATTATGATTAAGTATTACAATAATATTATCATTGCTCTTGCCAGCGTTGTTAAGACCCTCATAAGCCATTCCGCCTGTAAATGCACCATCTCCGATTATTGCAATAGCATGATGATTATCACCTTTGAGTTTCATTGCTTTTGCAAAACCACATGCTGCTGAAATAGATGTGCTACTGTGTCCGCTTATAAAGGCATCATGTTCAGATTCTGAAGGACGTGTAAAACCAGACAGCCCGTTTTCTTTTCTCAATGTTGAAAAACGCGAAAATCGTCCAGTAAGGATTTTATGAGTATATGCCTGATGACCAACATCCCATATAACCTTATCTCTTGGAGAATCAAAAATCCTGTGTATAGCAACAGAAAGCTCAACTGTTCCAAGATTTGAGCTTAGATGACCGCCGTTTTTCAGTACTGTAGTTATCAGTTCTTTTCTGATTTCACGGCATAAATCTTCACATTGCTTTACTGAAAGCTTTTTTAAGTCTCCTGGAAGTCTGAGGTCACAAAGACTTACTCTTTTTTTATAGCTCATTTTATCACATCGGCACAATCAATGCAATTAAAATACCTAAAAGTGCCCCTCCTAAAACTTCAAATGGAGTATGACCAAGATACTCTTTAAGTTCTTTTCTCTTTGGATCAAAATCCTTTATTTTGCATAATTCGAATGCAGTTTCTGGATTCGTAAACAGCTTGTTCATCCTGTTTAACTCACGGGCATGAAGTCCTGCTGCACGCCGTACACCCATTGCATCATACATTACAATCATTGCAACAAGAAACATTACTGCAAATTCGGACGAACCCATACCACATGTTCTCAAAACTGCTATTGTAGCAGAGCATACCAACGAAGAATGTGAACTAGGCATTCCACCAGCTCCGAATAATCTTTCAATTCTGAATTTCTTATTCAGAAAATAGTATAAAAAAGTTTTGATTATCTGCGCAACTGTCCAAGATAAAACAGCCGAAACTAAAATGTAGTTATATTCAAGTTTGTTCATTATTTCACAATCCTTATTTTTTTCTAGTCAGCATTTTCTTAGTAAGTTCAATCATAAATCCGCAATATTCAAAATCAGATAAAGATTCAATTGCTTTGTTTGTATATTCTTCTGCATCTTTTTCTGCATTTTTTACTCCAACCAGTTCCGTATAAGTATTTTTATTGTGCTTTTTATCGCTTCCAACAGGCTTACCAAGTTTTTCAGTTTCACCCATAATATCAAGTATATCATCAATAATCTGAAATGCAATACCCAGATTTTCTGCATACATTCTTGCTGCAAGCAGTCTATCTTCTGCACCAGCAGTGATACAACCCATTTCACATGAAGCTGACAGCAATCCACCCGTTTTAAGCAGATACATTTTCTTTATAGCTTCCTTACTCATATCCATACTATTACCAATATCGATAACCTGTCCTCCTATCATTCCTGATATTCCGACATTTTTTGAAAGAATTGACATCGCCTTTACTTTTATATCTGAACTAATATTATTATCGTTACAGATAATTTCAAATGCATAATTTTCAAGAGCATCACCTGCAAGAAGTGCAATAGCCTCTCCAAATTGTTTATGGCATGATGGGCGCCCTCTGCGAAAATTATCATCATCCATGCAAGGAAGGTCATCATGAATAAGTGAGAAGGTATGAATCATCTCTATAGCACAGGCACAGGATAGAGCTTTCGTTTCTTCTCCACCGCACATCCTGTTAAACTCCATTACAAGAACTGGGCGTATCCTTTTACCCCCTGCTGATATAGCATACCACATTGCATCTATAACTTTACTTTGCAGACTATTTTCAGAAGTACTTAAAGATTCAAAATATCTTTCTAATTCGGTATTCACCAGTTCAGCATAATACTTAAGTCTGGATTCAAACTCACTATTCATCATTACTACCCGAAGAAGAAATCTTCTGCTGAGCCTCATCAAGCTGTTTTTTACAATTGTTTAATATACTCAGTCCCTCCTGATATAATTCAACTGAATTATCCAGATCAATCTCACCTTGTGTCAAGGACGAAATTATCTCTTCTATTCTATTCATATTCTGCTCAAAATTCATATTTATGATTATGCTCCTCAAAGGAAGCATTCCCCCCTTTTTAACGTTCTGGGCAATTTTACTTAATAAAGATATATATAAACTTATAACAACAAATATATGTTCATACTTTATATAATTATAGCATCAACAGAACCATCTGACATATTTATTTTAACTAAATCATCTTTTTTAAGATCTCCAGATGTCTGTATTCTCTTGTTATCCTTGTAAATCACAGCATATCCGCTAGATATTATTCTTATTGGGTTAAGCTTTTCCAGAACTTCCGCTTTTTTAACAAAGTCATTATACTTATTCATCATGACATTGTTAATAGCAGTATCAAGTTTCTGTTTGTTACTTGAACATATCTGGATATATAATGCTATTTTCGCCTTTGGTGAATGCTTGTCCAGTAGCTCATAACGTGAATTAAGCTTATTATATAAACATTCAATATAATTCTGCTCTGAAATTATAAGATTTCTCCTATATTCTTCAAGCTTATTATACAAGACATTCATATCCGGAACAGCAAGTTCTGCTGCTGCAGATGGCGTTGGCGCTCTCAGATCTGAAACAAAATCACATAATGTTGTATCTGTTTCATGTCCGACTGCAGAAATAACAGGTGTATTGCAGAAAAATATTGTCCTTACAACACTTTCACTATTGAAACACATAAGGTCCTCAAAAGAACCTCCGCCTCTTGCAACTATAATAATATCACAATAGCTTTCATCAGAAGATGTTATGGCTTCACATAATGACTGCGGAGCTTTTTCTCCCTGAACAATTGCAGGAAATATCAAAACCTCTGCAATAGGATATCTTCTGCTTAAAATATTTAGTATATCCTGTAATGCTGCCCCCTGTTCAGATGTAACTACTGCAATTCTTGACGGGTATGCAGGAAGAGGTTTCTTATACTGTTCATCAAACAATCCCTCTTCTGCTAATCTTTTTTTAAGCTGTTCAACAGCTGTAAACAAAGCACCAATTCCATCAGGCTGAATGTCATTTACATAAAGCTGGTATAAACCATCACGCTCAAAAACTTGTACTGAAGCAGAAACAATAACACTCATTCCATTGTATGGAATGAAATTAAGTCTTGATGCAAAACTGTTAAACATAATAGCTTTTACAGAGCTTTCGTTATCCTTTACGGTAAAATACAAATGCCCCGTTTTTGCATGATTCGTAAAGTTGGATATTTCACCTCTTAAAAGAACTCGCTTTAAATTATTGTCCTCTTTTATCTTAAAGGAAATATATCTATTCAACTGTGAAACAGTTAATATACTGCTCATTCAATACTCCTTAAATATGCATAAATAGCTGTCCCTACAGCATTATCACATGAAAATTCAGGTAAAGCAAAATAAATGTTGTCAAATTCCTCCATTAAGTTGTTCCTGATAAATTTATTTGACATTACCCCTCCTGCAAAGACACAGGGAAGCTCGCCATATTTATCCTTTGCTGAAATAAACATACTTCTTACAGCAGCGTATATATAAGTCAGACAATACTTAGCTATATCGAAATGTTCCATTCCATCCTGAAGCATTTTCCTGCATTGATTTTCTATACCTGATAAACAACAGTTACCGTCTTTCAGCACAGGCTTTATCTTATAAATACTGTTACTCTTTTCAGCAAGCTTTTCAAGTTCTTTTCCACAAGGAAACTTCATGCCAAGCATAACACCAACCCTGTCAACAGCCTGCCCGGCTTTCAGATCAAGGGATGTTCCTGTTTCTGTCAAGGTTAAAATGTTTTCTTTGGATGGTCCAGCTGAAAGACAATCAGTAGTTCCCCCGCTTACATGAAAAGCAATGAACCTTTCTCTAATCAAATTAAGCTTATCCGAAGAATAAAGTGCGGCAAGAACATGTCCAACCTGATGCGATGTCTTATATATTTTTTTCTTCAATATAGCAGACAAAATTTCAGCTAATCCAGAACCGCAGGTAAAGCAGGGCATATATGAACCCTCGATATTTCTGGGACTCACAGACACACCTATTCCATCAATCTTTGAACAATCAATATCACCTAACAATTCTTTTACCAACTCAGGTAACTGCTGTGTATGATGGAATACAGCGTCACTCTGACGCAGACCAAGCTGTCCTTCCTTTACAGGAAGTAACTTTTTGCATTGTATGACAGAATTATCATCAGAATCATATACTGCAAGTGAAGTTGTATAATTGCTTGTGTCAATTCCAAGAAACAATGGCATTACTCAACAGCCTCTCTGCTTCTTGAAAATGCGCCAAGTACTCCGTTTACAAACTGAACATCAGTATCAAAAGAGTACTTCTTTGATAGGATAACAGCTTCACTGATTGCAACATTAACAGGAACTTTATCATCATATATGATTTCATATATAGCAATTCTGAGTAAAGCAAGACTTACCTTAGGAATTCTGGAAAGCTGCCTTTTTTCACTATATTTTGCAATAATCTCATCAAGCTCAGAGCCTTTGTTGTTTACATTTATAAACAACTGCTTTGCAACATTATTTATTTCAAAAATATCCGCTTCAAGAGCAATATCAATAATTTCTTCAACAGAATCATCATTCAACAGTTTCTCAAAAGTCAGTAAAAATGCTGATTCCCTCACTTCACTTCTTTTCATTTTCATCCGTCCTTTCCGAACTGTGCAATTTCGCAAAAAAATATTTACGAAAAACAAAGTCCATAGTCTGATATTATTTTTCAGACTATCTATAAACTTATAAATTCAAAAACCACTTAAACTATATTATACCGCAGAAAAGCAAGCCCCCTTGCAGAGAGCCTGCTTTAATCATTTATCTGATGGTAATGATACACCGCTGATAAAAACGTTAATTTTAGAAACAGTTACGCCTGTCATTGTCTGAATGTCTTCCTTGATCTTTTTCTGAACATTTTCTGCAGTATCATTAACCTTACAACCATAAGTTACAATTATACTTACAGAAATCTCAACAGCATCTCCATGCATTTTTATTTTAACAGCAGGAGACTTTTCACTATTAACAAAGATGTGTGAAAACGGAATCTTTACATTACTTAATCCGTATACACCCTTTACATCATTTACTGCTATTTCAACAATACGGTTGATAACATCTTCGGAAACTTTCAGGCAATTGTTTTGTACTTCCTTTACGTTGTTCATATCAAATCCTCCTGCTTCTGACTGCGGAATAACCAGCTAATCAGATATTCAATTTGTTACACATTAATATTATAACAAATTTTTTTGCAAGACACAACTACTTAACCTCAAAAATTCTAATATTTTCTGCCGGAACTGTATATTCAGACAGAAGAATGTCTTTAATCTGAGCAGCCTGCTCTGCCTGTAAACCTTCTGACTTTACAACTATGCTTGCAGTTTCGCCGTCAAGATAAACTACACAATCCTGAAAACCCTGTGCTTTAATAAGACTTTCAATTTTGCCTTCGCTCTCAGATAGCTTTGATAATTCAGTTGCCTGCATAGTATATGTAGCTTTTTCTTCATCGGAAAGATCACCGCCGCCAAGAATTGCAGATAATGTTTCAACAGCCTGATCCCTTGAAGTCATTCTTGTTAATCTTACTTGTGAAAAATAATCATTTTCTACATTCTCAGTACTTACAAATTCAGCATCACCATAATTTGCTGCCTGTTCTGCATCAGCTGATACAGGATTAGCCGACGTAGGATCAGCTGCAATTTCCTGTCCGACAGAAGAAAACGCATAATTCATGTAAATAGCAATACCCAGAATCAATGTGAGGCATGCAAGAATAATGTGTTTCTTCCCAATAATAAATGATGGCTTTCTCATAAAAAATCCTCCTATTTCATTTCTGTAACATAAATTTTTGTTGTTGGTATACCTAAAGCAGTTGATACCGATTTGTATATTTTCTCACAGGTTTTTGCATTACCTCCCCCTTCACATACTATAACAACTCCGCTGATCTGCGGCGTGTTTATTTTCTTGATCAGCGCCTCCTTTTTTGAACCCTCGTCTATTATCACATAATCATTTTCCGAGCCTGAAGAATTATTTTTAATTGATTCCGCATAAACATATTCTTCTGTAGACGTTATTGTCAGCAAAACATTTGCTTTTCCTACACCATCAATTGACACAAGTATTTCTTTTAATTCTGACTCCATTTTCTTGCTGTATGTTTCTGAAAGTGTAAAGTCTATATTTTCTTCCGCAAGAGATATCTCCTCGTCCTTTTCATCTCCGCTGTTAATGTTTGAAACAAGAATGAGAATCATACCTATTATTCCTATAAATATTGCTGCTTTCAGAACATTCTCCTTTTTAAGGAAGTCCTTTATTTTATCAATTATTTCCTTCATCTTCACACTCCTTTACGCATACAAATACATCCTCACCGACTTCATCTTCTATTAATTTTACAGCTTTGTCATATTTATCCTTGTCGGACATGATTATTTGGACCTCTCTAATACATATGCTGTTATCATCAGAAATATTTATACTTGTCAGTATTTCTTGTACATTTATTTGATTTTGGGTTAATGTGCTTTTCAGCTCCATATTAAGGTTATTCTCTATTGATTTTATAAAATAATCGTATGTCTCTTCTGCTCTCTCATCCAATAAATTGCTGTCTGCTTCAACAGAAACCGATATATCATCTAATGAAACTTCTTTGTTTACAATTGGAGCTGTAATACATGATAGGAACACCAGGGAAAATATCATTTTCATTTGTTTTGCATACTTCTCACTGGGATAAAGTGAATCAATAACAGCAATGATGATTGCAATCAGGCATGCTATATATGAAATTGCTCTGAATAAGTCCACTGTTTCTGCACTTCCCTTCTTTTTACGATATATTCAAGCCTACCATCATCAGAATAGTAGTTGAAATTACAAGAATTATAAAAAAGCAAACCAGTATACTGAAAGCAAGTGCAAGTATCTGTGATGTATTCTTCATCAAAACCTTGATTTGTGGTATTCCAAACATATCTGAAAGAATATCTCCGATAAATATAACTGCCCTCATTGCAGTTATCTCCAGGATTGTCGGAAGGACAAGCAATGAAATAGATATAATACCTATGAAACCTACACCACCCCTTAACAAACCCAGACTTGACCGAAGGGTTGTATATGCATCTGCTACTGCACCTCCAACCACCGGAATAAAGTTGGAAACCATGAATTTAGCAGCTTTAACCCCTAGCGTATCTGCTGAAACACCTACTATGCTTTGTAATGAAAGCAATCCGACAAAGATTGTCATTACAAAGCATATCAGAAATGATGCCACTTTCTTTATCGCCTTAGTTATTCCTGACAGATTAAAGGTAGGATTTATTGCCTCAACAATCCCCAGAGCCATACATATTGAAAGCATTGGCATAAGGTAATTGGCAGCAAGCTGAACTGCTACTTCAGCAACGAGAAGTACAATAGAATTATAAGAAACAGCAGATGTAACATTTCCCGATGATGCAGTTATTCCTGCAAAAATCGGTATATATCCTATCATGAAATTGCCGCCCTGACTTAAAGTTGTTGCTGCATTGCTTATGCATTGTGAAATCGGATTGCATATTACACCAACTGTAATAATTACTGTAATAACCTCATAAATCCGAGTCAGTGATTTATTAGTAATAGTATCACCCATGCTGCCTGCCAATGATGATATCAGTACAGCTCCTAATAAACATGCAAGGGTTTTTAGCGGCATTTTAAGTTTAGTTTTAAATTCACCCCATATGTATCTGAAAACATCTCCCGGTGTAATAGAAGTCATTTTCTCCGTATCTTCCACAGATATATCATTATCATCCAAAAAGTCATTTACTTCATCAGGAAGATTATCATTAATCTCTCCTGCTTCAGACTCAAGTCTGCTTATAAGTTCTTCATCATCTGCTGAATGATACTGTCCAAAGAAAAACAAGTATAATAATGTGCAAATAAGTATACATATTATTTTTTTCATTTTATGTCCTTTCGTTTCAAGCCTGTCCCAATAACATTCCTAATGCTCAAACTTTAATCCTTGTACTTTATATGTTAATATTTCGTCCTTATGCATTCCCTATAAGTGTAATTACAATATCAGTAAGTGAATTAAACATCGGAAGAGCAATCAGAACCAGTGAAATTTTACCTGCAACCTCAATCTGCGTTGCCATTGCGTTTTCATTACTGTCTTTGCAAATGTCATGTGCAAACTGGGTTATATAACATATTCCGAGTGCTTTGAAGAGAATGCTGACATACTCTTCGTTTGCTCCTGTTTTAATAAAAATGTTATTGACAGTTTCAGCTATTGGCGAAACATATATTATAACTGAAGCAAGTATCCCAACTGCTGACAATACTCTTATAAATAGTCCGTATTCCTTATTGTTTTGCCCTTCAAAAAGCTTGCACATTACGGAAGCTATAATACAGATAACAGCTATTGATACTATTTTCATAATATTTAAAACCCAAACACTGTTTTTATTGTATCAAACAGTGTTGAAATCTCATTTATAATCATTATAAGAACAACTATAAGACCTGCAAGTGTTGTCATCATAGCCTGCTCGTCCCTATCTGCTTTTTTAAGCAACAAGTTGAGTGCTGCAACAATAATTCCAACTCCTGCAACCTTTAATATCAGATCTAAATTCATACACAGCCTCCGTAACGTTTTAACGATATATATTTAATCATATAATAATTACCGATATAAATGCCCCGGATAAAACCCCAAGTGTTCTATATAATCTTGATTTGTTTGCAATATCTTCTGCTGCCTCACTTATCTGATATTTAAGTTCTTCTTTTTCAAGCAATAATGTACTTAACTGTCCTTCAATATCACTGTTTCCAAGATTACTTCCCAATGCCTCTATGCATGACAAATCCTTAGCTTTAAGAAAATATACCGGACACTCCGCAATAGCTGTTCTCCACTGATCAGAAAATCTTTTCTGATCCTCTTTATTCTGTATTTTTTGAAGAAAATTCAGGTCGGAAAATCTGTTATCTTTCTTAAGGCTGTCCACAATTTCATAAACAGTAGCCGCCTTATATCGTATCAATACACACATTTCTTCAAGCATTATCAACGCTATTTTAAGGTATCTGTGTCTTTTCTTGAGCCTGTCAGACATATAACATCCTATCAGACTTGTCATTGTCACAATAAGTATCGTTCCAATAAGTTTCAGCATTGTTATCAGTCCTTACTATATTTTTTATTGTTCCGGGTGATTTCATGCCATCTAACACAACAACATGATCAAATACACCTGCTTTTATAAGCATAACTATGTACGGCCTTTTCTTAAGTTCGTCCGTTCCTCCTGCATGGGCAGATGCAATCAGTTTAACACCGCTGTTCATAAGATTTATGATTGCGTCTGCATCCCTGCTTGTACCTATTTCATCGCACACTATAATTTCAGGCGACATTACTCTTACCGCCATTTCAATTCCGTCAGACTTTTTATATCCGTCAAAGACATCCGTATTTATTCCAATATCATTCTGTGGAATACCATTAAATACGGCAGCAATCTCTCCACGTTCATCTATGACAGAAATTTTATATCTTTTTCCTAAATGGCGGCACAAATCTCGCAGTATAGTAGTTTTTCCGCTTGATGGAGGACCAATTACCAATACACTTTGTAAACCAGAATGAAACAATTTATTGGATATTTCATCTGCACATCCGATTACCTGTCTTGCAATTCTAAAATTCAATCCGCTTATATGCTTTATACTCTGGATATTCTCATCACTGTAAACTGCTGTTCCGCATAAACCTACCCTATGGCCACCGAAAACAGTAATAAAACCACCGCATAATTCGCGCTGAAAACTATGTATACTGTATTGACAAATGGAGTTGAATGTATCATCAATATCCTGCTGAGTAACAATATAGCCATCTAAAGGTTCATTTGTAAGACATCCATTTTCTCCTGCATATTTAGTTATTCCAAAACACGAAAAACAAAGTGGTTTTCCCGTCCTAAGTCTTATTTCTTGTATATCAATCCATTTATTACTGCTTATACTATTTAAAACGGCTTTTATTCTGCCGTTAAAATGCTTGCATATATTAATGTCCATTTTATCAGTCCTTTTAACATATCCTGTATTATAGTACTTGTCTTAGTTTAATTGTATGAATCCGAGGACAAGTATAGAACAATATTATTCTGACTTTATAAAACAAAAAGGACGTTACTGCTTTTCGCAATAACATCCTATAAGATAAATATTCTATTATTTTATGTTTTCAACATATGTTTCAAAAGAAACCTTATCTGTAGGTGGTACTATATCACCATTTATAATTAAATCTTTAAGCTCCAGCGTTCTCTTCATAACATCCTTATCCACTAAAGGGTTATCATCAGGAATACCTACACCGCCTTCATATAAACCAATGTATACAGTCTTTTGATCATAATAATTTCCATCTGTATAATCTTCAATTACGGTATATACAGTTGATTTGACATTCTTTAATGCACTTGTAAGAACATAGTCAGGTGCCATGTAACTCTGGTCCTTATCTACACCTATTACATACTTCTTTACTTCAGATGCAGCATCAATTACACCTGTTCCTGCACCACCAGCAGCCTGAAATATAATATCAATATCATTTGAATACATATCAATTGCAGTATTTTTTGCCATTTGTACATCATCAAAATTATTCAGGTAAAATGTCTGAACTTCAATCTGTTTGCCTGATTCCATTTCAGCATACTTTATTCCAGCCTTGTATCCATATTCAAAAGGCAGGATTGATTCATTTTCAACACCACCAATGAATCCTATCTTGTTTGTTTTTGTAGTCATACCGGCAATATATCCTACGAGAAAACTGCTTTCCTGTACTTTATAACTGATTCCGGTAACATTATCAAGGGGTCCATCATAAATCCAGTCAACTGAAACATATTTAATGTCTGGATTTTCTTCAGCAGATTTAATAATACTATCCTGAGGTTTATATCCTATTCCAATAACAAGATCAGTATTTTTTGAAAGACTATCAAGTATATTTACAAACTCATCATCATTTTTTACAATTCTTTTTTCAGAAGAAAAGTCAAAGGCTTTCGATGCTAAATCAATTCCATCAACAGCCTGTTTATTAAATGAATCATCTTCGGATATAACCTTGTCTACTACCAGAACAACAGAATATTTATTAAATAAACAAGAACTTAACAGCATTACACATAAAACCGCACATGTAATTTTACTCATAAATGTCACAGTACTTTTCATAAATAATACCCCCAACGTCCTATTTTATTAAGTATATTTTAACAATGCAACATGCTCAAAACCGTCAAGCAATTTGTCAACATAATTAAAAGCTATTCCTGTTCCCCTTGCAACACATGAAATAGCATCATCAGCTACATAAAATCTTGCACCCATTGTACTGCTCATCAACTCTGAAATACCACAGATAAGAGCTCCCCCTCCTGTCATTGCAATTCCGTTTGTAAGAATATCTCCTACAAGTTCAGGCGGCGTCTTTTCAAGGACATCCTTTACAGCTCCAACTATCTCATTAATGATTTCTATAATTGCTTCATAAATATCATAATCAGATATTTCTACTTTTTCCGGCAAACCTCTTATCAGGTGCCGACCTTTTACAAACATTTTTTTGGAACCATCAGGATTATATACATTTGCAACTGTTATTTTTACATTTTCAGCTGTTTTTTCACCAATAAGTATTCTATACCTGTTTGAAATATACTTTACAATTGCCTTATCAATTTTATTTCCGGCAAGCTTTATTGATTTCTTAACAACTATACCATTAAGAGATACAACCGCAATATCAGTTGTTCCACCGCCGATATCCACAACCATACATCCTTTGGGCTTTGATATGTCAATACCAGCCCCTAAAAGTGCAGCAATAGGTTCTTCTATAAGATATACATTCCTTGCGCCAGCTGCTTTTGCTGCTTCAATCACCGCTCTCGATTCTACGTCAGTTATTGAAGATGGAACACATAAAATAATGCTCGGCATCATTAGCTGCTTTCCTGTTACTTTTTCAATAAATGCAGCAATCATGCTTTCAGTCATTTTATGATCTGATATTACTCCATCGCTTAAAGGTCTTATTACAGTAATATAATCAGGTGTTCTTCCTATCATTTTATATGCTTCATCGCCGACAGCAATTACTGAAGAAGTTTTCTTATTAAATGCTACTACTGATGGTTCGTTCAGAACTAAACCTCTATTGCCCATTGTAATCATAATATTGGCTGTTCCCAAATCTATACCAATATTCATCTAATGAGCCTCCTCTCAGATAAATCAAATTATTAAGCTTGTTGTAGCACCTATAGCAACAACAACTTTTTCTGCACCGTTTTCTTTTAACAACCTTGCACATTCATTAATTGTAGCCCCTGTTGTAAGAACATCATCACAAAGCAGGACTGTGCGTCCCTTGATTCTATCAGAGTCTATACAATAGAACAAATTTTTAACATTCTCTGCTCTTTCCTCCGCATTAAGCTCATGCTGGTCAATATCTCTGTGATGCTTTTTCAGTATCTTAGTTTCAACACGAATTCCTGTAAGCTTTTTAATGCTTTTTGCAATTTCTTCTGCCTGATTATAATTTCTTATCTTTAATTTCATATCAGACATAGGAACAGGAATGATACAATCTATTTTTTTATGTATTTCATCCTGTATCATTTTATATACTATCGTATCAGCAATTATGTCAGCAAAGTTTATGCCATAATGTGCTTTTAAAGCAACCACAGCATTTTTTACATTGCCCTTATAATATGCTGCTGTATAACATTTATCGTATTGCAGTTCTTCACTGCATTTACAGACATCTTTTCCGCAAATCATACAGACGCTGTCATCTGTCCACATTATTTCTCTGAAACAATCATCACAGGAAAGTTTGTCCCACCTTATAATTTTATCACAGAACGGACATCGGTTAGGAAATAATATATCAAGAACATATCTGCCAAAGCCTTTCCTGGAGTTCAATTACCCCAACTCCTTTTCAAGCATATCTTTAAGGCAGGAATATCTCAGTGAACGCCTGTTGTTTGCAACCATCTGTTCAACAACTTTACCTGAACCAACTATAATCAACATTTTCTTTGCCCGTGTTACAGCAGTATATAAAAGATTTCTATAAAACAATTTATCAAACCCGCCAAGCAACGGAAGGATGACTGCATTAAACTCACTTCCCTGGCTCTTATGAACTGTAATTGCATATGCAAGTTCAAGCTGCTCCAGCATTTCATAGCTATATTCTGCAATACGTCCTTCAAAGTCAATTACAACTGTACTTTCATTACGTTTGACTTTAACAATTATACCTATGTCACCGTTAAAAATTCCAGCACCGGCTTCACCGTCTTTACTCCAGGTGATATCATAGTTATTTTTGGTTTGCATGACTTTGTCATTATCACGGAATAAGTAAAATGAAGCTTTAATTTCTGCAAGATTACTTGCAGGAGGGTTTATTGCCTGCTGTAAAAGCTTGTTAAGCTCTGTAACACCAAGCGCACCCTTTCTGGAAGGACACAGTACCTGAATGTCCTCAACTGGTGAAAAGTTGTATGCCTTTACAAGGCGCTCCTTGCAAAGATCAATGACTGTACCCTGTGCAGTCTGATAATCAAGACGCTGCATAAAAAAGAAATCATTATCTGTTTTAGTCAGATCAGGATTTTCTCCATTTACAATCTTATGTGCATTCATGATAATACAGCTTTTACTTGCTTGCCTGAATATCTCATTAAGCTGGACAACTGTAAGCTTATTGCTGTCTATCATATCCTTGAGGAGATTTCCTGGACCTACTGATGGAAGCTGGTCACTATCACCTACCATAATAAGCCGACAGGAAAGTTTCAAGGCTCTGAGCAATGCTTCAAACAGTAATGTATCAACCATTGACATTTCATCTACTATCATTACATCGCATGCAACAGGGTTACTTTCATCATGCTTGAATTTCAGCATACCTCTGTTATCAAAGGCAACCTCAAGCAAACGATGGATTGTCTTTGCATCATACCCCGTTAAGTCAGAAATACGCTTAGCGGCACGACCTGTCGGAGCTGCAATCATTACCTTCATGCCCTTTTGCTCATACAATGAAATTATAGCTTTCAAAGTAGTTGTTTTTCCAGTTCCGGGACCTCCGGTAAGAATTATAAATCCTTTTGACAAGGCTAGAGATATTGCTTTTTTTTGTAGTGCAGCATAAGTAATATCCTTGACCTTCTCTTCTATTTCAATAAGCTTGTCATAATCTGTGCCTGAATCTTTCAGACAATCGTTCATGACTGCGAGTCGACCTGTTATATAATTTTCTGCTCTGTAAAACTCCTGAATATAAACAAAATCCCTGTCATTTTTATTGTAGATAACAATATTTTCTTCTTCCTTCTCGTATTCAAGACAGTTATCAAATTTTTCTTCATCAACACACAACAGCGAACAAGTTTTCTTTTTCAGTCTGTCATATGGAAGGCAGACATGTCCGGAAAAGGTGTTCTGATACAGAACATGAAAAATACCTGCTTTTATTCTGTTATCACTATCAGTAGGAAGCTTAAGTTCAGAAGCAATAAACTCTGCTTTTTCAAATTCAAGCTCGATTCCAAAATTACAAAGAGCATATGGGTTGTCCTGAATTACTTCAATTGCAAACTGCCCCCACTTTCTCCATGCTCCGACAGCTATTGATGGAGAAACACCATACTTTGAAAGAAAAATCATTAATGCCCTGATACCACAGATGCGCTGAAACTCAAGAGAAATATCCTCAACCTTCTGCTTAGTAATGCCCTTGATAGCAGTAAGTTTTTCAGGTTCTTTTTCAATAATCTCAAGAGATTTATCACCAAACTCATCTACAATTCTTTTTGCAGTTGTCTTTCCTATACCTTTTATTACACCGGATGACAGATATTTCAAAATTGATGATGTAGTAGCAGGAAGCTTCCGTTCATAGACCTGAGCCTTGAACTGCATGCCAAACTTAGGATGAGAAGTAAATGAACCAGTTATTTCAAGATCTTCTCCCTCTTCAACATTACCAAGTTCACCGACAACAGTAACATAATCACTGCCTGTATTCAAATCAAGAACAACATAACCATTGACGGAGTTTCTGAAAATAATATCTTCAACAACACCGTCAATAGTCTGAACTACACTTTCTTCAGTTATCATATTACTATTCCTTATAAATAAACATAAAAATATTATAGCACAACTATACAAGATTTGCAATTATTTTTTGAACATTTTCCGACTTAACCAAATAAAATTTTCTATAATTCCCCATCATCTTCTTACATACCATCAGTGTTTCTTCATCAGCCCCAAAATCGCTGAAAATGACTGCGGCTGATAAATTACTGTCAATAATATTACAGATTGTTTCTCTCATTATGTACTCAGCGTTTCTTGTTTCTGCCGTTAATGGAATAATAATAACAGCTTCACCAGCGTATTTTCTCTGTGTCTTTAATATTACAAGACTTTCAAATACAGCAATCAAAATGCATCCAATCAATAGTATTACAAGCTGTTTTTCCATATACTCACCCCTAATCTGCGTATTTGTTCATTATATGCAAATTAGTGTTTATGGACACAAAAATCCCCCTAATCAACAGGGGGATTTTCATTTTATTACTTATTACTCTTTGCTTCAATATCAGCAAGAGCATCTTTTCTTGAAAGATTAATTCTTCCCTGCTGATCTATTTCCATTACCTTGACAACAATTTCATCACCGATTGAAACTACATCTTCAACCTTTTCAACACGCTGTTTGTCAAGCTTAGAAATATGAACAAGTCCGTCCTTGCCAGGTGCAATTTCAACAAATGCACCGAAGTTCATAAGTCTTACTACCTTGCCCTTGTAAATAGCACCAATTTCAGGATCGTTTGCAATTGTATTTACAATCTGAAGAGCCTTTTGTGTCTTTTCCATGCTAACGCCGGAAATAAATACATTTCCATCATCGCTGATATCAATCTTAACATCACAGTCAGCAGAAATCTTCTGGATTACCTTACCGCCCTGACCAATAACTTCTCTGATTTTATCAACAGGAACCTTAGTTTGAAGCATCTTAGGAGCATACTTTCCAACTGTATCTCTTGGAGCTGGAATAGCCTTAAGCATGATTTCATCAAGTATATAGTAACGGGCTTTACGTGTCTTATCAAAAGCTTCCTTGATTATATCATAAGTGAGTCCGTCAACCTTTATATCAACCTGAATAGCTGTGATACCCTTATGTGTACCACCAACCTTAAAGTCCATGTCGCCGAAGAAATCTTCAAGTCCCTGGATATCAACCATTGTCATGAAGCTACCGTCATCCTTAGTGATAAGTCCACATGAAATACCAGCAACAGGAGCCTTAATCGGAACACCTGCATCCATAAGAGCAAGAGTAGATCCACAGATTGAACCCTGTGATGTTGAACCATTTGAAGACAATACTTCAGAAACAAGTCTCAAAGCGTATGGGAATTCTTCAACAGATGGAATAACCGGTTCAAGAGCTCTTTCAGCCAAAGCACCATGTCCGATTTCACGACGTCCAGGTCCTCTTGAAGGCTTTGTTTCACCAACTGAATATGAAGGGAAATTGTAATGGTGCATATATCTCTTTGAATCTTCTTCATCAAGTCCGTCAATTCTCTGAGCATCACTTACAGGTCCGAGTGTTGCAATTGTAAGAACCTGTGTCTGACCTCTTGTAAACATGCCAGAACCATGAACTCTTGGAAGAAGTCCTACTTCAGCAGCAAGAGGACGTATTTCATCAATACCTCTTCCGTCAACACGCTTGCCATCATAGAGCCAGTTTCTTACAATCTTCTTCTGTAGTTTGTAGATACATTCATCTATCATCAAAACCTTTTCAGGATAAAGTTCATCAAATTTAGCATGAATATCATCCTTGATAGGGTTAAGTCTTTCTTCTCTGATGTTCTTGTCATTAGTATCAAGAGCAACCTTTACTCTGTCTGCTGCAAATTCTTCAATTGCATCAAACATATCATGGTCAACTTCCTGTGATTCAAACTCAAACTTCTTCTTGCCAATCTGACTCTGGATGTCTGAAATGAATGCAACAAGTTTTTTGATTTCTTCATGACCCTTTATAATAGCGTTGAGCATTGTGTCGTCATCGACTTCCTTTGCTCCAGCTTCAATCATAACTACCTTTTCCATTGTACCAGCAACAGTAAGGTTAAGGTCGGAGTTTGTTCTTTCATCAAGAGTTGGGTTAAGGACGATATTTCCGTCAACAAGACCAACGCTAATTCCGCCGATAGGTCCACTCCATGGTATATCAGAAATAGAAATTGCAATTGATGTTGCAATCATTCCGCAGATTTCAGGTGAGTTGTCAGGATCAACTGCCATAACAGTCATAACAACTGAAACGTCGTTTCTCATATCCTTAGGGAATAATGGTCTGATAGGACGGTCAACAACTCTTGAAGTAAGAATAGCCTTTTCAGATGGCTTTCCTTCTCTCTTCATGAAAGAGCCAGGGATTCTTCCTACTGAATAAAGTCTTTCCTCATAATCAACTGAAAGAGGGAAAAAATCTACGCCTTCTCTTGGCTTAGAACTCGCTGTAACGTTTGCCATAACAACAGTTTCGCCATATCTTACCCAACATGAACCGTTAGATAATTCACAAGTTTTTCCTGTTTCAACTGTAAGTTCTCTTCCAGCAAAAGTTGTTTTAAACACCTTATAATTCTCAAACATTTAACTGCCTCCTAAATAATATTATTTCGGGAACAGTTTTAGCAATAAATCCTGCCTGCTTTAATAAAACAGGTACGATTTAATGCTAAGCGACTGCTTCCGATAATTGTTTTCCTTAAAATTAAACACACAAAGGCAGCGTAAAGGAAAGTCCTTTACATACTGCCTTTAGTCTTTAGTTTTTTACTTACGAATACCAAGCTTTTCGATAGTAGCACGATATCTGTTGATATCCTTCTTCATAAGATAGTTCAGAAGGTTACGTCTGTGACCTACCATCTTGAGAAGACCCTTACGTGAGTGGTGATCCTTCTTGTGAACCTTAAGGTGTTCATTTAGATCATTGATTCTCTTTGTAAGAATTGCAATCTGAACTTCAGGAGAACCTGTATCATTCTCACTAAGCTTATTAGCTTCGATAACAGCATTCTTTTCTTCTTTAAGCAGCATTTAATTCACCCCTTTAAATATTTCTCCATCACCACAGCAAACGGACGGGTTATTTCCTTATAAAGGCTAAACCGTAAGCCAAGAATGAGGAATCTTGTTACATAAATAACATTAGAATTATACCACATAAAAAACACTTTGTAAAGAGTTTTTATGAAATAGTTTTAGTTTTTGATGAATTATGTCCAGCTATATCAACAGGTACATCATTTCCGCCGTTATCTGTAAATACGTTTTCATCTCCGCTAATTGGTTTCAGATAATCATACTCAGGATTTTCTTCACCGCGCTGTTCATAATAAGGCTCAATGACATACTTCTGAATAACAGGATATACATTAAATACAATCAAGAATCCAACAAATGTAATCAGCCAGCATGGTATTAAAATTATAACCAGAACATTATAATATATACCAATCGCTACAGCAATGACAATCAAAGCAGAAATTATAAAAGTAAGTATGTTTCTCTTGAGCGCAACACATGTAAGTATAAACGAATTTTTAACAATGTTTTTTAAGCTCAGTTCAGTTGATGTTATCATAGGAAATGCATAAAAATTCATCATTATTACTGTAATGAAGAAGCATATTGAAATTCCACATAAAGCATAGAACAGTACTCCCAAATTAGAATTCTCCGCTAATTGAGGATAAACATTAACTGCGGCAATAAATGAAATGCCAAAAACCGTATCAAGAAGACCAATTATAAGAGATTTCACAAAATTCTCTTTAAAACCCTTCCAGAAATCGTGCCATAAAAATGCATTCTTTTCAATGGCATAATTTTTCAAAACCTTTGTCATGCCAGAAATTGCAGGGCCTATAGTAACAATTGGCAGGCATAACAAAAATGTTATAAGATTTAAAGTAATAAGTTTCCAGAACTTTCTTATATAAATTTCAAAGAAAAGCTTCACAGGTTTCTTTTTTGAGGCATTTTTCGACACGCCTCTGCCTGATTTAGAATAATTAAAAAGTTCTAAAGCCAAATTTATACATCTCCCTACATTCAAATTTACTTAATGATAATATCGGATAAAAACACTGTTACTGCACTGTCTGCAAGTGAAGAAAGTGCGAGTATAGCTATTATTACAATAAACTTAGTAAAATATAGACTAAAGTCAATTTTACTGTATGAAGAATCTGAATTAAATACAACTTTCCTCACACTGTTTGACATTCTGATGGATTCTCTTACTGCAATCAAAAGAATGAATGCGGATACAACTGCATTCGGTAGAATCAGCAGAACAGATATGATTATTCCATATGAGCCAAATGAACAATACATATCCGCAAGTAATATTCCTAAACCAAGACCCCTGTAAACAGGTATCAGCAGTTCAACTGGCTGAAATACAGGCCCTGTCCCGAGAATAAAACACAACAGAATAAGCAGAAATGAACCAGCAAATGAGTTCACAAGCATTTCCCTAAAGGAATAGTTCATTCTGTTTTCCAGTAAACCGCCTGTGATTGCAGCTATATTCTGATAGTGCTGCTCATCAATATTGCAATACATCAGCGTACCTGCAAGCACACCTGCAAGCAGTATTCCCATTAAAGCAAAGATGGACATACTTTTATCTTGTTTTCTTTCGCTTTTAACTGCACTTTTTTTCATATACCTCGTCCTTTTTGTTATTAAGGATATGCTGATAAAATATGATAATCAGCTTTTCTTTAATAAGGTATATGCTTGTACAATGCAGTTTAGAAGTTATTTAGAAAGCTCGTATGCTCTCCTTGTACAGCTTTTGCATGCTTTATCAACAACATCAGTAAGCTTACCTGAATAAAGCTCATCAAGTCCTGCTAGAGTTGTTCCTCCAGGAGATGAAACCATTTTGATAAGTTCGTCAAGGCTATATCCTGATTCTGTCATCATTTTTGCTGAACCGATAAGTGACTTTGCAAATAGTTTTTTTGCTTCTTCCTTGTCAATTCCTACAGAATCAGCGTAATCTATAAATCCCTTTGCAAAGAGATAAATAAAAGCAGGGCTACTTCCGTTGATTGCAATTATTTCTTTCATTTTATCCTGAGATATAACTGCAGTTTCACCGCATGCATCAAAAACACTTTTTACGAGTGCAAATTCATCTTCACTTACCTTGTCACCTTTTGCAAGAGCAGTTGCACCCTCACCAAGAAGTAAAGGAGTATTTGGCATTACAAGTACAACCTTTGCTTCAGGTATTGTCATCTTTTTTATGTACTCAGCTGTTATTCCTGCTGCAATTGAAATTATAACAGTATCCTTTGTAACTGCAGGCTTTATAGTATTTAAAACAGCCTCAAACATCTGGGGTTTGACAGCAAGCAATACATATTTACATTTTTCTAATATATCCTGTTCAGATATACAGGAATAAGCGCCTAGCTTTTTAATTTTATCTATCTTGCTTTCATCCTTGTCATATGCAAAGACTGAAATCTTATGTGTATTATCCTTCATGTTCATAATGCCGTTAATAATGGCAAATCCCATATTTCCGACTCCGATAAAACCAATATTCACTTCTGACATATTAATCTCCATTTCTTTGTGTACTATTTATTCTTATTCTGATTTCATAAAACAAAATTACTTCTCTTGTATTTGCAGAAAAGAATAAATAGCTTTGTGAAAAGTATTTTTCACGCTATCTAAAAATAAAGTAAACCACTTACTATTATACCTCTTAAAGAGAAGAATAGCAAGTGGTTTTGTAATTTATGTATTTGCCTTTTTAACAAAAACTCTGTTGTATGCAGTATAAACTGCCGGGAGTACTGCATAGAGTAATGGAATATCCGCAAGCAGTTCAAGGAAATTTTTTAACGCTCTTACTGAAATTGCTGTCCATAACGGAACTTGTGGAATGAAACCGTAATACATATTAAAATATGTATTCAAGCAAAGGTTAATTATTACTACATCCAGAAGTCTTGCTATAATTATCAAAACAAAAAGCTTCTTGGTATCTTTCTTATACAGTAAAATACCATAAATTAATCCCTGAAGCATTGCTATAAGAATATAAACAGGAATAAATGCTCCATCAGGTCGGACAATATATCCGAGAATATCACATAATGCTCCAGAAAAAAATGCTACAGTTGGTCCGAACAGCATCCCAATTGCTGCAAAGGCTAGAAAAGTAAAATTGATTTTAAAAAATGGTGTAACAATCTGAATTGATTCTATTGCCATGGAAATAGCAATGAGTAATCCTGTAACTACTATACACCTCAATTGTTTCAGCTCCTTAGCTGAATCGGAAAACAGGGAGAAAAAGTTTGTCATGTTTATACCTCCTAAAATTATGCTGTAAGTGCATAATCAGAAGATAAAAACATTCTTCTATATTATGCATTATTCAGCGGGATGCGAAAAATGTACCGCGAGTTTCCTCTTCGTTCTGACGACAACTCCCCGTTCGTCAGACACTATACGCACATTTTCCTACTCTGTTAATGCTATATATTTGAAACTTCTTAGAAAGAAATAGCATCAGCTACCTTATAAAGCTTTTCGTCAAATGGTTTCTTCATAGACAAAGCCTCTTTTATATCGTAATCAACAATCTTGTTGTCCTTGAGTGCTACTACTCTGTTGCTCATACCCTTATCAAGAAGATCAACAGCATAATATCCCATTTCACTTGCGACAACTCTGTCACGAAGTGTAGGATTTCCGCCTCTCTGAACATGTCCGAGAATTGTGGCTCTTGATTCAATACCTGTAAGTTCTTCAAGCTTCTTTGCAATTTCTTCTGAGCCACCGATTCCTTCGGCAACAACAATAATGAAATGTCTCTTGCTTGACTTTTGGGACTTTTTCATTTTCTCTGCAATCTGTTCAATTGTAATAGGCATTTCCTTAGTTACAACAGCACTTGCACCCACTGCAATACCAACATTAAGCGCAATCCAGCCTGCATTTCTTCCCATTACTTCAACAACGCTACATCTGTCATGTGACTGAGCTGTATCCCTGATCTTGTCTATCATTTCAACAGCAGTATTCATTGCTGTATCATAACCTATTGTATAATCAGTACAGGAAACATCATTATCTATTGTTCCAGGAAGTCCAATACATGGGATTCCCATTGCAGAAAGATCAGCGGCGCCTCTGAATGAACCGTCTCCACCAATAACAACAATTCCCTCAAGTCCAAGTTCTTCACACTTTTCCTTAGCTCTTTCAACGCCTTCTTTTTCCTTGAATTCAAGGCATCTTGCAGTATAAAGAACTGTTCCACCTCTCTGAATTATATTTGATACGGAGCGTTCATCAAGCTGAACGATTTCACCGTTAATTAATCCGTTATAACCTCTTTTAATACCTATAGCTTCATATCCTCGTGCAATAGCAGCCCTTGCAACAGCTCTGACAGCAGCATTCATTCCAGGTGCGTCACCACCACTTGTAAGTATTCCTATTTTCTTTGCCATATTAACATCCTCCTGTGAATAATAAAAATTATATATTAAAAAATAGTATTATGTTATTTAACAAGTCTATTCTACTATTCTGCATATTTTTTGTCAAGTGTAAAAATTTATTTCCTACCTTTTCTCATATTAAATATACCACAACTTGTTAAATTAATAACAAATTATCCTTACCAGCTATATTCTGAATTTTTTCAATAAGCTTATTACTAACTGTTACCCCGGAAATATTCTTGTTTACAGTCTTTTTCTTAAGTGCTTCCAGATAGAAATAGAGCTTGTTTTTCCCTGGGAAATCCATTGCAATGTTTATAATATTCTGTATCTGCTTTCTTTCATCATTACCGAAAATTCTGACACATATATCCATACTACAGCTTGTTCTAATAAAATCATTGACAGAATAAATACTTTCAGCAACAATGCTTATGCTTCCGGACTTTTCATTTGTTTTGCCCTCAACAGCTATTGCATTATCCTTTGTAAACAAAAGCTGATTATCAATATACAGGTTTGGAAATACAACACATTCAATCTCTCCTGTATCATCTTCAAGAGTAACAAATGCCATCTTGTCTTTATTTCTTGTTTGAAATGTTTTTACATTCTGAACCGTACATAGAATTTTTACCTTATGTTCATCCTCGGTAATATCAGCTATTCTGTTAAATCTTCTTGCTTCAGCAAACAGTCTGTAACTATCAAGTGGATGTCCTGAAATATACATTCCAGTTGCATCCTTTTCCTTTCTTAATAAGGTCATAAAATCATATTCATCAACATAAGCAACACTTATCTCATTACTATCCGCACTTGCAGTGTTATTGCCAAAGAAGTCAATCTGACCATCAACATTCATTCTGCTTTCATTAGCAAAGTTTAAAAAAATTCTTTCATAATTCTCTGTCATCTGCCTGCGGTTCAATGAGAAACAATCCAATGAACCGCTGTTTATCAGTGATTCCACAGATCTTCTGTTTAAGTCTTTGTCTTTCATTCTGTTGCAAAAGTCATTAAGTGTTTTAAAATCGCCCTGCTGATGTCTGCTGTCAATAATCTGATTAATTGTATTTCTGCCAAGGTTTTTTATGGCAAGCATAGCAAATCTTATTCCGTCCTTGACAGCAGTAAATCCAGATTCACTTTCATTGATATCAGGCCGCAGAACCTTAACACCGGTTTTTTCACATTCTGAAATATACTCCATAAGCTTGCCAGTAAAGTCGAGAACGCTTGTCATAAGTGCAGCCATATATTCTTTATAGAAATGACACTTTAGATAAGCTGTCTGGTATGAAATATAAGCATATGCTGCAGCATGTGACTTATTGAAAGCATATGATGCAAAGCTAACCATCTCATCAAAAATATCGTTTGCCGTCTTTTCAGGGACACCATTCTGTATTGATCCGCTGACGAATGCATCTCTTTCCTTAAGCATTACATCACTTTTTTTCTTTGCCATTGCCCTTCTGACAAGGTCTGCACGACCATAAGAATATCCGCCAAGCTTACGGCAGATTTCCATAACCTGTTCCTGATATACTATGCAGCCATAGGTAACGTCAAGGATTTCTTTAAGCAAAGGATGCTTGTATGTTACCTTTTCAGGATTATGCCTATTCTGAATATACTTTGGTATACTATCCATAGGACCAGGTCTGTAAAGTGATATTACAGCAATAATATCCTCTATATTTTCAGGATTAAGCCTCATAAGCACCTGACGCATACCTGCACTTTCAAGCTGGAAAACACCGGTTGTGTTTCCGCCTGAAATCATTGCATAAGTTTCTTTGTCATCAAGTGGAATAGTGTTTATATCGAAATCAGGCTTATTTTTTCTTATACTGTTGACGCAATCCTTTATTACGGTAAGGTTTCGAAGCCCTAAGAAATCCATTTTAAGAAGTCCTAGGCTTTCAAGGATATTCATGGGATATTGTGTAACAAGTGAACCGTCATTAAGCTGCACAGGTACATATTCATTTACAGGAGCATCTGAAATTACTACACCTGCTGCATGAGTTGAGGCATGTCTTGGCAAGCCTTCAATTTTCATTGAATTATCAATAAGCTCATGCACTGTTCTGTCAGTTTCGTACAGCTTTTCAAGCTCCTTACTTGAATTTAACGCTTTATCAAGAGTTATATGCAATTCATATGGAATAAGTTTAGCAACGCTGTCCACAAGCTGATATGACAAATTCATAACTCTGCCGACATCACGAACAGCTGCTTTTGCCGCCATAGTTCCGAAAGTAATGATCTGCGCAACTCTGTCTGAACCATACTTCTCAACAACATAATCAATAACACGCTGTCTTCCCTCATAGCAGAAATCTATATCAAAGTCAGGCATTGACACTCTTTCAGGGTTAAGGAATCTTTCAAAAAGAAGTCCGTACTTCATCGGGTCAATACTTGTAATTCCTATACAATATGCTGCAATACTTCCCGCACCTGAGCCTCTTCCAGGTCCCACCGGAATATCATGTTCACGTGCAAATCTTATAAAATCCCAGACAATCAGATAATAGTCTGTATAGCCCATTTTTATAACTATATCAAGCTCATGTTCCATACGGTCAAGAACTTCCTGTGACGGATTGTTGCCATATCTTTTCTTCATGCCCATATAGCAAAGATTTCTGAAATAATCAGCATTGTCTATATCTTTATCAATATAGAATTTAGGAAGTTTGATTACACCAAACTCAAATTCAACATTACACTTTTCTGCGATAGCAGTTGTGTTCTCTACTGCTGACGGGCAGTTCTTAAATAATTGTGTCATTTCTTCTGTAGATTTTATATAGAATTCATCATTTGGGAAAGCCATAGCATTAGGTTCATCCAGAAGTTTGTTTGTCTGTATAGACAGCAGAATCTTCTGCATTTTTGCATCTGATTTCTCTATATAGTGAGCATCGTTTGTTGCAACAAGAGGAATACCTGTTTCTTCTGAAAGCCTGCATATAAGCGGGATAATCTTTATCTGCTCTGATATACGATGATTCTGCACTTCAAGATAATAGTTCCCCTTATCGAAAATATCATTATACAGCAAAGCTGTTTTTTTAGCATTATCATATTCACCGTTCACAAGTAGTCTTGCAATCTCACCTGCAAGACATCCGGACAAAGCAATAAGACCTTTGCTGTATTTACGCAAGGTCTCTATATCAACTCTTGGTTTATTGTAAAAACCTTCAGTATACCCGATAGACACAAGCTTTATAAGGTTCTGATATCCCTCGTTGTCCTTACATAAAAGTACAAGGTGATAAGGCTTGCTGTCTAAATGATGTACCTTATCAAACCTACTCCTTGGGGCAACATAAACTTCGCACCCAATAATAGGTTTTACGCCTTGAGCTTTAGCCTCGGAATAAAACTCAATTACACCATACATACATCCGTGGTCGGTAATAGCAACCGCACTCTGCCCTAGTTCCTTGACATGTGCAACAAGCTCTTTTATCTTGCATGCACCATCAAGAAGGCTGTATGGACTATGCACATGGAGGTGAACAAAATCATTCATCGGACTTTTCCTTTTTTTCTCGCAATTCTTCAGCTATTTCTGAAATTCTCCTGAGTCTGTGATTTGCTCCTGATCTGCCAAGGGGCTTGTCAAGCATCTCCCCGATTTCTCTTAATGAGCATTCAGGATACTCCATCCTTACTTCTGCAATATTCTGCAATTCTTTGGAAAGATAATTAAGTCCAACAGTTGCCGCAATATATTCTATATCTTTAATCTGATTCTCACTGGCTTTAAGTGTACGCTCAATATTTGCAGCATCACAGTTCGCAATTCTGTTTGCTTTATTTCTAACATCTTTATAAATTTTTACATTCATAAGTTCAATTGAAGACATTGTTGCACCCATTGATGTCAGGAAATCTTCAATCTGCTCGCTTTCCTTCAAATAAAGAATATCCATACCCTTTCGCTCGGTATGCTTGAAGTTTATATCAATTGACTGCATAAGCGTAATAACATCTTCGCATAGTTCAGGATATGGGATAACCATTTCAAGGTGGTACTCCTTCAATGGTTCGGTTATACTTCCGCATGACAAGAATGCTCCTGCTATAAAGCTGAGCATATTATTCTGATTTATTATATCCCACTGAATTCTATGTATAATCTTCCTGCTTGAAATATGATAAAGATAAATAATCTTATCTCTGTGATGTTCCTGCTCAATACTAAGATAATAAAGTATTACTTTATTTTTCTTTTCATTCTTAACAACAGTAACTACTTTTTTATCGCAGAGAATATCATCTGCAAGCTTGCAAAACAATTCTGCAGTAATATCATTTTCTGTCTGGAACATTATCATTTCTGGGGTAAACTGCTTACAAAACAAAAGCATTCCGTAAAAACAGGAATACTTCTGTTCTCTGTCCTCTATCAAAGAGCATAATTCTTTCTTGACAGAATATGAAAAAGACATATCAAACTCTCCATTTTAATGCTTGCCGACATCTCTGTGAGATATTCGGCACGAATAATCCTTGCCGTTCAGGTATTTATAGATTGCCTCAGCAAAGGTAACAGATCTGTGCTTTCCGCCTGTACATCCAAACGATATTACAAGCTGGCTCTTACCCTCTTGTATATATAATGGAATAAGAAAGTCAAGAAGATCCTTAAGTTTCTTTAATAACTCAGTTGACTGTTCAAACTTAAGCACAAAATCAGAAACACAGCTTTCAAGACCTGTATGGTTTTTAAGTTCCTTCACATAGAAAGGATTGGGTAAACATCTTACATCAAAAACAAGATCTGCTTCCCTTGAAATACCATATTTATATCCGAATGACATAACTTTTATAACCATTGACTGGTTCGGATTGTCAAGGAACAATGAATGAACAGTTTCTTTCAGCTGTGCCATTGACAACTCTGAAGTATCAATGTAATAATCAGCAGCTTCACGGACTGATGCAAATATCTCACGCTCTGTATCAATAGCCTTTTGCAGGCTTCCATATGCCTGTTCATCAAGAGGATGCTTTCTTCTTGTCTCCTTGTATCGCTTTATAAGCACATCATCAGATGCATCAAGGAAAAGAATTGACACATCAATTCCGCTTTCTTTAAGCGTCTGTATACCCTTATCAAACTCAAAGAAAAATTCTCCTCCCCTGACATCAGTAACTATTGCAACCTTGTTTATATGACCTTCCTTAGACTGCAGACATATATCCGCAAATTTCGGGATAAGCTGAGGAGGTATATTATCAATACAATAATAGCCCATATCTTCAAGAACATTAATTACACCGGATTTTCCTGAACCGGACAATCCTGTAATTATAAGAAAACGCATATACCTTCCCCCATTGATTTATTTTTATGACCATGCTTCCTTAGAAAACATGCCTACCCTTTTGATGTTTTTACATTTCAATCTTTTCTATCAGACAATATAATAGGCTCATGCTCCAGCATATAGCCTGTTTTTTCAAATACAATATCTTTTACATTCTGAATAAGCTTCATCATGTCATCAAAAGATGCATTATCTTTATTTATAACAAACCCACTATGCTTTGTACTTACTTCAGCCCCACCTATATTTAAGCCTTTAAGTCCGGACTGCTCAATAAGTACAGCGGCATAATTGCCCTCCGGTCTTTTGAACATACTTCCTGCGCTTGGATATTCAAGCGGCTGTTTGGATTTTCTCTTCTCCAGAAGTTCTGCCATTCTGCTCTTTATGTTTTCAGGAGTATCCTTATGCAGTTTAAAACACGCAGAAAGAATAATCTGCTTATTATCGCTGAAAACACTTTTTCGATATGACAGATTCATTTCCTGGTTTTTATACTCAAATATGTTTCCGTTTTTATCGCACGCAGATGCAGATAATATTACATCCTTGATTTCCCCGCCGTACGCACCCGCATTCATGTACACTGCTCCGCCAACTGTTCCTGGAATTCCCCATGCAAATTCAAGTCCGCTCAGGCTGTTTTCAAGTGCAAACTGGCACAGCCTAGAAAGCGGAGCACCTGCATTACAGAAGATGGTATTCTCATCTGTCAGCTTTATATCCGAAAAATCACTGCCCATATACAATACAACAGAATCAATACCATTGTCATCAATTATTACATTTGACCCTTTTCCTAAAATGACAAAAGGAACAGACATTTCATTGCACTTTTTTACAAGCTCCCTGCATGAATCAGCGCAGTTAACTTCAATAAACAACGGACAAGCTCCACCAATTTTTATAGTTGTATAATTCCTGAGATTTTTTCCTTTTTCAGCCTTACAGCCCAAACTGATTGCAAGATTATAAATACTAACGCAGTCAATCATTATCCCGAAACCCAACTTTCATTATATTTATAATAAAATAAATATGCTTTTTATTCAAAAATCTTTCCACGCTTTTTGTTGATAAACTCTTTTAATACATCCCAATCTGAATTTACAATAAGTTTTTTCGGGAAGTTCTGTTCTTCAAGCAATTTTTCAGAAGCTGAAACCTCTCCTACTACTCCCATAAAATGAGCATCTGTATTAACAACAACAGGAATTTCGTATTTCTTGCAAATCCTTATTATTTCCTTGTAATTATCAGTAGTTTTCTTGTAAAGAATAGTATTTTCATTTATCTCTACAAGCTTTTCATATTCCTTCAATTTCTTAAGGCATTTTTCATAATCAAAAGTAAATCTTATATTTGCACAATGCCCGATTACATCTATAAACGGATTTTCAGCAACATTAAGATATAGCTGTGTCGGATCGCTTATTCCATCAACAGGAGCAGGAGCATCGTGAACTGAGGCAATAATCCATTCAAGTTTTGAACACTCGTTATCATCAAAATCCAGCTTGCCCTTGTAATCAATAATACTTGCTTCTGCTCCGAAAATAAGGTTTACTCCGCAAAGCTGTCTTGGTAATGCTCTTTTCAGATTATGAAAATGCCAGATATGAGGCCCGTCCTGTGAAGCAGGTGTATGGTCAGTTATGGCAAGCGCCTTCAGACCTTTCTGAGAGGCTGCCTGTGCCATTTCATAAACGGTTGAGTAAGCGTGTGTCGAAGCAATGGTGTGAGTATGTGTATCGGCCTGTATCAGCATTTTATATAGTATCCTCCATTATCTATTATCAGAATATATCCCATTTTTTAACTGTTTCTTTCTTATCCATATCAAGTCCAAGGTTATCAAGAAGTTCCTGAGCAGCATTATAGCCCATCTTCTTCTGACGGTTATTCATAGCAGCAACTTCAAGAATTACAGCAAGATTACGTCCTGGCTTTACAGGAATTGTATTGCAAGGAATTTTTACGCCAAGAATTGATGTAAACTCATTATCAACGCCCATACGGTCATAAACCTTCTCGCTGTCCCATGGTTCAAGCTCAACTATCATGTCAATTTTTTCAGTTACCTTTACAGCTCCCATACCGAAAAGTCTTCTTGCGTTGACAATTCCGATACCTCTGATTTCAAGGAAGTGACGGATATTTTCAGGTGAAGTACCAACAAGGCTTATATTTGAAACTTTTCTGATTTCAACAGCATCATCAGCAACGAGTCTGTGACCTCTTTTGATAAGCTCAACAGCAGTTTCACTCTTACCTACTCCGCTTTCACCGAGAATAAGCATTCCTTCGCCGTATACTTCAATAAGAACACCATGACGTGTTATTCTTGGAGCAAGGTGCAGATTAAGAAAGGCAATTAACGATGCCATAAAGCTTGATGTACTTTCCTTACTTCTTAAAAGAGGCATCCCATGTTTTTTTGCAAGTTCAACCATTTCAGGAAAATATGGAAGCTCTCTTGAAATAATAAGTGCAGGTATTTTCTGTTCAAAAAGTCTATCAATACGTTCATATCTTGTAGCCTCATCAATTGTTGAAAGATAAGCAAACTCCATCTTTCCAACAATCTGGATTCTTGCATTGCTGAAATATTCATAGAAACCCATAAGCTGAAGACCAGGGCGATTAATGTCTGTTTCATCAATCAGGATATTTTCTGCATCCATCGGAAGATAAACGGCTTCAAGCTGAAACTCATCAATTATTGCTTTTAAAGAGACGGTAAATTTATTCTCATTCATAACAAGCTCCGTTTCTGACTACATTAGCTTTTAGCATATTGTCGTCACATCGTTAATTTTATAATATTATACTTCATTTTCTATTTTTTTTCAAGGAGGTTTTTCAATTTAACACATATAAAAAATAAATATTAATTAAACATTGCAAATTAATATCAAAATATGTTAATAATAAGATTGCAAAATGTCATATTATTCTAATAATATAATTGTTATTTGTATATAAATTGTAATTTGTTTTTTTAGAAAAATGTGATATACTGTTAATGTATTATGTAAAATAAGGGGAACAAAAATGTCACAGACAAACATAAATTCTTCATCTATCAATATGGTTAAGAATGTTATTTCAGAGGTGCGAAAGGCTGTCATCGGAAAAGATGAAATTATAATCAAATGTATGCTTGCAATTCTTTCAAGAGGTCATATTCTTCTTGAAGATATACCTGGAGTTGGAAAAACAACACTTGCTGTTGCTTTTTCAAAGTCAATGGCACTTGATTTCAAGCGTATGCAGTTTACTCCTGATGTACTTCCAAGTGATGTTGTCGGATTCAATATATATAACAAACAGACACAGGCTTTTGAATATAAGCCGGGTGCTGCATGCTGCAGTATGTTTCTTGCGGACGAAATCAACCGTACTTCAAGCAAAACACAGTCAGCTCTTCTGGAAGTCATGGAAGAGGGATCTGTTACAGTTGATGGAGTAACAAGACATCTACCTGAGCCGTTTATTGTAATTGCAACACAGAACCCTGCCGGTTCTGCAGGTACTCAGCTTCTTCCTGAATCACAACTTGACAGATTTATTGTAAAACTGTCGATGGGTTATCCTGATATTCAAAGTGAAATCAATATTATGAAGTCAAAGCAAAGCAGCAATGCTCTTAGCAAAATTAAACCTGTTGCTTTTCCCGATGACATTGTAGAAATGCAGGATTCATGCGACAATATTTATATTGACGACAAAATATATGCTTATATTGCCAACCTTGCCGCAGCTACAAGGAAGCACCCTGCAATCAGTCTCGGCATCAGTCCAAGAGGAACTGTTGCAGTTGCAGCAATGACTAAAGCAGCCGCAATGCTAAGAGGCAGGGATTTTGCTCTTCCTGAAGATGTGAGATATGTATTCAAGGATGTCTGCGCACATCGAATAGTAATGTCCTCCAGAACAAGGGCAAATGGTACTAGTGCATACTCGGTGCTTGAAGAAATAATGAGAAACAATGAGGTACCAAATTTATAAGATATGAGATTTTTTTATTTTGTTCTACTTATATTATCTGTCGTTTTCTATGCATGTTATCAGGACACACTTTCATTTATAACACTTATAACACTTCTCATATTACTTCTGTTTCTTTTTGCTTCAGCAATAATACTTATAAGAAACATTAGTTTTGAATTTGAGAATGAAACCAACGTCTGCTCTCGAAATGATTCTGCTTCCATAAATCTAAAATTAGCAAACAAGTGTTTTTTGCCTGTTTGCAATATTAAACTTAAAATAAAATATATAACCAAATTTGACGGCAAGGCAAGATTTCAGGATATAAACACGCCTCTCCCTGCATATTCCGAACAAACGATAAGCCTTAATCTTAGTTACTATCACTGTGATAAGGTTGAAGTTTCTGTAGTTAAATATACTGTTTTTGATTTGCTGAAGCTAATCAGATTTTCAAGAAAATCTGATTTGACTTCACAAATTGTTATTATGCCTGTTGCTTTACCGGCATACGGGTATGTTGAAAATTCATGTCTTACTGATATAGAAACAAACACATATTATCCGAATAAAACAGGAAATGACTGTTCAGAAATATTTGACCTACGTGAATTTCATGACGGTGACAGTCAGAATCGTGTTCACTGGAAACTAAGCAGTAAGAAGGATGAACTTATTGTAAAAGAGTTTTCAGCCAACAGTATAAACTCCATTCTTATTATATGTGAAGTATCTGAATGCAAAAGTATTGTTTTATATGACAAAGCACTTGATATTCTGCTTTCAGTCGGAAACCTTGCTTCCGAAAATAATTCTGGGTTTTATATTATGAACAGCAATGAAATAAATGAAAACAAGTTTGATCTTATTGCAAACAAGGACGAACTTTCAGATAAGATTTTTACTATCATTGTCGAAAACACGAAACACAGCTTTATAGATAACTTCATTTCATTGAATCTTACGCCTAACAGTTATTCCCATATAGTCTATATTTCTCCTGAATGGTCATTCGGACGGTTTGCACAATTCAGGGAGATATATAATGGCACAATTACTTTTATTCAGCCTTTCCTTGATTCTGAAAAAATTCAGACTACGCTTGTACTTTCAACGGGTATAGATGAGTATATTCCCTTTGATGCAAATTCAGGCTGTTCACTAAATATTATACTTTAAGGATAGTAGCGTGAAAAAAACTTTTCACACAGCTATTTATTCTTTTCTGCAAATTTCAAAGCAGCATTTTGCTTAGCTAAACCCAGTTCAGGTTCAAGACCTGAATAAATAGCAAATGTAATGGAGATTATTATGAAAATAAGCAAAAGAAAAAAGACAGATATTGTCACTCTTAGCGCTGTACTTAATATTGATAAAAAAGAAAAAAATACAGTGTATATTTATATTCTGAAATTCATGTTAGTTCTCATGGGAGTTTACGGTTCAGTATTCTGCTTTATTTCAGGCATTAAAATCAGCTTCAATTATACAGCTGTGATTTTGCCTTTGCTTTTTTGTACTGTAATGTGCCTTATTATATTTCTTAAAAAGAAAGCTATGATTATTTGCACAGCGCTGGTTATATGGATATACCTTAACCTTATTTTTATACTTAAAAACAGACTTATAAATGGGCTTATCTATATTGCAAATTCCTATATGTCAGCAACATCATATAATTATGAAAACACACAGTTTTCTGCACTTATGAATCCAGCAACTGTTCAATTTGATACAGCGTTGCTGATAATTGCCGTTGAATTCCTGATTTGCTTTATTGTGTGCCTGGGTACATTTTATAAAACCAGTATTGTTATTGCATTTATAGGAACATTTCCATTACTTGAACTTGTATTGTTCTACGGACTTGTTCCGAATTATGCTGCTTTCTCTGCTCTTATTGCATACTGGGCTGGCATTATATGCGCTGAAATAACTGAATTGTACTGTGTTGACAAAAGCAAATACCTGTCTGCAAACAAAAAGGCTTCTGTTCAGGGGGCTTCTGTTCTTGCATTAATAGTTCTTGTAAGTTTTTTCAGTGCTTTTTTATTAACCAAGTTATCAGGATATGAACGCCCAGAAAAAATTGATATAACCAGGCAGGATATTCAGGATTATTTTGAGGATTTCAGCTTTGAAAAATTAAGTAATGATATAAAATCAGTTTTCAAACCCCAAAAATCTTCAGGAGCAATTAATCACGGTAATTTAAAAAATAATGACAATATAAGATTTGACAACAAAACCGTACTTGAAGTATCCCTTTTAAAAACTGATGAAACTGTTTACCTTAAAGGCTTTACAGGTGTTGTATATAAAAACAACAGATGGAATGAGCTTTCGGACGACAGCAAAAACCAGTTTGATGAAATCAGCGGACATTATTCAGCCGACAGCTTTAATCCATCATTATTCAGCAGTTTTTTCTGGGAAAAACAATACTGGACAAATGCTAAAAATGTAAATATCCAGTATTTCAGCATTAAAAATGTTAATGCAAATAAACGTTATATATATATTCCATACAACATTAACCAATCTTCTGTAAGTGGATTTGAGTCATATTATGATTTGTATTATACAGGCGATTATAAAAACAATGAATATGATGTATACAGTTATATGCCTGATAATTTTATGAGTACTGACAAAATTCTAAGTCTTTCAAATTTTCAAAAAGATAATAACCCTTCAGTTGCAGAAGTAGCATATCGTGAATATGTATATGAAACATATCTGCAATTACCGGATGACTTTACTGCTGCTGGGGAAGTTTTTGACGATGACTTTGAAACAGAGTTATCTCAACTTCGTCAGAATAATGAAGCTTATGAAACTGATTTGTTTGTTATAAATCATGTAAAGAAATGGCTGTCCGAAAACTGCCTGTACAGCCTTAAAACAGAAACTCTTAAACCTGGTGAGGATTTTGTTACAAAGTTTCTTGCAGAAACAAGAAAAGGCTCATGTTCTCACTTTTCATCCTCAGCCGTCCTGCTGTTCAGATATTGCGGGATTCCTGCAAGATATGCTGAAGGTTATGTCATAAAGGACAAGGATTTTCCTGAGGGAGCAGTTAATGGGGAAACATATTCAGTTTCTGTTACAGACAAAAGAGGTCATGCATGGGTTGAAATATACCTTGATGGGTATGGCTGGTATCCTGTTGAAGTAACAAGTGGATATGGAAATATCAGAACAACAAAACCTACAGATTCACTTACGTCAGAATCAGAAACTGAACCGGAAACATCAGCTTTACCTACAACTACAAAGCCGGATGTTTCAGATTCACTGACTTCATTTGAAACAAGCATTTCAGAATCTGTTTCTGAAACAGAAATATTGCCAACACCTGAAAAGTCTGAAGAAAAGAAAATTAATCCTTATTTTCTTTTAATAGTATTATCAGTCAGTATAATAGCTTTTGTGCTGATAAGGAGATTGGTTATAGAATATGTCAATTCTTCAAAAATCAATAACTCTGACAGTAACAAAGCAATTCTGAATATATATCAGTATTTAAAAAAGCTCATGCTTTTCTGTGGTATTTCTCAGGGAAGTATGACATACAAGGAATTTTCTGATTATCTCTCTGATAAAGAGATTTTTGGAAATGACTATGCTCAGAATATTCTGAATTTGTCTTTAAGAGCATACTATGGTAACTCTAAAATTGAAAAAAATGAATTGCTTGAAGCTAGAAAACAGATTTATACTTTAAGCAAAGAAGTATACTCAAGTCTTGATTTGAAACACAAATTTAAGTATTTATTTGTAGAATGCTTGAAAATTCATTTGTAAGAATGTATTACAACAATCATGACTTCTTCTGCTTTTTTTATAATAAATTTCCCTTAAGCACTTCCATTCTACAAAAAATATGATATAATTATTAATATGTATGCTATAAAACTGATTTTTGCAATGTTTCTTTCCCTCAGTTAAGTATTTGCATAAAGTGATTTATTAATTTTATGCTTAAATAAGCATATTTCTAAAAGAAAGGATATATTTTTTATGAAAAAGCTAATGCTTGGTAATGACGCTTTTGCCAGAGGATTATATGAAGCAGGTGTTACTGTCGCTTCAAGTTACCCTGGTACTCCATCAACAGAAATTACAGAATGTGTTGCAAAATATGAAGAAATCTATGCTGAATGGGCTCCAAATGAAAAGGTTGCCATGGAAGTTGCTATAGGTGCTTCAATCGCAGGTGCACGTTCTTTTTGTGCTATGAAGCATGTTGGTCTTAACGTTGCTGCTGACCCTCTTTATACTGCCGCTTATACAGGCGTAAACGGAGGTATGGTTATTGCTGTTGCAGATGACCCTGGAATGCATTCATCACAGAATGAGCAGGATTCAAGACATCATGCAATTGCCTCAAAGGTTATGATGCTTGAACCTTCAGATTCTTCAGAATGTAAGGAATTTGTCAAGCAGGCTTATGAATTTTCTGAAAAATTTGATACTCCTGTAATAGTAAGACTTTGTACAAGAGTTGCTCATTCACAGTCATCCGTTGAACTTTGTGACAGAAATGAAACAGCACTTAAGGAATATACAAAGAATCCTCAGAAATTTGTAATGATGCCTGCATACGCAAAGAGCAGACACGTTTTTGTAGAGGAACGTACTAATAAAATCCGTGAATTTGCTGAAACATCTTCTCTTAATACAATTGAAGATAACAATACTGAAGTAGGTATTATCACAAGTGGTATTTCATATCAGTACGCAAAGGAAGTTATGGGCGATACAGTTTCATACCTTAAACTTGGAATTGTAAATCCACTTCCTGTTGATCTTATCAAGAATTTTGCTAAGAAATACAAAACTGTATATGTAATCGAAGAACTTGATGACATAATTGAAACACACTGTAAAAAGCTTGGAATTAACGTTATTGGCAAGGAACTCTTCCCTGTTATAGGTGAATTCTCACAGGCAATTCTTGCTGATAAGCTTCTTGGCAAGAAAAATGATTGCATAAACTTCTCTGAAAATGTTCCTGTAAGACCTCCTGTTATGTGTTCAGGCTGTCCTCACAGAGGCTTGTTCTATTGCCTTTCAAAGCTTAAGGTTACTGTATCCGGAGATATCGGATGTTATACTCTTGGTGCTAGTGCTCCACTCAATGCAATGGATACAACTATTTGTATGGGTGCGTCAATTAGTGCTCTGCACGGATTCAACAGGGCAAGAGGCGAAGAATCAGAACACAAGTCAGTTGCAGTTATCGGTGACTCAACTTTCATGCACAGTGGTATGACAGGCCTTGTAAATATTGCGTACAACTCAACTAATTCTACTGTAATTATTCTTGATAACTCAATCACAGGTATGACAGGCCATCAGCAGAATCCTACTACAGGTATGAATCTCAAGGGTGATCCTGCTGCCGCTGTTAACCTTGAACAGCTTTGCAAGGCTATTGGCATAAAGCGCGTAAGGGTTGTTGATCCATATAATCTTGCTGAAACAGAAGCAGCAGTCAAGGAAGAACTTGCTGCAGATGAGGCTTCTGTAATAATATCAAGAAGACCTTGCGCACTTCTCAAATATGTTAAACATAATGCTTCTCTTAAAGTAAGCTCTGATAAATGTAAGGGCTGTAAAGCATGTCTGAAGCTTGGATGTCCTTCAATTTCCATGAAGGATGGAAAGGCTGTTATTGACCATACACAGTGCGTCGGATGCGGAATTTGTACCGAAGTCTGCAAGTTTGGCGCAATTACTGAATAAGTCTTACATACACTTTCTTTTGTTAACAATTAATATGCAATAAGGAGAATTGACATGATTTATGGTTGGGGAGAAAGAATTTGGAAAAGTATTGCATTAGGAATGATGTACTGTCCGAATTGTGGTATTACAATGCATTATCTTGCAAGACGTGTATTCAGAATACATATTTGTTTTATTCCTGTTTTCTGGTACACAAAGAATTATTATGTTGTATGTGATAAATGTTCTCGTGGCATGGAAATTACTCAGGAGATGTTTAAGAATCTTAAACAGATTCATAAACCCTTTTGTAATAAAAAACAGCTTATTGAATGTTTTAACTACATTGTTGATTTATCAAATAACATGATCTATGACAACTCAAGCATTGAATACATACTTGACAGGCTTAAAGAACGCTTTCCAATTAATGATCCCATCCTTGAAAATCAATATCGCTCTCTTATTGAAAGTGTGTTCAAATCAAAACAAACTAACTTTAGTTAAATAAATTGAGGTGCTATAATGGAAACTAAATCAATTATGATTGTTGGCGTTGGCGGACAGGGATCCCTGCTTGCTTCACGTCTTCTCGGAAATGTACTTCTGGCTCAAGGCTATGATGTCAAAGTTTCCGAAGTACACGGAATGTCCCAGAGAGGCGGCTCCGTTGTTACATATGTAAAGTATGGAGATAAGGTCTTCTCCCCTGTTATTGAAAGGGGTGAGGCTGATGTTATTATCTCATTTGAACAGCTTGAATCGGCAAGATGGCTGTCCTTCCTTAAAAAGGGCGGAAAGCTTATTACTTCAACACAGAAGCTTGATCCGATGCCTGTAATTACAGGCGCTGCTCAGTATCCTGATGATATTGTTGAAAAAATAAAGAAGTTGAATATTGAAGTAACTGCTGTTGACGCTCTTTCACTTGCTGAACAGGCAGGAAACTCCAAGGCTTCCAACGTTGTTCTCATGGGCGTTGTTGCTTCAAAAACAGATTTTGAAGATAAGCTCTGGCAAAATGCAATCGAACAGTGCGTACCTGCTAAATTTCTTGAGCTTAATAAGAAAGCATTTGAATTAGGCAAAAACTGCTAATAGTACCTTACAATGCATGATACTGGAGATGGTAGAAAGGTGACAAGAGAGAACATTAAACATTACTTATTAACTATAACCATTATCTATCTTATCACTTTGATTGTCACTCTAATGCCTGCATTGGTAAGGATATCACCGGAGGAAAATGCTTTCGATATAATATTTTTTGGAGCATATGTAACGATACCTTCGGGATTTATAATTATTGGCGCAATCAGTCAGTTTTATATACATAAATTCAGGGATGTACTGATTTGTCTAGGTGTAAATGTTGTATGCACTATAATTATTTTTGTACCTTTTCTCTTATCATTTATAGATAATATTATTCAATGTATTTTAATTTACTGGACAGTTTTTCTCATTGGATGTGTCACTTCACTGACGGTTCGACAAATATCTGAATTTATTAATAACGGTAAAAAAAAGAAGTAACAGCATAGCTGGGAGGAGTTATATAATGTCAAAGTATTGGAACGAATCAATTGAATGTGCCACAAAAGATGAAATGCGCGCGCTGCAGAGTTTCAGACTTTCACAGACTATAAGGCGTGTTTATAAGAATGTTCCGTTCTATCGTGAAAAGATGGAGGCAATAGGAGTAACACCTGATGACATAAGAAGTGTCGAAGATCTTTACAAGCTTCCTTTTGTTATTAAGCAGGATCTTCGTGATACATATCCTTATGGCATGTTTGCTGTTCCTATGGATCAGGTTGTAAGACTTCATGCTTCCTCCGGAACAACAGGTAAGCAGATTGTTGTAGGATACACACAGAATGACCTTGATATGTGGGCAGACTGCTGCGCAAGGGCTCTGACCGCTGCAGGAGCAAGTAAAAAAGACTTTATGCAGGTTTCATATGGTTATGGATTATTTACAGGTGGTCTTGGAATGCACGGCGGTGCTGAGAAAGCTGGACTTACTGTTATTCCTGTTTCAACGGGTAATACACAAAGGCAGATTAATATAATCAAGGACTTTGGTTCAACTGTTATCTGCTGTACTCCTTCTTATGCTCTTTTCCTTGCTGAAACAATGAATGAAATGGGAATTACCAAGGATGACATAAAGCTTAAAATCGGTGTTTTCGGCGCTGAACCTTGGACAGAAGAAATGCGAACTGAAATACAGAACAAGCTCGGATTGAAAGCATATGACATTTACGGACTTACTGAAATTGTAGGACCTGGTGTTGCTTTTGAATGCGAAGAACAGACAGGAATGCATATAAATGAGGATAATTTCATTGTAGAAACAATTGACCCTGATACTGGAAGGGTTCTTCCGGAAGGTGAACAGGGAGAACTTGTATTCACCTGCATTTCTAAGGAAGCATTCCCTGTAATCAGATACAGAACAAAAGATATCGGTATTCTCTCAAGAGAAAAGTGTTCATGCGGACGTACTCTTATTAAAATGCTCAAGCCTAAGGGACGTACTGATGATATGCTTATCATCAGGGGTGTAAATGTATTCCCTTCACAGGTTGAATCTGTACTTCTTTCTCTTGGAAACACATCACCTCATTATCAGCTTATCGTTGACAGAGTTAACAATACTGATACTTTAGAAATTAAGGTAGAACTTACAGATGAAATGTTCTCTGATACTGTAAAGAGCCTTGAAGAACAGGAACGTGCAATTAAGGCTGCAATTGAATCAACACTTGGTATTTCAGCTAAAATCACTCTCGTAGAACCTAAAACCCTCACAAGATTTGAAGGCAAGGCTGTAAGGGTTGTAGATAAACGTAAGCTTCACTAAAATTAGGAGGGATCATTATGTTAATTAAGCAGATTTCTATTTTTGTAGAGAATAAGCCTGGCAGACTTTCCGGAATAACAAGATTGCTTAAGGAAAATGATATTGATATCCGTGCATTGTCAATAGCTGATACCAGAGATTTCGGAATTCTTAGACTTATTGTGAACAAGCCGGAGAAAACCATTGAAATTCTTAAAAATGCAAATTGCACGGTTTCACTTACAAATGTTATTGCAATTGGTATTTCCGATAAGCCGGGCGGACTTGCAGACGCTATGGATACACTCTATGCTTCAAATATTTCTGTTGAATATATGTATGCATTTATATCCAAATCTGAAGATCAGGCTTATGTTATTTTCCGTGTTGACAACAATGACAGAGCTATTGAAGCACTAAACGAAAATAACTTCACGCTGCTCACAAGCGAACAAGTTTACGAAATGTAATTAATTTTAAATGGGAAGAATTATTTTCTTCCCATTCTTCGTTATTTTGCATAATTATTATGGTAAATTCAACTAAAGCATTGACAATATTATCATTATGCTTTATAATAATATTAAATTTTACATAATTATTTGTTTTTACCTTAATTAGATATATTATCATGGAGGCCTTTATGAAAAAGCTACTATGTGTTCTTATGTCCGTAATTCTATGCTGTATGTTGTTTTCCTCATGTAAAAAAGAAGAAACTGCTAAAGCACAGGCTGAATATGCAGGCATCCTTACCAAAGTAAGACTTGGAATGGATATTAATAAAATAATCAGTCTTCAGAAGGACGGAATTGATCTCTATTACGAAACGGACACAGAAATATGGAGCATTAATAACGATACAGAAATTATTGAAGTCAGAAATCTTATTCCGGCTGATGCAGCATATTACTATGCTGATGATTCTATAATTACATATTTCTTTAATTATGACAGTAAGCAGGATAATTACTTTCTGAATGGATATATGCAGGAAATAACCTGTGTTCTTGACCGCCCAACAGCTGAGAAATATTTTGAGCAAAAATCTGCTCAGCTTGCGGCTAAGTATGCTGTTGAAGCGAAAGGAAAGATGACAGGAACTGAGGGAATAGATCAGGATCTGGTTTATGTAAAGACTTTAAGCTGTAATACATTTGATGTAGAATTCACAATGAATCTTACTTATGATACTGTTAACGATGTTGATGATTATTATGCAACATTTTTCAGTATTAAAATTACTGAAGCAGCTACAAAGACACCAGTTGATATTTAAAAAATAAACCGCCTGAAAAGGCGGTTTTTTATGTTTATAAATATACATAATGATATATTTTTTATGAATTTATCAGGTATATAAATGTGGATAATTATACATAATAAATTTCATAATCACTCTGATTTAATATAATTATCCTTGTATCAACTTAAACTTTTCAGCATTGATTCACATATTTATCACACTGCAAAATTACAATATAGACATAAACTTAATAAAAGGCAGGTTGATATTACGGAAAGATAATTTCTTACAGAGTTTTGTTTCCTCTGACAAATTTTTAAAACATTCTTAACCTCATAAAGATTTGAAAGGAAGATTATTTATGTACGAAAACTTTAATGATTTTAACAAAAACAATGCTATTGATTTAGAGCCTTCTGCTCCTAAAAAAAAGAATAAAACTGCTAAGGTTATTGCATTTGTTCTTTCAGTTGCAATAATCGGAGGTGCATCAGGATTTGGCGGAGCATACTTATCTAACACTATGTTTGATAATTCAGATATTGTAAGTAACACTGTTTCACCGTCAGAACATTCTTATCAGACAACTGAAGAGAATTCATCTGCTGAAAATAATGTAACACACCTTGTAAACAATCCGACTTCAGCAGAAACCTTGACTACAAAGGAAATTGTAAAGAAAATGACCCCGTCTGTTGTTCTGGTAAGCTCTGAATTTTCAAATGGTTCAGGTACAGGAACGGGTATTGTTATGAGCAAGGATGGATATATCATTACAAATGCTCACGTTATTGAAAGCGAAGTCACTAAGTATGACGGACCATCAGGTGATGTTTTCGGATTCTGGTCATTCGGCGGTGGTTCATATTCGACAACGATGGAGAAATCCAGCAAGATTACAGTAACCTTATCAGACGATTCAGAATATGAAGCCAAAATTATTGGCAGTGATACTAACAGCGACCTTGCTGTACTGAAAATTGAGGCAAATAATCTTACACCTGCAGAATTCGGAGAGTCTACATCGCTTGAAATGGGTGATAAAGCAGTTGCAATAGGTTATCCAGCTGGCCTCGGACTTTCAACATCCGAGGGAATAGTATCAGGTCTTGACAGGGATATATCCTTTGAAACAAAAACAGGTGGAAAAGCAACAATGACGCTTATTCAGACTGATGCAGCTATTAACCCAGGTAACTCTGGTGGTCCTCTGGTAAATCAAAATGGTCAGGTAATCGGCATTACTTCATCAAAGCTTGTTGATAGTTCAATCGAGGGACTTGGATTTGCTATTCCTATTTCCGATGCTGTACCGCTTATCGACGAATTAATGGATAATGGATATATTGTTGATAAGACACCTACAATTGGCATTACAGGTACAGATATCACAACAGCATCACAGAGATATTATGACCTCCCGGTATCAAGTGGTGTAATGATTATATCAGTTGACTCAGGTTCAGGTGCTGCAAATGCAGGACTTTCAGAGGGAGATATAATTATCAAAGCAGACGGTAAAAAGGTTGAAACCATGGATGAGCTTATTTCTATAAAAAATAAGCACAAAGCAGGCGATACGATGACACTTACACTTGCAAGAAAAGATGGTGATGTTGATATAAACATCGTTCTTGATACAAAATCTGAATAATGTTATATTAAGCGTATCTATTTTCGGATACGCTTATTTTTTATATTCATAAAATGTAATTTATCTAGACAATTAAGTAAATGCATGATATAATATATTATATTTTATTTTTACGGAGGTTTTTTGACAATGTCATTTATTAAAAAGGTTACTGCTGTTTTAATTTCTGCAGTAATGTTGCTTAGCCTTGCAGCCTGCGGTGAATCTTCAACCTGGGCAGCTAAAATCAATAACACAGAATTAAGAGCAGGAATATATATATATTTCTCTATGGAAGCATATTTTGATGCAACATCAAAGCTTGAAGAAGGTCAGACTGATGTTTTCAGCATAACTATCGATGGCAAGAATGCTGAACAATGGATTAAAGATGAAGCAACAAGATATATGCAGGAGTATGTAGCTGTTGAAGAAAAATTCACTGAATTAGGTCTTACTTTATCTGAAGACGAAATTAATCAGGTTAAGAGTTTTGCTGAACAGATGTGGCAATATTATGGCTCTGTTTATGAAGGATATGGCATCAGCCAGCAGTCAAGTATTGATATTTCTATAAACGGACTTAAAAAGAATGCAATTTTTGATTACTACTATGGTGACGAAGGCATTGAAAAAGTTGACGAAAATATTATCAAGGATTATATTTCTAAAAACTATGCACACATAAACTCTATCAAGATGGAACTTAAGGATGGAGAAGGTAACCTTCTTAAATCAGATGGTAAAGCTGAAATTGAAAAGATGGCTGAAAGCTATATTGACAGGGCCAAATCAGGCGAGGATTTCAATAAACTTGTTGATGAATATAATGCATATTATCAGAATCTCGTGTCAGAAGCTCAGCAAAAGGCTGCTGCAGATAGTGGTTTGCTAACTGATGGAACAGGTGCAATTGAAGTTCAGCCAAGTGATGCGCAAACCAATTCCGCTGATGAAAATACAAATGAAACAACATTTACCGCAAAGGTTCTTGAAGTTACTGACAATACAATAACTGTTGAGCCTGCGGAAGGAAGCAATGAACTTAATTCAGCAGATAAGATTACTCTGGACAAGCTTGATGCTGATGTTATTGTTGGTGATAATGTAAAGATAACTTACAATGGCGGAATAATGGAATCATACCCAGCACAGATTACAGCAACCAGAGTTGAAAAGATTGAAGAAGCTGCTCAGCCTACTCCAGAGCAGACTGAAGAAGAAACTCAGGATTATTCAACAGTTGTGAAAAAAGATTCAGCTACTCCTTCAAAAACTGTTTGTGACAAGCTTTTTGATGGTTCAATGAAGTACGGCGACATAGTTCTCATTAAGGAGGACGAAGTTTATTACGTTGTTTCTTATATGGACATTCTTGAAAAAGAAGGATACTATGATTCTTCTAAGAAATCTGTTCTTCATGAAATAAAGGATGAAGAATTTGATACTTTAGTTTCCACATGGACTGCAAATCAGACTGTTGATCTTAACGAAAAGGCTTACAACAGATATGATGTAAAGAAGTTTGCTGAAACAGAAGCCGAATAATAACGCTTTGTGTCAGTTTAGTCACCTCTGCATATAATGTGTAGAGGTGATTTTTATGCCGATAGTATTTCTTAGTCCGTCAACTCAAGAATTTAATCCATATTTAAGTGGCGGAAATGAAGAGTTATATATGAATATGATCGCTGACAGAATGGAACCTTATCTTCGTTCGTCAGGTATACAGTATGTAAGAAATAACCCTGCCAGAACAGCAGCTGGAGCTATACAGGAATCTAATGCAGGAAATTATGATGTTCATCTCGCTTTGCATTCAAATGCTGGTGGAGGAGAATTTGCTGGGAAATTAAGAGGAATAGATATTTATTACTCTCCTTATTCTAATCTTAGCAGGAACTTAGCAAACATCATTGCAAATAATCTTGAATCTATTTATCCTTTACCGTCCAAAGTAAATGCTGTTCCAACTTCTTCTCTTGGAGAAGTAACAAAAACAAAAGCTGTTGCAAATCTAGCTGAACTTGGTTACCATGATAATCCAGAAGATGAAAAATGGATAAAAGATAATCTTACACCAATTGCTAAAAACCTTGTACAGTCACTTGCTGATTACTTCGGCATTCCTTTTGTTGAAGCTACACCAGTAAGAAGAGGTGTTGTATTTACAGATGGGTCTAATCTTAACATAAGAAAATTCCCTACCACTTCATCTGCTGTTATTGGCTCTATTCCGAATGGAGCAACAGTTAATGTTTACGGATCTACAGGTAACTGGTATGTTGTTAAGTATTTGTCAACAGTAGGATATGCTGCTCAGGATTTTATTGAGATTCAATAAATTATACTGATATCAAGATAAGGGTACCATTAATTCTGGTTTGGTACCCTTATTTTGTTATAAATTACTGCAAGCAAGAATTATACCCCAACAGTTTTCATATACTTTTATTGTATTTTAATTAATTAAAATATTGCAGTGAAGTTTGATTTGTGATATAATAATATATAATTGTTTTGTAACCGTTACATAATTTAGCCTTTTGGAGGAATTTACATGTCTAAAATACGCGTTGCCGTTATATTCGGAGGGGTTTCTAACGAACATGACATATCGCTGATATCTGCAACTAATGTTATAACCAATCTGCCGGCAGATAAATATGAAATTATCCCTGTTGGAATTACTAAAAAGGGACGCTGGTTGTACTATCCGGGCGATATCAGAAATATTTCTCTCGGTACATGGGATTCCAATCCTGACTGTGCTCCTGCTGTTATTCTGCCTGATCCCATGTATAAAGGAATTATCAAGATGGAAGAGGGCGGGTATTCAACAACAAAGATTGATGTTGTCTTCCCAGTTTTACATGGAAAAAACGGTGAAGATGGTACGATTCAAGGACTTCTTGAAATGTCAGGAATTCCTTATGTTGGCTGTGGATGTCTTGCTTCTGCTGTATGCATGGACAAAGCTTTTGCTCATACTGTTCTTGAAAGCAACGGCATAAAAATGGCTAAATGGAGACAGATTAAGCAATGTGAACTTAATAAGCTTGATGAAATCTGCACTGATATTGCAGATGAGCTTGATTATCCTTTATTTGTAAAGCCTGCAAACAGCGGTTCATCTGTCGGAGTAAATAAAGCAAGCAACTTTGAAGAACTTAAAAATGCAATTAAGATTGCTTTTTCACACGATACAAAAGTTATAATTGAAGAAGAAATCGTAGGACGTGAACTTGAATGTGCTGTTTTCGGAACAGACACACCTTTTGCTTCTCACGTTGGTGAGATAGTTTCCTGCAATGAATTCTATGATTATGAGGCAAAGTACATACTTGGAACTTCTGGACTTCAGATCCCAGCTGATATATCAGATACGGTTTCAAGAGAAATCAGAGAAACTGCTGTCAAGGCTTTCAGGGCTGTCGATTGTTCAGGTTTATCACGAATTGACTTCTTCCTCAAAGAAGATGGTACAGTTATTCTTAATGAAATAAACACCCTGCCTGGATTTACTTCAATAAGTATGTATCCAAAGCTTATGGAAGACATGGGAATTTCTCAGCCTGAGCTTCTTGACAAACTTATTATGCTTGCTCTTGAAGGATAATTGAACTTTTCGGATCAGATATCCGCAGATATACTGCTCCGCTTTCTCGGAGGCTTTCCACACTATCTTCTGCTTCACCTCCACTAAAAATAATTATTTGTCTGCGGAGAAATGAGGTTGGAAATGAATAGTGATCCAATAGGAGTGTTTGATTCGGGAATAGGCGGACTGACTTGCGTAAAAGAGCTTAACAAGCTTATGCCAAATGAGAATATTGTTTATTTCGGTGATACAGCAAGAATTCCTTATGGAACAAGAAGTAAGGAAACAATACTTAAATATACAAGGCAGTCTATTGCCTTTCTAAAACAGCATAATGTAAAAATGATTATTGCCGCATGTGGAACTGTATCTTCAGTAATCGGAAATAATCAGAATATTGTTACTGATATGCCATTTACAGGAGTTCTTATTCCTGCTGTTCAGGCAGCTTGCGGAGTAACCAGAAACAAAAAAGTCGGAGTTATCGGTACTCCTCTTACAATAAAATGTGGTGGATATGGGAAAGCTATTAGAAATATCCGACCTGATATTCATGTAATCGGAAATTCATGTGCACTTCTTGTACCTCTTGCTGAAAATGGATTTGCACAGCGTGACAATCAGGTTTCAAAACTTGTACTTGAGCAATACCTTGAACCAATAAAGAAAGAAAATATTGATACACTTATTCTCGGATGTACCCATTACCCTCTTTTCTTAGATGCAATTCAGGATTACATGGGAGAGAATGTTACCCTTATCTCTGCTGGTGCAGAAGCTGCAAAATATGCTTGTGCTGTACTTACTCAGAAGGAATTGCTGACTGAACGTGAAGGAAAAGGTATCAATACATTCTATTCATCTGACAGTATTGCCCTGTTTGAAGAGCATGTCAAGACATTTCTTGGACAACAGCCTGACGGCGAGGTATTAAATATTGATATTGATTATCTTACCTCACTTAACTGATAGGCTGAAATAAGGAGAATTTATTTTAATGAATAAGGAAGTACTCATTACCCTTAAAAGTGTACAGTCGGTTGACAATGACCGACAGGAAACAGAGCTTAAAACCACAGGACAATTTAAACCGCTTGACAATGGATTTGAAATAACATATGATGAATCTGCTGCTACCGGATTTGCAGGTTCCAAAACTATTCTTACCTGCTACGGAAATGAACGTGCATCCATGCAAAGAACAGGAAAAAGCTTTTCAAACCTTGTAATTGAGATGAATAAAAAACACCATTGCCATTATGGCACACCATATGGCGATTTAATGATAGGCGTTTTTGCGCATAAGATTGACAACAATCTGAATGAAAACGGCGGGGATTTATATTTCAAATATACTATTGATGTAAATTCAAGCTTTGTTTCGGATAACGAAGTATTTATAAATGTACGCGAGGATAATTGACTCTGTAATAAAACTGCTTTAATTCTTTAAAAAGAAAGGAATTTAACATATGATAAATCCTATAAAATCATCTTCTGCCGAACTCCATAATGTTATTCTTGATGCTCTTGGCAGACTTGTTGCAAATGGAAAGGTAGAGTCTTGCCCTATTCCTGTTTTTAATATAGAAATTCCTGCTGATAAGTCTCATGGGGATTTTGCAACAAACATTGCAATGGTATGCGCAAAGGCATTTAAGTCAGCTCCAAGAAAGATTGCTGAAATGATTACCGAGGAAATAGTTCTTGATGGAACTTCCTTTGATAAATGTGAAATTGCTGGTCCTGGTTTCATCAACTTCTTTCTCTCAAAAAAATGGTTTAGCAATGTTGTTTTTGATGTCCTGACTGAAAATGATATGTATGGACGCACAGATACAGGCACAGGAAAGAAAATTCTTGTTGAATTTGTTTCTGCAAACCCAACAGGCCCTATGCATATTGGTAATGCAAGAGGCGGCGCAATCGGTGACTGTCTTGCATCAGTTCTTGACTGGGCAGGCTATACAGTAGCAAGAGAATTTTATGTCAATGATGCGGGAAACCAGATTGAAAAGTTTGCAACTTCTCTTGAAGTGAGATATCTTCAGCTTTACAAGGATGGTATTGAAATTCCTGAAGATGCTTATCTCGGTGAGGATATTATCCAACATGCAAAGAATTTTGCAGAAATACATGGTGATAAATATGTTGAGGCAGAATCGTCAGAAAGACGTAAAGTTCTCGTTGATTTTGCTTTGCCTAAAAATATTCAGAAGCTTGAGGACGACCTTCTTAAATACCGTATTGTTTATGATAAGTGGTTCAGAGAGAGTTATCTGCATGAGAGTGGCGCTGTAAAGGAAATAATTGAACTGCTCAAAAAGAGCGGTTATACTTACGAACAGGAAGGCGCACTCTGGTTCAAGTCTTCAGAACTTGGTGATGAAAAGGACAGGGTTCTCGTAAGAGCAAACGGTATTCCTACTTATTTTGTGCCTGACATTGCATACCACTATAACAAGCTTGTTACAAGAGGCTTTGATAAGGCTATTGATATTCTTGGTGCTGATCATCACGGATATATTCCGAGAATGAAAGCTGCTCTTATTGCTCTCGGTGTTGATGCTTCAAGACTTGATATTGTAATCATGCAGATGGTAAGGCTCGTTAAAAACGGTGAAGTGTACAAGCTTTCAAAACGTTCAGGCAAGGCTGTAACACTTGAAACTCTTCTTGATGATGTACCTATTGATGCAGCAAGATTCTTCTTCAATCTACGTGAAGCAAATTCTCACTTTGAGTTTGACCTTGATGTAGCTGTTGAACAGTCATCAAACAACCCTGTATTCTATGTACAGTATGCACATGCAAGAATATGCTCTATCTTCAAGGCTCTTGAAGCTGACGGAATCAAACCAGAAAAGCTTACTGCTGATAAATTATGTTTGCTTGACAGTCCTGAAGAAATTGAACTTATCAGATTAATGGCGACCTTCCCTAACACGATTGATGCTGCTGCAAAGGATTATGACCCTGCCAAGATTACAAGATATTCCCTAGACCTTGCTACACTCTTCCATAAGTTCTATGACAAATGCAGAATCAAGGGCGAACAGGAGGACATCTTACAAGCTCGCCTAAGCCTTTGCCTTGCGGTAAGAACTGTTATCAGAAATGCTCTAAATATATTGAAAATCTCTTGTCCTGAAAAGATGTAATAATTTAATATCCCGATTTCATAATTCTGAATTCGGGATATTTTCGTATAGTTGTGCAGCTTACCGTTATATAATGCATCTTACCCGTATTTAGTTGATATTGTTCCTCTAAAAATATATACTTAAGTTAATAAAGAAATTGGAGGTATTTATCATGGGAACAGTTTTATTAATTGCTTTAATTATCATCGAAATATTTTTCATGGGATGGGAGCTTATCACAAAGAGAAATCATTCCATAGAAAAAAGTGTTGTACGTTTAGCTGAAACATCTATATTTGCTATTCTTTGTATATGTGGGGTTCTTGAGTGGAGTTTCAGATATACACTTATTGCTGTCGTTCTTACAATCCAATCAATTATAAGTATTGTAACATTGATTAAGAAAAAGCAGAAAGACTATAAGATATCATCCAGTATCCTTAGAGTAATAAGAAATACTTTTATTTACACATCTGCTCTCTTTATAGCAATCTTATGTCCGCAAAATAAAATGCCTGCTACAACTGGCGAATATGATTTTTCTGTTGCGAAATATACATGGACAGATACTAGCAGGATTGAAACTTTTACAGACACAGGAGAAAACAGATCAGTAACAATAGATTTCTATTACCCTGATGACATGACGCAGAAATATCCTTTGACAGTATTTTCACATGGTGCATTTGGAATCAACATGAGCAATTACTCTACATATGCTGACCTTGCTTCAAACGGATATGTTGTTGCAGTTATTACACACCCATATCACGCTCTATATAATGTTGATGCAAACAATAAAATTACAATGGGCGATACAAACACATTGAACGAATTCTTATATATGCAGAATAATGATGATAGTAATGAATTTGAATTTATTCATAACGCACTCAAGTTACGAGTTGATGACGAAGGCTTTGTGTTGGATACTATTATTGAAAAAGCAGCAAACCCTGATGAAGATAAATTATTCAGCATTATTAATACTGATAAGATTGGTGTGTTCGGACATTCCCTAGGCGGTGCTTCATCTGCTTGCCTTGGAAGAGAACGTAATGATATTGACGCTGTTATCGTGCTTGACGGTACAATGATTGGTGACGTACTTTCTGAAAGTAATGCAAAGCAGGAACTGAACAGTGATCCTTATCCTGTACCTATACTCAATATCTATGCTGAAGATCATTATAACAATGCAATAGAATATGTCGGTGATGATTATGTAAACTTTTATGAAAGCAGAAATGCAGTTGATGCACAGGAAATAGTTATCAGAAATTCAGGACACATGAATTTTACAGATCTTCCATTGTTCTGCCCATATTTAGCAAATCAGTTGGGAACAGGTGCTATTGATTCAAGAGAGTGTATAGAAAAGATTAATAATTTAACCGTTGAATATTTTGACTATTATCTTAAAGATGGAGAAAAACCAAACTTTCAAAAGGAATATTAAAAATGAATGTTACAATCAAGCGCATTGATGAAACAAAAAGCGAACAGGTAATTATTGAATGTGTTAAGATCACACAACAAATTAAGGACATAGAAAACTATGTCCTTAATTCAGATATGACCTTATCAGGTATTTTGAATGAGCGTATATACAAGCTTAATGTTAGCGATATTTTCTATTTTGAAGCTGTTGATGAAAAAGTTTTTGCCTACACTATAGAGGATGTGTATGAAATAAAATTACGTCTTTATGAGGCTGAGCAAAAGTACAGAATTAATTACTTTATTAGATGCTCAAAATCTTTTCTGATAAATGTTATGAAAATTGAAAGTATTAGTCCGGCTCTGAATGGCCGATTTACAGCGCATATGAAAAACGGTGAGAACATTATTATCAGCCGTCAGTATGTGAAAGAATTAAAAGATACACTTTTAGGTATATGAAAGAATGGTTGCTTATGAATTTTAAATCTTTTTTAATTAAAACTCTTATAATATACTTTGTCAGTGCTGCATGTATAACGGCAGTTATTGCCATTACAGGATGCATTTTTTATCCTGATGCGACATTTGGTTATGAAGCATTTCTATCACCATTAATATTTGCCGCAATCAGCGTGCTTCCTACATTTGTTAATTACTCAAAAAAAGAATTATCTTTTAAACAGGTTATTATCAGAAAAATAATTCATGTTATTTTACTTGAAATTTTGATTTTAACTGCTTTATTTTATATAGGTGCTTTAGAAAAAAGTTCAGCTGCAATTTCTCTTGCACTGTCAATATTTATTGTTTTCTTAACTGTGAATGTAGTAATGTGGTTGAATGATTTAGCGTCTGCAATAGAAATAAACAAACTACTTAAAGAACTACAAAAAAAATCATCCGAGAATAAATAATATAGGTCTTATCTGAATAAGTTTACATCATTCAGATAAGACCCTTATTTTTTAACCATTTTCCTTGCTTTTAAATAAGTCTTCAATAGCCTTCATAATTTCATTTAATCTTGATTCGCCAATTCCCTTGACTTCGGAAACAGCAGTTCTGATTTCTTCAACAGAAGGGCTGAACTGATTTGCTTCCATTACTCCTGAATTATATATTCTGGTCAGACATTCTGTAAGCTGTTCCTTATCCATAGCTTTTATAGACTTATAAGTAGATCTGTCCAACACGTATTTTCTTTTTTCCATATATGTTTACCATACCTTTCTATTATGCCGTTAATCATAGATTCTGACCGGATTAAAACACTATATTTAATATGCATAGCAATTAACCATATTATGCTCAAAGATAAAAAAAATACCCTCCTTAAACAATAATCATATCATAAAACTAAATTACAACATATTATACCATACTTTAATACTATTTTCAACTATTTTTTAAATTTTCCATAGTAATGACAGCATAATTCTGCTGTCATTACTATGATATTATTTAATTATTAAAAAAACACCTTATACCATACAAGAAATATAAATACAGTCCAGATTTTTCTGCTGTTATCTGCCTTGCCTGCTTTATGTTCATCAAGTAAATGAACAAGTTTATCAGTATTAAAGAATTTTTCTGATGTAGGTGAAGTAAAGTGATCCTTTACTATATTATAGTATTTATCCTCTTTAAGCCATACTCTTATTGGTACAGGGAATCCAAGCTTTTTCTTATTTGCTGTCTGGGGAGGGGCAGCCTGCAAAGCAGCCTTTCTCATTGCAAATTTTGTATTTTCATCAGTAACTCTGTATTTAGTAGGTATTCTTTCTGCAACTGCCATAACCTCTTTATCAAGGAAAGGAACTCTTAACTCAAGACTATTTGCCATTGACATCTTATCAGCCTTAAGAAGAATATCCCCTGTCATCCAGAGGTGAAGATCAAGGTACTGCATTTTTGTAACAGCATCTTTATCCTTAACCTTGTCATAGAACGGCTTTGTAATTTCCATTGGATTTTGTGCTGTTGTCTTTATCTTTAAAAGCTCTTTACGCTCTTTCTCTGTGAACATGTATGCATTGCCAATAAAACGTTCCTCTAAATCCTTACCTCTTCTTACAAGGAAATTGACTCCTCTTTTTGCAGGAAGTTTAGATGCTATTGCACCTATACCACGTCTGATTGGTCTTGGAATAGCATTGTACGCAGGCACAGACATTGGTTCCTTGTATACGTTATATCCCCCAAAGATTTCATCTGCTCCTTCTCCTGAAAGAACTACCTTAACGTATTCGGAAGCCTTATTACATACAAAATACAATGCAATACAGGAAGGGTCAGCCAAAGGCTCATCCATATGATACTGGATTTTAGAAATATTATCCCAATACTCTTCAGGCGTAATAACCTTGCTTATATTCTCTTTATTTATATACTTGGAAAATTCCTTTGCCCAACCGATTTCGTTGTATTTCTCATCCGTTCCGAAGCCTACTGTAAATGTTTTATCAACATTTGCAACAGAAGCAACATAGCTTGAATCCACTCCGCTTGATAAGAAGCTTCCTACTTCAACATCAGAAATCTTATGTGCGGTAACAGAATCATGGAATACATCTGAAATTTCCTTAACCCATGCATCAAGATCAGGTTTATCATCTGCATTAAACTTAACTTCCCAGTATCTTTTCACTTCAAGTTTGTTGTCCTTATACTTGAAGAAATGTGCAGCAGGAAGCTTATATACATTCTTGAAAAATGTTCTGTCTGTCGGAGAATACTGGAATGTAAGATAGTTTTCAAGTGCTTCTTCATTAAGTTCTTTCTTGAAATCAGGATGTACAAGAAAAGCCTTTATTTCAGAACCAAACATGAATGTATCACCCATAATTGCATAGTAAAGAGGTTTTATTCCGAAAAAATCTCTTGCTCCGAAAAGTTCCTTTGTATTTTTATCCCATATAACAAAAGAAAACATACCTCTGAGTTTGTTCAGCAATCCCTCACCAAATTCCTCATATCCATGAAGAAGAACCTCAGAATCTGTATGTGTAGTAAATGTATGACCCTTGTCAACAAGTTCCTCTCTTATTGACTTAAAGTTATAAATCTCTCCGTTAAAAAGAAGAACCTTTGATTTATCCTCATTATAAATTGGTTGATCCCCCGAAGCAGAAATATCAATAATTGAAAGGCGTCTGAAACCTAAAGCTATGTCACCGTCAACATATTTGCCCTCTGAATCAGGACCTCTGTGTTTTATTTTATCCATCATTTTTCCAATAATCTGGTTAGAATCATTTTTTGTATTTGTAAAGCCTACATAGCCACACATAATAATCCCCCGTTCCTTTCTGCTGTTTGCTTCACTTTTGCAAAGCAATATTTCCGCCATGCTTCTTGTTGAAAAGAAATAAACAGCGGCGTGAAAATATTATTCACGCTAAGACTCTTTCACCGTTGTTATAATAATTGCTTAAAACAGCACCTCACACAAAGAAACCGGTACTGCAACAATATCTCTATTATACATTATTATGTTTTATCTATCAAGAGTTGCATTTATATATTAAAAAATAAATGTAAAAAACATATAAAATATAAAAGCTATCCATTATTATTCTGAATAGCTTTTTAATTTTTAATAATTTTATGTATTACTTCCTGTTTCGTTATTTTCTGCATGTGTATCTGAAGAAGTCTTGTTATTCTGAACATTCTCTTCAGTATTATTCTGGGTAGCATCTTGATTTTCAGTAGTCACATCGCTTGCAGAACCTGCTATTTCAGTTTTAAATTTTAACTTATGTAATTCATTTAACTTTTTAATGTTACTCTTTGACATTTCATTAGCATAAATCATAAACCCATTGAAAAAATGTCTATTTCTTTCTTCATCTGATTCAAAAGTGCTTTTTTCTATTGTGTTATTATTCTGAAGTTTTCTCCAAGAACGTACAATAAGAATATCAATAAACTCACTTTTTCTCGAAATCAGAACTTTTCTATATTCTTCCGGAGTAGGATATTTAAAAATAAAATATTCCTGCATTTTAACTAACTCTGACAAATATTCACAAGCCAGATTATAACTTTGAAAAAAAGCACTAGGAGAAGTTGTTTTAAAAATACGCTCAACATTTTGATTTACAATTCTGATCTTTTTATAGACATAGTTTGACACCATTCTATCAAGAAAGTCCAAAGAGACCTGTAATTTCTTTTCATTTGTTTTAAAAATAAAGTTTTGCAGTTCTATGAGCTTCTTTTTTCCTATTACTCTGTTTAAAGCCATATACTTATACCTTCTAAATTATATTTTAATAATTATAACACAGTTAACTAAAATAATCAAGAAACATGTATAAATTAATAACAGAACTTAATGCTATTTTTTCTGGATTAATATACTATATAATACTAATTCCGTTAAACACTCTTTTCCATTATGTCAACACATAGGTAATCTCCATTTTCTGTTTTTATTTTTTGATATTCTGTATCAGTGTATCCTCGTTTCAGATATATCTGTTTTGCTGCAAATGAGGCATGAAGCCTGATAATATCGTAGGAATCTGATATTTTTTTCTCTGCAAAATCAAGCAATGCTTTTCCATATCCCATGCCCTGATATTGCGGCAGCACAAACAGCCTGTTTATTTCATTTTCCTGTAATGTTACCGTACCAACAGGCTTTTCCTCCTCGGTAAGCAGATAAACTTTACCATTGTTTATATCATGCATTATATTGTCATCAGAATGATGATTAATAAAGAAAACAACAGCACCTGCGGGATAATAATGAGGGTAAATTTCCTTTATTGTGTCTATTACAATTGTCTTAACATCTTCAAAAGCAATTTCATCAGCTAATATTATTTTCATGCCAGCCTCTTACATAATGTTTATAACCTTGATTTGAAGTCGTTGTATCCAAATTCTTTTATTATTTTATATGAGCCATCCAGTTTTTTTAATACTATTGCAGGCAAAGGCATCCCGTTGAATGTGTTGTTCTTTACCATCGAGTATATAGCCATGTCGCAAAATACAAGCCTATCCCCTACTTCAAGCGGCTTATCAAAAGAGTAGTCACCAATAATATCACCGGCAAGGCAGGTAGGTCCTCCAAGTCTATAAGTGTATTTCTTCTCATCAGGCTTTCCACTTCCTATAATATTAGGACGATATGGCATTTCAAGTACATCCGGCATGTGACATGCGGCTGATGTGTCCATTATTACAAGGCTCATTCCGTTTTTTAAAATATCAAGAACTTTAGAAACCAGAAAACCAGAATTCAATGCAACAGCTTCTCCCGGTTCCAGATACACTTGTACATTATAAGTATTTTTTATTCTGTTTACCACTTCAACAAGCTTTTCAATATCATAATCTTCTCTTGTAATATGATGTCCGCCGCCAAAATTAATCCACTTCAATCCATGCAGATACTTTCCGAACTTTTCTTCAACTGCCTTGACAGTACGTTCAAGTGTATCTGAATTCTGCTCACACATAGTATGAAAATGCAGACCATCTATACCTTCAGGAATATTATCAGGGAAGTTAGCAAGTGTTGTTCCAAGGCGTGAATTTTTAAAGCATGGGTTATATATGTCAGTTTCTATTTCACTGAATTCAGGGTTAATCCTTATTCCGCAGGAAATGTTTCTTCCGCTACTCTGAACTGTAGTTTTGAATTTATTCCATTGGTCAGGAGTATTAAAAACAATATGGTCGCATATCCTCACAAGCTCGTTCATATCTTCCTGTCTGAACGCAGGACTATAGACATGAACTTCTCCACCCATTTCTTCATATCCAAGTTTTGCTTCATACAATCCGCTTGCAGTTGTTCCTGCAAGATACTTCTTGATATGCGGATATGTTGAATACATAGAAAAAGCTTTCTGGGCAAGCAGTATCTTACAGCCCGTTCTGTCCTGAACAGACTTCAATACTTCAAGGTTATTTATCAGAAGGCTCTCATCTGTTATATAACATGGAGTAGGTAATTTTTCAGTATCTATATTATAATTATACATTTTTTTCTCCATTTATTTTTTCTTATAATTATCAGGATTGCCAAGCTGTTGTGTCATGTTGCTTACAATAGACTTTCTATACTCAACTCTTAAATCAGCCTGTTCCTTTTTTTCATCTTCTGTCAGACCTGTAGACTTTGATTTATGGTAAAGCTCATTTATTCTAGCAATTTTATCAGGTGTCAAATGCTTCATCCTCCCTTCAACAAAGATATATTATAGCAGAAAATTATGCTAAATGCAATCATTCACACTTGAATTAACACTGTACATGGTATATAATAAGTTATTATGTATCGGGGGCGATTAAAATAAACAAGTATAACAACTCCATTAAAGCAAAGGATATTTCATTTACAGCAGATTCTGAAAGTGAACTTTTTACTCTGCTTAAAGATAAGCTGTCTGGTAAATCTGTCAATAACATTAAATCAATACTTACAAGAAAGCAGGTTTATGTTAATGGTAAATCTGTGTCACAATACAATTTTATTGTAAATAAGGGAAGCAATGTGATCATCAAGGGCAAAGCCAGTGAAAAAAGCACTGCGTGCAAACTCAAAATAGTCTACGAGGATGATGAGATTATTGTTATCAACAAGCCTCATAGTCTGCTTACAGTTGCCACTGAAAAAGAAAAGGAAAAAACAGCTTTTCATTTTGTTATGAACTATGTAAAAGCTGAAAATCCCCAAAACCGCATTTTCATTGTTCACAGGCTGGACAAGGATACTTCCGGAGTTGTAATGTTTGCAAAGAGCCCTGAAATTAAGGAAGCTTTTCAGGAAAACTGGAGTGATCTTGTTAAGAAAAGAGAATATATTGCTGTCGTAGAAGGCGAGATGGATAAAGACGAAGGAAAGATTGAATCTTATCTTACTGAAACAAAAACGCACCTTGTCTATTCAACTAAAAATAAAATTGATGGTAAACTGGCAATTACAAACTATAAGATTTTGAATAAGAACAGTGATTATTCGTTACTTGAGATAAACATTGATACTGGCAGAAAAAATCAGATCCGTGCCCATATGAAAGAACTTGGTCATTCTGTTGCGGGTGATAAAAAATATGGTTCAGAAACAAATCCTTTCAACAGAATGGCTCTGCATTGTTCAAAGCTTGTTCTGTTTCATCCAATAACTCATAAGGAAATGTCATTTTCGGCTGCACCTGACGCAAGATTTTATTCTATGTTCAAATAAGAAATTCCCTGTCACCATATAAATGATGGCAGGGATTTTTATTTTAATTCATGACTTTATTTATGTGTACAGGATTGTTATAATACAGCAAATAACTTCATAGTTTTATCTCAAAAATTGAAAACACTTGACCAATCAAAATCTCCTGATTCTTCATTACATTTTGGCCAATCAGCACACCAATTCGGAACAGTCGGATTTTCTACCTTGTCAAGACTAGGTGTATACGGTTTGATATCCAGAACCGGAGTTCCGTCATTTGCATCAATGAATGCAAGGCCTATAATTCCGTTTTCATGGTCAATGTAAGTTACATATGCAGGTGTAAGCGCAATAGGGTTAGGTCTTTCAGGCGAACGAGTTGCAAAAGTTCCAAGAATTTCAGGACTATTCTTGTATGGTGAGTGTTCCATAAGCTTTGAACGTGACTTTTCGTTATCACAGCCGTCAAACCACCAGAAAACATGAATATATCCAAATCCGTCAAGTCCTGTCAGCGCAGGAATATACTTTTCTTCAAGTTCAATAACTGTTTCATTATCTCTTATAAAGATTTTCCCGATAGAATTCAATTTAAAACTGCTCATAATTAAGCTCCCTTTTTAATATATCGGAGCCGTAATTACCATTATAGCAGATGATTTTTATACTTCAACCCCTTAATTAAAATTAATTATTCAATTAAAATGCTTTGAAATATCAAAACAAGAATTGGCTTTGTAAACTTCATTATAATAATCTAAATTCTACATTTCATATGTTCTCAGAATATCTTGAGCAACTGATGCAAGCGATGCTCTCTGATCCATTGCACGCTTCTGAATCTGCCTGTGTGCTTCTGCCTCTGTTATACGCAGATACTGGATTAAAACACACTTTGCTCTGTCTATAAGCTTTGCATCATACAATTTATTTTCAAGATCACTGATAGTATCATTAAGTGCTGCTTCCTTTGTACGGACATCCATAACAAACCTTAGTGCCTGAATTATTATCTGCTTGTTTATTGGTCTTGCAAGAATATAAGCTCCTGTAAAACCAATCTTTTTGTATGCTTCATCATAAAGTTTCAGTGGAACAAGAACAATTACCGATGACTTAGATTTCTTTGTGATGTATGCAACAAGCTCCAGGCCTGCTTCTGTTTTAAGAGGCAGGTTCAGAATAACAACATCATAGGCATTATGTTCAAACAAAGTTCTTGTATCAACACCGTCAGAAACAGATACAGAATCTATACCATATTCCTTAGCAACGAGAGAAATATTTTCAAGCATTTCATCCGATGACGAAACAATTAATGCACTTTTCATAATATTCCTCCAGTCATTAAAATTATCAGTTTTTCACATGAAGCAGCTTGTAAGTTTATACAAGTTTAAAGACATGAGTTCTACTGAATTATAGCCGAAATTTTCTGCAAAGTCAACAATATACCCTTAATAATCTTCATATCCTGTTCATTAACATTACTGATAACTGCCTGTTTAAAAAATCTTTTCGGGGCAAAGATTATATATATTTTTTTGTCATCTTGCATTATTTATTGACAAAATAATCTATAAATGTTATATTGTATGTATAAAAACAAGGAGGTATTAATTTTATGTCCATGTTACCTGATGAAAAGATAAACGGCGACTTTTCCGAGGAAAATGACAACGATTTATATAATAATCCTGATGATATATCTGAACATTCTGAAGAAACAGAAATTGATTTACCCAAAAATAAAAAGAGTAAGAAAAAGAAATTTAAGAGGTTTAAACTTATATTGATTATTGCAGTCATTGCTATTGTGGTTGCTGCAATCCTATACTTGATTGCATTGTTTAATTCAGGTGAGGGTGAAAAGCTGGCAAAAAAGATACCTATCGGACGTAATATTGAGTACGCCGAAAAGCAAACTGGAGTAACTTTTTCTGAAGCTTCACAGTATAACCAGCTTGAAAAAATTCTTGATTTTGATTATGTTTATGAATGTAATAAAAGCGTAAAAATCAGTGGCGTTACATTACCTGAATGGGTAATTATGATTACAAAAAATCCAGATGGTCTGATTGAAACTGTTACATATTACGATTTTGCACAGCTTCAAAAATCCTGGAAAGGATATAAAACTAATAAATTAATTGAAAATACTGATGTACAGTATGGCATGAGTGCATTAGAAGTAAAAAATGCCCTTGGAGTCAAGCCTTACTACATAGAAACAGGTATTGACAACAGCGTTACATATGTCTACCGTTATTATTTTGTTGACCCTGAAACTAACAATGATGTTGTAATGAATTATTATGTTGTTTTCAATGATGTTAATGACAGCGTTAAACTTGTATACAGTAAAGAAATTGATTTTACTGCTTATCTGTTGAGAGTTGAATAAAAAAATCCTGTATTTCAAACTAATCCGCTCCCTGTCAAGTAGACAGACTAAAAAACAAAAGAATATTTAGTATGTGAATTCCACCCTCTTGAGCAGCAGGGTGGAATTTTTCACGCCACATTGGCGTAATGAAATTCCATAGGTGT
>JAEZYS010000001.1 GCA_023418925.1 Bacillota bacterium
ATATTCGTCTGCTAGTTTCCTGGCTGGTGTTCCTGTGTTATACAGTTCTACAATCTGTTTCTTAAAGTCTTCTGTATATCGTTTTTTGCTTCCCTGGGACATCGTCAACACTTCCTTTGCTTTTATTATACCGTGTCGCCTTTTTAATGTCCACTTTTTTATTCTAACACCACCTTGGGAGTTTGAGGGTTAGACCTCATCAGCCGTCAGGCTGCAAATCTATCCTCAAAAAATATAGCAAATTGAGCATATGCAAGTCCCCAGTCACGGACAGGCATTGTCCACTTTTTTGAAACTTCCATAGCAGACAAATATATCACCTTGCGGATTGAATCATCAGTCGGAAAAACTGCCTTAGTTTTTGTAAATTTTCTCACCATTCTATGATATCCCTCGACAGCGTTTGTTGTATATATTATTTTCCGAATTTCTGATGGGTATTCAAAGAATGTAGTCAGCTCTGCCCAATTTTTATCCCATGATTTTAAAATGTTAGGATATTTCTTATTCCAATTTTCACGAAATTCTTCTTTCGCAAAATCAGCATCATCCAAATTAACTGCACCATAGATCTTCTTCATGTCAGTACATACAGCTTTTCTGTCCTTGTACGGCACAAATTTGCAGCTGTTTCTTATCTGATGAACAATACAGAGCTGATTTTGAGTCTTTGGAAAGATACTTTTTATCGCATCGTTAAGCCCTGTTAAATTATCTGTGACAATCCTCTGCGGAGGCGCCACAAAAATGTCGCGTGAACTTGTTCACGATTAACACACGCGGTTTTTAAGGTCTGAGCATATGCTTGCATAGAAGCTTGCAGACTCATTTTCTGAAATCCATGTGCCTAAAATTTCTTTTTGTCCGTCCATACTTATGCCAAGAACAGAGTATACACATTTGCTGATGATTTTGTTGTCTTTTCGTGAGTTGAATACGATTCCGTCGAAGAAAACTACAGGATAAATGCTGTCAAGAGGACGATTCTGCCACTCGTTTACCTCGGGCAAAATTCTGTCTGTTATCTTTGAAATCATACCCTGAGAAATTTCTGAGCCGTATATTTCTTTCAGTGTATCTTCAATATCACGCTGGGACATATGAACTCTCAACTTGCAAATATTTCTCAACACTTAATACTCCCTCATCAAATATTTTGCCAATATCACTTATTGAAGTCCAATCATTTTTAGTATAATAGCGATCCCTCAGTCGAAATAGCTGCAGCATTTACTGCAATAACAGCCTTTACCGGTATTGCTACTGCCAAAGAGATAAACCACCTGACGCTCCAGCTGTTCCCACTGAAATTGCGTCCACTGCCATAAAACCGCCAAATCCTATAGCAACCCCCACAAATGACACGCCTGCATTTACAACCATCTGATCTGTATATGCTATTGTTTTTGACACGTTAAAAGTTGCATTTTCAGTATCGAAGATCTTTTCTTCAATCTGTTGGTATGCATCTGCCCAGAAATATGCATTTCCCATAATATCTATATTTTTAGGCAAAATATAGTCATGAAAATAAATATCATAGTTCCACTTGTCATTTGCAAATGTAGCACTCTTATTCATACATATATTGGATGAATTTGCAACTGGAGTGCCTATATTCACACACTAACAATTCAAACAAATGCCGATTATGCGTAGTTATAAACAAAAAAGACTATGAATTTAAGTGGACCTAATTCATAGTCTTTTTTGATTTTAATATTATTTTATTTCAAAGGTTATTTGCTATTAAGTGATAATTTACACAGTTTATTTTTCACTTTCAAGGTAACCAGCGACACATTGCCGCACGGCCGAACCTGTGTTTTCTCAGTTTCGCTACGCAAATACAGGTTCAATTCATACCATTATCAATTTGGGGTGTTTTTTGACTACACAGTTCTCGACAAGTTCACATTTTAAACGCCCAATTATTTCTAATAAAATCACTTTCCGTATCTAACTACATAAAACTGTTCCCCAAGCGACTTACGATCAATTTTGCAGTGTTGTTCAGAATAGCTGTCAAGTCTCTGGTTAGGGGAATCGGAATCAAGCGGATTACCAATGTTTCCGCCAAGAGCATAAAATGCAACTTTACGTTCCGTTAATAAAGCCTGCCTTTCAAGCTGCTCCAATAGCATCTTATCAAGCTCATCAAACTCATCTTTAGTAATTTTCTCTTCTTTTAATGCATCATCAAGGCGTCTTGCAATTCTGCCGTAAAATTCTGCAATTTGTTCCTTTGTCGGAGGTATATTGTCACCCCTGCCATTATTAAGCTCGGCTTTAAGATCAATTTCCCTAAAATCAATTATTTCCGAAGCTTCAAAACAGTCCACTGTAAATCGGTCTTTGTTATCGGCAGAGAGATTAATCTTAAATGATGTTCTTTCAAACCTGTCACGATTATTTTGGGACTTATCCTGCTTGATAGTATCAGATACGTCCGCCATAAAATTAGGTTTGAATTTTGAAATTTTATCTGATGATAAAGCATTTTCGGCTGTGACATTTATAGTATTGTCATCATTCAAAATTCCTGTATCACCATTTAACACTGCGGGGTTGTTTTTATAAGGATTTTCACGTCCCATAAGAACCTTATATAATTCATTTCTGTTAATGCTTGTAATCATGTTTATTTCTCCTCAAACAACTCAAAGTTAAGTGGCATAAACATAGCTAACCACGCTCCGATGGAACGATATTTTAATACTCTTAAAAGTGAGTTGATTAATCATCATTATTACCGCTCTGAAGAACAGCTTTATAAGGCCATTTCAGACTTTGCTTTTCTTTGGTATAACCATATCCGCCCGCATACTTTTAACAAAGGCAAGATACCTTTTCAAAAACGTTGCTCTGCTTAATTACTTTGGACTGTACTATACAATTTTGCTTGACTAGGATACTGTTGATTCAGAACTGTATGTTGTGATAGTTTCATAATCTGTACCTGAATAAACTTTGAAGAATGATTTTACTCTATAAGTTCCACTAGTGACATTATATTTATAATTTGATAAAGATGCATAATATGAATAAGTAGTGCTTGTCCATGTTTGTTCATTGACCCATCCGTATGTACCTCTTCTTTGGAGCGTTTGCTCAATATAAATTTTTGTTGTTTCGTTCTGATAACCTGAAGCAAGACTTGTGCATTCTGCCGTTCCATTAACAATACTTATGCAACTCATGCAATAACTTGTGTAGTTCAAAAAGAATGGCGTAACAATTCCGATATCCTTGCTTAACGATGCTGCTGAAACAGGTATAGTCCATACTGTCAAACATAGTGTCGCTGCTAGAAAAAACGATGTGATCTTCTTTAACATATAAAATGCCCCTTCCAAATAATAATTTGTAAGCGTTAATACTTACAATACTTATAACTTTTAAAAAAGACAAAAAGGGACATTAATTTTATCATTCTACTTTTTGCACAGATTCAGCTATCTTAATTAATTCATCTTTACTAACATTGCTTCCTAAAATAATTCAATAATCCCCGTTGTCCCACATGATGTAATTATAGTTATGATTGTCTGTATAATAAAGAGCCTGATATTCGTTAATAGTAACATATGTTAAGCAACGGCATACATATCCTGCTTATAAGTATTATATAACTGCTCAAATAAATGTTTATCTTCTTCAGTATCCAAAGCTTGTAAATAAAATGCCAACATAATTGTTTTCTCCTTTTTTGCCTATAATAAGGACATGTATTGGGTTGCTTTTAAAAATATAATTTATGGTATACATCCCAGAACCATTATAATATTCAGGTACTAACATAGAGACATTTATCACTTCATTTAAAATGCTTTCGTTAGCAATTTGTAAAAATATCTTGTGATTGTATATAAATATCATAATAAATTGTACTTATATAAATCACACTATACTCATCAATTATCATGTCTGGTTTTGTCAATTAATGTGCAGTCGTTTAATACCACAAAATATATATAAAAGCGTTAAGCTGATAAATCTTTATTTTCTGCCAGTTGTCTGTACGCTACAGGAGGCAGCCCCTGTCTGTTGAAGCTATTAATCCTGATTGTGTTGTAATAGCCATAAATGTATCTGAAAATTATACTCTTTACGTCTTTTCTTGTCATTCTGTATGCAGGAATACGATAGAGCTTTTCTTTCTTAAGAGTTGCGAAAAAGCTTTCCATTCTTGCATTGTCAAAGCAATGCCCAGCACCAGAAAGACTCTGGATTATGCCTCTTTTTCTGAATTAAGCGAATTTTTGATTATAACGGAAAATAAAACAGATAATGATAATAATATGGGTTGTCTAAAGTGGTTTGTAACACAATGTTAAGGTGAAGAATACTGTCCTAAGGGATGGAATAAATATGACACTATTAACTTATACAATAATAGTGATGACGTAGATAAAAAAATTGATGATTTCCAAATATCATATGATAATACAAAAGAATATTATAGCTGCAAAATAAAGAATGTTCCATACTATAAAATCTAATTTTGACATAAGCTGATAGAACATGATTATATGATAAATAGCAATTTAATACATGTTTTAAAAGAATTTGACGACTGTTACCCCAGCATGTATGGATATCCAAACATAAATTATATATATTTACCGTTAGCTGTAATATTGAAAAATGATTATTCACCTGAGCAAGTAAAAAAACACCTTCTTGACCATGCTGGTCAAAACGGAATTTACAATGTAATACGAGCATACTTAACTATTGGGTATACTGATGATGCTAGAATATTAGTAAATTTTCTTATGGATTTCTGCTCAATGTTAACAAGTGATTTGATATTCTCTTATAAATTTGAAAATATATTAGAAGATGAAACAATGGTGTTAGAATAAAAGCAAAGGAAGTGTTGACGATGTCCCAGGGAAGCAAAAAACGATATACAGAAGACTTTAAGAAACAGATTGTAGAACTGTATAACACAGGAACACCAGCCAGGAAACTAGCAGACGAATAT
>JAEZYS010000009.1 GCA_023418925.1 Bacillota bacterium
GCTCGCAACCTTAATTCCTTGCTATATTTCTTGTTCTTATGACTTTTTCTTTGCATAACAAATCCCCTTAATGTAGTCTTGAAATTTTTTCTTTTTCAAGTGTCTACTCTAAGGGGATTATATCAGAGTTATGTCGCGGAATTTATGTATGTTTAGGTAATTTTTTTCTTTCAACTGCAATCTGTACAAGAACCATAAGTATTTTCATTTGATTGTCCTGCTTAAGTTTTTCAGCTTTACCTATATCCTTCTTGTCCTTGACCTTAATGAGTATGCTCGGTGTTCTCTCCATAGCTTCAACAGCTGCCTCCGCAACACATATGTCACAGCAGCAGCAATTAAACCTTTCAAGAAGTTTAGGCATCCATTCGGATATCAGCTCTGATGTAACATTGATAGTTACTTCCCTTTCAAGATCAGTTTTACCGTTAAGCATTATTTTCTTGCTTTCTTTAGGAATAATGTTTTCCTTTTTAAACTCCTGGTCAAGCATAGGGTTGGATGCACTGCTGCTTCCCCTCAGAAGTCTCATTACTGATGGTGTCTTATTAGTCTTTATTGTTATACTTTTTTCAGCAGTCCTGCTCATTTAATTTAACCATCCTTTCTGAGTTCTGTATATTTACAAGACAGATTCCGGCAGGCATAACTCAAGGTATGAAAAACTATCTTAAATTTCTCACTGTTTTCCCTGCTTTTTTTTAACTGCTTTTGTTTTTTTATCGCCGTCATCACAAGGATAAAGATAATTGCATAGTTTTGTGTAATCTCTTGCGGCAGCACACTTAGGAGAATATACCGTTATAGTCTGCTGGTGTGCAGGAGCTTCTGCAGCTGCAACAGATATACCTATCGTGTTTTTAAGCACTTCTGTTTTAAGCTGATCAGCAACAATCTGAACCATTTCCTCAACTTCTCTGGTAAGCAGGTATTTTGAATTATATTTTGTCAAGACAATTCCCCTGATATTAAGCTTTTTATTATAATATTTTTTGACAGCAAGTATTGTTTCCTTTAACTGAACAATTCCCTGAAGCGAAAGAATTTCCGGCGTCATAGGTATTATCAGGTCATTTGCAGCCGTATATGCGTTTATTGTCAGAATTGAAAGTGCGGGAGGAGTGTCAAGTATAATATAATCATATTCTTTTTTAAGAGGAGCAAGAGCCTCCTTAAGCAGATATTCCCTGTTTACTGAAGTAAGCTCAAGCTCTGTTCCCGACAAAAGAATATTGGATGTAATAACATCACAGATATGTGTCTTCTTGATTGCGTCATGGATTTCGCAATCACCTTTGAGCACATCATGAATGGTATACCCTGTATCTTCCGCACCGAGTGAAAACGAAAGGTTTCCCTGCGGGTCAAGGTCAATAGCGAGAACGCTTTTGCCTCTCTGGCGGAAAATGCCTGCGAGGGCTGCGCAGGTAGTCGTTTTACCCACTCCGCCCTTCTGATTTGTAACTACAATTATTGTACTCATATAACTCCTTGCTGCGACCTCCGCCATATATATAAATATGTATTACTGCAGCTGCTTCTTTGCTTTTTCACGTTCTGCAAGCTGACAGTCAAAAATAAATCTTGCAATCATTTCTTCCTGTGCTTGAGTAACATTAAGGAATTTGCAGCCATATCCATACTCACCGTTTTCATTTTTATCCTGAATCCTTAGAACTTCTGAAATAACCTCAACCTTCCCGTCAAGAAAAGAGAGCATAACCTGGTCGCCCTCCTGATAAATATATGAAGTGCGAAAAAAAGTTCCTCCGATGTTTATATCCTTAAAACATAATTGAATTGGTTCTTCATGGGTAAACGTTTCTTCATTTCTTATAAAATAATCCGAATGGCCTTTAAAACATGAAGCTACCTTAAATGATCTCCGTCTTTCCTCAAGTTCTGTCCCCTCACCCAGATGAAAATTAATCTGAAATTCTGTTCCAATATCAATAGTTGTTAAATACTTTACTCTTGTACCGTTGACATATTCAAAAACAACATCTACCAGTTGCCCCGTTTCAAGTAACGGAAGGTTTACCCCCTTGATAAGTACCAGTTCTTTGCCTTTTATTTTGAAAAAGTCTTTTGGGAAGAAAACTTCTTTTACAGTCAAAATTCTTTTTCCGCCGCTGTCATAGATATCAACTTTGGTTATTTTTTCTTTGTTGACCATTATCTACTATCCCCCTCCGGCAATGAGAATTCACTATTATTTATAATTATACATAAATTACATTTGTTTTGCAACAACAATTTTACAACGTTGTTAATATACAAAAAAATGTTTATCCTTTTTTGTTTATTAATTATAATTATACAACATTTTGCTGTACTTTCAACATTAAATGTTGTATAATTATTATGTTTGCACATACTCTTTTCTATTTGTAAGGAGTTTTATTAATGAATAATAAAAAGTATATATATGTAGTCGTTACCCGTACAGATACAAAAATCGCAAAGTCAATTCGATTTTTATCAAAAAAGAACTACAGTCACGCATCAATCTCATGTGATGAAGATTTAACAAAAATGTACAGTTTCTGTCGTGATAAAGTAGATTCGCCGCTTCCGGCAAATTTCAACCATGAAAACCTTGACACAAGTATTTTCGGGCTTTTTCACAATATCCCATGTGAAATATACAGGGTCGGCGTTTCCGAAGAACAGTATCAAAAATTTATTCTGACTATTGAACATTTTATTAATAATCGTGACCTTTATACATATAACGTTCCCGGTCTGTTTCTTTCCGGACTTCATATACCGCATAATTTCAGATACAAATTTGTATGTTCGGTATGGGTAGCCTTTGTACTCGGCAAATCCGGCATACTTCTTGAAAAGAAAAAACATCAGTCGCTTGTTCAACCCGATGATCTGCGCTATATTGACAATGCAGAGCTTTTTTATCGTGGCAATCTCAAGGATTATCCTAAATTTCTTGAACAGCTCCGATGCTGTGAAAATGCAGAGGACAATGAACTCCATGTTCTTAAACATAATTCGTTGAAAAAGTCAGAAGTTATGGCGACACAGTAATAAATTCTTCAGGTCTGTAGGAAGGAGTGTCCTCTGTGGTTAAAACTTTCAAAGTCAACGAAAAAAAGCTTACTTACAGGTACAACAAAAGACTTCTTCTGCTTAACATCCCTGCTCTTGCAATTGTTGCATCCATACTTATTATTGTTTATCTTATCTTGAACAGGCAAGGAACACCGCTTATATTATACCGCGCTGTTTTCTATACACTAAACGGAGCACTAGCCTATTCATTCCTTATCTGCTTTATTGGTTCAGTGATAGCTTCGGCTAAGATAAAGGGACATAAAAATAACACCTATATTGAGATACTTAACTCTGATATGGTTGTTTCCCAGCATATGCACTCTTACATTATAAACGGCAGGCTTGTTGATTACAAAAAGTTATGGGTAATCAATCTAAAAGATATTGAATCCGCAAGCTATTACAAGGGCATTATCACTATTACAGGGCCTGCACGACTGTTCTATGAAAATTCTGACTGGCTGAAATATGACTGTGATGACAGGGGAATTTCATTTAAACACTGGTGGTATAATGATAATGGCGGCAAGAATGTACAAACCGTTGAATTCAAGGATTATTATACTTATGGTAAGAGCATTGTAAAACGAATACTATATTGTCAGAAAAAATATTACGAGCGTGAACAAAGGCGTCAGCGTTTCCGTGAAGAAATGCTTACAATTGCTGCAAGCACAACACGCCCGTCACGCATTTCTCTGAAATACGTTCCCAAGAAAAAGAATCCGTTCTGATTTTACTTCTTTATTTCAAACTTATTGTTCATCACTGTAATAGTATACCCGTCATCATTTGTGTCAACACTGAAAACCGTCATTGGCTCATTGTTCATAACATTATATGAGTTTTTATATACTGTAATATAGCCGTATAAAAATACAGATAGTAATATTATTAAAGACAGCACCTCAATTAAAATACGGCGCTGTCTTTGTTTTTGTGTCATGGCAATTTCAAAATTAAACGGGCCAAATCTTTTCAGAGACTTTTTCATTTTACCATTCCTTTTAGTGATCCGGAAACAGTGAGGGTTGCTTTTTGCGGAGCTCCTTTGGCAAAAGGAACTTCGCTCTCTGCGGAGGGCGACCAAGGCTTTGCCTTTGGATACTGCAAGCTGTGTTCAGCTTGACCAGCATTTTTTGTTTCCTATGTATCATCCGCTAATTCCAGAAGCGCATCTGCAAGTGATTTTCCGATAAGCTCTCCCGAATAAACCGCCTGATCTATACTGTTCGCATGACCACCCACCTCAACAAGCAATGATCCTGTTGTTAAGTCCTGATTGTATTTCCTGTAATCAAACAGAACCGGCCTTGTAAGTGTCGGATAATCTGATTCCATCTGCTGCTGAAAAAGCGAGGCAAATCGAAAGTTCTTCATATAATCAGGCATGTTCATCGTTCCGTCGTCACATCCTGAAATAAGCATTACCTGTGCGGCATTTTTCCCGTTTATCTCTGTGACAGGAGCAATTCTCTCTCCGTCCTCCCTTTCTATGGCGTCCCTGTGAATATCCAAAACTATTTTTATAGATGGGTTTTCGTCAAGAATTCTTTTCACTGTTTCCCTGCTGTTGTCATATGAGCCATTGTATGACGGATAATCATGCAGGGTTGTATCATGTATAACGCCTATCCCTTTTTTTTCAAGTTCATATGCAATCCTGTCCCCGACAGCAACAACGCTTTTTGACATATCGGTTGTCCTTGAATTAAATGTCTTGTCAAAAAAGTCCCTTTCATAAGGCTCATAACTTTCAGTTGTATGGGTATGCATAATTAGCACCTGTGGTTCGCCGTTAAGCTCTATCTTAAAATCAGGAAGCTTCATACTCTCCTCATAAAGCGTTTCATTTGAGATATCCGTTTCATTTCTAACCTGTCCTGCTCTTTCAAGTTCTATATATGTCCCACCTGTCATCTGCTCGTATGTAACTGTCTGAATAACTCCGTCATGGTTTTCAATTTTCTCCGGATAAGGCTCAGGTCCTGGTGTTCCCTCCCTTTCAGGAATATATAAATCTTCATTTTCACTTGACGGTATGCCAGGAAAACCATATGATAACATCATGGTATCATCAACTGAAAAAACCTTGACTTTATCCTGTTTTGTATCTGTTTCAGGAATGTTCTTATCAACTTGCTGTACAGTTGATTCAACAACTTCCTGCAAGGTTGATTCTCCGACCTTTTCTTTCTCCTCAAACTCAATACTGCCAAGGTTCATTTCAGCCGAACTGTTCGCAGCATAGAAAACTGCGGACATTGCCGACGGCAGTATTGATATTACCGAAAGGATTATAAGAGGAGATATCATTAACACAAGCAGGCAAAGTATGAATGACCTTATTGCCTTTTTTCTTTTTGCAGACATATCTTTACCTCCCGTTATTTCATTTATTATATAATAATAATTATGCAGATAACGGAAGCAAAATTCTTTTACGGCTACATAAGTGCGGTTATGTCCTCAAGCGACAGATCAGGCTGTGCGGCCTTATTTATCGCATATGCAAGCAGTTTTGCTGTTCTTTCGATAAGCTTGTCTATATCACGAGGTGTTACCATCATATTCGGAACATGTTTCCCTGGTGCGCTTCCTGTAATATTCTCTACAATTGTATGCATATCCACAACTGTCGGTACTCCTATAGCAATAACAGGGACACCTACTGTTGTTTTGGATATTTCCTTTCGTCTGTTCTGAACCCCTGACCCTGGAGAAATACCTGTATCAGTGAGCTGAATTGTCGTTCCAAGCCTTGAAACATCAGCACAGGCAAGCGCATCTATAACAACAACACAATCAGGTGTTGTCCTGTCGCATATTGCCTTTATTATCTCCGCAACCTCAATGCCTGTCTGTCCAAGAACTCCTGTCGCAAGTGCAGAAACAGGTTTAAGATTTGAAAGCTCATGCCCTTTTGGCAATTCATCTGCAAGATGCCTTGTTGCAATTATCTGAGAAATAACCTGCGGTCCTAAAGCGTCAGGCGTTATATCATTATTGCCAAGTCCGATTACAAGTATACTGCTTTTATCTCCTGCAAGCAGTCGGATTTCGTCGGCTATATTCTGAGCCTGTTCGCTGAAGTCAGACGGATGTGCGGAAAGCCGGTCGGTTTCTATGGTTATAAACTTCCCCTTCGGCTTTCCGATACGAAGCCCTGCCATTTCATCCTCAACAATTATCTCGGTAACCATGCATACAGAGCTTTTTCTGAGTTTTCGTGCAACTCCTTTCGGAAGATTATGCGCTTGTTCATCAATTACTTCAACGGCAAGGTCGGTACGAATAGACATTTCAATCTCCATCCTTTCTGTTTTTGCGTAACAAATCAAATCGAAAACAACAAAAATTATAAATTATTTTAAAAAAGCTATTGCAAAATCTGAATTAAAATGTTAAAATAAAATTCAGGCTACGATAAAATGCCTATAGAGTGGGTCATTACACTCTGCGGAACAATCCGTGTCTGGTTTCGGTAAAGGCCTTATCGTTACGCACAGTTCATGTTTTAACATTTGCTGTTGCTATTATGACCAAAAGAACAAGAAATATGAGGAGGTGTTTTTAAATGCCAAACATTAAATCCGCTAAGAAGAGAGTTAAGGTAATCAACACCAAGACTATGCAGAATAAGATTGTAAAGACAAATCTTAAAACAGTTTTAAAGAATGCTGATGCTGCTGTTACAACAGGAGCTGAAGATAAAGAAGCTGCAATCAAGCTTGCTATCAAGAAGGTTGACCAGGCTGCTGCTAAGGGTATAATGCACAAGAAGACCGCTGACAGAAAGAAGTCACAGCTTGCTAAGAAGCTCAACAGCGCTAACGCTTAATTGAATTTTTAAAGGGTATCGTCTGATACCCTTTATTTTTTTCCCTTATAAGAAAAAACGCAGAAGCAACTATAGGCTGACTTTGGTCATACCATAAGTTGTTATCTGCATTTTAATTATTTTATATTAAATTATCTTACTTTTGTTTTACAAACTTTAAAACAAGAGGTATGAACATTCCGCCGAGTGAATTTCCCAAAGTCATTATCAGCAAATAAAGCACAGCTTTCAGTGACCAAACCCCTGCAAGTGTGAAATAGAGCATATTTGCAATAACGTGTTCGAAGCCTGCCAGGATAAAAACTACTACAGGAAGAAAAACCACCAGGACTTTCATAAAGTCACCGTCGATACGGGTAAAGCCTTCCGCTGCTATATACATCAGTATTCCGCAGAAAAACGCAAGAATAAGTATGCTGACAAGATTATCGCCCAGTTTTGTTTCACAAAGCTTTAATGCCCTCTCTGAAATGCCCTTAATCCTTGTAAAGCGGGATAGAAGTGCCGTTATTGCTGTTCCAATAAAATTGCCAAGAAATATTACCGCAAGCTCTGGAATAAATTTGACTCCTTTTTCAGTAGCATAACCGACCTTACCAGTAAAAAGGTTAAAACTGAATGTCATTATAACAAAAAGGCCTATTCCGAAAAGTACCGAACCTAAATATGTCGATTCAACAGACAGATAAGCTATTCCGCCTATTCCGATAACAACTCCTGCAAGAATTGCTTTCAGTAGCGTGTCTTTATATTTGATCATATGATAATCCTTCCTAATAAATTTAAACTTTGTTAAGTATATCATAATCATAATAAGTCGTCAATTTTTTGCAAAAAATAATATGTGTCATATAAAACATTGAATGTAAATAAAATCAGTTCTTTTGTATGGCATTTCCGTTTGTGCTGTGATATAATTATATTATTACATACAGGAGGCAACAATATGTCCTTGAATGCTGAAATAGACCTTCATAGCTTTACTGTAAGTGAGGCGAAAAAATACCTTGACAGCTTTCTGAACGGTCTTCCGAAAACTACAAGAGAAGTTACCGTGATTCATGGCTGTAACAGAGGAACTGCCCTTCTGAAATATATCAGGACTACTTATAACCATAAACGGATTGACAGGAAAATTATGAGCCTCAATCAGGGTACAACCATTTTTCTATTAAAATAAAAGCAAGGCTATACCATCAGAAAAATCTGACAGTATAGCCTGATTATTTTATATTTACCTTATGAAAAACTTAGCCTTTGCGACGGGTGCTCTTACGCTTGTTTTCCATATTTCTCTTTATGTCAACCATACGCTCATCAGAATTCTGCTTGAACTTATTGAGCATATCCTCAAAAGCAGCTTCAGGTGTCGGTGGAGTTTTATCCTGTGACTGGAAGTTTCCACCCCTGTTATTGAACCTGCGTCCGCCCTGAGCGTTATCATTGCTTTTGTTGAAAGGTCTGCGCTGAGGCGGCGGGTTATCCACGGCTTTTTTTATTGAAAGAGAAATCTTTCCATCCTCGCCGACAGAAAGCACCTTGACCTTGACCTGCTGACCATCTGTGAGATGATCCTTGATTTCACTTACAAACGAGTTTGCAACCTCGCTTATATGTACCATGCCTGTTGTTCCCGGTTCAAGTTCAACAAAAGCGCCGAACTTTGTAATTCCGGTAACCTTACCCTCATAAATTTTTCCTACTTCCAGTTGCATAAGAAATTTAAAAATCCTCTCATAAAATATTTATAGTATCCCATTAAAGTGGGATCTAATACTGGTCAGTTTCTGGATGTATCATAGAAACGAAGTTCTGTAGGATAAGCATATCCAAGAACATCTACTGCTATACGCTCCATATACTCACGTTCGTCTTCTTCACTAAGAATGCTTTGATATTCGTCATTCTGCTCCTGGAGATCAATTTTTTTCTGGTCGAGTTCTGCAAGGCGCTGCTCTTTCTCGGCAATTTCATACTGCGTCATAACTATTGAACCCGCACAGTAAACAACAAATACCAGCCCCGAAATTTTTATTACAAAGTTCATAAGGGGATTTTTTTTCTTTTTCCTGGCTGACAACAGTGCTTTCGCAGCCTTTTTGTCTGTTTTTGATTTTTTAGACCCTGCCGGATTCACACTGTCCCCCCCCAATAACATACATTATTACTTTAGCTTAGCTTTTTCATTATACAACATAGCAACACGCTTTTTCAAGAGGTTCCAAACACTTATCGGAGCTTTTACAGAATTTTTATATGTTCGCACAAAAACCTCAGATTCTTTTTGGTACAAAAGGCGCAGTAATTTTACTATCGGTTTTAAAGTGAACGAGTATACAAAGCGTAATATTTTTACAATCACACTTACTACATTCCTTATAATTCCCATGACAACACTTCCGACGGTAACAATATACAGCACAAACCCTAGTACAGAGCCAATAAAGAAAAAGAATCTGACCTGTCCCCTGCCATACTGAACGGAATAAACAAAGATAACAAATGCATATATGAGCCAGAAAAGCACATCCATGAACGTAACCATGCCGGTTTTCTTTGCAGGCGGAAATACAACTCTTATCAGCCTGAATACATCATACAGAACTCCAAGTCCTGCCCCGACAAGCACTGCAAGCAGAAACAGCATGACCTGTTCGGAAATATCAAAAAAAGTTTCAATACCCAAATTATCACCGCCGCACTATCTGAAAATTTTGCCGAAGAACGACAACGGAGAACGCCTGTCCTTATCGCCATAAACAATAGACCATATATCTCCCTCAATGTTCATGTCGCCAGAATCAACAGAAAGTTCATTGACGTGAAGATTTTTTCCAGTGACAGTAAGCTCACCGAGATGAGTATAGAGCAGAATTGTTTCCTCGTCAAAGTGGTCGACATCGGTTACGCCTGAAACAGTAAGCTTTTTTCTCCCCTCAAGGATAATATTATGTACCATTGCCTGACTGCTTTTTGAATTAACTTCATTCATTTACAACACTCCTTTTTATACTGATATGCAGGAGCGTAAAAAAAAAGACCTGTCAGAGTACAGGTATTTCAACTTATGGCATTCATGATAATGTTGACTTATGTTCTTTTGAATAGTATACTGAAATTCACTGACAAAATTGAAAGTGAAGTGTAAATAATGATATTAAAGACTGACAGACTTATTATGAGGGAATTTACCCACGAAGATTTTGAGTGTCTGCATGAAATTCTATCTGACAAAGAAACAATGAAGTATTATCCTCATCCGTTCAGTGAAGAAGAAACAATAGCCTGGATTCAGAGAAACATTGACCGATATGCAAAGTATGGCTTCGGGCTATGGGCTGTTGAACTGAAAGAAAACGGTCAGTTTATCGGCGACTGCGGAATTACAATGCAGAATATTCACGGAGAAATGCTCCCTGAAATAGGTTACCATATCAACAAAACATATCAGCGGAGGGGATATGCCTCCGAAGCTGCTTATGAATGTATCAGATTTGCTTTTGAACAGCTGAATTTTCCAATAGTCTATTCGTATATGAAGTATACAAACGAGCCTTCTTGCAGAACTGCTTTGAAAAACGGAATGCAGTTTGTCGAGGAGTATGATGACCCTGTAAATACTATAACTAAGGTATATGCAATCACCAAAGAACAGTGGGAAGAAAGAATTTCCGCTGAGAATATCACAATGTAACAAAAAAAGACCTGTCATCAGACAGGTCATAGTTTTTATCTACCTTACAGCTGCTTCAGTTACTGCAAACTTCTTCTCGTCGCAGTTTATCTCTGCCATTGCGCCAAACGGAACAATGAACTTAGGCTCGTTATGTCCTATACTTAAATTATAAATCACAGGGAGATTTTCCTGACCGAACTCAGCAAGGACTTTCCTTATTGCAGTTTTATACTCTTCATAAAGCACACTGCCCTCAGGCTTACCGAAAACAATACCCTTGATACGTCTTAAAACGCTCATAGCACCGAGGCTTCTGAAAAAGTTAGAAACAGCAAAAACTGTCGGGTGTTCCTCAGATGTTTCAAGGAACAGAATAGCATTGTCAAAGCTATCCTTATCAGGAAACAGAGGTGTTCCCCTAAGCATATCCATAGTTTCAAGGCATCCACCGATAAGGCGTCCGCTTACTGTACCCTCACCCTGCAGGACTTCATAACCACCGTTATTCCCTCTGAATTTTCTTGCTTTGTTCTTGTTATCTTCACTCCACTCAAGGTATTCCGAAGTGTAGGTGTTTGAACACGGAACGATACCGATTGTTTCGCTTGAAAACAGAACTTTTCTTATCCAGTAGTCAGTATACTCTGGAACAGCAACATTTTCAGCAAAATCATTCATAAGTGATGCACCGTAAAAGCTTGAAATTCCAGCCTTCATACACATGAAATGAGCTACTGTCGTGTCGGAATAGCCCGTGAAAACCTTTGGGTTTCCTCTTATTATATTATAGTCTATGTATGGCAGCATTCTGATGCTTTCTTCGCCGCCAATGCAGCTAATGATTCCCTTTATTGTCTTGTCCGAAAACGCCTGCATAAAATCTTCTGCTCGTTTTTCAGGATGGTTATACAAAAATTCGCTTCCCAAAAGGGTATTAGGCATTTCTACAACCTCAAGCCCATACTGCTTCTGCAATCTTTCTTTACCCTGATAGTATCTCCACAGGAAAGCATCGTCGCCAGCTCCGCCCCATGAAAGGCTAACTGTTGCAACTTTATCTCCTGGATTGAGCTTGTTCGGTTTAAGTAAATTCAGCATATATAAAGACAACCTTTCTTCATAAAAAGAGAACCTCAATTATTCTCCCAACAATACATAATGTTACCACATTTTAAGTCAAACGTCAAGAAGAAACCTGTCGCAAAAAAATACAAAAAAGGCACGGGAGCTGCAGCACCCGTGCCCTTGAAATTTTTGCTATTGCTATGATTACTTAGCTTCTTCACCGTAGAGCTTAGAAAGTCTTGTGAGGTAATCATATCTGCTCTTAGCATTTTCAACAGCCTTGTTGAAGAGCATTTCTGCTCTTTCTGGGTTCTGTCTTGCAAGAGCGTTATAACGAACTTCGCCCATGAGGAAGTCCTTGTAGTTATCAATTGCTGGAGCCTTACTATCAAGCATGAATGGGTTCTTGCCTTCAGCCTTGAGTCTTGGGTCAAATCTGAAGAGGTGCCAGTAGCCTGCCTCAACAGCCTTCTTCTCTTCAGTCACTGCCTTAGCCATACCAGCCTTGATACCATGGTTGATACATGGAGCATAAGCAATGATAAGTGATGGACCATTGTAAGCTTCAGCTTCGCTGATTGCCTTGATACACTGGTTCATGTCAGCGCCCATAGCGATATGAGCAACATAAACGTAACCATAAGACATTGCGATACCTGCGAGGTCCTTCTTCTTAACTTCCTTACCAGCAGCAGCAAACTGTGCGATTGCACCTGTTGGAGTTGACTTTGAAGCCTGTCCGCCTGTATTTGAGTAAACTTCTGTATCGAATACAAAGATGTTTACGTCTTCGCCTGAAGCGATAACATGGTCAAGGCCTGAGAAGCCGATATCATAAGCCCATCCGTCGCCTCCGAATACCCACATTGACTTCTTTCCGAGGTAATCCTTAAGCTTGAGAACTTCCTTGCCCTTTTCACATCCGCAAGCTTCGAGAGCAGCAACAAGTGTCTTTGTAGCAGCAGTATTTTCAGCGCCATTATTCATTGTTGAAAGGTATCCATCAATAGCCTTCTTAACATCGTCCTTAGCATCCTTTTCCATATCGAGGAGCATTGCAACTGCTCTCTGACGAAGAGTATTCTGTGCCAAGAACATGCCGTAGCCATATTCAGCGTTATCTTCGAAGAGTGAGTTAGCCCAAGCAGGACCCTTTCCTTCCTTATTTACTGTGTAAGGAGTTGAAGGTGCTGAACCGCCCCAGATTGAAGAACATCCTGTTGCGTTAGCAATATACATTCTATCACCAAAGAGCTGTGTTACAAGTTTAGCATAAGCTGTTTCACCACAACCTGCGCAAGCACCGGAGAATTCGAGGAGAGGCTGTTTGAACTGTGAACCCTTAACAGTTGTTTCCTTAAACTTAGTAGCGATTTCTGGCTTTTCTGGAAGTGTCTGGCCATAGTTAAATGTATCCTGAGCAGCAACCTGTGTTGCGAGAGGAGCCATTGAGAGAGCCTTTTCACCCTTCTTGCCAGGACATACGTTTGCGCAAGCACCGCACCCTGTACAGTCAAGTGCAGATACTGTCATAACGAAGTTCATGCCTTCAACGCCTGCAATTTTGAGAGCCATATCCTTTGTCATTCCAGGAGCATTTGCAAGCTCTGCATCTGACATAGCGATTGGACGGATTACGGCGTGTGGACATACATATGAACAGAAGTTACACTGAATACAGTTTTCGCTTTTCCATGCAGGAACTTCTACAGCAATACCACGCTTTTCATAAGCAGCTGAACCCTGTGGGAACACACCATCAGGCATATCCATGAATTTTGAAACTGGGAGTGTATCACCCATCTGAGCATTTACAGGGATCTGGATGTTGTTAACGAAATCAACAAGATCCTTTCTTGTACCTGTTGCTTCAGGCATACCCATCTTTGTATCAGCAGCATTCTTCCAAGAATCAGGAACCTTGATTTCACGAATCTTTTCTGCACCTGCATCGATAGCATCATAGTTCATCTTAACTACGTCGTCACCCTTCTTGCCGAATGAAGAAAGAGCCTTTTCCTTCATGAACTTGATTGCATCAGCTTCAGGAATGATCTTTGCAAGCTTGAAGAATGCAGACTGAAGAACAGTTGATGTTCTGTTGCCAAGACCAATTTCTCTAGCTATATCAACACCGTCGATCGTGTAGAACTTGATATTGTTTTCAGCAATATATCTCTTAACCTGTCCAGGAAGCTTGTCTTCAAGTTCCTTTTCAGACCACTGGCAGTTGAGGAGGAATGTTCCGCCCGGCTTGATATCCTGAACGATGTTGTACTTATCCATATAAGACTGGTTATGGCAAGCAACGAAGTCAGCCATGTTTACGAGGTATGTTGACTTGATTGGTGCATTACCGAATCTTAAATGAGAAACAGTTACGCCGCCTGACTTCTTTGAGTCATATGCAAAGTAAGCCTGAGCATACATGTCTGTATGGTCACCGATGATCTTGATGGAGTTCTTGTTAGCACCAACTGTACCGTCAGCACCAAGTCCCCAGAACTTACAAGCTGTTGTGCCCTTAGCCGCTGTATCAAGTTTACCTTCTGATTCAAGTGAGAGGTAAGTTACATCGTCTGTGATACCAATTGTGAACTTAGACTTGTAAGTGTCCTTCTTGAAATACTTGTCATTCCAGTAAACAGCCTTGATCTGGTCAGGAGTTGTATCCTTTGAACCAAGACCATAACGACCGCCTGAAACAGGAATATCCTTGAACTTAGTATCCTTGAGAGCAGCAACAACGTCAAGGTAAAGTGGTTCGCCGAGTGAACCTGGTTCCTTAGTTCTGTCAAGTACAGAAATCTGTGTAACAGAATCAGGAATAGCCTCAATAAGCTTTGAAGCAACGAAAGGTCTGTAAAGTCTAACCTTAACAAGACCAACCTTATTGCCCTGTGCATTGAGGTAATCAATTGTTTCTTCAATTGTATCACAAACTGAACCCATAGCGATGATGATGTGTGTAGCATCAGCAGCACCATAGTAGTTGAAGAGCTTGTAGTCTGTGCCGATCTTAGCGTTTACCTTGTCCATATATTCTTCAACGATAGCTGGGAAAGCATCGTAATACTTATTACAAGCTTCTCTTGCCTGGAAGAAGATATCTCCGTTCTGAGCAGTACCCTTAAGAACAGGGTGTGCAGGATTGAGAGCTCTGTTTCTGAAATCATCAGCAGCCTCGTGATCAAGCATTTCATCAAGATCCTTAGCATCCCATGTTTCAATCTTCTGGATTTCGTGTGATGTTCTGAAACCATCAAAGAAATGAAGAACAGGAACTCTGCCCTTAATTGTTGAAAGGTGAGCTACAGCACCGAGGTCCATAACTTCCTGAACGTTGGAAGCACAGAGCATTGCAAAGCCTGTCTGACGGCAAGCATATACGTCTGAATGGTCACCGAAAATATTAAGTGCATGTGAAGCTACGCATCTTGCAGAAACGTGAATTACGCAAGGGAGAAGTTCACCAGCAATCTTGTACATATTTGGAATCATAAGAAGAAGACCCTGTGATGCGGTATAGGTAGTTGTAAGCGCACCTGCTGAAAGTGAGCCGTGAACTGTACCTGCTGCACCTGCTTCTGATTGCATTTCTGCAACCTTTACAGATTGACCGAACAGGTTTTTCTGACCCTTAGCAGACCATAAGTCTGTTACTTCTGCCATTACAGAAGATGGGGTGATAGGGTAGATAGCAGCAACGTCGGTGAATGGATAGGACACCCAAGCCGCAGCGTTGTTACCGTCCATAGTTAACATTTTTCTTGACATATCGGACAGTCCTCCTAAAAAATTTGTATGTTGAATATAAGAGGGATTTTATAATAATCCCATATACATACGTTAAAGATTATTTTATCATAATAATGATAAAAAGTAAATACTTAATCAGATAAATTTTACGCTTATAATAGTACTATAGACAGCTAGCAACAAATTTCATGTCTTAATCATATATTAATGTAACAAAAATATGCGATGAATATGAGCGAAATGTCTAATAATTCCCTGCTGTCAATATTATTTTAATTTTGTGGTTTTAAACATTTATGACATTAATTTATCAATAACTGTATCTTTTCCTTGCAAAAATCAAAATGCGTTATATAATTGAATTATAATATATTTAATGTCTTCTGGAGGTTTTTTATTTTGCTTAATATTGTGCTTCTCGGACTTGTCAGTTTCTTTTCTGACATAAGTGCCGAAATGGTCTATCCGCTTATCCCTCTTTACCTCACATCAAAATTCGGCGCAACGCCTGTTCTTATCGGAATTATTGAAGGAATTGCCGAAAGCGTTGCAAGTCTGATCAGAGTTTTCAGCGGTTATATTTCTGACCGCAGTAAAAAGAAGAAAGCCATTGCTGCCGCAGGATACTCAACAGGAATACTTTACAAACTTCTTCTAATCCTTTCATCCTCATGGGGAGGGGTTCTTTTTGCAAGGGTAATCGACAGAATAGGCAAGGGAATACGCACATCCCCTCGTGATGTGCTTGTCAGTGAAAGTGCTGATAAAAATCAGATGGGGAAGGCTTTTGGTATACATAAATCCCTTGATATGACAGGCTCGGCAATAGGTATAATTATTGCTTATTTCCTTATAGCAGGGCAGTCCAGTACAGACTTTTCATATAAAAAGCTATTCATGATTTCTGCAATACCTGCTGTTATCGGCATAATCATTATCATGTTCGTAAAAGAAAAAGCCTTAACACATGAAATACCGGAACGTGAACATTTCTGGAGAAATATCAAGCTGTTAAGCCCTGACCTGAAACTATATCTACTCGTTGCATTCATGTTTACTCTCGGTAATTCTTCTAATGCTTTTTTATTACTCAAGGCAAAAAGTGTTGGCTTTACTGATGAAAATGTTGTATTACTATACTTCTTGTATAATATAACCGCTGCAATCCTGTCTATCCCTTTTGGCAAACTTTCTGACAAAATCGGTCGCAAAAAGGTACTTGTTGCAGGATATCTGATTTTCTGTGCCGTCTATCTGGGATTTGCTTTTGCAACAACATCAGCCGCTCTTATTGCAACATTTGCTCTCTACGGTTTTTTCACAGCAATGACAGCAGGTGTTGAAAGAGCCTTGATTTCTGAAATAGCTCCGAAACAGCTTAGAGGAACTATGCTCGGAACACATTCCGCTCTTGTTGGAATTGCACTTCTTCCTGCAAGTATAATTGCCGGCCTGCTCTGGAATACATTCGGCCCTGTTGTAACGTTCTCATTTGGCGCATTTATGTCAGGAGTTTCTGCCGTTATTCTTATATTCTTACTGAATAAACATTCAACTTGTGAAGAATAATCAGTAAATATATGCAAATACGTGCGAATTGTGTCTGACTTCGTCATAATTATTTGATTTTTGTAATATTATGTGATATAATAAAATAAGTTTATCCTGTTGTTAAGCGGGATATGTAAACGGTATCTGTTTGCAATGGAGGATTTATGAATCTGACTTACAAAATAATATCTGGTTTTTACGACCTGATAGATGTAATATATTTCCGCAAGGATGGAATCAACCCTCGTAATGCCATAGTTGATTGTATTCCTGATAAAAAAATCAGGGTGCTTGATATATGCGCAGGAACAGCAACAAACGGTATTATGATAGCGGAAAAGAGAAAAAAAGCCTCCGTTGTCGGCATTGATTTTTCAAAGGACATGCTTAGAATTGCAAATGAAAAGATAAGAAGTTTAGAAATTTCAAACTTAAAAGTAAAATATGCTGATGCAACAAATATCAGCCTTAAAGACAATTCTGTCGATATTATTCTTATTTCATTGGCTCTTCATGAGTTGAGTAAGGATCTTGCGGATAAGATATTATCCGAAGCAGGACGTATTCTGAAACCTGACGGAAAAGTAATAGTTCTCGAATGGGAACAACCGACAGACTTACTGAAAAGGGTATTGTTTCTGCCGATTCACCTGTTAGAACCGAAAGGCTTTCACAAGTTTCTTTATAATGATAAGAAAAGATATTTTGCAGAGCATGGTTACAATATAAGTACCATGAAGCATTGTGATTATAGCTGTGTATGTGAGCTGGTCAAATTATAAAAGAGTACAAATAACTATAAGACATCCTGACAGCCGAATTCAGTCAGTAATATTTATAGTAGCTATATAAAAGGAAGTTTTATTATGTCTAATAACTATGACGTTATAATCGCAGGAACAGGAGTCGGCGGACTTTATGCCGCTATCAACCTCCCGTCTGACCTTAAGATCCTGCTTATTACTAAACGTGAACTTATTCTATGCAACTCAGCCCTCGCTCAAGGTGGTGTTGCGGCTGTTTATATGCCTGTTGATGACAATACACAGCTCCATACAAACGATACTCTCATTGCAGGCGGATTCAAAAACAACCCCGACTCTCTGAAGATTCTTGTAACTGAAGCTGCAGCCGATATTGAAAAGATTATCTCCCTGGGCGTTGATTTTGACAGGGACGCAAGTGGTAATCTGCACCGTACACTTGAAGGCGGTCATTCTCGCCACAGAATTTTTCACCATAAGGATTCAACCGGCTTTGAAATTACAACAAAGCTTCAGCAGACAGTTCTCGCAATGAAAAACGTAACAATACTTGAAAATGCACTTCTCAGTGACCTGAAAAAAACTGACACAGGTTTTTCCGCAGATATCAGCGTGGATTCAGTTCATCAGACCTGCAATTGCCGTTATATGATTATGGCAACAGGCGGTATCGGAAGGGTTTATGATTATACAACCAACTCTGCAATTGCAACAGGTGACGGAATTGCCCTTGCATACGGACTTGGTGCAAATATAAAGAATCTTTCACTTGTTCAGTTCCACCCTACTGCTTTCAACAACAAGCATACAAGAGAATGTTTCCTTATCTCTGAGGCTGTCAGAGGAGAAGGTGCATACCTTCTCAACTGCAAAAAAGAACGTTTTATGCAGGATTACGACGAACGCCTTGAGCTTGCACCGAGAGATGTTGTTTCCCATGCTATCGTAAGTGAAGGCAAAAAACTTGATTCTGATGAATTCTATCTTGATATTACACATAAGGATTCTGAATTCCTTAAAAACCGTTTCCCTATGATATACAAATTTCTTCTCACACAGGGTTACGATCTTACAAAGGATATTATACCTATATATCCTTGTCAGCATTATCTCATGGGCGGAATAAATGTAAGCACAAATGCTGAAAGCTCTATTGAGGGGCTTTATGCAGTCGGTGAATGTTCGCATACAGGCGTTCACGGCAATAACCGTCTTGCATCGAATTCACTTCTCGAGGCTCTTGTATTCTCAAGGCAGGCAGCAGAAGATATTGCTGTCAAAATGAAAAAATGTAATACAAGCCTTGATGAGCTTGTTGGCTATAATTTTGAACACAACGATAATGGCGAACCAATACCTCATGGCATAAGAACTGAAATACGCCATATCATGCAGAAAGCATATTTTGTTATTCCTGATATGAAATCAGCCCTTAAAGGGTTTGAACGTATATCTGAAATCAAGCATATGCTTGATAAAGGCAATTATATATGTGACCATAACTATGTTGAGGCAAAATCTCTTGCAACAGTCGCATATTTGATTTTAAAAGAAGTAATCTGACAACATTATGTATTAACGCTACAAAAGGAGTGACACCATGGATCTTATCATAAATGAAGTTTCAGTCAACGACTACCTGACTAAATCCAACCTACCTGCGAGTGACTATGTCATCAATCCATATATAGGCTGTCCGCATGGCTGTAAGTACTGCTATGCATGCTTTATGAAAAGGTTTACCGGCCATTCAGAGGAATGGGGTACATTCATTGATATTAAACTTGCAAGAAGCACAATGAAAATCAGCAAGCTGAAAGGCAAATCCGTATTTCTTTCTTCTGTGACGGACTGCTATAATCCTTTTGAGAAGAAGTACAAGCTTACACGATCAATTCTTGAACAGCTTGCTCATGCAGAGGACTGTGAGGTCGGAATTTCAACAAAATCCTCCCTCATACTCCGTGATCTGGATGTTCTCCGCAGAATTCCTAATCTGAAAGTTGCTATGTCTGTAAACACACTTGATGATGTTTTCAGAAGTGATATGGACAACGCCTCAAGCATAGGCGAGCGTCTGCATGCACTCATAGCAATGCATTCAAACGGAATTTATACGGTTCTCTTCATGTCACCGATATTCCCTGAAATAACAGATTTTAAGGCAATAATTGAACATACAAAGGATTTCATTGATGAATACTGGTTTGAAAACCTCAATTTACGAGGCGAAGTAAAACCAAGGATTTTAAGCTATATTGATACAAAGTATCATGATCTTATCAAACTCTACAGGGATATTTACCTTTATGGTAACAAGACATACTGGTCTGATCTTGCTGAAGAGATTAATAACTTCTGTGACAAGAATGGGGTAAGTTACAAGAATTATTTTTATCATGAAAAGCTTGTTCAGGAGAAGAAAGAACGAGAAAAAGGATTAATTACGTTATAAAAACAGCTCCGGTATCTGATGGTACTGGAGCTGTTTTTTTATTTTTGACTTTTTATTGCATTTACAGCATTTACAATATCTTTTTCCACAAGAGGTCGCATACTATCAGGATACTGTAAAGTATTCGAGCTTTCCAATGCTTTTATGATTTTTTCTTTCAGTTCTGGCTTATATTCAGCAAGCTTCGGCAAGGCAGCTATAAACTGCCTTGATGTTATCGGCTTTTCGTCAGCAGTATGAGTAAGCAGATCATCAATAACCGCATTGATTTTATTCTGTTTGTCATATTTTGCGTTTGCACATATTAGAAGCAGACCTCTTGTCCGCATATATGAGTTCTTTTCTTTAGTAAGGCTATACAGTTCATCAAAGAATTGATATACATCAGCAGAATTTTCACTTTCCTGCAACAGCAGATTCATAGCACTACATCCAAGCTTTGTGTCATTGCCTTTTAAATTACTTATAAGCTGAAATACATCCATTTTTATTCTCCTCTTTCTGTGTTTTATTTATTACGGTATAGTATAATTAATTATTATGACAAATTAATGTATATATTAATAAATTATTTACAATTATATTACAAAATAGTGCAATCCATTGATTTACTCTGATAAATAAAGTATACTTCAAATATCAGGTAAAATTTACAGCATAAAACAGACCATAACTTTCGGTTATGCTGTGGGTTTGTATTTTCGGTTTATGCTATTCAGAGTTCAGCTAAGAAAGGATGATTATTATAATGAAGACAACAAAGAGAATAGTTTCATTATCACTTGCAGCCGTTATTGCAGCAAGCTGTTTAGGAACAAGCACTTTTGCCGCAAACGACGGCATTAATCAAAGCGCAATAAAAAGCTCCATTGTTACCGGAGTTCTTTCTAAAACAACAAAACCAGAAACTCAGCCAATAGGTCCGGTTCCTTTTGACACTTCCACAGAAGAGGGCAAGAAGGCACAGGAAAAGTTCAAGAAAATTACCCCTGTTGCAAAGATAACAGAAGATGAATATGGATATAATAAGGTTTACTGCCAAAAGATTGACCATGCAATATTATACAATATTTACAGAAAAGGTCCTAAGGACAAAGCATACCTAAAAGTGGCTTCATCAATTTCAAATGAATGGTATGATGAAGAAGTATATGATTATGGAAACTATAGCTACAAAATTGAGGCCGTTTCAGCTAACTATAACGATGTAATTATAAAAACTGAAAAATCTAAGCCTGTTACATATACTGAGGATTGGCCTTTTGCTGATCCTGATTTGTTTGTATATCGAGAAATTGAAGATGCTGAACAAGGCGAAGGCGTCGAATATGAAGAAGAAACTTGTGCAGCCGTTCCAGCATGTGATAATGCATCCAGTTCAATTATACCATACTACTATTATGAAAACACAGAGGAATATACAAAATCAGAGGAAACAGGCTTTAAGTCTGTAAAGAATTATCCTCTTTCAACTTTTTCAGCTGACGTTGATACAGCTTCATATGCAAACCTCAGAAGACTTATAAATTCTAATGATTACATTACTGAGGATGCTGTTAGAGTTGAGGAAATGCTCAACTACTTCAATTATGATTATGCTGTTCCGACCAAAGCAAACCAGCCTTTCGCTGTAACAAAGGAAATTACAGACTGCCCATGGAATAAGGACACAAAGCTTTTACATATCGGCGTTCAGGGCAAGGATATTTCAAGCGACAAGCTCCCTGCTTCAAACTATGTTTTCCTTGTTGACGTGAGCGGATCAATGTACAGCCCTGATAAGCTTGACCTTGTAAAGACAACAATCAAGAAGCTTTCAAAGACGCTTTCCGAAAATGACAGAGTTTCAATAGTTGCATATTCGGGATATGATCTTACTGTTCTTGAGGGTGCAAGAGGAACACAGGTGAAAACAATATCAATGGTTATGGATGCTCTTGAGTCGGACGGCTGCACAGCAGGCGAATCAGCTATTAATTCCGCTTATGCTCTTGCTGAAAAGTATTATATCAAGGGCGGAAACAACCGTATAATCCTTGCAACAGACGGCGACCTCAACGTTGGTATTTCCGATCCTGAAGAACTCAAGGAATTTATTGCTGAAAAGAGAAAGAAAGACATCTATCTTTCAGTTCTCGGCTACGGCACAGGCAATATCAAGGACGACAACATGGAAGCTCTTGCTGACAACGGTGACGGCAACTATTACTATATTGATACCGAACAGGAAGCACAGAAGGTTCTTGTTGAAGAAAACAAGGGCACACTTTATACAATAGCTGACGACGTAAAATTCCAGGTCGAATTCAATCCTGCACAGGTCAAGGGTTACAGACTTGTAGGTTACTACAACAGAATGCTCAACACAGAAGATTTTGCTGATGATAAAAAAGACGCTGGCGATGTTGGTGTCGGACACAATGTAACAGCAGTTTACGAAATTGTTCCTGTTGGCAGCAAGATGAAGATTGAAGGTTCTGACCTCAAATATCAGAAAACCGAAAGTAAAACTGCTTCAACAGGCAGCGAATGGGCAACAATAAACCTCAGATACAAGAACCCAACCGAAAAGAAATCAAAGCTTATTTCTGTACCAGTTACAAGCAATGATCTTACAACAAAAATGAGCGCAGATTCGACATTCAGATGTGCTGTAATTGAGTTCTCGATGATACTAAGGGAAAGTGAATTCAAGGGTACATCTTCAACAACTGGCGTTCTTGATCTCCTTGACAACTATGATTATTCAAAGGACATATACAAGAATGAATTTATCGGGCTTGTTAAAAAGTATGTTCAGGACTATCAGAGCAAATCAGATAAATAATTTCTAATCTGACATTATCACTCCTTTAAATATTTTGCAGAAGCACCACTGAATAGGCGGTGCTTTTGTCTAATAAAGAAAGATATTTTCTGGTTTTTTTATCTTGACATTTTATGTAATGCGTGTTATTATATATTGTATAATATATAATCTATTATAGTGAGGTGATTATTACATGGATTTATTAATCGAAGCCATTCTCGAAGGTATTGGTGCATTAGTTGAGTTTACTCTTGACGGTCTGATTAACCTGCTTACAAAAGCAAGAAAGAAAATCCGCCGGCATGAAAAGATTAAAGCATATAAACATAAGCCATAAACCCACTTTAATATGAGGTGACAAGTATGGACGACATTATTGAAGGAATTTTTGAAATCATATTTGCAATTATTGACGCTGTAAATGAGTCAAAGAGAATGTTTTAAAGTTGTTTTATTCTATATAAAAAACCCGATGTGAAGAAATATCCACATCGGGTTTTGTTATACTTATTCTAGTTTAGAATTAGTCGTCAAGCTCACCGTTCCAGCTGTAAAGCTTTCTGAGTCCTGCTCCTACTTCTTCAAGGAGATGTTCACTTTCTCTTCTTCTGCAAGCAATGAAATGAGGTCTTCCGCATTGATTTTCAAGAATCCACTTGTTTGCAAATGTTCCATCCTGAATTTCTGTAAGAATCTTCTTCATTTCCTTCTTTGTTTCGTCTGTAATAAGACGCTTGCCTGTTTCGTAATCACCGAATTCAGCTGTATCAGAAATAGAGTATCTCATTCTTGAGAAACCACCCTGATAAATGAGGTCAACAATAAGCTTCATTTCGTGGATACATTCAAAGTAAGCATTCTGTGGGTCATAACCTGCTTCGACAAGTGTTTCAAAACCAGCCTTCATAAGAGCTGTAACACCACCACAGAGAACAGCCTGTTCACCGAAGAGGTCTGTTTCTGTTTCGCACTTGAATGTTGTTGTAAGAACGCCTGCTCTTGAACCACCGATACCAGCAGCATATGCAAGACCAATGTCGGTAGCATCACCTGTTGCATCCTGATGTACAGCGATAAGACATGGAACACCCTTGCCTTCCTGATATTCATAACGTACTGTATGACCAGGACCCTTAGGAGCAACCATGATAACATTAACGTCTGCAGGTGGAACGATACAGCCGAAATGAATGTTAAAACCATGTGCGAAAGCAAGTGTCTTGCCTGATGTAAGGTTAGGAGCAATGCTTTCCTTGTATATAGCAGCCTGCTTTTCATCAGGGAGAAGAATCATGATGATATCTGCAGCCTTTGCAGCTTCAGCAGCTGTCATAACCTTGAGTCCCGCCTTTTCAGCTCTTGCCCAGCTCTTTGAACCTTCATAAAGACCAACAACTACATTTACTCCACTATCGTGAAGATTAAGTGCATGAGCATGACCCTGTGAGCCATAGCCAATGATTGCAACTGTTTTGCCGTCCAGTCTGCTTAGATCGCAGTCCTGCTGATAATAAATTTTAGCCATTTTATTTTCCTCCATTTTATATAATAAGTATATTTGATATATGACTAGCAATGATAATAATACAATTTCACTTCTGAAATATATATAAAAAATTTTCGCAAACGTCCATATATCAAGACTTATTGCTTAATTTTTTATATATTTCTATCGTGAAATAGTATAAGGGATTATTTCTTGATTGTTTCTGCACCCTTCTGTATAGCTATAACACCTGTGCGGACGATTTCCTTTATTCCGTAAGGCTTTATAAGCTCCTCAAATCTTACAAGATTTTCGGTTGTATCCGATATTTCAATTGTAAGTGTTGTTGTCGAAATATCGATAATCTTTGAACCCATTATCTCACAAATGGTAAGAATTTCACTTCTCTGTACAGGTGTGCAGTTTATTTTTATAAGCTGCAGTTCCCTTGATATAAGTTCATCTTTTTCAAGAGCCTTTACCTTTATTGTGTCAATAAGCTTGTTGAGCTGTTTTTCAAGCTGCTCAACCATATATTCGTCACCATCTGCAACGATTGTAACTCTTGATACAGCAGGGTCATCTGTAACCCCCACAGCAAGACTGTCTATGTTAAAACCTCTGCGTGAGAACAGTCCGGAAATTCTTGACAGCACTCCTGCATGGTTTTCAACTAAAATTGATATTGTATGCTTCATAACTAACCCTATGCTTTCCTAAGGAAAGCACCGCTCCTTTCACGGTGTTTGAATTGATTTACTGAACCAGCCATAGCTTTGCCTTTTCAAAATCACTGATGAATGCACATCTATATTGTGGCGGATAAATCGCCATTGCCATTTTAATGAGCTTTTTGCCCTTTGAATCAAGCCCTGTATAAACAACCCTTGTAACAGCATATCCCGCTTCCTGCAAAGTTCTTGCAAAAATAACGGCAAGGTCAGGAGTAATAAGCGTCTCATTGAGATTCATTGCAACAACTGATGGCGTTGACGGTCTTCTCACTGACTTCATATCCTGCAGAAATTTGTGTTTAACAATATCGGTATGTACGGAGAGTGCGTCAAGATCTTCGCACCACACCTCACCGCCTCCGAAAAACATTGCAAATGATCTGCGGATTATAAGCTTGTCTCTTGGAATGATTTTAACAGTTTTCTGAAAAAACATAAACTTCAGGATTCCTATCTATATAGTATCATACAAGAAAGTATAAGTAAAATGCATATTTTTTATAATAAGTATAACCTCACGTTAAAGCGATGTTTCATACTTATAAACATTGCATTCTATAAAATAAGGGCCTTCTGCACTGACAAGCCTTTTTATAGCGTCATCTGCCTCAGCATAAGATGTTACTCTTTCGGATGGGATTCCATAAGCATTTGTCAAGGCAACAAAATCCGGACTTCCGTCTAGATGTACACCAATCTGGTGGTCTTTATAAAGCTTTGTCTGTAGTTCTCTTACCATACCTAGCTTATTGTTGCGCATAAGAATTATCTTGATCGGCAGTTTTTCCTGAACAATTGTAGCAAGCTCCATCATCTGCATCTGGAATGACCCGTCGCCGCAGACAGCAATAACTTCATTTGACATATCCGCCATCTTTGCGCCAACTGCACAAGGAATACTGTATCCCATTGTACCCATTCCGCCGCTTGTTAGAAAACGTCCATTCTTTATTATAAAATTATTGCATGTCCAGATCTGATTCTGTCCGACATCTGCACAGCAGACTGTATTTTCAGGCATAGCCTCGGATAGTTTTCTTAAAAACATTTTCGGGTTGATATACCCTTCTGTTTCATTTTGTACAGGGATATTGTTACTGATGTTTTTAAGTTCATCAATCCATGTTGTTCTGTCAATAACAGAAATATGCTCACAAAGCTGTGAAAGAATATTTCTGCAGTCACCAACAAGCGGAATATCCGTCTTTATGTTCTTCCCTATTTCCGCAGGGTCAATATCAATGTGTATAATCTTCTTTGTCTGTGCAAGGAATTCAGGTGAAGTGACTGCTCTGTCTCCAACTTTTGCACCAATAAGAATCATTGTATCACATTTGCTTACGGCTATATTGGCAGATTTCATCCCATGCATTCCAAGCATTCCGAAATAAAGCGGGTGTTCTGACGGGAAGAGACTTAAGCCCATCATTGTTGAAACGGCAGGAATCTGTGTTTTTTCGGCAAATTCCCTGAGTTCCTTTGTAGCACCTGCTGAAAAAACTCCGCCACCTGCGCAGATAAGAGGGCGTTCTGATTTTGCAAGAGCGTCACAGACACGCTTTATCTGTAATGTGTTTCCCTTGACAGTAGGCTTGTACGAACGAAGCTCAACTGTTTCTGGATATGTGAAATCAATAAGTGTATTCTGAATATCAACAGGGACGTCAATCAATACAGGTCCGGGACGTCCTGTTCCTGCAATATGGAAAGCTTCCTTGAATACTTTTGGAAGTTCCTTTGCGTCCTTAATAAGATAGCTGTATTTAATAAACGGTTCAGCAGCTCCTGTGATGTCCGCTTCCTGAAAAACGTCACAGCCAATCTGGTCTGTTGAAACCTGACCTGTTATAGCAATAATCGGAATACTGTCACTGTAAGCTGTTGCAATGGCAGTAAGCAGGTTTGTTGCACCAGGGCCTGAGGTTGCAATACATACAGCGGGCTTCCCTGTAATTCTTGAATAACCGCTTGCGGCATGACCGGCATTTGCTTCATGTCTTACAAGAACATGCCTTATATCAGACCTGAAAAGCTCATCATAAAAAGGGCATATAGCCGCTCCTGGGTAACCAAAGACGACCTTTATGCCCTCTTTCTCCAGACATTTTACCATCGCTTCTGCGGCTTTGATCATCTTTAATCACTCCTTGTTTTAATAGTAATTTGCATTATATAATAATTCATTTATATAATTACATACTATTTATTATATTGCTATCACGGCCTTTAGTCAAGCATTTACAATGATATATATTTTAATTATCTTTTATCTGGTATATAATTTTGCTGATAACAAAGTCATTTTTAATGCATATGCACAAAAAAGTCTGCCGTCCCGAAGGCTGGCAGACTTTTATTTTACGTATTTGTAGGCTGAACATCAATTTTCGGAATTTCTGTTGTATCGTCCGATTTCTTTTCACCCTTATACAAGAGCTTTAATAATATTGGTGTCGAAATTGACGAGCATATAATCAGCAAGATTACTGATGTGAAATAAACAGGATCCATAAGTCCTACTGCCAATCCCTTCTGGGCAACAATAAGTGCGACTTCTCCTCTTGTCATCATTCCAACGCCAACCTTCAAGCTGTCCTTTCCGCTTAATTTACATACTCTTGCCGCAAGTCCGCAGCCAATTATCTTAGTGACAAGTGCAACAAGTACGAAGGCAACTGAGAATATAAGAAGTTCTGAATCAATTCCGCTGAACTCTGTTTTTAGCCCGATACTTGCAAAGAATATCGGTCCGAACAGCATATATGAGCTAATATCCATTTTTTCTGCAATATAGTTGCTGTCCTTGAGGTTGCAGAGAATAATACCTGCAACATATGCACCGGTGATATCTGCAATGCCAAACCATGCCTCTGCAATATATGCAAGTGCCATACAAAGAGCAAGCCCCAGAATAGGAATTCTTCTCTGATGAGCATATCTTTTATCAAGGAACTTGAATATCTTGTAGATAATAAATCCGACTACAGCGCTGAATACAAAGAACAGCACTGTGCTGATAATAACCTTGAAAGGGCTTGATCCCAGTGTCTTGAAGCCGATAACAAATGTAAGAACAATAATTCCGATAACATCGTCGATTATTGCAGCACTCATTATAAGCGTTCCAATCTTCCCTTTAAGATGCCCCAGTTCCCTAAGCGCCTGAACTGTAATACTTACAGATGTAGCTGTCATGATCGTTCCAACGAAAATTGCCCTGTAAAACTGTTCTGAACCTACTTCTGCAAATCCGAAGAAGCATGAATACAGTACACCTCCTCCGATAAGCGGAACAAACACTCCGACACATGCTATAAACAACGCTACAGGCCCCGTCTTGAGAAGATCCTTGAGGTCTGTTTCAAGTCCTGCCGAGAACATCAGCAATATAACTCCGACTTCTGCCATCTGAACAAGAAAGTCCGACTTGCCCACAATACCGAGAATACTTGGACCTATTATAAGACCTGCAATAATTTCTCCGACAACCTGCGGCGCTTTCAGCTTTTTTGCAAGAAGCCCAAATCCCTTTGCCGCAATAACGATAATTGCAAGATCACGAAGATAACCGAATGTTTCCATAATAGTCTCTACTTCCTTTTTTCTATTTATTTTTTACGAGTTTTGTGGATTACGTCAGAAACACAAAACCAACTTTCTAAAAACTATCAAACATATACCCATTTATGTTATGACGCAAAATATATGGGATTCAAGTCTATTGTGCACCGCATGACTTGAATCCCATATTGTTATGAAACATTACGTTTTGTAACTGTCCCTTTGCATACTGTGCAAATATAGCAAACATAGTTTTTTGAGTCTGAATACTTATACTGTCACCGCAATACTCATCGTTGCGGCTCAAGCTGTAATATAATGCAGTTAATTGTTCCTTATATTAAATTTTGCCATTAAAAGTCCTTTCCAAATAGTAACTTAGGACTTTTGTGTATCTTAATTATACTCAGAAAGTCGAAATTTGTAAAGTGATTCTATAAATCTTCTGCTGTAAGAAAATTTTACCTTACTTTTATTACCATAACGAGAAATGAACTTTCGTAAGATGATCCAAAGTTGAAATTCAATAATATATCTTGCTGTTTGAAAATACAGGTGTAATAGCATTGATATAAAGGGTTGATTTATCAAAAGAATTGTTGTAAAATACTATTGTCAATTAACGACAAATATAAATTTAGTTTCTGTGCTATATATAACCAAACATATGCGAGAGAAAGATCATGTAAATTTTTATCAGTATTTTTTTAAGTTGCACATTTTAATGCAACTTTTAACCGTTTAACTCCTGTTATTGAAAGGGCAAGTCCTTATCATAAAATAGGAGATGTAAATGATGACAGAAGAAAACTTTAATTACCGAACAAGCCCATTTCTTTTAAGAAATCAATTTAAGGGAACAGGAATATTTAAAATTCCTATTATTCCAAAAGCACAATTTTCAGATGTCGAGTTCCAAGACTTGCTGTTGATTGGCTTTGACCGTACCAATCTTGAAAACAACAATAATCTTGACAGAATGGTACACTTTTTTCTATATGATTATAAGTTTGAGCGTGTGTGGAAAAATCCAGATACTGATATTGAGAAATTAAAGCGCTATCGGGCGGTTTTGTCACCAGATTTTAGTATGTACTTAGAAATGTCACCGACTATGCAATTATATAATACATTTCGCAATCGTTGGTGTGGTGCATACTTTGCTTCTAAAGGGATTCGTGTTATTCCGACAGTAAGTTGGGGTGATGAAAGCACATTTGATTTTTGCTTTGATGGCATAGAAAAAGGCAGTACGGTTGCGGTATCTACATATATGGTTAGTGAACATAATAACCATGCTGATCAAAAAGAGTTCTTTTTAAACGGGTACAATGAAATGCTGAGACGTATTGAACCAGAAAAAGTCATTTGCTATAACCAGCCTTTTTCGGAGATGCAGGGAAATATTATATTTGTGGATTATGAACTATCCTCATGGAAATATCAAAATGATGAATATGTTCCGTCAAAATATATTGACTATATTTTAGGAAATAAGGCGTTGCCAAACGGAAGTAATATCATTATTAAAACTGGAATCATTACACGTGATGATACAAACTTCAAGGGAATGGGAAGTGCATACGGCGGAAAATGGAAGCCTAAGAAACCAGAAGATGAACGTTTTATGGGCAAACCTGGCGAAACAAAAACAACATATAAAAATGGGTATAAAATAGATACAAAAATCGGCGAGGACGGCTACGCAACAAAGGAACGGCATTATACTGATCATAACAAGCCATGGGCGCATACCAACCCACACGACCATTACATCAATTGGAAAAGCCCCAAGCCTGGCATTCCAAATTTTGAAAAACCAAATATTAATTATACTAATGAAATACCAGAGTTTAAGTATTATAAGGAGACAAACAATATGAATATTAGTTCAACCAACAGTTTTGAAGATAGCAGATTTAAAACGATAAGTGATTTCAAAGATTGCATGATTCGTGGTGGAGAAGTGGAGTTTATTTGGGAAGGTAAAGTGTACAATATTTCACACTATGATGGAAAAATTAGTATTAGTGAAGCATATAAACAGGAAACAGAAAAGTTATGTGATACGGATGATGAAGTTTTGGAGTATATGCTTGACGGGGAACTGCTACGCAATATCATTTCCAAGGTTGAAGTTATAGACCGTACTATTTAATAGGAATTCATTCCATTAAATATCTATAAGAAAGGACTTATGAATAAATCAAAAAATATTAATACATTGGATGACAGTTTAAATTTTGACACCATAAGCGATTTTAAATGGTGTATGAGATGTGGCGGAGAAGTTGAGTTTTCATGGAATGGCAAACATTATTGTATGTTCGGTAAGCTTCAGAAAACGGAAACCTCAGAAGTACAGATGTGCATAAGTGAAGCGTATACGCCTGAAACCGAAAAATGGTGCGACACTGCCGATGAACTGCTTGATTATATCATTGGTTCCGATAAATTAAGAGATATCATAACAAAGGTTAAGGTTATAGACCGTACTATTTAATTTAATGTAAATTGATTTTGCTAAACTTTCTATATAAGCATAACTGTCAGACAAGTCCCGACTTTGCCATTTCCACAAACTGCCTTGCTACTCTTCCAGAACGGCCGTTGCGTCTTAATGCAAATGCTTCAGCACGTCTTTGCATATCATCATCATATATGACATTATACTGCTCGCAAAGGAATTTTACGATTTTCAGGAAAAGCTCCTTGTCAGGCTTTACAAATGTAACCTTGAGTCCAAATCTTTCGGAAAGTGAAACAAGTTCCTCCCTGCTGTCCGCTGCATGGATTTCATCACCGTCACGGTCAGAAAATTTTTCTTTTACAAGGTGGCGTCTGTTGCTTGTCGCATAGATAACAACGTTTGAAGTCCTTGACGAAACAGAGCCTTCAAGAACAGCCTTCAATGCACCGAAATCATCGTCATCTGATGAAAATGACAGGTCATCTATAAAAATGATGAATTTGAGAGGATTATGTGCAACCGCCTCAATAACAGCAGGCAGGTCATGGAGCTGTGATTTTTTCAGCTCAATGAGGCGTAAACCTTCATCCTTGTATTCATTGAGAACAGCCTTGACAGTTGAGGATTTACCTGTTCCTGCGTCGCCGTATATAAGGGCATTTGCAGCATTTTTCCCGTCAATGAGAGCAAGAGTATTGTCAACGATTTTCTTTCTTTCAAGCTCATATCCTTTAAGGCTTGCAAGTGTCTGAGGGTCAGGAGTTTTAACTGGAGTGATTGCGTTGTTCTTGTAGCAGAATGCATGATATTTTGCAAAAATTCCGTATCCTTTGGTCTGGAGTACAGACATTCTTTCAGCATAAACCGCCAGGAAGTTTATGTGCGATACACTCCATTCTGCAAGACTTCCGTAAAGGTTTGTAAACTGCATCATCTGCTGTGGTGTAATTCTTGCAATTTGCTGGAGTGCTGCAAGTTCATTATGCGCCGCCTTGTTTATTGTATCAGAAACTTCCTGCATCATTGCAAGAGAGAGCATATAGCAGTTTTCATCCTCAAGCACAATACTCATCATATATTCAGTTAAATTGTCCGTATGTTTATAAAGCGCATGAACAAACTCGCCGTATGATTCAAGTGTCTTTTCCCTGAAAAGGGTTCTGAGTCTGCTTATAACCTCATCTTTTAAAATACCTCTGAAAACTGAAAGACTTTCAAGCATACAGTAACAACTGTCTGTCATAACATAACTTCCTTTATCGATTAATAACATTAATGCAGCCATCATAAAACTGCACAGATATATAATATTATAACAGTGAAGGTCAGTTTTTTCAACATAATTCTTTATAATATTCACCTGAGGAATTGATACAAGCTAGGCTTCATATAAGACATGTCCGCCATACAAATACAGTCGTATTTCACAAACGGACGGATTAAATAAGGATAAATTTGTTCTATCTACCGATTGATTAAAGGTGAAATATATTTTATAATAATATATGTGTTAAGAGGACGTTTTTATTGCGTTTCTTCTGATTAAACTAGTTTTGAAAGGGTTATGGTTATGAGTATTGTTAAGGTTGTCAAGTTTGGCGGAAGCTCCCTCGCTGACGCAAATCAGTTCAGAAAAGCGGCAGGAATTGTTCTTGCAGAAAAATCAAGACGTTTTGTCGTTGCATCTGCTCCGGGAAAAAGGTTTTCTGCGGATACCAAAATAACCGATATGCTTTATGCCTGCTATGAAAAAGCTGCTAAGGGTGAGAATTTCAGCGCAGATTTCGACGCTATTGAAGCACGTTATAATTCTATTATTTCAGAGTTGGGACTCGACCTTTCCCTTGAAAATGAATTTGCAAATATAAAAAATGCGTTTGCTCACAGGGCAGGACGTGACTATGCTGCAAGCCGTGGTGAATACCTCAACAGCATTGTCTTTGCTAAATACCTCGGATATACTTTCCTTGACCCTGCAACATGCATTTTCTTTAATGAAAAGGGTACTTTTGACCTTGATAAAACTCTTTCCGTTCTTTCCCCTAAACTTGAAAAGCTTGAAAACGCTGTTATCCCTGGTTTCTACGGCTCAATGCCTAACGATACAATTAAGACATTTTCAAGAGGCGGCTCTGATGTAACAGGTTCAATCGTTGCAAGAGCAGCAAATGCAGATATATATGAAAACTGGACTGACGTAAGCGGATTCCTTATCTGCGACCCTAGAATAGTTGAAAATCCTGAACCAATCACAACAATTACCTACAGAGAACTTCGTGAGCTTGCTTATATGGGTGCAACAGTTCTCCATGAGGACGCTATATTCCCTGTAAGAGCAGTAGGTATTCCTATAAACATAAAAAACACAAACCATCCTGAAGATCCTGGAACAATGATTGTTGCTGATTCCTCTGATTTAAGCAAGTACACAATCACAGGAATTGCAGGCAAGAAGGGATTCTCTGTAATTAACATTGAAAAGGATATGATGAACAGCGAACTTGGCTTTGGCAGAAATGTTCTTCGTGCTCTTGAAAAAAGTGATATTAACTTCGAGCATATGCCTTCAGGTATTGACACAATGAGTGTTATTGTTTCAACAGACGCATTAAAGGATAAGCAGAAAGCCGTTATAGATGAAATCACTTACAGAGTTCACCCTGACAAGATTGAAATTGAAGATGACCTTGCACTTATCGCCGTTGTTGGCCGTGGCATGAGAATGGCAAGAGGAACTGCAGGAAGAATATTCTCTGCACTTGCTCATGCAAAGATCAACGTAAAAATGATTGACCAGGGTTCATCAGAGCTTAACATCATCATAGGTGTTTCAGAAGCTGATTTTGAAGCTGCAACAAAGGCAATCTATGATATGTTTGTGTTCACACAGAAGTAATATTGATGCTTGATATCAATTAAGCTTTGTATATACAGCTAGAAAATAACGTATTATTATGTTAAAAGCAATCAACTTCTGTGTTAAAAAATAAGTTTGTTGTGTGAAAGGGGATGCCCTCTATCGCAGGGCATCCCCTCTTGTCGTTCCGACAATTCACCCCTAGCGGAGCTCTTCTCTGGCATAAGATTTCGCTGTCTGCGGACAGCGCCAAGGGACTTTGTCCCTTTGAACCCTACAACCTTGAAAGGTTGACGAACTTTTAATTTACTCTTTGAAAGACTACCCACCCTGTGTGGTATTGCCTTATATATTTGAAAGGACTTGTTAATTTGAAAAAAATTATCAGCGCAGCGCTTGGTATGATTATGTGCTTCACACTCTTCACAGCCTGCGGAAAATCATCACAGCCTGAAATCACAACAGCCGACGTAAACTTGCTTACAGATACAGAGTCTGAAACTGAAACTACTGCCGCAGAAAAAGTAACAATTTCTATTGGTTCACTCAAAGGCCCTACAACAATGGGCATGGTAAAGCTTATGGATGACAGCGACAAAGGACTTACTGACAACACATACAACGTTGCTATTTATGGAACAGCTGACGAAATAGTTGCCGGTATTGCAATCGGAAAGATTGACGTTGCAAACGTTCCTGCAAACCTTTCTTCTGTTCTTTACAAGAAAACAGAGGGCGAAATTTCCGTTGCTGCTGTAAATACACTTGGCGTTCTCTACATGGTTGAAACGGGAGATACAATTAAATCCATAGCAGATTTAAAAGGAAAGACAATTTATTCAACCGGTAAAGGCACAACACCTGAATATGTTCTCAACTACATTCTTACAAAGAATGGGCTTACTCCCGGTAAAGATGTAATCATTGAATACAAGTCTGAATCTACAGAAGTTGCTGCTATGCTTGGTGAAAGCGAAAATGCTATAGCACTTCTTCCTCAGCCTTATGTTACCGTTGCACAGTCAAAGAACGATAAAATCAAAATCTGCCTTGATATGACAGCTGAATGGAATAAAATCAACGATAATCAGCTTATCACAGGCGTTGTTATTGCAAGAAAAGATTTTATATCTGAAAATCCTGATGTTTTTGAGAAGTTCCTTACAGATTATGATGCTTCCGTTAAATATGTAAATGCAAATACAGACGAAGCTGCAAAGCTTGTCGGTGGATATGATATTGTCGGCGAGCCTGTTGCAAAGAAAGCTCTTCCACTCTGCAATATCACTTTTGTAAGAGATCAACAGATGAAACAATACGTTGAAAGCTACCTTTCTGTATTATACGAACAGGATCCTACTTCCATAGGAGGAGCTCTGCCGGATGAAAAATTCTACTATATCCTTAAAAACGCAGAATAATAAAAAGTCCAAAGCTGTACAGCATGCCGCCGCAGTCCTTTTCTGGATTGCGGTCTGGTATGTTGCCAGCATAAAAATTAATAAATCCGTCATACTTGTATCACCGACGGAGGTTGTTGAGGCGCTGCTTTCTCTTGTCAGGAAAACAGCGTTTTGGTATACCATAGCAAATTCCTTTGCAAGTATTGCAGGAGGATTTCTTATTGCTGTAATAAGCGGAATTATCCTTGCCTGTGCGGCATCAGCATTGCCGTTCCTGCGGATACTTTTATCCCCGCTTACATCAGTTATGAAATCAACGCCTGTTGCCTCCTTTGTAATCCTTGTTCTTTTATGGATTTCAAGCAGCAGACTTGCTATATTGATATCCTTTCTCATGGTTTTCCCTGTTATATACACAAACCTGCTCAATGGTATAATGAACGTGGACAAGCGACTTGAAGAAATGGCTGAAGTGTTCCACATAAGCAGAATTAAAAGGATTCTGTATATTTATCTGCCTGATGTAATGCCTTTCTTTGTATCAGCATGTACGGTATCTCTGGGGTTGTGCTGGAAAAGCGGAGTTGCCGCAGAAGTAATCGGACAGCCTGAAAACTCAATCGGCGAGAAGCTTTATAAATCAAAGCTTTATCTCGAAACTGCCGACCTCTTTGCATGGACAGTCGTAATAATACTTATAAGCTACCTGTTTGAAAAACTGTTTCTTTTTGCTTTGAACAAGCTGTGGAAAGCAATTGAAAGGAGCTGTTCAAAATGATTGTAAACGGAATAAGTAAGAGTTTTGACGAAAAAAAGGTTCTTGACAACTTTTCAGCAGAGTTTGAAAAGGGCAAGGTATACTGCATAATGGGTAAGTCGGGATGCGGAAAAACAACGCTTTTTAATATAATCTGCGGGCTTGTCAAGGCAGACAGCGGAACCTGCTCAGATGTTGACAAAATAGGTGCTGTTTTTCAGGAGGACAGGCTTTGCGAAAGACTTTCAGCATATGCTAATGTAAGGCTTGTCTGCAAGAAAGGTGTATATCATGCAAGTATTGAAAATGCACTTTTGAAAGTAGGCCTGACCGATGAGGACATAAGACAGCCCGTTTCTGAATTAAGCGGAGGAATGAAACGACGTACTGCAATCATCAGGGCGGTTCTTTTCGAATGTGGTATTCTTATGATGGACGAACCATTCAAGGGCCTTGATTCCGCTACCCGTTACGATACAATAAAATATATCCTTGATAATGCAAACGGAAGAACGCTTATTGTAATAACCCATGATAAAACAGAAGCCGAACTGCTTGGCGGAGAATTAATTTGTATGGGGTAAAAGCATTTTTTAAGGGAGAGTGTGAATTCATACTCTCCTTTTTATTATATTTTCAAGCCATGTTCGTCATTTACCCAGGATTGGAAATAATATTATCAAATGTCGAATTATATAATAAAAATACTGGACTTTTTTGAATTATTTTGTTATAATAGTTGAGAATATAGAAAATTGCTACCTGAATTTACTGGGGGTATAATAGATGGATTTTAATACACAACGACGTATTGTAAAAAATATTTCTAGCTTTGCAGAAAGACATAAGCTGCTGCTCCTCCCATGCCTTATTGCAACAGGACTTGTTGCGCTCTTTTTCAAAATAGGACGCTCCATAGATATATTACTTTCGGACAAGAATGGCAACTTCCTCGGCATTGAAAGAAAAGAACGGGAAATTAAGCCGCGGCCTGTAATTGCAAAGCGACCTTTTGCTACAAGATTGCTCTGTGGTGTTCTTGCAATTATATTTGTTGTGTCATTCACACCTGGTATTGATACTTTTGCCGCATGGGTAAAACCTACTGGGTCAGAATTTTACTATGATGACACCCAGACACCTGCTGCTCCGACTATTGACCCGTTAACGGCAATTATAGGATACGGTGCTGTAAAAATATCATGGAACTCCATTGCAGGTGCGGATGGTTATGCTGTTTATGTAAACGGCTCCACAACACCATATACTACTGTAACAACAACAAGCGCTATTGTCTACGGATTATCGGCTACTGCAAATTCAAGAATCTGTGTCAAGGCATATAAGCAAGTCACACTAATGAAAGAAGATCCTACTCACCCAGGCAATCCTGCCTTTTATCAGGCAACAACAGAGAAAACAACACTCTATTCACCTGCTTCAGCAGATTTTACATGTACCGCAGGACAAATGATTCCTACATATCCTACAGTAAAAGTATCCAGACATGGTGAAAGACAAACAGATATCAAATGGTCACAGGTTGCCGGTGCAGAGGGTTATGTTATCTACAGGAAAAACAGTGACGCCACTTCATCCTCTTATTCATTTATAAAAAGCTTCACAATTGCCGAACTTTCTGCTCCTGATGCGGACGGAAATATTAGTTATTTTAATCAGGATTATCTCAATTATGGTACAAAATATGACTATGCTGTTATAGCTTACAAGGATATATTCGGACTTCATGGAGGAGCCTATGTTCCTGCAAGCAGCAGAGATTACATACACAGCGCATCTGCTCCTGAAACCTGTGTTCCTGCTTCAGTTGATTATGTTGTAACAGATCCTGATAAGCCATCCAATTTTAAGGCTGTTGCTTCTGGTACAAGCATTAAATTAACATGGGCAAAGAACTCAAATGCTGATGGTTATTATATCTACAGGTCTGAAGCACCTATAGAAGAGGCAAACCTTGGTACTTTAAAAGCAAATGCTTTGAACAACCGACTTGATTCTGTAGGAACAAGTACGCTTGCTTATGAGGATACTGGAGCTGACAACGGCAAAAAGTACTATTATTTTGTTTCCGCTTACAGAAGTGTAGACGGACGTTTCTTTGAAGGATTTGCCGCTACTGTTTCCACACAGCTTAATACAGCAGTTTCAACTCCTGTCAATATAATTGCAACTTCAGGTGACGGAAAAGTTGATCTGAAATGGGACCCTTGCACAAATGCACAAGGCTACGAAATTATCATTACAAAAAAGTCAAGCTATGATGGTAATAATGCAGGCCTGCCTTCAATTCTTCCTGCTATAGATAACGGAAACAAAACAACATATGCCCACAGTGGACTTTTTAACGGTGACGTTTATGAGTATCTTATAAAAGGATATACTATTATCAACAGCACAAAGATTTACAATGCTACTCCAGCCCAGCCTGTTACTGTTACAGTCGGAGTGAATCTTACAGTTCCTCAGGATGTTGCAGCTACTACTGGTGAAGGATATAACGAATTATCCTGGTCAACCGTCCCTGGAGCTACAAGTTACACATTATATGGAAATAAAGTGGGCGGCTCCCAGACTCTCGAAACAGTTGTTACCGGAAACAAGTTCAGACATACAGGTCTTACTGTAGGCGATGAATGGACTTACTATGTAAAAGCAAGTAAAACTGTAAATAATGTGGCTGTATACAGCGGAAATTCACTTTCTGTTTCAGTAGTTGTAGGTATGTTCATTGACACGCCTAAGGATCTTGCTGCCAGCACAAAGACAGAGGGGCAAATAACCGTTTCATGGACAGCTTCAGCAGGAGCACAGGGATATTACCTCTATGCATCCAAGGCCGGAACTGCTCCGACAAGACTTGATGTTACAAAGGTAACGTATAATCATACAGGCCTTCGAGTAGGCGAAAACTGGACATACTATGTTGTAGCATATAAATATGTAAACGGACACCAGGTTCTAAGCACGCCTTCAATCAGTGTTTCTGCAACAGTTGGTGAAGGGCTTACAGCACCTAAGGATCTTACAGGCGTTTCAGGTGACGGACAAATCACTCTTACATGGTCAAAATCCTCTGACGCAGACGGCTTTGAGGTATTTACAACAGGCGGATACAACGGCTACTCACAGATTGCCGATGTTACAAAAACTTCCGCAACACATTACAATCTCACAAACAACATGTCTTATACTTATGTTGTAAGAGCATATAAGTGGGTAAACGGTGTAAAAACTTACAGCGATTATTCTTTCCCTGTTACAATCAGGGCTGGCGGAAGTGTTGCAGCTCCGACAGACGTATATGTAAAATCCGGTGACGGAGTGCTTACAATATCATGGAGTAAGGTTACAGGTGCAGAAGGATATGTCTTATACATGAGAAACCTTGACACAGGTGCATATGAAGCTATAACTATTGTTTCAAAAACATCTTATACCCATGAAAGACTTACAAACGGTAAAAAGTACACATACATGGTTGTGGCGTATAAAACCGTAAACGGCACAACGGAATATTCACCGAACTCAATGAGCGCAACGGGCGTTCCTAACGGAAAGAACGGCGGTGGCTCAGGTGCAGGCGGAAATTCACAGAATCTCGGTGAAGGCGGAGTTTACCTCGATGTTACAGGAACAACACCTTACGGAATCTCGCATGGTGACTACATAACAGCAGAGGCAGTATATAGTGCTTTCAATGACCCTATTGAGGTTCATATAACTACAAACCCTGAATCTACAGAAGCTGTCAAGGCTTGCCTAAGAGGATACGCAAACGGACTCAGCAGTTTCTACGTTTTCCCATTTGATATATCAGTTTACCTTGAAGGCACCCATAATGATGCTGAAATTAATCCGGGATATACTGTAACAATGACAGTTCCTGTTCCGGACAAGTGGATTCAGTTCAAAGACTACATCAATGTAGTTCACATCTCTGATGAAGACTCACTTGAGGTTCTTCCTTCAACAGTTGTAAAAATCGACGACATCTGGTGCATGAAATTTGTCTGCACTGACTTCTCTCCTTATGCATTTGTTATTTACAAAGACAGCATTGAAAACATCAGTTCCGGAAATTCCATTGCAGCTGACGGTACCCCTGCAGGCGCTGCAGACGTTCAGCAGGCTTCAGGCGGTTTTAATATGCCATTCATCATGCCTGACTCCAAGAAATCCGGTCAGACAGTCAAAAAAATCTATCGTGTAAAATGCGTTATAAGAAAATCAGTAAACAGTTAAATTAAATTCGCTGCATAGAACTATTTTGATACCCGATTAAAAAGTATAAGTAAATATATCTTTTGCTTATACTTTAATCGGGGTCATTATTTTGCGGTGAATTTTTATTTTTATTAAAAAAATAATTCAATATTACGTTGATTACTAATAGTGTATTTAAAAATGGTTAAAATACATAGTAAACGTAGTGTTGTCCAATATAAAACTGTGACATTATACAAAAGTAAAATTTGATTGCAACAAAACGCTATGTTTTTTGCACTTATTATATAACAGGTCTTTAATAAGTAAGGATTTTGTGGTATAATGTCATTATCAATCTGTTCGGAAATGAGCGGATACGAGGTGATACATTATATGAATTTAAATTTCGCCGAGTGCGTTAATCGTGCCAGGCAGGGGGATGCAGATGCATTCGCAGATCTGTATTCTCTGGTATATAAAGATTTGTACCACATAGCCCTTCTTAACCTGAAAAACCAGCACGACGCTTCCGATGTGGTTAGTGACACTGTGCTTGAGGCGTATTCTTCCATAAAAAAATTAAGAGATGAAAATGCTTTCAAAAGCTGGATAGTTAAAATCCTTACTGTAAAGATAAAAAACAAACAGAGGGAATATATAAAGAACAATAACTACCAGAAAGAGCTTGATATTCTCGACAGTGTAGAACATGAGAAAAACGATGAGATCAATTATAGCGGAATGGAAATAATGGAAGAATTCAAAAGGCTCAGTAAGGAAGAAAGACTGGTTCTGTCATTAAGTGTTGTTTCGGGGTACAGAAGCGAAGAGATCGCCGGAATGCTCGGTACTAATTCAAATACTGTGCGTTCTAAGGTGGCAAGAGCTAAAATCAAACTGAAACAGTTACTTACGCAAAAATAGTTGAAAGGAGGTTGGAATTATGAACTTTGATGACAAACTGCGCGAAATGATTAGTCAGGCAGAAGTTCCCGATGAACTGAAACCTGAAAACATAGCAATTATGCTTAAAACAAAAGCTGTTCAGTCCGGAAATACATCGCATAATAAAAATATAATTACGATGTCTTCCGTAGTAAAGAAAAAGATTATTATGGCCAGAGCAGCAGCTGCATGTGCTGCATGTGTAGCATTGGCAATAGGAATTTGGGCAGTTTCTGATAATGACAACAACCCTGTTATAATTGACGGGCCAGTTGATTACGAAGCTGTTACCCCTGCAAATTACGACGATCTGTACAGCATTTACACAGGTATATATCTTGAGGATTCAGGAAGAGAAACACCTGACCCGGATGTACAAAAGCCTCACATTACCGACGGGTCTGCAACCGGCGGAAAAGAAATTACTACATCCGTTAAACCGATAGAAACAGTTGCACCTGTAACTGAAGAGATTATATCCAGTTCAGATGAAATTACGGTTGACGGCGCTTCCAAGGCTGACATTGTTAAAAGTGACGGCTCTTATCTTTACTACATTACAGAATCCAAAGTCTGTATTGTATCACTCGAAAGCATGGAAGTTTTATCGCAGATTGAAAAGGCAGGCGTAAAGCCTTTTGAAATGTACATCGAAGGAAATAAACTGATATTACTCTCAAAGGAAACTCAGAAAGCGGTATACAAAGCTGATGAACCGGAAAATTTCAGCACTGCCGCAGATGATAAGGCTTCAGACTCTACAAAAGCAGAATCTGTTCCAGCAGAGGATGCTTCTTCTACCACCCAAAGCCCTGATATCAGCTCTGAAAATTCCAACTCCGATATTATCAGCGGGACAGAAACAAGCGCGGCTTCAACTGAAACGGATCTGAATGCTGCATATTCAGACAATTCCGGAGCAGTTGACCGAACAAATATTGTTGTTGAGGAATTTGATATCAGCAGCAAGGAAAATCCGCAATTAATCACAGTATACAAACAGAATGGCGAATATACCTCATCCCATATGGCAGACGGTGTTCTGTATCTTGTAACAGGATATTCAGACTATCGCACAAAGCCTTTGGAAAAAGAGGCTGATCTTGACAATTTTGTTCCTGCATACTACATAAACAATGAGAAATACTATGTAGCAGCGGGTGACATTACTGTTCCCGCAAATCCGAACACCACAGACTATACGGTAATTTCCCGTATGGACTGCAAAGCTAAGGCTATTGTGCCTTCAGTCAAGGCTGTTCTCGGAATGAGCAGAAAAGTTTACTGCTCAGCAGATACGCTTTATGTAGTCGGTACTGATAAGGGCGACAAGAATAAGAGCACAATCACAAGCTTTGACCTTGACAACGGCGGAATAGGTTATGCCGCAACAACCTTGATTGACGGCAACGTTACCGCATGGATGAGCCAGTATAAAGGCAATCTTAGAATCGTTGTCAAAACCGCTGATGAAAACGGTATTCCGGCTGTGAAAATTTGTGTGCTTGACGGAAACCTTGAACCAGTAAATCAATCCGATTATTTACTTGTCGGACAGATTCTTTCAGGAGTATCTTTCAATGAAAATTATGTCGGTCTGATGATTAACGGAGATTCTACTCCTGCAATTGTTCTTGATTTAAATGGCAATCCGCCTGTTCAGGTACAATCACTTGAGAGTACTCCAACATCAGTTATATCAGCATACGGCGAAGATAAGCTGCTCACTTTAGGAGCAGAATACGATGAAAACGGAAAGCAAACCGGTTTGTGTCTCTCAATGTTTGAGGCAGAAAGCGGACTGAAGCTTCAAAATACGGTTATTTCTGCCGATTCAGGCGACCTGATGTCGTCGGCCCTTACTGACAGACGTGCAATGCTTGTTGATTATGAAAGAGGCATTGTTGCGGTTCCAGTATACAGCCATAATGAGTTCGGCACAAAGAATCAGTATTATATTTACAGTTATGATGACTCCGTAGGCTTTTCAGTCAAGGGAGTAATCGAGTATAACGATATTGATGACAGCTATATCTTTGAAAGAGCCGTAATAGTTGACGATGTATTTTATGCAATCGCTAAAGGTCGTATAGTATCTGCACAGGTTACAGATTTCAAGGTAATAGATTCATTCACATTCTGATATAAGAAAAGAATATGTTGAACAAAGAAAGGGCGAGCAAAGACTCGTCCTTTTTTTATTTCTTCAACATCAAAACGGGATACTATCCAAATTGGAAAGTATCCCGTCTAATTATTTTTCATCAAGACAATTTACAAAGTCCCTATGGTCGGCAATATCAATTCTATGCTCACAGCTCATATTTTCAAAGCTCATAAGTAGGTAAAACCTATTGACACCGCTGTAACGCAGTTTTCCGTTTATCGATCTGTTCTGTGAGCTCCATGTTGTATCTACATATGCCCATTTCCCATCACAGATAACGGCTGTCCATTCGTGATTTGTCGGCGCCTGACGTATAGTTTCAGGAGTATATCCGTCCGCCGCAGTTCCTCCGCGGAGATTTACACAGTATATACCCTGCATACTGCACATTGAAGAAAACAGATTTGAAAATCCTGCACAGGTTGTTTTTCTGCCCGATAGAACATTTTCAAGGGAAATTACACTGATATCAACAGTATTATGTGCCGCATCCATATCATAGTATATATTATTTGCCGTCCAATGGGATAGTCTTTTTACCTTTTCAAAATCGGTTTCAGCATCCCCACATATTTCATCAGAAAGCTTTTTAACCTGCAAAAGAACTGCATATCTGAAATTCTCGTCAGTATTGACTGAAATATACTCCCTTGTGAATTTCCCGCCAAAGCTTCTTGTTGATTCAATCTGTTTGCGGTTGTTTTCGCATATATCATCAAATGGCGGTTCTGTAATCCATGTGCTTGCTTCCGTCTGTGCATGGAAATTATGTACATCAGGCATTTCAACCTCAGGAGTCTTCACATCTGCAACTTCCGCCTCAAAAAGCTGTTTATAGTCGGTTGCTTCAAGCTTTGCAGGATCATTCTGTAGAGAATGAATTTCTTCTGAATATTTACTGAAAATATCATATTTTGATATTGCTTCCCGTCTTATATTAATAAATGTAATAACAGCCAAAATTACTATAAGAACCCCTAAAACAATCAGTAGTTTAGGGAGAAGCTTGTTTTTCTTATCATTTGTCTTATTCATAATAGTATTCTCCATTCCTTTTTGCTATCCACCCTGTCTGCAAATAACAACTATTATTTTACAATTAAACAACACTTATGTCAAGAAAAAAGTTGAAATACTCGTTGTATTAAGTTAACAATTATGCTATAATTATTTTATAATTATTTTTTATAAATTATGGAGGTCATAACTATGGGTATTATAAAGGCTGCTGTATCTTCAGTAGGCGGTGTTCTTGCTGATTCATGGCTCGAAAGTATTGAACCTTATGAAATGTCCGACACAACCGTTGTCACAAAGGGCGTTAAAGTCCGTAAAGGTAAAGGCTCAAACAACAAGGGCAGTGATGACTATATTTCCAACGGCTCTGTAATACACGTTTATCCGAATACAATGATGCTTCTCGTTGACGGCGGCAAGATTGTAGATTACTCCGCATCCGAGGGTTATTATCAGGTTAACCTTTCAACTTCGCCATCACTTTTCAACGGTGAGCTTTCCGAAAGTATCAAGGATACATGGGAACGCTTTAAGTTCGGTGGTGTTCCGTCAGGCTCACAGAAGGTATACTATATTAATTTGCAGGAAATCAAGGGGCTTCGTTTCGGCACAAGAAATGCAGTCAACTATTATGATAACAAATATGACGCAGAGCTTTTCCTCAGAGCTCACGGTACATATTCCATAAAGATTACTGATCCTCTCAAGTTCTTTACAGAGGCTGTTCCAAGAAATGCAGAACGTTGTGATATCAATGACATTAACGCGCAGTATCTTGACGAATTCCTCGATGCTCTCCAGTCAGCTATCAACCAGATGTCAGTTGACGGAATCAACATCTCACAGGTAACTTCAAAGAGCAGAGAACTTTCAAAGTATATGGCCAACACTCTTGACGCTGAATGGCGTGAATTAAGAGGTATGGAAATATGCTCTGTCGGTATTGCAAGTATTTCCTATGACGAAAACTCAAGAAAACTCATTGATATGCGTAATCAGGGCGCAATGCTCAAGGATGCTACTATTCGTGAGGGTTACGTTCAGGGCGCTATTGCTGAAGGTTTAAAAGCGGCAGGCTCAAACACAGCAGGTGCAGGTCAGGCTTTCATGGCTATGGGCATGGGTATGAATGCAGGCGGTAACTTTATGTCATCAGCTTCTCAGACCAACGCACAGCAGATGCAGTATCAGCAGCAAGCACAGCAGCAGACCCAGCAGAACGGATGGAAGTGTTCATGCGGAACAGTAAATACAGGCAACTTCTGCAATAACTGCGGAAGCAAAAAACCTCAGCCTGCAGGTGAATGGCAGTGCACCTGCGGAACCATGAACACAGGAAACTTCTGCAACGACTGCGGAAATAAAAAGCCTCAGCCAGCAGGCGAATGGGTATGCTCCTGCGGATCAAAGAACACAGGAAATTTCTGTAATAACTGCGGAAATAAGAGACCATAAAGTAATTTCAATAATTAAGTATCCTATGGAATATATAAATAGGGGGAAATAAACTTGGACGCTATTCAGCTTAAATGTCCAAACTGCGGCGGCGAAGTAACTTTTCAGCCGGGATCGCAGAATTTTGAATGTCCATACTGCCTTTCAAAGTTTACTGAGGCAGAAGTAAACAGCTTTAATGGACAAAGCACAAATACTCCTGCAGGCAATTCAGGTGTTGCTGACAATACCATGCAGGCAGATTTTAACGCACATTCCAACCTTTATGTTTGTAACAGTTGTGGTGCACAGATTATCACAGATGAAAATACAGCAGCATCCTTCTGCTACTATTGTCATAATCCAGTTGCTCTTTCAGGGCGTCTTACAGGACAATATCGTCCAGGTAAGATAATTCCTTTTAAGCACACCAAGGAACAGGCTCTCGGAATATATAAAGAATGGTGCAGAAAGAAATGGTTTCTTCCGTCTGACTGGCTCTCTGAAAGTCAGCTTGAAAAGGTCACGGGGCTTTATGTTCCTTTCTGGCTTGCAGACAGCAAGGTAAGAGCATATTTTCACGGTGAGGGTAACATATCCCATTCCCATGTCAGTGGCGACTACCGTATAACCACAACTGAGGTTTTCAATGTTGTCCGTGAAGCACAGATGGAATATTGCAGAATGCCTGCCGACGGCTCACAAAAGCTTGATGACAGACTTATGGATGCAATTGAACCATTCAACTATGCAGATCTTATCGACTTTAATTCTGCATATCTTTCAGGATTTTATGCCGATAAATACGACGTCAACAAGGATGCTGTCCTCGGAAGAATATATGACAGAGTCAATACAGGCGCACAGCAGATGCTCAGAGAAAATACAGGCAGATACTCTTCAATAAATACAATAAACCAGAATACAATGCTTACAAAGGTTGACTGGGAATATGCATTGCTTCCGGTCTGGTTCATGACATATGACCATGGCGGAAAGAAATACTTCTTTGCAATGAACGGTCAGACAGGAAAAATCGCAGGCATACTTCCTGTTTCAGTTCCAAAGCTTATGGCTTTGTTTGCAGGGCTTTTCGTTGGTGTCGGTATAATTGCAGGACTCATAGGAGGTTTGATGTTATGATGAAAAAAATATCACTCTCCTTAATTACTGCTTTGCTTGCAATGCTTCTTATTCTGCCGATAAGTGCGTTTGCCGCTTCAAGTGATATTGATGATCAGGTTTCTCTGCTTAGTCAATCTGACCTTGATAAACTTGAACAAGAGAGAAGCGCACTCGCTGAAAAAACAGGTTGGAACATTGGTATTGTAATTATTGATGAACCTGTTGGAAAATCTGCTATGGAATTTTCAGATGACTATTACGAAGAAAAATACGGCGCTGATACAGATGGCGTGCTTTTCATGTATGGAATGAAGGATTCTTATCTTTCAACAAGCGGCATTGCAATTAATTATCTTAATGACTATAGAATTGAGCTATTACTTGATGATTCTGATAAATATTTCAGGGAATTTAAGGACTTTGAAGCTATTGAATCTGCACTTAAAAACATTGACAAATATTATGGTCAGGGCATTGCCTCTGATAATTATACTTATGAAGGCGAATATGCTGGTGAAGAAATTCAGGCAAGAATAAAACAGAACATTAACACAGCTATTTTAATTGGAATTATAGCAGGTTTAGTAGCTGGATTCATAGGATTGGGAGTTGTTACAGCCAAATATAAGTTCCATGCTGTTCCTTCAAACAACAACTACCTTAACAAGAATTCCATTCACTTCTTGCAGTCAAGGGATGATTATGTAAGAACATTTACAACAAGAACAAGGCTCAGCAGTTCAAGCGGAGACGGTGGTGGCGGAAGTCACGGCTCATCAACTCACCGTTCGTCAAGCGGCGGAAGTCACGGCGGCGGCGGACACAGCAGGAGCAGATAGTATTTGTTTCGCTCAATATACAAAATCAGGCACTTCTGATACTTTTGTATCGGAAGTGCCTTCGCTTTAAACTACTTTTATACTGTCTTACCCTTGCGGAAATGTATTTGTTGAAAAGTAAAATTAGTTATAATAAGTGGTTTCCATTTCCCTTTTACTATATCATGTGTCAGTTCCAACGGACACATATTCAGTTCTTATCTTCATTAAATTCCCCATACTCCTGATTATATCGTTTCAGGAACTGCTTTGTTCTATCATTCTGTGTATCCGAGAAAACTTCCTGAGGTGTTCCCTCTTCAACTATAACCCCGTCATCCATGAAAATGACCTTATCAGCTACATCCCTTGCAAAAGCCATTTCATGCGTAACGATAACCATTGTCATCTTTTCCTTTGCAAGTTCCTTGATAACCTTGAGTATCTCGCCTGTAAGTTCAGGGTCAAGTGCAGATGTCGGTTCGTCAAAGAAAAGCACCTCGGGATTAAGTGCTAATGCTCGTGCAATGGAAACTCTTTGCTGTTGTCCGCCAGACAACTCGCATGGATATGACTTTGCCTTATCTTTAAGTCCCATCTTTCCAAGCAGTTCTGTTGCAGTTTTTACAGCCTCATCCTTGCTTTTTTTCAGCACACATACAGGTGCTTCGGTGACATTTTTCAGCACACTCATATGCGGAAATAGGTTGAAGTTCTGAAAAACAAGTCCTATTTTAAGCCTTATTTGCCTTAGAACATCCGCAGATGCATAGACAGGCTTGTTGTTTTTATATGATGTAATCATTTCGTCGCCACAGACATTAATTGTTCCGCCACTTACCTTTTCAAGCTGATTTATACAACGGAGTAAGGTTGATTTACCGCTTCCTGACGGGCCGATGATTGCAACGACCTGTCCTTCCTCTACGTTAAATGAAATATCTTTAAGAACAACAAGATGGTCAAAACTTTTTGACAGATTTTTAACTTCAAGAACAGCCATGCTAATCTTTACTCCTTTCTGCTATTTATAGTAACCAAGTTTTTTCTCAACGCCTGTGAACACAATTGTGAGAACTGCATTCATAACAAAATAGAATGCTCCTGCAATGAAAAGCGGAATAAGCGATGAGTAGTTTACCATCTGCTGCTTTGCCTTTATAAAGATTTCAACGTATGCAATAACGGATGCAAGGGATGTATCCTTAACAAGAGTGATAATCTCATTTGAGCTTGCAGGAACAATGCGCTTTACAACCTGCGGAAGAACTACTCTGAAGAAAGTTTGCGACTTTGTAAATCCAAGTGACGCTGAGGCTTCATACTGACCCTTTGGAATTGATTCAATCCCACCCCTGAATATTTCTGCAAAGTATGCCGCATAGTTAAGTGCAAAAGCCGTAATCAATGCGCCGAACATATATCCCGGACTTTTAGTATCAATACCGCTGACGAGAGCAACCGCCCACTTTATGCTGGATTGCTTTATAATAGGTATTGCATAGTATATAGTAATAATCTGAAGCATAAGCGGGGTTCCACGCATTATTAATATGTAAATGCTTGTCAGCCATGATACCGGCCGAAATTTACACATTTTGAGCAATGCGACAATCATTCCAAGCGGAATAGAGAAAATCAATGTAAACACAAAAACTTTTAATGTCGGTATTAAATATTTAAGCAGAACTTGAGTTGTCTGTAAAACGTCATGCCAATCCAATATAATCACCTCTTGAATAATTCAATGCGCACTTTATTATTATAGCTTATTATCTTAGCATAAGCAACCGATAAAGCGCATTATTTTCAAGTTTTCTGTATCATCTTGAATTTTACATGCATAAACAAAGCACCTCAAAAGATTGACTGTCTTTGAGGTGCTACTATTAAAACTATAAATAATTGACTAATGCCCTCTTATATCCAACTGAGAATAAAATTCATTTCCTGACTCCCAACAATAGACAATATAACAATTTTCTCCGACTTCTTTATCAAATGACAAATTCCCATGCTCTATAAACTTTAATTTTTGCTCATGCTGTTCCTCTACTATACACTTATACTCATCTGAAACATATAACGAATAATATTTTTGTAATTCTTCTGTACCCAAATCACTTCTAATCAAAATACATCCAAAATATTGCATGCCATTTCCGTTCCCAGTATATTTACCAGCACCATATATGCTTTCAATATACGAAGTAAAATCAGGTAAAGGGATGTTTTGCAAATCATCAACTATCTTCTTTGCAGTGTAGTTATTTACAACAGGAACAGATATCATAAAGGCTAATAATAAAGAAGTTATGCTTATACAAATTATTATTATTATCTTTTTCATGTCTTTTACCATTAAGTTCTATTCGGTCGGCTTTTCATCTGCTTTATTAGATATCCTCTCATTTATATAGTTATAAAGTTGGACAAATGCCGTTCTATTGTACTTTTCAGCGAAAGCCTCAGCTAAATCTTCTACAGTATCAAATTTAGGTTCAAATTTTGATGTATATTCATAAACATTATCTGTGGTAACAATCTCTAAATAAATTTTATAATATGTAGGAACCCTTCCGCCACATATCTGTTCGTTTTTTATAGTTAATTTCGTAATGTCTTTAAAATCAATCGTTGTTCTTTTTCCTGCTGTTATAAAAGTTACTAAAGTTTCGTCCGCTTCAAAACTCCCTAAAGCATTATCAAGAAAGAAGATAAATAAACCAGATAGCAATAAAGCCAAAAAGAATATAACCTTTAATTTTTCAGGCGCTGCAACTAATGAAAAGAAAGATAAAAGTAATGTGATTATAGGAATTACCATTAATTCGCTTCTATATCTGAATTCATCTCTCATATTTAACACTCTTTTCTGTCACTTCCGATTTATTGGTAAATTTATTATATCATATGGTAAGTTTTTAGTCAATTAAATTATAACATTATTTTTTACTTTCAGTATATTTTCGAGTAATATCTACAACATCCTTGCTTAAAAACAGTATTGCAATAAGGTTTGGTATCAGCATAAGTCCGTTGAAAACGTCAGAAACCGACCACACAAGCTTTATTGCTGTAATTGAGCCGATGTATATTAAGCCTATAAACACTAGCTTGTATACTAACGCAAGTCCGATTTTTCTTTTTGTCGGGCAAAGATATTCCGCACATTGCACCCCATAGAATGACCAGCCAAGCAATGTTGCAAATGCAAATACAGTTGTTGAAACTGTTATGAAAATCTCTGCAAACCCACCGAAAAATGTTGAGAATGCGTCTATAACTACGCTTACTCCTGCATCTGTGGGTACGGGTGTCTTTGTGCATAGAATAACCAACGCAGTAACTGTACAACATACTATTGTGTCAATAAAAACTTCTGCGATTGCCCACATTCCCATTTTGACAGGCTCTTTGCAATCTGCCGCCGTATGCACAAGAACAGAGCTTCCAAGACCTGCCTCATTTGAAAATATGCCACGTTTCAGCCCTGTAGTTACAGCTGTTTTTATAAGAAAGCCTGCTGTTCCGCCTGCTGCCGCCCTTAAGCCAAACGCCGATGTAAATATTTTTGACATTACCGATGGTATTTCTTTATAAAAAACTACTATAAGTATTATTGAGCCAAGTATGTAAAAAAGTGAAATAAACGGTATGATTTTTTCAGTTACTTTGGCTGTGCGCATACTTTCGCCGAGAATTACAATACCTGCAAGTACACATATAACAATGCCGCAAAGCTCTTTCGGAACAGCAAAGCTTGTGAATGCCGCTTCAGAGATTGCATTTGCCTGTGTCATGTTTCCGATTCCAAAAGAGCCAATCATACAACTGAAAGCATATATAACCGCCGCAGGTTTGCTTTTAAGACCATGTTCAAGATAGAGCATCGGCCCATTGAGAGCATTTTTTCCCGACTTTTGCTTATAATAAACTCCGAGGACGTTCTCCGCATAAGCTGTTGCCATCCCGAAAAATGCTGATACCCACATCCAGAACACAGCTCCAGGCCCCCCAAGCGCAATTGCAGATGCAACACCTACAATGTTGCCTGTGCCCATTGAGGCCGCAAGTGCTGTGGACAGAGCCTGAAACTGTGTTACTGTGTGAGTGGAGGAGGATTTTTGTCGGCATGAGAAAAGAGTTTCGGAGAAAATCACTCGGATTTTCCTGAACTGAAAAAAACCTGTGCGTATGGTAAAGTAAATTCCTGTGCAGAATATCAGCAGAACGGTTCCTGTTCCCCATATTAAACTGTTTATTTTGTCGATAATTATACTAAGTGTTGATATTATGTCTATATTTAACCATCCTTTCTGATACAATAATTTTAAAATCTGACAAAAAATTGTTTTAAATGTCTGCTTAATATGTTATAATATATATGATATGTATTAATATCTATTGAACTGCATTTTTCAGTTCTGCAAAGATAACTCAATAATAAGGAATAACTGATATGAAAAAATACTTTGCGGATAAACGCTGTATTATATATCTTAGAGTATTATCGTTTATACTAATTCTTTGTTTAATTGGAATATTGAATTACGGATTGGATTATATTAAGGAAATATTTCCACAATATTTTCTGCCTACAAAGATATCTATTCCTGAAATAGTAATGTGGGCTGTAATAATTGTGTTTATTATAGCGTATGTTTTATTTTTGGTAATTATTCTGCCTCTTTGGCTCGGAACCTTGTCTTATATAATTTATACTGATGAAATTGAAGTTAGGTACGGGCTTTTCTCAAAAACCAGAAAATATATGAAATTGTCTGCTATTCAGTACATCACAAAAATCTCGTTCCCACTATCAAGGTTTACATGCCTTAACTTTATATTTCTCCATGCACTTGGCGGGAGATTATCCCTCATTTTCCTGAATGACAGGGATACCGAAAAGGTTGTAAAAAAAATTGATAACTATATTCTTAGCAGAGGTGGCCTGTAATGGTAAGACAGCATAAAGCGGCAATTCTTTTTCTTACCACAAAAAACCTATGGTTACTGCTTATTCCGCTTGTCAGAGGTCTTGTCGCAATAAAATTTGATTTTTATTCCTGGATTCAGGGAGCGTATCTTGACCTTATTGTAATTGCTGTTATAATTGCGTCTGCTATATTAAGATGGTTTTGCATAGGCTTTAGTGTAAACGAAGAATACTTTACCTACAAAGCCGGCGTAATTGCAAAATTCAACACAAAAATTCACTATTCATCAATTTCAGCTGTAACATCGGAAAGACCTTTCTGGCTCAGACCGTTTAAAGCTGTGAGGGTTTATATTGAAACTGACGGAACAACTATGGGTCCAGTTACACGGACGGCAGATATATCCCTTATCACCAATGAAGACCACTGCTCAGCTCTATTTCGTAAGCTATATGTAAAAACTGATAAAACAAGGGTTACTCACCATATCGAAAGAGTACAACTTTTGTTCTTTTCATTAGTATTTTCATCTACTTTGTCAGGCGTGATCTTTATCGTCACCCTTTTCATTCAGGGAGGCAAACTTGTCGGGCAGGAACTTGAGAACAAGTTCCTTACAGCTGTAAATAATGTTACTGATGTTGTTGAAAGAGCTATCAGGTTTGTTCCTAGAACAGCACTTCTTGTAGCGCTGATTATTGGTGCAGGCTGGCTTATTTCTGTTATAAGAAATTTTCTTCGCCACGACAAGTTCAAGGTTTCAAGAAAAGGCAACAACATTACAATCACAAACGGCTTTCTTACAAAAAGAAAGTATTATATGAATTCCAACAAGATTAACTATGCAGATTTAAGGCAGACACTTTTTATGAAGCTTTGCGCTGTGATGTCAGTTCATATAAACTGTTCGGGATATGGTAAGGCAAAAAATGAAATTCCTGTTTTCATTCCTGTTCTGAAAGAGGAGAAAGTTCAGGGAATATTCAAAGAAATGCTGCCTGCTTTTGTTTTATCAGAAAACGAAATCACCACTCGTAAAGGATATGTCTTGCGTTTTCTTATGCCTCCTACCCTGCTGATTTTCGGCATAATGATTGCTGCATTTATCCTTGATTTGATTTATCCAGAGTGGTACAGCATTATTTTATTCCTTACAATAATGGCGGAAATACCTTTTGCTTTATTACTGGTTGCAAAATGTGTTTCATTTTTAACAAATGGTATTTCTTTTAAGAATGACGTTGTTTGTCTGCGTTACAGTAAGGCATGGCAGTTCCATACCGTTGTTGTCCCAATGTCAAGAGTGGCTAGAGTGAGTGTTAAGCAAACTTTGTTCCAGAGGGCAAACGGCTCCTGCGATGTAATTATCAACTCTTACTCGGAGCATACAGGATATCATAGAGTAAGGGGCATGAATCTGGATGAAGCAGTCAGACTTATAAAAAACACAGGTATTGCCAGCACAGCTAATACAGAAAAAATTTGACAAAAGGATTGTATTGAGATGGAAAAGCAGGACGTAAAATTTGAAAAAATGGAACTAATCTTCAAGAAATCTGTTCTGAAGGGAGTTGCTATAATTGGCTCAATTTTAATTCTTCTCCAGGCGTTTGCCCTTCAGCTTGTTTCGGATAAAATTTTTTTCTTCAAATTCAACCTTGGAATTTTTGAGGAGACACAACTGCCTGAAACAATTATTATTGATAATGGTGAGAAATACAATGGGCCTGATTTTGACATGCATATTGAAAATGTAAATGTAGAAAATAATATTGTTACTATTAAAGTACGCATGAAATTCAGAGGCGGAAACAGCGATTTTCTTAGTAAGCAGGACTTTATTCTCACCGGTTACGATAAAAATTATTCCTTTAAAAACAATTACAGCATTACCGCTCCACAAATATTTCATTGTTACGGTGGTGAACGTCAGATTGTTGTTAAATATCAGCTTACACCTGAAATGACAGAAAATTCAGTTATACAAGATTATTATTTACAGTGTTCAAATAATTATTTTCCTGATAATGTTATATTTAAGTTATCAATTTAAACATGTTGCACAGGTTTGACATGCTGGTTTTTTCTTTTTTATTAAAAAACGACATTTTTTTAAAAACCTGTTGACAAATCAGTTATTGTGCAGTATAATAAATATCGTCCCATTCGGACAAGCGCTTTGGCGGTATAGCTCAGAGGCTAGAGCAACCGGTTCATACCCGGTAGGTCGTAAGTTCAAATCTCACTGCCGCTACCATATTGTAATAAGCGGTAAAGATAACACTTCGCTTATTACAATTGCGGCCCGTTGGTCAAGAGGTTAAGACGACGCCCTTTCACGGCGTAATCATGGGTTCAATTCCCGTACGGGTCACCAGACTTAAGGCTGTCAAACAACGTAATTACGCTGTTTGACAGTTCTTTTTTTATCCCTTGGGTCTTACTTGGGACTTATTCTAACTTATCGTATTTTGCTCTGTCATTTAGTAGTGACAGGATTTTTTATTATGCTGGGTCTTTTCTAGTAAAACTAATTGCATTAGCAACGGCGTCGCAAGCTTTCACTTGGTTTTCTTTGAACATATGACTATACAAATTCAAAGTTGTTGAAACTTGGCTATGACCTAATATCCCAGAAACTGTTGTCGGGTCAATACCTGCACCGATTAATAAACTGGTATGTAAATGTCGAAATTGATGAATTCCATAACAAGGAAAGTCATTCTTTTCACAAAATTCCTTAAGCCAGCCATACGGTGTCTGCGGATTCATCGGAGAGCCATCCAACTTAACAAATAACCTGTCAGTATGATTCCATTTGCTGCCCATCTTTTCAATCTCAATATCTTGCTCCACTTTATAAAGCTTTATAATCGAGATTATCTCCATTGGCACTTTTATAAAACGTACTGAGCTCTCAGTTTTTGTCGTATCCGTGTAAATCCCCTTTTCCTTTGTGTAATTTGAGGTTCTTTGCACATGAATTACACCTGTTTCAAAATCAATGTCTTTCCACTCCAAACCGAGCATTTCTCCTCTGCGCATGCCACTGTAGATATCCAAAGTGAAAAATACACGATATTTAAGCGGTGCAAGCTGTAAAAGCTTAAAAAACTTCTCGGTTTCTTCAAGTGTAAGGATTTTACGTTCCTTTTTGCTTCCTTTAGGAATAGTAACACGTCTGCAAGGGTTATCGGAAAGCATATCCATCTTTATTGCATAATCAATAATTGTTGATATAAACGATAGATAATGAACCATTGTTTTTCGTGACAATGCTTTACCCGTGTTTTCATTAGTGCCATCTTTAGCAAGGCTATTAATGAATTTATGAATTTCACGAGTTGTTAGCTTATCTAAACGAATATGCCCTATTGCTTCATAAGTACGCTTTGTAAGCTGGCGTTGACGTGTGTATGTAGTGCTTTTTAGGTTGAGCCTTGCGTAATCCCCAAACCATTCTTCAGTAAAGTTTTCAAATTTAATTGCTGAAACAATTTGTCCGTGCTTGCAGTCTTCTTCAAAAAGAATCGCCTGACGCTGTAATTCCTTTTCGATTTGCTTTGCAGTCATATCAGGATCTGGAGTCCAAGTCATCTTTTGAGTAACCTGTTTTCCATTCATCTTATAACCGCATGAAACTTTAATTCTGTATGAGTTTCCTCTTTTTTCTATTGATGCCATGTGGCAAACCTCCTTTGTGTTTGACCATCGGCATATTTCTGCTACATTAATTATACCACTTTCACTTTATCAAGTCAACACTTTACATCGCAAAACCGAATTTTTTACAGCAGGAATATACATCATAGTGGTCAAATTTCGTCATTTTTTTAAGTGCCTAAGTTTAACTTAGGCACTGAATAATGTTCAGCCCCTAAGGCAGTATTTATCAGTAATCTATTTCTGCTCATATATCCCCCTAATCTGCCATAAAGTCTTTACGGCGTATTAATAATAATTCTATCCACTCTATATATTGTATATAGTGGACAACCTTACATTGTTTTTTTCTTAAACCGCTCGGAGTAATATTCCGAGTGATTTATTATTATGTACCTGATACAAAGATTGTTTGTATCAGATTTTACCTTGATTTTTTCTTTACAGCATTTTGCTCCTGCCTTTTCTTCTCCTCCACCAACCGAGAAATATAATCGCCCTTTGAAATGTCGTGATAGGTTTTAGCAATATCAGCATAAACATCATACAGCTTCTTACAGCTCTCAAAACTATTATTGAGGGCTGATATTTTTTGCTTTGTGTCGAACTGTAATTGCTTCAAATGTTCAAAATCCTCACGGCTGTTGATACCATTTTTCTGCATAGTCTGCCTGGAAATATTCAAACGCAATTTCTCAGAAATTGAAAGTGATGACTTTTCTGAAAGCTCATAAAAATTATCTGCCAACTCAACAAGGCTATTAAGCCTGTCCTGTTCCGATAAAAGAACGTTAAGTTCCTGCCTCGCATTTTCATATGTATCTTTTAATGACTCGATTTTACCCTCAAGCTCACCTATGGAATGGATATTGTCTCGATTAATAATGATAAGCTGTGCTGATAATTTGTATACATCCATGTCATTTTCGGGAGAATAAGTAGCAGAACTGTCACGCTTTCTTTGAATTTTCCTACCATCCTTTGCAAGCTGAGATACCTCATCAATTTCTTTGATGTAATCATCACGAATAGGTGCAGGCTCGCCTGAAAGAGTGATATTTGCACCAACATCACGCCAGCGAATTCGGGATATAAGACTTGCTTCGGTATAATCCTCACCCAGCGTTTTACAACGGACAAAACGTTGTTGTCCCTCTGCCTTAATAGAGATATATTTTCCACGCTTAACGGTGTAGCCGAGAAGCCCCAGTTCATATAGCAGCTCATCAATATTTTTAACAGAAGCAATAAGCCTGTCAATCTCAACACGGATTTTCTGTTTCCATGATGTGCCCTTGCACTTATGTTCCCATTCATTGTAAGCCATAGTTTTGCCTTTGCTCTTGTTTTTATCATATGGTTGAATTTCAAATGCAAGGCATACCCTGTCAGAATACTCCTTGATTTTATTCAAAGTGGTTTGATTATCATAAAATTTCTTGCCCGACAGCGAGTATGAATTCAGAATAAAATGCGAATGGATATGATTTTTGTCACAATGCGTGGCAATTACAATCTGACAGTCATCACCAAACGTCTTACGGGCAAAGGCTTTCGAATTTCTATGAGCATCTTCTGGAGAGATGTTATCCTGTGGGTCAAAAGACTGAATATAGTGAATTGCTTTTACTCTTCCCTTGCCGTTCAAAGGTAGTGGCTCGTTATATTTCTTCCCTGAAAAATGCTCATAAACCATTTTCATATTCAAATAAGCATCCTCAGCATTAGCCATACAGTTTAGGGCAGTGGTATAAAGCAAATCTTCTGTCTTTTCAGGATTTAATATGTAGGCTAAGCTGCGGTCGACTGTATTGTGGAGACAAATTGATTTAATGTATGGCATAAGCTTGCGTAATCCTCCTGAAATTTTTTAAAGTCATCCGCATAAATGCTGTTGATTTCATTTGACTTTTTTGCTATCTGATTGATATTTGTACCTATTTTGCGGAGCGTATTAACAACGGGTGTGAAACTTTGAAAGTCGGCATTGATAATTTGCCCATCTAGAGCCATACGGCGAATATACTCACTGGTTTTCATAGAAATTGCGTTAGCACGGCTTTCAACTTCATTCCATTCATTGAGGTCGAAAACAACCTCTTTACGTTTAACCTGTTTAAATTTTCTCATTGAAAAATCACCTCCAATCTTGATAAGCGGTCTTAGGTGCAACCTAAATTTAAAGGGATGAGCATTGTTCTTAGCGGCAGCAGAACAACGTTTTTATGAGGGTAACACCATTAAAACGGGCGAAATCCAAAAGTATCTGTATACTTTCTGTGGCTTGCTAAACGTACTTAATAAAAAAGAATTCATACTCCTGCTTTTTAAGCATTTCGCCCGTTAGGGCATACCCTCAATTTTTATGCTGCATTGCCATTCAGGTAATCCATCAGAGCAGACTTGCTTACAAGGATTTTCCCATTATTGCCTGCACCTGTTCTGATAAAAGAAATCTTGCCTTGTTTAACAAGCTGACGGACAGTATGCTCCGAAAGTCCTCTGACGGTTTCTGCACACTCCTTAATAGTGAGCATTTCAACAGGCTGATTAACATTATGAACGATATTAGGCACTATCGGTTCATAATCAACAATAATTGTTTTTTCGAGTAGTGCCACTACCTCTGTGATAATTATATTTTTCTGTTTAAGTGTCAATGTAACCCTCCTTTTTCATTGCAATCTCATTGATAAGAGCAAGCAGTTCCCATTGCTTATCCTCACTCATTTCAAATCGCATACGGCGAACCATAGTCTGCTCAGAAATACCGAGAGCAACAGCAAGCTCCCACTGGTACACCTTTTTATCTTTCAGCTCATACTTAATAATTTCATTAGCCATTTTGTTTCCTCCTGTCATTCCATATATGAAGTATGCTGGCAGCGAATAAACAGCGGTCAAGGCGGCGAACATTTTCCCTGTTCAAAATCAGCATCATCATAATTAAAGTATATCAAAAAAATATAACCCCTGCCGTATATGCGATAATCCGAAAATTTTTGCAAACGGAGGGGCGAAATTTTATATATGGAATTTTGAAACTACCTGATTTATAATGACTAATGACAATTAATAATCTGCTTGATTTTGGATGAAATATGTGTTATAATATCATTGCATCATGTAATGACATGATGGTTGGGCATTGTTGTCAAGTAGTCTAATATGATTTCTTTGGAAACATTTAAACTTACTCGGCAGAGTTCTTCCAGCAGAATTGTTGCTGTCAGAATAACAATATGACACAATAGATTGTTGATAGAACATCCCTCCTCGATTATTATAACATAATTGATGATTGAACAGTGTGTGGTTACATACACTATGGGTAGTCGGTGTTTAGTTTTCGACACAAAAATTTAAAACTGAATACTGCGTTAATGTTATGCCTGTCGGTGTTGGATACTGCCCCCTTGCCGATGGGCATTTTCACATTTAAAGGAGAGCACATATGACTTTATCAGAATGGAAAGATAAAAATTTAACAAAAAAGATGTATGCACATTTTGATAAAAGAGTAACAATTAATGATGCGTGGGATTATATATGTAGCCCTGAAATTGTTGCCAAGCATGGCTTCTATCCTTTTATACACTACATACAAGAATTTAATAAATACAGCCAAGCTACGGGTATAAAGCCTAAAAAGCGAGAGATTTGTTACTCTGCACATTTAGATAGATGTATTTATCAATACTATTCTTTTTTATTAAATGAAAAATACAATATCAGAGTTAACAGAGACGGTTTAAATACTGTTGCTGTTGCATATAGAAATAATCTTGGTTATAATAATATTGATTTTTCTAAGCTTGCTTTTAATTTTATAAAAAAGTTTAAATCATGCTATATTATGGTTGGAGATTTTACGAGTTTTTTTGATAATTTGGATCATCAATACCTAAAAAAACGGCTTTGCGATTTATTGGAAGTAGATATTCTTCCGCCTGATTATTATGCTGTTTACAAAAATATTACTAGATATGCAAAGTGGGAATTATCCGATTTATTAAAGCTAAATGGATTGTCTAACAGCAAGGCTGATCGGCATAAATTAAATTCAAAAGAAAGCATACTTACACTAGAACAATTTAAAAAATATAAAAAACAATATGTTAGCAAGCACTCAGAACCATATGGCATTCCTCAAGGCTCAGCTATAAGTGCAGTATTAGCGAATATTTATATGCTGAATGCGGACAAAGACATTAATGAATATATACATAAATGCAATGGTATGTATATGCGATATAGTGATGATTTTATAGTTATAATTCCAACAGCACAAGAACAATTTAAGTGCCATTACGAATGGATCATGAGTTATTTGAAAACACTTTCAGGTATTGAGCTTTCACCCGAAAAAACTAAATTATTCAAGTATGACAGCTATAATATTAGTTGTTGTAATACTGAGCTAGGCATAACTGCCGGTAACGAAAAAAACATTTTGAACTTCCTTGGATTTTCATTTGATGGCAAGGAGATTACAATTAGGGATAAGACTATTTCAAAATACTATTATAAAATGTATCGTAAAGCACGTACGATAAGCAAGAAAAAGTTAATAACTAATAAAGGAAACAGAATATCTTGCAAAAATCTTTATGAAAAGCATTCTATAAAAGGTGCAAAAGATAATAGAGGAAATTTTCTCACATATGTATACCATGCAAATAAAGCATATCAACATGGTGAACCGATAGGACGTGCAACTAAAAATCATATGGCTAAAATCAGGAAAGCATTAAATGAATAAATGAAAATAAAGGGTACAAACAATACTTGTATCCTTGATTTTTTATATAAAAACATTAAAGCTATTTATTCCGGTTTGTTTTATTTAATTCGCTGTCAGAACGCCTTAATTTATTCACTTCATATGTAATTAATTCTTCAGGCGTTGGTCGGGTTCCTTTACAAGGGATTTTAACCCACTCAGCGTGAATAGTTGGATCTGGATTAGAAAACCCCTCATCAATTGCTTTTTGAAGCTCAATCAATACTTGTTTTCTGCTAACACCATCTTTTTTCGCAATTATATCTATTGCCTTTTTTACATCCATTTTAAACCTCCATAATATCTTAAATATTCTATGTATAATAATTATAGAGTAAATAACTCTATATGTCAATAGTGTATATAACTCTACGGTATAATATTAGTAACGAAATGAATATTGAGGGTGTTGATATGCATTATACACAGCGAATTAGAGATTTAAGAGAAGATTTGGATTTACGGCAGAAAGATGTAGCTGATTTATTAAATGTAGGTCAAAAAACTTATTCAGATTATGAATTAGGTAAAAGCCGCATACCAGTTGACAGTATTATTATTCTTGCAAAATTTTATAATGTCAGTTTAGATTATATATGTGGTGTTAGCAATGATAAACATCAATTCCCTGTAAAATGAGGTGCAGTATGGAACTAAAAATGACAATGGGTGAAAAGCTGAAAGATTTACGCACAGAAAAAGGCTTAACCACAAAGGAAGTCAGCCAGCTTACTGGAATTTCTGAGGCTGTTTACAACGGACTTGAGAACGATGCCGACCGTGATACTGGTTACAGCAGAATTGTTGCACTTGCAAAGTTTTATGATGTTCCTACGGATTATCTGCTTGGATTTACAGAAAGCCGTATCACAAAAAATATTGAGCTGAAAGAATTACAGTTGACTGATAAAGCTATTAATGTACTGCTTTCTAAAAATCAGAATAATCATTTGCTTAGCAAATTGATTGAGCATAAGGATTTTTCAAACTTGATAAACTCCATTGATGTATATGTCCGTCAGCTTGCTGCTCCGCATATCGGAACTGTCAATAATATGCTGAAAATTGCACAGCATGGCGTTCAAAATTATTATTCAGATAACAAGCCAAAGCCAGAAGATTTTAACAATGCTATGAATTATATGAATGAAACGGTTGTTAATGAGGACGATTTTCTGCGTTTTCGTATATCAGAGAGGTTTAATCAGATTTTGCGTGATGTTTATGATGTGTATGCTAATAATAATGATGATGATAAGCCGCAGAATACAACAAATGAAGTTACTGGACATATGGTTGATGTGCTTAATATGGTAAAGTCAGGCGAATTAAAGCTTGATACCCCTGAAGATGCGGTTGCTGTTATGATGGAGCGGATGGGAGCTTCACAAACAGAAATGCTATCCCTATTTGATGAACTGTTTGGTGGGGATGAATAATATATCTTCTAAAAAGCTGAGGCAAACAATGTTTGTATTAGGTCAATGTGATTAATTATTATGGTATAATTAATATGAATATTTATATCTATTTGGAACAGGGCGTGATAGTAATGAAAGATACTGAACAAAAAGCTGCTGCTAAAAAGTTTGCAGAATACTGGAAAGATAAAGGCTATGAAAAAGGTGAAAGCCAGCCATTTTGGTTAGAGCTTTTGCAAAATATTTATGGTGTTGAAAATCCTGCTCATTATATAACTTTTGAAGAACAAGTACATCTTGACCATACAAGTTTTATTGATGGTCATATCCTTGCTACACATGTTCTGATTGAACAAAAAAGCAAAGGCAAAAATCTTAAAGCAGGAATAAAGCAATCAGACGGCAGTATTCTTTCACCTTTTCAACAAGCAAAAAGGTATGCGGCAGAACTGCCTTATTCTAAGCGTCCACGATGGATTGTTACCTGCAATTTTGAAGAATTTTTAGTTTATGATATGGAAAAGCCTAACGGTGAGCCTGAACAGATATTTTTAAAGGATTTAGCAAAAGAATATTATCGTTTAAATTTTCTTGTTGATACGGCGGACGAAAATATCAAAAAGGAAATGGAGCTTTCTTTAAAGGCTGGCGAAATTGTCGGCGTTCTTTATGATGAAATTCTAAAAGAATATGATAACCCGAGTGATGCACAAACGCTCAAAAGCTTAAATATGCTTTGCGTTCGGCTTGTATTTTGTTTATATGCTGAGGATGCAGGCATTTTTGGCACTCATGAAATGTTTGGCAAGTATCTTAAGGGTTTTCAAGTAAAAGATGTCCGCAAGGCTTTAATTGAGCTGTTTAAGGTTCTTGATATAAAATCAGAAGACCGTGATAAATATATGGATAATGATTTAGCGGCTTTTCCATATGTCAACGGCGGACTTTTTGCTAATGAAGATATTGAAATTCCACGCTTTAACGAAAAAATAGTTAGATTACTTATTGAAAATGCAAGCGAGGGCTTTGATTGGAGCGATATTTCACCTACTATCTTTGGTGCTGTTTTTGAAAGCACATTAAATCCTGAAACACGTCGAAGCGGTGGTATGCACTATACGTCAATTGAAAATATCCACAAGGTTATCGACCCTCTTTTCATGGATGAGCTTAAAGCAGAACTTGATGAAATCAAGCTGATAAAAGTTGAAAAATCCCGAAACAAACGACTGGAGGAGTTTCAGCAAAAGCTTTCAGAACTTAAATTTCTTGACCCTGCCTGCGGTTCAGGCAACTTTTTGACTGAAACTTATATTTCATTAAGACGGCTTGAAAATGATGTTCTTTCAACACTGACACATAACGAAGGAGGAATATCAAAGCTTTTTAATAAAATTAAAAGCTCTGATCAGCTTTTTGATGAGTGGATACTGAAAACCATTATAAAATCAATACCGTCTGGTAAAAAACTGAATGAAATGTTTAATGTTCTTATTGAAAGCATTAATGAAAATGATGATATAATAAAACAAAAGGAAGCATTTGAGCGCTTTTTAATGGATGTTGACGGATATGTTGATAACCTTGATGAGCTAATGAAGCAGTATGACAAGATTGAAAATATTCAAAAAGAAATTGCTGACATATACTATTTTTTGATAGGCAGAGAAAATGCTGCTGGTTTAAATATCGATGATTGTGAAGTGTCTATAAAAAAACTGACGAACAAATTCGTCATATTGAATATGAAAGGCTTTCAGATAACTATTACAATTCATTTGATAAACTATGCGAAGCAAGGGATTTATGCGGTGAGGCAAACGTCGCAAAAGAATACGCTAATACCGAGTATAAAAAAGCACAAAGGCAAGTAAATATTCTTGAAGCAGCAGAAATTTATAATAAATACAAAGCCACACAAGCTGTAATTGATGCAAAAACCAGTGAACTAAGCAGAATTAATAAGGGTGATAACGAAACAAGATATAATGATTTGGTTTTTTCGTTATTACAGGAGTATAATAAAAAACGGCTTGATTTGGAGGGAAAAATATCTTCTTATAAGGAATCCCTTATTGAAATAAAAAACACGTTGGAAAGCCTTGATAACGAAAAGGCAGTAATCCAAAATAACCGTTTCGAATTATCTCAAAAAACCGGCAGATTAGATGAATCGCTTAAAAGTTTTTTAAATTATGAGAAGGCCTTGTTTGATGAACTGGATATCCCTTTAATACGCTCAATTACATTGGAATATGATGAAGCGGATATTAAATTTGTGCAGGACAGCTTTAAACTTAAAAGGAACTCATTATTTGAAATGCAGAAAACTTGCGAAAAGGAAATAGAGTGTTTGGGGGTTAATAAAGAGCAGCTTAAAAAAGAGGAAGCTTCAAAGCATGAGCATTCCTCTGATTTAAAAATCAATATTGTAAAATCAGAGGATGATATTAAACAATATAAAATATCTGAAGAAAAAGCTTTGTCCGCTATACGTAATTTAGAGCTGAGCAGTGCTGATTTATTTAACATGAGCCTTAATATTATTAATCTTGACATTAAAGAAAAGAACTTAATAAGCAAACTGGATGGTTACAAATTAAAGCTTAATTCACAAAAGGAGTATCTTGAGTCTATAAAGAATGGTTCTGCACATATTTCTCCTGAGTTTTCGGACAAGCTAAGAAAGCTTAATATCGACTTTGAAATTGGCGAGAAATTTTTGCTTGAAGAAGATAACGAAGACCATCGCAGACAGCTTTTAAGCAACAATCCAATGCTGCCATTTTGCTATATTGTCAAGCGAAAAGACTATGAGATAATAAAAAATACAGATTTTGAGGGCAGTATAAATAAAGTTATTCCAATAATCACGTTTGAAGATGCTGATATAAATGCTTCATTATCAAAAAAAGCAGTGGAAATTAACGATAATAAAATGCTTGTTTGTTTATATAACAAGGAATGTATTGATGAGCAAAGCAAGAAAATATTTATCGAAAATCTTGAGAATGATATTGAAAAGCTGCAAAGCTCTGCTGAAACAATTCAAAAAGATTTGGAGCAGTTTAGAGTTAATAAAAATGATATTATAAGCTTTAATTATGAAAGAGATTATTTTACTCGGAAAAATGATGAACTAAAAAAATTTAATGACAGCTTTAATATTACCCAAAATAGGCTTCAAGTTATAGCAGAAGAAATTAAACAAAACGATGAAAGAACTGCTCTTTTAACACAAAATCTTAACGAACTAAAATTAAGTTCAGTTAAAAACAATGAAAATGAAACTCGTTTCAATAAGTATCTTGATGAAAATGCAGTATATTTATCAAATTATAATGATTTTCAAAGCGTTAAAACGCAGATAAGTATTTATGAAAAGAGATATCTTGAAATCGACGCTCTAATAAAAGAATTTATGGGCAATGAAAAGGATTTTTCTGATAAAGAGCGAAAAACTAGTTCCGACCTTGAAAAAATTAAGGAGAAAGCATCGTCGTTAGATAGTTCAATAATCGGCGAAGCTTTAAACCTGCCCATTGAACAAATGGAGATTGAATATCAAAATATTTTAAGCGGAATTAAGCATAGTATTGATGAAATAGAAAGAGCTATCAAATCTGCAAACGATCAAATAAGTGACCATAACAAAAAGCTAATGAGATATTCTGACTATAAAGATGAATATACAAATCCTGATATTGTTTTTAGTGATGAAATATTTGATAATGCAGAATATAACGAGAAAAATAAGCAGGTTATTTTTGAAACAGCAAGCGAAACGGCACATACAGCTGAAATTGAGCATGGTAAATGCGAAGGTGAATTCAATGCTGATAAAAAAAGTTTAGAATCAGCAGGGTTTACTATGCCAATCGATAGAAATTATATCAAGCGTGATTTTGAAAAAAGGCGCAAAGATTTAAAGAGTAAAAAAGATGATATAATCGAACGAAAAAATGCAAATCTGCGTTTGCAAAAAGCTTGCTTAGAAAGAATTAACAAGCTTGACAATTGCTTCGGTTCATTCGAAAAGTCAGGAAGATTTAGAACGGATGACATTACATCAATTAATCCAGCAGAATTGAAAGAACGTCTTAAAATAGCTGTTTCAGAAAAGGATAGACTGTACAAAGACCTTTCAAATACTTTTAATAAGGTCAATTCTAAATATGCCAAATGCGAATATGTGGTTATTTTAGATTTTATCTCAAATATGAGTGTTGAACAGGCGGTAACCTTTGAAGACAGCTTTGCTATTTTCGAGCGGGTAAAAAACTGTCAGGAATGTTTGTCTGATGAACTTGCAGTGGCTATAAATACGCTTGAAAATGTTGAAAATCAGAAAACTACACTTATAAGGCATGCTGTTGAGCATGGCAAAAAGCTTTATAATGAAGCCAAAACTATGGCGAATAAATCGCTTGTTAAAATTGACGGCAGGTCAAGACAAATGCTTTATATAGATATTCCCGAAAGTTATGATTCGGACTGCGAAAATTCTATGAGGCGTTATCTTGAAAAATTTCTTGCTGAAATACGTAGTGATACTGCTAATATTATTGAACAAAAACAAAAGCTATATCGAAAGATTTCGGCAGTTTTTGCTGACCGGGAATTACTAAATATAGTTATTGGCAAAAGGAATGTATCTGTTTCGCTATATAAGGTTGATGCTACAAACAGCAATGGCTGTCTGCGAAAATGGGAAGATGTCTGCATTGAAAATTCAGGCGCACAGATGTTTATATCTGCATTTGCTTTTATTTCAACTTTAATGGACTACACTCGAAATAAAACTCTTGAACAAAACGGCGGCGAAAATCTTAAAACCACAAAATCATTCATTATTGACAATCCTTTTGGAGAAATGTCCTCAAAGCCTTTTATGGATGCGATGGTAGCTGTTTCAGAAAAGTTCACAATGCAGCTTATTTGTCTATCTGATTTAAGCCAAAGCTCTATAACAAATAAATTTAATGTTATTTATCAGCTTGCGTTAAGAACACCTGTATGCAGTAATAAGTCTTATTTACAGGTTGTCAATACGGTTACAAACAGCGATGTTCATAAATATGATAAGCTTGAACATACCTCTATGAGCATAATAAGTACTGAACAGTTATCATTGTTTTAAGCGAAAGCACACAAAAGCGTCTTTAGATTGTCTTGAGTTTCATTCCTTTGAGTCAGTTAAACGCACGTTTTAATGCATCATGCTGCGTTTAAAATGCGTTAAAATTACGAATGAAGCATAAATTCTTCAGTTTTAAAAAAACGCTTGCATTCTAATGCGCAATTATGCTATAATAAAGTAAATCTAACGCACGCGTGTGTTAAATGAGGTGTTAAAGTGAATATTGGATTTAAAGAAGATATTATTTCTGAATTTAAAAGTGATAAGAGTAAGCTTTCAGATTCAGATATTGTTGATGCGGTTGTTGCATTTGCAAATACTAATGGCGGCGCTCTATATATCGGAGTTGAAGATGACGGCGAGATAACAGGATTACATGATGAGCATAAAGATATAACAAAGCTTGCTGCGTTTATTGCAAATAAAACTGTACCGCCTATTTCGACAAGACCAGAAATTATTGATAACACTTATATTAAAATAAGTATTCCATCAAGCAAGAGTATTGTGGCATCATCGTCCGGAAAAATATTAAGACGTCGAATAAAAGCAGATGGTACGCCTGAAAATGTTCCAATGTATCCACATGAAATTAATACAAGACTATCTACACTTAGCCTGCTTGATTATTCAGCGTTACGAATACCTAATGCAGAATATGATGATTTAGATGATTTAGAACGAAAAAGACTACGAACAATAATAAAAAATTATCATGGCGAAAGCTTACTGCTTGAGCTGGAAAATGAAGAACTTGACAAAGCACTGAGACTTGCTGTTGAAGAAGACGGCAAGCTGTTTCCAACTTATTGTGGTTTGCTTTTAATAGGCAAAATTGAAAGAATAAAAGAATATATGCCAACAGCGGAGTCAGCCTTTCAGGTTTTACATGGCACCTCTGTTGTTATGAATGAGTCATTTATTATTCCACTGCTTTCTGCATTTGAAAAAATAGAAACTTTTATTAACGCACATAACACAGAAGTAGAATTAGAAGAAGGATTCTTTAGAATATCCTTGCCTGATTTTAACAAAAGAGCTATTAGAGAAGCTTTAGTAAACGCTTTTTGCCATAGAGATTATACCATGCTTGGCAGAGTAAGAGTACTAATTGATGATGATGGTTTGACAATAGCTAACCCCGGTGGATTTATTGAGGGAGTAACAATTGATAATTTATTGTCGGTCGAACCACATGGGCGTAATCCGGCGTTAGCAGATGCTTTGAAACGAATTGGACTTGCTGAACGAACAGGCAGAGGTGTAGACAGAATATATGAAGGGTCACTTTTATATGGGAAGCCACTTCCGGATTATTCGGAATCTACTGATGTTATGGTTAAATTATTTATTCCAAGAAGCTTGCCGGACAAGTCATTTATATCAATGATTTCTGATGAACAAAAACGCACTTCCAGTTCTTTGCCTATAAATTCACTGCTGGTTCTAAATGAATTAAAACGAAATAGACGTGCTGACATACACGAATTAGCTTATGCAACTCATGTAACTGAGTCTAAAACGAAAATAACTGTAGAAAAACTTGTAGAAACTGGGCTAATTGAAGCAAACGGTAATGGGAAAAATAGATTTTACACATTAAGTGCTAAATTGTATAAGCAATCAGATAATGTTCAAGGTTATGTTTTGCAAAAAGGAATTGACAGCATTAGATATCCTGAAATGATAATTCAATTTGCTGAAAATAATAATGGAAAAATCACACGCAGTGATGTTATTCAACTTTTAAAAATAACAGATTCACAAGCTTATAGAATACTTAAGAAACTTGCTGACAGCAATAAATTAGAGCTCATTGGAAAAGGAAAATACTCTCACTATAAGTTAATATCAAAATAAAAATAGCCGTTAATGCATATAAACATTAATGGCTATTTAGCAGAAATATAACGTGGTATTGGGTCTTATTTGGGTCTTATTGATACAAAAATATGCGATTTTTAGCGATAAGCTGAGATAAGCTAAGTGCTCACAAAGCCCGTAGAATAGGCATTTACACCACTTTAAGATAAGTTGCAAAATCCGTGTCGCTTGATTCAATTCCCGTACGGGTCACCAACACAAGGTTGCTGAAACAGCGTAGATACGTTGTTTCAGCAATTATTTTTTTGCCTAAAATCAATCTGACCCATTGTTTGCCCATTATTTTATAGAAACCGCCCATTGCGAATTTTTGAACTGGTTATTAAGAAGCAGCAGGCTCTTTATTTTTTGAAAAATCCAGAGCATTGGCGATGATGTCAGATGTCCTTGCCTGTGCTTCCTGAAACTCATGGGTATAGATTGAAAGTGTGGTCATAGAATTTGAGTGACCTAAGTCTGCGGATACAGTCGCAACATCAACGCCTGCATTGATCAAAATGGAAGCATGGGCGTGTCGGAAACTATGAATGTCGCAGAACCGCATATTATTTTTCTCACATAATTCTTTCAGCCACAGATATGGTGTTCCATTATTCATAGGTTCACCACTCCACTTAACAAAAATCCTGTCGTAATCAATCCACTTGCTTCCCTGACGTATACGTTCTACATCCTGTTCCGTCTTGTACATACGCAGGAGATCAAATACAATCTGCGGATACTTACGACTTCGTTTTGACTTTCTTGTTTTAGTGGTATCTGTGTAAATCCCACGTTCAGAGGTATAATTTGATGTGCGTCGAACGCTTATCACATTATTATCCCAGTCAATATCCTTCCATTCCAAACCAAGCATTTCACTTCTACGAAAACCAGTGTACAGAACCATTGTGAAAAACAATTGATACTTTAGTGGAGCAGTTTCAAGTAGCTTCATAAGCTGTTCAAGTTCCTCAAATGAATAGATTTCCTTTTCTTTCTGCTCACCTTTTGGCACTGAAACTTTTCGGCATGGATTATCACTGAGCATATCCATCTTAACTGCGTATGTGAACACATCCGAAATAAAACTCAGATGATGAACCGCTGTCTTGCGTGAAAGTGGCTTTCCTGTTTTCATGCTTTTACCATTTAAGAGCACGTCGTTAATAAACTGCTGAACATGCCTGCCAGTGATTTTGTCCATCCGCATATGACCAATTGCAGGATAAACTCGATGAGTAAGCTGTTTCATCCGCTCGTAAGATGTGCTTCGCAGGTTAATTTTTGCATATTCCTCAAACCATTGCTCCGCAAAAGCTTCAAACTTTACATTAGCGGTAATCTGCCCCTTTTTACAGTTCTCCTCAAAAATAACGGTCTGACGAGTCAGTTCCTTTTCAATCTGTTTTGGAGTCATTCCAGGTTCAGGTTTCCATGTAAGCTGTTGAAATTTCTGCTTGCCGTTTACGTCATATCCACAGCTTACACGGATTTCATATGAATTATTCTTTTTTCTTATTGATGCCATATATAATCAAATCCTTTCCAATTTGAGCTATTATGACACTTCTCTGTAATTTTAATTCTACACTTTAAAGCGTGAAAAGTCAAGCCTAAATTGCAGAGAAAGTGACCAAAGTGACCTTTTTAAGTTGTACTATTATCTGCCCCTACCTTTCTTCGGAGCATTTTTCTCTTTTTCCTGTTCAAGCCATTGACGTTCCTGTTCCACCACGCGAGAAATGTAATCCCCTTTTGAAATATCGTAATAGGTTTTCGCAATATTCGCATAGCAGGAAATTTTCTTATTGACTTCATCAAACTGTGCAGTTAGTGCAGAAATTTTTTCGTCATACTGTGTTTTCAGACCACGTACAAATTCAATTTTACTCTCATCGGTAACCTTTGCATTATCAGCGGTTGTTTTATAAATGTTCAGTTTCAATTGTTCCAAAGCAGACAATTCAGGCTTCTGCAAAAGCTCAAAATATTTTTCACATTGCTCAATAACAGTATTTATCTGGGACTGCTTGCTTAACAGAGTATTAAGTTCATCACGGATATTTTTACAGTCTGTCTGCAACTCCTCAATAGAATTCTCAAGATGTGATATCGACATAATTTTATCCTTGTTGATAACTGCAAGCTGTGCGGCAAGCATGTAAACCGTATAATCATTTTCAACAGAATACGGAAGCGAAGAATTATATTTTCTTGGTGACTTCCGATTTGTTTTTACAAGGTCAGCTATCTCTGAAATACGGTTGTAATAAATCTGAGCCATTTCAGTTATTGCTTTTTCAGGCTTCATAGGATTTTCATAAGCATCTGCAATTCTGATTGACAGTGATTCCTCTGTGTAAGCAACTCCAAGAGTTTTAAATCTTACAAAACGCTCCTGACCATCGGCTTTTACAGAAATATATTTTCCACGCTTGACGGTATATCCGAGCAGTTCAAGTTCATAAAGCAGCTCATCAATATTTTTCACCGAATAAATCAGCCTGTCAATTTGAAGACAGATTTTCTGCTTCCATGATGTACCCCTATGCTTATGTTCCCACTCGTTATAAGCAAGAGTTTTGTTCCTGCCTTTGGTTTTATCATAAGGCTGAATGCCTAAAGCAAGGCATACCCCGTCAGAAATCTGTTTGCACTGGTCAAGAGTTTTCTTGTTGCTGATAAATTTCTCACCATCAATTCCATAAGAATTTATTATTAGGTGATTGTGAATATGAGATTTATCCGTATGCGTTGCAATAACCACTTGAACATTATCACCGAAACATTTTCTTGCAAAAGCCTTACCGATTCGGTGAGCCAGCTCGGGAGAAATTTCATCAGCAGGGTCAAAGCTCTGGATATAATGAATTGCTTTCACACGATTTTTCTTGCCCTTAACCAAAGGCTCGTCAAAAGATTTTTTACTATACTGCTCATAAACAAGCTTCATGTTTTCATAGCCAAGCTTCCAGTCCGCCATGCAGTTGAGAGAGGCAGTGTATAAAAGCTTCTCAGTTTTTTCGGGATTAAGTATGTATCTCAAGCTGCGGTTGACTGTAGAGTGTATAGGTATTGATTTAAGGTAAGGCATCTATCGTTACCGAAAACCTCTTGCTATTGTATAACTGTGCAGGAATCAAGAATTACGGCGAATGTACGTCCTTTTCCAGGTTTTCGCAAGTGAAATACAATCCGAAATCCAAATGGAACGCAGTTCAGATAAAAGTCTACAGTGCGATTTTCGTGAACGATAATTTTCTTTGTCATATCCCGATAAATTTCAGTATTATCAATATCCATAGCATCCGTTTGACGAACCAATTTTATGTATTCTGCAATTCCATCAAGCTGTTTTTTATTCACAGCATCCATATTATTACCATTGTTTGTTTTTTCAGTCAGTGTTAGAATTTGACTGTCATAATACGAATTTTGTTCAGCTAAATCATCTTTGGAAATCAAACCATCAAGAACCAAATCAATTGCATTGCGCTTTTTCTGTTTTAGATTATCAATTTGACTTTGAAGCTTAGTGACATCAATTTCAGGCTGACTGTTCTGGATTATACGTATTTCTTCCAAAAGTTCATTTTCAATTTCTGATTGTGAAACTTGTATCTGCTGTAAAATGTGTCTTACTCCAAAAGCAAGAACGGCTTCACCAATCGTTTTATTGTCACAGCCTTTAATATCACCGTTTGCGGCAGTTTGCATTACCTTTCCGTAAACTGCCCGATTGGTACAACGAAGTTTTCGTCTTTTATCCTTGCTTCCGCCTGAAACATTAAACGGCTTACCGCATTTTCCACAGGAAACCTTGCTGCTGAACCAGTAAGTCCCTGAATATTTTCTCTTTTCAGGAATCATTTTGCTTCGCCTTGCAAGTTCCTGTTGAACGGCATCAAAAAGCTCTCTTGAGACAATGCCCTCATGATGATTATCAATAGTAATCAATGGCTCTTCTGGATTTTCACCTTTGTTTTTGATTTGAATATGCGTTAAAAAATCGGTTGTTCGATATTTCCATTGAGTTAAATCACCGCAATACTTATCATTTTTTATCATACCCAGTATTGTAGGAGCACTCCACAAACCGCCGTGTATTGTAGGTATTCCGTCCGCATTAAGCTCCTGTGCGATTGAAGTCGTACCTTTTCTTTCATATAGATAGGTGTGAAAAATTCTTTTTATAACCACAGCTTCATCAGGAACAATTTCAAGCTTATCCTTATCAGCCTTGAAACCATAAACACGTCCTGATCCAAGAACATAACCGTTCTCCATTTTTCTTCGCATACCCCATTTGGTACGTTCAGAAATTTTTCTGCTTTCTTCCTGAGCCAGTGAAGCCATTATTGTAAGCCGCAGTTCCGAATCCTTATCACGAGTATCAATACCATCATTCATAAATATGATTTGTACATTTTTTGATTTCAGTTTTCTTGTGTATGAAAGCGTATCTATCGTATTTCTAGCAAAACGGCTGACTTCTTTGGTAAGAATAATATTAATTTTTCCGTCTTCCGCATCAGAAATCATTCGCATAAACCCATCACGTTTCTTAACCGATGTACCTGTGATACCCTCATCATAATAAACTTCAATCAGTTCCCAGCCATCATGGTCGCTTATGTATTCAGTAAAATATTTTATTTGAGCCGATAGAGAATGAAGCTGATCCTCCATATCCGTTGAAACACGGCAAT
>JAEZYS010000022.1 GCA_023418925.1 Bacillota bacterium
TTATCGCTACAGATAATACGTGGAAAGCCACCAACGATGGGCCAATTGTTAAAAACGGAATTTATTACGGCGAAAATTACGATGCAACAAAAGAACTTACCGGATGGAGCACCGCGGGTTACAACGACAGCCATTGGAAAAACGTAAGCGTAGCCGATTACGATTTTAAACTGATTGCCTCGGAAGGTGCCGAAATAAAAAAAATTGAAGAAATAAAACCGATAAAAATTTTCAAATCACCCAGCGGCAGGCTTTTGGCAGATATGGGGCAAAATATGGTCGGGTGGATTCGCCTGAAAGTGAATGGCCCGAAAGGAACCCAGATAACCATTCGCCACGCGGAAGTATTGGATAAAGACGGCGAGTTTTACACCGAGAACCTTCGTGCTGCCGAGTGCGAGTTAATATATACATTATCAGGCAACGGAGCGGAAGTTTACGAACCGCGCTTCACGTTTATGGGATTTCGCTACATCGAAATTATCGGTTTTCCCGGTACCCTGACAGCCGACAACATCACCGGCGTTGTCATACATTCCGATATGCAAGCCACAAGCAACTATGAATCTTCGGATTCATTGCTCAACCAATTGCAGCACAACATCATTTGGGGACAAAAAGGAAACTTTCTCGATATCCCCACCGACTGTCCGCAACGCGACGAAAGGCTCGGCTGGACGGGAGACGCCCAAGCGTTTTTCCGCACAGCAGCGTTTAATTACGATGTGGCTTCATTCTTCACAAAATGGATGAAAGACGTGGCGCTCGATCAACGTCCCGCCGGTGAAATTCCGTTCGTTATCCCCGATGTACTTAACCCTCAAGGTTCAGAAACAGCCAACACATCGGCCGGATGGGGAGATGCCGCCACCATTATTCCGTGGGAAATGTACTTGGTATATGGCGATAAGCAACTGCTCGAGAACCAGTATCCGAGTATGAAAGCGTGGGTGGAATATATTCGTGGCAAAGCGGGCGAAGAATTAATTTGGAAAGGCGGCAGTGTGTTTGGCGACTGGCTCTTTTACCATCCGCTGGTGAACGACCACACCGCGCCAGACGGACATACTGAACCCGATTTCATTGCCACAGCATTCTACGCCTACTCTACCGATATTTTGGCAAAAGCGGCTCGCGCGTTAGGTAAAACGGAAGATGCCCGTAGTTACACCGAGCTTTTTAATAGGATTAAAGAAGTATTCATTCATGAATACGTAACACCCGCCGGGAGAGTGGGAACCAATTCGCAAACTTCGTATGTTTTGGCATTGATGTTTAACCTATTACCTGAAGAATTAAAAGTCAAAGCAGCACAATTTCTTGTCAACGACATTCGTAGCCGTAGCACGCACCTTTCCACGGGTTTTTTGGGAACGCCGTATCTCTGTCACGTTCTTTCCGATAACGGACACGCTGATGTGGCGTATGATTTGTTGCTTCAGAAAACATTTCCGTCGTGGCTCTATCCCGTTACACAAGGCGCCACTACCATTTGGGAACGATGGGATGGCCAACGCCCCGATGGAACATTCCAAGACAAAGGCATGAACTCGTTCAATCATTACGCCTACGGCGCTATCGGCGATTGGATGTACCGCGTGTCGGCAGGTTTAGACACCCAATCACCCGGATATCGCCATTTGTTGCTTCGCCCACATCCCACACAACAACTTGAATATTCCAAAGCAAGTTTTGAAAGCCCTTACGGCACAGTTCAATCGGGTTGGGAGCGAAAAGATGGTAAAATTATCGTGAACATAACAGTGCCTGCCAATGCAACCGCCATCGTTTTACTTCAAAATCCCGCGGGAATTATGGAAAACGGAAAAGCCATTTCATCGAATCGAAATATCACTGACATTCAAAACGTTAACGGCAAAACGCAGTTTAAAATTGGATCGGGAAACTATGTTTTTGAGTATGAGGAATAAACAAAAACCACCAGTAAACTAAGTTACAAGTGGCTTTTTCGTCGGGGTGGCGGGATTCGAACTCGCGACCCCCTGCTCCCAAAGCAGGTACACTAACCGGACTGTGCTACACCCCGAAAACGTTCTCTAAAATGTGGGTGCAAAAGTACAATATATCCTATTAATATCAAAACTTTTCCGCTTTTTTTATTTATTCGTGCATATCAACCAAGAATTGTGTAAATTTGTATCCTCAAAAATTGAAATTCAACAATATGTACAGAAATACAACGTGTGGCGAACTAACAATTGCCGATGTAAACAAGGAGGTAACCCTAGCTGGATGGGTGTCGAAAATCAGAAAAATGGGCGGAATGACGTTTATCGATATTCGTGACCGATACGGAATTACGCAATTATCGTTTAATCAAGAAGTGAATCACGACTTATGCGAACAGGCAAACAAACTTGGCCGCGAGTGGGTGATTCAGGTTACAGGTACCGTAAAAGAACGTTCGAGCAAAAACGCAAACATTCCAACAGGCGATGTGGAGATTATCGCTTCGCAATTAACCGTGTTGAACGCGGCTAAAACACCACCGTTTACCATTGAAACCGAAACCGATGGCGGTGACGATTTAAGAATGAAATACCGCTATTTGGATTTGC
>JAEZYS010000027.1 GCA_023418925.1 Bacillota bacterium
GGGAATATGACGGAATTGCCACAATCGGTAAGCTGAATGTGGATGATAATCCGGAGATTGCCCAGCAGTATAGAGTGATGACGATACCAACATTAATGATATTCAAGAACGGACAAGCCGTTGACTCTGTAGTTGGCGTAGTGCCAAAGAATGTATTAAAGGAAAAGCTTGATACACATAAGTAAGGAAGCAATAAACCGTGTACTGACATGCTCAGAAACAGGCTAACAGCATGGTTATCCTAACGCTGAACATGTCAGTGCACAAATATTAAAAAGAAAAATTAAAAAAGTACTTGCAAAAAGTTACACCATACCTTATAATAACACTTGCGTTCAAAACACAAGCGTTAATGATGCATGCACCTCTAGCTCAGTTGGTAGAGCACCTGACTCTTAATCAGGGTGTCCAGGGTTCGAGCCCCTGGAGGTGCATTATAGAAGTATCGGTTTGGCAGACATAAGAGCTGCTGGGTCGGTGCTTTTTTCTTGTCCTGGTTTTGGCAAGTCGATAGCCATATTTTGGTCAGTCAGACGGTCAAAATTTAAAATAATAGTTATTTTTCGTTGGTCAGCCGTTGGTCAAGAAATAATGATTATCTCTGTTGACAGTTACGGAAGGTCTTTCCTATAATGTATCTATAACCTACTAAGGAGAAGGCATATGACGGGGGATAATGCAAAAGAGTTATTAGAACAGTATAAAGAGATTCATAGTCTGTCACAGAAAGAAAAGTGTAAGGTTACCTTAGTAATAAATCCGGAGAAGAATCAAATTGCTGTTAAAAAATTTATCACAGGGAACAACTCAGATATCTTTCATAAGCTGAAAGAGACTGCGAATATTCATCTTCCTAAGATTTACCTGCTGGTGGAAGAGGAAGGCTGTATAACGCTAATTGAGGAGTATATAGAAGGAGTAACACTGCAGGATTTATTAGTATCCTCAGAAATAATAGAGGAAACGAAACTGACCGATATCATGGAACAGCTATGCGATGCCTTAACGCATCTCCATAATCTTCCTAAGCCAATCATACATAGGGATATAAAACCATCCAATATAATTTTGTCATCCAGCGGAGTACTTAAATTGATAGACTTTGATGCGTCAAGAGAATATAAAAGCGATGCCAGCAAGGATACCGTGAGCCTTGGAACAATTGAGTACGCAGCACCGGAGCAATTTGGTTATTCTCAGACAGATGTCAGAAGCGATATCTATGCAGTAGGTATGCTAACTCAAGATTTCATAAAGAGAGCAGAAGCAGAGGGTTACTCCTACCGTCATATAGCCGATTTAAAGAGAATTATAAATAAATGTACTATGTTTGACCCAAATCAAAGATATCAGGGCGTTAATGAGCTATCAGAGGCAATTAAAGGGATTAAGCATACGAAGAATCTCAAGGGGTATCTGCTATTATCCTTATTCATATTGGCAATAGTTATAAGTATACCAATCTTTATAATCGGCTTTTCTCACAGGGGTAAAGTGATTAACAATAGAGAAGCCGCTAATGAAGGGGATATTGCTAATCCGTCAGGAGCTTATCAGGAAAATCGTTCAGAAGATACTCTGAGCGGTGTTTCAGAAGATAATTTTGATGATGCTTCGGCAGAAGCTCTGGGGGATGCTTCAGCGGAACTTCTGGAGGGTGTTTCAGAGGAAGTCCAGAAGGATGTTCCACCGGAAGAGCTGGAGACTGCTCCAGTAAATGTAAATCAAACACCGGAAATATCGCCGGAGGAATCAAATCCGGATAACATTCATACATCCCAATTAAATAGTGATGATGAAATTGTAATAGATTCAGAGGAAGGAAAGGAAGAAGGAGAGGAAAAAAACATTTCCACAGAGAAACCTGTGAATCAAGACGGCGGAATAATAGAGAACAAATCCGGTCAGGGACAAATTCACGATGTTTCGTCTGACACAGTGAAAACTGATGAGACAAAGAAGAACGACGAGCAACCGGAAGCCACAAAAACCCCGTCTCCCACTGAAATACCTCTGCCTACTGAGCTGCCCTCTGGGGATAATGCAAGCAATAATATCGGCGCAGTCATAGCCAATCCCATGATAGATTATTACAAGAACAAAAAATACCGTGAAGATTTAAAGATATATATTCGCTATAATGGGGCGAATGAAGTAAAATACTTGAGCATGATAAATTACGGGCATATTGATTCGTCCAACTATTCTGTGGATGGCAATATTATTACGGTAAAAAAAGAATACCTGGATACCTTACCGAGTAACTTCTATAACCTTACCATTGGTTTTGATGCTGGACATCCTGCAGGTATGCAATTTGAGGTTCATGCAGAAAGTGAGGATTCCCCCTTCGGATACTGCCGCTTGTCACATTACAACAGGGATTTCTATACGACAGCTCCCGAAGATTTCATTTTCCTGGTATATAATATAAACGGTACAAAGATTAAAACTCTTTGGAATGACACGGATAAAATTGATACAACGTACTATCAGATTGAAGAGAATGGATATGTTGTAACCCTGGATAAAAGTTTCCTGATAAAAAAAGAAGTAGGCTCAATACTCAAGCTTAAATTTGAATTTGAGAATGGAGAAAAGAGGGAGTGTAATATCCGGGTTCTTAAGCAAGCAATCAAGCAGCCTTCTCTTCGGGTGGCGGAGAATACTTTTATTAAATCTTCCCCTGAGGATGTTACCTTAAGAATCATATGGAATGATGCGGAAGACCTTACAGCAATCTATACAGAGACGGTACAGACCCCGGAGCTATCAACCAAGGATTATCAATTGCAGGGGGATATATTTACACTGAAGAAAGAAGTATTACAAAACCTATCGGCAGGTAGGTATCGCTGGGGACTTATATTTGATACGGGCTTTGGAAATACGTTAACCATCAATGTATTGGATTGATTTTTCGAACATAGGAGAAAGACATGTATATGAAAAAAACAACAGATGAGCTTATGAATGAGTTAAAGAGCGAAAAGAATATCGGTAAATTCACAATAGAAAATGAAAAAACCTTTATGGATAAACCGCTGACAGAGTATCTTGAATTCTTACTTCAAAAATATAATATGAAGAAAGCAGATGTAATTAAGAGGGCATCCCTGGCTGCCGTGTATGGATATCAAATCTTTGATGGTAAGAAGGAACCGAAAAGGGATAAAGTGATTCAACTAGCTTTTGGATTTGGACTTACCTTGGAAGAAACTCAAAGATTGCTCAAATGTGCAGGACATAGTGAATTATATCCGAAGGTAAAAAGGGATGTACTTTTTATCTATGCAATTAATAACAGGCTAAATAAAGAAGAGGTTGAGCAATTACTTTTTCAGATGGGAGAGAATAGCCTGGAGGTCATATAGAGCTAATAGATACAAATTATAAGAGAAGCAGTAAATCCTTCATAGGGAGTTGCTGCTTCTCTTTTAAATTATGCTGCCAGCATACGACTTTATTACACATATTATGATAAAATTCCATCAGAGTAATTGCTAATCTATAAAACAAAAGAAGTTAACAAGGAGGAATGAAGTTAATGAAAATCAAAAGAGTTGTAAGCAAGGTAATGATTATGATTATGGTATTAATTGTCTGTACCGTTCCCCAAATGGCTTATGCAGCAGCACCTACACCAAGTTTAACTATTACGGAAGAAGCATTTGGTATTAAGGGTTCAGTGGACATTAATATCAAAAACAAAACGCAGGGTTCTGCCTATAAGTGGACTACCAGTAACAGTAAAATCGTTACAGTTGATAAAAACGGCGTAGTCAAAGGGATTAAGGCAGGAGATGTAACGATTACCTGTACTATCAAAACACCCGATGGTAAGACTTATAAGCTTACCTGTGATATTGCTGTCAATAGTAAGACTAAGGTTACAGTAACAACACAAGAGCAGTTAGAGCAAGCACTTGCTAATAAGGATGTAAAGCAAATAATCATCAAGACATCCAAGAAGAAGGTATTTACCATTCCAGAGGAGGAATATTCCGATAAAAGACTTTATTTGAAAGCTCCAAAAGCAGAGATAAAAAATGACGGAGAGTTCTTGAGTGTTCATGCATATGTCGCTACCCAGGCTGAATTAACGAAAGTTCTTAAAGACAAATCGGTTACAATTGTAACGATTGCCACAGATAAGGAAGAAGAGTTTTCAATTAAGAAAGACTATCCCGGAGTAAGAATAATCGTTAATGCTCCTAATTCAAACGTCGTAATCACTGGTAAGCTAAGACAAGTAGATGTGACGGAGGTTAAGACAATGAAAGTTCCTGAAAAGGAAGAGACTATGGCGACACCGGAACCCACAATGGCTCCGGAACCGAGTGGCATTCCTGGAAATGGAAGTGATGGTGATGCAGACAATAATCCATCCATACCATCCGGTCCGTCCATACCTTCCGGACCATCAGTACCTAGTAACCCCACACCTACTCCTTCAGTTCCTACCCCTACCCCTGAAGTGCCTGTGATAACACCTACACCTAAACCTGAGGAGCCTAAAGAACCTGAAATCCCGTCTGAACCTTCGGAATTGAGCCAGTTAAAGGATAGATATAAGGCAGAATTCTTAGCTAATGTAGAAGAGATGAGACTTCATATGTCCTATGGTGCATGGATGCAGTTTCAGACGATTGTTAATGAAAATTTAGCAATTATTGACAAGCGTACATCTGTTGCTGATCTTGAAAGTAATTATGCTCCGATAAAAGAGTGGATTACAAACATGGACAAGTCTGAAACCTATAACACAAATATCATCCTTCCAGATAGTTTCAATACAGAAAATGGTGCATTAAGCTATAGCATTGATTACATTGCATCATTAGATGATGATCATACTCCGAATCAAAATGGATACTATGAATTCTGGTATGATGGCAGAAGGTATCTTGTAAATGAAGATACAGGATATATCAATAATATGCTGGTAAATGGATCAAGACCGACTGCAGTATCGGGAAGTGCTTTGACGGTTGATATTATAGCATGGAATAATGTCGAACCTGTATCTGGAATAAGATACGTCAGCAACTATTGGTATGATGATAATGACGACTTCCAGGAAGAGGTACTTGATCCCAGGTTTTATACTGTGACGGAAAACTCTTTTACTTTCTCGATCGAAGTTATTGATGAATTATTTTATATGGGACCTGGAGAGTATGCTTTTATCATCTATACCAAAGTACCATATTTGGATCTTAATACGGGTAACAGAGTTCATATTACAGTGCCGGAAAACTAATTGACTATGCAGAAGGAAAGGAGCAGTGCTTATTTAAGCGGCTCCTTTCCTTAATCTAAACTACAATCCTCCGTACAGCCAATGATTTTCCATTGCAATTAAATCCCTGTCTAACTCGTCAAACATGGATTGGGCGCTAAGAGATTTGTAATACTGCTTATCGCAGGATGCGCAAAATGGAGTGTTTGAATTATATACAATTGTG
>JAEZYS010000030.1 GCA_023418925.1 Bacillota bacterium
CTGCTCGCAACCTTAATTCCTTGCTATATTTCTTGTTCTTATGACTTTTTCTTTGCATAACAAATCCCCTTAATGTAGTCTTGAAATTTTTTCTTTTTCAAGTGTCTACTCTAAGGGGATTATATCACATTTCCCCTTTGATATCATTTATGTTATTATAGCATGATTTATTGTTTTTTTCTACTATTTATACTGAAATGTTTTTATACCAGACATTCATGCTTTCAATTTGACCTGCAATATCTGTATTATTTATTAGTGTTCCTGCATATATATATCCTTTTCTAGCAAAGGTTATATTCATTCCTGCTGACTTTGCTCTTGCAATTGTAAATGCAGTTTTTATATCTAGTTTATTAAAGTTTTTTTCCATTTCTTCAAGAAGATAGAGTGCAAAACCGTTTCCTCGATACTCGTTAAGCACTGCAAAATCAGTCATCTCAGCATTACAGTTATGCTTATCCATTTCAATCGAGGATACAGCGACAAGACTTTTATTATTCCATATTCCAAAATAAATTACATTTTCTTTTATGGTTTGAGCAATATATTTTTCTTTAAAGATTGGGAAAGGATAGCTTTTAAATACCGCACGGTATAAATCAACGATACTGGGTATATCATTTTCATTTGCACGCCTGCAAACATATCCTCTCTCAAGGCTCTTCTTTATATCCAGAACATCCTTTTTCTGTGCTATTTTAAGAATTTCCTTGCACTCACTGTTCAGAGCATTAACTTTTCTTTTCTTATCAAAATACTTGCACACAAAGCATCCATCCCCATCTCCATTATAAAACTTAGGGATAAATGCTTCCTGTTCGTATCCGCTTTCAAGAAATATATTTTTAAATTTGCAAGGAATTTTCGCTATTATTTTCGTATAGTTGTTTTGTTTTGCAAGATTGTCAAGTCTTTGATATATGTGTGGTAAATCACTCTCATCAAGTTTCATTAAATATATCCTATTACTGTTCTGCCCATGATGAACAATCGAATTCATTATTTTTTCTACAACATCTTCCATTCTTGAAACTATGCTCCTATAAGAAGCATACCTCCTCTCTTTTACAATTTTAGTATCAACTTACAGCAAAGAAAACACGTTTTAACTAATTATTCATCAGTCAGTATGTCATCGTCGCTGGGCGTAAGTGTTATGATTTCGTTATAGTCAGCAAGAAGCTTTGCAATTCCGATGGTATTATCCTCAAGTGCTTCATTTAGCTTAAGCTGAAGATTGCAGGTATCACATTTTAAATCACACACCGTATGATGATAACGGCTCGGCTCCTGATATGTGGTAATAACCCCCTCATAATTCCTAAGTATAACTTTATTTGTGGACCATGAAATGAGATAATTAGGCATTACAGGTATCTTTCCGCCGCCTCCTGGTGCATCTACAACGAAAGTAGGCACAGCAAATCCGCTTGTGTGCCCCCGCAAACTTTCCATTATTTCTATGCCTTTACCGACAGATGTCCTAAAATGCTCCAAGCCTTCCGACAAATCGCACTGATAAATATAATAAGGACGCACTCTGTTCTGAACAAGTCTGTGAACAAGCCTTTTCATAATTCTGGGGCAGTCATTAACATCTGCAAGCAGCACTGATTGATTTCCCAACGGTATTCCTGCAAAAGCAAGCTTTCTTAAAGCTTCTTTTGATGATGCGGTAAATTCCTTTGGATGATTAAAATGAGTATTAATCCATATTACTTTATGCTTTTTAAGCATTTCAACAAGTTTGTCAGTTATTCTAAAGGGGAGAACTACTGGTGTTCTTGTCCCTATTCTTACAACCTCCACATGATCTATTTTGTCAAGTTCCCCCAAAATCCAATCGAGCAGATCATCAGGCAGCATAAAAGGATCTCCTCCGGAAAGCAGAACATCCCTGACAACCGGCGTATTTTTAATATAATCAATGCCTTTCTGAAGCTGTTCCTTTGACGGTATACAGTCACGATCGCCAACTTTTCTCTTTCTTGTACAATGACGGCAGTACATTGCGCAGACATTGCTTACATGAAACAACACTCTATCCGGATATCTGTGAGTAAGTCCTGGTACAGGGCTGTCCTTATCTTCTGCAAGAGGATCCTTCATATCATAATCTGCAATATTAAGCTCTCTGACATCTGGAAAAGCCTGCTTAAATATCGGATCATTAGTATAATCCTCAGGGTCAATCAGCGATAAATAGTACGGTGTTATCGACATCGGAAATATGTCAATGGTTTTCTGTATCCGTTGTTTTTCATCGTCGGGCAAAGTTATACCGAGTATTTTCTCAACGGTATCAATATCCTTGATAACATGACTTGCCTGCCATCTCCAATCATTCCAGAGCTTCAAAGCTCCGTCAGTAAAGGCATCCTCATTCAATTTGTGCTGAGTAATTGAAATCATAGAATCCATAGTTTATAACCATCCTCTTATAGCAGATTTAAGGGTAATTTTAAGAGAACCCCTATGAAACCTCTTGATAAAGCTCTCTCAAATGGTGACAGAATAATGAAGCAAAGAGAGCATGGTAAATAGAACTTCATCATTCAGCGGCGAATATTTTCCACCGTTAAATTTATTATTTTAATCACACAAGTGTGAAACAATAAATTTGTTGTACAGTTTGAGGGAATTGTATCTTTTCTAAAGCAATATTAGTGTTATTATATATTACAATAAATATCAACTGCGTAATATTTATTGTTGATGTTTGGGATATTTACAAAAAACTTTCCACATATAAACATTTAATTTGTTATAAAAAAGCACTCTAACTCTAAATTAATAGAGTTAGAGTGCATAAGCTTTCCTGTATTATACAGTTCACTTTATACCATAATAATTTATAGTATAGATTATGACCTTTTGATCCTAATCAAGCCCCAGTTCTAATTTTATTTTTCGGCAAAATTTTCGGCTTTAATGGCAGACTAATCGTTCCCCACATTGACGAAAACGTAAATACGTGAAACAAATCGCAAGCCGCCTACTCATTATGATTACTTCATATAATAAAACTATTTAATTATAATTTCCAATCCCACTGCTCTTTACAAATATTATAACATGAATTGATAAATAAGTCAAATAAAAATTTTAATAACCTATTGATGTATATACTCAAATAGTATAGTGGCTCAATTGTCAAGACATGATTTTCAGAAATTATGTCTTGACAATTGAGCCACTATAAATCTTAGCTAATCATTATGTACTCACTTCCATTTTCATCAAAACAAACGACTGAATTCGTTGCATGGTCAATTTCAAAACTCAAGCAGGTTCTTAATTGCGCAAACCTCGTGTCAGAAATGTCATAATCTCTTGCCCATATTTCATTAGTTGAGGTCTGAAAGTATCATAGATGCTTCTCCGAATAGCTCCAGATCAAGAATCAGCTCTCCGTCATCCCCAGCTTTGGCATTCAAGGTGGCTCCAGCAAAGCCAGCATTACTGTAAACGGTATACTTTTCAGCCTCGGCATCCAGATGGAAGATATCAATCAGGGAGACACCATCATGGGAATCGTCGTCTATGTACCACCACCCGTCGTATTCCGCTAGCGCACTGGCAGTCTTAGTCTCATCAATGACAGAATCCATTGTGATTTCCTCATCTTCCTCTACTGCCTCATTGCCGCATGACACCAGGAATAACAATGTTGTCACTGCTATCAGGGCAAATAGAAAAAATCGATTTCTTCTCATAATAAAGACCATTCCTTTCTGCTATTTGTTCTGTTTTTGCGAAGAAAAATTTCTGCTGTGTTTTTTGCAGAAAAGGAACAAATAGCTGCGTGAAAATTTATTTTTCACGCTAGTTACCTCCAATATTTTATAAATACGAAAAAACGCAAAGCTACAAGTTTTATGTATAGTGTAGAGCGTTATTTTTTATACTACCGCATATCTAGGCTTATTTCTATCCCCCATCGGGTATATTTTTGCATGGCAGTTCAAATACAAAAAAGATACTGCACCATTAAAGTGTAGCATCTTTTTACAGTAAGTATATCCCCCGTTGGGTATTTATTCAAAATTTCCCCGCATCCTTTAAATCCTGAAGCTGTACACGTGAACGAGTACCCATCTTTTGAAAAATGCTTTTCATCGTTGTCTTGACCGTTTCCTGTGAGATAAGAAGCCGAGATGCAATGTCGCGATTGGTAAGTCCCTCAGCGGCAAGATGTGCAACCTCTCGCTCCCGTGGTGACAACTGATTGTTTGTGATGGCTTTTAGGATTTTTTCCACCCCCTGCCGTTGCACCCTGCACAGAGTTAATATCTCGACCATATCAATTTGCCTTCCCTTTAATTTAAGCAAAGGTGCAAGTTCATCGCCGTATTCGGCAAAAGGAAGATAAATGCCATCAGGCAGGGCAATGGAAAGTGCGCGGTCTAGTGCCGCCTCCGCCTCTTTATTTTGCCCTAATCTGTGGTGAGCAACGGCAATAAACAAATGGAAATATACTTGTGGCAAAAGGAAGTGATGCTGCTCTGCTGCTGGAAGCACCCCTTGTGCAGTCCCAAGCAGCTTTGCATCCTGTCCTGTGGGGAGCAGCAAGCTCAGATATGTAAGCACTCCAAATGGAATCGCTGCATCATATAAAATTTCTTTAATTCGCTCATAATTCATTAGCCATTCGGGTGCAACGTAATTTTCTGTTAAACCTAAAACAAAAGACAATGCCAGTTCAGCTACTATTTTTTCAGAAGGTTTACTAACTGCTTTAGCTCGCTTTAAAATACTATTTTTCACGTTTTCAAAATCTTGAGAATCTCCGCGCAGCAAGGCAATTCTTAAAAGAGTCATTTCAGCAGCAAAACAGATACTGTCCTGTTCTTGGGTGCTAGCAAGGTAAATCGCCTTGTGACACAGTGCTTCGGCGGCAGCGTCATCTCCACGCATCAAAAGAGCTTCAGCCCGCATAGCGCAGTTTGCTCCTGAGCCATGTCCCTCTGTCAGACGGATATAGTATGGCAGACACTCGTCCATACAATCCAGCTCCCTGTCAAGTGCCCCACTCTCGCTCCAGAACAGATACATTACAGAAGGCTGACCAAAGGCCCATGAGTCATTCCAGTCGGCACGGTTAGAAAAAGGGCCTCCCAGCGCATCCCATGCCCTATGGTGAAGGGCACTCATTTTTTCAATGTCGTTAAAAGCAGTAAAGGATTGCAGCAGGGCAAGCTGACCGTTCAGAATTCTGACATCTTCATTACTGAACCCGTGCTGTTCTGGGCATGATGCCATCTCCTCCATCAGTATACAGCCTTTCTGAAACTCTGTATAGCTGCCGGCACGGAACAGTTCAAAAGTAATAATAGAAAGCGTCTGAGGATAGCTCACAAGAATTCTTTTGTCACATTCAATGAGTACTCGCTCTAGTATCTCTGTACTGCCATCCTTGAGATAAAGTGAGAAATCCGCAGCTTTGAGCGGCAGTGAAAGCAGGCATTCCCACTCGCCCGCCTCCAGATAGTTTTGTAAAGCATAGTAGTTTTCACCTACCGCTGCATAAGCATCGGCAGCCAGTTTTTGCATCATACGCAGTTCACCTGCAGGCAGACACTTAAGCTCATGTTTTAGAAAATTTTGAAGCAAGCTATGTAAGGAATAAGTGCCACTGTCGCTTTCATAGCGGATGAATGAACCGTCGTCTAAAAGCCGGGCGATACCAGCCAGAAGAGTATTCTTTCCAAGCAATATATATGCCTGCTCCACAGAGAAATGTTTTAACAAAGAAACAGCAGCAAGGAAGCGCTTCTCCTCTGGCTCTAGGTGATTCCAGATGACTGCACGAATTAGGTTGTCCATGCTGTCGGTCACCTTGAAATCTCCCTCCCGCTTGTATCGGATAAGCTGAAGGTTCAAGGCTGCCACCCATCCCTCCGACAGCCTTTGGAGCCTATTTAACTCTCTTAAAGACAGTGCAATCTTATTAGCACGAAAATATGCATCTGTATCTTCTTTTTGAAAAAAGAAGGCGTCATTTTTAATTATAACTGCTTGCTCTGCTGGTAACCCGTTAATATCCATCGAATCGATGAATTGGGTAATGATTATAATATGCAGTCGTGAACAACCGTGGCAGGATAGTGCGTAAAGGATACGTTCAGGCAGTTCGTCTTGTATATATTGGAAATTGTCGATTATAAACCATGTGTCCCAATCGACATCGCACTCACTCATAATCTCTGCAATATCTACGAGGTTTTCCTGTGTAGGATACTCCAATGTTTTCAACTGCTCTGCCGCACTATTGTCAATATGTGAGAATGTTTTGCAAATTCCGTTCCACGATTTGCTCAAAGTCTCCCCCATACAGGTATACCAGTAACTTTGATGTACATCCGCTTTACGAAGATATTCACTAATTACTGTAGTTTTTCCAAAACCTGAGGCTGCTTGCAAAACGATAAGTGGATAGCTGTGTATGGTTTCCAACCGTTTTTTCAGCTTGGAGGGAATATATACAGTAGGATTAAGAATTTGCATTTTATTCATGAACATAATTCACCTCACTTAAATTGAATTGATAATTTTATTATACCAAAAACTTCACTGCCATTCAATGCTTTATAACGCTATAATAAAAGTATAAAACAATTTTAACTACTATAATGTGTCCGCCCCATAACCGTAAGTGTCAAACCTGCCCTTTTTTGCAAACACAGCCCACATGGTAAAATGTATAAAACAGCAAGAAATGGGTGTGAAGAATGAACAAAGTAGCCTGAGATACTGGCTAGAGAAGCAGTCATTTGATGAGAAATCCGGAGATTTGCCTGTAATAGAAGTTATTTCAGATATTTCAGAGGAAGAAAAAGTCTGCGAAAAATGCAATTCTGAAATGACTTTTATGAAGTATGAAATTGCAAATGTCAAACTTCGCCCCTCTATCAGAAATAACGCCCACATGATAAAGTAAAGAAAACAGGATAGAAGCGGGTGGAAAAAGAATGAGCGAAGCAGAAAAGTGGGCAGTATCGGTGCAGAAATTTAAGGCAAGCGGAAAAAGCCAGCGTATATGATGCCACACAAATGGTAACATAATTTAGCCTATTTCTTAATCATCTCAGCATACTCCTCAAACCCAATCTCCTCATTCAAGGCTTGTTCCCGAATATCAAGCGCAAAATCCGCCCATTGCTGAAACTCCGCCTGTGTCATTTTCTTTTTCATGTACCTTGCATAATGAGCCTTGTAA
>JAEZYS010000005.1 GCA_023418925.1 Bacillota bacterium
CTTTTCATTCAGTTCTTAAAAAAGAAGAAGTAAATCTTAACCGTTATTATGACTTCAAAGAAGCCTATTCAGCTATATTTGAATACATTGAATCCTGGTATAACAGGACTCGTGTTCATGGAAGCCTCAATTTCAGGACTCCTGATGCTGTTCACAAGGCCGCTTTGACTGCATAATTTCTCGCTTTTTTTGTGTCTACTTTATTGACATAGATCCAAAGACAGCTGTGTAAATAAAAAATGAGCAGGAACGACATTAGCCGAACCTGCTCTTATATTTTAAAGTAATTTACTTAAGCTATAATAAAACAAATTATGAGTATATTTGTAATAATAAAATATCAAAAAATATTGAATAACAAAGAATGTTATGGTAAAATAAAATTACCTATGTTACAAATGTTGGTAATTCAATGTGGTAAAATAATTTGATCTATGGTATATTGTAACTTAGTGAAAACTATTACAGTATACCATAAATTATATTTTTAAAAGCAACCCAATACATGTCCTTATTATAGGCAAAAAGGAGAAGACAATTATGTTGGCATTTTATTTACAAGCTTTAGACACTGAAGAAGATAAACATTTATTTGAGCAGTTATATAATACTTATAAGCAGGATATGTATGCCGTTGCTTATAGTATTTTACATAACAGCCATGATGCAGAAGATGCTGTTCATCAGTCATTTTTACGAATTGCTAATAATCTTTCAAAAATTATTGAAGTTAAGTGTCCCCAAACGAAAGCTTTTATAGTTATTATAGTAAAGAACGTTTCTATCGATATATATAATTTGAATAAAGGTAGCTGCATAATAGATGATAATATGCCTGAGCCCAAAGCTGAGTTGTTTGACAGTGAAGTAATGAACAAGCTTGACTTTGAATCTGCATTATATGCTCTTAAAGAAATAAATGAAAATTATCAGGAAATCATTTATTTACGGTATATGCAGTGTTTAACAGTTAAAGAAATATCTGCTGTACTCAATATATCTACTGATAATGTCAAGAAACGTCTTACACGCGCAAAATCAGCATTAATGAGTATTATAAGCAAGGAGAAAGTATTCAATGAATAATGAAGTGTTTAAAAAAGCTATTGATGAAGCCCTCACACAGAAGTTTATTGACAGTGTACCTCTGATAGATAACCCACATGTTTTTTCTCGTGAGTTTGAAAGGAAAATGAGTAAGCTTATACGGTTAAGAAGAAAGCCTTTTTACATGATAATTAATACAGCTGGAAAGCGTGCAGCATGTCTTATAATTGGCATACTGGTAATTGCTATGACAACAATTATGAGTGTTGAAGCTCTAAGAACAGCATTCTTTAATTTCTTTATAGAATTTTTTGATGATTATGCTACTGTACATTCAGTTGAGACAGAAAATACTCCGGAGAATATCGAGGATATTTATGATATTACATACGACTTAAGTGATTACACAAATGCATTACAGGATTATAATAATTTATATAGGCATTTAATTTATAACAATAAAGAGTACAGTATTGATTTTTTTCAATCTGTAAAAAAATCTGGATATTCAATTAATTCTGAAAAAACATTTATTTCATATGTTACTATTAACGAATATCAGGCTCTTTATTATACAGATAATCATAACTATAATTACATCATGTGGGATAATGGGTATTATTTAATTACGATAGGAAGTAATATTAGTAAAGATGAACTAATTAAGATAGCAGAATCTGTGCAAAAAGTAGAATAATAAAAATATATGTCCCTTTTTGTCTTTTTAAAAAGTTATTAGTATTGTAAGTATTAACGCTTACAAATTATTATTTGGAAGGGGCATTTTATATGTTAAAGAAAATCATATTGGTTATTCTAGCAGCAGCATTATGTATGACAGTATTGGCTATACCTGGTTCAGCATTATCGTTAAGCAGTGATACTAAAATTGCAACGCCATTCTTTTTGAAGTACACAAGTTATTGCGTAAGCTCCATAAGTACAGCTAACGGAAGGGCAGAATGCGCAAGTTATGTTACGGGTTATCAGAACGAAACAACAAAAATTTATATCGAACAAACTCTTCAAAGAAGAGGTACATACGGATGGATCAATGAACAAACATGGACAAGTACTACGAATTCATATTACGCATCTTTAACTAATTATAAATATAATCTCATTAGTGGAACTTATAGAGTAAAATCCTTTGTCAAAGTATATTCAGGTACAGATTATGAAACTATCACAACATACAGTTCTGAATCAACAGTATCCTAAAGAATTTGACGTCTTGTCACAAGACGAAGAAGAAAACTACTCTATAATTACAAAGCTTAATAAAATAAAAGACACGCTAATGAGTGTTAATAATGTGCTTAAAATTGATAATGTAATTGTAGATCATCTTAGTACTACGTTATTTATTTCTATCTCCGATGAAAAAATGATATCGGGAGTTAAATTTTTTCTTAAACAATTTCAATACAATAGCATTATTAACAAGTATGTTAAAATAATTTTGGTGTTTTAGATTTAGTGCAGTAAAATTGGATTTATTGAGGCAAATGAACCGTTAATTTAACAACGGCTTGTTTGCCTTATTTTTATCATGTATAATATACTGGTGTTAGAATAAAAAAGTGGACATGAAAAAGGCGACACGGTATAATAAAAACAAAGGAAGTGTTGACAATGTCCGAAGGAAGCAACAATCGTTATACAGAAGAATTCAAGAAACAGATTGTAGAACTGTATAACAAAGGAACACCAACCAGGAAACTAGCAGACGAATATGGCTTGATAGAACAGACAATTTACAAGTGGATAAAACTTTACTCGCCACTCAAAATGGATGGCAGCGGCGGAATAAGTGTGAAAGAGTATCAAGCTTTACAGAAAAGGATTTCTGAACTTGAACTGGAGAATGAAATATTAAAAAAAGCGACAGCCATATTCGCACGAAAGCCCTGAAAGAAAAAATAGCTTTTATTCAGAAATTTAAGACAGAATATCCAATAAAAATAATGTGCAAGGTTCTTAAGGTAAACAGAAGTACTTACTACAAGCAGATAAATCATGTACTATCTGTCAGGGAAACTGAAGATCAGGTTCTTAAATCAGAAGTCAAGAAAATATTCCTTGAAAGTAAAAAACGTTATGGCGACCTAAAATACATAGAATTCTACTTGCAAGGGGTATCCGAGTAAGTATCAAACGTGTACAGCGTAAGATGGCAATTATGGGGCTACGTTCTGTTGTAGTCAGAAAATACCGTTACTATACAAAATCAGCTGTAACAGAAGAAAGAAAAAATATACTTAATCAGGATTTCACTGCTGCTACAGTAAATCAGAAGTGGTGTACAGATATTACATATATTCATTCTGTAAATGACGGATGGACATATCTTGCTTCTGTAATGGATTTTTACAGCAAGAAAATCATTGGATGGTCATTTTCAAAGAAGATGACAACTGAGCTAGCCTTAAAAGCAGTACAGAACGCATGTCTTAATGTTAAAGATACTGAAGGCATTATTCTTCATAGTGATCTGGGATCACAGTATACAAGTGCACAGTTTGAAGAATATCTGAAATCAAAGGGCATAAAGCATTCATTCAGTCGGAAAGGCTGTCCTTATGACAATGCATGTATATTATATAATATCTTTAATGAATTTCTTGAAGATATTTCAGAGGATATACTTCCAAACGAGGCAACGGGATTTAAAGAAAGCAAAATATGGAATATGCTATACAACTTTCAGAAAGATGCTGCACTTGCTATAATTAACAAGCTTGAAAAATATAATGGATGCATACTTGCAGATAGTGTTGGTCTTGGTAAAACTTTCACTGCTTTAGCAGTAATAAAGTATTATGAAACAAGGAATAAAACAGTTCTTGTTCTTTGTTCTAAAAAGCTCGGGAACAACTGGAATACATATAGAGATAACTATGTAAATAACCCTCTTTCAGATGATAGACTTAATTACAAGGTGCTTTACCATACTGATTTAGGCAGGAGCAGTGGCGAATCAAATGGAACAGATTTATCAAGACTTCGTTGGGAAACGTATGACCTTGTTGTTATTGATGAGTCACACAATTTTCGTAATGGTGGTAAAATTTCAGGAGAAGATAATGAAAAAGAAAATCGATATTTAAAACTTATTAATAGAGTTATTCGTAAAGGTGTAAGGACAAATGCTATTTCTTTTTTATCGGGTAACATACTTCTGTAACAAGTTCATCTGGATTCTGTGTCATTGCCTTGCTGACATGATAAATGCTGAATGCAGGACCATCATAGTCATAGCCGTTATCCTTGACCCAGTTTGCAACAGCCTGGTTTACAGCATCAATCTTGTCATATGAACCCTTGTATGTTGCCGAAGCAACCTCTACGGCAGGAACTGTCTTGAACTTGACATGTTCTGTATCCTTGTAACTTCCCTTTACTGTTCCCTGAATTTCAACATCGCAATCGCTTTCCCTGTACCCCATATCATGATAAATGGCAAGAGTATAGCAGTGTTCGGCAGGCTGAATATTTAAAGGAGCCGTTTCCTCCATAACTGTCTGCCAGAGTATACCCTCCTGGTCATATGCTGGAATAATCTTTCTTACGCTGAAAACATATCTTTCAGGTATAGTTTTTAATGTTACATTATAATTCATATAGTTTTCGTCCTTTCTCAATCTTTCAATGGTGGTTTCAAGAAGCCGCAGACGCTGCTTGATATTGTAAGCTTCTGCAAGAGCTTCTGTATGTCTTACTGCAAGAAATTTTTCGAGGGCATCTGGATTATCATACTGCTTTATAATTTCTGAAACGACTGAAAGGCTGAACCCCATATCTTTCAGAGATGTAATTCTCTCTGCGTCAGGGAGCTGATCCTCGTTATAATAACGATAACCTGTAAAATCATCAATGCATTTCGGAACAAGCAGACTCATGTCATCATAATACCTCAGCATCCGGATGCTGATTCTTGACAGCCTTGAAAAATCTCCTATTTTAAGCATGATATTTACCTCACATATATATGTATTTCTGAGCTCAACTATATTATAAAGTATACCACAATGTAAGAGTCAAGGGGTAATTTAAAATTCTTTTATATTTATTTTTTAGATAGTTATAAGCTGGGTGTCTCGTATAGACATTATGTATCATAGGGACGGTAATTCTGTTGGTATGCTGATATTTTAAGAAACGGGCGGATATAAACTATATCCGCCCGTTGTTCTATTTAATTGGAATACAGATCTCACATTTTCCTTCGTCATCCATTTTAAGCGTGTATCTTTCAACAGCAGGTTTTTCATCAGGAACAAAACCGTTTTCAGCAATTACCCTGTAAACATTCTGCCATGCTTCTGTTACTGCTTTTGCGGTATGACCCACTTCAAAAACTGCATATTTTCCTCCCGGCAATGTGCGCACACTGATTTTATTGTCAGTAGGCGTATAACCATTGTTAACACAAATGCAGGCATCATATCTGCACTTTTCAGCCTCGGTTATTTCTGGATCATCCATAACAATTCCAAGAACAATACTTCCCTCATCAAGCAAACCGTTTTCTTCTGCATATGCCTTAAGACTGTTCATGGTGTTGTGATTTTCCTCACCATAAGCTCCTGTCCGTCTTAAAAATGCAATGGTACATGCAGGGATATTTTCAACTTTCATCTTCATAATAATTTATCCTTTCAATGTTTGTTGACCGGTCTGTATACATCGTAAATCCATTAAAAATCAAAGTCAATACCTCATTTTATAAGACTACTTTTTGCACAAAAAAGGTGCTCCATATTGAAGCACCTTTATAATAATATATAATGGTTTTATGCAGTAACAACCTTGCTGTCAGCCTGAAGACCAAGCTTTTCAACTGCATTTTCACGCATCTTGTATTTGAGTATCTTTCCTGCTGCATTCATTGGGAATGAATCAACAAAGTCAACATATTTAGGAACTTTATGCTTTGCCATACGGGAAAGAACAAAATCCTTGATTTCCTGTTCGGAAGAAGTTTCGCCATCTTTAAGGATTATGCATGCCATGATTTCTTCGCCGTACTGGATATCAGGAATACCTATAACCTGAACATCCTTCACCTTAGGGTTTGTATAGAGGAATTCCTCGATTTCCTTTGGATAGATGTTTTCACCGCCACGGATAATCATATCCTTGATACGTCCTGTAATCTTAAAGTTGCCTTCAGGAGTACGTCTTGCAAGGTCACCTGTATGGAGCCAGCCATCGCTGTCAATTGCAGCAGCTGTAGCTTCAGGCATTTTGTAGTAGCCCTTCATGATATTGTAACCTCTTGCGCAGATTTCACCGTCAACATTATCGCCCACTTCTTCACCTGTTTCAGGGTCAATAATCTTAGTTTCAACTGCAAACATAGCTCCGCCGACTGTATTAAGACGTGTTTCAATTGAGTCTGTGGTTTTGCTCATTGTTATAGCAGGGCTTGATTCAGTCTGACCGTATGTAATGCAGATTTCAGACATATTCATTTTGTTCAGTACTTCATCCATAACCTTTACAGGACATGGAGAACCAGCCATGATACCTGTTCTCATGTGTGAAAAATCAGTTTTCTCAAAGTTTTCATTCTCAAGCATAGCAATAAACATTGTAGGAACACCCTGGAATGCAGTAATCTGTTCCTTGTTTATGCAGTTAAGTGACTTTCTTGGTGAGAATGCAGGGATAGGACACATTGTTGTACCATGTGTAACAGCTGCAGTCATCGCAAGAACCATACCAAAGCAATGGAACATAGGAACCTGAATCATCATCTTGTCAACATTAGAAAGATCCATGCAGTCACCGATAGCCTTACCATTGTTGACTACGTTGTAATGAGTGAGCATAACACCCTTAGGGAAGCCTGTTGTTCCTGATGTATACTGCATATTGCAGACATCATGTTTATCAATTGTTTTTCTTCTCTGCTCTACTTCAGACATCTTTACCTTTTCTGCAAGATTATTTGCATCATCCCATGTATAGCAGCCAGGCTGTCTACTGTCTGTTGTAATAATATTCTTGAGGAATGGCAGTCTTTCAGAGCAGAGTTCTCCAGGCTTGCATTCAGCAAGTTCAGGACAAAGCTCCTTTATTATTTCAATGTAGTTTGAATCCTTATGACCGTCGATCATAACAAGTGTATGAGTATCGGACTGTTTGAAGAGGTATTCAGCCTCATGAATCTTGTAAGCTGTGTTTACTGTAACAAGGACAGCGCCAATCTTTGTTGTTGCCCAGAAAGTAATGTACCAGGCAGGGACATTTGTTGCCCATATAGCAACATGGTCACCCTTCTTTACTCCCATTGCAATAAGTGCTCTTGCAAAAGTATCAACATCATCCCTGAACTGTGGGTAAGTTCTGGTATAATCAAGTTCTGTATATCTGAAAGCATACTGGTTAGGGAATTCCTCACATATCCTGTCAAGAACGTCAGGGAATGTGTAATCAATAAGCCTGTTTTTTGGCCATACATACTTTCCTGTTTTACTCTGATTGTCCTGAAGGGCATGCTTATGCCTTTTTATGTATGGTTGCATAAAGTTTGCATATTGAGGGAATACAATACCTGCATCACAAAGTTCTCTTGCCCAGCGCTTAACCCATTCAAGAGAAACATAACCATCATAACCAATGCTTCTAAGGGCATCAATCATAGCCTTTACAGGGAGACTGCCTTGTCCCATGAGGGTGTAGCAAACTTTGTCATCCTTTATTACACTATCCTTGATGTGAGTATACTTTATATATGAGTCAAGATTTGCAACTGTCTCCATAGGAGTCTCGCTTGCATATCTGTAAGGGTGGTTCATATCCCACAATGCAGCAACTGAACGGCTTCCTACTGCGTCAAGAACCTTTCTAAGACGCTTTGTATCTGCATAGACACCATTCGTTTCTACCAGAAGTGTTACTGTAGAAGCCTCTGCCTTTACAGCAAGTTCTTTCAGAATTTCAATAATATAATCATCGTCAACCTCACCGTCAGCCCAAGGCTTAAGGTCAGCAAGTACTCTTACAAAAGGCGTTTCCATCTTTTCTGCAAGTGCAATATATTGTGTTATTTCCTGAATATTTGCATCGTGATTTTCCTTATATTTTAGGCAGCATCCTGATGAGAAACACGGGAGTTCAAGACGTAAATCTTCTAGTTTCTTCTTTGTAGCAGGGAGTTGTGCCTCTGTAAAGGGACGAGCATTGACAGCATATATATCCTCGCCCAGTCCTCGAATTTCAATTCCGTCAAAGCCAAGATCCTTTGCCATGGAATAAATATCAGTCCATGAGAAATCAGGGCATGCAAGTGTGGAAAAGCTAATTTTCATTTTGTGAACGTCCTTTCATAAAGATGATATTCTGAAAATATGTATAACATAATAAAAACATAACAAACAATAGTATAGCATACAGGTAAATTTTTTGCAATGATTTTTTAAATTAATAAAGGGTAATTGAAAGAACTTGTGGAAAAGCTTTTATGTGATATATCAAAAAAATAGGAGTATATTGAAGTATTTCAGAGCATTTAAAAGAATATAAAATAAATTCAACAGATATGACAGAAATTTGATTAAATCTATTGACTTTTAAACATATTTATCGTATTATTCAATGTGTGTATTTATGCACAAAATTATAGTGTGAAAGGAACGTGAGGATAGGGTTGAACGAAAAGCTAAAATTATATGGCTTCAATAACCTTACAAAAACACTGAGCTTTAATATTTATGATATTTGCTATGCTAAAAGTGCCCGTGAGCAGCAGGATTATATAAAGTACATTGATGAACAGTATAACTCTGACCGTCTCACAAAAATACTTTGTGACGTTACTGAAATGATAGGTGCCCATGTTCTGAATATTTCAAGGCAGGATTATGAGCCGCAGGGCGCATCGGCAACTCTGCTTATATCGGAGGAACACCTTTCCAACGAAGAGATTGATGAATCCTGTAACATGAGGATTGCACCTTTTGTTGAAAAGGAAAGTATTGCAGGACACCTTGACAAAAGCCATCTGACAGTTCATACCTACCCTGAATTTCACCCTGAAAATGCAATAACAACTTTCAGAGTTGATATTGATGTTTCAACTTGCGGAAAGATTACTCCGCTTAAATGCCTGGATTATCTTATCGGCAGTTTTGATTCAGATATTATGACAATAGATTACCGTGTACGAGGTTTCACAAGGGATCAGCATGGTAAAAAGCTGTTTATGGATCATGACATCACATCAATTCAGAATTATATAAACAATGATATTCTTGAAAAGTATGATGCTATTGATGTCAATGTTTATCAGTCAAATATCTTCCATACAAAAATGATGATTAAGGAGATTTTCCTCCAGAATTATCTTTTCAATACTGACACTTATGAGCTCGCACCTAAACGTCGCCTTGAAATCAATGATGCTCTTAGAAGAGAAATGATTGAGATATTCAGCGGCATGAATATTTATTAGGATGCTGATTAAAGCTGATTAATTTGGAGCAGGGGAAACTACTGCTCGCCAGAATTGATTTAATCAGCGCTTTCTTAACAGTAAAGGGTGATGAAAATGTCAGATCAGAGCAAAGCACCTGTCTATGAGGCGCTTATAAAATATAAGGACGCACGAATTGTTCCTTTTGATGTTCCTGGGCATAAGCATGGAAAGGGAAACCCTGAACTTACAGAGTTTCTTGGCAAGACATGCATGTCTGTTGATGTAAATTCAATGAAGCCGCTTGATAACCTCTGCCATCCTGTTTCCGTTATTAAGGAAGCAGAAACGCTTGCGGCGGAAGCTTTCGGAGCGGCGCACTGCTTTTTTATGGTGAACGGTACAACCTCTGCTGTACAATCTATGATTCTGTCTGTATGCAAGGCAGGGGACAAGATTATTATGCCTAGAAATGTTCACAGAAGTGCAATCAACTCGCTTATTATCAGCGGGGTATTACCTGTGTATGTAAATCCGGGCGTAGATTCAAGACTTGGGATACCTCTCGGCATGAGTGTGTCAGAGATTGAAAAGGCAATAAAAGCTTATCCTGATGCCAAAGCTGTTTTTGTAAATAACCCTACCTATTATGGAATATGTTCTGACCTGAAAGCAATTGTCAGGATAGCACATGAACATAACATGGCAGTTCTTGCTGATGAAGCACATGGAACTCACTTTTATTTTGGAGAAAATATGCCAGTTTCAGCAATGGCTGCAGGGGCTGACCTTGCAGCTGTTTCCATGCATAAAACGGGGGGCTCTCTTACCCAGAGCAGCATTCTGCTTGTTGGAAAGAATGCAAAGATAACAGAGGGTCACATCAGAGCTGTTATAAACCTTACCCAGACAACAAGCGGTTCGTATCTTCTTTTATCCTCACTTGATATATCAAGGAGAAACCTAGCTTTAAGAGGCAAGGAAATGATTGCGAAAGTAGTTGAAACGGCAGAGTATGCAAGGCAGGAAATCCGCAGGATAGGCGGGTATTATGCATATTCTGAAGAACTTGTCAACGGCGATGATATATTTGCATTTGATACTACAAAGCTTTCAGTTTTTACGCGTGACATAGGTCTTGCTGGAATTGAAGTTTATGATTATCTCCGAGATTGCTATGATATACAGATTGAATTTGGCGATATTGGCAATATACTTGCGATAATTTCACAGGGTGATATGTGGAAGGACATTGAAAGACTTGTTTCTGCACTTTCCGAAATCAAGAGAAGATTTAGCAAGGATAAGAGCGGAATGTTTGACCATGAATATATTAATCCTGATGTTTGTGTTTCACCGCAGGAAGCTTTTTATGGCGAGCAGGTTTCCCTTCCGATAGATGAAACAGCAGGCAGGATAAGCAGTGAATTTGTAATGTGCTATCCTCCTGGCATACCTATTGTAGCACCTGGTGAGCTGATTACAGAAGATATCCTCAACTATATCCGTTACTCAAAGGACAGAGGATGTTTTATGACAGGTACAGAAGATATGGATATCGAGAAAATAAAAGTTTTGTGCAGATAATGAAATTTCAGGGAGGGATTGCAATGGAATTATGGTTTACTGAAATGCATAGTGAGAATGTGAAATTCTCCATAAGAGTAAACAAACAGCTTTATAGTGAACAGAGTGAGTATCAGAGAATTGATATTTTTGAAAGCCCTGAATTCGGCAGATTTCTTACACTTGACGGGCTTATGATGTTAACTGAAAAGGACGAGTTCATTTATCATGAAATGATTACCCATGTTGCAATGGCAAGCAATCCTGACATAAAATCAGTTCTTGTTATAGGAGCAGGCGATGGTGGAACAATAAGAGAACTTACCCGATATAGCTCTATTGAAAATATTGACCTTGTTGAAATAGACGAAAGAGTTGTTGAGGTTTGTAAGGAATACATTCCACAGACAGCTTGTAAACTTGGTGACAGCCGTGTCGATATATATTTTGAGGATGGACTTAAATTTGTAAGGACAAAGCAGAACTGCTATGACCTTATTATTGTTGACAGCACCGATCCGTTCGGACCTGGTGAGGGGCTATTTACAAGTGAGTTTTATGGTAACTGCTACAATGCACTTGCTGAAAATGGTATTCTTGTAAATCAGCATGAAAGTCCGTATTACAATGAAGATGCAAAGGCTATGCAGAGGGCACACAAACGTATTAGAGAATTCTTTGATATTTGCAGGGTTTATCAGGCACATATTCCGACTTATCCGTCTGGACACTGGCTCTTTGGCTTTGCTTCAAAAAATGTTGATCCGCTTAAAGCTGACCTTGAAAAATGGAACAGTCTTGGTATTCATACTGGTTATTATAATACCGAACTTCACAAGGGCTGCTTTGCTGTCCCTAATTATGTAAAGGAGTTACTTAGCAATGCAGACTGAGAGAAATGCATTTATCGGCTGTGATTCTGATTACGATAAATCAGACATTGTTATTTTTGGCGCACCATTTGACAGCACAACATCATATCGTCCCGGAACACGTTTCGGCAGCAAGGCTATAAGAGCTGAAAGCTTTGGAATAGAAACATATTCACCTTATCAGGATAAGGATCTGCTTGATTATGATATATTTGATGCTGGGGATATTGAACTATGTTTAGGGTCTTCTGACCTTGCACTTAAACAGATTGAGAATATGACCGATGAAATTCTTGCTGACGGCAAAATTCCGTTTATGCTTGGTGGGGAACATCTTGTCACTTTAGGAGCATTCAGGTCGATTTACAGAAAGTATAATGATATTTGCATTATACAGTTCGATGCTCATGCGGACCTCAGAGAAAATTATCTTGAAGTTAAGAATTCTCATGCTTGTGTAATGAGAAGATGTCACGATATTATCGGTGACGGAAGAATATATCAGTTTGGCATCCGGAGCGGCGACCGTGATGAATTTGAGTTTGCAAAAACACACACCTGCATGAATAAGTTCAATCTCGACGGGCTTGATGAGTGTATCAAGGCTCTTAAAGATAAGAAAGTATATCTTACAATAGATCTTGATGTTCTTGATCCGTCTGTATTCCCGGGAACGGGTACACCTGAACATGGCGGTGTTACATTTGAAGAGCTGAGAAATGCTCTTATGAAGCTGAAAGGACTTAATATTGTAGGTCTTGACATGAATGAACTTTCTCCGCCTTATGACCAGAGTGGAGTTTCAACTGCCGCTGCGTGCAAGCTGTTGAGAGAGTTACTTCTTATGATGTCCGAATAGTCATTGTGTAGTGCCAATACATTTTAACTGCCTGAAAGATATATATTAATTCTGACAATACTACTGATGAAACAGAGAGATAACAGAATTTTTTATCATTCAAAGATTAACACTATACATTTGACAAGTAATAGAAAGGAGCATTTATTTTATGCTTATATTGGATGAACTAAGAGTTGAACTCGAGGGTTATCGTAAGGATATGAAGGAACTTTATAGTATTCTTGATATTGAGAAATGCCAGAATCAGATAAAGGAGCTTCAGGAGGAATCTGCAAAGGATGGTTTTTGGGACGACCTTGAAAATTCTCATAAAGTCATGCAGATAATTAAGAGAAATGAAGAAACTATAAAAAGTTATAATGATCTTAACAACCGTCTTGAGGACACGCTTACAATGATTGAGCTTTCAATGGAAGATGAAGAGGATGAAGCTATAGTTGCTGACATCAAAAAGGACGCAGATTCATTTAAGAATAACTTGCAGACAATCAAGCTTTCTACTCTCCTCACAGGTGAATTTGACAGCAGAAATGCTATTCTTACATTCCATGCCGGTGCAGGCGGAACAGAAGCTCAGGACTGGGCTGAAATGCTGTTCAGAATGTATAACAGATGGGGCGAACGACATAACTTCAAGGTTACAACGCTTGACTATCTTGACGGTGATGAAGCGGGTCTTAAATCAGCTTCAATCCTTGTTGAAGGCTTGAATGCATATGGTTTTCTCAAATCCGAAATGGGTGTTCACAGACTTGTAAGAATATCTCCTTTTGACAGTTCTGGACGTCGTCATACATCTTTCTCTTCTCTTGAAGTTATGCCTGAAATCGGCGATGCAGATCATAACATAGAAATTCGTCCTGAAGACCTTGAAATAGACTTTTACCGTGCAAGCGGTGCAGGTGGTCAGAAAGTAAACAAGACATCATCTGCTGTAAGACTTACACATATACCTACAGGTATTGTTGTTTCATGTCAGACACAGCGTTCACAGTATCAGAACAAGGACTATGCTATGAAAATGCTTATGTCAAAGCTTGTTGAAATCAAGGAAAGAGAACATCTCGACAAGATTGAAGATATTAAGGGCGTACAGAAGGATATAGCATGGGGTGCACAGATTCGTTCATATGTATTCATGCCGTATACTCTTGCAAAAGATCACAGAACAAACTTTGAAAACGGAAACATAAATGCTGTAATGGATGGTGACCTTGATGGTTTTATAAATGCCTATCTGACAGCGCTTTCTCATGGAGATATTCACAAGTAGTAAAAAGCGGTTAAGACCAATTCTTAACCGCTTTATTTTTTATGTTAATGCATCCACAACAGCTGCTTTTATTGCAACACTTGAACATGTTGCTCCGGAAACTATGTCAACATCAATTTTTTGTTGTTCTACAATATCAGTTGCAATACGTTCCGCAGGCTGCCCTTTTCCGTTACGATGCTCAAGCAGAACTATATTTTCAATTTTATGATCCTTTACTGTTACCTCTACTTTGACATAAACAAGACCTAAGTCACTTTCACCTACATAGTTGCCATCTTCAATTGCAGATATATCAACCTCATGAACATCTGCATTGCGGGTTTTTTGCATAGTGCTTAAAAAAATAAAGAGAAATAATCCAACTATTAAAATAAGTATTACTAAAAATACAATCAGAATGCGAGATGATTTTTTCTTAACGTTACTCATATGTCAACCTCCAAGTATAAATAATATGATATTATATAATGTATCATATTATTGTTAACAAATATAAGCGATAATATTAAAATAATAAAAATAGTGCATTATAGTAAATTATCTACTGTAATGCACTATTTTATATTATTTTATAGCTGCTTTAAGTTCGTCTGTCTTGTCGGTTTTTTCCCATGCAACACCGAGATCTTCACGTCCCATGTGTCCGTAAGCTGCAAGCTGTCTGTACTGTGGCTTGCGTAAATCAAGTGTTTTAATGATTGCAGCAGGTGTAAGGTCAAATACCTTTCCAACTACTTCTGAAAGCTTTTCGTCAGGCACTGTTCCTGTTCCGAATGAATCAACCATGACGGAAACCGGCTTTGCGACACCGATAGCGTAAGCAAGCTGAACTTCACATTTCTTTGCAAGTCCTGCGGCAACAATGTTTTTTGCAACGTATCTGGCAGCATAAGCAGCACTTCTGTCAACCTTTGTAGGATCCTTACCACTGAATGCTCCGCCCCCATGACGTGAATATCCGCCGTAAGTATCAACGATAATCTTTCTTCCTGTAAGACCGCTGTCGCCCTGAGGGCCACCGATAACAAAGCGTCCTGTTGGGTTTACAAAGAAAGTAGTATCTTTAAGAAGATCAGCAGGTACAATAGGCTTGATAACTTTTTCGATTATGTCTTTTCTTATTTTTTCAAGAGATACTTCTTCAGCATGCTGTGAGGATACGACGATAGTATCAACCCTGACAGGCTGTCCTTCATCGTATTCAACTGTAACCTGTGTCTTTCCATCAGGACGAAGGTAAGGTAAAGTTCCGTTTTTTCTTACCTCTGAAAGTCTCTTTGCAAGCCTATGTGCAAGAGAAATAGGGAGCGGCATAAGTTCAGGTGTTTCGTCGCAGGCAAATCCAAACATCATGCCCTGATCTCCGGCACCGGTTTCAACATCATCTGCTTTTTGCCCGTCCTTATGTTCCAGAGCTTCATCGACGCCCATAGCAATGTCAGAGGACTGTTCATCAATTGACTGTATTACAGAGCAAGTATGTCCGTCAAAGCCATATTTTGCTCTGTCATAGCCGATATCTATAACAACCTGTCTGACAATCTTAGGAATATCAACATAGCAGTTTGTTGTTATTTCGCCCATGCAAAGAACCATTCCGGTTGTTGTACAGGTTTCACAGGCAACTCTGCCGTATGGATCCTTTTCAAGAATTGCGTCAAGCACAGCATCTGAAATCTGGTCGCAGATTTTGTCAGGATGTCCTTCAGTTACTGATTCTGATGTAAACAGCATTTTTGGCATTATGATTCCTCCATTTAAAGTAAAAATATTAAAAATGTAATAGCCTAAAAAAACGGCACCCGTATATCCGGATGCCGTGAATTTTATTGATAAAAATTCCTCATCTTTCGGATTCATCCGCAGGATTTAGCACCTTTCTTGGACTTTAAAATCACAATTAGGTTGCTGGGCTTCACAGGACCAGTTCCTCCACCACTCTTGATAAGGCTATTAAATTTATATAATAATAATACTACAACATAAATCTCTTGTCAAGTAATTAAGAGATTTTACGTAATATTGTCGAAATCAGCCTGGAAATATAACTTTTCTTAGTGGTTCAAATACTATTATTGCTATTCCAAACGCAATTACAAGTACAGTAACAGCATAAATTGCAAAGGTAGTGAATGATTTAAGTTTGCTTTCAGATCTGGATTCAACAGGTAATATGTGCAGGCCTGAAAGAGCCGCTGAAAGAGGTCTGTAAAGCAGTAATGTAAATGCACTGTTAAGTCCTGCCTTCAAAAGATTATAAGGAAGGAAAACAGGAAGAAGCATACCTGCAACAACTTCACGTTCAACACCCATATAAAAAGGTGTGATAATATAGTTCCATAAAAGCATGAGTATTGTCATTACAAGAGTGCCAGCAAAAAGGCCTGCAAATGCTCCTGAAAGTGACTTGAATCTCTTGTAAATAATCGCAGCTGAACAAGCAAACCCTGCAGAACTGATAAAATTCATAAGTGCGCCAATCGGTCCCGTGTCGCTTATTGTAATCATTTCAACAATTGAAACTACAAGTGAAATAATAAGAGATGCCATAGGACCAAGAATAAACCCTGCTATTGCTATTATTATGTCTTTTACCTCATAATCAAGGAATAATACCACAGGGACTCTGAAAACGAAAACTGATAGGTAAGAGATTGCGGAAAACATGGATATCATAACCATTTTTTTGACATCCATTTTTGGTGCTAAGGTTGATTTGGTTAATAGATTGCTTTGCATAAGAAAACCTCCATATAAATATAAATTTATAATAAAGGCAAGTCTGTTACAATAAAATGCCCGCAGATTTTATATCTGCGGGCATCGGCATTGCGTGGCAATTGAGCTACGTTTCTTTCATCCGGACTTAACCTCTCCATATGGAAAAATCTTACCGTCGGTCCTGGGATTAAACCAGAGTCGGTGCATAAGCACTCGTGGACTAAGCTTTCGCCTTTACCACCGGTGGGGAATCTCACCCCGCCCTGAAACAGATTTGCATTTATTCAATTGTAAGCCAAAATATTTTTTTGAACAGAAAACTTATTCTTCGGTTGTTGTGCTGTCATCATCCTCATCGAAATCGAACTCAAGAAGTTCGTCACAGTTAGGACAATTGATTGAGCCTTCCTCAAGCATTGCTTCATTCAGGCATACAGTGTCGCCGCATGTAGGACATGTAACTTCGTATAAATCGTCGTCATCAAAATCCTCATCGTCGTCATCATACTCGTCATCGTAATCATCATGGCATCCGCAGCAACATTCATCATCTTCTTCGTCAATCTCATAGAAATCTCTTTCAACTTCTCCGAGATCTTCGTCGATACAGTCAACTACTTCTACAACTTCATCAACCTGTTCCTGAAGATCTTCCACTCCAAGAGCAATGTCCTGAAGAATGTCTGCCATCAAAGCAATAACCTTTCCTTCTTTAGTGGACTCGTTAAGATCAAGTCCGTCGATAAGGCCCTTTAAATAAGATACTCTTTCTGTAAGTTTCATAGGTTATTCCTCCCTGCGGGTTCGCCCGCCTTTAAATTTTGCAATTCAATTATCATAAATTGAGCAAGCCCAAAAATGATTACTCTTATGGTGTCCGGATTATACTCTTTCCATGTACTCGCTTGTACGAGTATCAATCTTGATTACATCGCCTTCTTCAATGAAGAGAGGAACCTTAACTTCTGCACCGGTTTCGAGAACAGCAGGCTTAGTAGCGTTTGTAGCTGTATCACCCTTGAAACCAGGGTCAGTCTGTGTAATTTTAAGTTCAACAAAGTTTGGTGGTTCTACTGCGAAAACCTTGCCCTTATATGAGCATACCTTACATACCATCTGTTCCTTTACGAACTTAAAGTTGTCACTGAGTTCAGCTGAACTTATCGGAACCTGTTCATAAGATTCAGGATCCATAAAGTAGTAGAGATCACCGTCACTGTAGGAATATTCCATATCTTTTCTTTCAACAAAAGCACTAGGGAATTTTGCAGATGGGTTATAACTCTTTTCAATAACAGATCCGGTAATTACATTTTTAATTTTTGTTCTTACAAATGCAGCTCCCTTTCCAGGCTTTACGTGCTGAAATTCAACGATTTGAAGTACGTTTCCATCCTCTTCGAAAGTCATGCCGTTTCTGAAATCTCCTGCTGTTATCATAAATTACCTCCAAGAATAATTATTTATGCATACATAGTTCTTTATTATTTTACTATATTTTTATACGCATTGCAAGTGTTTTTAAATATTTTAAGATTTTTTAACAAACATTATAATTTGATAAGTCTTTTTGGCGCTTTTGTAAGATTTTCATGGCCTGTTTCTGTAATAGCTGCCATATCTTCAATTCTTACACCAAACTTTTTTGGCAGGTAAATTCCAGGTTCCATGGTAATAATAACATTGCTGTCAAGAGTGCCGGTTGCTTTCGGAGATGATGACGGAAGTTCGTGAATTTCAAGTCCGACACTGTGACTGAGACCGTGACCAAAATAACTGCCGTAACCATGTTCAGATATATAATTTCGTGCAATACTGTCAGGTTCTGTACAGTTTATTCCAGCATGTAAAGAGTCAAGTGCTGCAAGCTGTGCATTTAAAACAGTATTATAAACAACCGTCATTTCTTCGTCTGGCTCACCAATACAGACAGTTCTTGTCATATCACTGTGATAACCTTCATATACAGCGCCAAAGTCCATAAGAACAAATTCACCACTGTGAACTTTTTTATCTGACGGAACTCCATGAGGAAGGGAAGTATTCTTTCCTGACAAAGCAATTGTGTCAAATGAAACAGCTTCTGCTCCATTTTTCAGCATATAGCTGTCAAGTTCAAAAGCTATCTCCTTTTCAGTTTTCCCCTCTGAGATGTAGTTTAGTACATTTTCAAATGCTTTTTCTGCAATTTTTTGAGCAAACTTAATTTTTTCTATTTCTTCAAGCGTTTTAATTGAACGCATTTTATCGATTGCACGGCTAAGATTTCCTGAACATATAATTTTTCTGTTCTTAAGTTTACTGCATAAATTCTGATACTCGCTTACAGTCATAGTATTAGTTTCAATTGCAACTGTATCAGCATTATGCTTTTCGAGCAGTTCTTCAATCTGTGCATAGTAATCAGTCATGAGAATTACATTATAATTCCTCACTGTGTCACATGCTTTTTCATAGTATCGTGAATCTATCAGCAGATATGCGCTGTCCCTGAAAATAATACATACACCTGCCGAAGATTTCATGCCTGTAAAATAAAATCTGTTTATATCAGAGGTAATAATTGCACAGTCAATGTCATCCGAAAGCTTCTTTAACAGCTGTTCTGTACGTGTCATTCTGCCAGCATCTCCTTTAGTCCCTCAAGCGCAAGCATGTATCCATATTTGCCAAAGCCACAAAGATGTCCTTTGCAGACAGCTGCAATGACCGACTTTGAACGAAATTCATCACGGTTGTAAATGTTTGAGATATGCACTTCAATAACAGGAATTTTTATTGCTGCGATTGCGTCCCTGATTGCATAGCTGTAGTGAGTGTATGCACCTGCATTGAGAACTATTCCGCATTTATCAAGGCGTGCTTCATGGATACGGTCAATGATAGCTCCCTCGTGATTGGACTGGAAAAATTCACAGCTGTCATATCCAAGCTCTTTTGCCTTTTTTTCAATTTCATCGCAAATGCTTTTATAAGTATCATTTCCGTATGTTCCTGGCTCTCTTTCACCGAGAAGATTAAGGTTCGGGCCATTTATAATCAAGACGTTTTTCATGATCAGTGTCCTTTCTAAATATAAGTATTATACTTTTAATACCATAAATTAAAAGCATCAAACTTCCAGCCATCATCGGTTTTTACCATATGATAATTTCTGCTTTCATACCAGATGTTGTATGGTTCAGAATCATAGTGCACTAAAGTGCTTTTAAATAAAACTTGATTGTTATCTTCATAAATTAGCGAAAAGTCTGTAAACCAGCATGACTCATCATAGTTTTTGTCTTCATAGTAATATGTGAAGTTTTGATTTTCTCCATTATATTGTTGAATAAGTAATTCACAATATGAATCAGTGAATACTTCATGAAAATACTTATTTAATTCATCAGAAGTAAATTTATTTGGATGATTATCTGTTACTCCATACGGATATGTATAGCAATCGTAATATATATCCAAAGCTTTCTCATATATAGCATTTTTTCTTTCACTCAAAAAATCTATTACTCCAGAATCAGTATTACACATATAGAATTCTATTGGTATTTGTGTATTATCAGACCAGGTCGTTACTACTTTATATCTGCCGTTATCTGCTTCCTTAAAATTATACTTTGAATTCCCGATACCAAAATCAGCCCATTGCTGTGGGTCAAAAGACGTATCCAGATTAAGAAATGTGTTTCCGTCTGTGAATTTTACTGGTTGCCATTCATCTTGAGTATTGTAATACAATTCAGCTTTTTTAAGTTTGTAATCTTCATCACAATATTTTCTAAATATAAAAAAGGGGCTTCGGTTAATACATTCCCAGGTTTCTGTTTCCAAATTGGGCAAAACAAGTGGAGTTGCAATGTCAATTTTAATGTCTGATTGACTTACATCATGTTCTGGACTTTGTATATATCTTATTTGACATGAGGGGAATGCATTAACGAGTAATTCAAAATCTTTATCTTTGTAAGTATCTGTTTCAATGTAAATAGAAAGAAGGTTCATTTTTTTAAAGAATTCAATATACTCTTCCATACTTCCATTTGCCGAAACAATATACATTCCTTTAAGCTTAGTCAGACTAATAAGGTCTGATTTGTCCTCATCAGTAAGTTTATCAATATTAACAATAATGTATTCAGTGTCTTGATTGTATTCTTTCCATTGAGGTACTATTTTTTCAGAATTTGAATCAGAGTTACTTTCCACATTGTCTGCTATTTTTACAGTTTCTAATGCTACACTTGATAAGGTGGCTTCTGACGATTCCACCGTTTGTGACTTTTCCTGAATAGTTTTTTCATTACAAGCTGTCATAGTAATCATGCTCAATGCTATCAAAATAGCAACAAGTTGTCTTTTCATAGATGTACTCACTTTCATGTCATTTTAAACTATTATAATAATCCATCATAGCCTTTGCATCTTCAGTTTGTGTGCCTGCGCTTTCGCATACAAAGACAGGGGATAGATTCTTTTCGTAAACCAGTTCCATAAGAGGTTCAAACTGTGGGCCATAGATTGTGTCCTCAAATGTCAGATGACGCTTTTCTCCGCCTTTTTCTGTATACTCAATTTTAGAAAAATGCGAGTGAAAACATTTCAGCCTGTCAGAGCCAAGCTTATTTTCAATTGCATTAAGAATATCCTCATAAGCTGATTTATCTTTTATACTTCCGAAAGTTCTTGCGTTAAGGTGCCCGAAATCAATGCATGGAATAAAACTTTCGTCACAGAGACAAAGCTCAATTACTTCATTGAGGTCGCCAAGCTGATTGATTTTTCCCATGGTTTCAGGACAGCAGTGTATATGTGAAAGTCCTTCCGAATCCAGAGCTACTTTTGCAGATTTGAGCGTTATCTTTGCAAGATCAAGAGCTTCTTCTCTTGTCATTTTTGAGCATGATCCGCTATGAATAATTATTCTTTCAGCACCCATGTAATCAGCAAGCCTTGCAGTCTGGAGGATGTAATTTATTGAGTTAAGACGCTTTTCCTCTTCAATACTGGAAAGGGAAATGAAATATGGTGCATGGATAGACAGAGATATAGCTTGTTCTTTTGCGGCTGCGCCAAACTGTCTACCGGCCTGTTCACCTGTTCTGACACCCTGTCCGCACTGATATTCAAAATGATTAAGCCCAAATTTTTTTAGATATAAAGGTACATCAACAGTTTTCTTGTAACCCATGGTGGCAAAGCTTTCTGCTGTTCCGGCAGGTCCGAATCTTGCATTTTTCATGGTAATGGACTTCCTTTCATCATGGTTTTATTGATATAATCAGTACATTTCTACCGCATTTTTTTATCAGTATTTCTTTTAGGCAGAAGTGGTCTTTCAACTGCACGTTTAATCCTGAATAAAGTTCCCGGTTCCGGCTCAATAGGAAATACAAATATTGATTTTATTCCTGCAAAGTTTGCCCCCAGAATGTCAGTGAAAATCTGGTCGCCGACTGCACAGATCTGATTTCGTGGAAGTTTCAGTTTTTCAACAGCTTTAAGAAAGCCCTTAGGCAACGGCTTCGCTCCTGACGGAACAAACTCAAGTCCGAGCATATCTGCAAACGGGGTAACCCTTGCAGTTTTATTATTTGAAACAATCATAAGCTTTATATTATTATCACGCATATTTTTTATCCAGTCAAGCACACCGTCAGCAGGCTTTGGATTGTTATGCGTTGTAAGTGTATTGTCAAGGTCAAGGATAAGTGCTCTGACGTTAATCTGACCGAGCATTTCTGGTGTGATGTCAAGCACAGTATTAAGTGCAAGTGTAGGTCTGAAAAGCATTTTATCCTCCAATCATCTGAAATATAATAAATAGAAAAGCGGACAGAAATACTGCCCGCTTTTACTTGCATTTTTAAGCGTTATAATTATTAATACTTACGCTTACGAGCAGCTTCGGACTTCTTCTTACGCTTTACCGAAGGCTTCTCATAGTGTTCTCTTTTACGAACTTCAGCAATAACGCCGTCCTTAGCACAGCTTCTCTTAAAACGCTTAAGAGCAGTGTCTAAAGTCTCGTTTTTTCCAACACGAATTTCTGCCATTTGATTCCCTCCCTTTGCCGCAAAGGCAGAGGTTAATATAAGATATAACTTCATAATTATACTATAACAGCGCAGTATTGTCAAGCGTCCTGATAAAAATGTTGTACAAATTATACTTTCATTTTCTGCCGAAATACATAATTATTTAGCTACAATATTGACCAGACGACCTTTAACGTAAATTTCCTTTATAATGTTCTTGCCGTTCAGTGCTTCGGCAACTGCAGAATCTGCCTTTGCAAGCGCAAGTGCCTGATCCTGATCAGCATCAGCAGGTATCATAAGTTTAGCCTTGATCTTGCCGCTTATCTGTACAGCTATTTCAATTGTGCTTTCAACGCAGAGTGCCTCATCATATGTTGGCCATTTCTGCTCATTGAGCACTCCTTCAAATCCAAGAATGTTATAAAGTTCTTCTGTGATATGAGGAGCAAATGGATTGAGGAGCATGATAAGTGTTCTGTATTCAGCCTTATTTATTGCTCCTGTTGCAGAAATATCATTGAGCAAAGCCATCATTGCAGCAATTGCTGTATTGAATTTAAGGCTTTCGATATCTTCAGAAACCTTCTTGATAGTCTTGTGCATAGCAGACTTTACACTGTCACGGTATTCATTACCGTTAATAACGATATCCTGCAATGCCCATACCTTGTCAAGGAATCTCTTACAGCCTTTAATGCTTGATGTGCTCCAAGGAGCAGTTTTTTCAAAGTCACCGACAAACATTTCATAAAGTCTGAGAGTGTCAGCACCGTACTCACTGATAACGTCATCAGGATTGATTACATTACCTCTTGACTTACTCATCTTCTGTCCGTCTTCACCGAGAATCATACCATGTGAAGTTCTCTTTAAGTATGGTTCCTTAGTGTTTACAGAGCCGATATCATAAAGGAATTTGTGCCAGAATCTTGAGTAGAGGAGGTGGAGAGTTGTATGTTCCATACCACCGTTGTACCAGTCAACAGGCATCCAGTATTTAAGTGCTTCCTTTGAAGCAAGTTCATTTTCATTTGTAGGGTCACAATAACGCAGGAAGTACCATGAGGAGCCTGCCCACTGTGGCATTGTATCTGTCTCACGCTTAGCAGGATCACCGCAGTGAGGACAGGTTGTATTTATAAAGCTTTCAAGGTTTGCAAGAGGGCTTTCTCCTGTATCAGTAGGCAAATAGCTTTCAACATCAGGAAGCGTGAGAGGAAGTTCACTTTCAGGAAGTGGAACCCATCCGCACTTCTCACAGTATACAAGAGGAATAGGCTCGCCCCAGTATCTTTGGCGTGAGAATACCCAGTCACGGAGTTTGAAGTTTACCTTTGACTTGCCCTTGCCTGTTTCTTCAAGCCATTCTTTTATCTTGACCTTTGCTTCTTCAACGGAAAGTCCGTCGAGGAAACCGCTGTTTACCATAATTCCAGTTGCACAGTCGGTAAATGCTTCAACTTCAACATTACCGCCCTTGACAACTTCAATTATAGGAAGATTAAATACCTTTGCAAAATCATAGTCCCTTGTATCATGTGCAGGAACAGCCATGATAGCACCCGTTCCGTATGTCATAAGAACATAGTCAGAAATAAAGATAGGTATTTCATTGCCGTTGACAGGATTTACAGCCATAACTCCCTCAAGCTTTACGCCTGTCTTATCCTTAGCCATTTCTGTACGTTCAAAATCAGACTTTCTTGCGGATGCTTCCTGATATTCACGGATAGCATCATTATTTTTGAGTTTGCTTTCCCATGTCTTTATTATCGGATGTTCAGGGGAGATAACCATATATGTTGCGCCAAAGAGTGTATCCGGACGTGTTGTATATACAGTAAGAGTATCGCCGGCAGTTGTTGAGAAGTCAACCTCTGCACCAGTTGAACGACCAATCCAGTTTGACTGTGTGGTTTTAACTCTTTCGACATAGTTTACTTCTGCAAGGTCATCGAGAAGACGCTGTGCATATTCTGTAATCTTGAGCATCCACTGTGATTTTACCTTGTGGATAACTTCACCGCCGCAACGTTCGCAGCAGCCGTTTACGACTTCTTCGTTTGCAAGAACGACCTTACATGAAGTACACCAGTTTACTGACATCTCCTTTTTATATGCAAGACCCTTCTTGAACATCTCAAGGAAAATCCACTGTGTCCACTTGAAATATTTCGGATCAGTTGTGTTTATTTCTCTGTCCCAGTCAAAAGAAAGGCCGAGAGCCTGAAGTTGTTCCTTGAAGTGAGCAACGTTCTTTTCAGTTACAATTGCAGGGTGAATCTTGTTTTTTATAGCATAGTTTTCAGTAGGAAGACCGAAAGCATCCCAACCCATAGGGAAAAGAACATTGTAGCCTTCAAGACGTCTTTTTCTTGATACAATGTCCATCGCTGTGTAAGGGCGGGGATGACCTATATGTAATCCCTGTCCTGATGGATACGGAAATTCTACGAGAGCATAAAACTTTGGTTTTGTGAAGTCATTTTCTGCATGAAAAGTATTATGATCTCTCCAGTAATTCTGCCACTTTTTATCTATATAGGCAAAATCATATTTTTCAACCATTTTTATCATTCCTTTGAATTTTTATTATTATCAATATATATTACACTAGTCAAAGTTGTTATATTATCTGCTAAAATAAGCTTCAATGCTTTTGCTGATAATAATGAATATTGCTACTCCTCCGTAGATTAATGCACCTATGACATAAATGCCCTGAATAAAACCAATTAAGGAGAATTCGATACTATATTTTGCAGCTGAATATAGTGTATCAGTTGCAAAAGACATTATCAGACAACCTATAGCAGATAAGAACAGAACAACTGTAAAGTAAATTCTTGCTGAATTTTTACCTTTGATAAACTGTATTGCTAAATATATTCTTACTCCAATTGCTAAACCTTGAATAATTCTTCCGCCTATAAGTGAAAATAGGGCATCAAGAATGCTAATTACCAAAAGAATAATTCCTATTACTTTGGCAATCTTTTCACCCCTGCTGCATAGTTCATTATGTCCGCTCCAGAAACTGTCAAGAATATCCGAAGACCGTTGATTGAAAGAATTATTTGTCGCATTGTTATACTGCTGAAAGTTCTGTCTCTGTAAATTTTGGTTAACAGGATTAAAGTTGTTTTGCTGAAAAGCATTATTTTGATTGACTGGACTAAAATTATTCTGCTGATATCCATTCAGTTGCATATTATTCTGAATGTTCTGTGCCTGAGAATAATTATTACTGCGTGTTGTTACTGGTTCTTCCGTACTCCCGTCAAGGTTTTCAAGGGTAGGAAGTGATCCCATATCAAAGTTGTCATCCATAGGTGAAACTCCATTCTGTTTGTTTTTATCTAAAATGAGTATTGCCTGATAAAAGATATTTGCATTTTGATTATAACTTGTTCAGGTATGCTTTTATTTTTACGCTTCTCCAAAGGATAATTGCTATAAGAAGACTATATGCAATATTGAAGCAATAGATAATTGCTGTAAATGATATGCCGCTGCTGTTTTCGGAGCCTGTAAGGTAATTCTGTTTTTCACAGGTAAGCAGCATCACAACTGACACGAAAACTTCAAGCAATGAAAATACAATCAGCATTATTCTACCGTGGTTTTTCTGTGTAGGAGTTCTGCCAATCAGCAAAAGCAATGCCGAAAGAAGACGCAGAAACATACTTGTAGTGTCCCAGAATGACATATCCAATAATAGCATAAGGATAACATTCACAACAGTAAGAACAATTACGCTGGTGCAGATTACAAATGATAGCTTTTCACCTTTGTCGACCCATTTACTAAATGTTTCTTTGCATGGCGGCAGATTATCTTCCTTGTAGAAATCACGGTAACCATTCTTAGGGCGCTTTTTAAGATTATTTGTAGCAACAATGTTTTTGTAATCGTAAAGATTGTTGCTTTTTTCTGTCTGATTAACACTATTTTCTTTTTCTTCAATGTCATCGTTTCTGCCAAGTGGCTCAAGCACAGGCAGATTTTCAGGCGAAATTTCATATTCAGTCTGATTAAAATATCTTCTTATAATAATCACCCGCTGTCTGGGAATTAATTGAATTAATTCTGAGTAAGGTAATTGCTGATGTCGACAACTTCGCCGTCACGCCATAGTCTTTCAAGCGAATAGAAATCTCTTGTTTCCTTATAAAATACATGAACGACAACATCACGATAGTCAAGTATAATCCAGTTGGAACCGTTATTTCCCTGAACTCTTGCAGGCTCAATGCCACATTCTTTAAGCTTGAATTCAACCTCATCAGCAAGTGCCCTTGTCTGAGTTGATGAAGTACCGTTTGCAATAACAAAGTAATCTGCGATAATTGTAAGGTCACTGATTTTAATCACCTTTATATCTTCAGCCTTTTTACTGTCCAGTGTTTTAACTATAGTCTGAATCATTTCGTCCTGTGTCATTAAATGTCCTCCTCAATTTTTAATTTCAGCCTCTGCATTTTTCTTCTGCAGAGCATATTGGTTATATGCGTCTATTGTATGAACGGGGATAAGTGCTCCTTTGGCAACAACATATTCAATAGAAAATTTTAATGCAGAAAGCATTGCTTTGTCAAGATCCTGGTGGGCTAGCTTTCTCATTTTATTGACATCATTGTAATTACGGTCTGATGATACAAGGTCAGCAAGGTAAATAATCTTTTCAAGCTGAGACATATTTTCTCTTGCAACTGTATGGTAACGTATAGCATTAAGAATATCCTCATTGCGTATTTCAAGTGTATTTTCAGTATACCATGCTCCTGAAATTGCATGAAAAAGGGGAGGGGAGGAACGCTCAACATCTGTTACATCACGCTGTGATTTTGAAACCATCTTCAGTTGCTCGTCATGAGGTATTTCCTTACATATATCATGAAGCAGTCCTGCAAGGTAAGCATCGCTTTTATTTGCTCCGAATTCCTCTGCAAGACGTATAGCTTCCTCTGCAACGTTTAGGCTATGTGTATAACGTTTTTGTGAGATTCTGGCTTTGAGTATATTTTTAAGTTCGCTGACAGAGTACAATAATCTTCGCCTCTTTACTGATTAATATGCCAATTAATTATTTAAAATATCGGTGTATAAATGATTATTCAATATATATTTTACTACATTATCGGGCATATAGCAAGAAATATCCTCGTGATTAATAATTTTTTTACGTATTTGTGTTGAAGAAACCTCAAAAGGGTCAGTATCAATAATAATGACTTCTCCATATTGACGCAGATTTTCTGCGGCTTTTAGAAGTTCATCTCTGTCATCTTTTTCTCTTGATGCGGCAATAAGTGTACAGCATGAAAGAATCTTATCAAAGTCTTTCCATCGTGTAAAAGATGTAACCATATCACTTCCGACAATAAGATAAAGACTGTAATTAGGATAAACCTCTTTGAAATGCTCTACAGTACTTATTGTGTAGCTTATATCAGTTTTGTCAGTCTCATAGCTGCTTACTTCAGAATAAGGAAGGTTTTCAAATGCAAGCCTGCACATATTTAATCTATGTTCAGCAGTTGCAATATACCCGTTTTCACTGGCTTTGAACGGAGAAATATTTGTAGGCATTACAATAACCCTGTCAAGCTTTTCAGCTTCAGCAATGTTTTTAACAAGTCTTACATGTCCGCTGTGAACGGGATTAAAGCTTCCGCCGAACAGAGCTATCTTTTTTTCAGCCATATCAGAGTTCAATCTTAGGTTCTTTTTTGTTACGCTTGAAAAGTATAAACTTGCTTCCGATAACACTTACCACTTCGGAATCTGTTTTTTCAGCAAGTTCATATGCTGCTTCTGAAGAAGTCAGCATTGCATTGTCAAGAACCTTAATTTTAATGAGTTCTCTTGCTCTGAGGGCATCGGAAACCTGAATAATAAGTGTATCAATTATTCCGTTTTTGCCTACCTGCAGAATTGTATCTTCTGTTGCGGCGATTGATCTTAATTTTGCACGTTGTTTGCTTGTCAGCATATTGTACCATCCTTTATTTGTGTTTATTTCAATAAATCGCCGAGCTTCTGAAGAGCTTTTGCCCTGTGACTTATACTGTTTTTTTCTTCTGCAGAAAGCTGTGCAAAGGATTTGTTCCCATACATGAAAACGGGGTCATATCCGAATCCATTATCGCCCATTGGTTCATAGCCGATTTTGCCTTCACATTCGCCTCTGACTGTCTGTGCATTTCCGTTTGAATCTATATAGCATATTGTGCATACAAACCTTGCAGTACGCTTATCGTCAGGGGTGTTTTGCATGTTTTTAAGTAACTTTGCACATCTGTCTGAATCTGTGCCCTCGCAGTATCTTGCCGAGTATATTCCTGGCGCTTTATCAAGGGCGTCAACTTCAAGTCCGCTGTCGTCAGCAATTACAGCCTTAGAGCAAAGTTTATGAACTGCATTGGCTTTGAGAAAAGCGTTTTCCTCAAATGTAGAACCTGTTTCCTCAACGTCTATATTAATACCTGCTTCGGATTGAGATACAACTTCATATCCGAGTGGCTCAAGAATCTGACGAACCTCTCGGAGTTTGTTTTTATTGTTACTTGCAAGAATTATTTGCATAAATGGTGCCTCTCTATACAACTATAATTTGCCATGTAGGTTTAATTATTCCTCAATGTTATCGTTTTTGTTTTTCTTTTTTCCAAATGAAATATCCCTGAAAAGCCAGCTGAACTTGCCTTTTTTCTTGTCAGGTTGTTGTTCTTCAGAACTATCTTCGATGTCTTCTTCATCTTCGCTTTCAGAATCTTCCTGATCGTATTCTTCATCTTCTGAGGTATCTTCATTGTAATCATCTTCAACAGGTTCATCCTCAATTTCAGCTATATCATCATTGGTATCTGCGTTTTCAATGTATGACTCTGTACTTTCCCAACTAATTTCGTTGCCAGCTTCTTCTGTTTCATGTTCCTGTTCAGATTCATTTTCCTCTGAAAGTCGCTCATAGTTATAATCAAAATCATCTTCATCATTGAACAATGCATCAGCATAGTCTTTTGCACAGAAAGGTTGTAAGTCGTCAAGCTTTTCACCGACACCAACAAGCTTTACAGGAATACCAAGTTCACGGTGGATTGAAATTATTATACCACCCTTTGCAGTTCCGTCAAGCTTTGTGAGGACTATGCCTGTTATGTCAGCAACCTCGCTGAAAAGCTTTGCCTGATTGACAGCATTCTGTCCGGTTGTTGCATCGAGAACAAGCAGAGTTTCTAGTGAACATCCCTCTGCCTGCTGATGAATGATCCTGCTGATTTTCTTAAGTTCATCCATAAGGTTTTTCTTGTTGTGAAGACGTCCTGCTGTATCGCAGATAAGAACATCAGTGTTCCTTGCTTTTGCGGCAGTTACAGCATCAAAAACAACAGCGGCAGGGTCAGCGCCCTCAGAGTGCTTGATTATTCCTACTTCTGCACGTTCAGTCCATACCTGTAGCTGGTCAATTGCAGCGGCTCTGAATGTATCAGCAGCAGCAACAAGAACATTCTTTCCGTTTTTTCTATACTTTGCGGCAAGCTTACCGATTGTTGTTGTTTTTCCCGCACCATTTACTCCAATGACAAGAATAACAGACGGTGTTGTAGATGTGTCAATTGGTTTATCCTCACCAAGCATTTCAATGATTATTTCCTTGAGAAGTTCTTTGATTTCGTTAGGGTCTGTAACGCCTTTATCCTTGACTTTTTTTCTTAATTCAGTACATATGTCAACAGAGGTCTGGACACCGATATCACACATGATGAGTGTTTCTTCAAGTTCTTCAAAAAATTCCTCATCAATCTTAGTGAATGAGTTGATAAGATGCTCTACCTTACCCATCATAGAGTCTTTTGTCTTTTTAAAACCCTCTGCTATCTTATTGAAAATGCTCATATACAAATCTCCTAATCCGCAAATAAATGTGTATGTTATACTGCTGTATCCCTAGGTGGCTGTTCAAGTTTCAAAAGTTTAGAAATTCCTTTCTGTTGCATTGTAACACCGTACATAACATCAGCCTCTTCCATTGTGCCACGTCTGTGAGTAACAAGGATAAACTGGGTAGTATCAGTAAATCTTCTTAGGTATTGTGCGTATTTAGTTACGTTTACATCATCGAGTGCTGCTTCGATTTCGTCAAGGATACAGAACGGCGCAGGTTTAATTTTCAGTATTGAGAAGTAAATTGCAATTGCGACAAATGCCTGTTCACCGCCTGAAAGAAGTGAAAGACTCTTTATTACCTTTCCTGGAGGTGCAACGTTGATTTCAATACCTGCTTCAAGAACATCATCACTGTCTGTAAGTGTAAGTTCAGCCTTTCCTCCGCCGAATAGTTCAACAAAAACAGTTTTGAAGTTTTCGTTTATCATGTTAAAGCTTTCACTAAACTGCTTTCTCATGGTATCAGTAAGCTCATCAATCAGTTTTTCAAGTTCACGTTTAGATGACTCCACGTCATTAAGCTGTCCTGACATGAACTCATAACGTTCAGAAACTTCCTTGTATTCCTCAATTGCAGCAACATTGACACTGCCAAGCGAACGTATTTTTTGCTTGATTTCTGCAAGGTCACGCTGTGAAACAAGCATATCCTCAACAGGTTCTGCAATCTTTTCTGCCTCTGAAATATATATGTTATACTGCTCCGACATATCATTGATTATGCTGTCATAGTTACTGCTTACTGAAATTTTGCGTTCTTCAAGCCTTGTCATTTCCCTTGAGAACTTTTCTTTTTCTTCTGAAAGCTCACGGATTTTTATACGTCCCTCATTACTTTTCCTGTCAATTTCACGTTTTGCTTCATGTTGTAAAAGAATCTGTGAATTTATCTCAGCAACCTTGTCAGCAGAGCCGGTAAGGGCTTTTTTACGCTCCTCAATAAGCTTTTGTTTTTCAGCAATTAATTTCTGTTGTTCATCAAGCTGTAAAACAAGGTCAGCAGAATTATCACCAAGAGCCTTTGCCTGTTCCTCAAGCTGGCGAATTTCATTCTGTGTAACTTCTTTGTCCTTTGCAAGTGACATCTCCCTGATTTTCATATCAGAGATTGCAGAAGAAATTTCTTCACGTTTACTGTGAAGTTCAGTTTTCTGTGTTTCAGAGTCAGAAACAAGCTTTTCATTTTCAGCTATCTGCTTTTCACATTCAAGCAGAGAAACTTCTGTATTCTTGCTGACAGAATCAATTTCCTCAAGTTTTTTTCTGAATCTGTCTGATTGTTCATCAGTCGCTTTGATCTGCTGTAAAGTCTGTGCGGAAACAGATTCAATACGTTTCAGTTCTGAATCAAAGCGTATTTTATCCTGTTCAATAGTCCTTATCTGTTCCTTGGCATCCTCAATATCAAAACTAAGTTTGTCAGTTTCAGCCTGCATTTTTTCAGTAATAATTTTAAGTTCAGACTGTTTTTCGGAAAGCTTGTCCCTTTGAATTTTAAGACTGTCAATTTCGTTCTTACGGGTAAGTACACCGCTTGAACGTGAAGTAGATCCTCCTGTAAAAGATCCTCCAGCATTGATAATCTGACCATCAAGAGTAACAATCCTAAACTTGTAGCCATATTTCTTTGCAATCAGAGTTGCGCTGTCAATATCTTCTGCAATGGCAATTCGGCCGAGAAGTGAATTGAAAATGCCTGTGTATGACGAATCAAATTTTATAAGATCAACTGCAAGAGCGACAAAACCATCGCAGCTTTCAAGTCCGTTTTCATTCAGCTTGTTACCCTTGACAGAGGTAATCGGAAGGAATGTAGCACGACCTGCTTTCATTTCCTGTAAAAGTCTGATACCACGTTTTGCGGTGTCTTCATTTTCAACAATGACATTCTGCAAAGCCGCACCGAGAGCTGTTTCAATTGCAACGCTGTATTCAGAATCAACGTTAATTAGTTGTGCAACAGAGCCGTGAATACCCTTTATCTGCCCTATTTTCCCTGCTTTAAGTATCTGCTTTACGGAGTTTGCAAAACCCTCCATGCTGTTTTCAAGGTCAGTAAGGAGCTTAATGCGCTGGTCCTTTTCTCTTATATCAAAAGTTATATCTTCAAACTGTTTTTTCGCAGATGAAAGCTTTTGGGCCTTTCCCTCATAAAGTCTTGAAAGACCTGACATCCTGTTTGTATATTCGGCAAGATGTTCATCTGTAAGGCTTATGCCCTCTGTTGTATCGGACTTTTCCTTTTCAAGTTTTTCAAGTTCTGTTCGAAGGATTTCATTTTGAATTCTTACCTGTGCAAGCTGTTCTTCAGCTTCTGCTTTGTTTGTCTTGCCTGAAGTAAGAGCAATGTTATATTCTGATTGTTTTATGTAAAGCTGATTGAGTAGGGTATTAACAGCAGAGTAGTCCTTATCAAAGCATTCCTGCTTGCTGACAATGCCGCCCAGTTCTTCTTCAAGTTGATTACTGCCTATACGAGCCTGTTCAATTTCAACTTCAATTGTTTTAACTTTTTCAAGCTTTTCATTTATAAGCTTTGTTGTTTCAAGGTCAGAATTCTTTGCAAGTTCCTGCTGGTTTTTTATATCTGCAATTGCATGGTTGCAGTGTTCAATATCATTTTCATAAACAGCAATATCCGAATGAAGCTGTGTTGAAGAACGTTCAGCCTCAAGAATTTCATTACGGAGCTGTTCAGCTTTCAGCGTACAGTTTTCTGACTCAGTATAAAGTTTCTGTTGTTCAGCTTCAAGACGTACAACATCAGAATCAACAGTATTGTACTGTGTCGTATTTATAAGAATTTTTTCTTCAAGTTCTTCAAGTTTTTTCTTGAGTTCACCAAGCTGAACCATCCATATAGTTATTTCAAGAATCTTCTTTCGTTCAGAAAGTTCTATGAATTTTGCTGCTTTTTCTGACTGGATTCTGAGAGGTTCAACTCTGCTTTCAAGTTCAGCGATAATATCTTTAAGACGGAGAATGTTTTCCTGTGCAGCGTCAAGTTTTCGTTCAGCTTCTGCTTTCTTGTAACGGAATTTAGATATCCCTGCTGCCTCTTCAAATATTTCTCTTCGTTCATTTGACTTTGCAGATACAATTTCTGCAACACGTCCCTGACCGATAATTGAATATCCGTCACGTCCAAGTCCTGTATCCATAAAAAGCTCATAGATATCCTTTAGACGTACCTGTGAGCCGTTAATGCGGTATTCACTTTCACCGCTTCTGTATAATTTTCTTGTGACAGAAACTTCTTCCGACGGAATCTGCAGAATTCCCTTATCATTGCGTATATTAAGGGTAACCTGTGCAAAGCCTACAGCCTTCCTTGACTGTGTGCCTGCAAAGATAACGTCTTCCATTTTTGCGCCTCTGAGAGTTTTGGTTGACTGTTCGCCAAGCACCCATCTTACAGCGTCGCCGATATTGGACTTACCACTTCCGTTAGGACCTACAACAGCAGTAAGTCCTTTGTCAAATTCAAGCTTGATTTTGTCCGGGAAGGACTTAAAGCCCTGGAGCTCAAGTGATTCTAAGTACATTCTGCTCTTCCTTTTCTCAGAATAATGACGAATTAAATAACTGACACCCTAATGTCATTTTCAGACATTTCCTTGTCCTGTATTACTTTTATAGAATAGCCTTTGTTCCTGAAATATTCAAGGTTGGATTTTTTATGTCCGACAGCCTTGCTTACGTTTCTTGGATTTACATATATTTCATAGCTGCCCGGTGTATCAAGCAGCCTTTCTATCTTATTTCGCAAAAGAAAGCTCTCACAAAGTTCTCTCATTGCAGGGTGGTAAAGTCCGCCCACACAGCTATCAGCGATATTGTCTGAAGCATGAAGTCCTAGACGGATTACTTTTATACCATTCTGCTCAAAACATTCAAGCATATGAGCGCAGAGTTCAACGCACTCATTAAGGCTCATTGTTCGATATTTTCCGCCTTCATATAATTCAGCAAGCTTTGTTCCATTAAGAATGGCAACAGGATAGATTCTCACAGTATCAGGATGGAGTTTTATTATTTCATTCATTGTGTAAAGCTCATCCTGCTTGCCCGACATATATAGTCCTACCATCATCTGCAAGCCGAGTTCAAAGCCATAAGATTTTATCATTTCAGATGCTTTTCTTACATCATCAGCAGTATGTCCTCTGTCATTTGCAGTAAGAACCTTGTCAGACATTGACTGTGCTCCAAGTTCAATTGCGCTGACTTCATAGTGTTTGAGAATATCAAGTATTTCTTTGTTAATACAGTCAGGGCGGGTAGAAATTCTTATCCCGTGAAAGCCGTCATCACCTACATAGCGTGACGCTGTTTCAAGGAGTGAAAGCATATATCCTCTGTCAATTGCAGTAAAGCTGCCGCCGAAAAAGGCAATTTCGTAATTCTGTTTATCCTGAATGTTTTCAAAAGATTCAAGGATAACACGCTCTGCTTCTTCTGCAGTCGGCGCAGTTTGTGTACTGCTAATAGTGCGCTGATTGCAGAAAGAGCACATATTCGGACATCCCAGATGCGGGATGAAAATTGCAATATTTCCATGCGGCATTATTCATTGTACCCCATAAGTGCAAGAGCTTCCTTTGCTGCCATTTGTTCAGCCTGCTTCTTGCTGTGACCTTCACCCTCACCGATAATGTTGCTGTTAAGGTAAACCTGAACAACAAAATTTCTGTCATGGTCAGGGCCTGTCTGTTCCTTAAGAACATATTCAACTTTCTCTTCAGGATTGCGTTGGATGATTTCCTGAAGAATTGTCTTGTAATCGTGAAGTGCCTTTGAATGGTTTTTGTCAAGATCTTCAGGCATAAAGCCAAGAATATATTTCTTTGCACATTCCATTCCGCCGTCAAGATAAATAGCGGCAATTACAGCTTCAAAAGCGTCAGAAACAATGGAAGGGCGTTCTCTTCCGCCGCTGTGTTCTTCACCTCTGCCAACCATTATATTGTTACCAAGATCAATCTTTTTGGCAAATTCAAACAAAGCGCTCTCACATACAAGTGAAGCTCTTATTTTTGTAAGCTCACCCTCTGGCAAATGCTTGAAATGCGTAAAAAGATATTCAGCAACAACAATTGAAAGAACACTGTCGCCGAGAAATTCGAGACGCTCATTTGACTTTCTGCCTTTTTTGCTTTCGTTTGCGAAGGATGAATGTGATAAGGCTTCAAACAAAAGCTCTTTATTTTTAAACGTATATCCGATTTTATTTTCAAATTCAGTAAAGTCCATATCTGCTTTATGTTATATCAGAAAAGACTGAATATAACTCTCCTTTTAAGATTATTCAGCAGAAGATTCAGAAGCATCTTTTCTGCTGTTTTTAAGAATTTCAAGTGACTTGGTAATCTCCTCAATTACCTTGCCGTCAACACAGTTTTTAGCTTGTCTGATTGCATTGTAGAATGCCTTTGCATCAGAACTTCCGTGAGCCTTTATAACAGGCTTTGAAATTCCCATGAGAACTGCGCCACCGGTTTCGGAGTAGTCCATTTTCTTTTTGAATTCCTTTACCTTTGGCATAATCATAAGAGCAGCAAGCTTTGAAATGATATTGCTTGTAAGCATATCTTTGAGAGTATGAGCAAAGAATGAGCCCATTCCTTCATAAAGCTTTAGTGCAACGTTTCCGGTAAAGCCGTCTGAAACAGCTACATGGCAAACGCCCTTTGGAATTTCTCTTGCTTCAAGGTTGCCGTAAAAGTTTACGGGAGCAGTCTTAAACTGCTTGTATGCTTCAATTTCAATATCTCTTCCCTTTGTATCCTCAGAACCGACATTGATAAGTCCGACTTTTGGATTCTTAATGCCCATTACCTTTTCCATGTAACAGCTTCCCATGATACCGAACTGAACAAGCATTTCAGGGCGGCAGTCAACGTTTGCTCCTCCGTCCATAAGAATCATGTAACCGTCAGCAGTAGGGAGGATAGGTGCAAGAGCGGCACGCTTTACGCCCTTTAATCTCTTTGCAATAAATGTTGCCCCGACAACAAGTGCGCCGGTGCTTCCTGCTGAAACAAAAGCATCGCCGTTTCCGTCAGATAGTGCTTTAAGTCCAACAGCCATTGAGCAGTCGGATTTTTCCTTGATAACCATTGTTGGTTCATCGTGAATATCTATAACAGATTTTGTATCAATAACAGATATTTTATCAAGTGAAATATTATTATCTTCGGCAGTTTTCCTGATAATATCCTCATCACCAGTAAGAACTATTTCAACATCGAAATCCGCAGCAGCCTTTGCACTTCCCTTTATAACTTCGAGAGGTGCATTGTCGCCCCCGAAAGCATCAACAATAATTTTCATATGTATTCCTCCAAATCTAAGCTTTCAGACATAATATCAAATATTAATCTTCCAGTTAAAGTGTAGACAAAAACCTTCGCAGTTTTCCATATAAGTAAGGAATTTGCTCATTTTTTACACTTTATGATTGGATATTAGTGTTATTAATCAATTCTGAATGAAAAGGTTCTCCTATTTCAACTATATGGTTATCAGGATCATAAAATCTGAAAACTTTTTGACCCCAATGCTGTTCCTTTATTCCATGTATAATTTTTGTTCCTGATTCGGAAACTTTTTTATATTCAGCTTCTAAATCATCTGATTCAAAATAAATATCTATATTTCTTTTTCCTCTTAAACGGTTAAGTATAGGTTTTTTGCCATATATTGTTTTTAGCAAATCATTGGAATCGAGAATAACAAAATGATTTTCAAAAGTTACAATAGTAGCATAATCGGTTACAATTTTTAAACCCATTACTTCAGTGTAAAACTTTTTGGAAACTTTAATATCTTTTACCAAAACAATAGTATTACAGAAAACATTCATGTTTGCACCTCATGTCATATAAAATATTCTAAAGTATAACAGCTTTCAAAGCTTCAATTGCCCTGTCAGCAATAACCTGATATTTAGCCTGCTTGTCCTTTATTCTTACGTCAAGTTCAGGCAGTATACCCATATTAGCACCCATAGGCTGAAAATTAACAACACTTTCATCAGAAATATATTTTGAAAGTGCGCCTGTCATTGTTTCCTTCGGAAGAATGAGAGGGGGTTGTCCGTTAAGTTTTCTAGCCATATTTTTTCCTGCAAGAATACCGCTTGCGGCTGATTCCATATATCCCTCTACGCCTGTAATCTGCCCTGCAAAGAAAATATTCGGATGTTCACGCATAGAGAAATCCTCGTTCAGCAATTTAGGTGAGCATATAAAAGAGTTTCTGTGCATTACACCATAACGTACAAACTCTGCATTTTCAAGTCCCGGAATAAGTGAGAATACACGCTTCTGTTCGCCGAATTTCAGATTTGTCTGAAAACCTACAATGTTGTATAGAGTGCCGCCTGTGTTTTCTTTTCGAAGCTGAACAACAGCATAAGGACGTCTGTCAGTATGCGGATCAGTAAGTCCGACAGGCTTCATAGCACCATATCGCATGGTTTCTTCACCACGTTTTGCAAGCACTTCAATAGGCATACATCCCTCATAAACGGTGAAATCGTCTTTAGAGTTCTGCGGCTTATCAAAGTCATGGAGAGGTGCAGATTCAGCTTTTATAATTTCATTATAAAATGTAAGGTACTCCTCTTTGGAAAAAGGACAGTTTACATAATCATCGTCACCTCTGCCGTATCTTGCGGCAAAGAAGATTTTATTCTGATCCAGTGATTCAAAAGTCACTATCGGTGCGGCAGCGTCAAAAAAGCTAAGATATCCTCCGCAAAGCTTTTCAATGCTCTTTGCAAGCTTATCAGAAGTAAGAGGACCTGTTGCAATTATAACATTACCGTCAGGTATGTCCTCTGCTTCACATGCCTTTACAGTTATGTTCGGGTGTGAGTTTATTTTTTCTGTGACAAGATCTGAAAAAGCTGTTCTGTCAACAGCCAGTGCTCCGCCTGCAGGTACAGCAGTTTCAACAGCACATGGAACTGTAAGAGAACCTAGCATACGCATTTCTTCCTTGAGAAGTCCTGCCGCAGAATTAACTCTTGACGCTTTAAGTGAATTTGAGCAGACAAGCTCTGAAAAGCCTTTGTATTTATGAGCAGGAGAAAATTTCGACGGCTTCATTTCTATAAGCTCAACCCTTATGCCTGTGTTGGCAAGCTGCCAGGCTGCTTCACAGCCCGCAAGGCCTGCACCTATAACGGTAACGGTTTGATTCATTTAAGCCGTCCTCTCTTTTTAAAATATCAGTTACTTATCCTTTCTGACAGCAACCTCATATCCACATCCATCTTTAAGGCAGAACAGTTTTCCGCCCTTCTTGAATAAAGTAGTTCCGTCATTGCACTTAGGACATTTATCTGAAACTGGTGTATCCCATGTCATGAAATCACAATTTGGATTATCCTCACATCCGAAATATTTCTTGCCCTTCTTTGATTTCTTCTGTAATATCTTCTTTTTACATTTAGGGCATACTCCGCCAGTATCCTTGACAATACGCTTTGTATTTGTACAATCAGGAAATCCTGAACAAGCAAGGAATTTTCCGAATCTGCCTATCTTAATAACCATAGGCTTACCGCAGACTTCACATACTTCATCAGTCTGTTCATCAGGAACTTTTACACGCTTGCCTTCCATTGCTGTTTCAGCTTTTGTAAGTGTGTCTGCAAAGTCAGTGTAGAAATCTTCAAGGGTATTGACCCAATCCTTTTTACCTACTTCAATTTCGTCAAGGTTATTTTCCATTGACGCTGTAAATTTAGCATCAACAATATTTTTAAAGTGACTGCGCATAAGTTCGGTTGTAACATCGCCAAGACCTGTCGGCTTGAGTTGTTTTCCGTCACGCTCAACGTAGAATCTGTTTACAATTGTTGAAATAGTAGGAGCGTATGTTGACGGACGACCTATGCCGTTTTCTTCAAGTGCTTTGATAAGCGTAGCTTCTGTATATCTTGCAGGAGGCTGAGTGAAGTGCTGATTTCCGTCAAGAGCTTTCAGCTTGAGAATGTCACCCTTTTCAATCTTAGGAAGAACCTTACCCTCTTCATCATTCTTGCTTTCCTCGTAAAGAACAGTAAATCCATCAAATCTTACGGAGAAGCCTGTTGCCTTGAATTTGCAACCGTTAGCTTCAATATCAACAGAAACTGTATCAAGTGAAGCGTTTTCCATCTGGCTTGCAATAAATCTTTCCCAGATAAGCTTGTAAAGCTTGAACTGCTCAGCAGTAAGGCTTGCCTTTACCTTTTCAGGAGTAAGTTCAGGCATGGAAGGTCGGATTGCTTCGTGGGCATCCTGTGCATTTGCTTTGGTTTTATATACTTTAGGGCTAGCAGGAAGATAATTCTTTCCATATGTTGATTCAATATAAGTGTATGCTGCAGTTCTTGCTTCGTCAGAAATACGCAAGCTGTCTGTTCTCATGTATGTTATAAGACCGATTGCACCCATACCTTCAATGTCAACGCCTTCATACAAGCTTTGTGCAGCTTTCATCGTCTTTGCAGCAGCAAATCCTAGTTTTTTTGAAGCCTCCTGCTGCATAGTTGAGGTTGTAAAAGGAGGTGCAGGGGATTTCTTTCTAACCGATTTCTTAACTTCTGTAACTGCATATTCAGCATTTTCAAGTCTTTTCAGGATTGTGTCTGTTTCTTCCTTTGAGTGCAGTTCTGTTTTCTTTCCGTCAACACCTGTAAAAGCTGCTTCAAAAATCTTCTTTGATGACGGTGCAGTCATTTTTGCATCAATTGACCAGTATTCCTGAGGTTTGAAGCTCTGAATCTGTTTTTCTCTGTCAACAACAAGGGAAACAGCAACAGTCTGAACACGTCCCGCGGAAAGTCCTCTTCTTACTTTTTTCCAGAGGAAAGGGGAGAGTTTATAGCCAACGATACGGTCAAGAATTCTTCTTGCCTGCTGTGCATTGACAAGATCAATATCAATACTTCTCGGATGACTCATACCTGTCTGAATGCCCGTTTTTGTTATTTCATTGAAAGTTACCCTGTTCTGTGATTTTATAGGGAGATCAAGCATCTGTGCAAGATGCCATGATATAGCTTCACCCTCGCGGTCAGGGTCAGTTGCGAGATAGACCATTTCTGACTTTTTTGCTTCTTTTTTCAAGCCCTTAATAAGGTCTTCTTTTGTTTTTATATCGGTATAAACAGGTTCGAAATTATTTTCAACATCAACACCAAGTTTTGATTTAGGGAGATCTCTGACATGCCCCATTGAGGCAACTACTTCGTACCCATCTCCAAGATATTTTTTAATAGTCTTTGCTTTTGCAGGGGACTCAACTATTACCAGTTTTGACATTTTAATTGTTCTCCTTATATAAAATCCTGACAGCTTAGGAAAGTAAGCAACATTGTATGCAAATACTTTCTTTCGATATCAGCGTTAAGTTATCTTAGTTTATAGCGCTGACCTCCGCAGTTTTCTGCAATACCCTCAATTTCAAGGTCAGTAAGCAATGTAAGTACATCGGATATTTCAATTTCAAGAATAGCAGCAATATCATCAGCAATAACAGGTTCTGTAGATTTACTAAGAATTTCAGCAACAGCAATCTCTTCGTCTGGAAGGCTTGAAAAGTCATGGACAGCAACATTTTCCTGTATGTTATCTTTCGAAGAAGAAATGTTATTTGTATTCTGTGTAAATTCAGTATCTATGACTGAAGTGCTCTTTTTTTCAGTAAGTTTATGTGAATAGTTCTCGTAATATTCATATAATATATCCCGTATACCAAAAACCGGAATTGCGCCGTCACGGAGCAATCCTATATTTCCTGCATATCTTTTATCAAAAATATTATGCGGTGGAATACAGAATATATCTTTTCCCTGTGATAAAGCCAGATTTGCAGTAACAAGCGATCCACTTTTTTCTCCCGCTTCAATCACAATAGTACCGAGTGAAAGTCCGGAGAGAATTCTGTTTCTTTGCGGAAAGCTAAGTGCAGACGGAGCAGCATTAGGATAATACTCAGATATCATTACGCCGTTGTTTATTATAGTATCTCTGTGAACGATATTATCAGCAGGATAGTCATAATTAATTCCGCATCCGAGAATAGCGGCAGTTTTTCCGCCAGCAGATGTGCAGGAAAGGTGAGCAGTAATGTCTATGCCCTTTGCAAACCCGCTTGCAATAGCAAATCCATAGGACACAAGGTTTTTTACAAGTGCAGAAGTAACTGCAATGCTGTATTCAGATGGACGTCTCGCCCCAACAACTGACAGCACAACATTTTCTTCAAGACAGCTTATGTCACCTTTATAGAAAAGGTGACAAGGGGGATTGTAAACAGATTTAAGCGATGACGGGTAATTATCATCATCAAAGCATATAATTCCTATGCCCTTGTCAGAACAGTCATTAACCATGACTTTGGCTTGTTCAAGACTTGCAGAAGAAATGCTGTGAAGTTCTTTTTGTGTAAGAAGTTTATCAGCAACACTTCTGTCATTAAGAGCCAGATATGCTTCCTTTACGGACTCAAACCTTGAAACAATGTCCCATACTCTGCCGTTCATGCTCAGGCATGAAGTGAACCATATCCAGTATTCAGCAAGTGGACTGATAATCATAACAATAGTAATGCTGTCAACGGACAACATTCTCCTTTCAGGCTTATTGCGGCAAACTGAAGGTTATGCTTTATTCTGCATTATCGTCCGGCAAGCTCCCACATTATTATTCCTGCTGCCATAGCAGCATTCAGAGAGTTAATATTTCCGTGCATCTTAATGGTAAGTCGTTCTGTACAAAGTCTTACTACGTCGTCAGGAAGTCCATTGCCTTCATTTCCTATAAAAACAGCAGACCCGCCAGTAAAATTGCAGTCACTCAATGAAACAGCGTCAGCATCTATTACTGCGGCATAAGATCTGATATTATTATCATGGAAAGTTTCAAATGCGGTTTTTGTATCCGTATCAATCACAGGCATTCTGAAAAGACTGCCCATAGTTGAACGTATTGTTTTAGGGTTATAAATATCACAGCAGTTAATAGTAATAACTGCATCAATACCAACAGCGTCAGCAGTTCTTATAATAGTACCCATATTACCGGGATCCTGAATATTATGAAGAACGACAAATCTGCCGTCGCTTTTTATTTTATCAGAGATTGAGAATTTGTCAAGGGCACCACATATTGCAAATATCCCTTGTGAACCTTCTGTAAGTGAAAGCTTCTGTCCAAGTTCTTCAGCAATAACATATATATTATACACATTGCTTCTATCCAGAAAATTCAATGCGTCGCCGTGTTTTGCAAGAGTAGATTCCGTTACAAATACACAGTGAAGCTCTGCATTTTCCGCTGCTGCATCGCTGATAATCCGCAGTCCTTCAAGCGTAAACATTTTATTATCCCTACGGGCTTTTTTGTTTTCACCAAGCTTTGTAAACAGCTTTATTTTTTCATTGTCTTTGGATGTAATATTAACATAATTTCTCATAAATCACCAAAAATTATAATTCTAAGATAAACTTAAAGTCAGAAGTAAAACCTTACTTCTGACTTTGTAACCTCATTAATTAAAGAGCAGCCTTTGCTTTTTCTGTGAGTGCTGTGAAACCAGCAGCATCTGTGATAGCAATTTCTGAAAGCATCTTTCTGTTGAGTGTTATGCCAGCCTTGTTAAGACCGTTCATAAATGAAGAATAGTTCATTCCATTCATCTTGCAAGCAGCAGAAATTCTTGTAATCCAGAGCTTTCTGAAATCACGCTTCTTAAGTCTTCTTCCAACGTATGCATAGTTGCCGGACTTCATAACGGCTTCTTTAGCCATCTTAAAATGCTTGCTCTTTGCTCCCCAGTAGCCCTTTGCAAGCTTTAATGTTTTATTTCTTCTCTTACGAGTAGCTATTGCTCCCTTAACACGAGCCATAATCTTTTACCTCCGTATTGTATTTTGTGTTTTACAGCTTGTTATTACCTATTATTTATAAGGGATTAACAGCTTTACTGTGCTTGTATTTGCAGGAGTTGTGTAGCCTGCTGCTCTTGCGATTCTCTTACGCTTGTGAGCCTTCTGAGTAAGTCTGTGTCTTTTGTTAGTTTTCTGGTACTTTACCATACCAGTTTTTGTGAGCTTAAAACGCTTTTTAGCGCCTGAATGAGTCTTCTGCTTTGGCATAATATATCCTCCTTTAATTTAGACAAAAACAGTCTTTAAGCAATGCTACAGTTATTTTGAAACCTTTGGAGAAACGAACATAACAAGTGATCGTCCTTCCATTTTAGCTGGCTTTTCAACAGTGCCTGCTTCTGCACATGCAGTCTTGAACTTTTCCAACAGGTCTTCGCCAAGTTGTGGATGTGCAATAGCACGCTTACGGAATCGAACTGACACCTTAAGCTTATCTCCGGAATTAAGAAATTTGATTGCCTGATTTATTTTTGTCTCAAAGTCATGTGTATCAATAGTGGAAAACATTCTGATCTCCTTGATATCAACAATCTTCTGATTCTTTCTTGCTTCCTTTTCACGCTTTGCCTGTTCGAACTGATACTTGCCAACATCCATAATCTTGCATACAGGCGGCGTAGCCTGAGGAGCAATCTTAACAAGGTCAAGGTCCTTTTCTTCAGCAAGTCTTAATGCTTCCTTTGATGAAACAACACCAAGCTGGGTTCCGTCAGCGTCAATAAGACGTACTTCTTTATCGCGGATATCTTCGTTGATCTGTAGTTCTTTGCTGCTTATGGCGAGCACCTCCAAAATCCTGTAAAAAAATGAGTGGAACAGATCCTGTTCCACTCATACAAATTGCATATTTATATATACAGTAATATTTCAAACTGCATAACACACATTAAGTATTGACCGCAGCGCGCTTAAGCGGCAGGGTGAGAACGAACAGTTCTGCTTTATTTTCTTTCATTGACAATAAGTCAACATTTCATATTATACATTACACTATGATGTTTGTCAAGCGTTTTTAAAATATTTTTCAACTTAAATCAAATGCTCAACAAGAATTTTTACTCCGATAAGTATCAGAATAACTCCACCGGCAATCTCTGCTTTGCTTTTGAATTTTGCTCCAAACTTATGACCGATTGCAACGCCAATAAATGAAAGCAAGAATGTTGTTAACCCAATCAACAACACCGACGGCAATATTGAAACCTGAAGGAATGCAAATGTTATTCCGACTGCAAGTGCGTCAATGCTTGTTGCTATTGCAAGAACAAATAATTCCTTGATTTTGAGCACATCTCCGTCTGCAGATTCGTCGTCATCATCACCCTTGAATACTTCATAAATCATCTTTCCGCCGATAAGCACCAGCAAAACAAATGCAATCCAGTGGTCAATGCTTGTAATATACTTTTCAAACTGTTTGCCAAGAGCCCATCCGATAAGCGGCATTCCTGCCTGAAAAATTCCGAAAAAAGCTGCTATTATACATGCATTTTTCTTGTTCAGTCTGGTCATTCCAAGCCCCTTGCAGAGAGATACAGCAAAAGCATCCATAGACAACCCAACTGCGATAAAGATAAGTTCAGTAATCCCCATTTGTATGCCATCCTTTTAATTTAATTTTCTGCCCATGAACATACCCGGAGACATGAAAAAGACCCAGGTACAGCATAGGCTATACATGAGTCTTGTTAATTAAGGCAAGCCAGACCATCATGGTCAGTATGTTGACGTGCCACGCATTATTTACGCTAACTACTCCCTCACGGAATAATAAGATTTTATCATAACGCTGCACATCTGTCAAGCTTTTTTATTTAAGGTTTACTGATCAGTATTTTTATTTTCTGCTGACTCAGCATTTTTCTGCATAGTTCTTTTATAAACTTCATTTTCAAACCAGTCATCAAGATCTTTAACAGAAATGGAATATCCACTGTCAGTTTTTACATACTCTGTAATTTCTCCTGCTGAAATAAGTGATGCAATTTTATCCGGAGAAACATGGAGATACTCTCCGGCTTCATCAAGCGTAAGATAATTCTTTTCAACTCCTGCCATATCAACACTGATACTGGATGGAGAATTAAGCTGTGAAGCAAAAGTCTGTTCCTTTACAGAAGTGCTCAGACCCTTAATGGCACCGCTTATCTTGAAAGAGCCAACAATCAGGCATATTCCTAAAAATACAGATCCTATAAATCCGCCGTTTAATTTAACAGAGTTTTTTCCTGAAGAACGGTTTTGTGCAGATGCCATCTTAAATCCTCCCGAAATTTATTTTATAAGAATTTCTTTATTAAGTGAAAAGGAGTAAACATAAGCCTGTTTTACATCTTTTCCAAATATTTTGCTTAAAGCTGCACTGTAAAGTTCAAGCTGTCTTTTATATCTTTCAGCAAAAGCATTCTCATTGTAAATTCTGTCTGTTTTGTAATCAAGCAAAACAAACCCATCGTTTTCCTCAAAGATACAGTCTGCGATTCCCTGAAGCATACCTTTGGTATTATTATACACACTGTCCATAAAATCGTCAAGGGACAAAGCTGATATTTCGACAAGAAATTTATATTCTCGCCGTACGTTTTTCGAGGTTTTTATGCGTTTATAAATATTACTGTCAAAGAAAGCGCTTAAGTGCGGTATGCTGTTGTCTAGGCATTGTTTCTGTGCGTAAGTAACAATACCATTGTTGTAAAGACGTAAGATTTCATTTTCAATATTATTTTCAGCTTCATTGAAATCAGCATACTGCATGAAAGTATGAACTGTTGTTCCTGCTTCTGACGAAGTAAGTTTTCCTGCTGAAACAAATTCAGGCGTTCTCAGCGTAATTTCATTTTCATGCTCCTGCCGTACTATTTCTGTAACTGTAAGTTTTGCAGGAAGTTCTGAAAGTCCATTGTCGTAACTGAAATCAAAATATTTTTTGAGTGTATTTCTCATTTGACAATCTGGCAATGCAGTTTTTTCTGATTGTTTTGTTTCTGAAACTGTCGCAGGAATTTTGTAGTATGTTTCCTTGATTTTTATATCCGAATTCATATTATCACATGAACCGAAAATCTCTCGTATTTGATTGCAGTCAGGGTGCCTAAGCAGCGACATGATAATCCAGTCCTGCATACATAATGCTGATGATGCAAGTGAAGAAGATATCTCTCCGTCAGTACAGATTTGTTCTGCAAATGATGACGCCCTTGTGCGTACATAATCATTGTCTGCAATGGTAATGAAAAGCTGTTCCTTTGCTCTTGTAAGGGCAACGTAGAGAAGTCGCATTTCTTCACTGACAGAATTGCGTTTGTTATGTATTCTTATAATAGTGTGGGGGAATGAGTTGTAATATCTTAGCGCTTTCAGATCCTGTATTTTGAATCCAAGCCCATGATCTGAATTGATCTGCATTCTGCTGTTCAGATCAGTAAAATTGAATCGCTTAGATGTTCCGCATAAGAATACAAACGGGAATTCAAGACCTTTTGACTTGTGAATTGTTTTAATTGAAACAACATTATCAGAAGCAGAAACTGTTGCTGCTTTTCTAAAATCTCCGCCCTGTTCAAATATATTTTTGATATATCTTATAAAGCCTGAAAGTCCGCCTTTTGAGTTTTGTTCATAGCTTTTTGCATATTCAAGCAATAGGTGCAGATTTGCTTTTTTCTGCTCACCATCCTTGTAAAGCTGTACAACAGAAAGAAAATCTGTGCTGTCATAAGCTGTGCGGATAAGTCTTTCAAGTGATTGTGAAGCAGAACAATACCTAAGCTTCTCAAGAACATCAAGGAAGTTTTTCAGCTTAGAATAGTAGCTTTCGTTCTCATCTGTTGCTGACAGAACAGCCTTGTAAAGAGCATCGTTCCTGTTTTCTGATAGCAAGCGTATTTTTGCTATTTCATCAGCAGTTATCATGAACATCGGCGACATAAGCACAGACGCAAGGGGAATGTCCTGCAAAGGATTGTCCGTTACAGTAAGCAGGTTTAAAAGAACTGATATTTCCCTTGAATCAAGGTATCCGTCAGCCTCTTCAGAACAAGCTTTAATACCTAGCTTTGAAAGCTCCTCAATGTATGAAACTGCTCTTTTCCTGTCACGAAGAAGTATGCAAAAATCTTTAGGTTCACAAGGACGTGAAACACCCTTGTCCGTTATATTCCTTACGCCAATAAATGAATGGATTTTCTCTGCTACTGCCTTTGCTTCATGGTTTTCCAGCTGAATATCAACCCGTTCTTCACTATCAACATCATTTTCATCATGACTTTCTTCCTGTTCAGGAATGGTTGGCACAATTATGATTTCGGTAGTTCTGTCAGCATTTTCAAAGACAGCACCCTGAATGAGTTTTTCATCATCTGTATAAGCTATTTCGCCGACATCTTTACTCATTATATTAGTGAAAATATAATTTACAAAGCCGACAACATCACCGCTGCTTCGAAAGTTCCTGTTTAGAAGGATGCTTGCATTTGTTCCGTTGTAATTGTCAGTATAACGGTCTGCTTTTTCAAGAGAGTTAATGAAAATCTGTGGGTTTGCAAGTCTGAAACGATATATTGATTGTTTTACATCTCCTACAACAAAAAGGTTATCACCGGCAGTATCAGAAGTTCCGTTGTGTGAAATCAACTTGAAGATAAGGTCCTGTGTGTTGTTGGAGTCCTGATATTCGTCAATCATAATAACCTTGTAGTATTCGCTTAATTCTTTTGCAAGAGATGTTTTTACAATGTTTCCATTCTCATCCTTTGAAGCAAGAAGCTTTACCGCAAGCTGTTCAGCGTCAGAAAATCCAAGAGCATTTCTTTCAGCTTTGATACGTTGTATTTCAGTACAAAGATCAAGAACAAGCTTTGTAAGTCCGGATACTACTACACTATGTCTGGCATAGTCATCTAATATTTCCTGTTCTGAAAAGAGCATTTCGTCAACAATCTTTTTTGCCTGATCCTTGTACTTGTTTCTTATATCCTTGATCTGTTCAGCAACGTTTTTTTCATAACTTCCTGCCTCTGATTTCGGGAAAGAAATCCTTTGCCAGTCAAGCTTTATGCTGTATATTCTTTCATCCCATTCCTGAGAGATGTCGGCAGTATTATCAGCAAGAGTATTAAACATTTCTGCTTCATTGTTTACAATATCTATAGCTTTTTCAGCGCCTATATCTTCACATAAAACAGCCGCCGCTTCTGCACGCTTTGCAAGAGCCTTGTACTGTCCTTTCAGATAGGAGAGATAGTCTTTTGCCCATGAATCCGTTTCTGGAGAAAAACCATTTTCAAAGCGCTTGACACAGTTATAGAGCCAATCCTCATAAAAAGGAATTGACATGACAAAATTGTATATTGAAAGTATAGTATTTTCAAGTTCAGAGTCACTTCTTTTTGCTCCGCAGAAGAAGTCTGAAAGAGCAGAAAAAGCCTCCGAATTTTCATTGCAGAAATTCTCCATAACATTTGATACAGCTTTTGAGCGTATTATTTTTTCTTCTGTTTCATCAAGAACTCTGAATCCTGCTGATATATCAAGAGACTGAATATTGTCCCTGATAAGATCAAAGCAGAATGAATGAATAGTGGAAATTTTTGCAGACTGAATAAGTGACTGTTGTTGATAAAGCCACATATTTTCAGGTTCTTTTTCAATCTGTTTTGATAGCTGTGCTGAAAGGCGCTGTTTCATCTGTGCGGCGGCATCATTTGTGAATGTAACGACGATAATCCTGTCTGCTGGAATCTTGTTTCTGGTATCGGATAGCTGTCTTAATAGACGTTCAACAAGCACGGAAGTTTTGCCGCTTCCTGCGGCGGCGGATACAATGACAGCCGTGTTTTCAGCATTGATAGCCTGCAGTTGTTTTTCAGTCCATTCAGTCGACATTGTTCTCACCTTCCTTTCCGTTAAGAATCTGGTCAAGAAGCTCCTCTGTGTTTTCTGCATATGTTCTAACTGATACATTAGGGTAGTTACCGCACACAGATTTATAGTCACAGTATGAACATGGACTTTTGCCTTTCTTTACAAGAGGAACAGCCTTAATATCTCCTGTATTGAGTGAAACAGCCATATCTTTAAGTAACTTTTCCGAATATGTATGCAGATTTTCTATCTGCTCTGCTGTAATAAGTTTTGAGAATTTTGTAAATGAATCCTTTGTACGTTTTACAGGGATATAAATGCCCTGAACATTCTTTTCCATTGCCTCAAGAATAGTTTCATCCTCAAGCACAACGCCGCTCATCTTATAGGTCTTGTTCTTTGCAGAGGTAATCTCATCCTCATCAGGATATCTTGGAAGGGTTGCTTCCGCAGATTTTGCAGGCATATAAAGCACACCCGCAGGCTGACATTCTGAATAGTCGCCCTTGCCATAAACAACAGAAAACATATACAAAAGCATCTGCATATTAACTCCGTAGACAAGGTCATCAAAAGAGAAAGTCTTTATTCCCGATTTGTAGTCAATTACTCTAAGATAAGTTTTTCCGTCAGTTTCGAAGGTATCAATTCTGTCAACAGTACCGACAAAAAATATCTCTGTTCCATCACTTGCAGTAATTTTAGCTGGGTATTGTTTTCCGTCAGCAGAAATTTTGTATTCAAATTCCTTTGGGACAAAATCTGATTGTGCAAGCTCTTCCTGAAGATGTTCAACAATCTGTGCAGAAGTATCTGCAATTCTTGAAAAAGCAGCCTTGAATCGCTTTGATTTGCCGTAATCTCCGCCAAGCTGTTCTGTATAATATTCATCAAGCGTATCTTTGATAAGCTTTTTAATCTTTGTACTTTTAAGTGAGATAAATGACTGCTTGTCATTCTCATTCATAATTTTACAGAGACAATAATGTATAGCTGAACCAAGCTCAGGACTGTTAAGTTCAACTTTTTTCTTAGGGAAAATGTTCAGCCCGCTTTTGCAAAAATATTTAAACGGGCATATGTTGTAGCTTTCAAATCCTGTTGCAGATACATACATTTTCTTGCCAAACAAGGACTCTCCTGTTTTGCCGTCAAGCTTATGCATACAGGTGAGGTTTATGCTGTCAAGATATTCAAGCTTTACAGCATATTCAGGTATTTCTTTCAGTACACTTCTGATTGAAGCAGATACCTTGTCCGTTCTGCTGTATTCCTGAACAAAGCTGTAATATGCTGAAGCGGGGGATGTACAGAAGTATAAAAGGCTGATATCCTTATCTTTAGTAAGAGTTTTTCCATTGAACATATTCTCAACCTGGCTGACTGCAAATGACGGATACATAGCCTTGCCTGAAATGTCTGCAAGAGGGTAGGATATAAATAGTTTTTCTGATGGTGCAGAGAAAGTGTTGTATGCAACAAATCGCTCCTCTGCTATCCTATCTTCTATTCCGCCTGAAAGCTTTAGTCCGGATTGCTCAAGCAAGTTTCTGTCCCTGTCTGAAAAAACGCCTGTTGTTTTCGGTGAGAAAGGAAGTATGCCCTCATTCGCACCTATTATAAATACAACAGAAGGATCAGCAAGACGAGACATGTTTGCAGCCGCAAAAGTAACGCAGTCAAGCGTCTGCGGTGGCAAAGACACATTTTGCTTTGACATTACAGTGCTGAACAAATCAGCAAATTGTTTGAGAGAAAGTTTATATCCATCAAGTATTTTATAGAGTGATTCCAAACATGAACAAAGCATTTCCCAAAGCTGTTTAAGTTCTCGTACAGCTGTGATTACTGCTGAATCATTTCCGTTGTAATTTGTGATTTTCTCTGTAATAACCGTTGAAAGCTTAATTTTGTCAAAGAATGCAAAGAGGTTTTTGCATATAGTTCCGCCGTCAGTATCCTTACAGCTTTCACGCAGTTCATTGAGTGGTTCTATAATTGTTTTACGTATATTTTCTGCTAGTCCTTCTTCATCCATGATGAAAGGCTCGCTCCACATATTTCCCTCGACGTTCCATTTGTAAACATAGTCTTCTGTAGCGGAAATATCATCAGGAGAAATACCCGTCATATCTGTTTTTATGTATCGCAGAATATCTTCGGTATAATACTTTTCTGAAGATGCAATTTCAAGTGCGGAGCAAACAAAAATAATAATCGACTTATGCATTACAGAATCATTTTTATCCATGAAAACGGGAATATCATAACGCTCGGCTGCCGCTTCAAAAACAGAGTTATAGCTTTCAGGATTTCTTGAAACAACGGCAATGTCACTATAATGATAGCCATTTTCTATAACAATATGTTTTATCTGCGCGCAGACAACATCAACTTCTTTATATATTTCAGTACACTCGGTAATATGTACACAATCTGCATTACCCTCATAAACATTTCTTACAGGGCGTAGAATATTTGATGAAATATGTGCAAGTGCTTCACTTTTGAATCGCTTTTGTTCAGTAAGCATTGTTGTTTCTGCTTTTATGCCATGGTTGTCACAAATCTGTCTAAGTCTGCTGTGAGTATGGTCTGTTGTATTGAAAACAGAGTGTTTTTCAGGGGTTTTGTTTCCTGTGGAAAGGCATATATCAAGTTCTTCTGCCTGTGTCAGCATGACTTCAATAAGCTGTATTTCATCAGCAGTAAAACTTTTGAATTCATCAATAAAAATTTGCTGCCCGTTGAAATATTGTCCGCTTGCAGCTCTTTTTGCCGCCTCGGAAATATCACTAAGACTGTCCTTATAACCATTGTCAGACAGTATCTTTGAATAAGCTGAATATATAAGCGACATGTCTGAAACTTTTTCTCTGATATTGTCCGAAAGCAGATTTATCTTTGACGTAAGCAGTTCAGGAGTAACCGCATTAAGCGTCATATCCTTTACAAAATCAAGGCATAAATCAAGAAAAGCAGGGGACTTTGACTGACGGGAATAGTAGGAAAGGCCCTCATTTTCAGATACTGTTTTAAGCGTTCTGTGCATAAGTGCAGTTCTTACAATATCGTCAGCATACTGTCCTTTAAGTCCTCCGCATTGCAGGAAGATTGTTTTTGCAAGACGTGCAAAGGACAGGACAGTTACGTTGTTGAATTGCTGAATTCCAAGGTAACTATAAAGCTTACGGTCAAATTCAAATGAAAACTGGTCCGGAACAATAACGGTTATTTTTTTTTCTTTGCTGACAGCAGTTTTTATTCTGTCCATAAGGCAGTAGGACTTGCCTGTTCCGGCTCCTCCCAGAATCATTCTGAGCATATCTGACCATCCTTTCTTATAACAACACAACAATAACGAATTTGGATTTTTGCAGGGCTTTCCGGTCGCCCTGCGCCTTGGGAGATTTTATTTATCAGCTATTGTTCTTGTCGCAGAATCTCCAAAGTATATCCCTGTATTCAGGGGTAGCGTAATCAATTCCAACACGAGGTTTTGTTATTATTTCAGGTTTGTAGCCATCATCTTCAATCCATATACGTTCGTTTCCGCAGAAGCTTTCACCATTGAAACTCTTGTCAATTTTAAGGTGTTTAGTAAGCTTTGCTGGGCCATTGTAAACTTCTGCTGCCCTGAAAAGAATACCCTGAGGAGTACCCTCTTCACCAGTAATAACATTCATGAGCCAGTGCATGCCATAGCATAGATATACATATATAATACCTGATTTTTCGTAAAGTAATTCTGTTCTCGGAGTTCGTCCCTTGCTTGCATGACAAGCTGTATCCTCTTCACCCCTGTAAGCTTCTGTTTCTGTTATGCGAACTGACAGAACTGTACCGTCGTCAAGCCTTCTGCAAATAAGTTTTCCTACAAGTTCAGGGCAAACGTCAAGACAATCCCTGTGAAAGAATTTCTCATCAAGTATCATATTTATGGCTATTCCTTTCTAAGTTTTACTGATCTTCTTCAGGGTTCAGAGGGGTTACATAAAGAGTTCTGTTGTTTGTGAATATAACCATACCTGGCTTTGCTCCTGAAGGTTTCTTAACAAACTTTATCGGCACATAATCAACAGGCACCTGTGATGAGCTTTTTGCCTTGCTGTTGAAAGCAGCAACTCTTGCAGCATACAGGATTGTTTTGTCAGGCGGTGTTGTTCCGTTAGTTGAAATAATAACATGAGAGCCTGTGATGTTCTGTGTATGAAGCCATATATCTGACTTTTCAGCAAGCTTTGTTGTAAGCTTGTCATTCTGTTTGTTGTTTCTGCCGACATAGATTTTATATCCGTCAGGGGAGGTATATTCAATAGGCGGCTTTGACTTCGGTGGCTTGCCTTTAAGCTTGTTAGCCTTAATATATCCTTGTTCAGCAAGTTCAAGGCGAAGTTCATTTACCTCATCCTCACTCTGTGTACGGGTAAGTGCATCAAAAACGCTGTCTATATATGCAAGTTCTTCTTCACCCTGTGCAATCTGCTCGGTAAGCTTTTTCTCAGCAGTGTCAGACTTTCTGTATTCAGCATAATATTTCTGCATATTCTGTGACGGTGTAAGTCTTGCATTGAGTTTGATTTCTATAACAGTACAATTTTCATCATAGAAGTTTTCTGTTTCAAATGAAGTCATGCCCTTTTCTAGCTTGTACATATTAGCAGAAATAAGGTCACCCTTAAGTTTAAGAATATCTCTGTCAGCACAGGCTTTCAGTTCTTCTCTCTGTGAAGTTATACGTCTTGCAATACGTTCAGTTGTGTTCAGAAGCATTTTATACAAGTCCTGTGAACGTTGTTTCATGCGTGCTGTATTATCACGCTCTGTGTAGAAATAGTCAAGTGTGTCACAGGCTGACGACATGCTTTTGGTTATCATAAGAGCGCCATACTGATGAATTTCTGTGAAGCTGAAATCCTTGAACATTCCGTCCTTGTCCTTTAGAACAGTATAGGAATGTCCGTCCTGCTTATCCTGTGCAGACTTCTGTATAAAGAACACAAGCCTGTCAGTTTCATCTTCGGATATGTCTGTGTTTGTGCAGTCACGCCCTTTGCAGGCAAGGAAAACCCATTCCCTTGCAATAACAGGGGAGATGCCCTCAAATATTCTTACAAGGCATTTTGAAAGTTCAGAATTCTTTGAATTGTTAAGAGCAGATACAAGTTCTTCCCGTGAAAATGAAGTGAAGTTCAGTCTTGAATTATCACGAGGTGGGAAAGTATAAGTCATTCCTGGGAGAACAAGTCTTTCCCTTGACATTTCTTCATCAACACGCTTGATACTGTCGATGATTTTCCCCTCGGCATTGATAATCACAAGGTTTGAACAACGCCCCATAATTTCAATTGCAAGGGTGATGACGGTCATATCACCAAGTTCATTCATTGTCTCAAAGTCAAGATAAAGTATTCTTTCAAATCCGTCCTGACGGATATCAAGAAGTTTTCCACAGCCGATATGCTTTCTTAGAAGCATGCAGAACATTGGAGGAACCTTCGGATTTTCAATGTTTGATTTTGTTATATGAACTCTTGCCGAGTTTGCAGACGCTGAAATCAACAGCTTTGAGTTTCCGCCTTTTGTACGGAATGATATAACAACTTCTTCACGGGATGGTTGGTGTATTTTATCCACTCTCCCGCCAATAAGAAAGGAAATTTCGCTTTTTATACAGTCTAAGAATGCTCCGTCCAGAGCCATATTAATCCTCCATTTCTTTTTGCTATTTATTCCTTTTATGATATTATTGAAAAAGGAACAAATAGCAGCGTGAAAAGCATTTTCACGCTAGCACCTCATTAATTTTGTTTTACAGGGAAGTTCTCTTTGCGTGTCGCTTTGCAATTGCAATAGCTTCTATGTAAGTGTGGTGAACGGATATAGATGCTGTCGGGCAGTTTTCTATGCACAACAGGCAGTGTGTACACTCAATAGCATTGACAGGGAAAGAAGCTTCTTCTTTTATTTCAAACACTTTCATAGGACATACTTTGATACATTTACCACAACCGATGCACTTATCCTTTTTGACGTCAACATACTTTCCGTTATGTACAATTTCAGTATCAATATAATACTCAGGCAGTATCTTCTTTATAAATTTTTCTGCTCTCAGGCAGTCATTTTCATTTGGTCGTCCCTTGTTTCCCCCGTGAGCAATAAGAAACGGTCCTGTTCCGTCATATCCTTTGCACGAAAAGTCACCAAGAATCTTGACATTGTTCTCTGCAAGAGACTTTTTTATTGCATTATGATACTTTCCCAAAAACGGTGCGCCATGTGTTGAGAACAGAAAAGCATACTGTGATGATGTCAATTTCTTAGCCGCTTCAATAAGCTTAGGGTGGTGCGATGTGAAGAATATACCGCTTCCAAGACCGACTACGCTGTATTTAGACAAGTCAGCTTTAAGTGCCTCATCATATCCGATTACTTTGCAATTAAGTTTTACAGTCATTGCTTTTGCAAGCTTAATAGTATTATTGTGATACATTGACTCGCAGATTATTATTATTTTGTCATTCATATTAATCTCTACTCCTGTGTGAAAAGTATTTTTCACGCTGTCTCCTTTAATGAATTACTACTTTTTATATACAAGTATTTCAAACTCAATCTGTGTTTCAAGAGTGCTGAGTTCAGAAAGTCTTTGCTGTCCCTCTGTGCTTGTTTTATAATAATATGGTGTCATTGAGAATAGATTTCTTATATCTTCGTTGTTTTCAAGATTTATAACGCTTTGCACCTTTGTTTTTTCCAAAATATTAAATCCGTCAAGAGCATAATCCTTGACTTCGTTAAGGTATGGTTTGTCATAGACAGATTTTTTCAGTTCCCAAAGATGATTTTCTGACGGTATTACAAGAACCATTTTACCATCAGATTTGAGAAGCCTTGAAAATTCTTCTCCGCAGTATGGCGCAAACAATGACATCATTACATCACATGAACCATCACTTACAGGAATGTGAAATGCACTTGCAATAGCATACTGAATGCCATGTGAACGCTTTCCTGCACAGGCAAGTGCAGATTTTGAAATATCAATTCCGAGCATATTTACGAAGATATTTTTCTCTTTGAGTGATTGATAAACACCAGCTGTATAGTAGCCCTCACCACAACCAACATCCATTACAGTTTCACCGTTGTGCATATGCTTTTCAGCCATCTCACAAAGCTTGTCAAGGAGAATAGAGTAGTAACCCTTGCTTAAAAAATCCCGTCTTGCGTTTACCATGAGCTTGTTGTCGCCGGGAAGCTTTGCGTTCATTTGATTTGAAAGCAGAAGATTGACATAACCCTGCTTTGCAATGTCAAAGCAGTGGTTGTTTTCGCATATATAACTTTTGTCCTTTATTTCAAGCTTTTCTGCACATACAGGACATATAAATCCTTTCATAATTAAAACCGCTCCATTTCAGACGATGTAGCAAGCAGGATCTTTTCCTGAATCTGCAATGATTATTTCAACGTTGTCAAGCTTTTGTTCAAGCTGGTTTTTCAGGTAAGGAATAACAATATTTTCAGTATGGAAATGTCCGCAGTCAATGAGAGTAATATCCTCGTTTTTAGCTGTTATAAGCTGATCGTGCTTTGTATCTCCTGTAAAATAAGCATCGGCTCCCCTAGCAATTGCATCTGTAAGCATGTATCCTGCACCACCTGAGCAGAAAGCTATTTTCTTAATTCTCCTGCTGCTTTGAGTATATCTGACGTAAGTACAATCAAAAACGCCCTTGAGAATATATGCAAACTCGTCTGAAGAAAATTCTCTTTCTGACTCGCATATCTTACCATATCCGCTTCCGTCATTATGTTCAGGGCAAATAACTTCTGTTGATCCTTTTAAACGGAGAGGTTTCTTTATCATATCAAAGATTATATCATTGATACCGCCGTCTACAATATCAAGAGGTGAATGTGAGCATATGCAACTTATGCCATACCTGAATGCCAGGCAGGCAGGGTTATTTTCGGAAAGCTTCTTCAGCGGATGATATATAACAGGGTGGTGGGAGATTATAACATCTGCACCTTTACTGTTTGCTTCTTCAACAACAACTTTTGTAATATCAAGTGCAAGAATTATTTTTGAAACAAGCTTGTCCATATTTCCAATAAGCAAACCGCTGTTGTCATCTCTATCCATATAAGAAAATGGTGCAATTTCGTTCATTGCATTGTATATGTTTTTTATTGATATCATATTTATAAGTATCCTTTCTAAGTTTAAACTCTACAAAGCAAATCTTATCTTTCAATATATGATAGAATTTTTTCTGCAAGAGTAAGATAAGGCTTTGCTTCATCAGCTCTTCCAGCTTCGGAAAGTGACTTCCCAATTTTATAAATACGTTCATACTGTCGCTTTACATATTCTCTTGATTCTGCTATACTTATATCCGAAAAGCCTGCATTTTGCTCAACTTCGGATAACTCCCTGATATTTCCGCTGAAATGTACCTGCATGACAGCATAACATTTATCTTCGTCACAAACTGCAATTTCCTTTGTAATTTCAAAGCCATCAGCATAAAGTTGTTTTCTTAATAGCGGTGCATGTGTCATTGGCTGCAGAATAAGGTTTATATCTTTCTTAATCCACTTACATTGATTAATTATGTGCAGAATCATTTCTGCTCCCATGCCTGCAATAACTATATCAGTTATCCCATCGGGAGGTATATTTTCAAGGCCGTCTGAAAGGATAATATCCGTTTTGTCAGCAACATCATATTTTTCAAGCGTTGCCTTTGCTGCGGAAAGAGGCCCCTCATTTATATCTGCCGCAACAGCGGATAAGCATTTTCCACTTGAGAGCAGTTCAGCAACGAGATAAGCATGATCTGTTCCGATGTCGCAGACTCTTTTTCCCGTTACAAGCTTTGCACATGCAGTTAGTCTTTTATCAAGCATAAGTCTGATAATGCTTTTGTTATAAAGCATTTCTCCTTTCCTGTAGTTCTGTCTGAAAGGTGTTATTTGCTTTAAAAAACTATCCGCAAGCATACACCTGCGGATAGTTAATAAAACGTAGATATCAGATTACTTTTCTGCTAAAAACTTATTGAGTTTTTCAACCATTTCATCTGCATTGACGCCGTGAACAGCGCAAGCATCTTCAAGTGATTCGCCTCTAGCAGAAGGGCATCCGAGACAGTGCATACCCATATCAAGGAAATATGGAGCAGTATCAGGATCAAGGTCAAGGATTTCTCCGATAATCATATCTTTTGTAATTTTATTACTCATAGCATAAACATCCTTTCCGAAAAAAACTATATATAGAATTACATTATAATGATTATTATACCTCATTTTTGCTTTTAATGCAATAGATTATTAAAAACATGGGCATAATATGAGAAACAATAAAATTAACTTTATTTAGGAGGATAAAATTGAACATACTTAACAGCCTGAAAAGAAAATTCAGGAACTTCGGCATACCTAACCTGATGTTGTACATTAGTATAGGGCAGGGCATAGTGGCAATGTTCTCATATCTATTCTATGACCTGAATCTGTCACAGCACCTTATTTTTATAAGAGAAAATATCTTTCGTGGTGAGATCTGGAGAATATTAAGTTTTATCCTTGTTCCACCTCCGATAAGCCCTTTGTTTTTGATATTTGTCCTTATTCTGTATTACTCAATCGGCAACCAGATGGAGTCAATGTGGGGAGCACAGAAATTTACACTCTACTATTTTATAGGAGTTGTGGGATCAATAGTCTGTGGATTTATTTCTGGATATGCCACTGTAACATATCTTAACTTGTCACTATTTTTAGGTTATGCTGTACTTTTTCCAAATGCTGAATTCAGATTATATTTTCTTATTCCGATTAAAGCAAAATACCTTGCATATGTTGATGCTGCAATACTAATTATCACTATGTTTTTAGTTCCGATTGCAGACAAAATCGCTATTCTTGCAGCGTTTGTAAACTTCTTTATTTTCTTTGGCGGAAGTTTTTACAGAAAAATACGGAACAAAATCAGATTTAATAATTTCCGCAGTCAGTTTAACAACAGAAACAAAAGAGAGAGATAAAAATAAGGCTGTTTCACTTATGTGAAACAGCCTATAGTTTTTACATTAATTAAGACAGAATTATTCCTGCTTCATCTTTGCAAAACAGTCACTGCAGTATACAGGACGGTCTTCTCTTGGTCTGAATGGAACTCTTGCAGTCTTTCCACATGAAGCACATGTAGCTTCATACATTTCTCTTTCAGACTTATTGTTGTTCTTTCTTGAATCTCTGCAGGACTTGCAGCGCTGTGGTTCGTTTACAAAGCCTTTCTCTGCATAGAATTCCTGTTCGCCGGCTGTGAATACGAAATCTGCTCCACATTCCTTGCATACTAATGTCTTGTCTTCAAACATTTTGATTTCCCTCGCTTATTAATATTTTGGACCTGAGGACGGATTCGCACCGACACCTTTGCCTTTGACAAACAACGCTCTTTACTTAAGCTACTTGGCCATATTATTGATGAATACCTAAAATGTAAAATGATTAGGACTTAATAAAGCCCGTAATTTCTTTTTCACACGAAATACTGCATTATCAACCGATTTGAAACTGATTCCAAGCTTTTCAGATATCTCATTATAAGACATATCTTCAAGATATAACTTAAAAACTTCCCATTCCTTTTCGCTGAGTAGCGATGAAATCTTATTATAAATTTCAGAAACGGATTCTTTTTCAAGGCATATTAACTCAGGAGTGATATTATCCTCTTCATTAATACAGTCAGTTTCAGTAACATCTTCAGCAATGTTCCTGCTTTTTGCTGCTGCATTTTTCATCCGGTTAGTAATGCATACGTCACAGTATGATGAAAATTTCGCGTTTCGGGTTTTGTCAAAAGTTCCTGCTGCCTTTAACAGAGCAAGCAATCCTTCTTGCGTTAAATCCTCTGAATCAATATAATTACCTGAATAAATATATGACTTTTTCCAGATAAGCTTGATATAGCGTGAAATCAAAACCGAAACAGCTGCACTGTTTCCCTCGCATAAAGATACGAGTTCTTCATCAGGCAAGCTATCAAGACTGCCAGAAACGGAGCAGTTCGTTAGTCGGTTACTCCGAAACATAGCCTTCCCACCATTCATACATAGGTATGCAATGTATTCATTGTAATCTCAAGTTGACTATTTGTCAAGTGAATTTTTATAACTTATTATAAGAGATGAATTTTTTGTCATAAAGTAACTTTATTATATGTTTATTTTTGTATATTTTGCTATCTTGTTACATTCCTATAAGTGCTATCTTTCAAAGATCTTCTGAATGCAAACACACTTTTTAATGGCTCATCTATTTTAAGAGCAGCACAAACTACAAGAATTGGGGCATGAAATACAAAACCTGTTATCAAACCAACCGGTATGGCAATACACCATAAACAGACAGCTTCGAGCTTAAGAGTATATTTTGTATCTCCTGCACCACGAAGAATGCCGACAATTGGTATAGCTGAAACTGAAACAAAAAACACAAAAACTGATGTAATTGTAAGCAAATTTTTTGTGAGTATTCTTGATGCGTCGTCAATATTGTACAGCATAACAAATGGCTTTCTTAACAGGAATACAACAACAAAGCTTATAAGTCCTAGTAAAACTGATAACACAGAAATTGTCCATGCAGAATCTTTTGCACCTTCAAGATCGTTTTCGCCTATTTTTTTACCAATTACAATTGCAGTTGCATTTGCAACTCCCATAATAACGATGGTTGAAAGCTGCTGCAAAACGCTTGCAATAGCATTTGCAGATATTATATCAGTGCTAAGCTGACCGAGGATTGCAGACTGGCAGGATATACCCAATGCCCACATCAATTCATTTGCAACTACAGGAAGGCTTATTTTCATAAGGTCACTGCCAAGCTGTTTATCCCATTTGAAAATGTATTTTAACTTGAATTGCAGACGTTTGTCAATCATCAGAGCAAAGACAGCTGTTATAACGAAATCTGCAATTCTGGCAATAAGAGTTGCAAGTGCGGCGCCGCGAATCCCCATAGCCTCTGTGCCAAGGTTCCCAAAGATAAATACCCAGTTCAAAAAAACATTGATAAAAAAGCTTATCAAACTTGTAAGCGTTGAGAATTTGACTATTTCCACGCTCCTGATACTATTCTGAAATGTCATTGAAAGCCCGAAGAAGAAATACCCCAGACTGACTATACGAAGATAATCAACAGCTTCAGAAAGAATAAGCTGTCCTTTTGCTTCAGAAGTATCAATGTAAATACTCATAATCTGTTCAGGAAATAATTGTACCGTCAGCGTAAGCAAAAGTGAAATTATTATATTGATTTTCAGAACCATACCGATAATTTTTCGGATGGTTTCAATATCTTTTTTACCCCAGTACTGTGCGGCAAGAACGCATGCTCCTCCGGCAAGTCCAAAATTGAAAAGAGTAAATATGAATTGTGGCTGGTTTGCTTGTGAACTGGCTGAAATCTGTATGTCTGAAATTTGTCCGAGCATGAATGTATCTGTCATGGATACACCGAAATTAATTAATTCTTTTAATGCTATTGGAATTGTTATTGAGAAAAGCATTAAATAAAAAGTTCGGTCCTTTACTATTTTCCTCATTAGTACCCCACAAAAAAATAAATTATGGGCTGAATACTCTGCCCATAATTTATTATGTTTAAAAAATTATTGTTTATAAAAATTTCTGCCATAAGAAAAAATATCGCCACCGTTGCAATCATTTGCTACAGTTACAGGGAATTTTTCAATATAAAGTCGTTTCAGTGACTCGCATCCAAGTTCTTCAAATGCAATGACCTCACAGCTTTTTATGCAACTTGAAGCAAGCGCACCTGCACCGCCTATAGCACAGAAATAAATTGCCTTGTTTCTGACAATAGCATTCTGCACTTCACAACTTCGTTCGCCCTTACCGATCATAGCACATAATCCAAGATCAAGAAGTCTTGGAGCAAACTTATCCATTCTGCCAGATGTAGTAGGTCCGCAGGAACCGACAGCCTTTCCTTCAGGAGCAGCAGTAGGTCCGGCATAATAAATAACGGCATCCTTTATGCTAACAGGAAGTTCAGCTCCCTCATCAAGCAACTGATTCAGTTTCTTATGGACAGCATCTCTTGCTGTAAATATGTATCCGGTAAGCAGAACTTTATCGCCTATTTTAAGCTTATCACAGTATGACCTGAGTTCTGATGTGTTTATTTCGTATACAGCCATAGTTTACATCATATCTGAAAGTTTGATATGACCAGGGGTCAGTTCATCATCATATCCTGTTTCTTCAGAATAATCCGAAGAAGGAGCCTTACTTGCTTCTGCTTCAATTGCTTTAGCCATATTTTCAATTTCACTCATATCAAAACCAAAGTTTGAGAGTTTTGGAGCAGCCTTTGCAGTTTGTGGTGCAACTGCTTGTTTAGGAGCAGGGGCTGGTGCTGGAGCAGGTTTTGGGGCTGCAACGGCAGGTTTTGGATTAGACATTGACTTTGAGGAATTTCCTGCAGTTGTACTTGGAACACCGCCCTTACGGATTGAACCCTGAGTTGAATCAATAAGGTTAGCTGCTTTATCAAGAGTATCAAGGCTTTCGCTTGAGAACATTTCAAGAACTTGCTTCAGCTTTGCAATGTTACTCTGGATATCATTGATATCAGCAGAAACAGATGTCTTTATAGCTTCTGCAGCAGCGCGCATTTCTGAAGATTTATCCTCTGCATCAGTAAGAATTCTGTTAGCCTTGTCATCTGCATTCTTTACAATAGTTGATGCCTTGCTGTTAGCGTCATCAACAACCTGATTTGCAAGCTTCTTAGCATCCTCATCCATTTTCTTGGCATTTTCCTTTGCCTGTGAAACAATGGTGTTAGCAGTCTTCTGAGCTTCAATAAACACATTACTGAGGTCAACAGCGCTGTGATCTACAACCCCAGTGCCAGAAGCAATCTTATTCTTAGCTTCCTGAAGCTGATCTTCAAGCTCGCTTGTTCTCTTTTTAAGTTCTTCAATTTCGTTATTTTTGATTGCAATTTCATCTTCTACGCTTTTAATCTGAAGCTTAAGCGAACCATTGTTTGTCTGAAGTTCTGTGATCTTATTTTTATCAGCTGCAAGAAGTTCCTCGTATTTTGAGGCAGTTTCTCCGTCAGTTCCGCCGCTGCTTTCAAGCAGGGCTTTCTTTTCATCAAGTTCAGCCTCTAATGTATAAATTTTAGTGTTTAATTCATCTACATATGCTAAAACATCTTTTTTATCGAATCCGCCAAAGCTCACTGTTTTTAAGAAGCCAGTACCGTCCATTGTGAATACCTCCATATTCATATTATAATACTTATTAAGTATAACATATATAGTCATTTTTCACAAGGGAATTTTAGAAATATTTCTACACAAAAAAAAACAATCTTCTTTATTAATATGTTACAATTATTCTTACTTATTATTATATGAAATTTACATATATGTATAAATCGCTTATATAATAATACAAAAAAATGTATATAATTACAGCATATTTTCTATTTTAACTGTAATTATATACATTATATTATTTTTCTTGAACAGCAATTTCTGCGTTTTCTGTATCTTTTTCTTTACCATCTGTCAATTTACTGACTAAATCAACAAAATAAAACCTAACCTCATAATTTTCAGGATTCTGGAGCATATCCACTTCCTCTTTAGTTAGAATATCACCATATTCCTCAAGAATTTCTTCAGTGTTTGTTACAGCCGGCAGGCATAGCGGAGGAAACATCACGCACCACCAGTTATGTCCTTCTGCCTTGCCAATTGTAATTCTCAAAGCAGAATAATTGCCCTTTGGCATTGTTATATCTTTATAAATTTTCTTATCAAAATACATTTCAGTTATTTCACATTTCACACTGTATGAATAACCGTTTTCTGCAATAGTCTTTTCAGCAATCTGGTTTATTTCATTCATATGCTGTTCTACAGTATTGATTGTTTCTTCCTTTGACATTGATCCGTCAAAAAGGTAAGATGTTTCCTTAAGTATAGCATCACGGACTTTAAGCTTTAACGCTTGATCTTCATCGCTGTCAGAGTTGGCAAGTATATGAAGTCGGAAAACATTATTTGTAATTTCATTGTAGTTCTCATTAAATGAACAGAATCCACTTAAAATAATTGTGATCAGCATTCCTGTCAGCAAAGCAAGTTCAATATTCTGTATCTTTTTCATGTCAGCACACCCTTTCATTGGGAGTGTTGACAATAAATTAAAGTTTATACGTATAATTTTATTTTTTGCACAAATAATAACAGATTGACCTCAATAGTCAATCTGTTATTACAAAATATGTTTAAGAAGGATTTGTTAGTTATTAATCTGGAATATTCATATCATCCATATTTTCAGGATACTGAATATCGACATTAATAGAACCTGAAACTGTTTCGGCTTGAAGATTAACAGAACCATCGCCAATTTTCTTTTTAAACTCTTTTTCTCCATTGCCAAAAAATGTGGAAATATAGCCACTTACGGTAGTTGCATCAAATTCAACATTACTATTTTCAGGGATGCTGATGTTGAGTGATCCACTTATTGTTGAGAAATCAGAATCTTCAGTGAGAGCATTACAGAAATAATAAACATTTCCAGAAGCAGATTCTATATTAGCTCCGCCCTTGCTTTCAGTTATCTGAACTTCACCGCTGATTGTATTTACATTTACAACGCCATCAGCTTTTGTGAGATTGATATATCCGGATGTAGTGCCAAGATTTATATTATCATTTCCACCGATAATATCCATACTGCCGCTAATTGTATTTGCTTCAATCTTGCCTTTTATATCCTGAAGGTGAATATCTCCGCTTGCTGTCTCAGTGTTGGTTTTGTCTGCTTTAATATTTGATGCAGATACAGAACCACTTATAGTAGACGCTTCAAGAGAATTTGAAGTTAAGTTTGAAACCTCAATATCACCACTTGATGTCTCAAGTTTGAGTTTGTCTGTGTAGAGAACGATATCATTCTGAAAGAATATTTCTCCTGAAATTGTTGAAATTTCAAAATTCTTGTCAGCGACTTCATAGAATGAAGCTGGAACATATATTTCAATGTAGCTTGTCCTGTCGCCCATTCCAAAATCAAAGAGTGAAGTTATATTATCAGTTTTATCAATAACAAGTTTATTGCCATTTAAGCTGATTTTTGCGAGTTCATTTTTACCGTCCTGAACGTTAGAATATTCACGTATTTCAATGCTGTCACTTTCACTGGTATAGAAGTTGATGCTGTCATATCCTACGGCGATATCCATATCTTTTATGTCTGCAACAGGGTATGTAGTTGTATTTACTAATGAAACATCATCAGAGTAGCTTACTTCAAAATAGTTTCCTTCATGAGTGAAAAATGGAGGTCTGTTCGGCACATGAAAATAAATACCGTTTGTTTCTTTAATTCCAATTAGTCCCGTGAGAATAAAACATAAAATAAGCGGCCATGTCAGCAGGAGATGCTTTTTCTTCTTTTTGTAAGCAGGAATGGCAGGTGCAAGTATCTGAACTTCCGGCTCATGGTTTACTTTGTGAACCCCATAATCCTCTTTATCAAGGCCTTCAAAAATAGCGGGAACATTTGAAACAGACCGTACTACTATGTTCATAGCAGTCTGAGGATCGTTTCCCTCAGCAACAAGTTCATCATATTTGTCTGATAATGTCCGGAAAAGTTGACCTTTACGTTCTGCGGCTCTGGCAGTGTGTGGAGCATCCTGGAATAAATTATCCAGATAAACTCTGAGTTGTTCTTTCATATGTATCCCCCGTAGTGTTTATCATGTTGTGTTTTAATAATATTATATAACATATATTATAACCTGTCAATAATAAAAATATCACTTTTATTTATTTGTTACAAATAACAAATAGCAGGTAGTATTTTGTGCAGTTTTTGAGATAAAAAATTAACCGATGTCTTACTTTAAGGCATCGGTTAAGAAGAGGTAAGCTTTTAGTATTACTTCTTGGAAAATGACATACAGTCTGTACATTCAGGAACAGTTGGGTTAGCCTCATGTGTTCCTACCTTAATAGCATCAAGAGTACAGTAATGTTCTGAATCCAGGTTGTACTTGCAACCTGTAACATCACACTGAATTGAACAATTCTTTGGCATAATATTATTCTCCATTCTTCTGCGGAAATTCCGCGTGTTTGATCTTAACGTAACAGAAAAACGAAAAGATAAGTGCCAACATAAAAATTAATTGCGGCGTTGTTTTAAAACGTTTCAACTAATTAAATCTGCGGCAGTAGTATTATGTGTTGAAGTTCTGAAATAATAACAGTTAAATATGTGAAAAATAATCGGATATTGTTGCTTTTGTAATTAAAATATGATATTATTAATAAAATAAGAATTTAAGAAATACTGCACAAAGCCTCAGGCTACGTTTCGCTGATTTGAGAAACAGCGAGTTACGTTACTGAGTCTGTTTTAAAAATCGACAGAAACGTATTGTGTGGTATTTCCTTAATACTGATAATGAGTAAAATAGTTTCTGGTGGTGATAATATGGATGTTTTTATTCCTCAAAATGTTAAAAATATTATAAATGCTTTAGAAAAAAACGGTTTTGAAGCCTATATTGTAGGCGGATGTGTCAGAGATTCATTAATGGGAATCATTCCGCATGATTATGACATTACTACCAGTGCAGTTCCGGCAGAGATGAAAGAATGTTTCTCTGAATTTAAAGTAATTGAAACAGGAAAAAAACATGGAACTCTTACTGTAGTTTCTGAGGGAATGAATATTGAGGTTACCACTTACAGAGTAGATGGTGAATACATTAATCACAGAAAACCAGAATCTGTTCTTTTTACAAACTGTCTTGCCGAGGATTTATCAAGGCGTGACTTTACAATCAATGCGATGGCATATTCTGACCGCACTGGGATTATAGATAAATTTGGTGGACAGAAAGACCTCTTCAACAGAAAAATAAGATGTGTAGGTGAGCCGTCTGTAAGATTTTCTGAAGATGCACTTCGTATACTTAGGGCATTGAGATTTTCATCTTCACTTGATTTTGAAGTAGAGGACATTACTGCTCTTGCTATTCATGAGTGTAGTTATCTTCTTGACAGCATTTCATATGAGAGAATAAGAAATGAGTTGAATCTTATTCTTACTGGGGATTCACCATCTGGTGTTTTGCTGAAATATTCTGATGTAATAATGAGATTTATTCCTGAAATAAAAACTTGTATAGGTTTTGATCAGCATAGCAGATATCACGTTTTTGATGTATGGGAGCATACTGTCTGTGCAGTGGAAAATTCAAAAAACACTCTTCTTGTAAGGCTTGCACTTTTCCTGCATGATATTTCTAAGCCACAGTGCTTTCAGCAGGATGAAGAGGGTGAAGGTCATTTTTTCGGCCACGAAAAGCAAAGTGCTGTTACAGCTGAAAAAATACTCAGGAGACTCAGATATGATAATGAGACAATAGAAAATGTTTGTCAGTTAATTGCATTTCATTATGTAACTCCGGTTGATGATGTAAAGGTTGTCAGAAGACTTATTTCAAGGCTTGGACAGGATCAGTTCCATAATTTGATTGAAGTCATGAAGGGTGACAGTAAGGCAAAGCAGAGTTTTTGCATGGAGCGTTTGCAGGTGCTTGACGCTATGAAGCTTAAGGGTTATGAAATTATAACGAGAAAAGATTGCCTTAGTATTGCAGACCTTGCAATAGATGGTCATGATATTACAGAACTTGGAGTTAAGGGTCCGATTATCGGGGCGGTTCTTGATGATATACTTTGTAAGGTTATGGATGGGGATATTGAAAATACTAAGGAAGCTCTTTTAGCTGAAGCTAAGAAACTGATAACAAGATAAAAGCCTGAAAAATAAATATAAAGTTAGATCTGTGGTATTACTATACCACAGATTATTTTTTTATACATTAATTGACAAAGTTTAGCAGTGATAATATAATGTAAGTAAGCGGAAAATTCTAATTAAAATTTACAATTAAATTGTAGAAAGGAGTGATAATATGAGCGGTTTAGCCCCCAAAGGTCAATTTTTTAGATAGGAGGATATATTAATTATGCTATGGTGTTACAGTAAAGTTGCTTTTAATTTACCGAATATATTTTTAACTTTTTGACTATCATATATTACTGTGATATAATATATTTTATTTAGTTACATTAATAAAGGAGCGTTACAATATGGCAGAAATAAAGAGAATACCTTCAAGAAATGAAATTCCTGAAAAGGATAAATGGGCTATAAATGATATTTATAAGGATGATGAAGCATGGCTTGATGATCTGAAAAAAGCAAAGTCATTTCCTGAGAAAATTGCTCAGTTCAGAGGAAAGCTTTCTGAATCAGCACAGGCCTTATTTGATTTTATGAAGCTCAATGAGGATATGGCTGTAGTCCTTGACAGCCTGGCAAACTATGCACAGAGAAAATCCGATGAGGATACAAAGGTTACAAAGTATCAGGATTTTACAGGAAGAATTGAAACTCTTTCAGTTGAACTCGGAAGTGTTTCTTCATTTGCTGCTCCTGAAATATGCAGCATTGAAAATGATGCTCTTGAACAGTTTTACAAGTCTCTGCCTGATCTTGAACTGTATAGAAAACATATTTATAATATAAGAAAAAGCAAGGAGCATATTCTTTCCGAGAATGAGGAAAAAATTATTTCCCTTGCCGGTGAAATGTCATCTGCTCCTGAAAATATTTTTTCGATGTTTAACGATGCTGACCTTGAATTTCCTGATGTAAAGGATAGCGACGGAAATGAACATGAGCTTACTCACGGCAGTTATATTTCCCTTATGCACTCCTCCGACAGGACATTGAGAAAGAATGCTTTTGAGGCTCTGTATGGAGTGTATGGCAAGTACAGGAATACATCTGCTGCAATGCTTTCATCGCAGGTCAAAACTCTTATGTTCAGGGCAAAGGCAAGGAAGTATGAATCAACCTTACATGCTTCACTTGACGGCTCGGATGTTCCTGTTCAGGTTTACCACAGTCTTATTAATGCTGTTCATGAGAATATGGAATATATGTATAAGTATGTAAGACTCCGTAAAAAGCTTATGAAACTTGATGATCTGCATATGTATGACCTGTATGTTCCGATTGTAAATGAAGCAGCAGTTGATATTTCCTATGAAGATGCAAAGAAAAACATTGCCGAATCAGTAAAACCTCTTGGAGAGATGTATGGTAAAATTCTTAAAGAAGGCTTTGAGAATAATTGGATAGATGTTTATGAAAACAAAAACAAGAGAAGCGGTGCATACTCGGCAGGCGCAAGGGTTCACCCATTTGTACTGCTGAACTACAAAGATAACATTGACAGTGAATTTACCCTTGCTCATGAAATGGGGCACGCAATTCATTCTTATCTTTCAAATAAGAATCAGCCTGTTGTGTATTCTAACTATGTTATATTTGTTGCAGAGGTTGCTTCAACATGCAATGAATCTCTCCTTATGCAGTATCTTCTTAGAAAGACGGATGATAAAATCCAGAGAGCATATCTTATAAATTATTTTCTCGAGCAGTTCAGGACTACACTTTACAGGCAGGCAATGTTTGCGGAGTTTGAACTGAAAATCAATAAGATAGCTGAAAGCGGAGAGGGATTGACAGCCGACAGACTTTGTGAAATATACAAAGAGCTTAATCAGCTTTATTTCGGTGATGATATTGTTATTGATGAAGAAATAGCACTTGAATGGTCAAGAATACCTCATTTTTATTATGATTACTATGTATATCAATACGCAACGGGATATTCTGCGGCTATTGCACTTTCAAGAAAAATTCTCTCTGAGGGTCAGCCTGCCGTTGATAAGTATCTTGCATTTTTAAGCGGAGGTTGTTCCGAAGATCCGATAACATTGCTTAAAAATGCAGGTGTTGATATGACTACTTCACAGCCGGTAAGTGAAGCATTGAAACTCTTTGATGAACTTATTGACGAAATGGAAGAACTTCTCGGATAAAATAAATACGATAAAGCGATACATCGGAGCATGATGTATCGCTTTTTTATACATATAAATGCTTATTTTTTGTACACTTAATGATTGGATATTAGTATAAAAAATTTTTCTGGAAGATAAATATTATGATGAATATTCAATATAATAATTTTTATTCCTTATTTTTTAAAAGACAAAACAAGAGTTTATATGACAAAATTTTCATGCAAAATACTTGCTCTTTTTTCAAAATTCTATGTATATTCTTGCCTGTATATCAAACACTATAATTACAATTTAAACAAATTCATCATATTAAATATGGGAGGTATATATAATGAAAGCTACTGGTATTGTTAGAAGAATAGACGATCTCGGAAGAGTGGTTATTCCTAAAGAGATCAGACGAACAATGCGAATCCGTGAGGGTGATCCTCTCGAAATATATACAAGCAATGATGGTGAAGTAATTTTTAAAAAATATTCTGCAATTAACGAAATGGCAACAACAGCAGCTCATGTCTGTGAAGTAATGAACAAGCTTGCAAACTGCCCTATTGTAGTGCTGGACAGAGATCACGTTGTCGCTGTTGCAGGAGTTCAGAAAAAGGAATTCAATGAAAGAAGAGTTTCACAGGCCCTTGAGGAGTATCTGGAATCAAGAAAAACTTACACATATACAAATCCTAATGATAAAAAAATGTATCCTGTTGAAGGAGTAGACAGACCTGCAATTGTAAGCGTTCCGATACTCTCATCCGGTGATGTCACTGGTGCAGTTTCATTCCTTGCATCTGGCGCTGATTCTGTTGCAAGTGAGGTTCAGCAAAGCCTTGCACAGGCAGCAGCAAATTTCCTTGGTAGACAAGTAGAAGAATAAAACATTATCAGCCCCCATTATCATACGATAGTGGGGGCTCATTCATAGCGTAATTAAAAACTCTCATTATCGCATTCCGATAATGAGAGTTTAATCTTATTTATGATATTCAACAGCAGCTCTGATAAAGTCTGCAAAAAGTTTCTGTGGCTTATTTGGTCTTGACTTGAATTCAGGATGGAACTGAACTCCTACAAACCAAGGGTGATCCTTAATTTCAACAATTTCGACAAGTCTTTCATCAGGAGAAATCCCTGCAATTGTAAGGCCTGCATTTTGGAGCTGTGTTTTGTATGCATTGTTGAATTCCCAACGGTGACGGTGTCTGTCATATATGAGCGACTCGCCGTAAACACGTGAGCAGATTGTATCAGGCATAAGCTTGCAAGGATATAATCCAAGACGCATTGTTCCGCCCTTTTCAGTAATTTCCTTCTGGTCTTCCATTATATCAATAACAGGATAAGGTGTTTCACCAAATTCTGTTGAGTTTGCACCTGAAAGTCCTGCTACATTACGGGCAAATTCAACTACTGCCATCTGCATACCAAGACATATTCCGAAAAGTGGCACCTTATTTTCTCTTGCATATCTGATAGCATCAACCATGCCTTCAATTCCTCTGTCGCCAAAACCACCAGGAACAATTATTCCATCGCACATATTGAGCATTCCAGCAGCATTCTTTGAAGTAATTTCTTCGGAATCTATCCACTGGATATCAACGTTTGTGTCGTTGACTATTCCGCCGTGACGGAGTGCTTCAGCTACAGAAAGATATGCATCGTGAAGCATTACATATTTGCCTACAAGGCCAATTGTAACAGTTTTTGTTGCAGCCTTTGTTCTGTTGGCCATTTCAATCCATTCAGTAAGGTCAGGCTTCCTGTCTTCTAGATTAAGGTGATGACAAACTGACTTTGCAAGTCCTTCTTTTTCAAGCCAGAGAGGAACTTCATAAAGTGAAGGAGCAGTGAGGTTCTGAATAACATCTTCAGGACGAACGTTACAGAACAAACCAATCTTCTTTGTCATTTCTTCAGGAATTTCCTTTTCACTTCTGCAAACGATAACGTTTGGCTGAATTCCGATTGAAAGCAGTTCCTTTGTTGAGTGCTGTGTTGGCTTTGATTTAAGTTCTTCTGAACCTGCAATGTAAGGAACGAGTGTAACGTGGATGTACATTGCGTTTTCACGGCCCACTTCTGTTACAACCTGTCTGATTGCTTCAAGGAAAGGTGTGGATTCAATATCTCCGACCGTACCTCCGATTTCAGTGATAACAATATCAGTACCTGCCTGCTTGCCTACACGGTAAACTCTTTCTTTTATTTCATTAGTGATGTGAGGAATAACCTGAACTGTACCGCCAAGGTAATCTCCGCGTCTTTCCTTGTTAAGAACTGTCCAGTAAATCTTACCTGTAGTAACATTGGAGTTAACTGAAAGATTTTCATCGATAAAACGTTCATAGTGACCGAGGTCAAGGTCTGTTTCCGCACCGTCGTCAGTAACGAAAACTTCACCATGTTGATATGGGGACATAGTACCTGGGTCAAGATTGATATATGGGTCAAACTTCTGAATTGTAACTCTGTAGCCTCTTGCTTTTAACAGACGCCCGAGTGAAGCGGCAGTAATCCCCTTACCAAGACCTGAAACAACGCCGCCTGTTACAAATACGTATTTTATAGGCATGATTAAAGTCCTCCAATGTTTTGTTGTATTATAGCAATATTAAATTTATTATACCTTTTTAAGTCGGAAATTGCAAGGAGTTTTTTATCACTTGTATAAATTTAATGAATTTTTATAAACGGGTTTGATTTTCCTTCTGTTTATGGTACAATATTAATGTTTTTATTGTTAGTTTCATTGTATTTTTACATTAATAGTCAGAAAAAGAAATATTCCGTCTGTGAAAGGCAGTGTTGCAGCGTGACAAAGTTTGATAAATTCATAAATAAAGTTTTATCAGCATTCCCTAAAAAAATCCAGGATTTATATTACAGCCATGAGAGTGTGTGGCTCTATATTTTTTTTGGTGGGCTGACGACCCTGGTTTCAATTCTTACTCAGTTTGGCGCTAATTATCTTGGTGCCAATACATTTGTTGCAACAACGGTTTCATGGATATGTGCAGTTACATTTGCTTTCTTTACAAACAAGAGCTGTGTATTCAAGAGCGAATCAACAAGCAAGGCGCATTTTTTCAAGCAGTTTTTTGCATTTTATGCAGCAAGGCTGGTATCCTATTTCATGGAGCTTGGTTTTCTGCTTCTGACAGTTGATGTACTCGGATTAAATAAGGAATTAATGAAAATAGCAGCGCAGGTATTTATACTTATTATAAATTATCTGTTCAGTAAGCTTGTTATATTCAAAAAAAAGTAGCATAATCTTATCATTTTATTGGGAGCTGATATTTTGTTTAAACTTGCCAGATATCTTAAAGCCTACAGATTTGAGCTTATAGCTGGACCTGCAACAAAGCTGGTTGAAGCTATCTTTGAACTATATGTACCTGTGGTAATGGCAAAAATAATTGACATCGGGATTAATGGCGGCGGCGGAAAGCCTTATATACTTAAAATGGGCGGAATAATGATTCTGCTTGGATTTCTTGGGTTATGCTTTACACTTTGCTGTCAGTATCTTGCATCAAAAGCCTCTCAGGGAGTTGGTACAAACATCAGGAATGATTTGTTTAAACATATAAACAGCTTTTCTCACGCTGAACTCGATAAATTCGGAAGTGCATCTCTTGTTACAAGAATTACAAATGATGTAAATCAAGTTCAGACAGCTGTAGCAATGCTTATCCGCCTTGTAGTCAGAGCGCCGTTTCTTGTTATTGGTGCAGCAATAATGTCAATGACAATTGATCTGAAGCTATCAATAGTATTCCTTGTTATGATACCTCTTATTGTCCTGGTTCTCTATTTTGTAATGTCACGCTCAATACCTTTTTACAGGGTTATTCAGAAAAAGCTTGATAAGCTGTCTCTTATTACAGGAGAAAGTTTAAGAGGCTCAAGAGTAATAAGAGCGTTTTCTATGCAGAAGCATGAAGAGGATAAATTTGCTGAGGCAAATGATGATCTTCTTGCAACTTCTGTAAGTGTCGGAAAGCTTTCTGCACTTCTTAATCCTGCAACAAATGTTATCATAAACCTTTCAATTGCAGCAATAATCTGGTTTGGTGGATATAGAGTAAATGATGGTATTCTTACACAGGGACAGATAATTCAGTTTGTAAACTATATGACACAGATTTTTATTGCCCTTGTAGTAGTTGCAAATCTTGTTGTCCTTTTCACAAAGGCATCAGCATGTGCTGCAAGAATCAATGAGGTCTTTGACACAGTTCCGTCTGTTACAGATGGTGAAGATAATGCTACAGTTGAAAAATCAGAATATATGCTTGAGTTCAGAAACGTTTCTTTTTCTTATAATAATACAGAAGATTATGACTTAAGAAATTTAAGTTTTACCCTTAAAAGAGGAGAAACTCTTGGAGTTATTGGTGGTACGGGTTCAGGAAAATCAACACTAATAAACCTTATTCCAAGATTTTATGACTGCTCGAAAGGTGAAGTTTTTGTAGACGGAATAAACGTTAACGAATACACACTTGAAAACCTTCGTCAGAAAATAGGAGTTGTCCCACAGAAAGCTGTTCTGTTTTCAGGAACAATCGCTGAAAACCTGAAGTGGGGAAATGCAGACGCTTCAGAAGAAATTATGGAAAAGGCACTGAAAGTTTCACAGTCATGGGAGTTCGTTTTAAAGATGCCTGATGGATTGGATACTGTACTGGAACAGGGAGGAAAGAATCTTTCAGGAGGACAGAAACAACGTCTTACTATAGCAAGGGCATTGACATCACAGCCTGATATTCTTATTCTTGATGACAGTGCATCGGCACTTGACTTTGCAACTGATGCAAAGCTTCGAAAAGCAATTGCAACAGAACTTTCAGACATGACGGTTATAATTGTTTCACAAAGAGCGAACTCTCTTAAAAATGCTGATAAAATCATTGTTCTTGATGACGGTGTTCCTGTTGGAATGGGTACACATTCTGAACTTCTTGAAACATGCGATCTGTATAAAGAAATTTGTTTGTCACAGTTCAAAGAGGAAGAACTTAAGACAACAAAAAAGGAAGGGGGGACAGCTTAATGAAAAGCAGTAAATCCGTTCTTTCAAGACTTCTTGAATATACTAAACCATATAAGTTGTTTCTTGTAACTGCAATAATTTCAGCAATTATCAGCGTAATCCTTTCATTGCTTGTTCCTGTATTCATAGGACAGGCTGTTGACCTTATCGTTAGTAAGGGTAACGTAAATTTTGCTCAGTTGCCTCCAATACTGATTAAGCTTGCTGTTACAGCGGTTGCTTCTGCAATCTTTCTTTGGATAATGACAGCCTGCACAAACAGGATAACTTACAATACAGTCAAGGATATTAGAAATGATATTTACAGAAAGCTTAATATTGTTCCGCTTAGCTATTCTGACAGAACACCTCACGGCGATATTATAAGCAGAATAATCAACGATGTTGACCAGATTTCAGATGGACTTCTACAAGGCTTTTCACAGCTTCTTACAGGTGTTGTTACCATTCTTGGAACGATAGTATTTATGCTAAGTATTAATGTAAAGCTGGGACTTGTAGTTATTCTTATTACCCCTCTTTCATTGTTTGTTGCATGGTTTATTACAAAAATATCTCACGGAATGTTCAGGGAACAAGCTAAAGTAAAAGGTGAGATAGGTGCTTTTGTAGATGAACTTATTGGAAATCAAAAGGTTGTAAAAGCATTTTCATATGAAGATGAATCACAGGCAAAGTTTGAGGAGATAAATGCCAGACTTTATAAATGCGGAGTCAAAGCGCAGTTTTATTCTGCTCTGACAAACCCGACAACAAGATTTGTAAACGGAATTGTTTATGCAGCAGTAGGAGTTTTTGGCGCTATTTCAATTGTCAATGGTGCTCCTGATGCTGTTTCTATTGGTGAAATTGCAACATTTTTAAACTATGCAAACCAGTATACAAAGCCATTTAATGAAATTACTGGTGTTATAACAGAACTGCAATATGCATTTTCATCTGCAAGACGTGTTTTTGCAGTGCTTGATGAAGAAGTTGAAATTTCTGATAGAGACAATATGACCCTTAACGAATGCAATGGATCAGTTGCTATTTCAGGCGTTGACTTCTGTTACAATCCAGATGTTCCGCTTATTGAGAATCTGAACCTTAATATAAATCCGGGTCAGAGAATAGCAATTGTAGGTCCTACTGGATGTGGAAAGACAACCCTTATCAATTTGCTTATGCGTTTCTATGATGTTAAGGGTGGAAGTATCAAGACCAGTGGTGTTGATATAAGAAAGCTGAAACGTGACAACCTTCGTTTAATGTACGGAATGGTTATGCAGGAAACATGGATTTTTACCGGAACGATTAAAGAGAATATTGCTTACGGTCGCCCTGACGCTACTGATGAGGAAATAATTCAGGCGGCAAAGATGGCTCATGCACATAGTTTTATCAAGCGTCTGCCTGACGGATATAATACAATTGTTTCAGAGAATGGCGGGGTGCTCTCGCAAGGACAGAAACAGCTGCTTTCCATTGCACGAATAATGCTGACAAGTCCTCCGATGCTTATTCTTGACGAGGCAACATCAAGCATAGATACAATGACGGAGCAGAGAATTCAGAAAGCCTTTGCAAAGCTTATGAAGGGCAGAACAAGCTTTATTATTGCACACAGACTTTCTACAATCAAGGACGCTGACATAATTCTTGTTATGAAAAGCGGGCATATAATTGAGCAGGGGAGCCACGAAGAACTGCTTGCAAAGAAAGGATTTTATGCTGATCTCTATAACTCACAGTTTGAACAGGCGGCAGGATAAAAATACAAGGCTGTTTTATGTTAGTCATAAAACAGCCTTGTATTTTTATATTTTATTGCCTTATATATGCCTTGAGACTCAATGAACTCCTTAAGATATTCCTTTGCACTTTATGCCCTTTATTAAGGTTGATCCTGTTTTTTAAAGTTTTCTTTATTGTTATCAATATACTATGCAATTTTGCCAAAGCTGGTTACTAAATCATAAATGTATATTGCCATCATTATGTACATACATAGGGATGTAAACAGAATAGGGAATGTTCTGCGCTTGTGGTATTCAGTATAGCTTGGGAAATGTATTTTTCCTTTAACAAAAAGGATAATTATCGTGATTAATCCACCAATAAAGAATAAGACACCAAGTCCAAGATAAAAAATATTTCCTGCTTCCTCATTATACAAACTGATTATTTCTGATAAAGATGCAAACAGATTATTTATCATGTGGCATATTATTGCAGGTACAATAGATCCTGATTTTATGGTAATATATCCGAGTATTATTCCAAGCAGAATTCCAAGTACCATCTGATATGGATTTCCATGCATGATTCCGAAAATAAATGCAGAGAAGAAAATTGCAAAACGCTGGCTTATTTTTGAAGCAGCTTTAAGAACAACACCTCTGTACAGCATTTCTTCAGCAATTGGTGCAAGAATTACTGCTGCAAAGAAATTTGCAGCCTGGGGCCAGAAACCTGGACTGATATCATATTCAATGCTGGTTACTTCAATTCCAATTGAGTTAAAAACATTCATAAGGAACATGCTTATAAATGTACTTACCTGCTGGAAACATAAAATACATATAGCTGCGCAAAGAACAAATTTACCTGAAAAGCCCTTGAACTTAATCAGTTCCTTAGATTTAGTTTTTGTTATTGCATTGTATATAAAGAAAATGCAGATACTTGCAATTGCAGGTGTCCATGTGTAAGCAACTACTTCCCAAAACTGCATAATCTGAACTTCACCATCAAATGCTTCCCTGTATTCATATATATTGCCATAGTTATATATTGAGAACAACGTTACAAAGAAAATAACAAGTCCATACATAAGTGCATATTGAGCAATTAAGGCTCCGCCAATACCGTTGAATATTTTTCTTATGCCACGCCTTTCCTCAACTGTTGTACTTGAAGCCGGTTTGGTAGGATAAAAGGGTGCAACCCCAGAATCAGCGTATCCATGTACCTGCTGATTGCTGTTATAAGGCTGGTTGTAACTTTGATATTGCTGTTGATTATTGTAATGAGGCTGATTGTAACTTTGATATTGCTGCTGATTATTGTTATAAGGCTGATTGTAACTTTGATATTGCTGATTATTGTTATAAGGCTGATTGTAGTTTTGGTATTGCTGTTGATTATTGTTATAAGGCTGATTGTAGTTTTGGTATTGCTGCTGATTATTGTTATAAGGCTGGTTGTAACTCTGGTATTGCTGCTGATTATTGTTATAAGGCTGATTGAAACTCTGGTATTGCTGTTGATTATTGTTATATGGTTGATAGCCTTGGTTTTGCAGGCTGAAATTTGTTTGCTGTTGCTGATTATCCTGTTGAACAGGTGTATTGCTGTATTGTGTTGCAGGGTTTGAATTTTTAATCTCATTAAGTCGCGTATTGTCGTTTTGATCAAAAAAGTTATTTTCCATTATAAATACCTCACAACTGCAATTACCTTGCCTAAGATTTGGCAGTTATCAACTATAATAGGATCCATTGTGTCATTTTCAGGCTGAAGTCTGTAGTGGTTGTTCTCCTTGTAAAATCTTTTTACAGTAGCCTCTTCACCGTCAACAAGTGCTGCAATTATATCTCCGTTATTTGCAGTAGACATTTGTTCAATAATAACAATATCTCCGTCAAGTATACCTGCCTTAATCATGCTTTCGCCCCTTACTTTCAGTGCGAAAAGCTCTCCGCTGTGAGATCTGTTATCCTGAATATTAATGTATTCAGAAATATTCTGAATAGCGGTTATAGGTGTGCCGGCTGTAATTGTTCCTACAACAGGAATTCTTTGTGCACCCTTTCCTGAAAGCTTGATAGCTCTGTTTCTGCCATCCATTTTTTCGAGATAACCTTCTTCAACGAGAGTATTGACATACCTTGCTGCAGTTGAAGTTGATTTGATATCAAGTTCTGCGCAGATTTCCCTGATTGACGGTGGTATTCCGTCAACACTTCTTTTTTGAATATATTCGTATACGCGCAATAATTTTTCGTTCATTTTTAATATTCATTCCTTTCTGGATTTGTGTCAGTTCTTTGAAAGCAGAAAATTCATCTCTGCCATTCTTGCACAAAGGGTATAAAGCTTACGCAAGAATTTTTTCACTTGCTAATCATTCATACTATTTTTAAGTTTTTTTAGTATTGTTTTAGCTGCTTTATTTATGTCACCGCATCCAAGAGTGATTATAAGATCACCACTGCGGGCATTTCTACATATATAATCTGTAACAAGATCAAAGCTTTTGTCATGGTCTTCTTCATCAAAATATACACATCCGTCAATTTTACTGCCAAGATCCTTAGAGTAGATATTGCAAGTGTTTTTCTCTCTTGAACCCATAATGGCAGTAAGCACACATTTATCGGCTATTGATAAAGCTTCTGCAAATTCATTCAGAAGTATTAATGTTCTTGAATAGGTAAAAGGCTGGAACACTGCCCACACATTATTATATCCCATCTGCATTGCTGCATTTAGTGTAACAGTAATTTCAGCAGGGTGGTGAGCATAGTCATCAACAACTGTGATTCCGTTTACTTCACCGTATTTTTCAAAACGTCTTCCAGCACCTCTGAAATCAAAAAGTCCCTTTGCAATATTTTCACCGCTTACACCCGCAAAGTAGGAGGCTGCCCCTGCAGCAACGGCATTGATAATATTGTGCTTGCCGGGAACATTAAGTGTAATTCTGCTGACTGCTTCACCTCTATGCATAAGGGTGAAAGAAGTCTGCATGCCGCTGATATAATCAGTATCAGCAGGGTACCAATCATTTTTATTGGTTTTGCCAAAGGTTATAATTTTACTTTTATCAATACCTTCAACAGCTTTCATAGAGTTATCATCATCTCCGTTTACGAAAACAGCTTTTGTTGTATTTTCAGCAAACTTATGAAATGATTTTATTATGTTGTCAACGGTCTTGAAATAGTCAAGATGGTCTGCATCTATATTAAGTATAACCGAAATATCAGGATACAGCTTTAAGAATGTGTCAACAAATTCGCAGGCCTCACAAACCATAATATCAGATTTTCCGACTCTGCCGCTTCCATGTATAAGAGGAAGCTTTCCCCCGATAACAACGCTAATATCTATGTTGCTTTTTAAGAGAATTTGTGTTATCATAGAAGATGTTGTTGTTTTCCCATGAGTACCGCTTACACATATTGCATTATCATACCAGCTTGTAACAATTCCTAGCAATTCACTGCGTTCAAGAACAGGAACTCCACTTGATTTTGCAGCGACTAATTCAGGATTATCTGCCATGATAGCAGCTGTGTGGACAATTAAGTCTGCACCTTCAATGTTTTCTGATTTCTGTCCGACAAAAACAGGAATACTCATATCACGGACAGCCTGAAGAGTATCAGTTTCATTGTTGTCAGAGCCTGTCAGATAATATCCTTCAGCATGCAGAATCTGCGCCAACGGATACATCCCAGAGCCTCCGATGCCAATAAAATGGATATGTTTTTTTCCTTTAAGTAGGTCCTTATCCAATATTTATACACCTCGCATAATAATGTGACAGAAAATTTATAACAATTTCCTTATTCATTAAGAAATAGTTCAGATTATAACAGTATACTACTATTTGTGAAATAAATAAATAGTTGTTTTCCACTGTATATATTACCATAAAATGATTCATAATATCTGTGTAAGCAAACTTTTTAACAATTTCCAATGTAATCAATTTTTTTAAGGAGGACGTTATTTAATGAACATCACAGACATCAAAATCAGAAAGATTATCCCAGAGGGAAGACTTCGTTCCGTAATTTCAATTACAATTGATAACATGGTTGCTATACATGATATCAAGGTAGTGCAGGGCGATGAAAGATTATTCGTTGCAATGCCAAGCCGTAAGGACGAGAGCGGCATTTACAGGGATATCGTACACCCTATTTCTCCTGAATCAAGACAGCTTATTGAAGGCCAGATATTAGACGCTTACGTTCGTCATATCGAGCAGATGCAGGCAGAAGAAGAGGCAGAAGAAGCAGGTCTGTAATAAAGCAGGTATAACCGGCGGATACAGGGACAGACCGCAGAATGGAAAATCCGTATAGATTTGCGGATTTCCGGAATGCGGTGCTCCTTTATCTGCCGGTTATTTTTTTTTCATTTAGAAGCAGATATGCCTTTAATATAGCAGTCTGTGTCTTGCCATCTTTTATTTCATTGTCCATAACCATTTTTACTGCATCATCAATTTTGACAGGAATTACATCAAGGAATTCATCACTGTCAAGATTCTGTGACTCAAATTTAAGTCCCATAGCTAAATAAATATGAATTTTTTCTGATAAATATGCCACGGAAGGATAGCTTACGCCAAGATATTCAAACTTTTTACAAACAGCACCGGTTTCTTCCTTTAACTCACGAAGTCCGGCGTCACGGTGATCTTCATTTTTTTCAAGCTTACCTGCCGGTAATTCAAGTAGGGCTTCGCTGAATGGATATCTGAACTGTTTTACAAGAAGAATTTCGTTTTTATCTGTCAATGCAACAACGCATACGCCGCCATTATGAACAACAAGCTCCCTTGTAACGATTTCCCCGTTTTCAAGTTCAGCTTTATCTTTTTTTACCGTAATAATTTTACCTTCATAAATTGTTTCGGAACTGATGGTTTTCTCAAAAAGATGCATTTACAGGTCCTCCTATTACTACAACAAATGTTCTTATTAATTATATCATACATTTTTACTGGAAACAAGAGCAAATTTAACTTTTCTTAACTTCTGTATAAATTGTATATAAATTGTAATTAAACTGTTGTTGTATTTACAATTTATATATGTTATATTAATTATTGTGTCTGCTGATAATAATTTATCGGTGATGTTCTGAATTTTTGCTTGTTGTATTGTAAATATAAATAAAATAAATTATAATAATATAGAAAACTATCGGACAGCACAGATATTTTTACTATAACATATTGGAAGCTGTAATTTCAATAACCAAAACATCATAATGAATTGGAGGAAAGTCATTGAAAAGCAACAGTAAAATAAGTCTCAAATTTAATTTATGGGACTTTTTATACAGTAAAAAATTATATTTTGCTGCTTTTATAATTCCAGCAGTAATTTTGTTTGGCGCATATGCAATTTTCGGGGTTCACCCATTCGGTGATGAATCTGTTCTCGTACTTGACCTGAACGGTCAGTATGTATACTATTATGAAAACATGAGAGATGCTTTCTGGGGGAACGGAGGTCTTGTAAACTCATGGAGCCGTAATTTCAGCGGTGAAACCATTGGAATATTTGCGTATTACCTTGCAAGCCCATTCATGCTTATTGTTATGCTTTTGCCAAGAGCAATGATGACGGAATCCATTCTGATTATGCAGCTTTGCAAGGTTGGTGCAGCGGGATTAACATTCTGTTTGTTTCTTAAGAAATCGAGGAAAATTTCTTCTTTCCCATGCCTTACATTTTCAATTATATATTCATTAATGTCATATGTAATTGTTCAACTTATGAATCCAATGTGGCTTGACGGAATAATACTTCTTCCTGTAATTTGCTTTGGAATTGAAAAGCTTATAAACGAGAATAAGTGGCTTTGGTTTATAGTTCCGCTTGCTGTAATGTTTATAGCAAACTTTTATATCGGCTGGATGATTGCATTTTTCAGTGTGATTTATTTTCTTGCATATTATTTCTTTATGACACCTGAAACATCTCCGTTTAAATTCAAGCATTTCTTAATAAGAGGGGTTAAGTTTGGTGTCGGAGGAATTCTCGCAGCTGCTCTTGCAAGCTGGCTGCTGATACCTCTCTATAAAAGCCTGAGCCTTGGAAAGCTTGACTTCACTGATCCTAATTTTGAATGGAGTACTCAGTTTGATATGTTTGATTTCTTTGTAAATCTCATGCCAAACTCTTATGATACATGTCGTCCTGAAGGTTCTCCTGTGGTATATTGCGGAGTTATTACAATCATACTTATTCCGCTGTTTTTCTTCAATAACAATATAGAACTCAAAAAGAAAATAGGATATGGTGCTCTCGGACTTTCTGTTCTGCTATCAATGTATATTTCAAATATAGACATTGCATGGCATGGATTCCAGGTGCCTAACTGGCTTCCATACAGATATTCATTTGCTTTCTGCTTTGTTCTTATACTTATGGCTGTGCAGGCGTTTGAAAGACTTGAAGGAATATCTTGCAAGGAAATTGGAGTAGTGCTGATTCTTTTGACAGGTTATTATTTCTATGTGGACAAGCAGGGGCTTGAAAATATTAACGTAGTCTTTTCAGTCTGGTATGCTGTAATTCTTACTGCTGCTTATGGTCTTCTTATATACTTACACAAAAAGAATTATGAAAGCAGACGTGTTCTTGTATTTATTCTTTCAGTTGTAATTATAGAAAATATCCTGTCGACTGTGTATAATTTGTTTGCAATTGATATGGATGTAACTTACTCAAATTACTCTTCATACAATCAGTACATTACTCTTGGCAGGGATACCGTTGAAAAAATATATGACATGGATGACGGTGTCTACAGAATTGAAAAGAATTATCACCGAACAGTAAATGACGCTATGGCTTTCGGAAGCTATGGTATTTCACATTCAAGTTCAACTCTGAATGCCGGTCCGATTCAGTTTTTAAGAAAGCTTGGATTCTCATATGGCGGGCATTATATAAAATACAAGGGTGCAACATATGTTACTGACTCACTATTCGGAATCAAATATGTAATGGAAAAGGGAGCAACAGTTACAGACGGAGAAGAAGCTCCGATTGTTGAAAGAAATAAGCATTACGATGAAATGGTGCTTGCAAATGGCGACGATAAGAATATTTTTTATATTTATGAAAACCCGAATGCTCTTCCGATTGCTTATATGGTAGATAAAGATATACTTGATACTACTCTTTCTGGGGACAACCCATTTTATAATCAGAATGTTCTTTTGTCCGGAATGCTTGGACAGGAATACACAAATTTCTTTGAGAAAATTGAAATTGATGAAGTAATTCCTGAAAATGCAAAATTATCAACCTATGGCAATCACACAAAATATGTTCCTGAAGTTGATGGCAAGAATTCACATATAGAATACCTTGTAACAGCTCCGACTGAAGATATGGTATATATGTATTTCCCTAGTAACTATGAGAGAAAAGTCAATCTATGGCTTAATGAAGAGTTTGTTGATTACTACTATGAGGGTGGAAACAAAGTTATACAACCAATGGGACATTTTAAGAGCGGGGAACAATTCTCATTGATTACCACCATTACAGAAGAGAAAAATGAGGTTCTGTTCAAGGATAACCTGTTCTATTACCTTGATGAACAAGAATTCCAGACAGCTGTTGATGAGCTAAAAAAGTCACCGCTTGAAATTACATCATTTAAGGAAGATCACCTTGAGGGTAATGTTACAGCGGAAGAAGACGGTGTTCTGTTCACAACAATTTCTTATGAACCGGGCTGGACAATCTGGGTTGACGGGGTCAAGACGGAGCCTGTAAAGGTATGTGATGCTCTTATAGGCATTGAGCTTACAAAGGGGCAGCATACAATTGAAATGAAGTTCTTCCCTGCAGGAATGAAGCTTGGATTCCTGATTTCAGGAATATCACTTGTTGCAGTAGTTCTTATTGCAATTTATGAGAACCGTACAAAAAAAGTTTTGCTTAACAGATTATATGAATAAAAATAACCGCAGTACATAAAACGTACTGCGGTTTTGTATTTTATAGCCTAGTATATACAGATAGTAAATTATAAACTCTTGATTCCAATAGTTATATCAGTATCGGCATCATAATCTACACCTGAAATGCCAAACCCGAAAAGCTCATTGAAATCCTCCCAGTATCCGTCAATATCAGAACAACTGTCTATATTTTCGTCATTGATTTTATCCCAGAGTTCTGAAACAGTCTTCTGAACATCTTCCGTCATTTCAAGATCATCTAGTCTGATTCTTCCTTCGCTGTCAGTTTCAATATTTCCGCCGAATAACTTCTGTGCAAAAAGTCTGTACATCTGTTCAATACAGCCTTCATGTAAGTTCTTTTCCTTCATAACCTTGTACAGAATTGAAATATAAAGCGGTACAATCGGGATAGCCGCACTTGATTGTGTTACAAGAGCCTTGTTTACAGATACATATGCTGTAATTCCGTTGAATTCAGATGTGATTTCCTTTGAGGTTTTAAGAAGGTGTGCCTTTGCCGCACCTATTGAACCATCAAAATACATTGGATGTGTAAGTTCAGGGCCAATATAAGAATATGCAACAGTTACTGCATTCTTTTCTATTGCATCTGCATCTTTAAGTGCCTTTATCCAGTCCTTCCAGTCTTCACCACCCATAACCTTTACTGTGTTGAAAATTTCTTCATCAGAAGCTGGTGTAACAGTTGCATCTGAAATATTCTTTGTCTTGAGATCTATTGTCTTGTTTGTATAATCAGATCCTGTTGTCTTGAGGACAGAGCTGTATACTGTGCCGTCTGCACCTGTTCTTCTCGGAGCTGCAAGGCTGTAAATAACCATGTCAACTTTGCCGAGATCCTTTTTGATAAGATCAATTGTCTGATCCTTTATTTCTATTGAGAATGCATCACCGTTGATAGTTTTTGCATATAATCCATCCTGTGTTGCAAAGTCCTCAAAAGCAGCAGTATTATACCATCCTGCTGTGCCGGTTCTGTTGTCAGAACCCTGCTTATCAAATATTATGCCGATTGTTTCTGCACCACTGCCATAAGCTGCAGATATTCTTGAAGCAAGACCATAACCTGTTGAAGCACCTATTACAAGAACTTTTTTTGGACCATTGACCTCAGGCTGTTTTTTTACATAGTTAATCTGATTTTCAACATTCTTTCTGCATCCGTCCGGATGAGAAGATGTACATATAAATCCTCTTATTTTGGGTTTAACAATCATTATTTCCATTCCTTTCTGAGTTCTGCAAACTCAAGGGTACTAGCCTCGAATACAAAACCTACGCTTAAAAATTTCAAGTTTGCTTATTTTATTAATTATTTTCTCTTATTACTGAAAATGCCTGATCGAGAAGCCATAGTGTGTCATTCCATCTTTTATCTGAAGCAGGACCACCCAAAACAACGACTACTATATCATGTCCGAAACGGTTTGCTGTAGCTACAACACAATATCCTGCCTGGTCTGTCATACCTGTTTTAAGACCGTTAGCATACATGTAGTAGCAATCACTGTATTCATGTATAAGCTTATTGGAATTCTCCCAATAAATCTGCTCACCTGATAAAAAAGTAACATTTCTTGAAGGTTTTGCGGCAGAATTTCTGACGCCCTCAAACTGTGTTGCGTACAATGATATTTTAAGCATGTCCATAGCAGTTGTATAGTGGTTGTCATCATGGAATCCGTCAGGGTTTTCAAAGTGGGAGTTTTCAGCACCGATACCTTTGAGCCTTTCATTCATCTGAGCAACAAAATATTTTACTGCTTTATCGGCATTGAGATTTTCATTGTCAGCAATAACACGTCCTATGTTTGAGGCAGCACAATATGCAGCATCATTTCCTGACGGGAGCATAAGTGCATCTATCATCATTTCAAGGTCAAGCACACTTCCATTGTTAAGATTTGCAAGACTTGATTCTGGACTTACAAGGTCAAGTTCATCACCTGCAGTGAACTGCATATTAGCGTCAGCATATTCAAGAACAAGTGCGGCGGTAAGTATTTTTGTTGTGCTTGCTGGATAACATTTTTCTTCTGCATTTTTAGCAAACAAAACTTCATCTGACTGAACATCATATACAATAGCATAACTGCTGTTTATTTCCCCTTCTATCGGATAAGAGGATTTAAGCTGTGGATTTGGAACAGAAGCCATTGCAGAAATAACTTCGTTATCAGGGGCAATTATTTCTTCTTCAGTTCCGGATACATTTGTCTGCGATTCAACTGTAGTTTCTTCCAGGGCAACATTAAGCTGTGAATACCGGGTTTTATCAATTATCAGTTCTGAAACGCTGTTGCCGCCAAGTGAAAACAAGCCATAAACTGAACCGGCCAGAACAATCAGAAGGGCAAATACTCTCAATCTTGCAAACCATTTACGTCGTGATTTTCTTGAGCGTTCAGAATTTGCAGGTTTCTTTCTATTATTCCTGTTCATTTTTCTCCTTATATTAAATTATGGTTTAAAATGTAAATATTAAAACAAACTATATTAATTTTACCATACTATTTTTTATTTTTCAATAGGTATAATTCCATATCAAAGCAAAAGCGTATTGCAAATGGGGGCTTAACATGCTATAATTTTTTTGTATTTTATTTCATCAGGTTTTACGTTAAGAATAATTTTCATGTTGTTGTTTATTTCTTTTATCGGAAACAACAGCAGAAAGGAATGAATTTCAAAATGGATTTAGCAGAGTTAAGGCAGGAAATAGATAAAATAGATGAGGAAATTCTGAACTTATTTATAAAAAGAATGAATGTATGCAGAAATGTTGCAGATTATAAAAAGGAAAAAAACCTCTCTGTTTTGCAGGGTGACAGAGAAAAACAGTTAATTGAAAGAATAAGGGAGCTTTCACCTGACAATTTAAAGGATGGTGCAGCTGTTCTTTTTGCGTCAATAATGGATATCAGCAAATGCATTCAACAGCAGGAAATTTCAAAGTCTGATAACTTTGTAAAAGCTTTGCCGTTTGAACCTGAAAAAGCAGGTTCAGTTGTTTGTCAGGGAACTGAGGGTTCATATTCAGAAAAGGCATGCAGAAAGCTGTTCAAATCACAGAAGATAAACTTTGTTTCTGAATTTGAGGATGTTTTCAAGGCCGTTGATTCAGGTGAATGTGAATTCGGTGTTCTACCGTTGCAGAATTCAACTGTTGGTTCTGTTTCAAAAACCTATGACCTTATGGCAAAATATGATTTCTATATAAATGCAGTTGTAAGAGTAGAGATAAAACATTGCCTTGCTGCAAAAAAGGGAACTGCACTCAATGAAATTGAAGCAGTTTATTCTCATGAACAGGCGTTGTCGCAATGTTCTGATTTCATAAGACATTTGGGACTTGAACAGCGTGAGTATCCTAATACTGCACTGGCTGCAAAGCTTGTAGCAGAAAGTAATGAAAAAATTGCCTGCATATGTTCTCCTGACGCAGCAGAAATATATGGACTTGAAATTCTTGAGTCTCAGGCAGCAAATGTATATCCGAATTATACACGTTTTATCTGTATATCAAAAAGGTTCATTGCTAAAAGTGATGCAGGAACAATTTCTGTTTCTCTTTCCATCCCTCATACAAAAAGCTCATTGTACAGACTTCTTACGAAGTTTTCAGTAAATGGCTTTAACCTTGTTAAAATAGAAAACAAGCCTGTTGCTGGCAAGGATTTTGAAGTAATATTCTATCTTGACTTTTCAGGCAACTGCAATGATGTAAAGGCTGCAAGCCTCCTTGAAGAATTAAAGGGAGAGCATTCATATTTCAAGTTTCTTGGAAACTTTGATGAAGTTATGTAAAGGGTGATTTTGTTGAATACAGTATCGGTTATTATTGCAGCGGCAGGCAATGCCCAGAGAATGAATGGAATCAACAAACAGCTTCAACAGCTTGCCGGAGTGCCTGTTATTGTTCGTTCAATGCTTGCATTTGAAAAGATAGAAAGCGTTATAGAGATAATTGTATCAGCAAGGGAATGTGATGCTGAAGCAATAAACGGATATGCAAAAAGCTTTGGTATAACTAAATTCAAGACAATTGCAGAGGGTGGGGAAACACGTCAGAAGTCTGTTATTAATGCTCTTCGGTATGTTTCAAGAGATACTGACCTTGTTGCAGTACATGATGGCGCTAGACCGCTTGTAAACTCTGTTCACATAGAAAAGTGCATAAAGGATGCCTCAATTTTCGGGGGAGCAGTCTTAGGCGTTCCTGTAAAGGATACCCTCAAGGTAGTTGATGGTGGTCTGATTACTGATACTCCCGACAGAAGAAAGCTTTATATAACACAGACGCCACAGATTTTCAGAAAAAAAGAATTTTATGAGGGTGTCAACTTTGCAAACGAGCATGAACTTGACTTCACAGATGATTGTCAGATGGTTGAGGCTGTCGGTGTAAAGGTGAATATGACTGTATCAGATTATAAAAATATAAAGATTACAACTCCTGAAGATTTTGCCATAGCTGAAGCTATAATTGCAATGGAGGCTGATTGATTTGTTCAGAATCGGACACGGATATGATGTTCACAGGCTTGTTTGTGAAAGAAAGCTTATTCTTGGCGGGGTAGAAATTCCTTTTGAAAAAGGTCTGCTTGGACATTCGGATGCAGATGTACTTGTACATGCGTTGATGGACAGTATTCTTGGCGCACTTGCTCTTGGGGATATCGGAAAACACTTTCCGGACAACGATGACGCATATAAAAATGCTGACAGCATTGTTTTACTGAAAAAGGCTTATGGGATAATGACTGATAATGGATATGAAATATGCAATGTTGATTGTACAGTTATATGTCAGAGTCCGAAGCTTGCTCCTTTTATTGAACAAATGAGAAAAAATATTGCTGATGCATTATGTACTAAAATTTCTTGTATCAGTGTGAAGGCTACTACTGAAGAGCATCTTGGTTTTACGGGAAGCGGGGAAGGCATTTCTGCTCATGCAGTATGTATGCTGAAAAAATGTAATAACTCATAACTTATTCACTTTTTTTATATTATAGAATATTATATTGCAGGGGCTCTGTTTATGAGCCCCTGCATTTTAATATCTGAGGTGATGGTTTTGAAGAGATATACGATTGCATTATCTTCAATAACTTATGCAATAAAAGCGCAGAATCTCCTTAAATACGAGGGGATAAACACCGAAGTTATTCGTACGCCAAAAAACCTTGCCTCCGGCTGTGGTTACAGTATAGCATTTTACGGTGATGTTGAGAAAGTCATTGAAGTTCTTAACCGTAATAACATCAGCCAAAAAGGAATAATGGAAAGATAGGTGCTATATGGTAAACTTTGATAATTCCGCAACTTCATTTCCAAAGCCTAAAAGTGTCAGAAATGCTGTAATAACAGCAATGACAAAGTATGGTGGGAATCCTGGGCGAAGCGGTCATAAGCTTTCAATTGCTACAGCAGAGGCAGTTTACGGCGCAAGGGCTGCGGCAGCACGCTTTTTTGAAGCTGAAACTGAAAATGTTGTTTTTACACTTAACTGTACTCATGCCCTTAATCTTGCTATAAAGGGTATAATGAAAGATGGTGGTCATGTGATTATTCCATCACTATACATGGATACTAATTTTTGAAAAATAAACGGACGCAATAAGTGCGTCCGTTTGAATAAGTATATTAATCCCCATTACTTTCTGCTATCATATTTGCAAAAGGAACATATAACAACGTGATAAATTTATTCCATTAGCTTCCTGTTCCCGCATACTTAACTGCACCAAGCATCCAGAGCTTGTAAGCAATATAAAATACCACAATGCCGACAACAGGTGATATCAGAGAAATAACGGAAAATTGTTCAGGTCTGATAAAGTACATTGATGGATAGAAAGATATAAATCCTATAGGGAGAACACATGTGAATATAACTCTGAAGAACTTATTGAAGATAGTAGTAGGATATTTTGCGTATTCTCTGCAATCATTGAACAGAACCATAAATGTTGCTCCGTTGATAGTTATAAATGCACTCGCAGAAGCAAGTGTCATTATTCCGATGAGAACAAGTGAAGCCCCGACAAGCGATATCAGAAGAATTGCAATACTTGCAAAAGTAACTGGGATACCAATTTTAATCCATGCATAAATAAAAATAACAAGTCCATATATTAACTGACCTATGCCCTTTGCATCAAGTGTTTCTGCAACATAATAGAAGAAGAGGTTTATAGGTCTGAAACAGTACTTGATAAAATCGCCCTGCATAGCATGAACCCAAAGCTGCCAAAGGTTATCAAATAAAATCTGAAATGGACATGCGGCAAGAACAGCAAAGCCATACATAAACAGCAACTCATCAAAGTCAAATCCCTTTATTGCAGGTATAGATCTGAACATCAGCCAGAATGAAGCAAACCCTGCAAGATTAACCAGAATCATTGCAATTGTGCTTATAATAAAATCAGCACGATATGCCATCTTTGACTTGAAGTCCTGCGAAATCATCATAAAATAAATTTTTATGTAATTAAAAATACTTCGTTTCATTAACAGGTTTCCTTTCTAAAATTGTAGGCCGATCAGCCCCCGTTTACCATGACATGCTTTGATGCCCTGATAAAGCATATTTTGCTGATAAGGAACAGGACAATAACCCAGATGAGCTGAATCAGCAATGCTCTGCATATATCCCATAAGGAATAGTTTGGATTTGTGAGAATCTGAATAGGCAGATTATAAATTGCTTGGAAAGGAAGAAACTCTAGAACCTTTCTTATGTTGTCAGGGAAGAATGCAATTGGAATTACTGCACCAGATAAAAGGCGAACTACTGTGTCCTTCATTGTGCTTATTCCCCAGACACTTTCAGTAAAGAAAGAGAGCAGACCAATGAGAAAATCAAAGGTTATATTGAGCAAAGCTGCCAGAATAAACGCTATTGGGAAGAAGAGAAGGTTAATTCCAATAGGGATAGCACCCTTTGCAACAATTGCAACAATAATTATTGACGGGATGAACATTATAGCAAAATTGGATAATATGGAACCGAAACAACTTGAATACATTCTGAACTGATAGCTAATCGGTTTGCAGAAGCTTGTTGCAATGTTTCCAGTCTGTACATCTCTTGACATCTGCCATTCACAGTATGAAATAACAACGCTGTTTAATATTTTTGCACTGGCAAGGTATAAGAAGGTTTGCTGAAAGGTCATACCGTTTATGGTATCAGTTCCGACACCATCAAATATTGCCCGCCAGAGAAAGTAAACAATTATTGTAAAAATAATATTTGCCAAAATTGTCAATAAGAAAAATGCCCGAAAAAAAACTATTTCCTGAAATGACATTTTGTTAAAAGCTAATGCTGCGCGGACATTCATTTCTTTTCAGCTCCTTCATAGATTTTCTTGATAATATCTTCTGTTGAAATTTCTTCAATTTTTATGTCATCAATTTTTGATTTCTTCATGCATTTGTTAAGTACATCAGCAAGAGGTTCAATTTCTTCATTGATAAGCATTTCAATCCAGTGCTGTGATTCAGGATCATCCTCACGTTCGATAATATTGATTGCATTGCTTTCTGCGTTGATTGCATCAACAATAGAAAGAATTTTCTTGTTGACTTCCTCATCGCTGTCCTTAGCAATTTTAAGTGTTCTGTACTTTCCGAATGCATTTTTCAGCTTGCTAAAGTCATTGTCAAATACAGTTGTTCCCTTATCAATAATAACTGCTCTTTTACAAAGCGCTTCAACGTCACCAATATCATGAGTTGTTAGAATTATAGTTGTATTTTTAATTGCATTAATCTGCTTAATGATTTCCCTGATCTTGCTCTTCATTGATACGTCAAGACCAATTGTAGGTTCATCGAGAAATACAATCTTAGGATCATGTAAGAATGATGCAACTATGTCGCAGAGGGTTCTCTGACCAAGAGACATCTGACGTACAGGCTTCATATAGAGAGGTTCAAGGTTTACAATACTGTTGAACATCTCAAGATTTTCATTGTATACCTTAGGATCAATTTTGTATATTTCCCTTAACAGCTTAAATGATTCAATTACAGGCAGTGACCACCAGAGCTGTGATCTTTGTCCGAAAACAACTCCGATATTCTGCGCGTTCTGAGTTCTGTTTTTATATGGAATAAGACCATTTACAAGTATTTCACCGGATGATGGCTCAAGGATTCCTGTCATCATCTTAATAGTAGTTGATTTTCCTGCTCCATTTGGTCCAAGGTACCCGACGATTTCCCCTTGTTCAACGTTCATTGTAATGCCGTCAACGGCATTAATATACTTATAATCTCTGGAGAACAGGTCTTTGATACTACCTTTAAGTCCTTCGTGACGATTTAGTGTTTTAAAGGTTTTTGTTAGGTCTTTCATTTCAATTACACTTGGCATATTATGTTGCATTCCTTTCTGTTAACCCTGAAACATTCAAAACATATAAAAATGAAAATAAAAAGGACACACCAATTTCGGTGCGTCCTTTGTTGTATATAAAAACAATAAAGTTTGCATGTTTCGAAAGGCTTGATTTCGTACAGCTAACAATAAAATGTTACTGCACTTCATATTCAGTTTTTAGTTTTTTTTCGCTATAGTACCTCTCATGTTATTTACTCCTTTCTATAAATTACCGTAATATTAGCATATTTTTCTTTATATGTCAATATAATTTTACAAATTTATAAATCGTTTACATTTTGCTTTAAAATGTTAAATATACTGTAATGTCATATATTTAATAGGGGGTGATTCTATACTATATAAGCTTTTGGATAATTACAAAGATGAAAAAATTTCAGTAAAAGTATTTTGCAGGGAATGTACAGAAGCTGAACAAAAACTTGACGATATATCAAAAATAAGGATTATTGAAAATAAAGCTGACTATTTTTACAAGCTCTCCGACAATACTATTGCAAAAAGGAGGAAGTAATTTGACAGCACTTTATGCAAGACAGTCTGTAAACAAACAGGACAGTATTTCCGTTCAGTCGCAGATAGATATGTGTAAAGCAAAGTGCTTTGATGAATATAAAATTTATACTGATAGGGGATTCAGCGGAAAAAGCACAGACAGACCTGCTTTCCGTCAGATGATTAATGATATTCAGGATGGTATTATTGATAAAATAATCATATATAAACTTGACAGACTAAGCAGAAGTCTTCTCGATTTTCTGCAACTTCTGAATAAATTTGATAAGCTTGGTGTTTCAGTAAGAAGCTGCTGCGAAGAATTTGATACATCTACTCCTCAGGGACGTATGATGCTGGCAATCCTCATGTCCTTTGCACAGATGGAAAGAGAGACTATAGCAGGGCGTGTAAGGGATAATTACTATGCAAGAGCATGCAAAGGCATGTATCTTTCAGGACCCCCGCCACTGGGATATAAAAAAGTCCCTGCAATAATTAATGGTGTAAATTCTTCAAGGCTGGAAGAAGATGAGTCAAAATCAAATATTGTTAAGGATATTTACAATATGTACTGTTCAGGAATGGGTTTGCAGAAAACTGCAGATTGTCTTAATAATTCAGGCACCAGAACTAGTAAGGGAAAAACCTGGACGGCATCAACAGTAAGTGCTATTCTTGTAAATCCTGTTTATGTTAAGGCAGATTCAGATGTGTATACATATCTCCTTGAAAAGGGAGCAGAAATAACAGACAGCATGGATAAATTCACAGGTAAAAATGGTTGTTATAGTTATGGATCATCTGAAAGAAGAAAGGGTACAAAAAACAGGAGCTTTGATGGGCAATTTATAACGGTAGGGCAACATAATGGAATTATAGATGCTTCAGTGTGGCTGGAGGTTCAAAAGCGTATCAATAAAAACAAGTATATGAATAATTCAGGCTCAGGAATTTCGTCATGGTTATGTGGCCTTGTATACTGTAAATGCGGACAAAAAATGCAAATTAAATATACAATTAATAAATACCAAACAAAATATTACTATTTGTACTGTAAAAAATCTAAATTTGACATATGTATCTATAATAAAAAAGCTATAAGGGTAGATATGATTGAAAAAATAGCAGAAAGAATAATTTTATCTGAGCTTAACAGATTAATGCAGATACCTGTAACCAGAGACGATGAAAATGAGATTGAAAAAAGCAGAATTAAAATATCTGCAATAAATGAAAAGATAAATAAACTGCTGGATTGCCTTGCAGAAAAAACTGAAATTAACAAGTGTATACTTTCGAAAATAGAAACACTGGATAAGGAAAAAGAAAATATTAATCTTATCATTAAAGAAAAGGTGAATAATACTGATAATTGCTGTATTGATATGATTTCATTCTGGAAAAATGCCAATACTCATGCAAAGAAGAGTATTTCTCACTCCATTATAGAAAAAATCATTTTGTATTATGATAATATGGAAATATATCTAAAATAAAGTTAGCAGATGTATAATGTTATCATTTCATCATATGAACACAACTCAGTTGCAAGGCCGATTTATGCAATGTCAAAAGAGAATATCTCATACAGTGTAGCAAAGGTTTATGATGACTACAATTTGACCATAAGGTCCTTTGAAGAATTGATAACACCTGAAACCAAGGCAATAGTATGCATGGTAGGCAGTAATGTAACCGGACAGATTATGCCGTTCCGTGAAATTGCAGCTATTTGCAGAAAGCATGGCATTTGCTTTATTGCCGACGGTGCTCAGGGATGCGGGGTTATCCCAGTAAAAATGTCAGATGGGATTAATATATTATGTACCTCCGGGCACAAAAGTCTTTATGGCATATCTGGTACTGGGTTGCTGATAACTGACGGAAAATACAGAATACCTCATATAATGGAGGGCGGAACAGGCAGTACCTCTCTTGAACTGGAGCAGCCTGATTTTCTGCCGGACAGTCTTGAAAGCGGAACTATTAATACAGTCGGTGCAATTTCTCTTGGTGCAGGAATTGACTTTATCACAGATTCAGGATTGGATAAGATATTTAATCACGAAACTATGCTTTGTAATATATTCATCAGTGAAATCAGTACAATAAGTGACGTTATAATATATCGTAAGCCTGGAGTAAAGTATCTTCCTATAGTATCCTTCAATATAGAAGGAATAACATCAAATCAGACTGCTGAGTCCTTGAGTGATAAGGGATTTGCCCTCAGAGGAGGTCTCCATTGCTCAGGCTTGGCACACAAAGAAATAGGAACCCTGCCGGATGGAACTGTAAGATTTTCACCGTCTGTATTCAATACAGCAAATGATGTTCGTCAGCTTGTTTATGCCATCAGGCAAACTGTCAAAGAAAAAAACAGCAATAAATTATGATATCTCGGGAATACACTTGAAATAATAATACTGTTTGTGTTAAAATAAAAATAACGATAAAGCGGCGGGGTTTATGCATCAGACGTATACCCCGTCTTTTAAAAGGATGAGTAACGTATGGATTTTTTGTATACGATGTGGAGTTATATAAAGAGTGTGTTCCCGATAACTCCAAGTGATATTATTGATGTCGGAGTTCTGACATTTCTAATTTACAGAGGTATTATTCTTGTAAGGGAAACAAGAGCAGGCGGGCTTGTAAAGGGTGTTATCGTAATTGGCGTTGTTTATTGCCTTGCTGTAATTCTAAGGCTCAAAGCCCTTACTTTTATTATTAACGGTGCATTTACACTCGGTATCATGGCTATTGTTATACTTTTTCAGCCTGAACTGCGACGTTCACTTGAAAAAATGGGACACTCAAAGGTTTCAAAGCTGCCTGTATTCTCATCTCTTATTCCGGAAACATCCGAGCAGCTAATTATAAAATGGAACAATGCAATAGAAGCAATCTGTGATGCATGTGAAGATCTTTCAGCTAATACTACTGGTGCGCTTATTGTTATTGAGCAGGAATCAAAGCTTGGTGAACAGATTGATACAGGTACAATACTGAATGCTATTCCAAGCAAGGAGCTTTTCGGCAATATATTCTATCCGAAAACACCTCTCCATGATGGAGCAGTAATTATCAGGGACGGAGTAATTCTTGCAGCAGCGTGTTTCTTGCCTAAACCACAGAAGGAAGAGCTTATCAACAAGCAGCTTGGTTCAAGACATAGAGCAGCAATTGGTATGAGTGAAAACTCAGACGCAATTGTTATAGTTGTTTCGGAGGAAACAGGTACAATATCTGTTGCTGAAAACGGCGAACTGACAAGATGTTTCAGCAGGGACAGCCTTAAAAAGTTGCTTAGGACAAGGTTGCTCCCGGAGAAACCAAAGAAAACAAGCCCGGAAAAGAAACCAGGAAACAATTCCTTCGGAACTAAAAAGGCATAATTTTATATAATTTGATGTATCGCTATCGTGTTTATAAATTCAGTAAAGGGAGAAATGTTTTCCCAAGGGAGGCATATTCATAAAAATGAAGAACATAATTAAGGCAATAACTTCATATTTTTCACGTCTTTTTGAAAAAGACATTGTACTTAAAATAACATCAGGTGTTGCCGCTGTTATAATATGGTTTACAATTTCGGTATTTCAGTATCCTACTATTGATAAGGTGTTTTACAAAGTTCCTGTCAAGGTTGATCTTGAAGGAAGTTATGCAGAGGTAAACTCAATCCAGCCTGTAAGTATGACTGAAGAATATGTTACGGTCTATATTACAGGGAAGAGAACACAGATCGGAGATCTGAAATCAGAAGATCTTGTAGCATATGCAGATGGTTCAGAGGTAAAGGAACCTAGAAACTATAAGCTTTCACTTAAAGTAAAGAGCAAGGAAAATCAGAACTTTGAAGTTACATCTATTGAACCAAGTTCTATTGAAGTTGCCTTTGATGAAATCATAGAAAAAGAATTTGCTGTTGAAGCTAATATAGATAAAGTCAATGTAAATTCAAAAAATGGATATATGAAGAGTACTCCTCTTGTTACCCCTGATAGAATAAAGATTACAGGTCCTAAGGAAAAGATAAACAGTATCGGCAAGGTGGTTGTGCCTGTTGTTTATGAACCTGCACTGGAAATATCTACAGAACTTTCTTCATCAGGTATTCAGATTTACAATAAGAATAATGCACTTATTGACAATGAAAGCGGTTCTTTGTCCCTTGAACGTGATTCATTTACAGTGCTGGTGCCTGTTTATGTAAAGAAAACAATACCTCTCGAAGTTTCAATTATAAACGAGCCGGACAAGTTTGACAAAGCTAAGTTTATGAATAACCTGCAGATGTCTGCTACAGAAATAGTTGTTGCAGCTCCTAATGATAAGATTAATGTTATTTCAAGACTTAATATCGGAACGATTGATATGAGAAAGGTCGACATAGGCTCAGTATTTGAATTTAAGACCGATGACTTTTTACCGGAAGGATATGAGGATCTTAATCAGATAAGCAAAGTAACTGTTACTTGCCCATCGGAAGGATTGGCAAAGAAGGCTCTTTCAGTCAGAGGAAGTTCTGTTCAGTTTGTAAATGTCCCGTCGCAATTCGACTATGAAATGATAACATCAGGATTTACAGTTTACTTTGTCGGACCTAAAGATGTAATTTCTGAACTGACATCGCTTGATGTTGTACCACAGATAGACATGATTGATATTGACATGACAGAAGGCGATAAAAAGCTTCCGGTTACATTTTCAACACCAGCTTACCCTGACTTATGGTGTATAGGCTCAGAGGGAGCATTGACTCCGACAGCTGTTGTAACCGTTTCGTTCAAGGATGATACGCAGTAACATAATAATTCTGCAAAGGAGAACCTGATGGCTGTAATTATTTCAGAAATATCAAGTGCAGTAAATGAGAGTGAAAAAAATATCATAGATAAAGCAATAAGGAGAGCAGGTCTGACTAAGTCTGATATCCATGTTGCAGGCATTTATAAAACTTCTCTTGATGCAAGGGATAATACCAATATAAAGCTTGTTTCTTCTGTATGGGTAGAAACTGATGTAAACGATGAGGAACGTGCCTGTGCATTAAAACCTTTTTGCTCACAAGTTAAGGTAAATGATTTTGCACCTGCTTCATTTGGAACTGAAAGGGCTGATGGCAGAATAGTCATTGCTGGATTCGGACCTGCAGGTATGTTTGCAGCTCTTACGCTGGCTGAATACGGATACAAACCACTTGTTCTTGAACGTGGCGGAGATGTTGACAGCCGAACAGCAAAGGTAACGGCTTTTTGGAAGAACGGAACTTTTGACAGACAGTCCAATGTTCAGTTTGGTGAAGGTGGTGCTGGTACTTTTTCTGATGGAAAGCTTACTACAAGAATCAAGGATCCTCTTTGCAGACATATATTGAAGAAGTTTACAGAGTTTGGAGCTCCCGAAGAAATACTTACTAAGGCTAAACCTCATATTGGAACGGACAAGCTAAGGGGAATAGTCAAGTTAATGAGGGAAAGAATTATTGAACTTGGCGGAGAAGTAAGATTCAATTCTGCGGTTACAGATTTAAAAATTCAAAATTGCAATATAAATGCAGTTGAAGTAAACAGTGTTGAAACAATAAATACTGCTGCTGTAATTTTCGCTGTTGGACACAGTGCAAGAGATACATTTGAAATGCTAAACAGAAAGGGTATATGCCTTGAGGCAAAACCATTTTCAATAGGTGCAAGAATAGAACATACACAGGAAAGTGTGAATAAGTCACTTTATGGGAAGCAATACGATAATCCTGTACTTCCCAAAGGTGAATATCAGTTGTCATACAGGCAGGGAGAAAGAGCGGTCTATACATTCTGTATGTGCCCTGGAGGATATGTAGTTCCGTCACAAAGTGAAGAAAATACTATAGTTACAAATGGAATGAGTGAGTTTTCAAGAAATGGTGCAAATGCTAACTCTGCGCTTGTTGTTTCAGTTTCACCTGATGACTATGGAAAAAATCCTCTTGATGGTGTGGAATTTGCCAAAAAAATTGAGCAGAAGGCTTATACACTTGCAGGAAGTAATTATTCTGCTCCTGCTTGTACTGCAGGAAAATTACTTGGCGATAGAACAAGCCTTTCAGGTTCAGTTTTAACACCGACATATTCACTCGGGGTCACTGAATGTGATTTCACTCAGTTGTTTCCTAAGTTTGTAACAGATATGATGAGTACAGGATTAAGATGTTTTTCAAAGAAAATGAAGTGCTTCGGTGAAAGTGATGCTGTTCTTACCGGCCCTGAAACAAGAACATCTTCTCCTGTAAGAATACTGAGAAATGAAAATATGCAGTCTGTATCCGTAAATGGTTTATATCCATGTGGAGAGGGTGCTGGATATGCCGGCGGAATAATGTCCGCCGCTGTTGACGGAGTAAAGGCAGCAGAAAAGATAATTGCAAGATATAAGAGTTAAAAATACCGCACAAAGAACAATAGGTGACTTTGTGCGGTATTTTATCTTTCATATCTGAATTAGTAAAACGAAAAGCAGCCTGAAATAAATCAGACTGCTCAATTATATTATCAATATTTTACTTGTTCAGAAATTTTTCGCCGTAGCCATAATGTTCAACAACATAATCAATATCCTTATCTCCTCTGCCTGAAAGGCTAACAAGGATTGAATCATGTTTTCTTTCTCTTGAAAGTCTGATTGCGCCTGCAAGCGCATGAGAACTTTCAATTGCAGGAATAATTCCTTCGTATCTGCAAAGGAGGAAGAATGCTTCCATTGCTTCATCATCGAGGGCAGTTACATAGTTTACTCTTCCGCAATCATGCAGATAAGCATGTTCAGGACCAACAGAAGGGTAATCAAGTCCGCTTGCAACAGAATATACAGGGTCAGGTTCACCCTGCTTCTGATTCTGGAGCATAATGCTTTCAAAGCCATGCATAACACCCTTTGTACCAAATGCCATTGAAGCCGCATGATCACCAATTCCGCTTCCTCTTCCTAGAGGCTCAACACCATAGATTTCAACAGGATCTGAAATGAATGGAAGGAACATTCCGATAGAGTTAGAACCACCGCCAACACACGCGCATACAGCATCAGGAAGTATTCCTGTCATGCTGACAAATTGTTCCCTTGCTTCTTCACCGACTACAAGCTGAAAATCTCTTACCATCATAGGGAACGGGTGAGGACCCAATGCAGAGCCGATACAGTATACAGCGTCCTTATATTCTCTCATATATCCTTCAAAAGCAGCGTCAACAGCTTCCTTAAGGGTTTTAAGTCCATGTGTAACAGGAATAACGTTAGCACCAAGCAGTTTCATTCTTGTAACGTTTGGAGCCTGTTTTGCAATATCGACTTCGCCCATATAAACATCACATTCAAGGCCAAAATAAGCGGCTGCGGTAGCAAGAGCAACACCATGCTGACCTGCACCTGTTTCAGCAATAATCTTTTTCTTGCCCATGAACTTTGCAAGAAGTCCTTCACCCATGCAGTGGTTAAGCTTATGTGCACCTGTATGGTTCAAGTCTTCTCTCTTGAGGTAAATCTGACCGCCGCCAATAAGTCTTGAAAGTCTTTCACAATGGTAAACAGGGGTAGGTCTGCCCTGAAATTCTCGTCTTATTCTTCTGAGTTCGCTGATGAACTGTGCGCTATGGCATATAGTTCTGTAAGCTTCATTTATTTCTTCAAAAGCTGGGATAAGTTCATCTGGAAGATAGCTTCCGCCGTAGTTTCCGTATCTTCCGTCCTTGCTTGGAAATTCCTTTAGGTAATTCTGATACTCAGCATATTTATTCATAATAATTCTCCATTCTGCCGTTAAGGCTCTTCAATTTATTTAATAAGCTCTGACTTTTTGTTTTAATATAAGCTTCACCATCGTGTATCCTTGCATAGGTAGCTTATACACTTTTTCATAATTCTTATTGGCATATAAAAGCCCCTTTCTGATTAATTATTTCAATGCAAAATAAAAAGTCTGTCCTTATATATTTATAAGGACAGACTGAAAATCAAATCTGCGGTACCACCTTATTTGGTCATTACTGACCCACTCAACAAAATGCAAACACATTTCTTGTCGTTAACGCCGACATACGTCTAAGATACTAAGTGATTTCATAAAGTCACTTTTCCCCTTGCCCTCAGCGGTCCATTTACCTAATCGCATCTCCGACGGAATTTTCAGCAGATATTCCGTTCTCTGTACGGCGCTGAACTGTAAAACTTACAGTCAACATAAGTTGTAAGGTTTTATCTCCGCTTCATTGGTTTGAATTTACATACACTATATCACACCAGTTTAATTTTGTCAAGAGGTAAATATTCTAATATCTAATAATCGTATGTATTTACTAAGTGAGTAAAACTAATCTGTGTTTTTTCTCAACTTGATTGAATAGAACAGACTTAGTAAAGTAACCAGCACTATCATATAAATGGCTATGAAAACCATGCCAGTAAACAAATCACCTACTGCAAAAACAATGCCCAGGATGCCATAGAATAATATTCCGAAAAGATTATACGTCAGTGAAATAATGGAGTGAACAGTCGAACGGCCTTCTTCCTCAATACGCTGTTGTAAATAATCTTCCTCAAGCACCTGACAAGCAGCCATAAGAAAAAAGTACAGACCATAAAAAGTCATTGTCCAAAGCTGTTTTATACCTCCAGCAAGTCCTAACAAAACTGCCCCAGCTATGCATATGATTCCGATTACATATATTCTTTTTCGTATATGCAGAAATTTCTCTATTGCTGTTTTCAGATATGGCGCCAGCAAGCTACCCAGTGCTGCAACAATGCTTCTGAAGCTTACCCAAAGACCAACTGCACCGACAGACAATCCGAATCCTTTCGCAATAAGCTGGTCAAACTCATCAAGAATTCCTGCTGTTCCGACTACTAAAATGGCAATTAGAACCACGATAGTAATCTGCCATTTGTTTTTGAAAAACAGAAGTTCATCTTTTAGCATGCCTTTAATTTTAAATATGTTATCTGACTTTGCGCTTTTATAGTGGTTGATTTCATGGAATGACGCCGCAATTCCAACTGCCAATGCCCCGAAAAAAACAGAAATAATCAAAGCAGAGTTCATGCCTGAATACATGGCAATAAACCCTCCACAAAGTGAAGCAACAGCCACACTTAGTCCTGAAAGGAAGTTACCTCTTCCCAGAACCTTATCAAATGTGTTCTCTTTACCAATGCTTTTAAGCGAATCAAAAATCAGCGCTTCTTCTGCACCTGAGCAAAACGCAATACTTACTCCCCACAAAACAAAACCAACTGCATAAAATATAAAACCATCTGCAAACAGCCAGAAAACAAAGCACAATGTTTTCAAAAAACTCCCTATTACAAGAAGGTTTTTACGGCTCCATCTGTCAGCAATAATTCCGCTTGGTATTTCCAATATAACCACGGGAACTGACCATATTGTCAAAAGCATTGAAATCTCAAATATATTAAATTCCTTGCTTTCAAACAAAATCATATAGACAGGGTAAATTGGCATCAATTCTTTGAAGAATTTATATAAGTAATATTTTTTTATATTCATTTTATCCTCCTGATTAAATAATTAAAGTACTTCCTTATATTGTCAGGCGGACCTCGTGCCGAATATTATTGACCAGTATCAAAATACCTATTCATAACATAACACCTCCGTAATATCATTTTTTTATATTTTAAAACTATTTTGCCGGAGCAGTAACTTCAACATGGTTTCCTTCACTGTCGATAAACTCCGCAACCCAGTTTGCTTTTATTTTTATAAGTGGGAAACATAACTCTAAACCTGATATCTTGGCTTCAAGAACATCCACATTTTCAAAAGCAATGCTTGGAAGGCAGTTGCTGCCAAAAGTATGCTCCTCATTCATTTTCTGATAAGCAAACAATCCGAGTCTGAAACCGTCTATATTAAAGACGCTGTATATCTCATCCCTTTCAGATACACTTTTTTCAAAGAGCTTTTCATAGAATGAAATTGCTCTGCCCATATCCTTAACGCAGATATACATTGATTTAATATAGCAATTCATAATGTCTTTCACCATCCAAGTTCCAAGTGTCTGTTTAAAGAAGTTATCTTTCTTCTCTGAAGTAGTTTAGTCCGCACGCAGCAGGCTGTGATTTTTCCCTTGACTGTCTGATAGAAGTAATAATCAGAACAAGGGCTGTGATAACAAACGGGAGCATATCAAAGAATGCAATCGGAATTGAAATTACATTCTTCGGAACATAATATTTAAGCACGCTGAATGCACCGAATACAAATGAACCGAATATAGCTCTAAGCGGACTCCATGATGCAAAGATAACGAGTGCAACGGAAATCCATCCAAGCCCGTTTACGCTGTTGCTCATCCATACGCCGCCGCAGGTTATCATTGATGCATATGCACCACCTATCCCGCAGATGCCGCCTCCAATAAGGATGTTAAGGTATTTAAGCTTAGTAACTTTAATTCCTACAGCATCAGCAGCAGCAGGGTTTTCGCCGATTGCTCTGACGTTAAGACCGGTTTTTGATTTATTGAGATAAATAAAAACAATAATAGCAATTACTACTCCGACATAAATAAAGATATTGTATGAGAAAAAGAGTTTTCCCAATACAGGAATATTACTAAGTCCAGGAATTTTTAAATTCCTAAGCTGTGCTGTAATATTTTCAGGAAGCTTTAGATTGTTTGTAACAGATTTACCAAGCATGTATTCTCCGATAAAGTTTGAAAGTCCTACTCCGAAAATAGTAAGTGTAAGACCAGTTACGTTCTGATTTGCCATAAATGTTACCGTTAAAACAGCGTAAATAAGTGAAACTCCGAGACCTGCAAGAAAGGCAGCAAGAAGAGCAACAAACAGGTTATTTGAGGAGTAACCAGCCATGAATCCTGCACAGGCACCGATTGCCATAATACCCTCTACACCAAGGTTAAGATGTCCTGATTTTTCGTTCATTATTTCGCCCGTTGTTCCGAAAAGAAGCGGTGCGCCGGCAAGGACAGCAGCAACGATAAAGTTTAAAAACATATCCATATTAAACCTTCTTTCTGAAACAGAATTTATATCGAATAAAGAATTCACATGCAAGTACAAAGAAAAGTATTATTCCCTGAAGTACGTCTGCAGAATATGTTGATAAACCAAATGAAGACTGCATTACGCTGCTCCCTTTTTCAAGAACTGCAAAAAGGAAAGATACCAGCAGTATTGCAAATGGATTGAGTTGTGCAAGCCATGCGACAATGATTGCGGTAAATCCAACTCCTCCTGCTACTGATGTAGCAAGTGTCATATCTGAGCCTGTTGCCTGTGTCATTCCCGCTATTCCGCATACAGCACCGCTTAAAAACATTGTTTTAAGCATGATTTTCTTAGGATTCATTCCAGCATATCTTGCTGTTGCGTGGCTTTCTGATGCAACGCTGATTTCATATCCGCTTTTGGTAAATTTGAGGTAAATAAAAACAAGAACAACAAGAATCAAACCAATAACCCAGCCTATCTGAACACCTAAAAGCTTGTCCAGCTGTGCATTAGCTGTAAATCGTGCAATCTTTGGGAAACCACCTGACTGTGGGTCAGCCCATGGGCCATCACGAAGAAAAACAATGAAATTAAGTGCAATATAGTTTAACATAAGTGTAAAAAGTGTTTCATTTGTATTGAATTTTGCTTTGAAAAAAGCTGGTAGAAGTCCGAACAGTCCGCCGCCGATTATACTTGCAATGAACATGACAATTACAAGAACTGCATGTGGCCAGTCTGAATGGAAAAGAGCAAAGTATGATGCAAATATTGCGCCGACAATTATCTGTCCCTCTGCGCCGATATTCCAGAATTTAAGCTTAAATGCAAGAGTTATACCAAGTGAAGAAATAAGCAATGGTATCATTATTTTGACTGTTGCCTGAAAAGCCATTGAACTTCTGAAAGCACCGCTGAAAATTGTAGCATACACTTTAAATGGATTGTAACCAATTATAAGAATAAAAATTCCTCCTGCAACAAGTGCAAGAAAAACTGATAACAGACGCAAGAAAAAGATTTCACCGTTAGGACGTTCTGCTCTCTTTGCAATTCTTATAAGAGGTTCTTTTTTTCTGACAGCAGTATCACTCATTTTCATTCACCTTCTTTATTTCAGAGCCCATCATCATAAGGCCGAGCTGCTCTTTAGTAATATTCTTTGCATCGACAATGCCTGTGATTTTGCCATGGCAGAGAACAAGAATTTTGTCACAAAGTTCAAGAATAACATCAAGATCCTCTCCGATAAAAAGAACAGCCACATTTTTCTGTTTCTGCTCGTTAAGAAGATCATAAATCATATATGCTGAATTAATATCAAGTCCTCTTACAGGATAAGCTGTGATGAGGAGATTAGGCTCTGATTCAATTTCACGGCCGAGAAGAACTTTCTGAACATTACCTCCTGAAAGCATTCTTACAGGCGTTTCAATTGATGGTGTTTTTATTTTAAGTTTTTTTACAAGCTTATCTGCAAGTTCCTTTGCAGGTGCTCTGTCAACGAAAATTCCTTTGCTGTTTTTATATGATTTCAGCATCATGTTATCAACCATGCCAAGTTGAGCAACAAGTCCCATTCCAAGTCTGTCTTCAGGAACAAAGCTCATGCTTATTCCGAGATCGATAATTTCTTGTGGGGTTTTGCCAATAATATTTTCTTTATTGTAAAGTACAGCTCCCTTTTCAATTGGGATAAGACCAGCAATAGTTTCACAGAGTTCTTTCTGTCCGCTGCCTGCAATTCCAGCAACGCCGAGTATTTCACCCTTGTTAATATTAAAGCTTATATCATCAAGACCTAATGTGCCGTCAGCTTTTTTAACGCTTAGATTATATACATTAAGGAGTGGTGCAGCATTAACAGGTTCAGGGCGTTCAATTGAAAGAGAAACTTTTTTGCCGACCATAAGTTCAGTAAGCTGACTTTCATTTGTTTCCGCAGTAATGACTGTTTCAATACTCTTTCCCTTACGAAGAATTGTTACTCTGTCGCTTATCTCCATAACCTCATTAAGCTTATGGGTAATAATGATAATTGCACAGCCGTCTTGCTTCATATTACGGAGAATTTGAAAGAGCTTTTGTGTTTCTTGTGGAGTAAGAACAGCAGTAGGTTCATCAAGAATAAGAATTTTTGAACCTCTGTAAAGGACTTTAAGAATTTCGACTGTCTGCTTTTCACTGACTGACATGTTGTATATTTTTTTGTCAGGGTCAACGTCAAGTCCAAGCTTTTTAGATATATCAACAATTTCCTGCCTGAAAACACTTTTCTTTTTAAGTGAGCCTTTTGTACCCAAAGCAATATTACCCATAGCTGTGAAAATATCAACTAGCTTGAAATGCTGATGAATCATACCTATACCAAGAGTTATTGAATCAGCAGGGGAGTTTATTGCAACATCCCTGCCGTCTATTTTTATTGAGCCGCTGTCAGGATGATATATACCGGAAAGCATATTCATCAAGGTTGTCTTACCTGAACCATTTTCACCGAGAAGAGCAATTATCTCTCCGAAATTAACTGACAGGTTGATATTATCGTTGGCAACTACAGTTCCGAATGTTTTTGTAATTCCTGTACATTCAATTGCAGTTCTGACGGTTGTGTTTTCCTTTTCCATTTCAGCCTCCATACAATCAAAGCTTTTTACTGTTCTAGGGCAATACTGCACTTAGCCTTAGGCTACATTTCAACGGTTGAGAAACAGCTAAAATACGTTACTGAGCCTGTTTTGAAAATCGACAGAAACGTATTGTGGGGTAATGCCCTTGGTAGCCATTTATATTATTGCAACGAGTAAACCCTGATTTTCTCAAAGCTTAATCGATGCAACAACAGTAACAATAAGGGTGTCGTAAAAATTATTTCACAACACCCTTTTGCACAATGCAGATTATCTGAACTTACTTTACTTCAACATTCTTAAAGTACCAGTTGATACCACCAGTGATTGTTTTATCATCAAGTGTACCGCCTTCTGTTCCGACAGTCTTGCCATCATTTGTTTCGATAACGCCGTCAAATACATTAAAGCTGCCATCAAGCATTTTAGTCTTAGCTTCGTCAACCTTTGCCTGCATTTCAAGTGAGCAGAGGTCAGAAGAAAGAGGAGCAATATCTACAAGACCTTCAGCCATACCACCATAGTAGTTTGTGCAGTCCCATTTACCATCAATGATTGACTGTACAGCTGATGTATAGTATGCAGACCAGTTCCATGTTGTAGATGTAAGAGTAGCCTTTGGAGCATCCTTTGACATATCTGAGTTATAGCCGACTCCCCATACGCCTGCTGCTTCTGCTTCAAGCTGTGGGTTAGGAGTATCACAGTGCTGGGCAATAACGTCGCAGCCCTCTGCAATAAGAGCCTTTGCAGCATTTGTTTCTTCAGTTGGGTTGTACCAGCTGTTTGTAACCTTTACATAAACCTTAGCATCCGGATTTACAGAATAAACACCCATAGCAAAAGCATCAATACCGCCTGTTACTTCTGAGTTATCCTGGCCCATAGCTGCAACATAACCAACAAGGTTAGATTCTGTCTTCATACCAGCAACAATACCTGAAAGGTATCTTGCCTGATAAATTCTACCGAAGTAGTTGTTCATGTTCTTGCCATTGTTCTTGTAGCCTGTACCATGTGAGAAGATAACGTTTGGATATTCAGAAGCAAGTGCTTCCATAGTGTCCATATAACCCCAGCTTGTACCGAAGATAACATTGCAGCCTTCTTCAATACAATCCCTGATAGCTGTTTCAGTAGCTGTTGGGTCCCCATCATTTACATTATTTTTTCTTACAATCTGGCTGTCATTAAGTCCGAGAGACTTCTGCATTCCTTGAATACCAAGGTCATGAGCATATGAGTAGCCTGAACCGTCAGCAGGGTTTCCGATATGGATTACACCGATTTTAATGTCTTCTTTTGCGATTGCGGCAAAAGTTGTTTTTTCACCGCTCTGTGTTGTTTCAGCCGGCTGATTTTTTGAGCCTGCGGAACATCCTGTTGCAAGCATCATTACAGCAGCTGTCATCATAGCAATGATCTGCTTTGAAATTTTCATTTTCATTTCCCCTTTTTATTTTAACTGCGAATAGCAGTCATTTACACTGTCCTAATTCCTGAACTTAATTCCGTCATTAACGTCCATACTATCTATTATTGCAAGTGATTCAAGCTTTACGCCCTTGTCTCGAATAATTTTACCGCCAACCTGGAATCCCTTTTCAATTACAATGCCTGCACCAACAAGTTCAGCACCTGAAGAATTTACTATATCAATAAGTCCCATAAGTGCGCAGCCATTTGCAAGGAAGTCATCTATGATAAGAACTTTATCTCCCTTATCAAGGAATTTCTTTGATACAATTACATCATATGTTACGCCTTTTGTGTATGAAGTAACTGGGGCAGTGAGAACCTCACCCTCGATATTCTTACTTTGCGTTTTCTTTGCAAATATTACAGGGCAATCAAATTCCTGTGCAGCAATACATGCAATACCTATTCCGGAAGCCTCAATTGTAAGTATTTTATTTATTTCACAGCCGTTGAATCTTTTTTTGAATTCTTTACCGATTTCTGCAAACAACTTAACATCCATCTGATGGTTTAAAAAGCTGTCTACCTTTAATACGTTACCTTCTTTTACAATGCCATCTTTCAGAATTCTCTGCTTTAGTATATGCATTTTCTCAACATATCTCAGAAACTGAGACATTCTCCTTCCGATATAAAATATGTGATTATGTAAAAAACTGCAGAAAACGATGTACTGAGCTGAAATGCCACAAAAAAGGCAATATATACATCGTATAGTTCATACATTAATTATTATAAAACAATGTTTTGTAAATTTCAATTGTAAAACGTGTAAATCATTTATCATGTATTTGTACATTTTAAAGGTATTATGACTAAAAAATTTGAATTACGAAAGAATTAATACATATTTTTCACAATAATAACACACTTATTCAAAAATATGACAGTGAGGCGTTCAATGAAAAACAAAAGTCGGCAAATGAGGACGTGGTCCAGTATAAGCCGACTTTAAAATATCGAGTGTTCAATTATTTACAAGAGGTGTCCGGTCATATTTCTTTCTAAGTGTCTGGAGTGCTTTTTTTTCAATTCTTGAAACATATGATCTTGAAATATTAAGCTTTTTTGCAACTTCTCTCTGTGTAAGGGGCTTATGTCCGAGAAGACCGTATCTCTGTATTATGATTTCAAGTTCACGCTTGTCAAGACATTCATAAATAAAGTCATAAAGCTGCCTGGACTTAATTCGAATATCAATCTGATCAACAAGGTCATCATCCGTTGTGATAATATCCATAAGCGTTAGTTGATTTCCATCCTTATCAGTATCTATCGGTTCATCAATATAAATATCACCTGCAGACTTCTTTGCAGAACGAAAGTGCATGAGAATTTCATTTTCAATGCATCTTGAGGCATAGGTTGCAAATCTTGTTCCCTTTGAATTGTCAAAGGAGGATACAGCCTTTATCAAGCCGATTGTTCCGATTGAAATAAGGTTTTCCTGATCCTTGGATGCTGAATAATACTTCTTGATTATATGTGCAACAAGACGCAGGTTGTGCTCAATAAGAAGGTTTTTAGCCTGCTTGTCACCTGTAGACATTCTTTCAAAATACTCATTCTCCTGCTTTTCGGTCAGAGGTTTCGGAAAAACCCCATTGTTTTCAAGATGAAGTGCAAAGAAAAGTAAATTATTGAGTGCAAGGTTTATGAGTTCGGTAAACATTTTCACACCCCGTTTCATATAGGTACAGCATTAGTTGTATACTATATGTATGAAGATATGGAATTGTCCTATGCTTACAAATAGTTATAAAATAATCCTGTGCATAGAAATAATCCGCTCCCTGTCAAGTAGACAGACTAAAAAACAAAAGAATATTTAGTATGTGAATTCCACCCTCTTGAGCAGCAGGGTGGAATTTTTCACGCCACATTGGCGTAATGAAATTCCATAGGT
>JAEZYS010000017.1 GCA_023418925.1 Bacillota bacterium
TCACATCCTGGGGCTGTATTCGGTCCCAAGGGTTCGGCTGTTCGCCGATTAAAGTGGTACGCGAGCTGGGTTCAGAACGTCGTGAGACAGTTCGGTCCCTATCTGTCGTGGGCGCAGGATATTTGAGTGGAGCTGTCCCTAGTACGAGAGGACCGGGATGGACGCACCTCTGGTGCACCAGTTGTCACGCCAGTGGCACAGCTGGGCAGCTATGTGCGGATCGGATAAACGCTGAAAGCATCTAAGCGTGAAGCCGTCCTCAAGATAAGATATCCCACTGCTATAAGCAGGTAAGACCCCCGGAAGACTACCGGGTTGATAGGCTCAAGGTGTAAGCACGGCGACGTGTTTAGCCAGCGAGTACTAATCGGTCGAGGGCTTGACCTTTAAGTGATCTTAAATGGTCTCGCATGTCGCAGATCAAATTCATTGTTCAATTTTGAGTGTGCATGTACTGCGCATTCATTTGCACCTTTAGCTCAGTTGGTAGAGCAGCTGACTCTTAATCAGCGGGCCCCCGGTTCGAGTCCGTGAAGGTGCACCAAGTGGTTTGTGTGGTCGAATTTTCGGCCACACAGCAATCGCTCAAAATCGTCTTAGGACGTTTTGATAAATCGCTGTCATATCAGCGAGCATTATGGCCCGTTGGTCAAGTGGCCTAAGACTCCGGCCTCTCACGCCGGCAACGGGGGTTCGAATCCCCCACGGGTCACCATGATACTAAGTGACAGCTTGGTATCGAGTCGGTGTTAATGACGATGAGGATCCACCCGTTCCCATTCCGAACACGGTCGTTAAGCTCATCAGTGCCGAAGATACTTGGATGGAGACGTCCTGGGAAAATAGGTCGATGCCGACACTTAATACAGGATTAATTAAAATAATATTTAGTCCTGTAGATATTCCTCAATAGCTCAGTCGGTAGAGCATGCGGCTGTTAACCGCAGGGTCGTTGGTTCGAGTCCAACAGGGGGAGCCAATCACGAATAATCCGAACACATTTGTTACTAAAGATGTGTTCGGATTTATTATTTATATTTGATATTTTACTGTATCCGTGATTTATAGGCTTTTAACTGCAATAGCTTAGTGAATTCACTTGCATAAGAAAAATTCAATGAGGTAACTTGAATGTACATCATCAAGGAGAATTTCAAGAATATCCGCTGTAAGCAATGTCAATTGAAGTACAGAAATACGATGACGGCAAGCTGAAAATTGCTGTTAATGATTCGGAGCAGGATAAAATGCTGACAATGAAATTCTGTCCAGAGGCAAAACTTGAACGTATTCTTCAGGAACGACTTGGAAGCAGTGAAGTTAAGGTAATTGAAGCTGCAAATTCATTTGTGTCAAAGCTTTCAGATGAGGTATTACGAAAAGGACATCAAATTTTAAAATGAAAATGTTCTTACGGACAAGTATTCTTTCTGCAAAATGCAGTTTAGGCATGAGGAAGCCAATAAGCTGACAGTCACGGACGAAATGGGCAGTTCGCCGTTCTTTCTGAAAAATTTATGCACAGGAAGGCTGCAGAGCACAGTATACGGCATCATTTAAGGGTTGAGGATACTGAAACGTTAAGAGCAATTCTTGCAAAGGCTGAAAAGTCGTTGATAGTGATACTTTTTTAAAAAAATACTTTTGAATCAATCGCAAAAGCAATCTTTACAGGCGGAGGTAACTCTTTTTTAGACTTAAAATATATTAATAATTCTGATAAGGAAACATTCTATATTGAGGATATTACTTATATATATCCTCAATCAGTACATTCAAATAATCCTTATAAATCTGACTTATTATATTATGAAGAAAATATAAATACTTTAGATAAAAAATACTTTATATGATGTTTATAATAGTATAGAATCTTATGGATTTTATCCAGATAAATAAGTTATTATCCTAACACAAAAATAATTTTAAGAGCTGTACGTAAATAGCCATGGAAAAGAATCAATTAAACATTAAATTAACTGCTATAATTATGGCAGTTAATTTTTATCAAGGTATGCGTACATTATTTGCTCTATCTGTGCTATTAATCAATCAAAATGTTGACGTGATATTCCTAATATGTTACATCTGCAAGTAATAGTCTCTCGTAAGTGACAGACCGTAAATGTGTCTTGAGACGCAGCTAGTAACATAGGGCTATGCCCGTATAAAAAACCGCCGGCTTTGCTGGCGGTTTTTTATTAAACTATAAGTTATTCAATAGTTGTTGTTATATCCTAATAAAACTCTATCCTGCAAAGCTTATGATAATATTAATTAAGGTTGCTATATTTTATGGTTTGTTGCTTTAATGTTGTTTGTTGAGGCAAAATGACGTGCAAATCAAAAATAAAGCAACATCTTTTATATCTAATTAGTAGAAAAGAGTTTGATGCAGTAAATAAAAATGTAAACAATGCACAAATGTCATGTTATTTTCATAGCGATTACGGAAATAAATCAAAATAAACAAACAAAACTCTTGAAAAATGATTCTTAAAGTGATATTATGTAGATACACAATAAAAGATACCACAAAAATGCGGTATAAACAGACAAAAACATTTCCATTTATTGAAGGAGGATTTCAAATGAAAAAACTACTGGCACTTATCTCATCACTAATATTTGCATCAACTATGTTTACAGGATGCGGCTCATCAGGCAGCAATACTGAAACAGAAAAAACAACAACAGCTGCAGCTACTACAACAGCAGGTTCCACTGCTGCTTCAACAGGAGATGTTGATCTGACAAAGCTTGAAGGCAAGAAAATTGCAGTTGTACGTAACCTTGCTGCAGGAGATCACACACAGCAGTTCCTTGACGGATGTGTATCAGAGGGTGAGAGCTTCGGCTTTACAGTTGATACATATGTAACTGACGGTGACGACGCAAAAACTCAGGAAGTTGTTGCACAGTGTATTTCTAAGGGATATGACGGACTTATTCTTTCACACGGTCAGCTTTCATACACATATGACATGCTCAAGCCTGCAAGAGATGCAGGAATGGAAGTAGTAACATTTGACAGTATGCCTCATAAGGGCGGCGATGCTGCTGGTGAACTTCTTGAAGGTGTTACTTCAACAGCTCAGGACGACCAGGCACTTGCTCAGCTTTCACTTGATTCAATGCTTTCAGAATATCAGGCTAAGGGCGGTCAGCTTCCTATGAAAGTCCTGAAGACATTCATGGGCCCTGGCATACCTCCTCTTGACAGACGTAACACTGTTTATACTAAGTATGAAGAAGAAGGAAAAATAAAAACTCTTGAAGTTATAGCTCCTACTGATACAGCTAACGTACGTGGTGATATGACTAACAAGACTGCTGCTATTCTTCCTAAGTATGCTGAAGGTTCTGTTGACGCAATCTGGGGCTGCTACGATGAACTTGCAAAGGGTGTTCTTCAGGCACTTAACGATGCAGGCCGTACAGATATCCCAATGTATACAATTGACGTTTCAAACGATGATATTAACCTGATGCGTACAAACAATACAGTATGGAGATCAACAGCTGCTGTTGACCCTAAGCTTATCGGTATCGTTAATATGAGACTTCTCGCTTCAAAGTTTGTAGGTGTTGAAACACCAGAGTACTACAATCTTTCTGCAAACAATATCATGACAGATGATCTTAAGGATGACACAGCAATGTCATCATTAAATACTGTAGTTCCAGGTTGGGGCGATGCTACAACAGATGCTTCATTCAATCTTGACTGGATGGATACTCTTCGCGAAAAATTCGCTCAATAATCAGATAGGAAGAAGTTTATGAATGAATTAAAACTTGAAATGCGGGATATTTCACTTGAATTCCCGGGAGTTAAGGCGCTTAGCGGTGTAGATTTTGATCTGACCGGCGGTACTATTCATGCACTTATTGGTGCAAACGGTGCAGGCAAATCAACTCTAATGAAGGTGCTGGCAGGTGCCAACACACATTATACAGGTCAAGTTTTCGTTGATGGGGAACCGGTTGAAATCCGGTCCCCAAAAAACGCAAAAGATCTGGGCATTGAAATAGTATATCAAGAAGTTGATATTGCGCTTATTCCGTATCTTACAGTAGCTGAAAATGTTATGTTTAATGTAATTGTAAACAATATGGGTAAAAAACAACTTATTAACTGGTCAGAAGTTAAAAGAACGGCTAAGAAAACCCTTGAAAAACTAAATGTAAAGCTTGACGTAAATCAGATTGTTTCAGAGCTTACTCTTGCTCAGAAGCAGATGGTGCTGATTGCACGCTGCGTGGTAGAAAGATGTCGGTTGCTTATTCTTGATGAACCTACTGCTCCGTTGTCAAATTCAGAAACGGAGGAACTGTTCCGTATAGTGCGTGAACTTGCCAAAGAAGGCGTTGCAATTGTATTTATTTCACACAGACTTAATGAGCTGTTTGAAATCTGCGAAACAATTACCGTAATGAGAGACGGTAAGATTGTAAAAAATATGCCAATCACTCCAGAGCTTCAGACAAAGGATATTGTAGAGCTGATGCTTGGACGTAAATTTGATGATAATTATACTAAAAAAGAAATACAAATCGGCGAACCGCTTCTTGAAATTAAAGGCCTGACAGAAGCCGAGGGTAAAGTCAGGGATATTAATATGACAGTAAGACGAGGCGAGATCGTTGCTGTTGCAGGACTTGTAGGCGCAGGTAAAACAGAACTCTGTAAAACCTTGTTTGCAGCATTTAAACAAAGCAGCGGCACAATAAAATTGAACGGAAAAACAATTAAATATAAAAATCCTAACGAGGCAGTTAAAAATGGGTTTGCTCTTGTTCCGGAGGAACGCCGTAAGGAAGGTGTTCTGATTACAGACCCTGTATATTCCAACATAAGCGTTGCTGCAATGAACAAGTACACCGGTTTCATGTCTGTTGTAAACAGAATGAAAGAAAAGAAAGATGCATGCAAAATGATTACAGATCTCGGAATAAAAACTCCGTCTGAAATTCAGGAGGTTGCTCTTCTTTCAGGCGGAAATCAGCAGAAGGTTGTTCTTGGGAAATGGCTGAATTCCGAATCAGAAATTTACATTTTCGACGAACCGACAAAGGGAATTGACGTCGGAGCCAAGAGGGACATGTATGACCTTATTGAAAAGCTTGTAGAGCAAGGAAAAGGCGTAATATATGCTTCCTGTGAATTTCAGGAGATACTTACCATTGCAGACAGAGTATATGTAATGTATGACGGACAGATAACGAAAGAATTAAACGTTGCAGACACGAATGAAAAAGAATTACTTTATTTGTCAACAGGAGGCAATTAAGATGAGTGGAAAAACTTTGTCTGCAAATAACAACGCAGGCGGAAAAAAAGCTATGGAATTTATAACAAAATGGGGAACTCTTCTCACCATTTTGCTTCTGTTCATAGTTTTCACCTTTGGTAACTGGAACAAAGACACTAACTCCAGCATATTCCTAACCGGCAATAACATGATTACAATCCTTAGAAGTATTTCTATCACTGCAATCATTGCAATCGGTCTTACTTTTTCACTTGCAGTAAATGGCATGGACCTTTCAATTGGTGCTACAGCAAACTTTGCAGACTTTTTAATTATGACTATGTTTGTATGGCATAATATAAACATGGGTGTATCAATTTTATTAACACTTTTAATCTGTCTTGTAGTAGCATTTATAAACTGTGTTCTTATTGTAAAGCTGAAAATTCCTGACATGGTTGCTACTTTATCCGTAATGTTCATGTTCCAGGGTGTAGCAATGACCTATTCAAACGGTGGTGCAATCACAGAGCGTATGACAAGAGCAAACGGTCAGCCTTCAGAGGGACTTGTTCCTGCTGCATTCCGTGCAATGGGTAAAGAACCATGGCTTATCATTATAATGCTTGCTGTTGTTGTATTCGCATTCTTCTTCCTCAACTATACAAAGCATGGCAGATATATGTATGCAGTTGGCGGAAACCCTGAAGCTGCAAGACTTTCAGGTATTGCAGTTAACAAATATAAGATTCTTGCATATTTCCTTTCAGCAGTATTTGCTGCTCTCGGTGGTATTTTCATAGCTGCCCGTGTAGGAACTGCTCAGGTTAACGCAGGAGCTTCTTACCTCATGCCTTCTGTTGCAGCCGCATATATCGGTTTCTCAGTTGCAGGTGCAGGAAAACCTAATGCTATAGGTACTCTTGCAGGCGCAGTTCTTGTAGGACTTCTCGAAAACGGACTTATAATGATGTCTGTTCCTTACTTTGCAATGGATATTGTAAAGGGCGGAGTTCTTGCTATAGCACTTGCTCTCACATATTCACAGAAAAAGAGCAACTAATATTTCAAAAATTACTTAAAACATGCATTCCCCGGGAGAATTATCCCCCTTTTCTCCCGGGGAACAATCACAAACTTTAATCTGAAAAATACGGCTGACAGGATTAAAAATTGAACCGTATATTACGTTCAATATTTGAAAGGATGATTAATTATGTCACGTTTTGATAAATACTTTTTATTGAAAGCTGATGACGTTGCAGAGTATGTTCAGGAAAAGCTTTCGTTTTTCCCGGCTGATGCAAAATTTGAATGCAAGGAAATCGGCGACGGTAATCTGAATTATGTATTCAGACTCGTTGATACAAATACAGGTAAGTCTATTATTGTCAAGCAGGCAGGAGAGGCAACAAGAATTTCCGCTGATATGAAGCTTTCTACAGACAGAGGAAGAATTGAAGCAAAAATTCTCGGTATTCAGGCAGGATATGCTCCGGGACTTGTTCCTGAAGTTTACCTTTATGATGAAGTTATGTGTGCAATGTCTATGGAAGACATGGTAGGGCATAAAATCATGAGAAGTGCTCTCATGAATCACGAAAAGTTTCCTCGTTTCGCTGAAGATATTTCAACATTCCTTGTAAACTCATTACTTCTTTCCACAGATGTTGTTATGAATCACAAGGAGAAAAAGGCTAACGTAAAGAGTTTTATTAACCCTGATCTCTGCGAAATTTCAGAGGATCTTGTATACAGCGAGCCTTTTATTGATTACAATAACAGAAATAATGTTTTCCCTCTGAATGCTGAATTTGTAAAGAAAGAACTTTATGACGACAAGGCTCTTCACCTTGAAGCAGCAAAGCTCAAGTTTGAATTTATGAATAATGCTCAGGCACTCATTCACGGTGACCTGCATACAGGTTCAATCTTTGTAAATAAGGAACATACCTACATCTTCGATCCTGAATTTGCATTTTATGGTCCTATGGGTTATGACATAGGAAACGTAATAGCAAACATGTTTTTTGCTTGGTGCAACGCTGATGCAACTATTGAAGATGCAGAACAAAAATCCGACTATTGCAACTGGATAATTGATACAATTGTAGAAATTGTTGACAAGTTTATTGCAAAGTTTAAGGTTTCATTTGAAGCAAATGTAACTGATACCATGGCAAAAACAGAAGGTTTTATGGACTGGTATCTTGGCACTGTTCTTTCTGATACAGCAGCTGTTGCAGGGCTTGAGTCAATCAGACGTACAGTCGGCATGGCAAACGTAAAGGATATTACAAAAATCCCTGATGAAGCAAAACGTGCAAGAGCAGAAAAGATTGTTATTACACTTGCAAAAGATTATATAATGAACAGGGACAGTTTCAAATCCGGCAAGGATTACAGAAAAGCAATTGAAGCTGTTACCGCTAAATTCTGATAGCATTGTATAAGGAATCAGGCTGGAAAGGAAAATTGAAATGAGCGAAAAAAAATCAATTATGGACTATGAAACAGTAGCTCTCAACGACGAAAAAAGTGCGCTTGTCATTATAGATCAGACGCAGCTTCCGTACAATACAGAGATACTTACACTTACAAATCAAAAAGATATCTGGACTGCAATATATCTTCTCCAGGTAAGGGGTGCTCCTGCAATCGGCATTGCAGCTGCAATAGGAATTTACCTTGCAGCTAAGGAGATACAGGCTGAAACATATGATGATTTCTATGCTCAGTTTACAAAAGCAAAAGAATATCTTGCATCGGCACGTCCTACAGCAGTAAATCTTTTCTGGGCATTGAACAGAATGGACGATACTGTTAAGGCTAATTCAGACAAGTCTGTTGCAGAGCTTAAGGAAATTCTACATAAAGAAGCAGTTGCGATAAAGGAAGAGGACATCTGGGTATGCAAGCAGATAGGTGAAAATGCGCTTACTCTTGTTAAACCGGGTGACGGACTTCTCACACACTGTAATGCTGGTCAGCTGGCAACAGCTAAATATGGAACTGCAACAGCAGCAATGTATTTAGGACAGGAAAGAGGTTATAACTTCAGAGTTTTTGCTGATGAAACAAGACCTCTTCTTCAGGGTGCAAGACTTACTGCATATGAGCTGCACGAATCAGGAATTGATGTAACACTTATATGTGATAACATGTCAGCAACAGTCATGAAAAACGGCTGGGTAAACGCAGTGTTTGTAGGCTGTGACAGAGTTGCAGCAAACGGCGATACAGCTAATAAAATCGGTACTTCCGTTGTTGCTGCTGTTGCAAAGAGATATAACGTTCCTGTATATATCTGTGCTCCAACTTCAACAATAGACCTGAATACAAAGACCGGTGCAGATATTCACATTGAACAGCGTCCTGCTGAGGAAGTTACAGAAATGTGGTATTCAAACCGTATGGCTCCTGTGGGAGTAAAGGTATTCAACCCTTGTTTTGATGTAACTGACAATGATCTTATTGCTGGAATTGTAACCGAATATGGAATTGCAAGAGCGCCATACACTGAATCACTGAAAGAAATTTTTGCAAAGAAAGAAGCGGCAAAAGCAGCTAAATAAAAAATATAAGGCGGAGATAATCTTCGCAAAGGAAAATTATCTCCGCTAAAATTGTTACTGCTGTTTTGATCCGCATTCATAATAAACAACACTGTGTTCACTGAGAAAATCAAGCCAGTTTCGGTTAAGATGTTTGTCTGTGATTATTCCGCAAATACCGTTAAAATCACAGATATTGAGAAATGATGTCTTATCAAATTTTGAATAGTCAGCAACAACATAAACCTTGTTGCTCCTTGAAAGAAGCTTCCGTCTGATTTCTGACATAGATTCGTTTGAATCGGTTATTCCGTATTCCATGGAAATGGATCTGCATGACATAAAAGTTTTGTCTACATAATAACCATCAAGTGACTGCAAAGCTCCTCGTCCGATAAAAGACATGTTATTTTGAGCAAACAGACCGCCTATGGTTATAAGGTGAATATTAGGATAGTCTGCAAGTAGATTAGTAATTTTTAATGAGTTTGTAACAACTGTAATACGCATATCACATATTTTCTTTGCAATAAATAATGCAGTCGTTGAAGCATCAAGAAAGATTGAATCGCCGTTATGTACTATTTCAGCACATTTTTCTGCAATAAGTTGTTTGCTTTCCGTACATACAGTTTCACGAACAGAAAGATCAATTTCATTCTGAACGCCGTCCTGAATAAAAGCCCCCCCGTAGGTTCTAGTTAAAAAGCCCTCATCTTCAAGGGATTTCAGATCTCTTCTTATGGTTTCTTCCGTCACTGAAAACATTACAGCAAGCTCAGAGACAACAACGCTTTTTTTCTCTGATACAATTTCTTTAATTCTGGATTTTCTAGTTACAGCGAGCATAATTATAGCCATGCTTCTATAAGAAGCATGCCTCCTCTCTTTGATGTTTTGTGTGATCTTGAACCTGAACTGCGGTTAAGTTAAGCAAATTTCGAACGGTAGTTCGAAAAGCACAAAACTCATAGTTTGAAAGATTTACCTTTCAACTTATCCCCAATTCCAAGTGTGTTGTTGTGGTTTTATGTTTTAAAAGTCACAAAAACGCTGTAATAACAGACTTTTTACATTTATAAAACCTGATTTGTATTTATTATTGCATATTTTTACGATAATGTAAAGATGCTTTACACAAATAAATTATGTAAAAGCACTCAACCACAAAATAAACCAAATTGATACTTATTTATTACATTTGCCGCTGGCACACAGGAATATTGTATGGCAGGCGTGATTTATTAAACCTTACGTCTGCCGTACAAAAATAAAATCACACAAAAGGAGTGAAAAGGGTGATTTCAATATGATTACAATTCAAAATGTTAAATATATGTCCGATTTTGAAGCGAAAAAAGCTATCATTGAAATCGGAAAACGAATGTACATGAAAGGCTTTGTTGCAGCAAATGACGGCAACATAAGCTGCAAAGTAGGACCTAATACCATATGGACAACCCCTACAGGAGTTTCAAAGGGCTTCATGACGCCTGATATGCTTGTAAAAATGGACTTAAACGGGAAGGTACTTATAGGTAACCGTAAGCCATCCTCGGAAGTTAAAATGCATATCAGGGTGTATAATGAAAACCCTGAAGTAATGGCTGTTACACATGCACACCCTATGGTTGCAACATCTTTTGCTATTGCAGGTATAAGCCTTGACAGAGCAGTTCTTCCTGAAGCTGTTGTACAGCTGGGTTCGGTTCCGATAGCACATTATGCTACTCCGGGAAGTCAGGAAGTTCCTGATTCAATTGCACCATACTGTAAAACGCATAACGGCGTTCTGCTTGCAAACCACGGAGCATTAAGCTGGGGCAAGGATGTTTTTGAAGCATTTTTCCGACTTGAATCTATAGAATACTATGCAACAATTCTTATGTATACTGGCAAGATAATAGGAAAGCAGAATGAGCTTTCCTGCAAGCAGGTTGATGAGCTTATTAACATAAGAGAAAAACTGGGCATTGTGTCAGGAGGAATTCCTCCATGTTCACTGAATGCAAGCAATACAGCAGATGTTGTTTCGTCAGAGCCAATGTTACAGAAAGTACAGTCCGAACCTCACATAGATGGAGTTACTCCTATTGTCCGTCCGTCTGCAAATCAAGAAAGCAGTCAGAATATCAGCTGCGGATGTTCAGGTACAATAATAAAGGCTGCATCGTCTGATACAGTGAAAACAAAAGAAGAAATTATTGCCGAGGTTGTCCGCAGGGTAACTGAACAGATTTCGGCAAGTAAGAGGTAAAAGCCTGAAAGATATATCTTTCAAACTGTGAGTTTTGTGCTTTACGAACCGTCGTTTGAAATTTTGCTTCGCAAAAATCACACAAAACATCAAAGAGAGGAGGCATGCTTCCTACGGAAGCATGGTCATAAACATGGAGTTTAATACTAAAGAAATATGCATGATTGTGGAGCAGGTGCTTAAAAACATAGATTTTGTAAAAGATGCACCAGGCAGTGTTTCTGCTCCGTATTCTGATAAAGGTGACTACGGCGTTTTTGAAAATGTTGAAGACGCAATTGAAGCTGCTTATCAGGCACAGAAAATTTATCATGACAAGTTTCAGATTAAGGACAGACAACGTATTATAGCTGCAATCCGAAAGGTGTGCAGGGATAACGTTGAAACTCTTGCAAAAATGGTAAGAGAAGAAAGCAAGATGGGACGCTATGAGGATAAAATCCAGAAACACCTTGCTGTTATCGACAATACGCCGGGACCCGAAATTCTTACTACTGATGCTATTTCGGGAGACAACGGACTTATGCTTGAGGAATATGCTCCTTTTGGACTTATCGGTGCAATTACCCCGGTAACAAACCCAACAGAAACAATTATAAACAACACAATAAGCATGATTTCCGGCGGAAACTCAGTTATTTTCAATGTTCATCCAAGTGCAAAGAATGTGTGCGCATTCTGCCTTAAACTGATTAACAAAACAATTATTGAGAACGGCGGACCTGCAAATCTTATTACAATGGCAAAAGAGCCTACAATGGATACGGTAAAGGTTATTTCATCAAGTCCTAAGGTAAGACTTATGGTAGGAACAGGCGGCATGCCAATGGTAAACTCTCTGCTCCGTTCAGGTAAAAAGGTTATTGGTGCTGGAGCAGGAAATCCCCCTGTTATTGTTGATGAAACTGCTGATATCAGAAAAGCTGCAAGAGATATTTTCTATGGAGCGTCTTTCGATAACAATTTGCTTTGCCTTGCTGAAAAGGAAGTATTTGTTCTTGAAGAGGTTGCAAACGATTTTGTCTATAACATGGTTGAAGAGGGCGCATATCTTCTTAACGGTGTACAGCTTGAAAAAATTCTGAGCCTTGTTTTCAAATACGAGGGCGGCAAATATGACGTCAACAAGAAATGGGTAGGTCAGGACGCAGGCAAAATGCTTGACGCAATCGGAGTTGAAGGTAAGTCAGACACAAGACTTCTTATCTGCGAAGTTCCTCATAATCATCCGTTTGTTCTTGTTGAACAGCTTATGCCGGTTCTTCCGATTGTACGTTGTAAGAGTATTGACGAGGCTATTGAGTATGCACTCATTGCCGAAACAGGAAACAGGCATACAGCATCAATGTTCTCAAAGAATGTTGACAACATGACACGCTTTGCAAGGGAGATTGAAACAACCATCTTTGTTAAAAATGGTCCGACACTTAACGGTGTAGGAATAGGTGGCGAGGGCTTTGCAACAATGACGATTGCAGGTCCAACAGGCGAGGGAATCACCTGTGCAAAGAGCTTTACAAGGCGAAGAAGATGTATGCTTGCCGACGGAGGACTTAGGGTTATATAAAGCCGGAATATAGCTTTTATGTCTGAAAGGAGGCAGTTATGGCAATCGGTTTTCTTGAGTGTGCAGGCTACGGCGCTGTCATATATGCTATGGACAAAGCGTGCAAGACGGCAGACATAAAAATTCTTGGCATTGATACAATAAACCCTAAGGACACAAGTGCATTTATACCGCTTACAGCGCAGGTTAAATTTGAGGGCAGCATTTCCGACGTTAAGGCAGCGCTGGCAACTGCAAAAGAGGCCGCACTTCGTTTTAACGTTGAAAGTGAAATAACTACTGCTATCATTGAAAATCCATATGACGGTGTTGATAAACTGTCAGAAATATCAAAAATAAAGATTAATAAATAAAAATTTGTGGAGGTAAATATTATGTCAGCTATAGGAATGATTGAAACAAGAGGATTAACAGCAGCAATTGAGGCAGCAGATGCTATGCTTAAAGCAGCAGATGTTGAGCTTGTAGGAACAGAAAAAATCGGTTCAGGACTTGTAACAGTTATCGTTAAGGGTGAAGTCGGAGCAGTAAAGGCTGCGACAGAATCAGGTCAGGAAGCAGCATCAAGACTCGGTGAGCTTGTTGCAGTACATGTAATTCCAAGACCTCATGCTGATGTTGCAAAAATTCTTCCGTTAATTAAGTAATCAAGAGGTTGTGAGGATTTTGAAACTGAATGCAATCGGAATTGTTGAAGTAAACTATTATACAAATTCCGTTGTAGTGATTGATGAAATGCTGAAAGCTTCCGATGTGGAGCTTGTCAGCTTTCATAAAAAGCTTGGCGGAAGAATGGTACATAGCATAGTAGCAGGGGAAACCTCGGCAGTTAATGCGGCAATTGAGGCAGCAGAGAATGCTAGGTCAATTGTCGGTGAAAATAACATTAAGGTTGCAGTCACAATCAGCAACCCTCATCCAGAAGTTATAAAGCTTCTGAATTTAATAGGCAGCAAATAATTTCAATTTACTAAAGCAATCGGAATTAAGGTACGGGTATAAGAATTTATACTTTATAAAAGAGTTCAGATAAATAATAGGAAAGGCGGAGATTGTAATGGCAGCAAATAACGAAGCTGTAAAGGATATGGCAACAAAGCCTGTAAAAACAGGTATGCAGGCTCTGGGAATGATTGAAACAAGAGGCTTAACAGCGTCAATTGAAGCAGCTGACGCAATGCTCAAGTCAGCTAACGTTGAACTTGTGGGAACAGAAAAAATTGGTTCAGGCCTTGTAACAGTAATGGTACAGGGTGATGTTGGAGCTGTTAAGGCAGCAACAGAAGCAGGTCAGGAAGCAGCTTCAAGACTTGGTGAGCTTGTTGCAGTTCATGTAATTCCAAGACCGCATGCAAATATTGTATCAATACTTCCTTTCATTAAGTAAGGATAATACTGTAAAATCGAGGTAAGCATATGAGCTGTGATAACACATTAGTTGAACAGGTTACAAAGCTGGTGCTTGAAAGCTTACAGCAGTACGGCGAAGTGAAAACCGAAGTGCCTGTAGGAGTTTCTGCAAGGCATATTCATCTTGAAAAAGATCATATTAAAATACTGTTCGGCGAGGAATATCAGCTTACACTGCTAAAACCGTTAAGTCAGCCAGGGCAGTATGCCGCAGAAGAAACTGTTGAGCTGACAGGTCCAAAGGGTAAGATTCCTAAAGTAAGAGTATTGGGGCCTAAACGTCCTCAGACTCAGGTTGAAATAACCGCAACTGACGCAAGAAAACTGGGAGTTAATGCCCCAGTAAGAACCTCAGGTGATTTGAAAGGCACCCCTGGAATAACAATTACAGGGCCTAAGGGTGAAATTACAATTGCTGAGGGTGTTATAATTGCCGACAGGCATATACACATGACACCCGATGATGCAAATCGTTTCGGAGTTGCAGACGGTCAGAAAGTCAAGCTTCTTGCAGAGGGCGAAAAGGGCGGAGTTTTTAACAATGTTACAATCCGTGTTAGCGATAAATACGCGCTTGACTGTCATATTGATACCGATGATGCAAGTGCATTTCAGATTAGTCAGGGTCAGCTTCTTAAAATTCTTAATATATAGCAGATTATAGAAAGGGTGTACCGTATGATTTTAGGGAAGGTTAAAGGTACAATAGTATCAACAAGAAAATGCAGTAACCTTGTGGGTTATAAGCTTCTGCTTATTGAACCGTATTACGGTGATAAGTCACAGATCTTTGTGGCGGCAGATACTCTCGGCTCAGGAATAGGTGAACTTGTGCTAATAACTACCGACAATACCACACAGTATGCCCTTGATAGATCTGCCCCCGTTGATGCTGTTGTGGTGGGAATAGTTGACGCACCGCCGCAGGAATTTAAGTAAGAAACTACGAAAAACCAGGGACTGACTTTACTGACGTAAATTCAACAGTCCCTTTTTCTAATAAAAGGATATGATTTTATGAGTAATAAAATATTAAAAGTACTTGCAGTTGCAGATCCTGCTGTAATGGTTTATACCAATAAAAAGCTTGATGTATTGAAGAACTTTAAATATAAAGTACAGTTTGACGCAGTACCATGGGAAAAATATTACCCTGCAATGATGAATGTTTTTGAGGGTAAGGAATATTATGATGTTATAATGGTCGCAGGACATTTGTGGAAACGTGATTTTATTGAAAAAAACCATATTGTTCCCATTGAATTTGAAGAAGAGGATATTCTGCCTGATATAGTCAGGGAAATGAAATATAACGGAAAAACGTATCTCTCCCCGTCATTCTGTGACGGACATATGATGGTTTACCGTAAAAGCATGACAGATAAAAGCTTTGCCAGTGTGATTACTCTAAAAGAATATGCAGAGCTTGCTGAAAACTGCAAAATTGCAATGAAAGCTCATCAGTCAGAGATATTTACTGACGCACTACCTTTCCTCCGCATGAACGGTCAGGACGTTTATGATGATAACCATAAGGCAGTATGTAACTGTGAGGGCATTATAAAAGGTCTTGAAACCTACTGCAAAATGAAACAGCATGCTGTTCCTGATACTGATACTTTCGGCAATGAACAGATTGCTGAAGTGCTTAGGAGTAAAAAAGTTGCTGCTGCAGTAACATGGAGCGGTCAGCTCGGAACTGTTGTAAATGACAGTTGCATTGAACCTGAAGATTTAGGTTTCGCAACATTCAGCACAGCATGGAATGTTACATGGGCGTTTGCTATTCCTGCTTCATGCAAAAACCAGACAGAGGCAAACGAACTACTGCGTTACCTGCGTTCGCCTGAAATGGACGCTCTTGCAGGAGCATTCAGCGGAGCACCTGTACGCAGGCAGAGTTATATTAATGGAAAAGAAAAGTATCCATGGTATGAGTGTCAGCTTAAAATGATTGAAAATGCAAAGTCCCTTCCTGATATGAAGTCAGCAGGAGATAAAAACGGTATATTCTATGAAGAAATTGCACTTGCCTTTTCGGGCAAAAAAACGCCTGCGCAGGCTATGGCAGATGCACAGGAAAGAATTAATGTAATATAAGGGGGTTAGCAGATTGAAAATTATTATTATCGGCGGAGTTGCTGCCGGAATGTCGGCAGCTTCAAAGGTTGCCAGATCAGACAGCAGTGCCGAGGTTGTTGTATATGAAAAGGGTGGATTCCTTTCATACGGTGCATGCGGACTTCCTTATTATGTAGGAGATTTCAACAATGATTACCGAAGAATGATTGCCCGTACACAGGAGCAGTTTGCTCAGGCAGGTATAAAAACTCACCTGTTCCATGAGGTGCTGAAGGTTGATGTTGAAAAAAAGCAAGTTATAGTAAAGGATATCAAGAACGGAAATATGTTTGCGGACAGCTATGACAAACTTATGATAGCAACAGGTGCTTCTTCGATAATTCCACCGTTTCCTGGGGCAGAGCTGATGGGAGTTCATGTTCTCAAAACCCTTGAGGATGGAATTTTCCTTAAAGAATATGCTGCTGTACCAGATATAAAAAATGTTGCGATTGTCGGCGGAGGATATATTGGAATTGAATGCGCAGAGGCATTTCTCAATCTGAAAAAGAATGTCCGTATTATTGAAGCAGCAGACAGAATTCTTACTCCTTTTGATAAAGAAATGTCTGATATGGCTGAAAAAGAGCTTCAAAATAATGGCGTAAAGCTGCATTTGGACGAAAAAGTTAAGGGCTTTAAGGGCTCTTCAAAAGTTGAACAGATTGAAACCGACAAGGGTATATACGATGCCGACCTTGTAATAATTGCAGTCGGTGTACGTCCGAATACAGCATTTTTAAAGGGTACGGGAATCCGTACCGCAAAAAACGGTGCAGTTATTGTTGACAGGGAAATGAAAACCTCTGTTGACGATATTTATTCGGCAGGTGACTGTGCGCTTGTTTACAATAAAATCATGCAGGAGGATTGTTTCCTTGCTCTTGGTACTGTTGCAAACAAATGCGGACGTATAGCAGGCGGAAACATTCTTGGTGACCATCAGAAATTTATCGGTGCTTTAGGCTCGGCCGCAATAAAGGTATGCGACATTGAAATGGGGCGCACAGGCATGGGAGAAGCTGATGCAAAGCGTCTTAGAAAGAAGTATAAAACTGTCGTTGTACAGGCTAATGACCACCCTGCATATTATCCTAACCCTACCCCTGTAACAATAAAGCTTATATATGAAGAGGGAACAAGAAAGCTGCTTGGTGCACAGACATGCGGTCAGAAAGGTGCTGTAATGAGAGTTGACGTTTTTGCAGTTGCAATTCATGCAGGAATGACAACAGACGAGCTTGGCATGACTGACCTTGTATATGCACCACCTTTTGCCGGAGTATGGGATGCAATTCACATTGCCTCAAACCTTGCAAAATAGAACACAATAGGAGTGAAATAAAATGAACAAGCTTATGCCGCTCACTCAGGCGGTTGAAATGATAAAAGACGGCGATACTGTCGGAATAGGCGGAAATGTCCTGCACCGTGCACCTATGGCACTTATCAGGGAAATTGCACGTCAGGGCAGAAAAAATCTCCGTATTGTAAAGACAGCCGGCGCAATGGATGTTGACCTGTTGTGTCTTGCAGAATGTGTTTACAGTGTTGATGCAGGATTTATCAGCTATGAAACAGAATATTCACTTGCTAGCCATTACCGCAAGGCTGTTCAGAATGGTATTGTTAAAGGCAACGAACATGCCTGCTACACTGTAATATCGGCTTTGCGTGCGGCTAGTGCAGGGATACCATTTATGCCTGTTAAGGGATTGCAGATAAGCGATTTGATTGCTGCAAATGATTATTTTACAAAGATAAAAGATCCATTTTCGGGGGAAGATGTTACGGTAGTTAAAGCTATCCGTCCCGATTTTGCAATTATACATGTGCAGGAGGCAGACATAAACGGCAATGCCCGTATTACTGGTCCTAAATATGACGATATTCTTCTGTCAAGAGCCGCTGATAAAGTAATTATATCTGCTGAAACCATTGTTCCTGAAACTAAATTTGCGTTTTCATCTGATAAAGCAGATATTCCGCATTTCATGACAGCAGCAGTGGTACATGCTCCTAAGGGTGCAGCTCCATGCTCATGTCCAGGAAAATATGACATAGACAGAAGCAGTCTTGATGAGTTCAAAGCAATTAAGGATAATGACGGGCTTGCCTCTTATCTTGGCAGGTATGTGTCTGCCGATTACAGAAGATAAGAAGGAAAGATTTAAAGATAAATCTTTCAATCTATAAGTTTTGTTCCTTCGGCTGTCGCCAGATTTGCTTAATTGAATCTATTCAATTTGCAGACACACAAAACTTAGAAAGGAATGGTCATAAATAAAATGTATAACAATACAGAAGTATCCGCTCAGGATTACCGTGTATGCGATATAATGGTATGTGCAATGGCAAGGCTTATTAAAAATGGAAATACTGTTTTTCACGGAGTTTCTTCACATATGCCTATGGCAGCAGTCATGCTTGCAAAGGCTCTACATGCCCCTGATGCTGTATATTTGAATATTCCGGGCGGAGTAGACCCAAAGCCTGCTGCTTTGCAGAAATACACAAGTGCAGGAAATGAACTGCTTGAACGTTCCACAGCATATTTTCCGCTTGCCGAGGTTTTCGACTTATCAATGAGAGGAAAACTTGACGTTGCATTTTTAAGCGGGATACAGTTTGATGTGAATGGTAACGTCAATGCCTCTGTAATAGGGGATTATCACAAGCCAAAAGTTCGTATGCCTGGGGGAGCAGGAAGTGCTGTTCTTATTCCAACAGCAAAGCGTGCAATAATATGGCGGACAAAGCACGATAAGAGAACTTTTGTTGACAAGGTTGATTTTGTTACAACTAGAGGAAACATAGACAGGATTGTAACTCCTCTTTGTGTTTTCAAATATGAAAATGGGAAGCTTGTTCTTGATACTGTTCATCCTACATCAAGTATTGACGAAGTTATTGAAAATACATCATTTAAAGTTGAATATAGTAAGCTTGAATATACCGCTCCTCCTACTGCGGCTGAAATTGCAATGCTGAAAAGAATTGATCCTAAGGATTACAGAAATATTGAGTTTTAGTGAGGTGTCATCATGGGTGTTCATAGAGTTAATTCCGTAGCAGTAAGTTTTTTCGGCAAAGGCTCAATAAGCTTACTGCCTGATGAACTGAAAAAACGCGGACTTAAAAGAGCGCTTATTATAACGGATAAATTTTTATTTGATTCCGGAACAGCGTCAAAGGTTGGCGAAGCACTGCTTAAAGCTGGTGCAGAGTATGCTGTATTCTACAAGGTTCAGCCTAACCCTACAATTGATATAATTAATGAGAGCATATACGCTGCAAAAGAGCTCCAGGTTGACTTTCTTGTAGCAGTCGGTGGAGGTTCTGCAATAGATACTGCTAAGGCGGCAGGAATAGTTCTTGCTAACGGCGGAAAAGTTGAGCAGTATGAGGGATTGAACAAGTCGAAAAATCCTGCCCTTCCTATTATTGCAGTAAACACAACGGCAGGAACAGGCTCAGAGGTAACATCATTCTATGTAGTTACAAACCCTGCAATACATTCCAAAATGGTTATGGTTGACCCTAACTGCATGGTAAGCATTGCCGTGAACGATTCAGACTTTATGCAGTCAATGCCGAAAGGACTTACAGCCGCAACAGGTATGGATGCTATGACTCATGCGATTGAAGCAGTGCTGACTCCATGCTCAACGCCTCTTACAGATAAGGACGCTTTGTGGAGTATCAGAACCATAAAGGATTATCTTCCTCGTGCAGTACAGAACGGCAGTGACATTGAAGCAAGGGATATGATGGCATATGCTGAGTATACCGCAGGGATGGCATTTTCAAACGGCGGACTTGGAATGGTTCATGCAATGGTTCACTCGCTCGGTGGATTTTATAATCTTCCGCACGGAATATGTAACTCAGTAATTCTTCCGCATGTTATGGAGTACAACGGAAAATCACAGGATGTACAAAAAAGATTTATCCTAATTGCAAAAGCTCTTGAAATAGCAGGAGCTGAAACAATGTCAAGGACAGACGCTGTTAAGCAAAGTACAGCATATATACGGAATCTTTGCAGAGAGGTGGGTATTCCGTCAGGCTTTTCACAGTACAAGGTTAAAAAGGAAGACTTTCCTGCTCTTGCAGACCTTGCACTTGCTGATACATGTATGCCTGCAAACCCTATAAAACCAACAAAGGAAGATATAATAGCAATATATGAAAAAGCATATTAATAGCAGTTATACTATATTTTAGGAGGTAAGAAAATGAAAAAAATCATCAATAAGCCTGAAAATTACGTTAAGGAAATGCTCGAAGGACTTTACATTGCACACAGTGACCTTATCACATATACAGCAGATGACCTGCATTGTCTTGTTACTGCAAATAAAAAAGAGGGTAAGGTCGGAATTGCTACAGGTGGAGGTTCGGGACATCTTCCTTTGTTCCTCGGCTATGTCGGTAAGGGTATGCTTGACGGCTGTTCTGTTGGTGATGTTTTTCAGTCTCCTTCAGCTGAACAGATGCTTGCAGTAACTAAAGCAATTGATTCAGGAGCAGGAGTTCTTTACATTTACGGCAACTATAACGGTGATATTTTTAACTTTGATATGGCAGCTGAAATGGCTGACTTTGAAGAAAACATCAAGGTTATGAGCGTAGTTGCAGGCGATGATGTTGCTTCAGCAGGTCCGTCAGCACCGGGTGAAAAAAGTACACGCCGCGGAGTTGCAGGTATCTTCTTTGTATACAAATGTGCAGGTGCTGCAGCTGACAAAATGCTGCCGCTTGAAGAGGTAAAGAGAGTAGCTGAAAAAGCTGCTGCTAATGTAAGAACAATGGGCGTTGCCCTTACTCCATGTATAGTTCCCCGTGTAGGAAAACCTGGATTCAGCATTCAGGATGATGAAATGGAAATAGGAATGGGCATTCACGGCGAAGCAGGAATAAGAAGAGGAAAGCTTGACACTGCTGACAATATTACCGATGAAATGCTTGATAAAATAATTGTGGATCTTCCTTACCAGGCAGGAGATACAGTTGATGTTCTTGTTAATGGTCTTGGAGCAACTCCTCTTGATGAACAGTACATAGTCACAAGACGTATCAGTCAGTATCTTGCTGAAAAGAATATTACGGTTCATCACTTTTATGTCGGTGAATATGTTACTGCAATTGAAATGGCTGGTATGTCTATTTCAATTTTAAAGCTTGATGATGAACTGAAAGAGCTTATGGAAGCACCGGCGTGTACGCCGTTCTTCATGCAGTAAGCTATTTACTGATAAAGCTGAAAGGATTTGTTTCGAATGAATAAAATATTACTTATAAAATATCTGAATAATATTAAGGATATTATGGCTGAAAACAGAAATTATTTGATTGAGCTTGACAGTGTTGTTGGTGATGGTGATTTAGGACTTACTATGAGTGACGGGTTCGAGGCAGCTTATAACGCTGTCCAGAATTTCAATGAAAATGACATAGGCAAAATGTTATACACTGCTGGAAAAGCAATGTCTACAGCAGTTCCGTCTACAATGGGTACGCTCATGGCATCAGGGCTTATGAATGTAGGAAAGGTTTTCAAAGGGGCTTGTGAAATTGATAATAATGACATTGTCAAGTTTTTTGAGGCATATATGAATGGCGTTTCTGAAAGAGGAAAAGCTAAAGTAGGTGAAAAAACGTTTCTGGATGGAATCTATCCTGCTGTTGAATCGCTGAAGAAATCAACTGCAAATGGTGATACCCTTGAACAGTCAGCACAAAAAGCTGCTGCTGCTGCTGAAAAAGGTTTTAAAAATACAGTAACTATGCTTGCTGTTCATGGCAGGGCTGCAACAAGGGGAGAAGCGTCAAGAATATTACAGGATCCCGGTGCTGCTGTTGCAATGCTTATGATGAAAGCGTTTTATCTTACAGTAAAATAAATTAAGGCATATTATAACACTGAGATACATAATCCCGTACACTTACCCGTGTACGGGATTTTTATGTCAAAAATATAAGGGTCAAACCAATGTTCAGAAACAAGTAAGCTGTGCAGATAATTTATATACATCCATATCATTTTCAGGAGAGTACGGGACAGTGCTGTCACGCTTTCGTTGAATTATATTTCCGACCCTTGCAAGCTGCCAAACATCATTAATTGCATTGATATAATCATCACGATGACTTGCAAAAGATTTTATCAAGAATCCTCTATTTACGTACAGGCAAATTTATTTTAAATACGATTGCTAAAATTCTTATGACAAAAACCACTGCGAAGCAGATATAAAGAGATATGATATTCGGAAGATATCTGTAGAAAAAATAAAAGCAAAGGGCACCTATTATGGATGCTATAGCATAGATGTCTTTTTTAAAAACGAATGGGACATCCTTCACAAAGACATCTCGTAGTATGCCTCCTCCAATTCCTGTTATCAAACCCATGGTAATTACAAAAAACGCATTACTTGCACCATGTATAATTGCAGTTCTGCAGCCAATTGCCGTGAAAACTCCAAGCCCCAATGCATCCGATACCATGATTGTTTTTTCAAGTTTATTTATTCCTTCATAAAGAATAAATACTACAAGTGCTGTAATAATGCTTATGACGCAAAATGTAGGATCAACAAAAGCTGTTGGAGGAATACTTCCTATAATAATATCCCTGAATATTCCGCCGCCTACGGCTGTTGTAATTGATAAAAAAATAATTCCAAATATGTCAAGTCTATTTTTAACCCCAGTTAAGGCACCGGAAATAGCAAAGGCAATGGTCCCTATTATTTCAAAGGAATTTAGTAAAAACATTTTCCACTCAGCTTTATCGTTTTATTTTTATTAAAGATTTGAATTATATAAACCACTTATGTTGCTTATCCTAATTATTTAAAAAATCAAGAGCAAATTGCACATGCAATGCCGTACCATATTTCATATAGTCTTCATCAATCTTAAATTTCTCGTGATGCGGAGGATATATGCAGCCCTTTTTCTCATTTTTATATCCCATAATTGCATAAACTCCTTTAGCTTTTTGGAAATAGTAAGACATATCTTCCGATGCCATTTGTTTAGTTACAGGCAAATTATGTCCTTCTCCAAAAACTTTTGTTGCAGACTTATCTGCTAGTTCTGCTAATTCAGGATTATTATAAAGGCTAAGTGTACTTTTCTTGATGGTTACTTCAACTTTAAGTTCATAAGCATCTGCTATGGCTTTTGCATGTCTTTTTATTGCTTCATGCACAGTTTCCCTGACATCAATGTCAAAGTATCTCATTGAAATTTCAATTTCCGCATATTTAGAAATTATATTTGCCTTCGTACCTGCAGTAAACTTCCCAACAGAAAGCACTACTGGTTCCTGAGGGTTAACATTCTTGGTTATAATCCCTTGAATATCTGTAACAAAAGTACATGCAGGATGAATAGTATCCTTTGCAAGATATGGAGCTGAACCGTGTCCTGATACTCCCTCAAACTTAACATAAATAGTATCACAACCTGAAAACCTGTATCCCGGAGCAATATTTACATTTCCTGTTTCAAGGACTGCTAGTCCATGCATTCCAAAACATGCATCAACGCCATCCATTCCACCTGCTTCTAATATTTTTTTTGCACCTGAGAATGTTTCCTCCGCTTCCTGAAAGAAGAGTCTGATCTCACCAGCTATGTTATCTTTCATTTCTGACAGGATTCTAGCAGCCCCAAGAAGCATGGCAGCGTGGGCATCATGACCGCAGGCATGCATAACTCCAGGATTCTTGGATTTAAAGTCAACCTCTGTTTCCTCGTTTATCGGAAGAGCATCTATATCTCCTCTTAAAGCTATAGTTTTTCCGCTTTTTTTCCTTTTATTGAAGCTATTAAAGAAGCGGTGCCTACTTTCTTATATGATATTCCCAGTTTGTCCAATTCTTTTATAATTTTTTCTTGAGTTTTAAATTCATGTTCACTAAGCTCAGGATCTTCATGTAAGCTTCTCCTGAAACTTATTATATAATCCTCGATTGACTTAGCTTTATCTAGTATTTCTGACATTAAAACTACCTCTCTTTCTAAGATGCAATTTTGCATTATCTGAACAGTATTTTGCCTATTCCCATACACATCAAATGCAATACTTAATCAAATATTATTTTTAAGTGACATACGTGCAGATCCTAGCTTTCTGATTTTCCAGTTGGAACAGTCATCAAAATAGAAATAATAGCTACCAATACCATGCCCAGATTGAATAGTAATGCAATCGCAGCGGAATAACGGATTGAAATATTGTCAGTTCGACCCCAGAATACACCTTCAGAAAAATAAACGCTTTTGTTGCTAAGCCCTGTGAATATTGCCTCTGAGACAGCTACACCAAGAGCAGCACCCAGAGAGGATGCCATTTTATAAATTCCTGAGGCCGAACCTGCTTTTTCATCAGGGACTGTTGATAAAGCAGCATCGGTAGATGGTGTTGCATAGAAACCTAAACCGATTCCAAACAGAGTAAAGCCGATTGCAGAGATTATCATGTACTGCCTTGCTAACACGAAGGTAAACGCTGTCATAAAAATACCAGCACCTGTAATGATGCAGCCTAAAATCATCGGTTTTCGGGCACCCCATTTTTGCAGCATTTTCTCACCGACTCTGATAGTCATTAAAATCGCAATCAAATACCCCAATGTTAACAATCCTGCCTGAAAAGAAGACATCCCTGCTCCTATTTGAACTAATGTCAAAGCAACAATTAGCGTGCCGGCTGCGCCGTTGAGCAGAAAATTGGAAATGGTGGCTCCGGTATAAGTTTTATTTTTAAATAAGTTAAAGTTAATAAATCTGTTCTCTTTGCTTTTTTCAACCCTGAAGAATTCGTAGAGCGCTGCAACCGCCAGTATAGATAGACCCAATATAACAGGACTTGACCAACCTATCTTGGTCCCTTGCCCTATCACAATATTTATGGCGACCATACCAATCATGAAAGTAAAAACTCCGACAAGATCAAAACCATGCGTTTCACTCTGAGAATTTTTACTTTCCGGTGTTCCATTGATAAGGAGATAGCTTATTATTGCTATAATTATCGAAAACCAAAATATCCAGCGCCATCCGATAGTCGATGCTAGAATTCCTCCGAAAAGTGAGCAAAGACCAGATCCACCCCAAGAACCAATGGACCAGAAACTAACCGCGCGCTGTCGTGAAGCCCCTTGATAGTAAGCTTTTATCAATGCCAGGGTACTGGGCATAATGCAAGCCGCAGAAAGACCCTGTATAATACGGCCTGTCATTAAAAAAACTGCTGTTCCTTTAGGGGATGCAGCAATCAGCAGCGAACCGATTACACTCAGAAAAAGCCCTATCTTTGTAGTTTTAACACGGCCAAATCTGTCGCCCAAACCACCAAAGACAACGATAAAAATACCCGAGAATAGAGCCGTTATACTCACAGCACTATTGCTGGTATTCACATCAATGCCCAAATCCGTACGCATTGTTGGTGCGATATTTAGAGTTGTTTGTGCAAAAAGCCAGAAAGTAAGAACGCCCAAAACCATACCCAGCAGAATTCGATCATTTCCTTGATATTCCTGCATAGTTACTTTGTTTTGTTCCATAAAGAAACGCCTCCATTAAATAATGATATTAATCATTATATTTTTATATAGCAGAATAACCTAGGGTTGTCCGCAAAAATGCATTAAGCATTTTAACCCACAACAATGTATCTGAATCAGATCAAGTATAAATAAAACACACTTTATGTTTTATTATTTGTACCAACATGGCAGTTTAATCACAAAGAGTTGAAAAATCTTCTTAAATCACTTAATGTTGTTAAAACGTGTAATAAGGGTTACACATCAAGATTTGGGGCATGTGAATGTGAATTATGTGCTGTAAAATGCACGTTACTGAAGATAACGCTCAAGTTTTTGCTTTAAAAAAATAGTAAACTTTTAAATAAAGCACTGATGTTTTTAGTGCTTTATTTTTTATTATTACAGCGGCAAAGCATAGTTTCATACGCATAACTTATGACATTATGTACAATTATATAAGTATTAAATATACGATGTTACAAATTTGTATTTTTTATTACCCTTTATTTAACTTATATATTGACAAAAATCTAGTATAATGTATAATAAGTAACAACAAAGCAATCGCTCGCTTATATATTAAATTAGTACTGGAGGATAAAATGGATATTTCATTTTTAAATAGAAAAGAAAATCTTATTTTAACAGCTATTGAGGTAATTGATGAACTTGGCATACAAGGGCTGTCAACTAGAGAGGTGGCAAAAAGACAGAATATGTCCAATGCAGTCCTGTTCAGTCATTTTCATTCAAAAAATGAATTGATAATATCAGTATTACAATACTTTTATAAATATGACATAGCAATGATTCAGACAATTGAAGAAAACAACATCAAAGCTAAAGATGCAATTATATATATTTTTGAAACGCTGTCAACATATTACGAAAACTACCCTACCATTACCGCTATTATTCAGGCGACAGACGGCTTGCTTGCAAACCCTGAACTGGCTGCTGAAACAAAAAAATTACTCGTCAGAAGAGATATATTTTTAATAAAGCTTATTGAGGAAGCACAGGAAAGCAGACAAATTTGTTCTGATGTCAGCAGTGAAATAATCTTGGATATTATTACAGGTTCTTTTAAAAAAGTATGCCTGAGATGGAGAGTGGAAAACTACAGCTTTTCATTGAAGGAACAAGTTCTTAACACAATTAATGCGGTTTTAAATAAATTTTCATCCAGCAATTAAATATAATTAAAAGGAGGAATAGATAATGGCAGATGATTTTTCAATTGAACCTATGCTTGATATGTACATTTTTGAGACTACTCAAAATATTGACAACCTTGAAAAATGCGTACTTGATACCGAGAAAACAAGTTGCTATACTCAGGAAACAATTAATGAGATTTTTCGTAATATGCATACAATTAAAGGTTCGTCGGCAATGATGATGTTCAACAATATTTCAACTCCGGCGCATACCATTGAAGATTTATTTTATTACATCCGTGAAAAAAAGCCGGAAAATGTAGATTATTCTATTGTATCTGATTTGGTTCTTGAGGGTATTGACTTTATTAAGATGGAACTGGAGAAAATAAAAGATGGAGAGAAAGCTGACGGAGACCCTGCCGCATTAACTTCAAAAATAAATGAATATCTTTTGTTTTTGAAGGAAGATTCCTCTGATCCTGAACCTCCAAAGCCTAAGACAAGTAGTCCGCAGCAATACTACATAGCATCAGAAAAATTACCGGTAAACCATAATAGCAACACTTTTAAAGCTACGCTTTTCTTTCAGGACGATTGTGAAATGGAGAACATCAGGGCTTTTGGTATTTTACACAATTTACTTGAAATCACAAATGAAGTTTACAGTATTCCGGAAGATGTTATAGATAATGAGGACAGTATCAATATTATAAGAGCTGACGGATTACAGATTTACTTTAAGGTGGATAAGTCTTTACAGGATATGCAACAATTCTTTGACGACATATTGTTCTTGAAAAAAATAGAACTTGTTCAGCTAGATAGTGATTTCGATATCAAACAGCATGAAAAACCAAAGCAGGTTATAATCGAAGAGACGCCGGTTATTGTACCTAAGTTAGTTGAACAACATGACCAGAAAGCCAAAGTCAAGGAGCACGAAAAAGATTCTCAGGTTTCATCTGCACAAAGCATAATCAGCGTCAATGTTGCAAAGCTTGACAAGCTTATGGACTTAGTCGGTGAAATGGTAATTGCAGAAGCAATGGTAATTCATAATAACGACTTAAAGGGGCTGGAGATAGAGAATTTCTATAAAGCTTCAAGGCAGTTACATAAAATTAACAATGAAATCAGAGATATGGTAATGTCAATACGAATGGTGCCACTCTCGCTTACATTCCAGAAAATGCATAGAATTGTCCGTGACATGAGCAAGAAATTAGACAAGGAAGTTCAGTTGCACTTGGTTGGAGAAGAAACTGAAATTGATAAAAATATCATTGAACACATTTCAGATCCATTAATGCACCTTGTCCGAAATTCAATTGACCACGGAATAGAATCAGTTGAGCAGAGAGAAACAGCAGGCAAATCAAAATGTGGAAATATAACTTTAGAAGCCAAAAATGCAGGTAGTGAAGTTATAATTACAGTAAGGGATGACGGTAAAGGTCTTAACAAGCAGAAAATTTTGGAGAAAGCTAAAGAAAACGGTATTTTAACCAAACCGGAAAGTGAGATGTGTGATAGGGAAATTTACAATCTCATATGCCTCCCTGGATTTTCTACAAAGGAAAATATTTCTGAATTTAGCGGCAGAGGCGTTGGAATGGATGTCGTAACCCAGAATATTGAACAGGTCGGTGGTACAGTTTCTATTGAAAGTACTGAGGGAATAGGTTCAAGTGTCATAATGAGAATACCGTTAACTTTAGCGATTATAGATGGAATGAATATAAAGGTAGGAAATTCTAGATTTACAATTCCTATTACATCTATAAAAGAATCGTTCAGGCCGGAAGAAAATGATGTTATAAAAGATCCTAACGACAAGGAAATGATAATGGTTCGCGGTCAATGTTATCCTATAATCAGGCTACATGAGCATTATTGTATTAAGACAGATATAACGGATTTTACACAAGGTATTCTTATTATGATAGAGCAGGATGAAAAACTTATATGCATATTTGCTGATGAATTGATTGGTCAGCAGCAGGTTGTAGTAAAATCACTTCCTAATTACATAAAGAATACAAAGAAGATAGAAGGAATTACCGGATGCACATTGCTTGCAGACGGAAGTACAAGCTTAATCTTTGATGTAGGGGGGCTTATAGCACTCAAAAATTGAAGATGAAAACGTGCAGTTCTTTTATAGTAATCAGTTGAATGTTTGAAACGGCTAAAAGGGGAGGTATTGATGTGGAAGAGAAAATTGTTTTAGAAACAGCTATAGAATTGGAAGATACTCAGAAAAACAGATTTCTTACCTTTGATTTAGACAATGAATCATATGGAATTGAAATCCAGTATGTTACAGAAATCATTGGAATACAGCCAGTGACAGAGGTTCCGGAACTTCCGCAATACATAAAAGGGATCATTAATCTTAGAGGGAAAGTTATTCCGGTCATGGATGTCAGGCTGAAATTTAAAAAGGCATATAGAGAATACAACGACAGAACCTGTGTTATTGTAATTGATATTCGCGAAATTTCAATAGGTTTAATTGTCGATGGTGTTTCAGAAGTGCTTTTTATTCCTGAATCAGAGATAGTAGATCCACCTGAAATGTGCAGAGATTTAAATAAGTTTATGAGCGGAATAGGCAAGGTCGGAGATAAGGTTAAGCTTTTACTTGATTGCAATGAGTTACTTAATAAAAATGATATGATTAATATGAGTAATATATAAAATAGGGGGAGTATCAATATGATTAAAAATTTAAAAATAGCTAACAAACTTATAATTGCATTTGTATTAGTAGCACTGATTGCAGGTATTGTTGGGGTTGTAGGAGTTGAAAGCATTAAAAAAGTAGCCAATAATGATACCACACTTTATGAGGAAATGACTGTTCCTATGTCGATGCTGTCAAACATATCAACTAATTGTGAAAGGTTAAGAACTTACTCCAGGGATATTATCACATCATCTTCACCAGAAGAAATCCTTAAAAAAGAAGAGCAAATAAAAACAATTCAAGATGAACTGAATGCAAATGTTACAGAGTTTGAAAAGACAAAAATGTCCGAAGAAATAAAGGCGGCATACACAGATTTTTCAATTGCAAAATCAGAATTTAATGCTGATCTTGAAAAAATAATAGGTTATGCAAAAGAAAATACTGTTGCTGCGGATGAGAAAGCTAATGAGCTGCTAAAAGGAAATATGGAAAAAACAGCAGCAGCCGAAGAAGCTGCAATTAAAAAGCTTGAAGAAACGAAAATTGCAGAAGCAGGAATTTTGGAGAATGAAAATAACAAAAGTGCAACTTCAGCAATATATCTAATGATATCAATTATCGTTTTAGGTATTATTATAGCTATAATTATTGGCATTTATGTTTCCAGCATAATAAGCGTACCAATCAAGAAGCTGGTTACAGTGGCAGAACAGATTTCAGACGGTGATCTTGTTGTTGATATTAAGGTAGATTCAAAAGATGAAATTGGTATGCTTGCTCAGGCTTTCAAGAAAATGGATGATAACCTGAATGAATTAATGTCCAATATTAACTCAGCAGCTGAACAGGTAGCATCCGGTTCAAGGGAAGTTTCAATGTCAAGTATTTCATTATCTCAGGGAGCAACAGAACAGGCAAGCACTATTGAAGAGCTCACTGCATCAGTTGAAGAAATTTTTTCACATACAAAACTGAATGTTGAAAATGCAAACCACGCTCAGGAATTATCGAATGAAGTTAAAGCAAATGCAATTGAGGGCGACACACAAATGAGCAGTATGCTGAGAAGTATGCAGGAAATCAACGAATCATCCGCTAATATTTCGAAAATCATTAAAGTCATTGATGACATTGCATTCCTAACAAACATTCTTGCACTGAATGCCGCTGTTGAAGCTGCAAGAGCAGGTCAGCACGGTAAGGGTTTTGCTGTTGTAGCAGAAGAAGTAAGAAATCTTGCTGCAAGGTCAGCAAATGCTGCAAAGCAAACAACTGAACTTATTGAAGGTTCAATTCAAAAAGTTCAAGAGGGTACTAGGATAGCAAACGACACTGCTGCAGCACTCAAGCAGATTGTTGAGGGCGTAGATAAGACAGCTGTTATCGTTGAGGGCATTGCAGCTGCTTCAAATGAGCAGGCACTTGGTATTGAACAGATTAACACAGGAATTATGCAGGTATCAACTGTTATCCAGACAAACTCTGCAACTTCTGAAGAAAGTGCGGCAGCCAGCGAAGAACTTTCAGGTCAGGCAAATCTTATGAAGGAACAGGTAGCAAAATTCAAACTGAGAAAAAATCATAATAATTCATCATCCAAATCATTGGAAAATATAAGCCCTGAGGTATTAAAAATGATTGAACAGATGAATTCAAAAAACAATGTGGCATCAGTAAAAGAAACTGCTTCTAAACCCGTCGCAGCATCTGCAAAAGCAATTTCATTAAATGATAGTGGTAAATATTAAAAACGGCATATAAAAGTTAGGATATAATCTTTAACAGGGAGGAGAAATTAACAGTTCCTCCTCCCTGTATAGTGTTCTTAAATAATAAGACACACATTACTTATATTTTTAATTTGAATATACATCCAGTTTATGTTATAATTGCTATAATGTAAAAGCAATTTGTCTCCTGATAATACTCATCAGCTTAAGGAATGAATAAAAATGAATAATGACAAATACTTTGAATGTGAACGTATGGCAGCAGCATTAGCCAGTATCGGCGATGGCGTCATTTTTACAGATACAGATGGTATAATTAATTTTATCAATAAATCTGCCGAAGACCTTACAGGTTGGAGTATTACTGAGGTAATGAATAAACACTTTGATTGTTTTTTTCCAATCATTAATATTGATACTAATACACCAGTTCAGAGCCCTATTATCCGTGCGCTTGAAGCAAGTTCATCGGTAGGACTTAAAAGCCACTCTGCTTTAATAGTAAGAGATGGTGAAAAAAAATACGTTTCAGCAAGTTGTTCTCCGATTAAGGACGCCGACAACAAGGTGTCAGGCGTAGTTATTGTAATCAGGGACATCAGCAGGCTGACAAGTATGGAAGAGAATTTAAGGCAAGAAAGAAATAATCTCAAAATGGTTTTTGATACAGCTCCTGTCGGAATGCTTATAGTAAACAAAGATATTATAATTAAAGAGGCAAATAAAGCTGTATTAGATAAATTGAATCTTGAATACTCATCAGTAATCAATAAACGGCTGGGTGATGGATTTCAATGTTTAAACAGCATAACAAAAGGTTGTGGAAATTCAACTTCATGTACCATATGCAATGTGAAAAAGCAAGTTGAACACGTATTCAGTTCAGGCATGATATGCAGTAATTATATTATCAAGACACCATTGAAAATTAACGGGAAAGAAGTCAGCCGATGGCTTAAAATGAATTTTGCCCCTATTATATTAAGCGGCGAAGAACATGTAATGGTAGTTGCCGAAAACATAACAGAACAAAAGGAACGTGAAGAACTCCTTGTAAACATGAGGGATTTCTATGTACACATTTTTGACAACTTCCCAGCAATGATATGGCAAATTAAATTAAATGGAAATATTGTTTACCTGAGTAAAAATGTGTTTAATATTTTAGGGCTACCTGATGGTCCAATAACAATGACGGAGCTGCTTTCATATGTTCACCCCGAAGATTTTAAAAAAATACAAAGAATGATAAACAGTTATGATATACATTATATATGTGAAATAGAAGCAAGGATCAGGTATTATGACGGGGAATACCGGTGGATACAGCTTATTAATAAACCGTTATACAACATGGATGGTAAACCGGACGGATACATTGGTATGGGGCTGGATATTCATGCGAAAAAATTGGCTGAGAATAATTTAATAAGTGCAAAAGAACAGGCAGAGGCAGCAAATAAAGCTAAAAGTGAATTCTTAGCAAATATGAGCCATGAAATCAGAACTCCGATTAACGGTATAGTCGGAATGATTGAGCTAACCATGATTACTAACCTGACATCAGAACAGCAAGATAATCTGAAAACCGCACAAAGCTGTGCAAACAATTTGCTTGCAATTATTAATGACATTCTGGATTTTTCAAAAATGGAAGCAAACAAAATGTCAATAGAAGATATTAATTTCGATTTAAGGAAAAAAATTGAGGAAGTATTTAAAGAACATTCATATTTTTCAGAGGAAAAGGGATTAGAGTTTAGTTATACTATTTCTTCTGGTGTACCACAGTATTTGTCAGGCGATCCTAAAAGGCTCAAACAGATACTCAACAATCTTGTCGGTAATGCAATTAAATTTACTGACAGTGGTGAAGTGAATTTATCTGTCAGAAAAATCAAAGCTGCTGAAGATTCTGTCGAGCTTAAATTTTCAGTTTCTGATACGGGAATAGGGATAAGCTCTGAAAATCAGAAAAAACTTTTTAAAACATTCAGTCAAGTTGATGGTTCAATCACAAGAAAATATGGCGGCACTGGTCTTGGACTTGTAATTTCACGCCAGTTGGTTGAAATTATGGGTGGACATATGTCTGTTGAAAGTGAACAGGGCAAGGGCAGCACTTTCAGCTTTGCAATTACCTTTAAACTTGGTAAAGAACAGCCTGATATTCCTATCAGTAACTATAACATTTTGACTAAATCATATTCAGGTATGAAAATACTTCTGGCAGAAGATGATATGGTAAACAAGACGGTTATAACCCGTATGCTTAAGGAAAAGGGCTTTTCAGTGGATACGGCAAGCGATGGTGTAGAAGCTTTGAACCTTTACGATTCAAATAATTATGATTTGATTCTGATGGATATTCAAATGCCGTTAATGGATGGTATAGAAACAACCAAAAGAATAAGGGAAAAGGAGGGGGACTTAAAGCATACATTGATCGTAGCTATTACAGCTTATGCTCTTCAGGGTGACAGGGAAAGATTTTTATCTTTAGGAATGGATGAATATCTATCAAAGCCAATTCTTATGTCGGATTTGTATAATATGATTGAGAAAATGTCAATGCTCAAGGGACAAAACTTTGATATAAGCAGTATCAGTACAGACGATGCAGGCAATATCAGTTTTGTACATAGAAATTCATTGGAAATCGATAATGTTGAGCAGTCTGTTATAACATCTATTGAAGAAAAATTAGTTAAGCTTAAGATTAACTTTACCCAAAATATTAAACTCATAGAAGAAGATGCTGAAGTTATTAAGAAGCTATGTGCTGATATTGATGCTTATGAGTTAAAAAATCTGGCTTTTCAGATTCAATTGGCTGTAAGACGTAACAACATAAAAGATGTTAAGAAATTTTGTGATAGACTGGAGCATGAATTCTTAACGTTTAAAAACATTTATATGAAAGAAAGGGATGAATAGTAATGAGAATACTTATTGTTGAAGACGACATGGCAAGCAGAAAATTCCTACAAAAATTTTTATCAGAATACGGAGAATGTGACATAGTTGTTGACGGTCTTGAGGCTTTGGACGCTTTTTTATACGCAATAAATTCAAAACAATATTATGATCTGATATGTCTTGATATTATGATGCCAAAGGTTGACGGAATTAAAGTCCTAAAAACTATAAGAGATCTGGAAAAACAAAAGGGTATTCTTCCGGATAAACAAGCCAAAATAATTATGACAACTGCTCTTTCAGGGACTGATTATGTTCAGAATGCCTTTGCACTGGGATGTGAGGGTTATGCCTCAAAACCGATTGATACAGTAAAATTTGTTGAGGTAATGAAAAAGCTCGGACTAATACAGGAAGATGACAATAAACAAACTAATGTAGACTCAGAATAAAGTTTGATATGCTGTTGATACAGGTTTATTTTAATGGTTGAACTTGCACAAACATACGTCATAATATTTTAACGCCCCTTTACCATCCAAAGATAAAGGGGCGTTAAACTTTCTCTTGAATAATGCTCATTAACTGTTTTCTTTGAATTAAGCGTACTAAAACTCTTGTATCTGGTGAAGAATTTTGGTATACTAAAAATTGATAATTACAATTTATTGTATAAAATGGGGTGACTATAATTAAAAAAACATACATAACAAAAATGCCTGATAAAGCAGGTGCATTTTTAAAGGCAAGTAAAATCATATCATTTTATGGCGGTAATATTGTTCGTGTAAGCTATAACAAGGCTGTTGATGTGCATACTCTTTTTATTGACGTGTCTGCAAATCTGCAGCAGCTTGAAAAAATCACAGAAGAACTCGAAGCACTCGGGTATCTTTCTAATGAGAAAAATGAAAACAAGGTAATTTTAATTTCATTAAAACTTCCAGATAAACCTGGTGCTGTAAAGCCAGTCCTGGATATACTGAATTGCTATGATATAAATATTTCATATATGAATTCACAGGAAAACGGCACAGAATATCAATATTTTAAAATGGGTTTACTTATTGAAGAACCGAAGGTAATCAAGGACTTGCTTGATGAAGTTTCAAAGATATGCGATGTTAAAATAATTGAATATAATGTTTCAGAAAAAATACTTGACAGCACAGTTTTCTATATAAGCTTTGCAAATGAAATGAGAGATTTGCTTATGCTTTCACAGGAACAGACAAATGAATTTATAATTAATTCCAATAAAATTATGCAGCTCCTTGATGAAAAAAATGAATTACCTCATAAAACCTTTGAATATATACGGAGGTTTGCAAGGTTTGTTGTTGACCATAAAGGAGATAATTTTAATGCTGTAATAAGCAAAAAGAAAATTTCAGATAAAGTTGCACTTTATCTTATAGAACCGCCTTGTGGAAGTAATACATATATCCTTGAGGGTGAAAATGAACTTTTGTTTGTTGACAGTGGATTTGCTTGCTTTGAAAATGAAATGCAGGTAATATTAAATAAACTTTTCCCTGATTTTAAAAATAGAAAGAAAAGTATTGTACTTACTCATTCAGATATTGACCATGCTGGTCTAGCATCTTTATTTGATGTGATTTATTTAAGTAATGCAAGCTTTGAAGACTTTCAGCTTGAGCAAGCTGGAATGGATAATTTCAGAGAACAGAATATCCTTCATGCACCATATTGCAGGCTTAGCCGCATTATTTCAAGATACACTACGCCTGAATTAAGTAAGGTAAAAGTTTTAGGTCAAAAATTAGATGATGAAATTCTTTCAAGAATTGGAGAACTTTCTTTTGAGGATTTGGATTTTAAAATATTTGAGGGCAATGGGGGACATGTCAAAGGTGAAGTTATATTAATATGTGATGATATAAAGCTGATTTTTACCGGAGATAATCTCGTTAATATTAAGGGCTTTTCACCGGATCAGCAGAAATTTAACTTGTTTGCACCTTATCTGATGACAAGCGTAAATGTTGATTCGGAGAAAGCAACGCTTTGCAGAAATGAGATTTTGAAGAGAACTTCGGGATATCTGATTTGTCCTGGTCATGGCACATGGTATCAATAATTTTTCTATAACTTTATATATCAAATAAAATTAACTGGAAGAAGTCATGGCAGTCGTATGAGGCTTTCATGATTTTTTTTGTGTCATTAATACTATGTGATGAAGTCACAGATAATAGTATTAATTTCGTTATAATAATTATTAAAGCTAAGCTATAATTTCAAAACACAGGAGGAAAATAAAATGTTTGATTTTTTTAAGAAAGATGATAGTAAAGTAATTCATGTAAATGATATGGACAACCTTATTGGCAAAGTGGAGTTAATTGACATAAGGGAACCCTATGAATACAAAAGCGGAAGCTTGAAAACAGCAAAAAATATACCTATGGGTAATCTATTATCAAACCCAGAAAAATACTTGCTAAAAGATAAAACATACTATATCATGTGTCAGTCAGGCGTGAGAAGTGGAAATACATGCAGAGCTCTGACTAAGCAAGGATTTAATGTTATAAATGTTGCAGGGGGCATGGGTTCCTATATAGAATCGAAAAGAAAGTAAAATGCTTAGCTTACTCATTAATAAGACATGAACTAGAAAAAAACATCGCTTTGTGATTTATTCACAGAGCGATGTTGAAAAATCGTATATAATTATTATCGTCATGTAAAACAGATATGAAAATAAAATGTAGGAGAATTTAATGAAAAAAATATTAACCTTATGGAAAAAGTATTCGTATTTAGTGTTGCTAGCTTTTATAGTTTTTGGCTTATTTAACTTTAGAATTGCAATTGCAGCAGTTATTTGCATGGTAGCACCCATTATAGTTTCTGTTTTCAAAGGTAGATTCTGGTGTGGTAATTTTTGCCCAAGAGGAAGCTTTTATGATAATGTTGTTTCTAAATTCAGCAACAACAAAAAAGTACCACGTTTTCTTAAATCTAAGTTATTCAGAACTATAGTGGTTTTCTTAATGATGACAATGTTTACTCTTGGAGTTCGTAAAAACTGGGGTGACCTTTATGGCATAGGGCTAGTTTTTTACAGGATGATTGTTGTCACAACAATAGTAGGTATTATCCTCTCTTTATTCTATAACCAAAGAACCTGGTGTCATTTTTGTCCTATGGGAACAATTGCTTCAGTGATTTCAAAATTCAGAAAAAGCAAAAATGTCTTACAAGTAACGTCAGACTGTGTATCATGTAAAATTTGTGAGAAGAAATGTTCCATAGGAATAGTACCTTATGAATACAAAGGTAATATTTTAAGTCATCCGGATTGCATACAATGCGGTAAATGCGTAAACGCCTGTCCTAAAAATGCAATAGGATACAACAAAATTAATGCTATGGAATTTTCTCAGCAAGATGATAAAAAGTTTGTTAATTTGTAGTACTTATTTTTATAAACGGCAATTAAATAGAACAATGGCTGTATATAACATGAACAATCATGCAATAAAAGCAATTGTTGCACCTGCTAAGTCAACTCTGTCAGAAGTAATTAGGACATTTGTAATATTGGTGATAAAATAAAAAATGCACCCCTTTTGTCAACTTGTGATATAAAATCACTATGTCTGACTTTTGGGGTGCATTTTATATAAGAAGAACATTGCTTAGGTTACTTGTTCTGTTTGATTAGAGCTGGAATAACAGAACATTTTATGTAGGACTACTTTGCGGAAACACTTTCCCAGTCTTTAATGAATCTTGCAATTCCGGCATCAGTCAGAGGATGGTTTATCATTTGTCTGATAACGCCCATAGGAACTGTTGCAATATCACAGCCGGCACGAGCAGCAGAAGTCACATGAATAGGGTTTCTTATTGATGCAGCGATAATTTCTGTTTCAATGCCCTGAATACGGAAAATGTCTACAATCTCTTCAATAAGAATCATTCCTTCACTTCCGATATCGTCAAGGCGTCCAAGGAACGGGGAAACATATGATGCACCTGCATTAGCTGCAAGAATAGCCTGTGCAGCGGAGAAAACAAGAGTAACGTTTGTCTTTATTCCCATTTTGGAAAGGCGGCTGCATGCTTTAAGTCCTTCAGCACACATTGGAAGCTTAATAACTATGTTTTTGTGAATCTTTGAAAGCTCGATTGCTTCCGTTACCATTTCATCAGCTTGGTAGGAAACTACTTCTGCTGATATAGGACCATCCACTATTTCGGCAATTTCTGTAACTGTTGCTTTGAAATCCCTATGTTCCTTTGCAATAAGGGATGGGTTTGTGGTTACTCCACAGATTACCCCTAGTTCGTTGGCCTCTCTTATTTCGCTGACATTAGCGGTATCAATAAAGAGTTTCATTATGTTTTTCTCCTTTGATTAAAGCGTAGATAGCTTTTTAAAATTGTCTTTCAATGACGGATATATTTCTCTGTAGAGAGAGTAGTACTTTTCGTATTGAGCAATATTTTCCTTTACAGGAGGCTGAATTACATCAGTTTTAATAATTTCTGCACAAGCTTCCTGCACGCTCTTATATACACCTGTTCCTACAAGAGCAAGTATAGCCACACCGAGAGCAGGGCCTTCGGAAATTGTTGCAGTTTTTACTTTACAGTCATAAAGGTCAGCAAGCATCTGACGCCAGAGAGGGGATTTTCCACCACCACCGCAGGCTGTCATGTCGTTTGCCTCTATTCCGATTTCACGGAAAACTTCTATGCAGTCCCTAAGAGAATATGCTACACCTTCCATTACAGCGCGGAGCATATGCTTCTTTGTGTGAAGTGCAGAAAGTCCAAAGAATACGCCTCTTGCATCAGGGTCAAGGTGAGGTGTGCGCTCACCCATAAGATAAGGAAGATAGAAAAGCCTGTCTGCTCCGATCGGAACAGTTTTTGCTTCCATATCCATTAGATAATATTCGTCACAGTTCATAAGCTTCGCAGTTTCTTTTTCTGATGTACAGAAATTATCTCTGAACCATTTCAGTGAAAGTCCTGCGCCCTGGGTAACACCCATAACATGCCAGCATCCTGGTACAGCTGCACAGAATGTATGAACACGACCCTTAGGGTCTATTTTCATTTCTGAAGTGTGTACAAAAACAACTCCGCTTGTACCAATTGTGGTAAATGCCTTGCTGTCTTCTGCAACACCTGTTCCAATAGCAGCAGCAGCATTGTCACCAGCACCACCGACAACAGGAATTCCTTCAGGAAGTCCAGAAAGCTTTGAGAACTCTGCATTGATATATCCTGTAATGTCAGGTGATTCATAGACCTTTGGTAAAAATTCAGGATTGATGTCAAGAATCTTTAATACCTCAGATGACCATTGCCTTTTTGCAATGTCAAGAAGCTGCATTCCCGAAGCATCGCTTACTTCAGTAGCGTATGCCCCTGTCATCTTAAAACGGACATAGTCCTTTGGAAGCAGAATATGGCAGCATTTATTGTAGTTTTCAGGCTCATTATTTCTTACCCAAAGAATTTTTGAAGCAGTAAAACCTGTAAGAGCGGGGTTTGCGGTAATTTCAATAAGTCTTTCTGCGCCAATCTTTTCTGTAATTTCCTTACATTCTGCTGAGGTTCTCTGATCACACCATATTATAGACGGACGGATGACCTCATTCTTTTCGTCAAGCATTACAAGCCCGTGCATCTGGCCGGAAAGTCCTATTCCAACTATTGAATTTACATCTATCTGAGAGATAACGCTTTTTACTGTTTTAGCAACAGCATTGAACCAGTCAGCAGGATTCTGCTCAGCATAGCCGTTTTGTGGCTGATAGAGCGGATATTCAATAGTTGAGGATTTCACAGCTCTTCCTTTTTCATCAAAAAGAACGGTTTTTGTTCCGCTTGTCCCTATGTCTATGCCTAAAACATATTTCATACTATGACCATGCTTCCATAGGAAGCATGCCTCCTCTCTTTGATGTTTTGTGTTTTGCTAAGCAAAATTTCAATGGACAGTTTGAAAAACACAAAACTCGTAGATTGAAAGAATTATCTTTCAATCTTATGACCAGTCATTTCAGAGTTTTATCTTTTCAGACCAGTGCCTGAAAAGATAAAACTGGTATTTTACCTGTATACTAAAGGCTTAAAATAATGTTGTTTAAGATAGATTCAAGAAGTTCCTGACGTCCGCTTGAAAGTGAAGAAGTAACTTCACCCTTGTTAAGAGCATATTCTTCAAGCTTTTTGAAGTCAGCATTTCCTGAAATAATATCCTTACCGATTCCTGTCTGCCATGAAGAATATCTGTCTGCTACAAATTTGTCGATTCTTCCGTCATCAATAAGTTTTAATGCAGCCTTGAAGCCGAGAGCAAATGAATCCATACCAGCAATGTAGCTGTAGAAAATATCTTCAGGAGTGAATGAACCTCTTCTAGCCTTAGCATCAAAGTTAAGACCGCCGTTTGTAAAGCCGCCTGCCTTGATTACTTCATACATGCACATTGTTGTGTCATAGATGTTTGTTGGGAACTGATCTGTATCCCATCCAAGGAGAGAGTCACCTTGGTTTGCGTCAATTGAACCGAATACCCCATTTACTCTAGCAGTTCTGAGTTCATGCTGGAATGTGTGCTGAGCAAGAGTTGCGTGGTTTGCTTCAATATTCATCTTGAAATCTTTTTCAAGGCCATATTTTCTTAAGAAACCGAGAACAGTAGCAGTATCAAAATCATACTGGTGCTTTGTTGGTTCCTTTGGCTTTGGTTCAATATAGAAATCGCCTGTAAAGCCTATTGAACGGCCATAATCAACAGCCATGCGCATAAGCCTTGCCATATTATCAAGTTCAAGACCCATATCTGTGTTGAGAAGTGTTTCATAACCTTCACGTCCGCCCCAGAAAACATAGCCGTTACCACCGAGCTTTACGGTTGATTCAAGAGCCTTCTTGATTTGTGCAGCAGAGAAAGCAAATACGTCAGCTGACGGAGATGTTCCTGCACCATGCATAAAACGTGGATGGTCAAAGCACTTAGCTGTACCCCAGAGAAGCTTCTTGCCTGTTTCCTTCTGCTTTTTAAGGCAGTAATCAACAACAGCGTCAAGCTTGCTGTTTGATTCAGAAAGTGAGCCGTATTCAGGTGAAAGGTCACGGTCATGGAAGCAGTAGTAGTCAATCGAAAGCTTATCCATGATTTCAAATGCTGCGTCAACCTTAGCAATAGAACGCTTTTCGGAATCTGTTTCTCCCCATGTCTTGTCAGTTGTTCCGCAACCAAACATATCTGTTCCGTCGCCACCCATTGTATGCCACCAGGAAAGTGCAAACTTCAGGTGTTCACGCATTGTTTTTCCGTTGATTACTTCATCAGGGTTGTAATACTTGAAGGACAAAGGATTTGTGCTGTCCTTTCCTTCATACTGTACTTTAGCAATGTTTGAAAAATATTCTTTCATAATAATAACTCCTTTTATAAATTTATTTTTAATGACAATGTTTGGGATTGTGAGAGCTCTTCACTCATGCTATCAGGCTGAGAAGTTCCGGCATAAAGAATAAAGTTGTCAGAAACTATTTTTCTTTCGCCATTGTTTTCAACCACTTCAAATGCTGAATCAGGAATTTTCACAGATACTTCTTTTTCTTCGCCTGGATTCAGGAAAATACGCTTAAATCCGCAAAGGCTGTAATTTTTAACTGCCTGTTCAGCAAAATCCTTGATATAGAACTGAATTACATCTTCTGATGCAGTATCGCCGACATTTTCAACACTTACAGTTGCCATTTTGTTTTCAAACTTGAGATTTTTACAAACAAATTTTGTATATGTAAGTCCAAAGCCAAATGGGAAAAGAACGTTGTCAGTTATGTTTCTGTATGTTCTGTTTTTCATTGAATAATCTGAAAAATCAGGGAGCTTTTCAACCTTTTCATAGAATGTAACAGGGAGCTTTCCTGACGGGGAAACATTTCCGAAAAGAATGTCTGCAAGAGCATTTCCGCCCTCCTGACCAGGATACCATGCATGAATAAGAGCATCTGTAAATTGTTCAGGATTGATGGAACTTCCTGCCGCAACTACAGTAATACAAGGCTTTCCTGTCTTAATTATTTCTTCAAGCAGTTTTCTCTGTGGAGAAGGTAATCTAAGGTCGTTCTTATCACCTGAAGAAAATTCGTTTCCTGTGTCACCCTGTTCGCCTTCTATTGTGAAGTCAAGTCCAAGGCAAAGAACAACAACATCGGCTGAGTTTGCAGCCGCAACTGCTTCAGAAAGCCTGTCGCCAGGAAGTGCAAGAACTGATATGCTTTCCTTCCAGAGGTGACAGCCTTCAGAATAATAAATGCGTCCATCAAATGAATTTCTTAGTCCGTCAAGGAATGTAACATAGTTATCAGCTGTGCTGCAGTAATTTCCTGTCAGAGCCTCTCTGCTGTAAGCATTAGGGCCTATTACAGCAATGCTTTTAACCTTTGATTTATCGAGAGGGAGTATACCGTTATTTTTAAGAAGAACCATAGATTTTTCAGCAAGCTTGCGGGATTTCTGCTTATGTGAATCACATGAAACAACGCTGTACGGAATATCATTAAATTCATTTTTTTCATTGAACATTCCGAGGCGTATTCTTGTTCTCATTGCGCAGACACATGCAGTGTTAATGTCAGATTCACTGATAAGGTTTTTTTCAAGAGCCTCACTAAGCTTTGAATATGTAGTTCCGCAGTTTATATTACATCCTGATTTAAGTGCAAGTGCACATGTTTCAGCCTCACTCTTTGTCAGACCGTGGTTCAGGTGGAAATCATCAAGTGCATGACAGTCGGAAACAAAGTATCCGTCAAAGCCCCAGTCATCAAGCTTTTTCATAAGGTATGAACTTGCACAGGTTCCTTCACCGTTAAGCCTGTTGTATGCTCCCATTACACCCTCAACCTTTGCTTCACGGATAAGTGCCTCGAATGCAGGAAGATAAGTTTCTTCAAGATCCTTTTCTGATACCTTAGCATCAAATTCATGTCGGGAAACTTCAGGGCCGCTGTGAGCAGCATAGTGTTTTGCACATGCAGCGGTGCGAAGAACCTCGGAATCTCCCTGAAGACCTTCTACAAAGGCTACACCAAGTCTTGAAGTAAGGAAAGGATCTTCACCAAATGTTTCCTGACCTCTTCCCCAACGTGGATCACGGAAAATATTTATATTTGGTGACCATAATGTAAGTCCCTTGAATATATCCCTGTCATCGTATGCTGATGCAATATTGTAAATTGCCCTTGCTTCTGTTGAAGTAATTTCACCTGCTTCTTTTATAAGCTCTTCATCAAAGATAGCAGCAAGGCCTATTGCCTGTGGAAACATTGTTGCTGTTCCGGCTCTTGCAGCTCCGTGAAGACCTTCACTCCACCAGTTGTATGCTGGGATGCCAAGACGCTTTATTCCCGGTGCTTTGTGAAGAAGCTGGCTCATTTTTTCTTCTGTAGTCATTCGTGACACAAGATCTTCTGCTCTCTCCTGAGGAGAAAAAGACGGGTTTTTGTATTTTTCCATAGTTATGACCATTCCTTTCTAAAAACACAAAACTCAGAGTCTGAAAGAATTAACTTTCAAACGTGGCTCCTTATTATTTGCTTTTATTAGCAAGCGTTTCAATAAACTTAACTGCATTTTTACCATGCATATCTTTTTCGGAAGAATCAATTTTAAATGCCTGCCATGTCTCCTTTATAGAAGCATATTCACCAGGCTTATATTCTCTAAGTTCACCTAAAATCTCACACTCAAGAAAATGGTTGTTTGTATAGGTTTCGTAATTACAACTGAAATCAGGATAAACAATATTTTTGTATTCAGGAATCCCAAGGAGGAAAACCTCGTCATCCATTATGTATGCTGTATAACCGTCAGTTACGTTGAATCCAGCCTTAAATGCCTGAGAACATTCAGGATCCTGTATCAGTTCAGCATAGCTGTCTGACAGAGTAAATCTTTTATCCTCAAGAGATGAATAGCTCCATAAAGCTATTGCCCTGTTCGGAAGAAATCCGCAGTCTTCAGATGAAAGAGGGATTATTTCATATCCACCCTTTGCCATTCCTGTTACTGACCATGGAGCAAAAAATGACGAAGTGTCTGAAACGTTGAGAATTTTGTTTTCAATTACCAAGGTATTGTCCGAAGTAATTTCAAGAACAATGGAAAATCTTTTCCCAAAGACAGTTTCTTTTCCTGTAAGAGAAAGGATCCCATCAGTAAAATCATATTGCACCGGAGAATTGTCAGGAAAATAGGTTTCAGGTTTTTCTTCAGGTGCGCACCAGAGACGGTGCCCTCCATATGAATACCATGTTCCATAATCACCGCAAGGCTCGGAGAAATTTCTGTCAATATCCTCAAAAAGCATGTTTTTACCGTCAGACAATCCAAAGTAAATTATTCTTGGACCAGCGTCAAGCATTGCTCCGACTTTTATTGATCCGTTGTCAATAAAGATGCATTCGCCGAAATTTTTATAATTTTCTTTATAGCAGGTTGTTTTCATGCACTACTAGCCCCCTTAAATCATCCTCTAGTCCGATTGTATTATATATTTGTTCAAATTGCATGTCAAAAATTGCTGTTATTTGCGCAATATTTGCTTGATTTAAAAATAATTTTGCAAAAATAGCATGATTATGTTAATATATAATTAATGCAAAACAATAATTGATTATTGATTGGAACACTATATATTGTTGAACAAGGGGGTAAAAGCTTTGATTAAGCACCTTTCTGGTGAATATGAATCAGTAGAATATAATGAAAATAACTTTATAATGCTTTATGACAACAATGAGGATGAAAGTTATCCTGTCCACTGGCACAATGCTGCAGAAATGATTATGCCTCTGCAGAATGGTTTTACCGCCTGTGCCGACAATAAAGTGTTTGAACTTGGTGAGAGGGATTTCATTCTGATTCCTCCTGGAGAACTTCATTCACTTAATGCACCTGAAAACGGAAGAAGACTAATTCTTCAGTTTGACTGGTCGGTTCTTTCCAATATGTCCTTCCTTTCTGCACTTGCTCCAGTCTTTTCGGAAGTATTCCTTATCAACTCACGCTCTGATAAAGAGCTTGGTTCTTTTGTCAAAAAAATAATGCTGGACATTTATGATGAATATTTTTCTGAAGGAGAACTTTCCAAAGTTAGAATTTACCTTAAAATAATGAATATGATTATGGCAATAAGAGAAGCCCAGCTTATCGGATATGAGGAAAAGCTTTCAAAGGTTTATGAAAAATCTCATGAATACAGTCAGAAGTTTGCTCTCGTATTCAAATATATAGATCAGAATTATATGTATGATATTTCTCTTGATAAGCTTGCTGCTATTGCAGGTTACAGTAAATATCACTTCTGCCGTATATTCAGGCAATTCAGTTCTGTTTCGTATATTGATTATATAAATTCAAAACGTGCCAAGGCTGCGGAAAAGCTTCTTCTTGAGCCTGATATTCCGATTACTGAGGTTGCTATGCGATCCGGATTTTTAAGTCTTACTTCTTTTAACCGTATATTTAAGAGTATAAAGCACTGTACTCCATCCGAGTTCAGAAAAATGTATAAGGACTCATTTATTGTATAATTACAGAATAGGAGAAATAGCATGAAAGCAGTAACCTTTAGTTTTGATGATGGAGTTTTTCAGGACAAGAGAATAATAGAAATATTTGATGAGTATGGAATAAAGGGTACATTTAACCTTAATTCCGGAGTAATGACGCAGGAAAGCACATGGGAACATAATGGTAAAAGAACACATCGTCTTGATATAAGTGAAGTGAAAGATGTTTACAAAAACCATGAGCCTGCTGTTCATTTTCTCACCCATCCATTTCCGACAAAGCTTACTGACGAGGAGCTTGATTTTGAAATATCAGAGGACAAGAAAAATCTTGAAAGGATTTTTGATAAGAAAATTGTCGGTTCAGCATATCCTTACGGAGAGTTTGATGAAAGAATCAAGGCTTGTCTTAAAAAGCATGGTATCGAATATGCCAGAACAGTTGTTGATACATATGATTTCAAGTTTCCAGATAATCCGCTTGAATTAAACCCTACCTGCCATTATAATAATGAAAAGCTTTTTGAGCTTGCAAAAAAATTTGTAGAAGAGGAAACTGATGAACAAAGATTGCTTTATATCTGGGGGCATGGCTATGAACTTGACGGGTTTGATAATTGGGATGTGTTAAAGAGGCTTTGCGAATACCTTTCAAAACAGAGTAATGTTATTTTCGGAACAAATTCTGAAGTGTTGAAATTTAAACTGTAAGAGCATTTCATATGTAAATATTCGCTTTGCTCTTGATGCTCGTAATATTAATTTTAAAGGTATTGTGTGGTTGTTACATAATACCTTTATTAATTTAAAGACTATTAAACTATAGTTATTAAGAAAAAATTAAAATATAAACATTTAAGTAAAAATTTTTCTAGAAAAAGCAAAAATTATTCGTTTTAAAAATATAAATATTATAATATAATTTAGACAAATAATAAATTGGGGGTTAAAAGCCATGAAAAACATAAAGAAAGTTTCAAGCATTGCATTGTCTTTACTTATGACAGCTGGATTGTTTTCCGGTTGTGCTACACAGGGAAATGGATCAACAGGCGGTAATGAAACCACTGCTGCTCCTGCTACTACTACTGCTGCTGCAGATGCTGGGGGAGAAGAAGTTACACTTACTCTCTGGAGCATTTCTACAGAAAGTGACGCTTTCCATCCTGCATATGAAAGCGCAATTGCAGATTTTGAAGCTGCTCACCCTGGCGTAAAGATCAAGCACGAAACATTTGAAAACCAGTCTTACAAGACAAAGCTTAAGGCTGCTGTTTCAGCAAATGAGCTTCCTGACATATTCTTTACATGGGCAGGCGGATTCTCACAGTCCTTTGTTGATTCAGGTAAGGTTCTTGAAATGGATAAATATTATGATAATTACAAGGATCAGATCTCTGAAGCTGCTTTAGGTAACCTCTATTATAACGGAAAGCTTTATGGTTCTACCATGTGTACACCTGTATCTGTAATGTGGTACAACCAGAAGATATTTAAGGAAAACAGCCTTGAAGCTCCAAAGACTTGGGATGAAATGGTTAACGTATGCACAACTCTCAAGAACAACGGAGTGGCTCCTATAGCTACAACTGTTAAGGATACATGGGTTCTTGCAATGCTTCACGATGGACTTACACTTAAGTCTGCAGGTCCTCAGAAGGTAACTGACGCATTAAAGAATAAGGGCGTATCCTACACAGATCCTGACTTCCTCGTTTCTGCTCAGAAGATCAAGGAACTCGGAGATATGGGCGCATTTATTGAGGGTGCAACAGGACTTACAAACGACGAAGCAAGTGCTCAGTTCTATGCAGGTAAAGCAGGTATGTACTTTACTGGAAGCTGGATGGGTGGTTCTATCATGACTGATGCTGCAAACCCAGCAGACTTCGGCGTTGCTCCTATTCCTGTAATCAACGGTTCAAATGCTAAGATTACTGACTTTATGGGCGGCGGATCAGACTCACTTATGGTTGCTGCTTCCACAGAAAATCCTGACCTTGCAGCAGCAGCAGCATTTGAAATTACTAAGGGCGTTTCAAAGTACGGTTTCCTTTCAGGTGCTGGTGTCCCAGCTTGGAAGGTTGATTATGATGCTTCAACTGTACCAACACTTACAAAGCAGGTAGCTGATTATGCAAACGGTGCAACATCATTTACACTTTGGTTTGATACACTTATGGATTCAGAAGATGCAGGCGAATATATTGCTCTTCTCCAGGAACTTTATATAGGCAACATCACTCCAGAAGAGTTCCAGCAGGCAATGGCAGAACAACTTGAAGGCTAATAAATAATTTGTATGATTGGCTGTCGTAAAAATGCGACAGCCGATTGTATAATAATCAGGAAGGAAAGGTTAATTGTATGGACAAAATACGCAGAAATAAATTTGCACTGTTGTTTTTCATTCTTCCTGCGGCAATATTGTTTGTTGGAATAATTATTGTTCCGATTTTCATGTCTGTTTTTTACAGTTTTCAGAACTGGGATGGAATGGGGCAGGCTCAGTTTATTGGATTAGACAACTATGTAAAGCTGTTCACAAGTAAATCGGCAGGGTTTCCGAGGACTGTAGGAAACGCAATGCTTCTTGCCGTTCTTTCTACATTCATTCAGCTTCCGATAAGCCTCTTTTTTGCACTTGTATTAGCTAAAGGAATAAAAGGTGAACGTTTTTTTGTAACTGTGTTTTTTGTTCCGGTTCTTATCTCAACGGTAGTTATTGGTCAGCTTTGGCTTAAAATATATAATCCTGAGTATGGAATTATAAATTCGTTTTTAAGAGCAGTAAATCTGGATTACCTATGCAGAACATGGCTTGGTGAACAAGATACAGCGCTCATGGCTGTATTTATACCGACGTTGTGGCAGTATGTTGGCTATCATATGCTTCTTATGTATGCAGGAGTTAAAAATGTTTCAAAGGATATAATAGAGGCTGCAACCATTGATGGTGCAAACTATTGGCAAACCTCTACAAGGATAATTATTCCGATTATAAAGCCAGTTCTTAAAGTATGTGTTATATTTGCTGTTACCGGTTCATTAAAGGCATTTGACATTATCTATGTTCTTACAAATGGCGGGCCAGCGCATGCTAGTGAAGTTCCAAGTACACTTCTGGTTAATATGATATTCACCAGAAACCGTTTCGGATTCGGCAGTGCAATAGCGGTAATGATTATTTTCCTCTGCTTCTTCTTTGCAATTGCAATCAAGAAATGCTTCAAGACGGAGGATGATTAAATGAACAAAAAAATAAAAGCTGGAAAACCGAGCAGATTTTCCATTGTTTCTTACATAGTATTAATCATTTGGGCAATTATAGACATCTTCCCAATATACTGGATGGTTACATTTTCGTTAAAGGAAAATGATGAGATATTCGGGCAGAATATTATCGGATTGCCAAGAAATTGGGTTATTCAAAACTACGCAGATGCATTTGAAGTCGGAAACATGAAACTGTATTTCATGAACAGTATACTCGTAACAGGTTTAACGATACTTTTTACAGTTGTATTTTCGCTTATGGCATGTTACGCACTCACAAGACTTGAGTGGAGAGGCAGAAAGCTTGTAAATAATATATTTATGCTTGGTCTTACTGTTCCAATTCACGCTGCATTGATTCCTGTTCTGGTTATTTTGAGATACCTAAAAATGACTAATTCATATCAGGCACTTATTATTCCTTATACTGCATTTGCTCTTGCAATGGGTATAATGATATTCAGCAGTTTCATTGAGAACATACCTAAGGAACTTGAAGAGGCAGCCTGCATAGATGGCTGCGGAATAATGGGAATATTCTTCAGAGTTGTACTTCCATTAATGAAACCGGCAATTGCAGCAGTTGCAATATTTACTTTCCTTCAGGCATGGAATGAACTTATGTTTGCTACAGTATTTATAAATGACTCAGCCCACCGTACACTTACGGTTGGAATTAATACATTCTTCGGCGCCTATACAACAAGATGGGGTCCAATTGGAGCAGCTCTTGTTATAGCAACTTTACCGACACTTGTTGTTTATTCATTTATGAGTAAAAAGATTCAGGGAAGCCTTATTGCTGGTGCGGTAAAGGGATAGACAATTTTATTATGATGTTTCCTTCTTAATTTAAAAACCCTGCGGGAGAAATTCCGCAGGGTTTTTAAATATTTGGAAAGAATATGTATATAACATATTAAAATAGCAATAAGAGAATAGAAAAGCAAATTTTGATATGTTATAATAAAAAGAGAAAAGCAAGTGATGGCAGAAGTTCCAAGGAATAAAAAACAAAAAACAGGAGATAAAATGAAATTATTAAAGTTTATACGGAATTTAAGTATAAAACAGAAGATACAATATATTTTTATTGGATCAGTATTTATATGTGTTGCTATTTGTTTGATTTTTCTTTATTATTATCTTCAGAATAGAATGACCGAATCTGCTGAAAAAAAAGCGTCAGATAACTTAAACTCCATTTCACAAAATTTTGATTTAATAATTAACGATGCAAATAAAATGAGCAGATTCCTGATGACTAACGAAGCAGTTATTAAGTATCTTAAATCTCCAGTCATAGATTCAAAAAATTATAATGATGCTAGAGATGAGATATATAGAACACTTTATTCATACTCAGGAAGGTACTCTGTTTTTATTTTCAGAAATGACAGAACCTGTAATTATACCGGAATAGGAATTATCGAAGCCGACAAGGATATTCTGTTTTCAGAGAAATGGTTTGGACGTGTAAGTGCAAAAAAGGGTGGTTATATTCTTATATCTGATAATGGGGCATTCAGATTCAGCACTTCAATGAACGTAATTTCTTTTGCAAGAATAATAAATGACCTGAATACACAGGAGCCTATAGGTCTTATTGTAATAAATATTCCTAAAGAGGAAATATCAAAAACGTATTCGGGAATAACTGACGAAAAAACTCACTTTGCTTATTTTGATAATGAAGGATATATTATCTCTTCAGACATGCCAGAGGCGTTTGGTGATATTAGAGTAAGAGGCGATAAAGTTTATTTACCTGAATCAAAAAGCACCTTCGAAAAAAGGGAAACCATAAGCTATATTCGTTGCTCAGGAGATATTACTCTTGTAACAAGATCGACCTTTGATGTTTTTGAAAAAGATGCGGGTCTTGAAGTAACAGTTTTTATTGTTGGAATAGCAGCCCTTGTTGCATTAATGTTACTGTTAATTAATGTTTATATCAACAGAAGCATTGTTTTTCCATTAAGCAAGCTTTCCGATAGCATGATGCAGGCAGATAAGGGACAATTGAAAAGAGTTAGCATGCACGACTGCAGTAATGAAATAGGAAGATTGAAGGACACATATAATCATATGCTTGTTCAGATAAACAAGCTTATAAATGATCTTGTTCAGGAGGAGCAGAACTGCCGTACGGCTGAACTTAGTGCTCTTCAGGAGCAGATAAAGCCACATTTCCTTTATAATACCCTTGATACTATTGCATATATGTCATTGCAGAATTCACCGGAAGAGGTTTATGATGCAGTTCAGACACTCGGGGCGTTTTACAGGCGCTTTTTAAGCAGCGGATATAAAACCATCACTTTTTCTGATGAACTTTCTATTGTGAGGGATTATATAAAACTTCAGAGACTCCGATATGATGATATGTTTGAGGATGAATATGATATAGATGATAATGTTTATGATATAATGGTTCCAAAGCTAATTCTTCAGCCGTTGGTAGAAAACTCGATATATCATGGAATACGTTTAAGAGGTGAAAAATGTAAAATTAAAATATCTGCATTTGTATCAGATAATGTATTTCATATTATTGTATATGACAACGGAATAGGAATGACTGATGAAAGGATGGCTGAAATTATTTCCGGAACGAATTATAAAAGTTTTGGACTTCAAAGTACTATAAACAGGCTGCGTTATTACTGTAACAGTGAAGACGTGGTAAGAATAAGCAGTGTTAAAGGTGAATATTGTGAAATAGAATTGAAGTTCCATCTTGGCAGTGATGTTGAAAAAAGGGGGAATATCTATGTACAGAGTAATGATAGTTGACGATGAAAAAGCGATAAGAAACCTTTTAAAACTTTCAATTGACTGGAATAGTTTGGGAATGGAAGTGGCGGGAGAAGCTGCAAGCGGAGTAGAAGCTATTAATATAATTGATGAAGTAAGACCCGACATTGTTTTTGCTGATATTAAAATGCCATTTATGGATGGAATTGAACTTTCAAAAATTCTTACGAAGCGATATCCCGGCATAAAAATAATCATTCTAACTGCCTTCAACGATTTTGAATATGCAAGACAGTGTGTGGGAATTGGCGTCTGCGATTATATAATGAAGCCAATATATCCTGAAAAAATTAGGGAAGCCTTGAAAAAAATAAAAATTTCGCTTGATGAGCAAGCAGAAGATTTGATACCAATAGATATTCCGGAAGATATAATGACAGTCAATATGGACATGGTTCAGAAATATATTTCTGCTCATTATAATGATCCGGACATAAACTTAACTGCAATTGCACAGCATTTTGGATTCAATTCAAGCTATCTGAGCCGCCGCTTTAAAACTGAAACGGGAACAGGAATAATAGATTTTCTTACAAAATGCCGCATGGAAAAGGCAATTGAATATGCAAAAATGCAAACACTCATGTATATAACCGCACAAAAAGTAGGTATAAACGATCCGAATTATTTCAGTAAATGTTTCAGAAAATATACAGGGCAGACATATTCTGATTATTCAATGCTTTTTGAACAGAAAAAAGATAAATAAGTTGATGAATAAAAAGACGTTCCCGTATTGCTGTAGGATTATAGCAATACGGGAATTTTTTAAACTAATATTTTATTGACAACTTTCTACCAACAGGATTATAATTATTAACATAAAATGATATTGGACATGAATGGAATAAATATTGCATAGATATGTGCAACCATCAGTTGCAAAAAGTTCCATGTAAGGTTGGTGGAATTGTGGTCGAATGTAATTTATAATAATATCAATGGGACGGAAAGGCGGTCAAATCATGACAATAGGAGAACAGATTCAGACACTTCGCATAAGTATGGGAATTACGCAGGAAGCGCTTGCAGAAAAGCTTGATGTTTCAAGGCAGTCAGTATCAAAGTGGGAGCTTGGACAAGCTGTTCCCGATGTTGAAAAAATCATCCGCATGAGTGAGATTTTCAATGTTTCCACTGATAAGATTCTGCTTACGGATTCAGAAAGCAAGAATATCAATCAGAATCCTCTTCACATGGCTAGCATTTACCTTGTGGTCAAGGACTTTGAGAAATCGCTTGAATTCTATGAAAATTTGTTTGGAAAGGTCATAAACAACAGGGGACGAAGCGGCGGAAACTTTGTTGAGTATTTCATTGACAACAGGTGCATTGCAATCATGAGTGAAACAAGTATCAAGGGTCATTGCACTTCTTATGACAGCCCTTACAAATTCATTCAGAACTACTGGGTTGAGGATTTACAGCAAGAGCATGAGCGGGTAAAGGCGCTTGGTATTGGAGAGGTTTCAGAGATTTATCAGGTTCATCCTACTTATCATTATTTTAACCTTACCGACCCAGACAACAATATTATTGAAATTACAGGAGGTTATCACATGAACGCAGATATTTGTCAGAGCTGTGGAATGCCGCTCACAAAAGCAGATTACGGAAAGAACGCAGATGGAAGCGAAAATCACGATTATTGCAGATATTGTTGCCCTGACGGCAAGTTCAGCAGAGAGGGAACAATGGAGGAAATGATTGAACACAATTTGGATTTTCTCGAAGAATTCAATAAGGATTCAGAAACAAAATTAACAAGAGAAGAAGCAAGAGAACAGATGATGAAGTTCTTCCCTACTCTGAAAAGATGGCAGAAGTAAGAGAAAGCAATAGTTTATATTTAAAAGTTAGTCAACCTTTCAAGGTTGTAGGGTTCAAAGGGACAAAGTCCCTTGCCGTACTCCGCAGAGTACGGAATTCCCCAAATTAAAAAACGGGGCAAGGGTGAAAAATGCGACAGCATTTTGAGGGAGGCGGACACGACCGCCTCCCTTTTCTGAGTTTCATATAAACTTATCTTCAAAATGTGCCAGTGGCACATTTTGAATGAAGTAAGCAAAGCAGTATGTTGGTCAGCTTTTTTTATCTGTATTGTCCTCTCCGTGACACAATCCTGAATTTGGACATCCGCCGCAGCCTCCGCCACATCCTGCGCAGGATGTGCCTTTCCTTTTGTCTTTTATCATTATTACGGCTATAAAACAAAGCACTGCTATTACTATAACAGAAACAATAATTGTTCCGATATTATCAATTATAAACCGTATCATACAAGGTATCTCCTTTTATTTTTTTGCTGTAAGTCTGCCACTTTCTTTGTGCGGCCTTACAAACATATAGATTACAAATGCAATTACTGCAAATGCTGCAATTGTGCCTAATGCATTTCCATTACCTGTGAAAAGCATTCCAAGCTGATAAATTACAAGCGATACAGCATATGCAAATCCACATTGATATCCTATTGCAAACCAGGTCCATTTTGCACTATTCATTTCACGTCTAATAGCGCCGATTGCCGCAAAGCAAGGTGCGCACAAAAGGTTAAAAACAAGGAATGAATATGCCGCAACAGGAGTGAATATCGCTCTCATGCTGTCCCAAACCTGCCATCCGTTTTCTGCTACTTCATCATATCCACCATAAAGCACGCCGAATGTTCCGACAACGTTTTCTTTAGCAATAAGTCCTGTGATTGCCGCAACAGCAGATTGCCAGTTACCCCATCCAAGAGGAGCAAATATCCATGCAATGTATGAGCCGATTGCTGCAAGAATAGAATTGTTGAGGTTATCAACCATTCCGAATGAGCCGCTTTGAACACCGAAGCTCTGTAAGAACCACAGAACCACTGAAGAAGCAAGGATGATTGTTCCTGCCTTTTTGATGAATGACCAGCCTCTTTCCCACATTGAACGGAGAATGTTGTTTAATGTAGGAAGATGATATGCAGGAAGTTCCATTACAAACGGAGCAAGATCTCCCGAGAACATTTTTGTTTTCTTGAGTATAATTCCCGAAATAACGATGGCAAAAATACCAATGAAGTATGCACTTGGTGATACCCACCATGCACCGCCGAAAAGTGCTCCTGCGATAAGAGCTATAATAGGAAGTTTTGCACCACAAGGAATAAATGTTGTTGTAATTATAGTCATACGTCTGTCACGTTCATTTTCAATTGTACGGCTTGCCATGATGCCAGGAACTCCACACCCCGTACCTATAAGCATAGGTATAAATGACTTGCCCGAAAGCCCAAACTTTCTGAAAATTCTGTCCATTACAAATGCAATTCTCGCCATATATCCACACGCTTCAAGGAATGCAAGAAAGATAAACAGCACAAACATCTGCGGAACAAATCCAAGAACGGCACCTACACCGCCTATAATTCCGTCAAGGATAAGGCTTTTCAGCCAGTCAGCACAATTAATTGCGTCAAGTCCGTTTCCGATAAGTACAGGTATACCGGGAATCCATATTCCATAGTCAGCAGGGTCAGGTTTTGCTGTATTCCCAAGTTGAGCAAAATTCTCAACAGCCTGATTATAGGAAGATGTTCCTATCCCGAAAAGATGCCAGCCGTCACTAAATACACCGTCATTTGCCCAGTCTGTTGCCCATGTTCCTACTGTTGTTATAGAAACAAAGTATACACAGAACATTATAACTGCAAATATAGGTAGCGCAAGCCAACGGTTTGTAACAATACGGTCGATTTTATCCGAAGTTGTCATTCCGCCCCTATTCTTTTTATGATAGCATCCTTTTATAATAGATGCAATATAAATATACCGTTCGTTTGTGATAATGCTTTCAGCGTCATCATCCATTTCCTCTTCTGCGGCGGTAATATCCTTTTCAATATGCTCCATTACATCAGGGGAGAAGTTCATAAGCGCAAGGACTTTTTCATCACGCTCAAATATCTTGATAGCATGCCATCTCTGCTGTTCCTCTGGAATATCATGCAGAACAGCCTCTTCTATATGTGCAATTGCATGTTCAACACATCCACAGAAACTATGCTGTGGTTTTGTATGTTCGCCATTTTCGGCAATTGTTACGGCAAGTTCTGCCGCCTCGGTAATGCCTGTACCCTTAAGGGCGGATATTTCCACCACCTGACAGCCAAGCTCTTTGGCAAGCTGTTCAGTATTGATTTTATCACCGTTTTTGCGCACAATATCCATCATATTTATAGCGACAATAACAGGAATACCAAGCTCAACAAGCTGAGTTGTCAGATAGAGGTTACGTTCAAGGTTTGTTCCGTCAATTATGTTTAGAATAGCATCAGGACGCTCATTGATAAGATAGTTTCTTGCAACAACCTCCTCAAGAGTGTAAGGGGAGAGAGAGTAAATTCCCGGGAGGTCGGTTATTATAACGTCGTTTCTTCCTTTGAGTTTCCCTTCCTTTTTCTCAACAGTTACCCCAGGCCAGTTCCCGACAAACTGGTTTGAACCTGTCAACGCATTGAAAAGAGTAGTCTTTCCTGCATTCGGGTTCCCAGCAAGAGCAATTTTAATGCCCATTAGATCATTTCCTTTCATTGGTACGTTTTTGTGTATCGCTATAAATTAAGGTTAGTATATGCTAACCATGTGTTGTAAAAGTCATATAATATAGCTGTTTAAAGGCATATTCATAAATAAGCTTCCTGTCTTTTGCTTAATGTAGTCCTTATTGCCAGAAAAATTAAGTTTGCATAAGCTAACCTTGCTGTAAAATAGTATGCAGAACAGAATAGGTGGTAGAGCTGAAATCATTCTGTTTCAATCATATCAGCGTCTGACTTACGGAGTGAAAGTTCATATCCTCTAACTGTTACTTCAATCGGATCACCAAGAGGAGCAACCTTGCGAATAAAAACATCCGTACCCTTTGTGATACCCATGTCCATAAGCCTGCGCTTTACGGCACCTTCGCCGTTGAGCTTTTTAACCTTAACGGTCTGACCGATTTTAGCCTCTTTCAATGTAGACATAATCAATCTCCTTTCATATGATTGTGGTTATTACTTCACATATTCCGACTCAAGAATAGAATAATAAAGTCGGTCCTGATACTTCCCGTCAATAAGAAAGTAATCCCTGAGTGTGCCTTCATACGTGAACCCACACTTGCTGATGACTTTTTTTGACGGGATATTGATTGCTCTGTGACAAATCTGTATTTTGTGGAACTGTGCCCTTTTAAATCCGAAATCAATGACAGCCTTTGTTGCCTCAGTTGCATAGCCTCTGCACTGAAAAGCTGTTCCTATGCAGTATTCAACTTCAACATAATTATTCTTTGTATCAACAAGGAAGAATGCTATCTGACCGATACATTCACCGCTGTTTTTATCAATGACAGCCCATCTGTAGTAGTTGGGATTGGAATAGTTTGCAATATATTTGTCAAGCAATCCCTTTACATCTTCAACAGTTGGATAGACAGGTTCGCCGTATGATACCTGAACCGATTCATCAGACGCCCAGTTCTTATGCATGCTTTTGCAGTCCTTGTATTCAAATGCCCTGAGTATAAGATTTTCTGTTTCAATTGGTTGTGTTCCGATTTGTGCTGACATGATGAACATCTCCTGTTATACAATTATTTTGCTTGCCATTTCCTTTGAAACAGCCACCCTTGATTCCTTGACATTTACAATGACGTTTCCGCCGAGTTCACTGATGACAGTAACAGACCCGCCCGCTACAAAGCCGAGATTTTCAAGAAATTTCTTTGTTTCAGGCTTTCCGCCAACCTTTTTGATCATGTTTTCCTCGCCGACAGTTGCAAAAGTTAACGGCATACTCACTCCTCCAATCATATATATAATAGTTAGTATAAACTAACTAGCATTTATTATATATGAGTTAGCATCTCCTAACCCATATATAATATTACCCTATGCTAACTGATAAGTCAAGTGTATTTTCCAACTTACAAAGTATTTTTGTATACATTTATATTCAATATAAATCAATTAATACTGTTTATGTATCTTTTGCATAAAAACATTTTATAGTTTAGCTTATGCTACAGTTCAGATAAAAAAGCAAGTAAGTATCATTTTGATACAGACTTGCTTGCATTTATTAGCCTTCGCTGTGATTTATAACAAGAACATCATTTGCTTTGATTTTTGTCCTGCCCTGTGGAATGATGATCTTTCCAGCTCTTTTTATCATAATTATAAGAACATCCTTATCATAACAGATATCAGACAATTCCATTCCGATATACTTGTCGCCACGGGTAATATGCTTTTCAGATAGATTGACTCCCTCAACTATATTTGAAGATTTAGCACAAAGTATCAACGTATCGCCGTTTAGCATTTTTGTTTTTCCGCTAGGGACAATCTTTTCTGCTCCTCGTTTAAGCAGAACAAGGATTGTATCAGGCGGAAGAAGGATATCCTTTATCATTTTTCCACACCACTGATGAGTTTCGGAAATACTAAATTGAATGAACTGAATAGGCTCTTCGTCACTGTAGTCATTGAATGTTTTCATAACGTCTTCGTTGTTATCAATCATGCCTAGCTTTCTTGAAATATACGGGAGCAATGACCCCTGAATCAGAATTGAGAAAAGAACAACGCAGAAAACTATATGGAATAAATCGTTTTCAGTCTTGACCGACGTTGTTGCAATAATAGCAAAAACTATGGAGGCTGCCCCTCGGAGTCCGCACCATGAAACAACTATCTGCTGCATAAGGCGGCTTTTGAATGGGAGAAGTATTAAAAATACAACAACAGGACGTGCAATAAAAGTCATGAACAAAGCAATAAGCAGAGCAGGAATTACTACAGATGGGAGTTTCGATGGGAATGACAGCAATCCCAGCAGGAAGAATATAAGCATCTGCATCAGTCCGTTTATCCCGTCAAAAAACGGGACAAGGGTTTTTCGATTTTTGATATCCGAATTTCCAAGAACAATGCCGACAATATATGTGCTAAGGTATCCGTTTCCTCCAAAAACTGCAGGGAATGCATAAGCAATAATTGCAATTGCAACAACAAAAATGGTATCAAATCCTGCGGTTGGGAAATTTGTTCTCTTAAGTATAAAAACAGATACAGCTGCAATTGCTGCACCTGCTAAAAGACCATAGACAAGCTGGGCAAAAATCATATAAACAAGCGCACTGCCGTTTGCATCTCCATTCATAATAGCAATCACTATGGCAGTAAGCATGTATGAAAATGGGTCATTGCTCCCGCTTTCAAGTTCAAGCAGTGAGGCCGTATTGTATCTTAAGTTCAGCTTTTTTGAACGAAGGATAGAAAAGACAGAGGCTGCATCAGTTGATCCAAGCAGGGAGCCTACCAAAAGTCCTTCTATCCAGGACATTTTAAGCACAAAATGGCAGAATAATCCCGTGAGAAATGCAGTAAAGATAACACCGAATGATGAGAGCAGAATTGATTTTACGGCAACAGGTTTCGCTGCATTCCAGTTTGTCCCGAAGCCGCCGTAAAACATAATGAATATCAGTGCAGCCGAGCAGGCTTTTTCAGCAAAGCCATAGTCATTAAAAGGAATTTTCAACAATCCGTCTGAACCAAACGTCATACCAAGCAGAATAAATGCAAGCAGCATTGGAATTCCAAGTCTGCTTGAAATTCTGTTAAGAAGAACACACATAAAGATGACTATCGCGGCAACAACTAATACTACATTCATATATCCGCCTCCTAAAATAATATTTGTTGATATAATTTTAACACAAAATAGCCCATATAACCATACATTTTCAACAAATTTAAAAATAGTTTACATTTTAAATTAACATTGGGTATTAGATTTGTATCTAATACCCATTAAAAATTATAATCTGCAAATCATTATATAGTCTTCTTCCTGTTTTTCAGCAATTACAAAGCCAACATCCCTGTACATTCTGTAAGCATAGTTTGCTTTCTGGACAGACAAGGAAGTTTGTTTATAGCCATGTTCCCTTAGTTTATCAAGCATAGCCTTCATTAAAGCTGTTCCAATGCCTTTACCTCTGTATTCTTTGTACAATGATATAGCAAATTCGGGGGTGTCATTGTCCACATGACCGTACGCCGGAATAATTCGTGTCCAAACAGCTCCGCAGACTTTTCCGTCACATTCTGCAACAAGGCACAAATCGTCGGGTAATTTTCCGAAATCCTTTATATAGAGGTAAATATCGGGGTTATAAATGACTTCCCTTGGAAGAACAATATCATGTCCGTTAAGGAAAATACATTCGTACAGGAAATCCTCCAGGAGTTTAAGCTCGTTTTCTCTTATCTCTCTTATTATATAGTTCATATTATGACCATGCATTCATATAAATTAAATGCATTTTATCCTTTCCGATTTAATAGTTTAGAAATCGGATGATATTCCACACATAACGATCCCTCCGTCTAAATAATTGTTTTGACATGTTGTTCTTAGTCATGCTTTTTTTGATTATTATCGCTTTCATTTTTATAATAAGCAATCTTGCCATCAAGCCTCTTAAGGGTTTCATTCATATCTTCAATTTTCCTACGTAAAATCTCTCTTTGTTCCACAAGAAGGTCCATACGGGCATTTATTGTACTGTCTCCCTGATGGTACAAGATAACATACTTCGTAAGTGTTTCAATAGAAAGCCCTGCATTTCTCATACATTTTATAAAGCCTATCCAACCAAAGGAGTCGTCGTCATAATCACGCAGTCCGCTTTTGTTTTTAGGAACGGGTGGTATTAATCCAATACGTTCATAATACCTGAGAGTATCTGTAGAAATATCAAATTTTTTGCTTACTTCTGAAATAGTCATTTATATTACCGTTCCTTTCTGTCTTTAACACTAATGTAAGTATTGTGCGGTATTGCCTTAGATAAAATGATTATAACATATTTACAGTATCTTGTGCAACCTGTTCTGGTGTAAGATGATTTCTCTTAATTACTTCGTTAGGATCATATCTGTTAAGGAATTCTTTCTTTAGACCGAAATTGAGCACCTTAACATCAGAATTTCCATAGAAAGAGGCAATCTTCTGACCGAATCCACCGTCAATAATACCATCTTCCAGAGTAATAACAACGCTGTGGTTTTCTTTAAGTCCCTCAAGCATATCCTTGTCAATGCCTGTGATGTAGAAAGGATTTATGATTGTAGGCTTTACTCCTGTCATTTCTTCAATTTTCTTTGCAGCCTCAACACCACGCTTGTAGAAAGAACCAAGTGCAATAACAGCTACCTTGCTGCCCTGCTGTGTAATTTCATACTTGTTGAGGTCAGCAAAATTCTTTGTAATTTTCTTTCCGTCAGAAACAAACTCATTGTCAGGAACACGGATTGCAACAGGGTGATCCTTCTGCTCAATACTCCAGTCAAGTATTGCGAGGTATTCCTCCTTTGTTGTCGGAGCAAGGTATACCATGTTAGGAATGTTTGAAATCATTGGGATATCATAGATGCCAAGATGTGTAACGTCAGTCATACCAAAAACAGAAGCAGTAAAGATTGCAATTGTTGCAGGGTTGTTGTTTATGCACAAATCCTGTGAAAGCTGATCGAAAGTACGCTGAATAAATGTGCAGTACACTCCGTATAAAGGTTTTCCTCCATTTGCAGCAATACCTGATGCAAGAGCAACAGCGTGTTCTTCTGCAATGCCGACATCAACAAACTGTGAGCCAAACTCTTTACGTTTGCTTTCATCAAATCCGAGAACTCCAGGTGTACCGGAAGTTATAGCTACAACTGTCTTGTCCTTTTTCATCTTTTCAACCAGATAATCTGCAGTTACAGATGTGTAATCCTCACCGCCGGATGAAGCCTTTATTTCGCCTGTTTCAATATCAAAAGGCGGATGTCCATGCCATTCTTCTCTGTGTGCTTCAGCAGGAGCATATCCTTTACCCTTCTGTGTTACGATATGAACAACAACAGGATGGTCAATGTCTTTTACTTTGCTGAATGCGGAAGTTAGAGAATCAATGTCGTTTCCATCCTTGACAAATACATAATCAAGTCCCAGTGCTTTGAAATAGTTACATTCTGCATTGCCGTCAGTTTCTCTCAAAAGCTTGAGATTCTTATAAATTCCGCCGTGGTTTTCAGCAATGGACATATCATTGTCATTGACAACAATAATAAAATTGCTGTTCTGTTCACCAACAAAATCAAGCCCTTCAAAAGCTTCGCCGCCGCTAAGCGAACCGTCCCCTATAACAGCGATGATATTTCCTTTTTCACCTTTAAGGTCTCTTGCTCTTGCAAGTCCGCTTGCAAGACTTACTGAAGTAGAAGTGTGGCCGACAATAAAGAAGTCATGTTCACTTTCGATTGGGTCCGTAAAGCATGAAACATCATCATAATGCTCCTCATAAAGGAAAGCATCCTTTCTTCCTGTAAGCATTTTGTGACAGTAGCTCTGGTGTGAAATATCTAGCACAATCTTGTCCTCAGGAGAATTAAATACATAGTGAAGAGCAATAGTAGCTTCAATAATACCCAGATTCGGGCCAACGTGCCCACCATGGAGACTCATTCTTTTAATAAGAGCCTGTCGTATTTCAGCAGCAAGTGTATTAAGCTGTTCATTGTTCAGTGCTTTCACATCTGTTGGATTGTTAATTTTCTCAATATACATATTTTTTACCTCCTAGAATTGTAATATAACCATTATAAACTTTGGAGTTAACTCCATGTCAAGAGGTTTTTTAAAAAAGTAGTAAAAAATGCAGGAAGCTGTATTTTTAGCGGTTTATAATACTGTTCCAAGATATTTTTTAACTAGCTCTTTATCGTATTTTCTAAGCTAAAATTTGATTGTATATAGCATACTGATAACACAATTATACTTTTTGTTTAAAAATGTAAATAACAGTACAGCAATAAAAATTAAAGTGGCAGGGTATATTTGTCCTGCCACTTTATAAATTTTACTTGTTTCTGATACGCTTAATAAGCTTTACAATTTCATACCACAGAACAGACACAGCTGCAAGACCGAGTGCCGTCAGAAGATTCATTGCTGACAAAGGCGCAAGTCTTAACAAGCCTGACAAAGGAGAATAGAGGATTATTCCGAGAAGTGCAAGTGTTCCGAGATTTACTGCCCACATAATTGGGTCCTTGATAAGTCGTTTTGCTGAAATGATGGCAAAGTCATGGTCGGAACTGTTTACCTGTACAAGGAAGAGGTTTGCAAGCATAATTACAGAAAGACCGATTGCTCTGGCAACAGGGGCATTGTCAGGGTTTCCTGCAAGAGTTAAGAAGTAAGAACCGAATGAAGCTGCAAATACACATAATCCCTGAATAACAGCTTTTGCTAGAAGTCCTCCTGTCAGCAGTTTTTCCTTAGGATTACGAGGCTTACGATCCATTATATCGTTTTCTGCCGGCTGACGTTCAAGAACAATTGAGCAGGTAGGGTCAATAAGAACTTCAAGCAATACTACATGAAGCGGAAGCAGAAGTAAAGCTGACGGAATAATGCCAAGGAATGGTGCAAGAAGTGAAGCAAATGCTATCGGAATGTGAATAGTGAATACATAACCTACGGCCTTGCGTATGTTATCGTAAATTCTTCTGCCGTCTCTTACAGTTTCAACAATAGTAGTAAAATTATCATCCATAAGGATAAGGTCGGAAGCCTCTCTTGAAACTTCACTTCCACGCTTGCCCATTGCAATGCCTATGTCTGCATATTTAAGTGCAGGGGCATCGTTTACGCCGTCACCTGTCATAGCAACTATTTCGCCGTTTTCCTTGAATGCCTTGACAATACGCATTTTATGTTCAGGAACAACTCGGGAGAAGATTGAAACTTTCTTTACAGCTTCCCTGAGTTCATCATCATTCATGCTGTTGAGCATATCACCTGTAATAATATTGTCACAGCAAGGAAATCCGATTTTCTTTGCAATAGCAGAAGCAGTTGTTCCGTTGTCGCCTGTAATCATTACAACACGGATTCCTGCACGGTTGCAGACTGCAATATCGTCCTTTACGCTCTCTCTTGGCGGGTCAGCAAGACCGATAAGTCCTAACAGTTCAAGGCGGCAATCTGTAATTGAAGCTGGGATCTGATCATCAGATTCAGGTTTAGCAGAAGCTACTGCAATAACACGCAGACCTTCCGAAGAAAGTGCATTGATCTGTTCTTCGGCAGATTTTCGCTGTTCGTCTGTAAGATTGCAGATTGTGAGTATACGTTCAGGGCTGCCTTTTGCTGCAATGACAAGCTCACCGTTTATACGCCAGATGTGCCCCATCATTTTCAGCTCATTTGTAAAAGCATACTCACTGACAAATTCATTTTTGAAGAGGTCTTTTGCTGAAATGCCATTTTGCTCACAATATGCAAGCATTGCTTTTTCCATAGGGTCATAAGCTTCTGTTTCACAGCCAAGTCCCATTGTTTCAATAAGATTTTTTTCAGTACCGCTTGCAGTCCATGTTTTCTGAACTGTCATCTGGTTCATAGTAATTGTTCCTGTCTTATCAACGCAAAGCACGGATACAGCACCGAGAGTTTCAACGCTAGGAAGCTTTCTTACAAGTGAATGTTTCTTAGCAAGTCTCCATGCGCCCATTGACAAGAAAACGGTAAGAATAACAGGGAATTCTTCAGGTATCATTGCCATTGCAAGGGTAACACCTGAAAGCACACTTTCAATTAGTCGGTCAACTGTATCATGGTCAGCCAGATTAAACCATGTGAAAATCGCAACAAGTACAAAAAGCACACCTGCAATAATTGCACTGGTTTTTACTAGTTTACCTGTTTGTTTCTGGAGTGGGGTGTCCTCTTCTGGAGCAGAAGCAACACCCGCACCAATTTTACCGTATTCTGTTTCTGTTCCGATTTTATCTACAAGTACAGTTGCACTGCCCTGTGTACAGAGTGTTCCTGCATAGCAATAATCCTTGCGCCAGTAATCTGTCGTTGGTTCTGCTTTTTCTGAAGTAACTTTCCATACTCCTTCAGCTTCACCTGTAAGGGAAGATTCATCAACGCATAAATCTGCACATTTAAGAACAACACCATCAGCAGGAATCTTGATACCTTCACATATTAACATAAGATCACCGGGAACAAGGTCAGCACTTGCAATAGTCTGCTCATTTCCATCACGAATAACTGTTATGTGCGGTGCAGACAGGTCCTTGAGGGCATTGAGGGTTTTGTCGGTTTTCCATTCCTGAATTACATCAATGCTGATAATGCCTACAACAAATATAAGCATAATTGCACCGTCTCTCGGCTCACCGAGAACAAAGTAAATAACAGCCGCAATAATCAGCAGCAGGAACATAGGTTCACATATAATGTGAAAAACCTTCTTAATAAAGCTTTCTTTCTTCTGGGGTGTAAGTTCGTTTTTGCCATATTTATTTTGTAATTCTTTAGCTTCGGCAGAGCTAAGACCAGCCATGTTTTTGTTTGTCATAAAAAATCTCCCTTTCACTTAAAAAGTATTTGAAATCCCTTATGGCACTCCATATGAGACGAGAATTCCGAATGGGTATAAAAATAGCACACCCATGGAACATACTACTGTCCCACAGATATGCTTCATAATCATAATAAGCAATTCTGTTGCCGTTCGTTGGACGGCCCGGCCCCACGCCCTTAAGGGCATCGCCTGCTCAGTTTGTACTGTTGATCTCGCATTTCTTGTTGCTGGAAATGTAATGCAGTGCAAAGAGTTTAAGTGATTGTAACATACAAAGAGTCATTTGTCAACACTTTATAATAACTTTTTCGCATTTGTATCTGGTGCGTTCTGCTATTGTATCAATAACACAATATATGTTTGAATAATCAAAATGTTAAGAAACTGAATGTTAATATATGCTGTTTTTGTTGACATATTCTAAGTTTTATATTAAAATGTACTTCTCGGCAAAAAAAGTCGAGATTTTATCCTTTTATACTTATATAATAGTAAACAAATGAGAAGTCTGCAAAACTTTGAAAGGGTGATTATAAAATGACAGAGCAAACCTTTGCAGTTCAGCGTATGCAGGATTATATTGCAGAAAACCTTGATAAAGAGATTTCGTTGTCAGATCTTGCACGTGTATCATTGTATTCACCGTGGCATTCCTACCGTCTGTTCAAGACTTACACAGGTATGACACCATCAGAGTATATAAGGCGGCTTCGTCTTTCCCGTTCAGCCCTGCGTCTTAAAAAAGAAAATTGCAGGGTTATTGATGTGGCTTTTGATATGGGATTTGGAAGCGTGGATGGGTATCAGAGAGCATTTTTCCGTGAGTTCGGCTGCAACCCCGGTGAATATGCCAAAGAACCTGTCCCGATTTCTCTTTTTGTACCATTTGGTGTTAAATTTAAAGAGTTAAGAAAGGATAATATTGATATGGAAAACTTACAAAATGTTTTTATCCAGCTAATAAACAAGCCTGAACGTAAGGTTATTATAAAACGTGGAATAAATGCAGAGGATTACTTTCATTATTGTGATGAAGTGGGGTGTGACATCTGGGGAATACTTGTCAGCATGGATTCCCTTTGCGGAGAACCTGTCTGTATGTGGCTGCCTGAAAAATATAAAACTCTGGGAACATCTTTATATGTCCAGGGAGTTGAAAAAGACTGCGATTTTGAAGGGATTATTCCAGAAGGCTTTGATGTAATCACACTTCCAGCCGCTTCATATCTTATGTTTCAGGGGGAACCTTTTAAAGAGGAAAATTACAGTCAAGCTATTCTTTCTGTTCAGTATTCAATAAGTAAATATGATCCTTCCGTTATAGGCTATGAATGGGATAATGAAAATCCAAGAATTCAGCTTGAGCCAAGGGGAGAGCGTGGCTACATTGAAATGCGTGCAGTAAGAAAATTGAACAGATAATACGGAGGACAAAGACAAATGAGTATAAATTCATCATGGAAAAGTAAAACTATACTTTTTCTTATAAGCCAGTGTATCACATTGTTCGGGTCAACGCTGGTACAGATGGCGATTGTATGGTATGTAACATTACAAACATCTAGCGGAGCATGGGTAGCGGCATTTACAGTATGCGCTTACATTCCGCAGTTTCTGATTTCCTTTGTCGGAGGGGTATGGGCAGACCGCCACAGCCGTAAAAAGCTTATTATTGGTGCAGACGCTGTAATTGCCGCTGTAACTCTTGTAATGGTGTTTGCAATGCCATATTTCTCGACAGAACCTGCTTTGCTGACGGGATTTCTTGTAATGTCAGTAATCCGTTCCTTTGGAGCAGGAGTTCAGACGCCTGCGGTGAATGCAGTAATTCCACAGCTTGTTCCTGAAGAACATCTTATGCGTTTCAATGGGATAAATGCAACTATGCAGTCAATCGTTCAATTTGCAGCTCCTGCTGCTGCGGGTGCAATTCTTACGGTCAGTACATTGAGATTAACATTGCTTATCGACATTGTTACAGCAATAATCGGAATAGGACTTCTTTCGTGCGTTCTTATTCCTAAGCAGGAACACAAATCAGAAAAAGTTTCTGTTTTAGCAGATATGAAGGTTGGCATAAGGTATGCTTTTTCAGAAAAATTTATCGGTAGGCTTCTTATTATTTATGGTCTTTTCATATTCCTGTGTGTTCCGGGAGGATTTCTTGCACAGCTCCTTGTAAGCCGTACTTTCGGAGATACATATTGGTATCTGACAGCAGTTGAGCTTGTAGGCTTCGGCGGTATGGCAGGGGGCGGTCTGCTCATGGGAACATGGGGCGGCTTCAAAAACCGAGTAAAAACACTTTGGGTTGGTTTGATTGCATTTGGTATAATGGCAATAGGACTGGGAATGTCACGGAACTTTATCCTGTATCTTGTTTTTATGCTGCTATACGGAATTGCAGTGACTATGATGCAGACTGCAACCACAACTTTGATTCAGGAAAATGCTGATGTTTCTGTGCAGGGAAGAGTATTTGGACTGCTTGGGTCAATGTATGCAGGATTTCTGCCTATTGGAATGATAGTATTCGGTTCTCTTGCCGATATAATTTCATTGCAGTGGATGGCTGTCGCTTCTGGTGTTGCGCAGATAATTATGGCAATTATTGCGGGGCTTACACTCAAGGTACCTGTTAAAAGTCCGATTGTATTGGATGACAATTCATGATAAAAAGAGAGCAGACGCTTAATTTGCGTCTGCTCTCTTTTTATTGAATGGTTGCTTGTTTCATGGTTTGAATATATTCCCCGACAGGTTCAGAGGAATCCTTTCCATATTTCCCGATAAGCTTCATTATTGCCGAGCCGACAATTACACCATCTGAAAGCTTTGCCATCTTTTCAGCCTGTTCGGGCGTTGATATGCCAAAACCTATTGCACATGGAATATCTGTATTCTTTCGCACAACCTCTATAATGGAGGATAAATCTGTGGTGATTTCGCTTCTTGTTCCCGTTACACCGAGGCTTGAAACAATGTAAAGGAATCCTTCTGCTTCTTTAGCAATCATTGCAATGCGGTCAGCTGACGTAGGGGCAATCAGAGATATAAATGATACACCATATTTCTGACAAATCGGCAGGAATTCTTCTTTTTCCTCAAACGGAACATCAGGCAGTATAATTCCGTCAATTCCTATATCCTTGCAGGATGAAATGAATTTTTCTGACCCATAGGAAAAAACAACATTAGCATAAGTCATAAATACAAGAGGTATAGTTACCTTTCTGCGCAGATTTCTTACAAAGTCAAAAATCTTATCTGTTGTAACTCCATTTGAAAGTGCCCTCATATTTGCCGCCTGAATAACAGGGCCTTCAGCAGTAGGATCAGAAAACGGAATACCAAGTTCAATTATATCTGCGCCGTTTTTAACAGCCGCAAGCACAATTTTTTCTGTTGTTATAAGGTCAGGATCCCCGCATGTGATAAACGGGATAAATGCCTTCCCATCTGCAAATGCTGATCTGATGTTACTCATAAATTTCTTCCCCCCTGTATCGTGCAATTGCCGCACAATCCTTGTCTCCTCTGCCTGAAACTGTTATGACGATAATTTTATCCTTAGCCATTTCAGGTGCTATTTTCATTGCATATGCTACTGCATGAGCAGATTCAATTGCAGGAATGATACCTTCCGTACGTGAAAGGAACTCAAATGCATTTACTGCTTCTTCGTCTGTTACAGGGACATACTCCGCTCTGCCGGTATCATGTAGAAAAGCATGTTCAGGGCCAATGCCGGGATAGTCAAGTCCTGCGGAAATCGAATATACAGGAGCAATCTGACCGTATTCATCCTGACAGAAATATGACTTCATTCCATGAAAGATTCCGGCTCTTCCAGTGGTAATTGTTGCGGCTGTTTCAAAGGTATCAACGCCTCTGCCTGCCGCTTCACAGCCAATCAGACGGACTTTCTTATCGTTAATAAAGTGATAGAAACTGCCCATTGCATTTGAGCCTCCGCCCACACAGGCTATTACTGCATCAGGAAGTCTGCCATCTTTTGCAAGAATCTGCTCCTTTATTTCTTTTGAAATGACAGATTGAAAGTCACGTACAATAGTAGGGAACGGGTGAGGACCCATGACAGAACCAAGGCAATAGTGAGTGTCATCAATCCGTGAAGTCCATTCACGCATAGCCTCGGAAACAGCATCCTTTAATGTAGCTGTACCGCTTGTTACAGGGACAACCTTTGCCCCGAGAAGTTTCATACGATATACGTTGAGAGCCTGACGTTTTGTATCTTCCTCGCCCATAAAAACTACACATTCCATATTCATCAGAGCTGCCGCAGTAGCGGTTGCAACACCATGTTGACCTGCTCCTGTTTCAGCTATCAATCGGGTTTTGCCCATTTTCTTTGCAAGAAGTGCCTGCCCAAGAACATTGTTGATTTTGTGTGACCCAGTGTGGTTGAGATCTTCACGTTTCAGGTATATTTTTGCGCCGCCAAGGGTCCTTGTCAATTTTTCTGCGTAATAAAGACCTGATGGTCTGTTAGCATACTCATTAAAGAGATTTGAAAGTTCAAGATTAAAGTCGGTGTCATTTTTATAGTGATTATAAGCTTTTTCAAGTTCAATCACTGCATTCATCAGCGTTTCAGGTATATACTGTCCGCCGTGAATGCCAAATCTTCCTTTTGTTTCGCTCATAAAAATCATTCCTTTCCGTGTTTGACTGCATTGATGAATGCAGCCATTTTTTGTTTGTCTTTGTATCCGTCTGTTTCAATTGATGTGCTTGCATCAACGCCATATGGTGCAAACTCTGATATTGCTTCAGATACATTATCCGATGTCAGTCCGCCTGCAAGAAAATATGGTCGGGTTGCTTTTTTCAGCAATGTCCAGTTAAAAGTTCTTCCTGTACCGCAGCCTGTGTCCAGCAGGACAATATCTGCAAGTGATGAGTTTGCTTCTTTAATATCTTCTTCATTTCTGACAGCAATAGCTTTGATTATCATACAGTCAGTTACATTTTGAAGTCTGTGGATATAGCTGTTATCCTCATTTCCGTGAAGCTGAACTGCCCTGATTATCTTTCTTTCAATGATATCAACGATAAAATCAGTGCTTTCATTTACAAATACACCGACAGGAACAATTTCCTTGTTCAACTTTTTGCTAAGCATTTCTGCAGTATTGACAGAAACATACCTTTTGCTGAATTCTGCAAAAACAAAGCCGATATAATCTGGAGTAAGCTCATTTGCGTATTCAATATCGCAAGGCCTTGATAGTCCGCACAATTTTACTTTGGTCATTTTTATGATTATGCTTCCATAGGAAGCATGCCTCCCCTCTTTGATGTTTCGTGTGATATTTGTAAGCAAAATTTCAAACGGCAGTTTGAAGAACACAAAACTCGTAGATTGAAAGATTTATCTTTCAATCTTTACCTCTTAGTTCTTTCAGTTTCATGGCTTTGTTTTCTGATTTCATAAGGGTTTCGCCGATAAGAACAGCGTTTGCCCCGATTTCACGTAGTAGCTTTACATCCTCAGCAGTTTTTACTCCGCTTTCTGAAACAAATATAATGTTGTCGGGAACAAGTTGGCGCATTCTCCTGCTGTTGTCAGTATCAACAGAAAAATCATTAAGATTTCGGTTATTTACTCCAATGATTCTTGCACCTGAATTGACAGCAGACATTACTTCGGATTCGTTATGCGCTTCAACCAATGCAGAAATTCCAAGAGTATCACAAATATTTATGTAATCCTTTATTTTTTCAGCAGAAAGTATTGAACAAATCAACAGTACTGCCTGCGCTCCAAATAATTTTGCCTCATATATCATATACTCGTCAACAGTAAAATCCTTTCGTAAGCAAGGAATGGAAACAGACTTTGCAATACTGCGAAGGTGTTCATCACTTCCAAGAAACCATTCCGGCTCTGTCAGAACGGAAATGCAGTCTGCTCCGGCAGTTTCATATTCCCTAGCTATATCAAGAAAAGGATAATTCTCTGCAATAATGCCTTTGGAGGGCGACGCTTTCTTGCACTCACAGATAAAAGAAATATCATCACCTGAAAGAGACTTTTCAAATGCAAAGTCACCTTTCGGGAGGGAATATGCCAAGCTTTTGATTTCGCTTAGTGGAGTAATTTCTTTTGCTGTTTTTACACGTTTGGCTGTATTCTGTGCTATTTTATCAAGTATTGTCATTCTATCACCTCACTTATTTGAGATTTCAATCAGCTTTTCAAGGGTCTGCATTGCCTTACCTGAGTCAAGCAATTCTTCTGCAAGCTTTATGCCATCATAAATTGATTCTGCCTTTTCTCCCAAATAAAGTGCAGCGCCTGCATTGAGCAGAACAGCATTTCTTCTGTGTCCTTTTTCACCGCTTAAGATAGTTCTGGTTATTATTGCATTTTCAGAAGGAGCACCTCCAAGCAGGTCTTCATGTGTACATCTTTCAAAGCCAAACTGTTCAGGTGTGATTTCATAAGTTTTTACCCAGCCGTCGGAAAACTCGGAAATAGTTGTAGGGGCGCACAAGGATATTTCATCAAGCTTATCCTGACCATAAACCACCATTCCTTTACGGACACCAAGTTTCATTAACACTTGTGCAAGTGGGGTAGCAAGGGAACTGTCATAAACGCCGAGGAGCTGTCGCTTTGGACTTGCAGGATTGGTAAGAGGTCCAAGAATATTGAATACTGTTCTGATTCCAAGTTCTTTTCTTATCATGCCTACATACTTCATTGAGGTGTGGTATTTTTGTGCAAAAAGGAAGCAAAAGCCCACCGTATCAAGCAATTCAAGGCATTTTTCAGGTTCAAGGTTAATGTTTACACCAAGTGCCTCAAGACAATCTGCTGTTCCGCAGTCAGACGAAGCCGCGCGATTACCATGCTTTGCAATTTTTATTCCTGCTGAAGCTAAAATCAACGCGGTTGTAGTGGAGATATTGAAGCTATGTGCTCCGTCACCGCCTGTGCCTACAATGTCCATAAGGTCAAGGCTGTTTTCAAGCTTTGTTGCCTTGTCACGCATTGCCGCTGCACACCCTGTTATTTCCTCAATAGTCTCGGATTTTGTGCTTTTGGTTGATAGTGCAGCAAGGAAAGCTGCATTTTGGGTAGGAGTGGTTTCTCCGCTCATAATTTCTGTAATAACAGTATAAGCCTCATTATAGGTCAGATCCTGCTTATCAACGATTTTAACAATTGCCTCTTTAATCATGTCATAACCTCCTCAGGTTCAATAAAGTTTTTTAAGATTTGTCTGCCACATGGTGTGAGAATGGATTCAGGATGAAACTGCACTCCGAATATCGGGAAATCCTTGTGCTGTACCGCCATGACTTCTCCGTCATCTGTTACTGCCGTAACTGTAAGGCATTCCGGCAGACTTTTCGGATTAGCCGCAAGAGAGTGATATCTTGCAACGGGAGTTGTCGTAGGTATATTTCTGAAAATCGGACATTCATTACTGAACTGTACCGTTGATTGCTTCCCATGCATTAGCTGTTTTGCATATGTGATTTTTGCACCATAAGCCGCACAAATTGCCTGATGCCCAAGACAAACACCTAATGTAGGGATACGCTTTGACAAAGTTTTTGCAATCTCAATAATAATTCCGGCATTTTCAGGGTGACCCGGGCCTGGGGACAGGATGATCTTTTCAGGGTTAAGCTTTTCAAGTTCTGCAATGATCATCTCATCATTCCGTATCACCATGATGTCAGGGTTTATTTCACCAACAAGCTGATAAAGGTTGTAGGAAAAGCTGTCATAATTATCAATCAGTAAAATCATAAGTCTGCCTCCTCTGCCATACTTAGAGCATTGATAACTGCCGCCGCCTTGTTGATACATTCCTGATATTCTTTTTCAGGAACGGAGTCTGCAACAATTCCCGCACCGCTTCTAACAAAAACCTTACCATTTTTTTTATATGCAATTCTGATTGCAATGCAGGTATCGAGATTTCCTGTAAAATCTATATATCCTATTGCACCGCCATAAATTCCTCTCTTGTTTTTTTCAAGCTCGGCAATAAGCTGGCATGCTCTGATTTTCGGTGCACCTGATAGTGTACCGGCAGGAAGTACGGCGCTAACAGCATCAAGTGCGTCAAACTCATCCTTGATTTCTCCTCGTACTGTTGAGCCAATGTGCATAACATGAGAGAAACGTTCAATACTGTGCAGGGTTTCAACCTCTACTGAACCAAACCTGCTGATTTTGCCAAGGTCGTTTCTGCCAAGGTCAACAAGCATATTATGTTCAGCAAGTTCTTTTTCATCGTTGAGAAGATCAGCTTCAAGAGCTTTATCCTCTGCATCGGTTTTTCCTCTGGGTCTGGTGCCTGCAAGAGGAAATGTATGCAGTACCCCGTTTCTAAGTTTTACAAGCGTTTCAGGGGAAGCACCTGCAACTTCAACATCAGTTCCTGAAAAGTAGAACATATAAGGGGATGGATTGGATGTTCGTAGTATGCGGTAAGTATTCAGCAGGCTTCCTTCAAAAGGGGCACTAAGACGGTTTGACAAGACAATCTGGAAGATGTTGCCCTCACGGATATGGCTTTTTGCTTTTTCAACCATTCTGCAGAATTCATTCTTTTCAAAAAGAGGGGTAATTTCACCTGTAAGATGGCCGCTTGGCTCAGTTTTCTTTTCTCCGTGTCTTAGCAGGTCTGCAAGCTTATTCAGTTCATAAACAGCTTTATTGTAATTTGTCTCGGGATCATCAAGTTGAATATTCACAATCAGAATTATTTTCTGCCTAAAGTTATCAAAGGCTATAACTTTATCAAACAGCATAAGATCAACGTCCTTGAAATTCTCCTCGTCGTGATTATCATAACGGACAGACGGCTCGCTGTATCCGAGAAAATCAAAAGAGAAATATCCTACCAGACCGCCTGTAAATGACGGGAGATAGTCAAACGCAGGGCTTTTATACTCTGACAGAATCTGACGTAGCTGTTCTGACGGGTTTTTTGTTTCAATGTGAATATTTCCTATCTTCATTTCATTTTCCAAGCAGGTTATTTCAAGCTTTGGGTCAAATCCCAGAAATGTATACCGCCCCCATTTTTCATTTTCTGCAACTGATTCCAGCATGTAGCAGTGTGTTGATACGTTTTTCAGTATCTTCAGTGCTTCAATGGGAGTACAGACATCTGAAAGAATTTCACAGCTGACAGGAAGTATGTTATACTTCTGAGTGACAGCAATTTTTTTCACTGTTTTAAGATCTGGTGAATAAGTCATAAAAATCTCCATTCCTTTCTGCTATTTGTCAAAAAAATAAGCTCCTCTGACATCTGTCAAAGGAGCTTATAAAACAAAAGCGTCCTTGACAGACTAATACATCTGTCAAGGACGAATAATAATACTTATCCGTGGTACCACCTTGATTCACAGCCGATAAACAGCTATGCACTTTGCAGGATACAAACATATCCCCGGCAACTAACGTATGCCAACTCGTCACAGAATACTCTGCACTGCATAGCAGTACATTTGACTGTGCCCTCAGCGGTCCATTTGATAACTTGTTTTTTACCCGACTCTCAGCAACACGGGTTCTCTGTAAAAGCATGATTATCGTTATCTCCGCCTCAACGGTTTTCTATTTAATTGTTTACATAATATAACATGGAAATTTTAATTTGTCAACTACTTTTTAAAATTATTTTTCAGGAATATTATTCTGCAAATGTCCATGCAAGAATTATATGTTATAGTATATTGCATAATCAGCAGGAAAGTTCCTGAATTATTGCCATGACAGCGTTTTGATAATCAGAACACTTTCTGACTTTAAAATATTTGCTGAACTCAAACGTCCACATGTCCATTTCTTCTTCAATGTCATTGTGTTTATAATCATTCATTATAAACACAACATAGTTACACGTTGTTTTTGACATTTCAGGGAGGAGAAAAGAAAATCCCCATTCGACATCTCTTTTGTCATCTTCAAAGCCATTTCTTGCATCAATAACAAAATTACTGCCTTTATTATCCCTTAGCATACTAAGTGCAAACGTTGTAGGGTTACGGTAATCATCAAGGACAGCACGCTTTTTCCATGTCAGTAAAACTATATTATCCTTTTCAATATATTTTACGTCAGCAAATTCTGAGTGAAATTCTTTCATATAGCTGTTCCCTTCAATTTTATCAGATATTTTGTCCGAAAGAATTATACCATGCACGTTGTTCAAATGGTAGTTTTCTTGCTGATTTTGTTTCCTCTGCTGCAATTCCTACAGGAAGAAAAGCAACGAGATCATATTCATCAGGCACGTTCAGTATCTGTGCCATCTGATAGCCTATTCTATCTGTGTCAGTAATATGTCCCTCAATCCAACAGCTTTTATATCCCAGTTCTTCTATTGCAAGAAGCATATTTTCAATTGCAGCAGAATAATCCTGAACAGCAAAACACTTGTCCCTGTAGGCAAAAATTCGTTTAGTCAGCACGCATATCATTGCAGGTGCGGTTTCGCCGATAGGCGGTTGGATAACTGCATGAAGCTTTTCAAGTGTTACTTTATCATCAACTGCAATAAATGAGGTTGTTTGCTTGTTGCAGCCCGAAGGAGCGTCGACACCTGCTTGCATAATCTGTATCAGATGGTTTTTCGGAACAGGTGGGTCAAGATATTTTCCACGGTAACTCTTTCTGTTTTTTATTAATTCTATAACGTTCATATATAGTCCTTTCAGTTAGAAAATATTTAGTAATTCTTATCTCTATAAGCTTTCATTGGAGTATATCAATTGTGTATTTAGATTGCTTTCTAATCTATGTAATAATTTATATCTGCTTTTTTTGCCTGACTGCATAACTGATATACATTAAGTGTATATTCATTACCGTCTTTGATAAAATGTGTTCCGCACTGTCTGAATTCAAAATTAACCTGCTTAGCTATACATTGTTCCCGAATTTTCAGCACCCAGTCATAGTTAAAAGGCCGGGCAAGCTTATCTGATTCCCCGCCAACAACAACCAACTCAATATCATCTAAAAAGCCGCTCAGGTCGATTTCCTCAATCATAGGCTGGCATATTATATTCTTATGGATAATGGGAAGATCCTTGAAAACGGACAACCTGTAATCTGCTCTGTCTTGATTTTCAACAGTACAGCCAACAGTAACATTTTCATAGCCATTTCCCCAATCATCAGGGATACAATTCATGAAACGTTCAATCCGCTTGGTAAGAAAAATGAAATGCAAATCAGAGCGTTCGCGTATCATTTTCCAACATTCCTGCCGCCATTCATCAGCATCTTCTATAAGAAAGTCAGTAGAAAAGCAAAGATAAACTGTTTGCCCTGATTTTATTTTGTAAGCTCCTGATTTAAGCTTTGCAATGGGGGCATAAAAATTATCAGTTTTTACGACATTATCTGTATCAATGCCCCGTTTAAGATCACCCTTATGTATATAACAATACTTACAGCCTTCACTATATTTATGACATCCGCGCCAAGGGTTCCACATAGCCATCGTCTTTACCTCGTAATCTTTTAAAACTTGCAACAGAACTATAATTTTTACCGTAAGTGTATTTTGAGCAGTATATGTAAATCTATTATTTCGCAAGGTTTTATCAAAAACATAAATACTTAGAATTAAATATCTTTTCGTAGGTAAACCATGTCAACCAATTGTACTCCATCTTCATACATCGGATGATCATAATTGTCTGTAAAGAAGTTCTTGAGTAGATGAGAACGTTTAAATCCACACTTCTCGTAAAATGAAAGAGCTGAAGGGCAATCTCCTGTTCCAACCTGCAAAATTTTAGCTGATCCTGCACATTCTTTTGCAACAAATTCAATAAGCCGCTTGCCATATCCCTGCATTTGAAATGCTGGGTCAGTTGCAATGTTTTTTATTTCTAGAATTCCTTCTCCCTCGTCAGTGACTACACATTCCGCTTTAACCCCGTTATCATCTAGGACAAACATTCTCCCTTTATCAAGGTATCGGTCAATCATATCTTCCTGCTCGTCAGCCAGAAGAAGTAATTCTAAATATTCTTTCTTATTATCATATAATTCAAATATTCTCATGTTAATTTTTCCTTTCAAAATTATATACATCTGAAATGTAGATTAATTATACCAAACTATCCTTAATATGTAAAGTAAATAATTCATTCAACACTTATTATTAAATTATCTTTTAGCATAGAATATCCCCATACTCCTTTTGGAATACAGGGATTAATCAATTTAAAATATATTTTATAATACATTGTCTTTTGTTTTTTGAAAAACAATTGTAATTTCTGTGCCTTTATTTACAATGCTTTTCATTTTAATATCAGCATTGTGAAAAGCTGCGCCGTGCTTGACAATCGAAAGTCCAAGACCGGTTCCTCCCGTTTCCTTGGAATGGCTTTTATCCACCCGGTAAAAACGCTCAAAAACCCTTTCCTGTGCTTCTTCGGGAATACCAATTCCTGTGTCACTCACAGTAAGCAAAACATTTGAATCGGTTTCTGTAATAGAAACATCAACCTTTCCGTTTTCTGTGTTATATTTTATAGCGTTGTCACACAGGTTAAATATCATTTCATCAATAATATATTTTATACCGGTTATTTCACAGTGGTTTCCCGTAAGCTCAATTTTTACATGTCTGCTTTCAGCTAAGGAAGACAGCCTTGTTTTAATATCTTCAGCAAGGGTGAACAGGTTTATGCTTTCTCTCTGAATATCACTGTTTCTTTCATCCAGCTTAGACAGCTTGATAATATCTTCAATAAGATTAATAAGCCGTTTAGATTCAGAATAAATTTTCTCAGAAAAGCGCCGAATATCCTGCGGTTTTACAAGCCCGTTTTTCATTATCTCAGCATATCCGGAAATAGACGTAAGAGGAGTTTTCAACTCATGAGAAACGTTTGCAGAAAATTCCCGACGCCAAGCTTCACGTTCCTGTTTTTCTGTAATATCAACCAGAATAATTATAACACCTATGTTTTTATCATTATATTTTACAGGGTTTGAAATAATGAGATAAACCTTATTGTCCATATTGTAATTACATTCGCTGTGTTCTCCGCCCTGTGCCTTTTCCACTGATTTTATAAAATCATCGCTTCTGTTTAAAATCAGAATATTCTGACCCTGACAGTCTTTACTTATTCCAAGAATTTTTTGCGCACTTTTATTAATCGAAAGCACTATAGACTTCTCGTCGAGAATAATCAACCCTTCGTTCATGTTTTCGGTAATGGCAGCAAATTCAATCTGTTGTTTGTTAAAAGTCGCCTTATATCCGTCAATTGATTCATTTTGTTTAACAATTGTTGATAAAAGGGGAGCAATTTCATCATAGACAACATTCATTTCAGGATTTTCAAGATCTATCTGATTTATTGGTTTAATAATAAATTCTGTCTGGATTTTTGCTGCTATACTACATAAAAACAATAATGGAATAATCAGAAGAATAACAAGCGGAATGTTATTTAACATTTCCTTATATATGCTGTCAGCAGCATATGCAACTCTTATTACAGAGCCATTGTCAAGCTTAATAGCATAATAACAAGTCTGTTTGTCAAGTGTATCTGAAAGCCGTGTTATTTCCCCTGTTCCGTATTCCTTTGCAGAAATAAATTCTTGTCGGTCAGAGTGATTCTCCATTTTCGAGGCATCTGCTTCCGAGTCAAACAAAACTGTTCCGTCTGCTGCAATAAGAGTGATTCTATTTAAATTAACGTTTTTTAACTCATTTAAATACTTGTCATAATCCGAGTTCAGGACTAAAGAAATGTAGCTTGCCTCTTCTCTGATTGCATTTTTCATCTGATCATTGCTTTGGTTGAATGAGATAACAGTAAACACTATTGCTGACAGAATTATTGTCACAACAGAAACCAGAAGAAGATTTATAAATATCCTACGCTTCATCTGTTGGCTCCTATACGATAGCCTATGCCTCTTACAGTTTCAATCATATTTCCGTACTCGCCAAGCTTTTGCCTTAATGTTCTGACATGAACATCAACTGTTCGTGTTTCGCCTTCATATTCATAATTCCAGATTCTTGCAAGAATCTGTTCTCTTGTAAGTACGTTTTCTTGATTTTTCATCAGCATATAAAGGAGTTCAAATTCTTTGAAGGTTAAAAGGATTTCTGTTCCGTCTGCCTTAACTATGTGCTTTTTAGCATCAAGTGAAAGATTTCCAATGGTATAAACCTTATCTTTTTCGTCATCACTGTTTTTGGTACGTCTTAAAAGAGCCTTTATTCTTGAAACAAGCTCCATCATTCCGAAAGGCTTTGAAACATAATCATCCGCACCGCTGTCAAGACCTATTACCTTGTCATACTCCGTCCCTTTTGCTGTAACCATTATTACAGGAAGTTTCTTTGTGGTACTGTTTGCCCTGAGCTGCTTTAAAATAGATATCCCATCCTGTCCGGGAAGCATGATGTCAAGCAGCACCAGCTCTGGAATTTTAGTCTTAACTGCATTCAGAAAATCATTTCCGTTTTCAAAGCCAGCAACTTCAAATCCCGTACTCTGAAGTGTATAAACAACAAGCTCTCTTATGCTTTCATCGTCTTCGACAACGTAAATCATAAGTATTCCCCTTTATATATCCCTGTCATTGAATATTCAACCCATTCGGCAATATTTGTCGCATGGTCGCCTATACGCTCAAAATATTTTGCAATCATAAGCATATCTAAGCATTCTTCGCCAATGCTGCTGTCTGTATGAATAACTGCAACAATTTCCTTCTTAACCTTATTGAACAATTCGTCAACGACATCATCATCTGAAATTACTTTTCTTGCAAGTTCAAGGTCTTTGTCAACGAATGAATTTATACTCTCGGTTACCATTTTTATGGTGTTACGAGCCATATCCTGAATATGAACTTTTCCAATTATATTGTTATCTGAAATAAATCTGCTTATATCTACAATATCATATGACTGGTCGCCTATTCTTTCCATATCTGAAATCATTTTCATTGCTGCTGAAATCATACGGAGATCTCTAGCAACAGGTTGCTGCTGAAGAATAAGCTTTATGCACAATGCTTCAATTGCTTTTTCCGACTGATCAATTTTCTTTTCCACATCAGAAACATTTTCTTCTGTCACATTATATTCATTAAACAACTTTTTTGCAGCTGAAGCGATAGCTTCCTCGCATAATGCCCCCATTTTTATCAGTTCGACATTAAGCTGATCAAGCTGCTGGTCAAAATTATTACGCATTTATCCAAACCTCCCTGTAATGTAATCCTCTGTGCGCTTGTCAACAGGCATAGAAAATATTTTTTCAGTTTCTCCGTACTCAATAACTTCTCCAAGAAGGAAGAATGCAGTCTTGTCAGAAATTCTTACTGCCTGCTGCATATTGTGAGTAACTATAACTATAGTATAATCCTTTTTAAGCTCAATGGCAAGGTCTTCAATTTTAGAAGTTGAAATAGGGTCAAGTGCTGATGTCGGTTCATCCATAAGAAGGATTTCAGGATGAACTGCAAGGGCTCTTGCAATACAAAGTCGCTGCTGCTGTCCTCCCGAAAGACCAAGTGCGGATTTTTTCAGTCGGTCCTTTACTTCATCCCAAATTGCCGCATCACGAAGTGACTGCTCAACAATATTGTCAAGCTTAACCTTTGAACGCACGCCATGAGTTCTAGGGCCAAATGCAATATTGTCATACACGCTCATAGGAAAAGGATTTGGCTTTTGAAATACCATTCCCACACGTTTCCTTAAAAGATTTATATCAATTTCGTTATAAATGTTTTTACCGTCAAGGAGAATTTCTCCTGTAATTTTACAAGTCTCTATAAGGTCGTTCATTCTGTTGAGCGACTTCAAAAGGGTAGATTTTCCACAGCCGGAAGGGCCTATAAATGCTGTAATTTCTTTCTCTTTTACGTCAAGATTTACATTTTTAAGTGCATGAAAATTACCGTAATATAAATTGACGTTATTAATCTTCATTTTTTCCATATTAATTTTTACCTTTACTAATTTTTTGTGCAATCATATTTGAAAAAGTATTTATTCCTACAACAATCACTAAAAGAACTACAGCGGTTGCATAGGCTTTGTCTACATGAAGTCCCTCGCTTGCAAGAACATACATATGCACTGAAAGCGTTCTTCCTGATGACATAAGGTCATTCGGAACAACTGGAATTGTACCCGATGTGAACATTAAAGCGGCGGTTTCTCCAACTATTCTTCCTATTCCGAGGATTATTCCCGCAAGAATACCGGGAACTGCTGACGGAAGGACAATTCTGAACACAGTTCTTAGTTTTCCTGCACCAAGTCCGAAGCTTCCCTCTCTGAAGCTGTCGGGAACAGCCTTTAAAGCTTCTTCCGTTGTTCTCATTATGAGAGGAAGAATCATTATAGCCAATGTAATTGCACCTGCAAGCATTGAATATCCCCAGCCCAATGTAACAACAAACAGTAGGTAACCGAAAAGACCGTATACAATCGATGGAATACCTGAAAGTGTTTCTGCGGTAATTCTTACAATTCCAACAAGTTTGTTACCTCTTTTTGCATATTCAACAAGATATATTGCAGAAAAAATCCCAAACGGAACCGCAATTAAAAGAGAAACTACGGTCATTGTAATTGTATTTATCAAAGCCGGAAGAAGAGAAACATTTTCAGAATTATATTCAAGTGAAAATAAATCCAGACTTATGTTAGGAACACCTTTTATAAGTATATATATAACAATAGATATTAATGACACAGCTGTTGCAGCAGCAGCAATAAATACTAACAGCATAATTACCAGGGAAAGCGGGTTTTTAAAATACGACATTATCTTCTGCTTAGTCGTAAGCATGTTTATGGCTGTAATTTCTTTTGTATCCATTATGCTTTGCTTCATAATGAAGCATTCCTCCTACCATAAAATTTGACATTAATTAATAAACTTATCATGCATTTTTACCTTTCATTTTCAAGATTGAAAATGAAATATTGATAATCAAAATGAACACAAACAGTACAACCCCTGTTGCGATAAGTGCTCCACGATGCAGATCAACAGCGTAACCCATTTCGGTTACAATATTCGCCGTAAGTGTTCGTACTCCTTTAAAAATACTGTCCGGAATTCTTGTCTGGTTACCCGCAACCATGATAACAGCCATTGTTTCTCCAATTGCACGACCAATTCCAAGAATTACACCTGCAAATATTCCTGATTTTGCGGCAGGGAGTACAGTTAAAAAGATACTTCTTTCATGTGTTGCACCAAGTGCAAGTGCACCTTCATAATAGCTTTCAGGAACTGCCCTGATAGAAGATTCTGAAACATTTACTATGGTAGGAAGGATCATTATTCCAAGAAGAAGTGATGCGGAAATAATATTGAAGCCGTTTCCCTCAAAATGATCCCTTATAAAAGGAACAATTACAACAAGCCCGAAAAATCCGTAAATTACCGAAGGAATCCCTGCTAAAAGTTCAATTGCAGGTTTTAAAACCTTATAAAGATTTTTAGGACAGTATTTTGCCATGAAAACCGCTGTAAGAATTCCGATAGGAACACCAATGATAATAGCTCCGGCTGTGATGTAAATACTTCCTATTATCATAGGAAAAATTCCAAAAATATTATTTTTAGGACGCCATTCAGTACCAAAAAGGAATTTAACTACTCCAATTTCTTGCATTGCAGGTAAGCCGTTTGCAAACAAGAAAAAGCAAATCATTGCTACTGATAAGATTGAAGCAAGAGCTGTAAACAGAAATACTCCACTCATAAATTTTTCTTTGAATTTATTCATATCTCATAACATCCTCATAAAACATGAATAATGCCAGCTATTTTATATAGGGCATTAAATCATGTGAGATTTTATTTTTATAGTTTTAGTCTAAGAAGGACCAGTCTGTTGTTTCACCTGTATATATGTTTTTTATCTGTTCAGTTGTGAGACTATCGCATGTGTTTTTCTTATTGATAATAATTGCGATTCCGTCTTGCGCGATTACAGTTGCTTTTGCACCCTTTTCGATTTCACTGTCCTTTAATTCTCTTGAAGCCATTCCGATATCGCATACTCCTTCAATTGCAGAAGAAACGCCTGTTGTTGAGTCGGACTGCTGAATTTCAATCGTAATATTAGGGTTAACTGCAACGTAAGCTTCCTTTAGTTTTTCCATTACAGGAGTTACGGAAGATGAGCCTGCAATTGTTAATTTTCCTGTTAGTTTAGCTGAAGCATATGCGCCAGTGTTTCCCGTGCTGATATAACCATTGTCTTCAACAATCTTCTGACCATCAGCGCTTAAAATGTAAGCAATATAGTCCTTTGCAATATCACTTTCATTTCCTGTTGTTACAATGTTAAAGGGTCTTGATACTTTATAAGTACCGTTCTTTACATTTTCGGAATTTGCTTCGGCACCGTCAACCTTAACAGCTTTTACGGTATCGTTCAATGAGCCGAGTGAGATGTATCCGATTGCATAATCGTCACCTGCTACAGTTGTCATCATAACTGATGTGTTGTTTGTTATCATCGCTTCTGTGGTGGTATAATCAACCTTATTTCCTGAAGCATCCTTTTGCTCTACACCTACAAGTTCAATAAATGCACCTCTTGTTCCTGAACCGTCTTCTCTTGAAACTACATTGATGCTTTCACTTTTGTTAAAAGAGCTATTTCCGTTGGAATTTTCTGATTTGCTACTGCATCCTGCAAGCGTTGCCATAAGGACCATAGCACAAGTTAAAATTGACATAATCTTTTTCATCATATTTTTTTCTCCTCTTCATTATTGCAATTATGATTATATAACTCTAATGTAAAAACCAAAACAGGGTTAATGTTAAATGTAAGTAAATTTATTATATGTGATTATTGTTCTGTAAATCGTATATTTAATACATTTAACATTTATTAAAATGAAAAAGTAATGTTTAAAAGGTATGATAATATTATATCTTATCATATGTGACTTGTAAACAAGCTAAAACTTTCCCAAAAAGTAAATAAACTAGAAATACTATATATTTAATAATGGTTGAAATGTTACTAAAATGAACTTAAAAAAGTGTTTAAGGCGAACTTAAATGGTAAACTATTACTAATAATATTGCTATGCACTTTCTTATTAGTTATATAACTTTTAACCTTTTGCTGATAAATTATTAAATTGAAAAATATGCTGTTAAAAAATAGTTATAAAAAGCTAATATGTCCATAGTTGGTAAAATAATCTTAAATAGATAGAATAATTGTACAAGTAATCTATAATATTACATTAAATGAAATCATTACATGTGCAAACTGCACATTTTTCAGTCGGATAATCATTGACAAACTGTGAAATAATATCTATAATCGTAAATACAGATTAGTTAGAGTTGACAAAAATCTTGATTAAGGAGGTTGTAGATGAATAGAAATCAGGTAAAGGAAGCAATGAAGGGGAAACTAATAGCTGTTATCAGACATGAAGATTCAGAGATAGCTAAATTAATTTGCCACACCCTTATGGAATCAGGAATTAACACTTTGGAAATTACTTTTTCTGTTAATCATGCAGAAAAATTAATTGCCGATTTGAAAAAGGAATTGCCTGAAGCTATCATTGGTGCGGGAACTGTTTTAAGCAGGGAACAGGCAAAACTGGCTGTTGAGAATGGGGCAGATTTTATTGTTTCACCATGTATTGTTGAAGAAGTTGCAGAATATTGCAGAGAAAATGACGTTTTATGCTCATTGGGGGCTGCAACACCGACAGAAGTATTTCGTGCATATAAGCTTGGCTGTGATGTTGTTAAATTATTCCCAGGTGACTGCTTGTCGCCAAATATGATTAAGGGAATTAAAGCACCAATGCCGTTTGTGGAATTAATGCCAACAGGTGGAGTAGATGACACAAATGTAAAAGAATGGTTTAAAAGCGGTGCTTATGCTGCTGGTTTTGGAGGATATCTTACAAAAGGTATTGATAAAACAAACCTTGATTTACTAAGGAAACGCTGTGAAAAGTTAATTGCTGCATACAGTTAAGGAGAAAATCTGCATGGAGAAAGAATTATTGGTTATAAATACTCTTGTATTTTTAAACCAACTAAAAGAAGGAGTTCCACAATGTGAGATGCTGGATGTTATTCACCAATTAGGTGTAAATAAGGCAGAAGTCAGAAGGGAATATATCAAGAATTTTGACTTGGAGCTGATTGATATCAAGAAAAAAGCATCAGACCTTGATATGGAACTATTTTATTCTGTTCCAGAATTGCTATATAAAAATGGTGTTCTTCAGTATAAAAATGCGGAAACCTATTTTAAAGAAGCATTTACAATGGGATGTTCAAATGTGAAAATGATTATTGGTGGGTTTACTTCTATTACAGCAGAAGATGTCGTTAGGGTGAACAAACTATGTGATCAATATCAAATAAATCTTACCGTAGAGAATGACCAGACAGAGGAAAACGGCAAAGTTTTAAAAATTAAAACTTTTGTTGAAATGTTTAAGCAACTTGGGGGGGAAATAACGGTTACCTTTGATATTGGAAATTGGGTATGGCAGAATCAGGACCCTATGGAATGCGCGAAACAATTAAAAGAACATGTTACTTATATTCATCTTAAGGATGTATTGGGAAAAGAAAATCCTGTAGCAGCTTTGCTTAATGAAGGTGATGTCGCATGGAAGAGTATCCTCGAAATATTACCTAAAGATATTCCGATAGCTCTAGAATATCCATGTGGAGCCTATGCAGCAAAACAACTTGTTAAGGAGTTGGATAAATTACTACAAATTAATACATTCTAAGAGTGGGATGCTTTAGGGCACATTCATAAGCGTGCGTTATATAATTAAAAGGAGAAAAGATTTATGAGTTTAAGTGTTATAATCGGTATTATATTACTACTCACTTTTATTGGCTTTACAATTTTTGCAATTAAGGGCGGGAACTTAATGATTGGGTTCCTTGTAATGGCAATTATCTGGGTAGCTCTTGGCATGATTGGCGGTGTTATCACCTGGGAAGAGGCACAAACAGTTGTATTCCAGGGTGGACCTGAGAGTTGGGGTGCTACAGCAGTTGTCGTTATCTTTGGTAGCTGGTTCGGACAGGTTTTAATTAAAACTGGTGTAGCTTCAACAATTATTCGAAAAGTAGTTGAGCTTGGCGGTGACAAACCTCTGGTTACAACAATTCTTCTTTCTCTTGTAACTGGTTTAATATTTACTAGTACCTTTGGTGCTGGTGCAGTCGTAGCAATCGGTGTTATTATTCTTCCGATTTTATTATCCTTAGGTGTTCCGAAGTCATTAGCAGTATCTTCATATGTAATGTCTGTTGGTTCAGGTATGTATGTAAATATTGTATTATTTAAACAGATGCAAGGTCTCTTTGAAGGATTTAAATATGACAATAATTATTTGAAATTTGGTTTCGCAGCTATGGCTGTACAGTTAATCGTAGTATTTATTATGATTGGTGTAAGACTTAAAAAATCAAGTGTAAATCATTCTTGGGCAGCAACAGCAGGAAAAGCATCAGCTGATGGACAGGCTCCTTGGTATGCATTAATCACTCCACTTATTCCAGTTGTTTTAGCTATCGTATTTAAGTGGCAGCCAATTCCTGCATTTATCGTAGCTTCATTTTATGCATTGTTTGTTACAGGAAATATTAAGAGCTTTAAAGAGTGTGAAAAAGTTGTTACAAAGACATTCTATGATGGCGTAGTTGACGTTGCTTCATTACTTGGTTTCTTATTTATCCTTCCAATGTTTAACAAGGTAGCTGGATTAGATTCCGTATTCTTCAAATCTATATTAGGTGGAGTTTTACCTACAAGCACATTATTAATTTGTGTCGTATTTATGATTATAGCTCCATTAGGACTTTTCAGAGGACCATTAACAGTATTTGGTGCAGGTTCTGCTACATTGAGTATTCTACAAACAGTTCCTACTTTTGGAGCAGCATTCTTATTCCCATTACTGTATATTCCGACTATTACCATGAACATTTCATGTTGCCCGACTCAGTCGTGGAACTTATGGGCAGTCAACTATTCAAAATCAACACCAAAGGATTTCATTAAATCAGGTGTTGTATGGGGTTGGATTATCTGTGCAATTAACTTTGGCTTAGTATACTTCTTCTATGGGATGTAATTAGTAGAACAGTCAGCCTACTCTTACAAAGAGCAAAGAGTAATATATTCATCGGCATTCAGTAAACTCTTTTGATGTATACTGTGCTTCCTAATCAATGTGAAGTATCAAATTGTTTGCTCAGCTATGCTGAGCAAACAATTTGTTTAAAAGGGCTGAACAAACAAAATAATACAACAAACCATTTGACTCGTCATGAATAATTAAAGTCTTCTAAGTTTAACTTCAAAGATTAAAAGCTTAGGAGACTTTTTTAAATTGTTAAGGTAATAAATCAAAGAATAAAGGAGAAGAAAATGAGTAAGAAAGCAATTCGTGTTGGTATTGATGTTGGCGGAACTCATACAAAAGCAGTAGCTATAGATAATGAAACACATGAGATTATAGGAAAAGGTTCTGTAATGACATCACATGACCATGAAATGGGTGTTGCAGCAGGTGTCATAGAGGCATTTAAATTATGCTTAACAGCAAATAATATTGATCCGAATGATGTTATCTTCATTGCACACAGTACAACTCAGGCAACGAATGCTTTGTTAGAGGGTGACGTTGCTGAAGTTGGCATTCTTGGTACAGGTAAAGGCGGTATTGAGGGTTGGTTAGCAAAGAAACAAAGTAAAATTGATGACATTGATTTAGGTACTGGAAGAATTATTAAGATTCATCATACTTATCTTCCTAATAAAAAATTCAGCAAGGATAGCGTTGAAGCAGAAATCAGTGGACTACAATCAAACGGAGCAAGTGTAATTGTTGCATCTAAGGCTTTTGGAGTTGATGATCTTACAGAAGAAAATCAGATTAAGGATGTTGCGGAAAAACACAATATTCCAGTTTCTGTAGCGTCAGAAATCAGTAAATTATACGGATTGACAAGAAGAACAAGAACTGCTGCAATCAACGCCAGTATCTTACCTAAGATGCTTGAAACAGCATCTAGTACAGAACAAAGTGTTCGTCAAGCAGGAATCAAGGTTCCGCTTATGATCATGCGTGGTGATGGTGGTGTTATGGATATCGGAGAGATGAAGAAACGTCCTGTTCTGACAATGCTTTCCGGACCTGCAGCCAGTGTTGTAGGTGCTCTTATGTATCTTAGAGCATCCAACGGCGTATACTTTGAAGTTGGTGGAACCAGTACAAACATTGGTGTAATTAAAAATGGACGTCCAGCAGTTGATTACTCAATCGTAGGTGGACATCCGACTTATATCAATTCACTTGATGTTCGAGTACTTGGTATCGCAGGCGGAAGTATGATTCGCGCATCAAAACAGGGTGTTGTTGATGTAGGTCCAAGAAGTGCTCATATCGCAGGTATGCCATATTCTGTTTACACAGATATTAATGAAATAGAAGATCCACAGGTTGAATTCTTCTCACCTAAAAAGGGCGATCCAGAAGATTATGTTGCAATCAAGTTAAAGAATGGCAAGAGAATAACTATTACAAACAGCTGTGCGGCAAACGTTCTTGGAATTGTTACACCTGAACACTATTCATATGGTAATCCTGCTGCAGCTAGAAAAGCTATGGAACCACTTGCAAAATATATGAATATGACAGTAGAGCAGGTTTCTGAGGCTATTTTAGCAAAATCATATGAAAAAATTAAACCAGTTATTGAATCATTGGCAGAAAAATATAAACTGGAAAAAGATCAAATCTCACTCGTTGGTGTAGGCGGAGGAGCAGCTGCATTATTGCCTTACACTGCTGATCATATGGAATTAGAATATAGTATTCCTGAAAATGCCGAAGTAATATCATCTATTGGTGTTGCGCTTGCAATGGTTAGAGATGTTGTTGAGCGTACAATTCCAACACCATCTAAGAAAGATATTGCAGACCTCAAGAAGGAAGCTGCTGCACTTGCAATCGCAAATGGCGCATTACCTGATTCTGTAGAAGTACAGATTGAAATTGATACACAGACATCAAGAGTAACTGCAATTGCACTTGGGTCTACTGAAGTACAGACAACCGACTTGTTAAAAGCTTGTACGGAAGATGATGCAAAACAACTTGCAGCAAAATCGATGGGTGTAGATGCAACAGAGACAACATTGATAACTAAGAATAATGTATTCTATGTATTTTCAGCTAATAGTAAAAAGGGTACCGGAAAACAAATCCGAATTGTTGATAAAAAGGGCTTCATCAAAGTACAAAGAGGTGATGGTGATGCTGTAGGCTGTACTGTAGCAGAAGCTGTTAAGATTATTGATGAAATGTGGGATAGCCTTGCAGTATTTAAGAGTGACATTAAATTGACACCTGACCTTTATATCTGTATTGGTGGTAAGGTTCTTGATTATGCAGGAATGAGAGATATAGATCAGTTGCAGATGGTTGTAGATACAGAGTTAGGTTTAATGGAGCCACATGAGGAAATCATCATTGTCGGAGCAAGAAATGATTTATGATAAAAGAAAGTACAATAGAACTACTAAAGCTAAATGATTTTGAATGGGGCATGTATGCTTTTTCACGAGATCCACTGGAAGGTAAACTTTCTGTTGAAGAAAAGAGAGAGTTGATTATTCAAGCAAATAAATGTGGTGCAGAACAGGCAGAGAAACTTAAAGTACAATTTGGTATAAAATCAGTAAAAGAGTATGCCAAAAAGTTAAAGATTCAAATCATCCGAGAAGACAGTGATGGTAGTGATAATTATATTGTATTTGCTAAATTCAATTATCCTGATAAAGCAACCATATATTCCGGGAATGTCAAAAAGGTTGAAAAACTGATTGAAGAGAATGGTATGGGAAAATTATTGGGGCATGTGAATATTGAATCAATGCTTTTGGCACATGAAATGTATCATTATTTTGAGGAAAGCGATAAAGAAATTTTCACTAAGACAAAAAAAATTGTACTTTGGAAATTAGGTTCTTTACAATATAAATCAAAATTAATTGCTCTTAGTGAAATCGCTGCAATGTCTTTTGCAAGGGAATTATTAAATTTGAACTATAACCCATATCTTTTTGATGCGATTATGCTTTATCCTCACGATGCTAAAAAGACACAAAGCTTAATTGACGAAATATTAACATTTAAAGATAATTAAAGAGGAGGTTAAATATGCCAGAAGTGATTTTATTTGGTGAGCCAATGGCTTTATTTGTTGCAGATACGGTTGGTCCATTAGAAGATGTTGAACATTTTACAAGATCTTTAGCAGGTGCTGAAGTTAATGTATGTATTGGTTTGACCAGATTAGGACATAAAGCAACCTATATTACAAGGCTTGGCGATGAGCCTTTGGGAAAATATGTTGAGAAGTTTTTAAAGAAAGAGAGTATAGGTACTGAGTTCATCACATTTGATCCGGTTTATCGTACAGGAATACAGCTAAAAAATAAAGTTGTAGAAGGAGATCCGTTTGCTCCTTATTATAGAAAGGGATCAGCTGCTTCCCATATTTCTTCAAAAGAAATTGATGCGATTGACTTTGAAGGAATTAAGCATGTTCATATAACAGGTATTCCACCTGCACTTTCTGAATCCTGCCGCCAGGCAACTTACAGATTATTTGAAAGAGCAAAAGAGAACAATGTTTTTATATCATTTGATCCAAACTTACGCCTGGCATTATGGGAAAGCAAGGAGGTAATGATAAAGGTCATTAATGATCTGGCTTCAAAAGCGGATATGGTTTTACCAGGAACTGCAGAAGGACTTATTCTCATGGGTAGTGAGAATCCGGATCAGATTGCAGACTTTTATCTAAACTTAGGTGCTAAAACTGTCATAATTAAATTAGGCGGACAGGGTGCTTATGTTAAAACAGAAAAAGAATCCTATACAGTAGAAGGATTTAAAGTTGAAAAAGTTATTGATACGGTCGGAGCCGGAGACGGTTTTGCAGTAGGTGTTATCAGCGGAAGATTAGAAGGATTGTCATTAAAGAATTGTGTAAGACGTGGAAATGCAATTGGAGCAATTCAGGTTCAGCATATCAGCGATAATGAAGGACTTCCTACAAGAGAAGAGCTTGAAGCATTCATTACTTCGGATGGTAAAATCGTAAATAAATAATTGTCAGGAGACGTAAATGAAGATACAGGTTGCAATAGATCGAGTTACAATAGAGCAAGCAATTGAGATTATAAAAGTTGTGAAAGATTATGCAGACATAATTGAAATTGGAACTTCTTTAATAAAAGACTATGGTTTGGAATCAGTAAGAAATATTCGCAACGCTTTTCCTGATATCACAATTTTAGCAGATATTAAGACGATAGATGAAGCAGAATATGAATTCAGAGCAGGCTATAAGGCAGGAGCAGATATTCTGACTGTAATGGGTGCTGCAAATATAGATTCAATTGAGATCTGCAGAAATGTAGCAGTTAAATATCAAAAAGACTATATGATTGATCTTCTGGAAGTTTCAGATGAGAAAATCAAAGAGTTAAAAAAGTTCAAAGATGCTATTTTTTGTGTTCATCTGCCGGCAGATAAAGAAGGACAGGGATTAAAAGAATTAGTTCAAAAAACCAGTAAGAACCTTATAGATTGCCCTAGATTAGCAGTGGCTGGTGGTGTGAGTTTAAAAACACTTTCAATAATTAAAGAAAGCAAATTTGAGATTGCCATAGTAGGTGGTGCTATCACAAAAGCTGAAAACATGAAGGAAGCAGCATATATTTTTTCTAGGGAAGTGAGGTAATCAGGTGGATGTTCTGAACTGTATTTTAGCAGAAATAACAGAAGTAGTACACAAAGTGAAAGCAGAAGAATTAGATAAAGTTGTTTCACATATTACAAAAGATAAAAGAATATTTGTTGATGGAGAGGGACGTTCCGGACTAATGGCAAAAGGTTTTGCTATGAGATTGATGCATCTTGGATATACGGTATATGTAGTTGGAGAAACAATCACTCCGGCGGTAAGTACCAATGATGTGTTTATAGCAATTTCAGGTTCAGGAGAGTCATCTGGTGTTTTGGCTGATACAAAGAAAGCAGCAGATAAGGGTAGTACAGTCTTGGCAGTTACCAGCAAATTCGATTCCTCAATTGCAAAGTTAGCCAAGTCTATGCTGATAGTTCCAGGAACAATAAAATCAGACAGTGTTGATAATCGAAGTTCAATACAATTATTAAGCTCATTGTTTGACCAAAGTCTTCATATAGTGCTAGATGCAATCTGTCTTTTGTTAAGTAAAAGAGACCAAGTATCCAATGAAGAGGCAACAACGATCCACTGGTAGAATTATATTATAAGGGAAACCTATCTGTCATAGTGAAATAAATTAAACGATGAGCCTTCTGTGATAAAATAACAATATACACAGAAGGCTCAAAATGATATATTTTAAAAATGATTAATCTATATCCCAAGTGAAATAAATATCATTAAAAGTTCTTTCAGACAAGCTTTTCTTGTTTACAAACCAATTTAATCCCCAAATGCAACCACTATGATAATTAAACTCAAACAAATTAGTCCATCCTTCAGCAGGTTCGTCAACATTCATACTCCCAGTTTGATATCCTAAAAGTTTTGAACAATTATTTACGTTGAAATCATCTCTAGCATTATAATATAAATCTATTTCATCTTCTACATAATAATCATATTTACAGTAATCCGGTTGGATTAGATATGATTTTAAAACCGTTTCAAATGATTTACTATAGTAGGGACATGGTGGCGCCGTACGTTTTAGTTGTGACAAATCTCCATCATAATATATTACCTTATATACATTAGTATTTTTTCCACTAAACTTATATTTGCAATATTTACAATCATTCAACATCAACTCGCCACTCCAAAAAATATATAACATACCTGTTTTCGGGAGCAGGTTATCCTTATCGTACTCAGCCGTTTCTGAAAGATTAAGCTGCGTCACAAGCTGCATTGAAGATTCTTTATAGTGTTCTGTTTTACCTTTTTTGGGGCCAAATTCCCACTGTACTGTATATTCAGAAAGTGTAGGATAGAGAATTGTTGGCGGAAGGTCAGGATAACCGCCACTTTTACTTGTTCCTACAGGAATTTCGTTATCATCAGTTTCTACTAACTTTAAAGCAATTGCATTCTTCCTAAGTTTAACTAACTTTTCAGTTAAATCTGCTCTGCCCTCTTTGCATATATAATCAAGAAAATCCATTTTTCTACGTTCATTTTCGGAAATCATAGCCTTTTTAAACGCTTTGTTATCTGTTGCGTCCATATTTATTCATCTCCATAAATTCTAATTTGTCACATTATTACAAAATTATTATATCATATATTTACAAGTATGTAAAGCCAGACATCTCCACCCGCCATACATTTACCAAAGGAAAACGAATAGAATGAAGCATATATGAAACTTATTAGAATTATGAGATATGCAGCAGCAATTTCTTTATAAAGAAGATATGATAAAAAAATCCCTGTATTCCGAAAGGAGTACAGGGATTTTAAGCAATTTATAAATTACTTGCTCTTAATTGCAGCCTGTGCAGATTAGTGAATAGGGACGATTTTTCGGGATGAGCTTTTACCGATGGTAAATAGCTATAAATATGTAAGTCAGATGCGTCCGAAGACGCATCTGATGATGAAGTGTAACAGTCGTCCAGATGAATATCAGGACAAGTCTTTCTGCCGTCTGCAACGTAATTTACAGAACCGTTGTTGTTGCCATCCAAGCGAAAATTCCAAACGTACTTTTTGCCCTGCGGGACGATTGATGTTACTACTTTATCAATAAATTGTTTTGAGAGGTCTGGTTCAGACATATCCACCATAGCAGCCAAAGCGTTAGCTATTGCCGACATATCACACATACACTTTTCAACGGTTTCCTGTTGTTTTCCAAAGGAATCTTTTTGCTCTTTCAGCTTAACAAACTCGTCATCGTAAGATTTACGCATTGACTGAAATTCTTCCTTTGAAATATCACCATCGGTATAGATATTGATGAGGTTCTTGAGCTTCTTATCAACCTTGTCAATCTGAGCTTCAACGAAAAGAACGTTATTTTGTGAGTTATGCTTTGTTTCAGCCTTATAATATTCCTGAATGTATTGCAAGGTAAGGAGCAAGTCCTCTTTCTGTGTTTTCCAAGCATCGTGCAGAAAACATTTACCCATCATATTCATTTTCCACTCAGTAATAGGTCTTTCATCACAGTAACCCTCGGTTTCAAGACCTGATTTTGCTCTTGCCGAAGCTTTACCGTAATTAACTTGATTGTAGCATACATAATTATAGGTTATAACGCCGTTGTTGTCCTTGTGATAACGGTTCTTTCTAAAAGATGAACCGCAGGAGCAACGAAGCTTTTTAACCCAGACATCGCTTGACGAACGATTGCTGACCTTTGTTGTTTCACCATTAACAACAAGTGTCGGCTTTTTCTTTGCGTTTAGTATCTGCTGACATCTTTCCCACTGTTCCTCAGAGATAATCGGTTCAAAATTGCCCTTATGATACTCATAGGTGTCTTTGTTGTGGTTCAAAATGCGCTTCTGTTCAAGATAATTGTTACTTGTCGACTTGAAATAGGTAATATAGCCTTTGTAAGTGGCATTAGGAATAACCTTGAGAATGTAGCCGAAAGTCCATTTTACGATACCCGACGGGTTCAATCGTTTTTTTTTCGTAAGAATTTTCGCAATCTTCTGACCGCCTAAACCTTGTTCATACAAATCGTAAATCATTCTTACTGTTTCGGCTTGTTCGGGATTGATAACATAGGTGTTTTCGCTTGGGTTCCATTTTCCGTCTGCACTAATATTGCGCTTCAAATCATAACCGAGGATATTGCCGCAGCCATAAAGGATATTTTTTGAACGGCTGATATGTTGTCCTGCCCGAACACGCTCGGAAACCTTGCGGCTTTCCTCTTGTGCCAGAGTAGCCATAATTGTAAGTCTGAGTTCTCCATCGCCGTCCATTGTCCATATGTTGTCATCAGCGAAATAGACTTCAATGTTCTTATTGCGAAGCTCTCGTGTGTTTGTGAGAGTATCAACCGTATTTCTTGCGAAACGGCAAACCTCACGGGTAACGATTAGGTCAAACTTTCCGGTCTTGGAGTCCTCAATCATTTTCATAAACGAAGGGCGTTTTTTTGCCTGAGTGCCTGTGATACCCTCGTCTATGTATCTGTCAACGATTGTCCAGTTGGGAAAGCGTTTTGCAATATCGTCGTACCATTGCATCTGATTTTCCAAAGCAGAAATCTGAGCTTCGTGTTCTGTGGAAACTCGTCCGTAGAATACTACGTTTCTCGGACGGTTTCTGTCAAGTGGTAATCCAAACATATAAGTATCCCCCTTTAAGCAGCGGCTTTACCGCTGAATTCATTTTTGATGATGTTTTCGTATGTTGCCAAATTAATATATCCATTATCGAGCAGCACCTTTAATGCTGTCATAATTGCCAATGAACTTGAAATCTGTGAAACTTCCATTGTATATCTCTCCTTTATATTTTATCACTTTAAAGCGTTAATGTCAAGTCGTTTTGTCGGCGGTTGGGTCAAATGAAAAACTAAGGGGCAAATGCAAAAGTAAAAGCAACATAATTGGAAAAAGCGTTGCGATAACCTCTGCACAAACTATGAAAAAATGCAAATTGGTGTTGCGTTTACCTTTACACAAAAGGTGATTTTTCCCCTTTTTAAGATGCGGTTAGTTTTACACAAAGTAAGCGTTTATCCGATTTTTGCGATTTTCGTTTTTTCACCGAAATGAAAAACTAATTTATACTCCCAAACTGATTGAAATAGCCTTATTGACTGATTCCATTTCATCGGATTGAAGTCTGCAAAGGTATTCTTTCAGTCGAGATTTGTCAATCGTCCGTATTTGCTCCAATAGTATTACGGAATTCTTATCAAGCTTTGCTCGCTCGGAGATATAAACGTGTGTTGGAAGAGTGGTCTTTTTTATCCTGCTTGTAATCGGAGCAACAATTACCGTCGGACTATGAAGGTTGCCAAGATTGTTTTGAATAATAAGAACCGGACGAACTCCGCCTTGTTCGTGTCCGAAATTCTCGCCTAAGTATGAATAGTAAATATCGCCTCTTGAAATGTATTTGTTCATAAAAATCCTCCTAAATCAGATATGTAAATAGGCGGAGTTAATTCTCCGCCTAAAAGCTTCTGTATAAATCAGTCATATTTGTTCTCAACGTCCCTGACTAATGGGAACACATCAGATTGCTTCTTTGCTGAGAAGCAGCATAGGACTTTCACCTCTACCCATTCCTGTGGGATAGCCGTTACACGTTGTCGTGTCTGAACGGAAGTATCATTATGCCTCTCATCGGTCATTGCGTAATGGGAGCAACCCATATTTTAAAGATGATATTTATCGCTCGTCTTTATGTTTTCTAAAACAGTAGCAGTGCGTAGCGAATTTGGTCAAAACCATAATTTTTGTCGCTGCCTGCTTACCGTTCGTGAAATTGTGAGTCATGGCGTATCTCTTTTTTCGCTTACCCTGTCAGGGTAAATGAGAGGAACGTTTCTGATGTGCTGTTATTCAATTTTCAAAAATCTGATTGAGGAGTTTTTTACCCCTCACTTTTTAAGCCGAAAAAAGAGAGGGGTGGCAACCTACTTTCAAAAATATTTTTTTAGTTTTTTGATAATCGTCCTATGACGTTTTTGAATAGCGGTATGAGAAACGAGAAATTTCTTTGCAAGCTCTCTTTCACTAATGTTGCGAAAGTAAATATCAAGAACAAACTCTCGTTCTGTTTCGTTCAGCTTTGAAATCAGTTCAGGCAATCGCTGTTCTATAAGTTTTCTGTCAATCACATCTTCAAATCGTTCTGATGTATCAACAACAATATCTGAACCGTTAAATTCATCGTTGTCGAGTGTGTCATAAGAAAGTACTCCGAATTTAGCGGCTTCTTCTGCCAAATATCTGTGGCGGCGGTAATCTTTATAAAAGGAACAGTAGTTTTCCCTTGTTGTTTCCATAATGGCATAGCCGAGGTTAATGAAATACGGTCTGCCGTCTGTAAAGCCGTCAATATAACCCTTGATGTAATCTTCCGATACCTGTGTGTATCCCTTTGAGTTGTCAGCTCTGTCGTTCATAATGAAAAAAGTCTTTGACATTTTTAAGTCCTCCGTTTTGATTTTGAATTGGGTGAAAATCAAAACGGAGGTTACGGATACCTTGCGACTGCTTCGCTGTATTGCCTCATCTGTTTGCTCCTTTGGGCAACAAAAAAAGACCTACGGAAAAATCCGTAAGTCCTCATTGCTGCGGCGTATTAGCCGACAGATTTTAGGCATAAAAAAAGCCGTACTGTCCGAAAACAGTACGGCGAAAAGCCTATATTAAATTGTATGCAAAAGCACATAATCTGCCAGCATACACATTATAGCATCTTGAAAGTCTAATGTCAGTACCAAAAGAGTCCCAATTAAGTCCCACTTTAGTCCCAAGCTGAATGTATGTCAATATGATGGACAGAAAAAAAGAGAATTTTCAGATTAAAATATGTAACTATTTTAAACACAAATGGGTTTCTTTATTTTCTCAATTTTAAGAATGCCTAATTGACAGTCTTTTTTACCGCCATGAGATGGATGCCTAATATAGTGATTTTGATCGAGACCTAATTGTAATAAAGGCGTTTTTCCAATAGCATATATTTGAGAAGGACTTATATTAAATATATTCATTAGCATTTCTATGTATTTCTTTCCTTGTTCGATTTCCGTTTTACAAGGGGTACGATTTGAATTAATGTTACCTTTGTCGTATGGGTGAAACGGGAAAGCGTTCCACATAAGTGGGACTATTTGTTTTTCTCGCAGTGCTTCCCAAATAACTGTTGCTGAATTTTCTTTTGTATTGCCATTAACAGAATAACCTTCTCCTAAAGCAAATTTATTATCAGGATTTAATAATTGAATTTCATCTGTAAATGGAATACCTGTTATTGCACAACCACGATGACCAGGGGCTTCTCCAATAAGCATAATATCTATGCCTAGTTTTAAGTTATATAAATACGTAAGGTAACAATGCAGATTCTCTTTTTTACTGGATTCAGCATATGGATTTTCAAATGATTGATTGTTATCCTGTACTAAAGAGATTTTATTTACGAATTCAGCTATAGTCATTTTATCCTCCAGATTTTAAATGTATATTTTGATGAATTCATTCATTTCTCCAATAACCTCTAAAAGCTTCTCTCGATACTTTTCCTTCAGTTCCTGCGGCTCAATAATCTGTACCTTTGTTCCAAACTGAAACAGCCAGCCGAAGAACGGCGGCTCGGCTTTGACATTTACTCTTATCGTAAACCATTCATCGCCATCGGGACGGAGCGTTATATTTTTTCCGAATCGGTCAATCACGGTATTCACAAGGGAACAATGAAATCGTAGTTTAACTTCCTGCGTTTCACCGCTGAACATAGAAAATGTCGAGTTCATATATTCCGACAAGTTGAATTTCTGTGGCAAATACCTTGCCTCATTGGAGATTATTTCAACGTTCTCCATTCTGTCAACACGAAAATTAGTATAGTTATCGGGACGCTTCGGATAAAACGCAATCAAATAATATCGTTCATCGTCCCAAGAAAGAGCATACGGCGAACAAACACGAAGTCCGTCGCGAAACTTTTTATGTTTCTGCATATCGTAGTCGAAGTATTTGAACGAGATTTGCTTGTTCTCCGCTATTGCACGGTGAATAACATCAACATTCAGATAAATTCTTTCATTCATCGCTTTTACACGGTCAGCTATATAAACCTGACGTTTGATTTGCTTTGCCTGATAAATACTTGAAAGACTTTCAATCTTCTTTAAAAGCTCCGAGGATTTTTTCTCGGTAAGAAAGCGTGATGAAGTAACTGCATCGGCAAGCAGTTTCAGTTCAGGCAATTCAAAATCACGGCTTGCAATATAATATCCCGACTTATCGCCACGGACAGAAATAATATCTAGTCCGTAAGTTTTCAATGCTTCAATATCATCATACAGAGCTTTTCGTCCTGCGGATATTCCGTAAAGCTCAAGCTGTGAAATAATTTCAGGCATTGTGATAAGATGTTCTTCGTCAGAGCGTTCGAGAAGAATTTTGTAGAGGTAAAGAATTTTCAAACGTTGAGTGAATGTACGAGCATTATCAGGCATTAACGTTCACCGTCCTGTGCTGTTTTATTTTTCTCATTATTGCAATCGTCAGAATACAAATAAGAGCTGTTCCAACGACACCTCCTACGGACATCAAAATAATCTGCCAGTTTGCAATTACGATTTTTCCGAGCCATATAACTCCGTATGTAACTGCCCACATAACGATAAAGAAGAAAGCTCTGATTGCCCAATGAAGAAACGAACCTGAGGAGCTTCCGCTTATTATTCCGCTGTCATACAAATCTCCGACCTTGCTAAAGGCAAGTTTGTATGCAATGAAGTCAATTATGGCTAGAATGAGATACTCATAATACCACTCTATCGGCAATCCGAGAGGACTTGTAAGAAATTCATAAATGGGTTTAAACATAAAACATCTCCTATCTGCCGAGAAAATCTGCTCTCGGATTATAATCCAAATTATAATCGTAACCTCTGTTGTTCATATCCTGCATTTTTATCAGAAGCATTTGGTGTGGAACATATAGCATACGGGCAATCTGCGCTGTGGTATAATTATCTCGTGCAAGAGAGTCCAGTTCGTCATCGTCAATGAGCATATTCGCCGCAAAAATATTTGCTTCCATTTCAGGCTTCGAGGACATATTGTACAGTCCAAATTCCTGAAACGATTTTGCGGCAAGGTGTCTGTGAAGTAAGTGATGACCGATTTCGTGAAATAGAACAATCTTCTCCATCGTTTCATAAAGAGTATCGCTTAATGTTACAAATGCACAGCGTTCTACAACAAAGTACATTCCTTTAAGAGAACTAAAATGCTTGTAATCAATTTTTATGCCAAGTATTTCAGCTATATCATACGGATCGCTTGTACGATAACGCTTAATAAGTTTTTGTGTAAATTCAAAAATTCTATCTCTATACATTTCCACACCCCTTTCTCTGTCATTTCATAGGTTTATTCGTTTAAATAATAATAGCATATTCCAATGTGTCATTGTCAGCACAACGGAATTAATTTTTATTATCCTTGCGATATTTTTTAGGAATATACTTTTTATTAATTATCTTTGCTTCCCAGTATGCCTGCTGTATCGCTTCAAGCACAAGAGCCTTGTCCTCCTCGGAAACATCACCGCCCGCAAACAGAGCGTTCGCATTGTGTATCAATTTATCAGCGGCAGCTTTACCTCTTGAGCCGTATTTTTCATTTGCCTCAATGATAAATTCTTCTTCGTCCGTTGCAAGAGAAGTTTCTTCCACGCCCAATGCTTCAGCAATCTTTGCAAGAATATCTTTCTTTGGATAACGTGAGCCGTTTTCATAATTCTGAATGGCACGGGTAGTAACTCCCACAATGTTAGCCAGCTCTCCTTGCGTATATCCTTTCATTCTTCTGAGCTTTGTAATTTTTTCTTTGAGTTCCATAGAAATTCTCCTCTTCTTTAGATGTTCGTTTATTACGAACATTTTGTTCAGAACCTCTTGACAGTAACGATAGTTCCGAGTATAATATTACTTGTTCCTACTGTTCGTATTTAGTATAACGCTTTGTGCGGTTTTTGTCAAGAGGTTATTGAAAAAAGTATCAGTCATTTTGTTTTATTGGGAGGGAAATATATGGACGTAACGCAAAAGTCACATTCAAAATCAGTTAAAGCTCTGCTTCGCCTTTATCGAAAAGTGCTGCACAACGTGAACAACGAAATTGTATATCTCGACGAGCTTACATACACAACAAGCCGTAAGCATTTATCGGATTTGGTAAACTCGCTTGTCGAGTTCGAAACGAACATTGACAGCCGAAAATTCAATGACAAACTGGATAGCTGTCACAAGAGCCTATCGCTACTTCAGATACTGGACAAGACCATCGTGATGGTTCGTGACTATCCCGATAACGGTCAGGTCTATTATGATATTCTGACAAGATACTACTGCTCCTTGGTCATCAAGCTCACTTACAGTGACAATCGTTTCTTGTTTACCGGCGATGCAGAGAAGAGTGAGGAGGACGGAATATGGACGAACATCAAATGCGACGTTCTCAAGGTCGGACATCACGGCTCGGATAGTTCAACGACTGCAAATTTTCTCAATAAAGTTGAACCAACCTACGCCGTCATAAGCGTTGGCGTAGGAAATTCATACGGACATCCAGATGATATAATCCTAAAGCGTTTGGCAGATAAAGGTGTTCAAACATTCAGAACGGATATTCAAGGAACGATTGTATTCAGTTCCGACGGAACAACCATATCCGTTGACAAGTCACCATCAGAGTATAAAGCTCCTGCTGAAACGACCATTACCACAATAAAACAAGCCGCTGATACCATTTCAGACGGCTCTTACAGATATGATATAGCTGTAAATACTTTACAAAACCATAGACGAATGTCCGAATGATACAACCTCAGTGGTAATGTTACAATGCAAGCTTTGAACGTAAAATATAAAGTAAATCGAGGTGATTTTGTTGGAAATGAATTTATTTGATAAGCTTAAAAGTAATTTCTTTAATCCTCTTTCAAGTAACAGCAATAACAGGATTCATTCGGAATGTCTTATACGCATTTATAAGCTGTTTGAACATGAAGTTTCCTTCAAAATCAGCAGAGAAACAGTGCGTGATACAATCGCTTCTTTTATTATGTCGGAAGTAGACGAAGCATCGTGGAAAAACGACAACTTCTCGAATGTAAACGACTATGCAGGTGCAATAATTCGAAGATTTTATGACTGTGAGTGGCTGATTGAGGATCTAGATGATGTTACTTATGAAAAACAAGTTGTAATGTCGGAAAATGGCATTGCTTTAGCTGAGTATATTATTAATCTCATAAAGCCACCAAAAACCGAATATTCATCGTACATTTTTAATATCTATAATCTTCTCAATAATCGCTCACAGTGGGAATCAAATCCGTACACATTAGCTTTAAAGCCAATATACTCCGATGCAAAGCAGCTTGCAAATTCCCTTAAAAAGCTTTCAACTTCAATAAAAAAAATTATTGAGCAAATCGTAGAAGAACAAACCCTTGACGAACTTACGAAAAACCTTCTTTCATATTTTGATGGAGCATTTATAAAAGAGTATTCACGCCTTGTTAAAGAACAAAATATTCACTTCTATCGCAGTACAATAATTAACAAGCTTAATGACCTACAAAAAAATCACGATGATTATGATTTAATGATTATTGATTGCTACGATAACGAAAACTATACAGAAGAAAGCGAAGCAGAACAGCAAGTTTACCATATGCTGACCTGCACTGTACGCTTTATCACGGAAGATTATGATAGACTTATGAATGATATACAAAAGAAAATAAATATCTATCTTAATCTTGCAGTCGGACGAGCCAGATTTATTCTTAACCACGATAGTAATTCACGGGGTTACGTTCAACAAGTGTTAAAACAGCTCATTGATAACATAAATCAGGATAGCTGCAATGATAATTCAACTGTTAATACCGAAGAATTGTTCAATATATATACTCAGGAGTTTCTTGATACTGCCTCTTTAAGCTATCCTAAAAAGCAACGTTCAATTAAGACAGCGACTAAATCGGAAATACCGGAGATGTCACAAGATGATATTGAACGGACTAAAGAGAAGCTCCGTAAGGAAGCGTATAATCCTTTCTCAAAAGAAATAGTAAAAGAGTATGCATTAAGCATTCTTGGCGAAAAGCAAACAGTTTCTGTTGCCAATTTCCCCATTGATAGTAAAAACGATATACTTACCATTATGTCATTAGCTGCATACAGTGACGAGAATGGATTTGAAATAACGCCAAATGAAAGTTTTGTCGAAACAAAGGGCTTTTGCATAAGAGATTTTACACTTAAACGTAAATCGGAGGACAATATATGAGTCGACTGGAAGCTTTAAATGATTTTATTCAGTCTGATATGGCAACTTTTCAGAAGATATGCCGTAAGCTCTTAAAGATGACATTTATCGTTAAGGAAAAAAACGAAGAACACCGCAAGGATTTTGCGTTTATAAAGAAGCATACAGACATATTCAGTGAATATTTTAGCATAATCGGATATGACGTAATCTGTGATAGTGAAGCAGGCGTAGCTCGCCTTGCAAATTTAGCGTCTGCAGGTGAAGAAGGACGCATCCAGTCTAACAGAAAAAGGTTACGTCTTCAGGAAAGTATAGTTTTGTCTGCATTATGGCTTAAGTACGAAGAAATGATTGTAAACGGTGGTTTGACGAACGCAGTCGTGATTTCTAAATCAGAGCTTGATTTTCAATTAGAAAAGCTGGGTGCAAAAAACAAAATAGACAAAACATCTATGATTAATATTCTTAAATTTTTTGAAACATCAACATTCAAGCCCGTCACCGCTGACGGATCAGCTTCAAAGTATGTAGTTTTCAAAATGTGATAGTTGATTTCATTACCTTCTTTGTCGCCATACTTAATAGTGCCTGCAACAACCGTTTCTGTTTGCTTTTTATAATCATCGCCAAGCACTTCTTTTACTGCGGCTTCAAATTTATTTATCATATCTCTTGGGTTATCTTCGCTTTCACTTGCCAAAGCTCCAATAGCAAATATAACACCCAAAATTAGAAATACCGCTATAAGTGAAATTGTTAGTTTCTTTTTCATCATATTCCTCCCATTACAGATTACAAGTAGTCTGCTATATTATAAACAACTAAGCCGTGTTTCTGAGCATAGTCAACCGTGTATGCTGTACCGCCTTTATCTTCGGTAAGGTATGCTATACAAGCCGAACTGTTATCAACAAGATGACGGTTGCGCTTGTGCATACAACCTCTCGTGTATTCTTCCGATGTGTAAACTACCTTATCAGCCTGCTCCTTGATATTCTCGTAGATCCTCACATCTTCGCTCGACCAACCTCTTGTTTGAGAATAGCAAGGCAACACAAGAATCAGGCGAATATCAGGATAACGTTCTTTTAACTTCAAAACGGTGAATGCTGCAATGGTATCAAAGCCTAATGCTCCACCTGCTCCAAAGTATAAATATCCCTTCTTGATTAGGCTCTCAACTGTTTCTTCGGTTTTATTGAAAATATGCTGATAAGCTCCTGAAGGTATATCTCTGTGTCCCGTAAAACAACAAGTTTTCTCTTTCACACAACCACTCCTATATTAACGATAATAGCGATATACTCACGATATTATCATTTGTATAGCATATAATTGTGAAAAATTAAAGGAAAATACAAAAAAAGAGCCTGCGGCTGAACCGCAGACTCTATAAATTCATTTATTTTGCCTTGCTAATAAAGGCATCAAGTATGGCGAAAGCCTTTTCTCGTTCCTCCGGCGGTAATGCTTCAAGACGTTCTGACAAGCGTGAACTCTTGATCTTATAGCCAAATTCGATTACATCAGAGAACACATCATCTGCTGAACATTCTAAAGCATTTATGATAGCAACTAACTTATCCAACCGAGCAGAGCTTTTTCCTCTCTCAATATCCGATAAATAGTTAGTAGATAAACCGATCATTTCAGCGAACTGCTGCTGAGTATATCCTTTAGCTCGTCTAATCTTTTGAATACGTTTGCCGATTATCTGTTCAACGCTCTTTTCGTTTTGCACACATTCCACCTCCAATCACACTATAGTCGTAACAACTAATGCTGATAGTATTAGTATAGTTGGAAGCATTGAAAGAATACACAAGGCGTTAGCGAACCACTAACGATACTATACTGAATTGCTTAAAATTTTCACGATAAGTTCATTATTTTTTCGCCAATATCGTGAGTGTAAAGCACAATAAAAGGGTAAAGGCACCGCCGCAGCGATGCCTCTAACACAAACCATATTATTTTTTCAAAGTAATAATGTAACTTCCGGTATTATCCGGTGAAATAACTACGTTTGAACTGTTTTCAATTATATTCAAAGTGTTATTACTCGAAAGCTTCTGCCTCGAAATTAGGTATCCATCAACTTCATACCATACGCCATCTTCAAGGGAAAAAACATATTCTTCCAAGGTTAAATGGTTGTTGTAGATTATTTTTGCGTGTGGCATACCAACATAACGAATATGCCACGGCTCATATTTGATGCCTGTTTTTTCCTTTCCAAAAGAAGGGTATCTGATAATAAATCCATACTCCCAACAATTTGAATTTACGAACTGTCCGGCATCTGTTTTGATAAAACCAAAACCGGCATAATATTGCACATAAACATCAAGAGCTAATCCCGATTGATGCTCACTTGCTCCCGGTATTGTTGCAGTTGATGTATCTGCTTCAAATTCATTTTCTTGCTCTTGTTGTGTTCGGTAGGCACTTGATATAAAAAGCCTGCTTTTCGTTTTAGCTTCTATGGCTTTCACCAATTCTTGATAGGCACTATGAACGGCAGTATTCATTTGTAATCCAGAGTCCTTATATAGTGATAACTCCGGTGAATAGTTGTCCGGCAGAGGGTGTTCTGTATTTATCAACATCAGGCTTTGGTCAAAAGTTATCTTATCATTGGTTTTCAATTCGTCCAATGTAAACTGTGTAGTATTTGTAAGCTGGGTAGGTGTTAATGCTACCTTGTCGGAGTTAACTCCAATATATTCTCCGAAAATATAAATATAATGCGGGTTCTTATATATGAAAACTCCTGTTACAATCAAGGCAATGATACAAAAAACGATCAACCATTTTATTTTCTTTTTCATAAGTTTAATTTTCATCAGTCCTTTCTCACATCAGTATTGACACTCAAAGGTAATGCACGAACTGTTATTTAAGCATTTCATCTTTTACAATTCTTCCGTCCTCAATAGCAATCAATCTGTTTGCATATGCAGCTACATTTCTGTCGTGAGTAATAAGGATAATTGTCTTTCCCATTGCATTTAATTCCGAAAACAATTGCATAATCTCTTTACTCGTGGTGCTGTCTAATGCTCCCGTTGGTTCGTCTGCCAATATCGTATCAGCACCGCAAACAATCGCCCTTGCTATTGCTACTCGTTGCTTTTGACCACCGGATATTTGTGTGGGTTTCTTTTTCTCCAAATCAGATATACCGACAAGTTCTAATGCAGACAACACTTTTTTCTTTCTCTCGCTTTTTGAAAGAGATTGTTTTATCAAGGGTATTTCTACGTTCTCAAACACCGTATAGTCATCAATGAGAGCAAAGTGCTGAAATATAAAAGAGATTTTTTTACCTCGAATAGAAGATAACTTTTTTTCTGTTGCATTGTTCAGCTGCATATTTTCAAAACAGTAGGTGCCGCTTGTTGGAATATCCATACAGCCTATGATATTAAGCAAAGTTGTCTTGCCTGATCCGGATGTACCCATAATCGCAACGAACTCGCCCGCATCTATCTTCAAATCAACCCCTGATAAAGCGTGGGTTACAATCGTGTCATTTCGGTAATCCTTTTTAATGTCTTTTAATTCAATGGTTGCCATTTTTTGTTCCTCCTATTAGCTCACAAGGTTGGTATCTAAATACGGTTACAGCCGGTAGAGTTGCTGCAACAACTGTTAATACAAATACAATTACAATGCAAAGTGGTAGTGCATAATGAATATGTGCGATCAACAAAACATCTTTGAAAAGGTCTTTGCCACTCTCAAATTCTATCCATTTTATTACCCACGACAATAATCCCGAAGAAAAGATGATGATAAATATTTCTGTCGCAATTCCAAGAGCTATATCTGTGAGTGTAAATCCATTTGCGATCAAGATACCATACTGATTCTTTTTCAGTAAGGCATTTGTTGTAAATGCCGCTACAATGGAGCTACACACCATTATGGAAATAAATATTGCAAGTACAATTTGGCGGTTTGTAAAGCTCTCTGTTTCAAGTCGGTATTCTTCGTACTCCTCGGACAGCAAACTTGAGGTCGCTGCAAAATTATGCTGTAAAGGATATTCTGCAATCTGAGCTTTGATATATGATACATCTGCATTGTCAGAAAGCAGAACATAGGTTTTGTGAAGCATAGAAAGCTGTGTCATTATATCGCTTTTGTTTTTTTCTGATAGTGGTGCAATAAACCATCCATCCAGAGAAACAAGTGGAAAACGTATTAGGTCATTTTCATCTACCCACTCCGCATTTTTGGAGAAATAACCCACAATTTCAAATTGATCTCCGGTATATTCATCCGTAAGTATCATGCCAATAGGCAAAACATTTTCAAATCTTTCACTTACATACAAAGGAAGATGGCCGCTTTGCGGTTCGTTGTATTCTGTAATATTACCTTTTATGAATGGAAGCAGTTCCTCATCTACATTTAGCAATTGAGTAATAGCAGGATAGGGTTCATATTTCGTTCCTTGTACAAACTTTTCGTTGACTTCTTGATATTCTTCCATCGTTCTCAATTCAGAAAAGTACATACCTATCATATCAAACTGTCCCACAGTTTCTACACCGTGGATATTTCTTATATAATCAATGTACTGTCTAATTGTTTCAGCAAATTCTTGGTTTTCCTCATTTTGTTGATAATTCAAGTGCAATACATTTTCCAATTTTAAGTCCATACGGGTTTCAAAGATATTCTTTTGATATGCAGTGCTTGCCGCATTAGTAACTGCAGATAAAACTGTCTGCATTGCTATAACGCAAACAAGAAACATTAAAAGAGAAAATAGCTTTTTCTTCTTTATTTCCTTCAATGACAATTTTAGTATTTTCATTTTAAGATATAACCTCCGCAGGATGAATTTTCAAAATACGGATAATGGGAATAATAAGCGATACCGCCAAAGTAAACAGCAACAGAAAAACTGTTCCAATCAAAAAAAACGGCGTAATATCTACCGAAAGTGCTCCATCGGTCAATTTAGAAAAAGCCACAATCAAAACAATCCCAATGCAAAGGCTAACAAATAAAATGCCTGCCATCTCTGTTAAAACTGAACGGATAAGATGATAGTTAGACCAACCGAACGCTTTGCAGATCGCCATATCTCTTTGTCTTGTAATCATCCAATAATTTGTCACAACCAAACAGTTGGCTATTGAAAACAAGTAAATTGAAAATGCAAGAGATACTCCGGAATTTTGCATCGTTGAAAATATTGGTATTTCATAATCTGCTTGAGAAATTGCCAGTAAAATGTAGTTTACTGTACTAATTCCTATTAATACTGATGCAATGGAAATCGCAAATCCTATGATTAGCAGAATTGTGGTAGGTCTGCATTTCCGCTTTAATTTTTGAATCATAATAAACCTTCCTTTTCTTTCATTTTTCTTTATGACTACGCAACTTGCGATTCGTTACAAAAAAAGTGGCGTACATCTCTGTACGCCACTCAAGAGAGATAATTGTGATGTTATTTGCTCCATAGTAAAACAGAGCTGTCAATGATTTTTTGTAATTCTTCTCCATTCTTGGTTTCTATATCGGTGAAATCACCAGTGTAATAAAATACGCCGTCAATCTGTTCTGCCCCTCTATCTGAAGCACACAGTACGTATTCAGAAAAAATCTCATCGTTTGCTGTAATGGTATCCCATTTTGTGCTGTTCAAACAGAAGAATAAATAACTCTTGTTTTCTCCTTCAGCGGTTATCTCTACTCGTTTGATTTGATAATTGTATGCAAAATTACCTTCTAATCTTCCAATTAAGCTGTCATCCATCATAGATACTGAAATATTGTCATCATAGACAATAATTTGTTTAGTATTTTTCAGCACCCCTATAACAGCAACTAATAATGCAGATAATATAACAATTGAGAGTACAACAATTAATATTTGTTTTCTAAACATCTTTTTCTTGACCGCCTGAAAAGAAGCGGCTTTTTTCATCTCGTTTTCAGTATTCTCAGGTTTAATAATCAATTTATCTGTTTCACCAAGAGCCGCAAGGCATTCTTTACATACGGTACATTCAGATAAGTGATTTTCAATGATTTCAGCGCTTTCTTTGCTACACACACCGTCGTGGTACAACGGTAACAGATCTTGTATCAGATTACACGGATAGTTCATTTCATATCCTCCTTTATTCTAAGTTTTGCCCTATGATAAGTAACTCTTGCCCAACTCTCAGTTTTTCCAAAGAGTTTGCCTATTTCCGCAAAGGATAATTCCCCAAAGGTACGCATCCAAAATACTTCTTTATATGGATCTGATAGTTGGTGAAGCACCTTATGAATCTCAAAAGCTGTTTCTTTATCAAACATCTTTTGTTCATAGTTATCATCTATCGAAATGACCTCTAAAGGATAATCAACCTGTCGTTGTTTCTTTTTAGCTTCTGTATAGAAAGTGTTCTTTGCAATCTGACAAAGCCAAACACTCAGTTTACAATCACCTCTAAAGGTGTCAATGCTTTTTAACGCCTTAAAGAAAGCTTCTTGAGTGATTTCCTCTGCCCAGACTTCTTCTCTACAAAGAGATAGCACATATTGAAATACAGTATCATAATATTCTGAATATATATTTTCAAAGTCTTTCACTCAAGCACCTCGCTTTCCTACATATTTTCTATAAGACAAAGCAAAACTCAATATGTTACAATAAATTTCGATAAAATTATCTAATAATTATTACTCTAAAACACGAACAGTGATTTAATCATTACTTTATATTATAGCATAAATTTGTTACTTTTTCTACTATCTATGTAATAATAAAAAAAGAAGCCGCCCACAAGGGGCGACTTCTCGTGTTTAATATTGCAGAACTCCATAGCCAAGTATCTCGTAGTGACCGACAGAGTATTGATTTATTCTAACGCTATCTCCTGAGTTACCTTCGACCGTGTAAACGATACCGTTCTCGACTTTCTGAACGATACCCGTATGGTCGGATAGACCGTCTTGCGGTCCTGACGAGCCATTGGGAGAGTCCCAATCAAAGAAGATAATCATTCCGGCGACAGGCTCAGCAGAGCCGTCTACCCATTGACCTCTATCTTTGAACCATTGCACACCGTTTACACAGCCTGCATATTTCGGGATAACGCCCGTGTCGATATATCCGCACTCATTGGCACACCAAGACACAAAGCAGGCACACCATTCAACCCTTGAGCCGAAACCGTACCAACTCCAATAAGGATCTCCGCCGACATTACCTATCTGTGTGAGAGCTACCGTTACGATTTGGTAATCGGAATAGTTGATACCGTAAAGAGCAGCCGCCCAAAGCGAATTGTTTTCTGGTTTTAGCAGTTCTGTCAGGTAGTCTTTCTGCTCCTGATTAAAGCCGTATTGCGAAGCCATTTCATCAACGGTCTTGTGTGCAACCGTGATATACAGATAGGTTCTTGTTACAGTCGTTTCCGTCTGTACGATATTTCCGTTCCCGTCATCGGTTTCGGTTATCACGGTTTCCGACACACTCTCTGTTCGGGAACTGATTTCATTCATTTCCCAAAACAAGTCTTTGAGCAGTTGCTTCTTGTTATCGTCCATTGTAGCAACCTCTTGAGGGTTGTCAGGATCGGTGTTTGTCTTAACCGCATACACGGCAAGAACATCTTTCCAAACTGCACGACTACCACTCATTTCAAGCACATCGTAAGTCGTTCCGTTCCTGATCTCCAAGAGTTTATTGTCGTATTCGGTATTGATTTCCTGAACGGCAGTCTGCATAGTCTGTCCCGTTCCTGAGTCCTCTCCTGAGAAGAAGATACCAAACACCGAGCATAGAATAAGGGCGATAAGACAAATGACAATGATAATAACAACGGCAACCCAACCGCCTGCAGCAATCGCCGCTACAAGTCCTTTGACTGCGGCTATAATTGCTTTTACGACTGCAACGGTTGCCTTTGCAATCCACTTTGCCGCAACGACTGCGGCTTTGGCGGCCGCTTTAGCTGCCTGCGCCGCTGCTCTTGCGGCTTTGGCACTTGCTTGAGCCGCTTTTTGTGCAGTCTTAGCAGCTTGCTGAGAAGTCTTAATTGCCGTCTTTGCGGTACGCTCTGCGGTCTTGACAGTCTTTCCGGTTGTTTTAACTGTACCTTTGCCGACTGTCTTGACCGTTTTCTTTCCCGCCGAAGTTACTGACTGCTTTACAGTCTTTGTAGTGGCTTTCTCGGCGGTTTTTACGGTTTTAGAACCCGTTTGCCTTGCCGTCTGTTCGGTGGCTTTCTCGGCAGTTTTAGCCGCCTTGTCGCCAACTTTTTCAGCCTGCTTCTCAAGAGCCTTTTCAGCTCGTTTCTCATTGAAACGGTCTATGCCGTCTTTTGCTTTGTGAATATTATCCTTTGTGGTTTCCAAACCTTTCCGACCTGCTTTGTCGAATTGGTGGATACCTTCGTGAACTGTGGCATCAACACCACGCTCAAACTTATCGGAAGCATATTCATCAGCAGAGTTCTCGGTAGCATAGGTGCTGTGTTCGGCTCTCTCTTTGGTAGAGATATACGCCTGCTTCATTCGCTCTCCGGCAACGGCGGCTTTATCTATGGTCTTGATAGAACCCTTGACTACATCTCTTGTTTTAATATCTGCCATTGTAAACCTCCTTTCCTGAGAAGTGAAAAGGCTTAGTCAATAACTCTTTTCGCAACCAAAACAAGCCGACCGTTTGTGTTTGAATATTCGCAAGTGGAAAGAGTGATGAGCTTGTCGCTGTATTCAGCAGATACGCCCGTATCATAGAGTGCCTTTTCTTTGCACTTGGCGATATACTCGTCAAACTGTTCCGGTGTTTCTGCATCAGCGAACTGATAGTACCTGAACTCACTTGCAGAATCCGTGTAAACTACAGTCTTGAAAACGGCTACAACCTCATAGGTCTGCTTTTCGTAAAGCGTGTTAAAGCTGAAGGTCTTATGTTCCTCCCAAAAGTCCTTTTTCTTGAACTTCTCAAGGTCAGAAAACATATCATAGGAATCTCACCTCAGCCGGGTACTCCGCCTGCTCCGTAGAGAAGTATCATTATCATTCTGACTGTCATCGCCATATCAGGGGCAACCTGATATTTATAACGGGGATTCTCGCTCGTCCCTTTCGGAAGTCTTGGCGTACCCATTAAGGTAGCTAATCATCAGAAATAAAGTCCTGAATGTTTGGATATTTAGTTTTCAAGGAACGTGAAGAAGTGTTCCTAAACGGAGTCAGGAATTAACCCCTTCACTAATTCCCACTGAGAGAGGTCAAATGCACACCCTAATTCTGAAAAAAAATAAAAAAATTTTTGAAAACAAAAAAAGCCGCCTATTCCAAATTAGGAATAAGCGGCTATATGTACCGATTTACTTTATACAATTTTAACCTTAAATAACTTAGTACGTGCTTTCATCAACTTGCAAATAACTTCATCAATACCATCTGTGAACTTTCCCTGATGTGTCAGTTTATTCTTCTTAATCAAAAGGGAAGATAGGATTTCACTGCGTTCCTGATCAGTCAAATTGATATAATACTTTTGCTTTTTCAAACTGAACGCCTCACTTTCATTCTTATTATATAATAGGTATGAAAAAGGTACAAAGGTGCAAAATGGGCATAAAAAAAGCAGGCATACTACTTTTTACAGTAATATGCCTGCTAATTGTTTTAGATAAAGACTTCAACAGTTAAATCTTCCCACTGTTTTGCACGAAGATATTGGTCTGTTGATTTTCTGTACGCTTCTGCTTGGTCGAAATTAACCTTAAAACTGAAGTACAGATTAGTCCTCCCCATATTTGATAGCAGCCTGTGCAGCAGCAAGACGAGCGATTGGAACTCTGAATGGTGAGCATGAAACGTATGTGAGGCCGAGCTTATGGCAGAACTCAACAGATGTTGGGTCACCACCGTGTTCGCCACAGATACCAACGTGCATGTCAGGGCGTGTAGCCTTACCTAACTTAATAGCCATTTCCATAAGCTTGCCAACACCAGTCTGGTCAAGTCTAGCAAATGGATCGTTCTCGAAGATCTTAACGTCATAGTATGAGTTAAGGAACTTGCTTGAGTCATCTCTTGAGAAGCCGTATGTCATCTGTGTAAGGTCATTTGTACCAAAGCAGAAGAATTCAGCTTCCTTAGCGATTTCATCAGCTGTAAGAGCAGCTCTTGGAATTTCAATCATTGTACCAACTTCATACTTGAGGTCAGAACCTGCAGCCTTGATAACTTCATCAGCAGCAGCAACAACAACACTCTTAACGTACTTGAGTTCATTGATTTCACATACGAGTGGAATCATGATTTCAGGAACGATTGTCCAGTCTGGATGAGCCTTCTTAACATTTATAGCAGCCTTGATAATAGCCTTAGTCTGCATCTTTGCAATTTCAGGATATGTTACAGCAAGACGGCATCCACGGTGACCCATCATTGGGTTAAATTCGTGGAGTGAAGCTATAAGAGCCTTGATAGATTCAACTGACTTGCCCTGTGTCTTAGCAAGAGCTTCTATGTCATCTTCTTCTGTAGGAACGAATTCATGGAGAGGTGGGTCAAGGAATCTGATTGTTACAGGGCATCCTTCAAGTGCTTCATAAAGCTTTTCAAAGTCTGACTGCTGCATTGGTTCAATCTTGTCAAGAGCAGCTTCTCTTGCTTCAACTGTATCAGAACAGATCATTTCACGGAAAGCAGCAATTCTTGATGGTTCAAAGAACATGTGCTCTGTACGGCAAAGACCGATACCTTCTGCACCGAGTTCACGAGCCTTCTTAGCATCAGAAGGTGTATCAGCATTTGTTCTAACCTTAAGAACTCTGAACTTGTCAGCCCATCCCATGATTCTTCCAAATTCACCAGCGATTGTAGCATCAACTGTTGGGATGATACCATCGTAGATTTTACCTGTTGAACCATCGATTGAGATGAAGTCGCCTTCCTTGAATGTCTTACCGTTAAGTGTGAACTTCTTGTTAGCTTCATCCATGTTGATTTCTGAGCAGCCAGATACACAACATGTACCCATTCCACGAGCAACAACAGCAGCGTGAGATGTCATACCGCCACGAACTGTGAGGATACCCTGAGCAGCCTTCATACCTGTGATATCTTCAGGTGATGTTTCAAGACGAACAAGAACAACCTTTTCGCCCTTTGCCTTCCAAGCTTCTGCATCGTCAGCAGTAAATACAATCTTACCGCAAGCAGCTCCAGGTGAAGCACCAAGTCCCTTGCCAACAGGAGTTGTAGCCTTAATAGCCTTAGCATCAAACTGTGGGTGGAGAAGTGTATCAAGGTTTCTTGGGTCGATCATAAGAACAGCTTCTTCTTCTGTTCTCATACCTTCATCAACGAGGTCACATGCAATCTTGAGAGCAGCCTGAGCGGTTCTCTTACCGTTTCTTGTCTGGAGCATATATAGCTTCTTGTTTTCAACAGTAAATTCCATATCCTGCATGTCTCTGTAGTGATCTTCAAGAGTCTTGCAAACTTTCTGGAACTGTTCAAATGCGTCTGGGAACATTTCAGCCATTTGAGAGATTGGCATTGGAGTTCTTACACCAGCAACAACGTCTTCACCCTGAGCATTGTTGAGGAATTCACCCATGAGCTTCTTTTCGCCAGTAGCAGGGTCACGAGTAAATGCAACACCTGTGCCGCAATCATCGCCCATGTTACCGAATGCCATCATCTGTACGTTTACAGCAGTACCCCATGAGTAAGGGATATCGTTATCACGGCGGTAAACGTTAGCTCTTGGGTTATCCCATGAACGGAATACAGCCTTTATAGCACCCATGAGCTGTTCAACCGGATCAGTAGGGAAGTCCTGTCCGATCTTGGACTTGTATTCAGCCTTGAACTGTTCAGCAAGAAGCTTAAGGTCATCAGCTGTAAGATCAAGGTCCTCAGTAACGCCCTTGTTCTTCTTCATTTCATCAATGAGTTCTTCAAAGAACTTCTTACCAACTTCCATAACTACATCAGAATACATCTGAATAAATCTTCTGTAGCAGTCATATGCCCATCTTGCATTTCCTGATTTCTTAACCATTGTTTCAACTACTTCTTCATTAAGACCAAGGTTAAGAATTGTATCCATCATACCAGGCATTGAAGCTCTTGCACCTGAACGAACAGATACGAGAAGAGGGTTTTCATGATCACCAAACTTTTTGCCAGTGATTTCTTCCATCTTCTTAATATTTTCCATTATCTGGTTCTGAATTTCATCGTTAATTTTCTTTCCGTCCTCATAGTACTGTGTACATGCTTCTGTACTAATAGTGAAGCCCTGAGGAACAGGAAGTCCAAGCTTTGTCATCTCAGCAAGGTTTGCACCTTTACCACCGAGAAGCTCTTTCATTCCAGCGTCGCCTTCGCTAAACAAATAAACCCATTTTCTGCTCATTGGTTCTTTACCTCCAAAATTTTTTGTTTCCGCTTCTGAAGCGTAGTAATCTATGTTTTTCATTTATGCGGACATGGTTATATTATATCAGAAAAACATGCATATTTCCATACTGTAAGTATATAGAATATGTGCCAAATTTTTAGTTACTTTTGTACAAAAAACCAAGTAATACTTTGTTGAAGCCTTTTATGCTTGAAATTTGAAAAAAAATGTGTAATACTATAACTGTATTTTAAAAATGATAATTAATTTTTTAACAATTTCCGTAAGTCATATGTATTAGTATATACTAATTATTGCGGTTTAAACATAATATTTCAACAAGCTGATTAATTTGTCAGTCATACATTCAGCTCGAGTGACTTTATGAAAGAAGATAGAGTAGTATTCTCAAATTCACAACTCGGACTGTTTGAACCGTACCTTTTGGGGGCTTTCTTATGCTTGGTGCTATTTTTATAATTATCGGATGGTTCATAATGAGATGTCTGATAGTTTTAATAAACAACTATAAATATGATTTCGACACGGATTTGCTGAAATTATATTTCAAATATGACAAGCAGACAAGATGTGATATCAGATCACGTCTTAACACTTATCTTAAAAGCGGTGCAAGCGGCCGAACATTTTTATTAGATTCAGTTGTTTCATTACTTGGTTATCTGGTTAGTGTTCTGATAACAAGAATTTTACCGATTATCTCATCGGTAATGGATATTGGATATCTAATTTTTTCTCTGGGATGCTTTCTTTTGGGAGGAACATTGGTATATTTAATCAATGCTTTCTGTCAGGAAATAATGGTTGAGGAAGACAAACGAAATCCGATTGCACAACTGGCTAACAAGCCGTACAAACCACGTTTTGCAAACAAATCAAAACCTGTGCAAACTGCTTCGGCTATTCAGCAGAATGTTCCAAACTTCCTTACACCTCCTGTTGTTCAGAATACAATGGATAATCTGACACTTCAGAGCCATGAAATGCCCTCAATAGAATCCAGGAAGGTTGATCTCACAAAGCATGATGTTGATCTGAACAAGCGTGGAATAATGTACAGCGGGCAGAATTACATGCTTGAACCATTTGTGGACTTTGAAAATGCGCATCCCTCAGGTGTCAGCCATTCAGAAAAGATTGAAAGAGGTATATCGCTTCACCTTCCGGAAAATAAACCTGAACCTGAGTATGAGTATCTGCACAGCAAACTGCATCAGGATATTGAAAACGACAAGAGAAACCACATATCACAATTATAAATATGATTTCATATTAATTAATCAGCACATTTATACTAGAAATTCTGCGTATACTGTGATAAACTGATATATGGACTTTGTAAAATATAAAATTATACATAAATTGATTAATGGGAGTTATAGATAATGATTAATAATTGTGCCGTAGTTCTTGCAGGAGGACAGGGAAAAAGAATGAAATCCGATTTACCTAAGCCTATGTTTGAGGTGCTTGACGAGCCAATGCTTGAATGGGTTCTTACAGCCTGCGAGGATTCAGAAATAAATGATATTTGCGTGGTAACTGGCTTTAACAATGAAGTAATTGAGAATTATATCGGAAGCCGCTGTGCTACAGTTCTCCAGCCACAGAGAAAGGGCACGGGTCATGCAGTTATGATGGCAATTGACTGGATGAAGGAACGTGTTGGCGGAAATGTTCTTATACTTAACGGTGACGCTCCGTTTATTGATAAGGATACTATTAAAAGGTCGCTTGAAAAGCATATAGCTGAAGATAATGCTGTTACTGTCATTACAGCAGAACTTGACAATCCTTATGGTTACGGTAGAATTGTCCGTTCGGGCAAGGGTGTCAGCGGAATTGTTGAGGAAAAAGATGCTACAAACGACCAAAAATCAATAAGAGAAATCAACTCAGGAGCATATTGGTTCAAGGTTGAAAGCCTTATCTATGCGCTCGGACAGATAACCCCTAATAACTGTCAGGGTGAATACTATCTTACAGATTCAGTATACATACTGGTATCTGCGGGTTTTCGTGCAGATGCATATATTTCTTCAAATCCTAATGTTGTTTTAGGTGCAAATGACAGAAAAGGTCTTTTGCAGTTGAATAATGTCGCAAGATTAGATATAATAGAAAAGCAACTGGAAAATGGAGTAGAATTTGTCTGCACAGACGGCGTTTCTATCGGAAGAAATGTTCATATCGGTGCAGGCACACGTATTCTGCAGGGTACTATAATAAAAGGACAGACAGCAATAGGTGAAAACTGCATTATAGGACCTAACTGCATAATCGAAAATTGCGCTGTAGGAAACGGTGTAAAGCTTAATTCTGTTCAAGCATATAACTCCGTAATTGAGGAAAATGCTAAAATCGGACCATTTGTTCATATACGTCCTGATTCACATATCAAGGCAGGAGTAAAGATCGGCGACTTTGTTGAAATAAAGAATTCTGTAGTCGGTGAGAAAACTGCTGTAGCTCACCTCACATATATCGGTGACAGTGATGTTGGCTCAAATGTAAACTTTGGTTGTGGAGTTGTTACTGTAAACTACAACGGTGCAAAGAAGTTCAGAACAGTTATTGAAGATAATGCATTCATCGGATGCAATACAAACCTTATAGCTCCTGTTAGAGTCGGAAAGGGGGCATATACTGCGGCAGGAACAACAGTTATAAAGGATGTTCCTGACGGAGCTCTTGCTATTGAGAGGGCAGAATATGTCATTAAAGAAGGTTTCGGCGATCGTAGATTGAAAAGCAGGAACCAGAAGTAATTTAATGGGACGCCGGATGAATGGAATTTAACCTGTGTTCCTTTAACAAATTATAAATCAATAATTAAACAAAGGGGATTTTCAAATGAATCTGCACGGCAAGGATATCAAAATTTTCACAGCGAATTCCAATCCTAATATGGCAAATCAAATAGCAAAAACTCTCGGGTTGCCAATTGGTGAATCAGAAGTCGTTACTTTTTCTGACGGAGAGGTAAGCGTTTCTATAAAGGAAAGCGTTCGTGGATCGGATGTATTCGTTGTTCAGTCAACAAGTTCGCCTGTAAATGACAACATGATGGAGCTGCTTATAATGATTGATGCGTTCAAGAGAGCTTCAGCAGGCCGTATTACTGCCGTTATTCCATATCTCGGCTATGCAAGACAGGATAGAAAGGCAAAGGCAAGGGATCCGATCTCTGCAAAGCTTGTAGCTGACCTTATCACAGTAGCCGGTGCAGACAGAGTTCTTACAATGGATCTCCATTGTCCGCAGATTCAGGGATTTTTTAATATTCCTGTTGACCATCTTCTCGGTGTTCCGATTCTTGCTCCTCACTTTATTGAAAAGTTCAAGGACAGCAAGGACAATTGCGTTGTAGTTTCTCCTGACCTAGGTTCTGTTACAAGAGCAAGAAACTTTGCTGCAAGAATTAATGCGCCTCTTGCTATAGTAGACAAGAGACGTCAGAAGGCAAACGTTTGTGAAGTAATGAACATAATCGGTGATGTCAAGGGTAAGGACGTTATCCTTGTTGATGATATGATCGATACAGCAGGAACACTCTGCAATGCTGCAAAGGCTATTATTGAAGTTGGCGGAGCAAATAATGTTTATGCTTGTGCCACACATGGTGTTCTATCAGGCCCAGCTATTGACAGAATTCAGAACAGCGTTATTAAGGAACTTGTTGTCCTCGATACAATTGCACTTCCTGAAGAAAAGCAGATTGATAAAATTACAGTTCTTCCAGTTGCTCCTATATTTGCACAGGCAATTCAGAGAATTTATGCAGATAAGCCAATTTCCCCTTTATTCAACAACTAATGATATTGTTGTGGCATAATCGTCACAATGTGAGTAGTCTATACCCCGTATCAGAAGATACGGGGTTATACTAATTTTTTAAGGATAAATAAAATGAGTATTTTTGATATTTTTGATAAGCTTAATGCGGATAAGCCTGCGGCAGCAGGAAAGCCTGAATTTATTATTGTTGGTCTTGGTAATCCCGGACTTCAGTATGAAAACACAAGACATAATGCAGGTTTTATGACAATTGATACAATTGCAGAAAAGTATAATGCTGATGTGAAAAAGCTTCAGTTCAAGGCCCTTGTCGGCAACGCTGTCATTATGGGAAAAAGCTGTCTGCTAATGAAGCCACAGACATATATGAATAACAGCGGTGAAGCTGTTGTAGCGGCAATGAATTTTTACAAAATTCCTGTGCAGAATGTTATTGTCTGTTATGATGATATAAGCCTTGAACCATCATTTCTTAGAATTCGCAGAAAAGGTTCTGACGGCGGTCATAATGGTATTAAGTCAATTATTGAACTTACCGGAGAAGATACCTTCCCAAGAATAAAGATTGGCGTTGGAAAAAAACCAAACAAGGATTATGATCTTGCAAACTGGGTATTGTCATCTTTTTCTGATGAAGAGCGTAAGCTTATAAAGGAAGCAGCTGACAAGGCAGTTCAGTCAGTTGAGTTAATGGTACAGGACAAGGCTGATGAGGCTATGAACAAGTTCAATTCGTGATCTTTTCATTACGAAAGGAGAGATGTTTCCCGTTGGGAAGCCGGACATAATTATGTCAGTATTTATTAAAGCAATAGAAAATCTTCCTGCATACAAGGATATGGTAAACTCTTTACAAAAGGGAGAAACTCCGGTTCTTGTCACAGGAGTATCAGGTATACACAAGGCTCAGTTTGCACTGGGCCTTATCGGTGTTTCTCCGGTTCTTGTCATTACAGATGATGAAGCTAATGCAAAAAGGCTTTGTGATGACATGAACGAAATGCTCGGAAGCGCTGACGCCGTAATGGTTTATCCTGCAAAGGATTTTACTTTTACCGATGTTGCCACTGTTTCAAGGGAATATGAGCATACTAGACTTGCGGCACTTTCAAGAATACGTTCTGGAAAGTGCAGGGTCATCTGTGCGTCAGCAGAGGCTGTAATGCAGAAAACCATTCCGCCGCAGGTGCTGTATGATCGTACTGTTATACTTGAACAGGGTTTTGAAATAACTACAAAAGAGCTTGCCGCAAAACTTGTTGCCGCAGGCTATTCACGCTGCGATAAAGTTGAGGGTGTGTCGCAGTTTTCTATAAGGGGTTCGATAGCTGATATTTTTCCTGTTCAGGAAACAAGTCCTGTCAGAATAGAATTCTGGGGTGATGAAATTGACAGCATTTCATACTTTGATGTTGAAACTCAAAGACGTACCCAGAGTTTGGATATTATTGAAATTTCGCCTGCACTTGAAGTCCTATTTGAGAGTGAGGAACAATTCAAGGCTAAAATAGATGAGCTTGCAAAAAAGCAGAGAAGCAAGCATGCAGAGGTTGTAAAGCAGAAGCTTTATAATGATATTGATAAGATTGATAATGGTGTTTCGCTAGGAAACATCGACAAATACCTACCTCTAGCTTATGATATTCCTGCAACAGTTTTTGACTATCTTACAAAAGACAGCGTTGTTGTTTTCAGTGAATACAGAAATATGGCTGAACGTTCAAAGAGTATACTTTCACAGCATAATGAGGATATAAAGATACTTCTTGAAGAGGGTGAACTCTGCAAGGGGCTTGACGGGTATATACTTGAAATAGGAGAGGTTCTTGGAAAAGCTGATAAGTTTAAGCAGGTTTTCATGGATACCTTTATGCGCGGGGAAGGTGAGGTCCGGTTTAAAAAGCTTATTTCCGTAACTGCAAACCAGACAGCACCATGGGGCGGTGAAATTCGTCAGCTTTCTGAGGATCTGCATACTTTCATTGAGAGGGACTATACTGTAATTGTTCTTGCAGGCTCTGAAAAGACCTTGCCAATTATTGCAGATGATTTGAGGGAAGATGGAATTCCTTGTGACATAATTAATGATAAAACCGAATTTACAAATGGCAGAGTTTATCTTATGTCAGGCTGTGTAAGCGGGGGATATGATTATCCTGAAGCAAAGACGGCTCTTATTACACAGGCAAAGGCAATGGTTTCAAAGCGCAAGCTGAAAAAGCCGAAAAAGGGCGAGGAAATCAAGTCGCTTTCGGATATTTCAAACGGCGACCTTGTTGTTCATGCATTACATGGTATCGGTAGGTTTATTGGCATTAGAAAACTTGAGATGGAGGGTGTGACAAAGGACTATATTACTATCCAGTACGCAGGTACGGATGTGCTGTATGTTCCCGTTACACAGCTTGACCTTGTTTCAAAATATATAGGCCCTCGTGACAACAGCGGAGTAAAGCTTAATAAAATCTCTTCATTGGAGTGGCAGAAAACAAGAGCAAGGGTTAAAAAAGCCGTCAAGGACATGGCAGATGAACTAATCGCCCTTTATGCAAAGAGAAGCAAGACAAAAGGATATGCTTTTTCGGAGGATTGTGACTGGCAGACAGATTTTGAGGAGCGTTTCAGCTATACAGAAACGGATGACCAGCTTAGATGTATTGATGAAATCAAGGACGATATGATGAAGCCTGTTCCAATGGACAGACTGCTTTGCGGTGATGTTGGCTTTGGTAAGACCGAAGTTGCTTTGAGAGGTGCATTTAAATGCGTTCTTGACAGCAAGCAATGTGCAATACTTGTTCCTACAACAGTTCTTGCTTGGCAGCATTATCAGACAGCTGTAAAGAGATTTGAACATTTCCCTGTAAAAATTCAGCTTTTGTCAAGATTTCGAAACAAGAAAGAGCAAGAAGACATCCTTAAAGAACTTAAACGTGGAGATATTGATATTATCATAGGTACACACAGGCTTGTCCAGAAGGATGTTCAGTTCAAGGATTTGGGACTTGTAATCATAGACGAGGAACAACGCTTCGGAGTAGCACATAAGGAAAAGTTCAAGGAAACATTCACAGGCGTTGACGTTCTCACACTTTCTGCAACTCCTATTCCAAGAACTCTCAACATGGCTATGAGTGGAATAAGGGACATGAGCGTTATTGAAGAACCACCTATAGACAGATACCCTGTCCAGACCTATGTTATCGAGCATAACATGGGTGTCATTATTCAGGCAATAAGCAAGGAGCTTCGCAGAGGTGGGCAGGTTTATTATATTCATAACAGAATTGAAAGCATAGAAATGACAGCGTCAAAGATTGCACAGTTTCTCCCTGACGCAAGAATTGGTATAGCACATGGACAGATAGGAGAAGAACAGCTTTCGGAAATTTGGCGTCAGCTTGTTGAACATGAGATTGATATTCTCGTATGCACAACACTTATTGAAACGGGCGTAGATGTTCCTAACTGCAACACGCTCATTATTGAAGATGCTGACAATTTAGGACTTTCACAGCTGTATCAGTTAAGAGGACGTGTCGGACGTTCTAACAGACGTGCATTTGCCTATTTCACATTCAGACGTGGAAAAGTTCTTACTGAAATTGCAGCAAAACGTCTTGAAGCTATAAAGGAATTCACACAGTTCGGAAGCGGATTCAGAATTGCTTTGCGTGACCTTGAAATCAGAGGTGCTGGCTCAATTCTCGGCGGTCGCCAGCACGGACACATGGAGGCTGTCGGATATGATATGTATTTACAGCTTTTATCCGAAGCTATTGCAGAAGAAAAGGGCGAGCCGATGCCGCACCGTCCTGAAGAATGTCTAGTTGATTTACAGATTGATGCGCATATTCCTGACAAGTATATTGAGAGCCTTTCAGGAAGAATTGACGCTTACAGAAAGATTGCCGCTATTCAGACCAAAGAGGACAGCCTTGATATTATTGATGAGTTTATTGATCGCTATGGTGATCCACCAAAGGCTATACAAGGACTTATCAGCGTTGCTCTGCTTAGAAATATGGCTGGTTCAATCGGCATAAAGGAAATCTCACAGAGAAACGGAATTATGTATTTCTATCTTTCTGCTGCTGAAATTGAGCAGATTCAGGCAGTTGTTGCTGAGTATAAGAACAGGGTTACTGTAAACGGCTCGGAAAAGCCTTTCATAGCTGTTAAAATTGCAAATGATGACAAGCCGCTTGAACTTATGCAGAAAGTCGTTGAGATAATGTTTGACAAGTCAAGAAAGAAGTAAAAAGAAAGCCTTGTAGTATAGGGCTAAATGCTTGACAATATATTTATTGTAATATATAATATACTTTTAGATTATGTTCGAAAAAAGAGCAGAAGAGGAGTGCTGTTACATGGCAGTTAAAAAGGTTAGAATATCCGCAGAGGGTCTTGCAAAGCTTGAAAAAGAGCTCGAATACCTTATTACCGTAAAACGTGCTGAGGTTGCACAGAAACTTAAAGAGGCACGTGCTTTCGGAGACTTGTCTGAAAATGCTGAATATGATGAAGCTAAGAATGAGCAAGGTATTCTTGAAGCAAGAATTCAGGAAATGGAACTTACTGTTGCAAATGCAGTAGTTGTTGACGAAGCTGAACTCTCAAACGACGAAGTTAATGTCGGTTCATTCGTTGTTCTCAAAGACCTTGAACTCGATGAAACAATGAAACTCCAGATCGTAGGTTCAACTGAAGCTGATCCTGAAAACGACAGGATTTCAGACGAATCACCTATCGGTATTGCTGCCATGAAGAAAAAAGTCGGGGATATTATTGAAGTTGAAGCACCAGTCGGAATAATTCAGATGCAGATACTTGAAATCAGCAAGTAATTATTGAAAGGATAAAGCAAATGTCAGAGAATCAGAACATTAATCCTGCTGCTGATTCTGTTGAGGAACAGACAGAACAGGATATTCATATACTCAAAAAAATCAGAATTGAAAAGCTTGATGAACTCAAGTCACAGGGCAAGGACCCTTACGAAATAACTAAGTTTGATGCTGATATAATGAACTCTGAAATCAGAGTATGGTTTGAAAAGTCAGAAGCTGAAATCATTGCAGCGGCTAACGGCGATGAAGAAGCACTCAAGGCTGGATTTGAAACTGGAAGAAGAGTTGTAAGGGTTGCCGGACGTATCATGTCATGGAGAGATATGGGCAAGGCTAACTTCATTGATGTCCGTGACGGAAGCGACCGTATGCAGGTTTATGTCCGCATGAATGATATCGGTGCGGATGAATTTGCAGAGTTCAAGAAGTGGGATATCGGTGATATCGTCGGTGTTGAAGGTTTTGTTTTCAGAACAAAAAAGGGCGAGATTTCAGTTCATGCCCAGAAGATTGTTCTCCTCTCAAAATCACTTCTTCCACTTCCTGAAAAATGGCATGGCTTAAAGGATCAGGATATGAGATACCGTCAGCGTTATATTGACCTTATCTGCAACCCTGATGTTAAGGATACATTTGTAAAGAGAAGCAGAATTCTTTCTGAAATCAGAAACTTCCTTGATTCAAGAGGATACCTTGAAGTTGATACACCGGTTCTTCACACACTTGAAATAGGTGCGGCTGCAAGACCTTTCAAAACTCACCATAATGCTCTTGATATTGATATGTACCTTCGTATTGAAACAGAACTTTACCTGAAGCGTCTTATCGTAGGCGGCTTTGACAAGGTTTATGAAGTTGGACGTATCTTCAGAAACGAAGGTATGGATACTTCACATAACCCTGAATTTACATCCATAGAAATGTATCAGGCATATACTGATTATATCGGCATGATGGATTTAATTGAAGAAATGTATGTTGGTCTTGCTAAGAAAATCTGCGGAACTGATGTTATTTCATATCAGGGTACAGAAATCAACATGGCATCTCCTTGGGAAAGACTCACGATGGTTGAGGCTGTCAAGAAATATGCAGGTGTTGACTATAACTCATGGGAAGATGACGCTGCTGCAAGGGCTTGTGCAAAGGAACATCACGTTGAAGTTGATGAGGGTAATTCAGCTACAAAGGGACACGTTCTTATTGCATTCTTTGAAGCTTTTGTTGAAGATAAACTTATTCAGCCAACTATTATCTATGATTATCCTGTTGAGAATTCACCACTTGCAAAGAGAAAACCATCAAATCCTGCATTTACTGAAAGATTTGAATATTTCATCTATGCAAGAGAAATGGGTAATGCATTTTCTGAACTTAACGATCCTATTGACCAGAGAGAAAGATTTGTCAAGCAGGTTGAAGCTAAGCGTGCTCAGGGTGCAAATGCTCAGATTGACGAAGATTTCGTTACGGCTCTTGAATATGGTATGCCACCAACAGGCGGACTCGGATTCGGCCTTGACAGACTTGTTATGCTGCTGACTGACAGCGCATCTATCAGAGATGTTCTTCTGTTCCCAACAATGAAGCCGTTGGACTGATTTTATAAAAACTAGGGGTAACATTTTAACGTTACCCCTGTATTTATATATAGCAGAAAGGAATGGTGATTATTATGCAGGAAAAAGATCCAAAGCAAAAAAGCTTGCTTGACAATATAAGAGAGATTAATGCCAGAGAGAAAAAAGAAGCTCTTGAAGCAGAATCAAAAGCAGCGGAAAAGAAAGCAAGAGTTGAACAAAAATCCAGAGAATCCTACCAGAAAAAACTCCAAAATGAAAGAGTTCAGCTCCTTAGGGCAAAGCAGGGAATATCAGAACAGCCTGATGAGAAGCAAGTAAATAGTCGGCAGGCTGAGCAAGTAAAATATACTTTCAAGCAGAAACTGTCGAATTTTGTTTATCACTATAAAATCGGTATTATTGCGGCTATCATTATAATTCCTATAGCTGCTTTCCTGACATATGACATTTTAAGTAAGGAAAATCCTGATATCACAATAATGGTGGTTGCGCAGGACTCTGTTCTTGAAGCAAGCACCGAAAAGCTTGCAGAAATTCTGACACCATATTGCGATGATTATAATGGCGACGGCAAGACAGTTGTATCAGTTCTCTATGCTCCGACATATACTGACGAAACTAGCGATGCTGAGATGTATTCGGGACAGGCTACACAGGCAAGGGTTATTGCTGAATTCCAGTCTGACAATGTTGTAATGATGATATCAAGTGATGCTGCAATCAAGCATCTTGGCATTGAAGAAGGAATTTTTGAGGATATGACAGCAATGTATCCTGATGATGAAAATGCTACAGAGGTCGGATATAATCTTCTTGGAACAAAGCTTTATGAACAGCTTGGCTATACTGAAAAGCCTGAAGGATTATATATGAGCTTGCGTATTCCTAAGTCGGGGTTTGGTCTTAACTATGAGAAGTTCACCGAAAACTATGATAACGCTCTTAAAGTATGGGAGAAATATTTTGAGGATAACAAGGTCGAATAAACACTTGCTGAATGATGAGGAGAAAACCATATGGGGAAAATAGTTCTGAAAGCAGGGACACTGCTTGCTCCGCTGCCTGCGGCACTTGTTTCCTGTGGGACAGAGGGAAAAGCTAATGTTCTGACCGTTGCATGGACAGGCATAATCAACACGCAGCCACCGATGACATATATTTCTGTCCGCCCGTCAAGACATTCGTACAATATCATCAAGGAAACAGGGGAGTTTGTCATAAATCTCACTACATCAAAGCTTGTCAGAGAAACGGATTTCTGCGGCGTACGAAGTGGTAAGGATATGGATAAACTTAAGAAATGCAGACTTCACACCGAAAAAGCATCGGTTGTATCCGCACAACTTATTGCTGAGGCGCCTTTATCACTTGAATGTAAGGTCAAGGAAATAAAGCCCCTTGGTACGCATGATATGTTTATTGCAGAGATTGTTGCGGTGGATGTTGATGAAAGATATATTGACAGTAAGGGCAAAATCAATCTCCAGCAAGCCGGTATAATGGCATATTCGCATGGCGAGTATTTTGCTCTAGGCAGAAAACTTGGGAGCTTCGGGTATTCCGTTGCTAAAAAGAAGAAAACTCCACTGCCAAAAGTACCTAAAAAGCAGTAATTAAAAAATGACCTGAGATGAGCATATTTCTTCTCAGGTCATTTTATTATACAGAAAATCAGAATTGAAAACTAATCAAAAAATTTTCCCTTATAAAAGTTTTGATTATCAAGTTTTTTCGCTGTCATTCTGAACATTACACAGCCATCAGGACAGACAATATCCTTGGTGTATTTGCTGCTTCCACCAATGTTTTCTAAATCCCCGCCGCTTCTTACAGCCTCCATGATTGGGAACATCATCATCATTGTCTTAGAACAAATGCCCTGACCATTTTTATTAACAGGGCAACCATAAGTGCAAGTGTATTTATCCCCAATCTCTTCGCCATTTCGGCAGTACCGTTCGGTGTGGTCGCTGCGAAGAAACCCAGTAACTTCAATTTCCCATTCGTATTCTTCATCGTACCATTTTTTCATAGTTTGACCATGCTTCCACAGGAAGCATCTCTCCTCTCTTTGATGTTTTGTGTGATCTTGAACCTGAACTGCGTTCAGCTAAGCAAAATTTCGAACGGCGGTTCGGAAAGCACAAAACTCAGAGTTTGAAAGATTTATCTTTCAAACTTATGACTACTCCTTTTGTCTTATTTAAGTGAAAGCAAAGATACTTTTGACGTTGTACATCAAAAGTATCTTGTAAAATTTGTATAATGCAGACTGTTTAATTATTCATTTTCGCCCATTATGATGATAATATCATTCTTGGACTTAAGCTTTTCAGCAGGAATATAATTGTCAGCCAGCTTTTCGCCGTTAAGTGTGATTTCCTGAACTCCGCTTTCAGCATGATGAGGATTCTTGAACATCATGTTAAGCTGCTTGCCTCTGAACATCTTCTTAATCTGGAAGCCTTCCCATTCGGATGGGATTGCAGGGTTAATTCTTAATCCGTCAGCGTCAGGACGCATACCAAGAATACCCTCAACACAGCCTACCATAACTGTTGAAGCTGTTCCTGTGAGCCAATGTACATGTGAACGTCCCTCAAAAGGTGAACGTGTTGATTCAGTAAACTGACCATGAACATAAGGCTCCATAACTCTGATTTCAGCCTTGTCATTAAGTGAAGCAGGTGATGATTCACAGAAATACTTATATGCACGGTTACCGTGACCGAGAAGTGATTCAGCAAGAATTACCCAACCCTGAGGCTGTGAGAAGATACCGCCGTTTTCCTTTGTATCAGGGTTAAAGATATGCATGAGTGCGCCGTCAAAGTAATATTTCTGGTAAGGAGGGTCAAGAAGCTTTACACCATATGGGGTATTGAGCTTTTCGTGAACATTCTCCATAGAAACATAAGCCTTTTCAATGTCTGAGAAACCTGAGATAACGCCCCAGCTTTGTGGATTGAGCCACATGCTTGCTTCAGGATCGTTCTTAGCACCAACAACACAACCGTTGTCACGGATACCTCTAATCCATCTGTCCTCATCCCAGCACTTGTTGAGAGCATCTGTAAGCTTTGCCTTAGCATCAGTAATATACTTGATATACTCAATATCCTTCTTTTCAAAAGCATATTTAAGAATCATGTTCATTGCGTAGTAAAGCTGGAATGCAACGAAAGTAGATTCGCCCTTCTTGCCAAGACGGAGACAGTCGTTCCAGTCTGCATGAAGTCCTGCAGGCATATTGTGATCACCGAGGTTATTCATTGAGAAGTCAATTGCCTTCTTAAGGTGTTCATAAACAGTAGCTTCGCCGCCGTTTGCATATACGATTGTTTCGTCAAGGAATTCTCTCTTTCCGCTTTCACCGATATACTTTTCAATGGTAGGGAAGAGCCAGAGAGCATCATCTGCACGGTATGACGGATGCCCTGTTGCCTGAACATAGGACATATCATCAGGAGTATCTTCATGGCCGGCATTATGATTGAATTTAACAAGCGGAAGACCCGCGCCGTTGTTTACCTGTGCAGAAAGCATAAATCTGATTTTGTCAGCAGCAAGTTCAGGGTCAAGATGTATGATACCCTGAACATCCTGAACAGTATCTCTAAATCCATAACCGTTTCTGAGACCGCAGTATGAGAATGAAGCAGCTCTTGACCATATGAATGTGATAAAACACTGGTAAGCGTTCCATACATTAACCATGTTGTTGAAGGCCTCTGATGGAGTCTTAACCTGGAAGTTGCCGAGTTTTTCATGCCAGTAGCTCTTTAATTCCCTGATTTCTGTATCAACTCTTCCTGCCTGCTTATAGAGGTTAAGGATTTCAGTAGCTTCAGCATTGTTCTTTTTGCCGAGAACATAAATAAGCTCGATTGTTCCGCCTGCACCAAGTGTAATTGCAGACTGAAGAGCACCACACGAATTTGAGTTGAAGTTAAGGACGTTGTCACACCTGCCGTTTTCAACAGCAATTGGGTTTGCATATGAACGGTATGAACCGATGAAGTGATCAAGTGAGCCGTTGTATCCACAAATATCAGCACCGACAAGGCCGAAGAAACGTTCCTGATGATTGGAACCTGTTTCATCTCTGCCTGAATATTCATTTATGTGCTGGATGATCTTGTTTTCCTCAAAGGATGTTCTTGTAATGAACTGGGTGTACTGGAGGTTAACCTGATCCTGTTCATAGTTATCGTCAGAGGTAAATTCGCAGAAACCATAAACTGAAAGCTTTCTAGGCCTGTCAGAAGTGTTTGTGATAATTGCTCTCCATACCTCATAGGTCTTATTGAGAGGTACATAATATGTAATTTCAGATTTAACGTTGCTGTATTCAGAAGAAATTATAGTATAAGCTGTACCGTGGCGGCATTCACTCTTATATTTATCGAGAGGCTTGCCAACAGGCTGCCATGAAGCAGACCAGTAGTCACTGGAATCATTATCACGAAGATAGATGTATCTTCCAGGAACAGCAATGTTTGTATTAAAGCGATAACGAAGAATTCTTCCGTTTGCGCCGGATTTTACAAAGCTATATCCGCCTGCATTGTTTGATATAATTGCGCCGTACTCAGGTGAACCAAGGTAATTTGCCCAAGGTGCGGGAGTATTTGGCTTGGTAATAACATATTCTTTTTTTTCAAGGTCAAAATGTCCGTAATTCATTTCACACACACTCCATTCAAAACTATATAATAAATACATAATTATCTAATTTTAATAATAACATTTTACTTTACATTATTCAAGGGCTTTAAAAAAATTTTAACAACTGTAAACGGTTTCTTAATATTGATTTTTTATAAAACTTACAAATTAATAGGATAAATATCCTTGTTTTATGTCTGTTACCAAATTGTTACTTCTTGTTTTAAAAAAAATGATTGAAATTTTTTATTTATGGTGTATAATAAGTATTAATTAATGTTATGTGTTAAATTTTAATTGACAGGGGTGCTATATGGGCAACAATACAGATGTTAATCTGAATAAATATCAGGATGACGGAGAATTATATCCCAACAGGCAGCTTAATGACGATGGGGAAATTTATCCGAACAGACCTGCTTCACAGACTTATTCACAGTATAATTCTGCTCCACAGCAGGGCATAAACATAAGAACTGCGCCACAGTTTCAGCAGCCTGTTGTTCAGCCACGTCATCAGCAGGACCAGAACTATTATAACAATAACAATTATCAACAGACAAATTTTGAAGGGCGCACAAAATTCTGCAAGCACTGCGGAGGGAAAATTCCAGAGGATGCAGTAGTATGCACACTTTGCGGCAGACAGGTTGAAGAGCTTCGACAGGCAGCACCTGTTCCTCAGCAGATTTATGTCAACAACTCAAATAATAATTCTAATTATGCTGTTGCAGGCGGAATGGGACATCCAAAGGATAAGTGGGTAGCTTTATTGCTTTGTTTCTTCTTTGGTTTTTTGGGCGTACACCGTTTCTATGAAGGTAAGATCGGGACAGGGTTACTATATCTGTTTACTTTTGGACTGTTAGGTGTAGGCTGGGTTATTGATTTTTTTAGAATTTTGTTTAAGCCAAATCCTTATTATGTCTGATCAGCATATAATAAACGGAATAAAATTTCAAAAAAATATTAAAATAATTTTTAGAACGATATTCAGAAAAACTTTCTGGTATCGTTCTATTATTTGCGTTAAGAAAAATAAAGAAAATTGGAGATAAGGAGCGAAAAATGTTGTTTACAAAAAAATGTACGAATAAGTTAATACCTTATTTTGAGTATATATCTGAAATACCTGATGAGCTGATGCGCCAGCTTGAAAAGACAATTGACAGGGGATATAATGATATCAAGCTCGATAAGAAAGTAAATGGCAGAAATATTGCGAAGATACTTAATTCAATTATTGATGGAACTATTACGGATAACCGCATACCAAAGTCTTTTTCTGATGAGCATGAACTGGCAGTTACTATGGGTGCGCTTTTCGGACATGCTGTCTGTATGCAGTATAACTGGAAGTGGGCAATGCTTGGTAAGAACAAGGAAGCGGCAACAGTCAGTATAATATCTCCTGCAAACTCATATTGCATAATGCCGCTGAACTATGCATATAAAGTTCTGAAAGGTGAAAAAAGCGGATTTTACGGTGAATATGATAACTCGATGTATCTGATGTTCTGTGCATTGAGGGATATAGACAGTAAACCGTCTGGGAAGTTGTTTACACTTTTGCAGTGATTTTTATATAAACAAACCCCGTCTGCTGAACAGACGGGGCAATTTTTTATGCAATTATAAAATCAATTTTACCTGATGAAATATCAGTACTTACGCATTTTATCTTAACGGTATCACCGATACTGTAAGCAACGGTTTCACCCTTCTTATAGGAGAAATGTCCGTCATAGCTGTATGGCCCGTCAGGGAGTGAATCAATTCTTACCATTCCTTCAACGGTGTTAGGCAGTTCAACATAGAAACCGTAATCCTGCATTGAAGAAATCATTCCCTCAAATTCTTCACCGATATGTGGAGTCATATATTCTGCTACAAAGCAGTCTTCACATTCACGTTCAACTCTCATGGCAACAAGTTCTTGCTGCGATGACTGGATTGAGGCTTCCTTTGCAAAGCCTGCATAACGCTTCTGCATGAACTTTACAGGAAGTTTGTTGTAGCAAAGGTCTGTTAAAATACGGTGAATTGCAAGGTCAGGATACCGTCTTATCGGGGAAGTGAAGTGTGAATAATCATCAAGCACAAGGCCAAAATGTCCGATTGGCTCGTCTGAATACTTAGCTTTTGCCATTGAACGAAGAACCATGTTATTTATTACAGGGGCAAGTTTATGATCCTTTGTCTTTTCAAGAATTTCAGCAAGATGAACCGGCTTTACATTTGTAAAGTGTGGAACTGTCATGCCCATTCCTGCTACAACATCCATAAGGTCGGCAACCTTTTCAGATGATGGGTCTTCATGAACACGGTAAACAAACGGGATACCGCTTTCCTTAGCGAGCTTTGCAGCAGAGGTGTTAGCCATAAGCATGAATTCTTCAATTATAAGCTCGGATTTTCCACGTTCACGCTTCTTTACATCTATGCAGACATCATTTTCATCAAGAATAAGCTTTGCTTCAGCAGTATTAATCTGCGGAGCACCACGCTTTATCTTATTCGTTGTAAGGATTTCAGCAAGCTCTTGCATCAGGAGAATTGTCTGATTTACTTGACTGTATTTCTGAACAATTTCAGCAGCAATATCATCTTTTCTGTCAAGAATCTGGTTAATTTCAGAATAAACCCCCTTGACTCTTGAACGGATGACAGATTTGCTAAATTTATAATTTTCAAGCTTTCCGTCAAGTGTAATATTCATTAGGCAGGAGAATGCAAGTCTGTCCTCGTCAGGATTGAGTGAGCATATACCGTTTGAAAGCTCTTTCGGGAGCATAGGAATAACCTTGTCGGCGTAGTAAATTGATGTTCCCCTGTTGAATGCGTCATTATCAAGCTCTGACTTAGGCTTTACATAGTATGATACATCGGCAATATGAACACCGAGAGCATAACCGTTTTCAGTTTTGCTTAAGGATATAGCATCGTCGATATCCTTTGTGTCGGCACCGTCAATTGTGAAGATTATTTCATCACGGAGATCAAGTCTACGATTGATTTCTTCCTGACTGATACCCATATGTGCAACATGCCTTGCCTCATCCATAACAACAAGCGGGAATTCTGTTTCAACTCCGTTTATGTGAAGGACTGCCCTTGCACTGCTTGAAGCTTTGTCAGATGTTCCGAACAAGCCTGTGATTCTTACTCTGTGGTCAGCATGACGCTCGCCACGCTTACTTATTTCTGCAAGAACTTTGTCACCCTCATTAACCTTTACTTGCATGCCACTGATAATAAGCAGTTCCTTTGAAAGACTATCAGGACGAACGCAAAGTGTATTGCCGTCTTTTTCAATAGTTCCTGTAAATTCTGAGAAATTCTCCTGAAGTATTTTGATAACCTCGCCTTCAGGTGATTCACCTCTCTGTGGGATTAGTTTTCCGAGAACAACGTCGTTTGGCATAGCACCCTTAAGGAATTTTCCCGGAATAAATACCTCTGAACCGTCATCCTTTTTGATAAAGCCAAAGGTTTTATTTACTCTTGTAACTACAGCATGGAAAATGCCGAAGTCATCACAAAGCACAAAGCCGTTCTTTCTTTCGAAAATAATTCCATCCCTTTTCAGTTCAAGTATAGCCTCCTTGAAGTCAAATGGCTTACTTTTTCTGCCCTTGCATTTTGCAAAAAGCGATTTATAAGGAACACATTTCTTTTCGCTTTGTTTCAGGATGCATTTGATTCTGGATTTATAGATTTCAATAGTTTCTGCCATAGCTGTGATCATCCTTTCTGGCTTTGCTGTATTTATATAAGTATTTGCATAATGTCCGAAAAAATTACATTAAAAAAGTCCTGCGTTAAAGAAACACAGGACAGTATAAGCCGTAACGCCTTACTTTGTAAAGAAAACTGATATAAAGTTAACGGCAAGAGTAACAACGAAAAAGATTACAGCACAGTATTTTGTAAGTCTTTCAAGAGCTTTTTCTTTTGTGCTTCCTGCATTCTTTCCATAAAAGCTGTCATTGTTTGAACCACCGATAGCTGAAGTCATTCCCTGGTCCTTGTTTGACTGAGCAAGAGTAACAGCGATAATTATAAGGCTTGATACCAAAAGCAACACACCGCCTATAATCTGAAGCGCACCGAATTCCATTTATATTTCCTCCAAATATGTTACATAAGATTTTTATTCATCATTATTATATCACATAAAATTTTTATTTGCAAGCTTTTTTAAAACAAATAAATTAATATTTGGAAAATGTCGAAAAAGCCGCCCATTATGAAACGAGCGGCTTGAAAACTATATTTGCTTTTTAGAAACTGCCATGCCAAGCTTCAGACATGCATCTGTAATCTTATCTGCCTGTTCCTGATTTACTTTGCAGCTGGTGGCTGTAATATCATAAAATTTGAATTTGTCACCATAGCCGTTAAGCTGTGCTTTCTTTATGATAGACGGATAGTCAATATAGCACTTATTCATGTCTACAGACCCTTTTGCTCCGTCAATTTTGCCCTTCCAGGAATACTGCCATATGCCATAGTTTTTAGCGTAGGTTGGCTTTACATCTTCAACCCTTGCAACCCATGAAGCATATCTTTTGGTGGTTTCCTCCGGTATATTTGAGTAGAAAAACGTATCAAAGCTGTATATTCCTGCAAAATAGCCTTCTTTTTCAAGTCGCCTGCAGAATGCAGTTATGATTTCTTCACATACTGACTTGCTAAGAGTGGTGTGAGGAATTGTTTCAATGTCAAAATACAACGGATACTCAAACTGTTTTCCCTTGACAATTTCAAGCATGAATTCAGCTTCTTCAACAGCGGCTTCTTCTGTCAGTGCATAGCTGAAATGATATGCTCCGACAGGAATTCCGTATTTTTTGCATTGAAAGTAGAATTCTTCAAATTTGGTGTCATACTGGTCGGGATACTTCTTGCCATATCCTGTTCTGAGGATGGCAAAGTCAATTCCCGAATCTTTTACTTTCTTAAAGTCAATATCACCGTTATGATTACTGAGATCAATACCTGTTCTAAGAATCGTTGCTATTGTCATCATCACCCTTCTTTTTGATCTGGCCAAGTACAGAAATTATTTTCTGAGGAACAGGCACTCCTGCTTCTGCTGCATTTTCTATTATTGAAATGCTTTCATTTGCAATATAAAACATAATGGTGACATTTCTTAAAATGTGATCCTGACATATCACATTAACATCAACGATATTAGCAATAATAACTATAATAAATATCATCAACTTTTTTGCGATGCCCTTGGCTCCAATCTCGGAAGAAAGATTCTTTTTTATAATTGCTACGATTACTCCCGAGATATAGTCGAGTATCATAAGTGTTATTAATGCCCACATCAGACCATCTATATCATTGAACAGATAACCAAGCAGCAAGCTGATTGCTGCTGATATAGCTTTAAATTTATTCATAATAACTAATATATGCACTTCCTTTCAAAAATGTTCCCTCTCATATACCAATAAAGTAACAAAAAAGTTGCACGTTTTAGTGCAACTGGACATAAATAATTCATTGACATAATATTCTAAAATGGTATTATTTATTATAGAAAATTAAAACTACTAGAATTAACATTATGGAGGAGTCAAAAATGAAAAGCAAAATTTTTGCGGCATTGTTGTCGGCACTTTCATTGTTAGCATTTACAGGCTGCGGCAGTACTGATGGAAGCGCTGTTACAACAGTAAGTGAAACAGTTACGGAAAGCCAGACAGAAACAGAATCAGAAACAGAGGGATCTGTTACAGAGGTTACTGAAAAAACAGGTGACGGCAAAACTCATATCACATTGATAGACCATGCCTGTATAATGATTAAATCAGCAGCAGGAACTGTTATTTATGTAGACCCTAATTCCTCTGCAAAATGTGAAGAAGAGGCAGATGCAATAATTATAACTCATCCGCACAGTGACCATAATGCTGTCAGTGTTGTACCACATAAGGACACAACCCAGGAAATCACAAACTTTGATATGCTGAGCAAGGGAGAATACAAGACAGTAGAAATTGATGATGTTAAGGTTACCGCTGTGGCTTCATATAATAATGGCCATTTAAATGGTCACCCAAAGGAGTACAATGTTGGTTATGTAATTGAAGTTGATGGCATAAAGATTTACCACGCAGGCGACGCAGGGAAAATTGTTGAAATGGATGATATTGGCAAAATGGACATTGATTACGCATTTTATCCGACAGACGGAACTTATACCATGAGCAATGAAGAGGCACTTGAATGCGCAGATATAGTCGGAGCAAAATATAATGTTGCAATGCATACTACAAATCAGGGAGATTACAATCAGGAAGCATATTATGCATTTGCTGAGAAATATGGAGAAACAATCAAGAGCGGCGAAAGTATAGAAATACCAGCAGAATAATTTAATAATTAATAAGAAACACTGCAGAAGGCTTGTAAAACCAGCTTTCTGCAGTGTTTTTATATTAGTAAAAGAGGTATAAAAACATGATTGTGAACATTTTGTAAACTATCAAATAAACTATTGAATATTATAATAAGCTGTGATATTATATTACATAACATATAATATTAATAAAAAATTATTACAAAGCAAAACTGCTAATTAATTAACGAATTATACCCTTAAAATGGTTGCTGTAATGTCGGTTTTTGCTTGACTTTAGCGTATTGTACTGATATAATAATATGTATGATTTATACATCATACATATTTTATTGGAGGTCATTAAAATGTCCAGAGTTTATAACTTTAGCGCAGGTCCTGCAATTCTTCCTGAAAAGGTCCTCAAAATTGCTGCTGATGAAATGCTTGATTATAAGGGCACAGGTCAGTCTGTAATGGAGATGTCCCACAGATCTAAAGAATACCAGGCAATTATCGATGAAACTGAAGCATTACTTCGTGAAGTAATGTCAATCCCTGACAACTACAAGGTTCTTTTCTTGCAGGGCGGTGCTTCCTCCCAGTTTGCAATGATTCCTTTGAACCTCATGAACAAATCCGGCAAGGCTGATTTCGTTATCACAGGTCAGTGGGCTAACAAGGCTTATCAGGAAGCCTCTCGATACGGCGATTGTAAGGTTATAGCTTCCTCCAAGGATAAAACATTTTCATATATTCCTGAACTTGACAAGAGCGAATTCAGACCAGATGCAGATTACTTCCATATCTGTGAAAACAACACAATTTACGGAACAAAGTGGACGGAACTCCCTGACACAGGAAATGTTCCTCTCATATCTGACATGTCGTCATGTATTCTTTCTGAACCTGTTGATGTATCAAAGTATGGCTTGATTTATGCTGGCGCACAGAAGAACATGGGACCATCCGGTCTTACTGTTGTAATTATCCGTGAAGACCTTATCGGCAATGCAAAGGATATTACTCCTACAATGTTCAACTATCAGATTCATGCTGATAATGGTTCAATGTATAACACACCACCAACATATGGTATCTATATCCTCAAGCTTGTTCTTGAATGTGTTAAGGAACAGGGTGGACTTGAAGGAATGAAGGTTATAAATGAAAAGAAGGCTGCTTTAATCTATGATTTCCTTGACAACTCAAAGATGTTTAAGGCAACAGTTCAGGGTAAGGACCGTTCACTTATGAACATTCCTTTTGTAACTGGAAATGAAGAACTTGATGCAAAGTTTGTTTCTGAAGCTAAGAAGGCTGGATTTATCAACCTTAAGGGACACAGATCTGTTGGCGGTATGAGAGCTTCTATTTACAATGCAATGCCAATAGCAGGCTGTGAAGCACTCGTTAAGTTCATGAAGGAATTTGAAGCAAACAACTAATTGAGCATTATTCCGATTATAAGGGCAGTTAATTCTGCCCGTATAATTCATTTTAAAATTAGCAAAGCTTGAAAATAGTTTTTCAAGCTGGGGGTTTGGCACTTAGGACTATAGTCTGAAATCTGCTTTGCAGGCTGTCAAAACTCAGAAAGGATGGTCACTACAATGTTTAATATACAAACTTTAAATAAGATATCTGAATATGGTACAGATAACTTTGACAAGGCAAAGTACAATATTGCCGATACTATTGATAATCCTGATGCTATAATGGTTCGTTCCGCTGCTATGCATGACATGGCTTTCGGTTCAAATCTCCTTGCTATCGCAAGAGCCGGTGCAGGAGTAAACAATATTCCTGTTGACAAGTGCGCAGAAGCTGGTATCTGTGTATTCAATACACCGGGTGCTAATGCTAACGCTGTTAAGGAACTTGTTATTGCAGGTCTTCTTCTTTCTTCACGTAATATTCCTGATGCTATGGTCTGGGCTCAGACACTCAAGGGAAACGGCGCTGAAGTTGGAAAGATGGTTGAAAAGGGTAAGGGACAGTTTGTTGGTCCTGAAATCATGGGCAAGACACTTGGCGTTATCGGTCTTGGAGCAATCGGCGTACTTGTTGCTAATGCTGCAATCGCTCTCGGAATGAAGGTAGTAGGATATGACCCATTCCTTTCCGTAAAGGCTGCTCTTGGTCTTGATCCTAAGGCTGTTGCTGTAAGCAATATCAAGGACGTTTACGCTGCTGCTGATTATATAACAATCCACGTTCCTTACAATGCAGATACAAAGGGAACAATCAATGCTGACACTATTGCAATGATGAAGGACGGAGTAAGAATCCTTAATTTTGCAAGAGGTGAACTCGTTGATACAGATTCCATTCTTGCAGCTCTTGAAAGTGGCAAGGTTTCTGCTTATGTTGTTGACTTCCCTTCTGATGAAGTTCTCGGAGTAAAGAATGTAATTGCTATTCCTCACCTTGGCGCTTCAACACCTGAATCAGAAGACAACTGTGCAATGATGGCTGCTCTCGAACTTATCGACTACATCGAAAATGGTAATATCAAGAACAGTGTCAACTATCCTGATGCAGAAATGACTGCTTCCGGAACAAAGGTATGCATTATGCATAAGAATATCCCATCAGTTATTTCTCATATTTCAGCAGCATTTGGCGATGAAAAGATTAACATCGACAATATGCTCAACAAGTCCAAGAAGGACTATGCTTATACCATGGTAGATGCAGCAGGCAATGTAACAGATGCAATTATTGCCAAGCTGACAGCTATAGATAGTGTCATTAAAGTAAGAGTTATCAAGTAAGAAACAACACTATGTAAACTTAATTGGAGGTTTCAATCATGAACAACGAAATCAAGTCTTTTGATCAAGGTGACGTTCAGGCTAATAAGGGAATAGCTATTTTAATGGCTATTATTCCAGTTCTTTTCTTCCTTCCACTTGTGATGGATGACAAAAAGAATTCCGCTTTCTTAAAACATCAGGCAAATCAGACATTAATCTACTTTATAGCAGCTGCAGCATCAGGAATCGTTTGTACGATTCTTGCACTTATTCCTGTAATAGGCTGGATAATCAGTGTTTTAGTTCCTATTGCTATTTTTGTAGCTTACATTTTAAATATTGTAAATGCTGCTACAGGTAATGGAAAGAGCCTTCCTTTTGTAGGAACAATTCAGATCATCAAGTAATAGCAATTTTAACTCTTACATAAAAAGCACCCGATTTAATTCGGGTGCTTTTGTTTTATTCTGTTCAATAAATCAGTTCATCCCGTCTGTAATGTCCTTTGAAAACATCTTGTCTGTCTGATGCTTCAGTTCAGGGAACATTGACAAGTCGGGACTAATTTTAAGTATCTTTTTTGCTGCATTCTGTGACATGGATAGTATTTCCCTGTCGTTTGTAATATCAGCAATTTTCATTTCAGGCAGGCCATGCTGACGGCTTCCAAAGAAATCACCGGCTCCTCTTAATCGGAGATCCTCCTCTGATATCTTGAAGCCATCTGATGTTGAGGTCATTATTTTAAGACGTTCACGGGTTTCGGGTGAGGCATTGTCAGTAACAAGTATACAGTAACTTTTGTGTCTTCCTCTTCCGACACGCCCGCGAAGCTGATGAAGCTGGGATAAACCAAATCTGTCTGAGCTTTCAATCATCATAACAGTTGCATTCGGAACATCTACACCGACTTCAACAACAGTCGTGGAAACAAGCAGGTCATACTTGCCATCATTAAAATCCGCCATGACTTTATCTTTTTCATTGCCGGACATTTTCCCATGTAAAAGTCCTACATTGTATGAAGCAAACTGATTTTTAGCAAGCTTATTGGCATAGTCTTTTGCGGAAGCAATTCCGCTTTCAGATTCCTCTATGGTAGGGCAGATCAGATAACCTTGCCGTCCATTGTCAAGCTCATTCTTTACAAAGTTATATGCGCGTTCACGGAGTTTTCCTGTAACGGCATAGGTTTCAATTTTCTGTCGTCCTTTCGGGAGTTCATTTATTACGGATAGGTCAAGGTCACCGTAAATAATAAGTGCAAGTGTTCTTGGAATAGGCGTTGCACTCATGACAAGCTTGTGTGGGTTACAGCCTTTTCCTGCAAGTGCCGCACGTTGATTAACACCAAAGCGGTGCTGTTCGTCTGTTATTACAAGAGCAAGCCTTTTAAATGATGTAGTTTCTGAAATAAGTGCATGAGTACCGACAATAACACTGTATTCACCGTCAGCAATCTGCTCTTTCAGAATAGTTTTCTGCTTAGGAGTAAGTGAACCTGTCAGACAACATACTTTAACTCCTATAGGTTCAAGGAATGATGAAAGGGTTGCATAGTGCTGTTTTGCAAGTATTTCAGTCGGCGCCATCAATGCAGTCTGACAGCCCTTTTTGTGTGCAATGAAAGCAGCAGATGCTGCAACAGCAGTTTTACCTGAACCTACATCACCTTGAACAAGCCTGTTCATTGGAGAATCTGAACACATATCATCTATAATTTCGTGCATAGCCCTTGTTTGTGCACCTGTAAGCTCAAACGGCAGGGAAGAGCAGAATTCATTTATAAGCTTATCTGAACAGGACAACTTGTAACCAGCTGTTTCTCTGTTTCGTCCTTTTAAAAGGAGAAGTCCTAACTGAAGTCGCAGGAGTTCATCAAAGGCAAGCCGCTTTTTTGCTATCTCTGCGGCATGGTCACTTTCGGGAAAGTGAATATTTCTGACAGCATATTCAAGGGTGCATAATTCATTTTCTATGCGGATATCATTGGGAAGTGTGTCTGCAATCTGTTCTGAAATGTGCATCAGCGCATATTTCAGACTGCCAATCAGCATGTTATTCGTCAATCCTTCAGTAAGATGGTATACAGGCTTGAAAGAAACTGGTTCATCTGCACGGATAAACTGCGGTGTGTTCATTTCCTTGCGAGTAAAGTTTCCAGTAATCTTTCCACTGAAAATATACTCTTCACCCTCTTTAAGTGCATCAAAGTAGTATTGGTTGTTATATATAATTATCGAGATCTTATCTGAACCATCATCTGCAACAGCTTTATATAAGGTAAGCCCTTTGCGTATTCTTGCAGCTGGGATTTTTTTTGTTACTATAGCTTTAACAACGCAATGTTCGTTGATAATAGCATCAGCTATATCTGTCGGACAGCTAAAATCAATATAACCACGTGGATAGTCAGTAATAAGGTCATAAACCGTTTCTATGCCAAGCTTTGTGTATAGTTCTGCACGTTTTGGCCCTATACCTGGAATCACTGTAATCGGAGAATCGAGCGTCATATATTCACCCCCCCGTCAGATGTTGAGAGTTATCATATAATAATTTTGCGTTCATATATGCGGAAGGGCAGATATTTATCTGCCCTTCTTAATTCTATAAAATTTCATTAATCATTTGTGTTGTTAATGTCATCCTCAGAAGCTTCGTCATCCTGCTTATTATCTTCAAGCGGAATTTCCTCAGGAAGAGTTCCTGCAGCTGAATCTTCTGGATCAGTCGGAACATTGTCATCAGACTTTGTTTCATCCATTGAGCCATTATCAGTAACATCAAGCTTTGAGCCGATATCAACTAATGCTTTGCTTTTATTTTCCTTTTCACGGCGCATTTCAATGTTGAATTCGCCCTTCATAAACTTATCAAAGTCATCAGCTTCAATTTTTTCAAATTCAAGGAGATATTCAGCAAGCTTTTTTAACTGATCGATATGCTCTTCAAGAATGTCCTTAGCCTGCTTGTAAGCGGCTTCAATAATTCTCTTTACTTCAGCATCAATTTCAGCAGCAACTGCATCACTGTAAGTTTTAGTATGACCATAATCCTTGCCGATAAATACTTCTTCATCATCGCTTCCGTAAACTACAGGACCGATTGCATCGGAGAAGCCATATTTTGTAACCATTGAACGAGCAACCTTAGACGCTCTTTGTAGGTCATTTGAAGCACCTGTGCAAACATCATCAAATATAACAGATTCCGCAACACGTCCGCCGAGAAGCATTACTATTTCTTCCTGCATCTTGCGCTTTGTAACGTGTGTATCATCAGTATCAGGTCTAGTTAATGTAAGGCCGGCAGCAAATCCTCTCGGAATAGTAGTAACCTGCTGAACCTTATCCTGTGTTTCTAAATAGAAGGCTGTGATTGCGTGACCACACTCATGGAAAGCTGTAATCTTTCTGTCACGGTCTGTAACAACACGGGACTTCTTTTCAGGACCTGCAATAACCTTAAGTGTAGCCTCTTCAATATCAGTTTCAATGATAGCTTTTCTATTGTTCTTTGCAGCAAGAAGAGCAGCTTCATTAAGAAGGTTTTCAAGATCTGCACCTGTAAAACCCTGTGTGGTTTTAGCAATAACGTTAAGGTCAACGTCAGGACCGAGCGGTTTCTTTCTTGAATGAACCTTGAGGATTTCTTCTCTTCCCTTAACGTCAGGATAGTTTACAACAATCTGTCTGTCGAAACGTCCCGGACGGAGAAGTGCAGGATCAAGAATGTCACGTCTGTTTGTAGCAGCTATAACAATAACTCCCTCGTTGCCCTCAAAACCATCCATCTCAACAAGAAGCTGGTTAAGTGTCTGTTCACGTTCATCATGTCCGCCGCCGAGACCAGCACCTCTATGACGTCCTACTGCGTCAATTTCATCTATAAATACGATTGACGGTGAATTTTTCTTTGCAGTTTCAAATAAATCACGGACTCTTGATGCACCTACACCGACAAACATTTCAACAAAGTCCGAGCCAGAAATTGAGAAGAAGGGAACGCCTGCTTCACCTGCAACAGCCTTTGCAAGAAGTGTTTTACCTGTACCTGGAGGGCCGAGGAGAAGAACGCCTTTAGGTATTCTTGCGCCGATTTCGTTATATTTCTTAGGATTTCTCAAAAAGTCAACAATTTCAGCAAGTTCGCCTTTTTCTTCGTCAGCACCGGCAACGTCCTCAAATGTTGTCTTTTTACCCTTTGATTCGTTTTTTACCTTTGCTTTTCCAAAATTACTTATCTTTCCACCGCCGTTAGCCTGACGCATCATGAAGATGAACAGGAAAACCATAAGTCCGACAATAAGCAATGATGGAAGAACACTTACCATCCAGGTATTGTCCTGGATTCTGTAATAATCTGTTTTAAGAGGAGCACCAGGGTTTAACTTGTTATACTCCTGCCTGTAGTTTTCATTTTCGTTCTGAATTTCGTTAATAAAAAGTGATACGTTAGGAACAGTATACTTAATTTTATTCTCAATGCCCTTAACCTGCATTTCAAGTTCGCCCGTGCCGAGGTCAAATGTATAATCGGTAACCTGGTAGTTATCAAAATACTGCATTATTTCAGAATAGGTGTATTCTGATTTAGGCTTTGAAGACTGATTGAGAAAAAACACAAAGACTCCCATCAGTACAATTATTATCAAGACATAGGCCAGTATGCCCTTGCTTTTTTTTGAACCCATTATAATACTCCTTAATTATCAGTGATTGTCAGGCAACGCAGTTTTATTTTTCACTGTATTCTGCAATATACGGAAGGTTTCTGTATATTTCCGCACAGTCAAGTCCGTATCCCACAACGAACATATCTGGAATAGTGAAGCAAACTCTGTCAGCTTCAAAAGGAACTTCTCTTCTGGCAGGTTTATCCAGGAAAGTAACTACCTTAAGTGAAAGAGGATTTCTTGTTCTTAAAAGCTTGCATACCTCGCTGAGAGTTCGGCCGCTGTCGATGATATCTTCAACAATAAGTACGTGATATCCGGAAATATCTCTTTTCAAATCCATCGTAATATTTACATTTCCTGTTGAAACAGTACCGTTAAAGTAGCTTTCAGTGCACATAAATCCGACTTCACATGGAATAGTGATTTCACGGCAAAGGTCGGCAAGAAAAATAAATGCGCCTTTAAGTATGCTTACGAGCAGTAAAGGCTTGCCATCGTATTCTTCGCTTATTAGTTTACCCATTTCTTTGAGTTTTACTTTAATTTCTTCTTCTGAAATAAGAACTTTGCTGATGTTATCAGTTAAACTTTTACTCATTATCCAAAACCTTCACTGTAATAATTTTTTTTGCAGATAAATCTGCTTTTACACGTTCATCTGCCCCGAATCCTTCAACCCATACAATTCCTGAATTATCGCAGAGAACTGCTTGCTTCCAACGCTTTTCCAACGGAACAGATGCATTCATCAGTTTCTTGAGACTGCTGTGAAACCGTCTTCCTGAAAGCTGAATTTTATCGCCTGCACGCCTGTTGCGCAAAACAATATCACCATGTATTTTATCATAATCGAGGCAATAATTTGTTAATTTTTTATTAACAATGTATTCTGAAATGCCTATATCACAGCATTTTATATCAATTATCACTTTTCTATCACAAACAAAGCAGTTTTCACCCTCATGCAAAGGGGCTGAAAACTCATATTCCTGTTCTTTGCTGACAGTTCTGATCTCAAGACAGCCATTTTTGCATACAGCAAATACATTTCCCGAAAGGTTTACGGAACTGCCGCTTTGCAATGCCTTATCAATAAGCATGATTCTGTCTGAACTAACCTGCATATTATTCTCTTTCAATGCAGAAATAATACATCTTCTGCGGATAACCTCATCACATTTATCCAAAGGACCATTTATAAACTTTGACGATACATTTTCAATATATTTATTTTCATTAAAAAGTATTTCAGTCATGGTATCTATGTTTGACAAAAAGCCTGCGTTTAATTCTTTCATAAGCGGAATAATTGTGTGGCGGATTTTGTTTCGTGAAAAATCGTCAGAAAGATTCGTGCTGTCAGTAACATAATCCTGATTATGCTCTTTCAGATACACTTCAATTTCCTCACGGGTACAGCTCAAAAGCGGGCGTATTATGTTGTCCCTGACAGGCGGAATTCCTGTAAGTCCCTTTAAACCAGTTCCTCTTGCAAGGTTGAAAAGAACGGTTTCAGCGTTATCGTTGAGATTATGCGCTGTAGCAATCTTGTTGCAATGGAGTTCGCTGAAAGCCTTGTAACGCAATTCCCTTGCGGCTTCTTCGCAGGAAAGTCCTTTTTCTGCGGCAAGCGTTTTAACATCAACATGTCTGATTTCAAGAGGAATATCAAGCCTTTTGCACAAGTCAGCACAGAATTTCTCATCTCTGTCGCTTTCTTCTCCACGTAAATGATGGTTTACATGAACAGCTTTAACAGTTATATTGTAACGCTCCAAAAGTTCATTCAGGACAAGCATAAGGCAAACGCTGTCTGCACCGCCGGATAGAGCGACGTAAACAATATCACCTTTTCCAAGCATATTATGCTTGGAAATTGAGCTGATAACTTTATCAGAAAGCATAGCTTCTCTTGTCCTTTCAAAAAATAAAAACTACTTTTCAGGCAAAGCGGCTGCACGATTATCAGCTCCGACAAAGAGCGTGAACTGACCGTTCCAGCGCAGATTTATCGTTCCTGTCTCACCATGTCGGTTTTTTGCCACAATGCATTCAGCAAGGGTAACATCCTCTGCCTGTTTGTTGTAATATCCGTCACGATAAAGGAACATAACTATATCAGCATCTTGTTCGATAGATCCTGATTCACGGAGGTCGGAAAGAACAGGACGTTTGTCCGTTCTTGATTCAACCGAACGTGAAAGCTGCGAAAGGGTAATGACAGGGACATTGAGTTCCTTTGCCATAAGTTTCAGCTGTCTGGTGATTTCAGATATTTCATTTACACGGTTATCAATTTTTCTTCCCGAACTCATAAGCTGAAGGTAGTCGATAACTACCAGTCCGAGATTTTTCATTCGGCGAAGCTTTGCTTTCATCTGAACAACGGTTATGCCCGCAGTATCGTCAAGATAAATATCCATTGAAGAAAGACGCCTTGCACCATCTGCAAGCTTTATCCATTCATCGTTTGAAATTCGTCCTGTCATAAGACTTCCGCTGTTTACAAGGCTTTCGGAAGAAAGCATTCTTGTTGCAAGCTGTTCCTTTGACATTTCGAGTGAGAACACAACTACTTCCTTACCGGTTGTATGACGGCAGACATTTGTAGCCATGTTAAGAACGAAAGATGTCTTACCCATACCAGGACGGGCTGCAATGATAAGCAGGTCAGATTTGTTAAGTCCGGTAATTACATTATCAAGGTCAGAAAACCCCGATTTTGCTCCCAGATACTTGTCCTTGTCAGGACCTGAAATCTTACCGAGATGGTCATAAGCACTAAGTACAGCCTCATCAATCTTTGTAAGACCGTCAACCTCTTTGCCTTGACGTATATCATAAATTTTCTGCTCCGCATAGTCAAGAAGCTGTGAAGCGCTTTCCTGACCGTCAGAGGAGATTTCAATAATTTCTTTTGCTGTTGTGATAAGTGAGCGCACATAATACTTTTCTTCAACGATTTTGCAGTAGCTCTCAATATTTGCAATTGTAGGAACTCCCGTCATAATCGAGGAGAGATATTCTTTACCCGCACCTGAACTTTCAAAAATGCCCTCATCAACTGCTTCGTTGAGGACTGTAATAATATCAGCATCAACACCCAATGTGAAAAGTCGGATTATAATTGCAAAAAGGTCCTTATGTTTAGAAACATAAAAGCTGTCGGACTTTATGTAGTTCATAACGGTCGGCAGGACTTCTTTATCCAAAAGCACTGCACCTAATACGGTTTGTTCTGCCTCAAGGCTGTATGGAAGATCCCTGGAGGAAAAATCACTGAATTCCATTGTAAGCCATACCTTTCATCACAAAATATCAATAGGGAGCGGTAGCCGCTCCCTGAATAGCTGTATTATTCTTCAACAACCTCAACGGTAATCTTCTGTGAGATACCTGCAAGGAGCTTGATTTCAGCAGTATATGTGCCGAAAGCCTTGATTTCAGAGGAGAGGTTGATTTTTTTCTTTTCGATGTTAAGATTAAGCTGGGACTTGATAACATCTGCAACGTTTCCTGCAGTAATTGCACCAAAGAGCTTTCCGCCCTGTCCTGCCTTAGCCTTGCAGGTAACTGTCTTGCCCTTTAATGCTTCGGCTGTTTCAAGAGCTTCTTGTTTTGCTACATCAGCCTTATGCTGTTCTGAAGCTTTCTTTCCTTCAAGGTCAGACATATTCTTTGCAGTTGCTTCACATGCAATGCCCTTTGCAAGCAGAAAGTTTCTTGCATATCCGTCTGCAACTTCCTTTACGTCACCTTTTTTAGCTGTTCCCTTGACATCCTGTAAGAATATAACCTTCATATTTATGACCATCCTTTCTAAGTCCCGTGGTCTGCATTGCAGACATATAGCTTAGTTTGTAATATTTATCTGTACAAAATAATATAAACGCAATTATTCTCTTTATTATATCATAAATACGTTCTATTGTCCAGCATCAAGATATAGTTGCAATGTACTCATCAATAGCTCTGATGAGTTGTGCCTTTGCTTCAAATGCAGATATATTTGCAAGCTGAGTAGCAGCCATAGTCTGATGACCACCCCCACCGAGTTTTTCCATAATAATCTGAACGTTCAGAAGTCCTCTTGAACGGGCAGAGATATTTGCTATTCCTGCGCTCATGAAGATTACAAAACTTGCATCTGCTCCTTCAATACTTAACATTTCGTCTGCTGCCTGTGCGGAGGCAACACGCATATCCATGTCCTCATCATTGCTTACAGCTATTGCACATCTGTTATATATTTCTGCTGATGAAACAAGCTTTGAACGCTTCTGGACACATACAATCGATGTTGCAAACAGTCCTTTAACTGCAACCATATCAGCGTTGAGTTTTCTTAAAAAAGCGGCAGCTTCGAAAGTTCTTACGCCTGTGCGCATTATGAAATCCTTTGTGTCAAGCATAATGCCAGCAAGCATAGCGTCTGCATAATAGCTCTGGATTTTTGATATACCTGTAAAATACTGAATAAGTTCTGCAACCATTTCGCTTGCAGATGAGGCATAAGGTTCATGGTGGAAGATAACTGCATTATCAATAAAGTTGACAGTTTGTCTGTGGTGGTCTATAACAACTACCTTTTTTACAGCTTCGTAAAGTTCAATACTTTCAACAAGGTCTTTGTTATGGGTATCAACCACAATCACAAGTGAATCGCTATTGACCTGTTCAAGAGCCTGCTGTGGAGTGATAAAAATATCTTCCTCATCATGTACATTTTCAATAAGTCTGTTGATGATAGGTAAGGCAAGTGTATGTTCCATATCAACTACACAGCGCACATTTATACCCTGACTAAGACATCTGATAGCACCGAGAAGACCAGCTGCTGCACCCACAGCATCAAGGTCACTGTACCTGTGACCCATAATAAATATGTTTTCGGAGTTGTTTATAAGTTCGATGAGAGCATTTGAAACAATTCTGGTTTTAACCTTTGTATGTTTTTCTACGCCCTTGGAAACTCCACCGAAGAATTCAAATTCAGTTTGGTTCTTGATAGCAACCTGGTCACCGCCTCTGCCCTGAGCCATCTCGAGAGCCTGCTTAGCCTGCTTTTCACTTTCAGCAAGTGAATCGCCGCTTCTGCCTACACCAATAGAAAGGGAAATGTTGTTTTTATCACTGAATGATACAGCCCTGACCTTTTCAAGAATCTTGAATTTATCATTAATCATCTTTTCAAGGCATTGATCCTCAATAACAGAAAAAAATTTATCAGCTGCAATCTTACGGATAATTCCGCCGAACTGTTCAAAATAGCTCTCGAGCAACTTTTCAATTTCTATAGTAAGATGTGTTTTCTCAGATTCCTTAAGCATTGAAACAATATCTTCAAAATTATCAATCTGAATAGACATAACAGAAGGATGAACTTTTCTGAATTCGTCCTCAAGGATTACATAATCACTGATATCTTCAAGATACAGCAGGGTAAGTTCTGTTGTCATATCAGAATTGGTATCATGCTTTTCGGTAGTTACTGCATAAATTTTATAATGGCTTGCAAGGTATTCAACGGTTGTGTTCTTGTTTTCCTTTGTCTTGTCAAGATTAATGTTTATTATCTTGTTTATGTTAAGTCCGAAGCAGTCATTTCCGCTCACTTGTTCAGTAAATGCAAGGTTATACCAGATTATTATGCCGTCAGTGTCAACAATAACAGCTGGGGCAGGAAATTTATATAATGAATCCCTTTCCGTAAGATTAAGCTGGGATTCCATTTCTGTAACAAAATGGTATAAATTTTTCTGAGCGGCAGAAAACAGTACAAGATATGCAAGGGCAGTCAATGCCGTTATCCCGAGAAGCAGCCAGAACAAGCTTTCGTTATATTCACTTACTGCAAATGCGGATACAAGAGAAAGAATAACGAGAAGCATCGAAATCATTCTGAAAGCTGCCCATCGTTTGCCTGTCATAAACCTGCCTCCAATACAATATGATAATACATTTAGTTTATAGCTGTCTGAGCAGTTTGTCAAGTCGGCTTTGCTGTGGCGCTGTCAGTATAGTCCTGCGTTGTTCAATAACGTCAAAAAACGGCGCTTTGTTGCTGCTGTTAATACATACAGCCATACGTTCTGCATGCTGTGCAATTTCTTTAGGTCTGCAATATGTAAGGTGCTTTATCAGCAGAGGGAAAAGCTTTTCTTCATATGACGTATCTGCCTTACACACCTTTGCAAGAACAGAAATACTGTTATCTACTGTAATTACACTGCCTTTTTCATAAGCGTATATTACAGCATCAATTCTCTTGAATATCTCTTCAGCGCATATGTCAGCAATACATGAAAGTGCTGTCATACAGCCCCATACCATACGATTGTTTTTTGAATACAGCAATTCAAGGAAAGTACCGCAGTATTCGGCAATAAGTTCAGGCCGGCTTTCCCCGATTTCATAAAGAACCTTTATACAATCATTTGCAATAAGCTTGTTTTTATTGTTCAAGCCCTCTGTTATTTCAGCAATACCATTCCTATCATTTGTATCGCAAAGCAGTTCTGCCAGCTCAATATTTGGAGCTTCATCATTTCTTCCAATATTATATGCAATTCTTTCAAGCATGTAATCAACTCCAAAATTAAAAGTGTCTGATTTTATGTATACGCTGACTTATGAAATCAGCGTATTAATCAACAGTGTATTGAAGAAATAAATTTATATTTCCATTATAACAGGGAGTATCATAGGACGGCGTTTGGTCTTTGTATAAATGAAATCTCCAAGCTCATCCTTCATTTTTGTTTTTATGGTATTCCATTCATGGACTTTGTTGTCAAGACAATTCTGCAAAGTTTTTGTCAGAAGTGCCTTTGCGGCATCCATAAGTTCTTCGGATTCCCTTACATAGACAAATCCTCTTGAAACTACATCAGGACCTGCAAGAATTGTTCCGCTTTCGCTTTCAATAGTTGCAACCGCAATGATAAGTCCGTCCTGTGCAAGGTGCTTTCTGTCACGGAGAACGATTGAACCAACATCACCGACGCCAAGTCCGTCAACAAAAACACGTCCTGACGGTACCTGTGATGTTATACGCATTTCAGCTCCATCTGTTTCAATTACATTTCCGATTGAGCCTATAATAACATTGCTTTCATCTATGCCAAGTTCATATGCTACGCCTGCATGCTTTTTAAGGTGTTTGTATTCACCGTGGACAGGAATAAAGAATCTTGGTTTTGTAAGTGAAAGAATAAGCTTAAGTTCATCCTGACAAGCATGTCCCGAAACGTGAACGTCGTACATTGCCTCATATATGACATCAGCGCCTGAACGCATAAGCTCATTTACAACCCTTGTAACAAGCTTTTCGTTTCCAGGGATAGGAGTAGCACTGATAATGATAAAGTCCATTGGAGTAATGGTAACATTCCTGTGCTCATTCATAGCCATTCTTGTAAGAGCAGACATAGGCTCACCCTGGCTTCCTGTAGTAATAAGCACAATCTTTTCAGGTGGGAATCTGTTCATGGTTTCAAGGTCAATAAGCAAACCCTCCGGCATTTTGAGATAGCCAAGTTCTGTTGCTGTATTTATGACATTCACCATGCTTCTTCCGAAAACTGCAACTTTTCTGCCATATCTTATAGCACAGTCAATAATCTGCTGAACTCGGTGGATGTTTGACGCAAAGGTTGCAATGATTATACGCTTGCCCTCTGCCTTGTCAAAAAGCTTGCGGAATGATTCACCAACTGTTCTTTCAGATGCAGTATGACCTCTTCTTTCAGCGTTTGTGGAATCAGACATAAGTGCAAGAACGCCTCTGTTGCCAAGTTCACCGAAACGTGCAAGGTCAATGATACCTCCCTCAATAGGAGTATAATCAACCTTGAAGTCACCAGTGTGGACAACAATTCCTGCAGGTGTATGGATAGCAAGAGCTACAGCATCAGGAATAGAGTGGTTTACTCTTATGAATTCAACAGCCATACATCCCATTTTTATAGTCTGCTTAGGGGTAATGACATTAAGCTTTGCGGAAGAGAGAAGGTTATGTTCCTTAAGCTTGCCCTCAATAAGACCGATTGTAAGCTTTGTCGAGTATATAGGAATATTTATTTTCTTCAGAAGATAAGCAATTCCGCCGATGTGGTCCTCATGTCCGTGAGTAACAACAAGTCCTCTGATTTTATCAGCATTCTGTTCAAGATATGTGAAATCAGGGATTACTATATCAACACCGAGCATTTCACTGTCAGGGAAAGCAAGTCCGCAGTCGACAATGAAAATATCGTTTGCACATTCAAAAACTGTAAGGTTCTTACCTATTTCATTAAGACCTCCGAGAGGGATAATTTTCAGAGGGGTCTTTTTTGATGCTCTGTGATTTGTTGTATGGACAGGCTTTGAATTGTCCGGAATTACCTCTGCACTGAAAGCAGGACTGCTTTTTGCAGGAACAGTATCAGTATTTTTAGGAGATGACTGTTTCTTTAACGGGCTTTTGCGCCTTGGTTTCTGCTGAACAGTTTCAGTAGAAATATCATTTGTTTTATCAGAATTTTTCACGGAGGGTTTTCTGTTTCCGAATGATGGCTTCTTTTTTTGTGGCTTTGGTGCGATTTTTTCTCCGTATTCATTCAATTGATTATTATCGTTTTTTGACACTTTTTATTTAACCTCACTTTATGGATATATTTCTGTTTTCCCAGTGAAATTGGCGCAGCAGAATAAAGCATCTGTGCGCAGGTATAGGAAGATACTGATTTTACCCGCAAAAATCTGAACTGATAGATATAAATAACGGATTTATCAGTGTTCCAAAGCAGTACTGTGAAAAAAGATATATATGTCAGTGGGGCAAGTCTGCTGCTATATCTTTTGCAACAAAAGCAGGCTTGTCCGTTACTGACTTGTTATATGTGTTTTGGACGCTTAAAGTATACTTTTTCTTTGCCGTTGCCAGTCGTTCTTACGGCGGTAAATTTCATAGACAGATATCTGTATCAATCCTGTTCCGTCTGAAAAGGCGGTAAAATCAAAAGCTTTAATAACGGCATCCGCACAAATATACAAAGATATTCTGCCGCAGAGAAAAAAGCTTTCAGGAAAGAAACATTCTGTCATTCTTCAATTGTTGTAAACCATAGTTTACAAAGTCCGAACATAAACAATTAATTTATTATATATCAGATATTACTAAAAGTCAAGCAAATGACTTCTATGCCACAGCACGCTGCATGTAATTTTCAATTTACAAAAACCACTAATCTGCTTTCATGTGTGTGAGCATATCGTAATAGAAATCACAGATTTCTCCTGCAGTTTCTGCTGCATAGCTTTCAACAAACATCATTGCCCCCTTGCCTGTACGAACAGGACGGATAAGAACTCTGCCCCTGTTATCACTAAGCACAATGCCCTCTCCACAGCTTTGTGTTGAGGAACAAAGCTTTTTCAGCATCTGTGACGGATTCCCCTCAAGAGGAACAAACCTTGCTGTTGCAGAGAATGTCGGAAGAGCACTTACAGCCTCTTTCAATGTACAACGGTTAGCTGTCAGGATATCAAGAACTGTTAGCATGAGCATTGTCGCATCTGTTGTAAACGGAAGAGTCTGTGCAACCTTTCTTGCTTCAATGTCAGTACCGTCACTGTAATATGAGCTGTATCGCATAACTTTTCTTCCGTATTGTACAGCAAGATTGTCAGCAGCTGTAGGGAATGAGTGAGGAAGTGAAATGTCAATTCCAAGCTGGAAGCATTTAAGACAACAGAGCAGTATCAGCTTTTCGTAAAAAACATATCCTGTTTCCTCAGTATAAGCCGAAATTTTCTTGCCGTCGGAGCTTATATGAAATACAAGTCTTTCACCGTTTTTGTCATTTATTTTTGCAAGAAGTTCATTGCAGATTTCTGCAATTCTCGGTTCAGATGTGTTTACAGAGACATTTATTCCGTTAAGTTTTTCAGGGAGAGCACGTCTGAGTGAAAGTTTATAAAGCTCATTGACTCCTGAACATTGCTTTATTGTTCCGAAATGAGTAAATCCCGAACGTCGGTATTCATTGCGGTTAAGTCCTGATTCTATAATGCGTTCCTGCTGTCTTGTAAGCGGCAGACCATCATAAGACACAAACTTAAGCTTTGCGGTAATTCCAGCCTCAATATAACAGCTTATATCAAGCATACAGTTTTTTACACCAGAAGCAAATTCAGGTTCAGTACTTTCGCCTAACATCCAACATTCTCCGCCTGATGACATAACTCCCGATGCAAAAGCAAGTGCAAGAGCCTGTGACGCATTTGTACCACGATAACCGACGCCTACCTTTTCTCCAACTGAAACAGCACAGCTTCCGAGAACAGATGCAATCTGTGGGGTTATTATGCCGTTAGTTTCTCCGCATATCCCCTCATCATCCATACGAAGTGGTTTTGCAAAACCGTACTTTACATCAGTTACGGCATTTGTGTCAGATTCCAAATGACGGCCGTTCCATATTTTTATGCCAGGATTTACTACTGCACCGTTGCAGATAACAGCATTTTCACCTATTACTGCTCCCTCAAAAACACCTGCAGAAGAAAGTATTCTTGCACTCATTCCGATTACAGCATTGTTTACCGATGTGCGTTCGCCTATATATGCACCGTCAAGTACAAGAGAGCCATGCACTTTTGCCCCCTTTTCAATAGTGACATTTTTGCAAATGACACTTCCTGCAGAGATGAGTGCTCCCTTGTCAATCTGTGCAGATTTGTCAATGTAAACCGGCTGTTCAATGTTCTCCTCCGCAATCCTGCGTATATTTTCAGACCAAACATCAAACTTTTTATAAAGTACTGCGCTTTGTGCGGTTAAAAGGTCATCAGGAGTGTTGATATCTATATAATATCCCATATCTTCATATGCATATACATTCAGCCCTTTTTTTATTAACTGGGGTATTGTTTCAGTATATAAATCACCATCGTATCCGGACAAAGATCTTACAGCTTTTTCTGAAAGAATACATACTCCTGTAAGCACAGGGATGTCAATAACATTTTGAACAGCAGGATTAATTACAATTGAACTTACATGGTTTTTCTCATTTATATTGACTGCGGGATAATCTGAATTTCTGACATTTTTCTGTACAATAAGAGTAATATCAGCATTATTATACTTATGGTACTTTTCACAATCTGATAAATTGAAGTTGTTAAGGCAATCGCAGGGCATGATTAATGCGCCGTTAATTACCTTGCTTAGAGCATTTGAAATTGCAGATGTTGTTCCGCATGGTGACTGGATAACCGAAAAGTCTATATCTGTTCCTTTTGAAGCAAGTTCGTCATAAGTATCAGTAAGCTGGGAGGAAAGGTAATCAGCGGTTATAATACATTTTTGAAACCCATTTATACTAAGCTTATCAACAGCATATTCTAAAAGAGTTTTACCGCATACTGTAAGCATTGCCTTTGGTATAGAGCATGTAAGGGGGCGCATTCTTGTTCCATCGCCGCCTGCTAGTATAACAGAAACCATAATATGACCATCCTTTCTGATTCTGGCAATAATTAATGTTAGAGTTATTAATACTAATCTACAATTAAAGTAAAGACAAAAATCTTTGCAGTTTTCATATATGTAAGAAAAAAGCTTGATTTTACTTAATAATTGGATATTAGTATAAGAATAGTATTGCCTGCAGAAAAGTAAATAATCAAAAAAAAAGCGGACTCACAAAAAATGAGTCCGCATAATTATTATTTATTCAATTGAATATTAAGGTGAAGTTTTTGTTCACATTGCTGAACTGGTTCTTCGAGCTTTTCTGCAGTTGTTGTATTCGTCTCTTGTAAAACTTCTGTTTCCTGACTTTCTTCAGCTATAGGTGTCTCTGCAACACTATCTTCTACTGTTTCCTCGCTGTTTTCAACAACAGAAATCTGCTGAACATCCTTTGGTACTTCTATAGCAGGTGCTCCTGAATTCTGCAACCATACAGTTACTTCCTCTCGTGTTGGTGCTTCAAATATGTCGCCATGCTTTGTGCGTGTTTTCTCATCAATAATACATCCGCATGAAGGATCGGATGTTGTGTCAAGGTTGCGCTTTGCAATATTGTTCATCCATGCTTCATCAGAAACTTCAATGTAATGAATCTTGACTTCTATGCCCTTATCAGCAAAACGCTTTTTTACTGTATCCCGTTCAGACTTTGTTTCAAAACCAAAATCAAGGATAACCCCTGCACCGGCAAGAGCAATCTGTTCAGCTTTGCAGAGCAGATACTCCTTTACTCTTGTGGTTAGATCCTCATCATTTGTATAAGAATACTTTTCTGTAAGTGTATATATAGTCTCGTCACAGGAAAGTACAACAGAATTATAAGTATTCTTTATGCTGTCAGCATATAAACTTTTGCCACTGCAAATTTTTCCGCATATAAGTATTACTGCACCCATTCAACGTCATCCTTTTCATAATATTATATACATTATAACATCATGCTTCACATGTTGCAATAGAAAACGGGATAAAGCTTACACTCTATCCCGTAATAAACTCCTAATCAGACAGATTAGTCAAGAACGTAAATATTAACCTGCTTTGCACCCCAGTCACATGAAGCTTCATATGATTCCATGAACACGTCAACAAGGATAACACCTTCCAAAAGACCAGTTCCAGTATCTGCTGCAATAGCATAGCCATAAACAGTTTTACCGTCTGTTGAAACTATGTATAGCTCTGTTCCGTAAGGGATTATCTTAGGGTCAACAGCTACATAGCCAACCATAGCAGTTCTTCCTGATGCAGTACCTGCACCTGGTCTTGCTGAATAAGCAGTTGCTTTTCCTGTTAAAACATTTGAATAATCCAGTGGAGCACCGTTTTCGTCAAGGAGAAGACTGTCAGGACATTCAAGCCATGAAATCTGCTTAACGGATGAAGCAGGAACTCCTGCATCAACTGTTCCTGTTCCTGTAAGAACTACCTTGTCAACAACCGGAGCAACAATCTCTTCACTGATAATTTCTTTTGAAACAAGTTCACCGTCAATGTACCTGTGTCTGATTTTAACTTCCTTTTCGCCTTCTTCACCGTTTACAAGTACTTCAGAATAACCCATTATAATGTTCGGGTCTTCCTTATATTCAGTTGCGTAGTCAATAGTCTGAACTTTGACTGTTTCAAGGCAAACAACTCTGTTTATAATTATTTCTGTATTTCTGTTTACCTTTTCGTTGAAGCCGATGTTAATCAGATCATCTTCATCCATTTTTATATTGGCAAGAGCCAACATATCCGCTACCGTGCCGTTCCCTCTTACTGTTGAAGTTTTTCCGTCAACTGTTATGTCTACATCGTACTGACGTTCAGGGATTACCTGATTTGCAAGGGAAAATACAAAACCACTCATATCAGCATTCTGCTGGGACATTAATGTAAATGCTGACATACAAATCAATACTGCGAAGACTGCTGCGGCAGAAACATAAACAGCAAGCTTTTCTTTCAACAATCCTTTCAGAGAAACGGAAAGTTTGTTTAATCTGCTCATAAAGACTCCTTTTGATATAGATTTGTCACTATTTGTAAAAGTAAATCAACTTAAATAAGACAAGCCCGAAAGCCTGATCCGTTACAAAGCGGTTACAAATTTAACCGTTTTGCAATTTACGAGTATTATAATTGTAATATTATTGTTTGTCAATTAGTTTTAAACATGCATTTTTGTTTACTTTTCACAAATTTTACTTTTTTAGAGGCTGTGTTTAACCAAGAAATTACATTTTAATCTTTTAAAAAGGCATATTATGGCATGAAAATTTATGCAAAGGTAATAAAAATGATCTTTCCAAAATTAAATTTTCTTCCATAAAGTGGTGGTTACAACAGATGTAATCCTTATCTGTAAATTAATTACAAGAAGTTTATTGTAGTAATTTTGACCTTTATTGTTAAATATATATAAAATCGAAATGTTGCATAAGTTAAAATTCGTCATAATGCAGAATGTGATATATCCAGTAAATCATGGAATTTCTAAAGAAAAATCCTAATAATCCATGCAAAAGGTATTTACTATTTTGTTGTTACACACTATAATAGTATATATGATTGTGGCTTTGCCATTTTCTTAAACCCAGAAAGGATGAGTATAATGAGTAATTCAATTAAGAAAATTGAAGAGGAAAGAAAGGAAGTTTTTGATTTTTTCTGTTCAGCTATTCCGATCGCAGCTGCACTGTTTGTGTTTCTTGCATCTGCAGCTTATATAATTTATAAATGTATTAGCAACAAGCAGTATCATGAACGTTGGAAAGACTACGACGAGTGTGGCTTGTCCTGATAGGAGTACTATTATAAATGTATATATATAATGCACAGATTTTTCCTATGGATAGCAAGCCAATTGAACTTGGTTATGTTAGGACAGAGGGGAAAATAATTACAGAGGTGTCTGAGGGAAGACCTGAGGGCATTGGTGAAAATGATATTGATGCAGAAGGAAAGCTTCTTTTCCCTGGATTTATTGACGCTCATACACATTTAGGACTTCTTGGTGACGGAATGGGCGTTGAGGGCGATGATGTCAATGAGGATACTGATCCTGTAACACCTCATCTCCGTACAATTGACGCACTTAACTATACGGACGGTTACTTTACAGATGCTGTCCGTGCAGGAGTTACAACTGCGGTTACAGGATGTGGTTCCTGCAATCCTATCGGTGGGGATTTCATTGCTGTAAAAACAGCTGGGAGATGTGCCGATGAAATGCTTATCAGACAGGTTGGAATTAAATTTGCTCTTGGTGAAAATCCTAAGTCGGCGTATTCTGACAATGATATGTCTCCTGTAACAAGAATGGCAACTGCTGCATTGATGAGAGAAGCTCTTTTCAAGGCACAACGCTATATGCAGGATAAGGCTGATGCAATTGAAAATGATGATGACTTGCCTGAATTTGATATCAAGTGTGAGGCTCTTGTTCCTTTGCTCAAACGTGAAGTCAAGGCGCATTTTCATTGTCACAGAGCTGACGATATAATGACGGCTGTAAGAATTGCAAAGGAATTTAACCTTGATTATGTCCTTGTTCATTGTACAGAGGGGCATATAATTGCCGACCTGCTTGGCGAGAATGGTGCTGAAGCTGTTGTCGGTCCTATAATTTGCGACAGGGGAAAGCCTGAACTTGCTAAGCTTACAAATGCCAATGCAGGTATACTATATAAAAATAAGGTAAGAACCGCAATATGCACGGATCATCCGGAGTTGCCTATACAGTACCTTACAGCAAGTGCGGCATATTGTGTAAAAGCAGGACTTCCGCCAATTGAAGCACTTAAAGCCATTACAATAAACCCAGCAGATATAATGGGCATAAGTGACAGGGTAGGATCTGTTACCGTCGGCAAGGATGCTGACCTGATACTGCTTGACGGGGATCCATTTGAATTTATGACTGATGTCACAATGACAATGATAAACGGCAAGGTTGTATATCAAAAATAGTATCTGGAGGATGTTACTTTGAAAGAGATAAATGTACAGAGTGTTGAAGATCTTGTAAGAGATTTATGCATAAAAGCAAACCTTTATCTTCCGCAGTCGCTTGAAAAATGTATAAGATGTTCTGTTGCTAAAGAAAAATCGCCTACAGGCAAGGAGGTTCTTTCCGACCTTGCAAAAAACATTGATGCCGCAAAACAGGAGAGCATTGCAATTTGTCAGGACACGGGTATGGCGGTAATCTTCCTTGATATCGGTCAGGATGTACATTTTAGCGGCGGCTCACTCTATGAGGCTATAAACAAAGGCGTTGCAAGAGGATACAAGGATGGTTATCTTCGCTGTTCAATAGTTTCCGATCCTATTGAGAGGGTAAATACAGATGACAATACTCCTCCTGTAATACATACACGAATAGTAGACGGGGATAAGGTTTCAATATCAGTATGTCCTAAGGGATTTGGCAGTGAAAATATGTCAAAGATGAAGATGTTTACTCCGTCTGCAACGATTGAGGATATTGAGAATTTTGTTGTACAGGTTGCATCAGACGCAGGAAGCAATCCATGTCCGCCTATGGTTATAGGTGTAGGTATCGGCGGAGATTTTGAATATTGTGCATACCTTGCAAAGAAGGCTTTGTGCAGGGATATAAGCATAGAGAACCCTAAACAGCTTTATGCTGACATGGAAAAGAGAATTCTTGAGAAAGTCAATAAGCTTGGTATCGGACCGCAAGGCTTTGGCGGAACAACAACAGCATTGAATGTAGCAATTGAGCAGTCAGCAACACATATAGCAGGCTTGCCGGTAGCAGTAAATATTGGCTGTCACGTTACAAGACACGCACACGGGGAACTTTAATATAACGGGTTTCCAAAGGGACTAGTTCCTTTGGCGAGGTATTTAGGGCGAGTAGCCCTAAATCGCACTCCGCAGAGTGCGAAACGCTCCCGTAGCCCCGCAATGCACACAGAAAATATAAAGACCGCAAAGCGATTATAACGGACTAACTAATATAGTCCGAAATTGCATTGCGGTTTTCTTTTGTATCTAAACACATTTGCCCTCTTAAAACAAACACAACAGCGTAGCGTATTGCGCTTGTTTTAAGACACAGTAAAAGTATATTGCCACTATTTCAAAATGATTTGTCTGTTTCAAACGTCTCGCTGGGACGTTTGAAAGGAGAAGTTTGTTTTGAAATAAAAAAGGAGAGCGGTCGTGTTCGCTCTCCTCGAAAAGCTGTCGCTTTTCTCACTTCTTCTCCGTTTTTTTGACGCCTGCGGGCGAAGTTGGGATTTCGCTGTCTGCGGACAGCGATTCAGGGCTGCTTGCCCTGAAAACCCAGCCAAAGGGACGCATCCCTTTGGAAACCCATTGCTTGACCAGCTATGCTTTTAGTTTCTCCGTAATTCTGTTTACCTCTTTGATAATTTCATTGCTGTCTGTACCTATATAGAACTTTCCGTTCTCATACAAAATCTTTCCGTTTACCATTGTGAGCGCAACATTTTGCTTTGAACCGCTGTAAACAATGTTCTTGACAATGTTGTTTACAGGCTGCATATTAGGCTGTTTCATGTCAATAACAATTAGGTCAGCATTTTTTCCAACAGCAATGTCATCACAGTTTTCAAGCCCCATTGCCATAGCTCCTCCGCATGTTGCCATTTTTAGCAGTTCACATGGAGAAAAAGCAGCAGCATTGCAGCATGATATATTCTGCAATGCATAGGCAAGGTACATCTCTCTGAACATGTCAAGAGCGTTATTGCTTGCAGGCCCGTCCGTACCTATTGCAAGGTTAATCCCCATTTCTAACATTTTTGCAAGAGGTGCAATTCCGCTTGCAAGCTTGCAGTTTGAGGCAGGGTTTGTAACGGCAAAAAGGCCTCTTCGCTTAAAGATGTCAAGGTCATTCTCGCTCATATGAACGCAGTGATACCCTCCGCCGCCAAAGTCGAACAGCCCAAGCGACTCCATAAGTTCCGTAGGGGTTTTGCCATATCTTTCTATACAGCCCTTAACCTCAGAAGCAGTTTCACTATTATGTGTATATACAGGAGCCTTATATTTGTGGGAAAGCTCGGATATTCCTTTAAGTATATCTATACTTGTAGTATATTCTGCATGAAAGCCCATTTTGTACGAAATAAGCTCGTCATAATTGTTAAAACGGTTATATTGTTTCTCGATATCCCCAAGAGCATCATCATTAAAGTTGTTCACACCGCTGCTCATTACCATGCGGAAACCACATTCCGTAACAGCTTTTGCAGTTTCTTCAAGTTTCATATACATATCAAAGCAGGCACTTGTTCCGCTTGTAAGATACTCCATAATTGCGAGCTTAGTCAGCCAGTAGACGTCCTCGCCTGTCAGCTTTGCCTCCATTGGGAAAACAGCATTATGAAGCCATTCATCCAGCGGCAAATCATCAGCATATGAACGCAGAAATGTCATAGCTGAATGTGTATGAGCATTCTTGAATGATGGCATAAGTACATTCCCGTCAAGATCAATTTCCCTGTCAAAAGTAATATCAGAAGGCTTTTTTTCACCGCAGTAAACTATTTTACTGCCCTCGACCCAGACTTCGCCGAACTTTAATTCACAGTCGGAAACTGTCAGTATCCTTGCATTGTAAAAGCGTGTATTCATAGTAACTCCTTTAACCTATAAAGTTAAAAATCAAATTTAAGGCTGCTACTGCACCGCAAAGGTAAATAAGACAATTTGATAATCCATCAAATTTATTGTTAGGGTGCTTTTTAAAGCCTACATGAACTATGGCATGACATACCAGTAAAAATGAAACTATAATTCTGCATAAGCTGTTTGAGTAGAATGTAAATATAATAATGTAAAGTGGAAGATGTGAAATCAGAAAAATTTTATATGCTAAAGTATCGTCAAGGTCTTTTAATTTAGCGAACATTTTCCACTCTGCATAGAGTACAGCATCCATTTCATGAATTATAAACAATGATAACAATATTATGTACAAAATATCTGTCATAAAAAATCTTCTTTCTTATTGTTGAATGTTTGCCATAGCTAAAATACTTTGTGTAACTAGCTGCTTAAACAGCGGAGCAGCTTTGTCGGCTGTTTTCTGAACCTCTGCATGAGAAAGAGGATGTGGTGAAATTCCACTTGCAAGATTTGAAACACAGGATATCCCTACAACTTTCATTCCAGCATGATTAGCTGCAATTGCTTCACATGCTGTTGACATTCCGACAGCATCAGCACCAATAGCTGCGGCCATTCCGATTTCGGCAGGGGATTCGTATGCAGGGCCTGTAAGCTGGAGATAAACACCTTCCTCAAGGTCTATATTAAGGGAATTTGCTGTAGCCTTAACAATCTGCCTGAATGTTTTGTCATATATACAGCTCATATCAGGGAATCTCGGACCAAGCTCGTCTATATTTTCACCGATAAGAGGTGACGGCGCCATGCATATCTGGTCATTAATAAGCATAAATGAACCTGCATGAAAGTTCCTGTTTACACCACCAGATGCATTTGTCAGGAAAAGAATTCTTGCACCCATCATTTTCATTAGCCTTATTGGAAGAACAACGTCCTCCATCTTATAACCCTCATAATAATGGACACGTCCCTGCATGATTACAACGGGAACATTTTCAACATATCCGAAAACGAATCTGCCTTTATGACCTGGTACAGTTGAAACAGGGAAGCCTTCAATATCACTGTAATTAAGTGTTGCTTCAATCTTTATACTCTCTGCATAATCCCCAAGTCCCGAACCGAGGATAAGAGCTACTTCAGGTGTGAATTTTACTTTTGCTGTTACACATTCATAACATTTTTCAAGACGTTTCCATGCGTTGCTGTTCATTCCCATTGCAATACCTCCGTTTAAAAATAACTATATATTTATTTTAACAGGCAATAAAGAATTTATCAACATATTTTTCTATATTAATAAAAAAAGCAGCGCCACTATGGTGCTGTAAATCTACTTAATATGTACCGGAAGTCATTTGAAGACTTCCGTGAAGCCGATTTCCGACCTCCTAGAGGATTAACCTCTGCATCTGCATCCTGAATCTTGATCAGAATCGTTGTCACTATCATTGTCGCATTCATTATCGTTGTCACGACCGCGGCGATGGCCTTGTTCTTCGTCTTCATCATCTTCATTGATACATTTTCTGAAATCGCTAAGAGCTGCAAACGCATTACAGTTATATGCTTTAGCACCATCTATATTGTTCAGTGCTGATTTGAGGGCTTTCTTTGCTTCGTGTCTTTCATCTGCTGATTTTTTAAAAAATGAGCGAGCATCACGAATATAACGTCTGCATGCACAGGTTTGTGAATTCCATTCATCAGCGCATCCAGAATCTTCAAGTTCTGAGTAAAGATCCTCATATGCACAAATAGCTTTCTTTGAAAGTTTATCAACGCCATCAAGAGCATTAATTGCACCTAAAGTGTGCTTATGAGCTTCATTGTAGAGTTTGCCTTCACTTGATTTATATGAACTTACAAGTTCACTTGTTCCCTTTTTAAATCTATCGATTTCACGTCTGCAGTTTCTGCTTCCGCATTCATCTTCATTATCTTCACGATCACGATCACAATCACGATCCCAGCATCTGCATCTATTGTTGTTTCCGCAATCGCGATCGCATCCACATCTATTGTTGTTTCCGCAATCACGATCGCATCCACATCTATTGTTGTTTTCGCAATCGCGATCGCATCCACATCTATTGTTGTTTCCGCAATCGCGATCACATCCGCATCTATTGTTGTTTCCCCAATTACAACCGCAATTAAATTCACATGAGCATCCTCGTCCTTCGTCGCAGTCTCCACCGTTTCTGTTTCGGCAACTCATAAAAAATACCGCCTTTCATAAAATAAGTTTTATGTACTATATAATATGAAAGTGTCGTATTAATGTTACTGGTGAAGAATAGTGTCGCTATTTATCTTTGGAATTCAACCCTTATTTTTACTTGTTTTCTATAAGTGTAATAATAGGTTTGCCGTCTTTGTCAAGAAGAGGCGTAAGTCCTCCTGCATATCCTGCATCGTTAAAAAGATAGTTTACACCTGTTTCTCTGTCTACAATAACCTGCCTTACACCATTTTTAAGCTGACTGCCTTCCTTATAAACCGTTTCAAAGCGTTCTGATTTTGACATAATTGTTCCCTCCTGATGTTTATTATATAAATGCTATCATATTTTCAGCATATAATCAAGAAATACTTAATTATAATAACAATTAAAGACTTTATCTTAAACTTTAAATTTTTATTATCTATTATACAAATTTTATTGTGTTTCAATGCTGTATCTTTACAAATTACTCATTATAGTGTAATATAATCATAACCAATATATTAACTGGGGTGTTACTGGATGTTTGAGGATATAGACCAAAAGTATTATTACAGCGGAAGCGATTTGGGAGCCGTATACAGTAAGGAAGAAACTGTTTTCAAGCTGTGGGCCCCTGTTGCTCAGAGTGTTACTATAAAGCTTTATCATACATGTACTGATGAAAAGCCATACAGACATCTTCTTATGACAAAGGGCAGGGACGGAGTATGGTCAAAAACTGCTTACGGTGATCTTGATGGGGTTTATTATACATATAGCATAACATATGATGATATTGAGCAGGAAACAATTGATATTAATGCAAAATCCGCAGGCGTAAACGGAGCAATGGGAATGGTTATTGATCTTGCTAGGACAAATCCAGCAGGATGGGACAGCTATAAGCCTGTGAAATTAAATTCATATACAGATGCCGTTATATATGAGCTTCATGTGCGTGACTTTTCGATAGATCCAAGCGTAAAGTTCTGCTATAAGGGAAGATTTCTTGCATTTGTTGAGGGTGGACTTACCAATGATACCGGTGACAGCATCGGTATTGACCATCTTAAAGAAATAGGGGTAACCCATGTCCAGTTAATGCCTTGTTTTGATTACTATACTGTTGATGAGACCGCCGTTCACAAGCCACAGTTCCAGTGGGGATATGATCCTATGAACTACAATGTTCCTGAGGGCTCATATTCAACAAACCCTTATGACGGTACATCAAGGGTTGCAGAGTTTAAAAGGCTTATCCATGCCCTGCATACAAGGGGTATCGGCGTCATAATGGATGTTGTTTACAACCATACTGCACAAACAGCAGACTCATGCTTTACAAAGACTTTCCCGAGGTATTTCTACAGGGAATGTGATAAATCCATCAACAACGGTTATTCAAACGGTTCAGGCTGCGGAAATGAAATTGCAACCGAACGTCCAATGGTGAGAAAGTATATTATAGACAGCCTTATCTACTGGGCGACGGAATATAAGATAGATGGCTTCAGATTTGACCTTATGGGACTTTATGATATTGATACAATAAATGAGGCAGCAGCAAAACTCAGAGAGATTAACCCTAATGTAATTCTGTACGGAGAAGGCTGGCAGGGCGGACTTTGTGCGCTTCCAAATGATATAACCTGCATGAAATACAATGCAAGAAAGACCCCTGGTGTAGGATATTTCAGTGATGATTTTCGTGATACTGTAAAGGGGAATAACTTTAAGAACAAGGAACGTGGTTATGTCAACGGTGCTGAGGGTGTTGAAGAATTTGTAAGAGAGGTCATGACAGGGCGTGTACCTCATCCGCAGATTCCTAACCTCAACAAGTTTTCATGGACGGATAATCCTCAGCAGACAATAAATTATGTTGAGGCACACGATAATCTTACTTTGTGGGATAAGTTGTATTATACAAATCACACAGACAGCGTTGAAGAACGTATAAAGATAGACAAAATGTGTGCGGCAATGGTTTTCCTTGCACAGGGTGTACCGTTCATTCAGGCAGGACAGGAGTTTCTGCGTTCAAAGCCTCTTCCGGGAGGAGCTTCGTTTGATAATAACAGTTATTGCTCTCCTGATATAGTAAACAGCCTTAAATGGAACAGAAAGAGTAAGTATAAGGATGTTTATAACTATTATAAGGGACTTATTGCTTTCAGAAAGGCACATTCAGCATTGAGATTTCCAACTGGAAAAGATATTGCAGAAAACATGAGGTACTTTTATAAACTTCCTCAGAAGATTGTGGGATTCTCTCTTTCAGGTGATGATAAGCTTGAGAAAATAATTGTTTTCCTTAATTCTAATGATTATGATGTCAAAATGCATGCCTTTGAAAAATATAATGTATATATAAATGGGGAAAAGGCAGGAACACAGCCGCTTGGAACAGTTGAGGGTGATTATTTTATTCCTGCAAGGAGCGTCATTGTTCTCGGGATATAGAGGAAAAGCTTAAATAACAATAAAGCATAATACAAAATATGGGGTGTTATATTGCAATGCGGTAACAAAAAAGTTACAGTATGGCTGTAATGCCCCTTTTTTTGAGATTACCTCTTTTATTTTTAATTTGTTCATGATATAATTATAGTGAATGTAAATAATCTTTTAGAAAGGATGATTTTATGAAAACTTTTTACAGAATTTTATGGATGATTGCAGTAACTCTTGGTGGTGTTGCAGCTGTTCAGCTAATTGTAAAACTTTCACTTCAGAAGAAAAAATATATAGATGTCTGAGAACAGAAGCTGTTTTACAGCATCAAAGGATATTCAGCGCTGGTTATAACCTCGTATGCATTTAAAATTAATGTCTGAGGATATAATCAGCGAATCCATTAAATCTCGGGAGAAAACACCTGACTATGAATAAATACAGAAAACTTGCAGGGAACACGCTTATCTTTGCAATTGGTTCCTTTTCATCTAAAATATTAAGTTATTTGCTTATCAGACTTTATACCGGAGTTCTTGGTACAGAAGAATACGGAATAGCAGAGACAATATTTCAGACTGTAAATCTTATATATCCGGTAGTAAGTATTTGTATGGCTGACGCAATAATCCGCTATGCAATGGATAAGGAATATGACAGCAAAAAGGTTTATTCAACAGCTGTTTTTGCATCAACTGCAGGTCTTGCTTTTTTTGCGGTGCTTTCACCGACACTTAATCTTATAGATATATTTGCTGATTACTCATTCCTGATTTTTGCGTGCTGTTATTTTTCAACATTCCGACAGATTGCATGGAGTTTTGTCAGAGCAAAGGGATATGTAAAGCTTTTTGCAGCTGACGGAATAGTTGCAACATTTAATACAGTTTTATTTAATATACTTCTTTTAAAGGTTGTAAACCTTGGCATTACAGGGTATATTCTTTCAACAATATTTGCTGATGTCATTTCATTTATAGGACTTACAATCATCGGTCAGCTCCATAAGAGCATTGACATGAAATATTTCAGTTTCAAGCTTCTTAAAGAAATGGTGAGATACTCAATACCGCTTATTCCTACATATGTATTATGGTGGGTTATAAGTTCGTCTGACAGATGGTTTGTAATTGCAATGGTGGGCAAATATGACAATGGTATTTACGCTGCTTCATATAAGCTCCCGGGGTTGCTTGTTATGGTTACAACGCTGTTCTATCAGGCTTGGCAAATTTCTACGATTGAAAACAAAAATGAAAAGGACATAAGTACCTTTTATAAAAGAATTTTTTCGGCATACAGTTCCATTATCTTCATAGCAGCAGCAGGTATCATAATGCTTGTAAAGCCGTTTACTTATCTTCTTGTTGATGATGACCCTGTAAAGAACTATATTTTCAGTTATCATTATACACCGATACTTATAATTGCAACGGTATTCCAGTGTATGTGCCAGTTCCTGTCGCAGGTTTATAACGTGCATAAGAAATCTGTAAATTCTATGCTTACAAGCCTTGTTGCAGCATCCGTGAATATTGTTCTTAATTTTATTTTTATTCCGGTTTGGGGAGTTTACGGTGCGGCAATTGCAACCGCCATTGCGTACTTTACATGCTATGTAATCAGAATATTTGATTCAAGAAGATATACTCCGTTTAAGGTTGCACACCTTAAAATTGTCTTGAATACTTTGATTATATGTGCAATGAGTTATGTTGCAATTACAGAACCGAAAAATACAGTGCTTTATCTGATTATAGGGTTCACAGTTACATTCCTTTATAACATTGATGCAGTTATCAAGACCCTTAAAAAGATATTGAAAAAATAAGGATTATTATAACCGGGTATAGTCCCAGAGTGATTATTGGATTGGGGTTCCGGCTGAAACGGAGGATGAAATGACAGAAAGAAAAAGATTCGCTTGGGGGGTGCTTGCGTATCTTTCAATTATGATTTCAGGAGTAATCGTACTCACATTACTGATGAATTTTGCCATAACTATTGTATCGGAGTTTACAGTTAATAGGTTAGGGGCAGAACAAGTGAAGTTTATTGGCAATGCTAGTGTAGTAATAAAAAATTTTTTTCAGAATACGGCTTTGATATTTGGCGGGGTACTCTTTACTGTTTCAGGTAAAAGTGAGGGTAAAAAGCCTGGGTTCAGCTATGTAAGAGCAATTCTGTTTTCCGCTGTTGCAGGATTAGTATTCACAGCATTTTATTGTATAAATTACTTTTATATACATATAGATTACAGGAATGTATTTCTTGATGCAATTGTAACAATGATTGTCTACAGTATCCTACCTGCAGGTTTTATTCTTGCTTTACACTTGTCTTTCAAGCAGAAATTACATTGTTGTTTTTCAAAAGACAGAATAATCGGAACTATAGTATTTGTTTTTGTTATAATTGGTTTATACTGGGGATCAGCATATTTCCTCAGAACAGATTATCTTGCAGGCAATATCAGTGTAGAAAAGTATATCCTGATAATTACACTGTTTGTACTTATAATGCGAATTTTGTTGCTTTTAACTGTTTCATTTTTGTATTATCCTCAGGTGAGGTGTGACAGCAGGGGCGGAGAGGTTCTTGCATCACAGGACGATATTCTTAGCTGTGACGACACAAATGAATGATATTGACATGAAAGGAGAAAAATCATATAAATGGATTTTGTTCAACAAATTGATGATAAGATTCTTTACTTTATTGAAGAGAATCTTCACGGCGGATTTATGGATTATTTTTTCAGCGCAATAAATTTCTTAATGATAGGCGGCTGGATATGGATTGCTCTTGGAATAGTCATGCTTTTCAGCAGAAAGTGGAGACTTACTGGCGCACTTTTGCTTTTTACTCTTGGAGTATCAGCACTTGTCGGAAATGTTGTTCTCAAAAATCTCTTGTTTGAAAGAACAAGACCGTTTAATGCTGACCCATCAATCGAGCTGCTTATTCCTATTCCAAAAGGGGAATATTCCTTCCCTTCCTGTCATGCACTTACCTGTGCGGCAAGTGGCACAGCGCTGTATATCAGAAACAAGGCAGCAGGTATTGCAGGTCTGATTTTTGCAGTATTGGTAAGTTTATCAAGAATATTTTTTGCTGTCCATTATTTTTCTGATATTATTGCAGGATTTGTTTTCGGCATTATCTTTGCGTTAATCATACATAAGTTTTGTGTAAATGGTTTTGACAAGCTGATTAAAAAAGCTGAAAAGAAATTTACCCGAAAAGTTGAAAAATCGCAAGAGCAATAAGTATTGTTCCGCATAGCCATCCAAGGTCAACGTTGGTTTTGGACGCAAGTTTTCTTCCAAGTCCACTGCCAAAGCTTATACAAACCATTCCAAAGACCAGAGATGTCACAGTAAGCAGAAGAATATTTATAGTCATAAGTCCCGCACTTACTCCTGTTACAACTGAGTCCGCTGAAAGTGCAACTGAAAGTACGGCAGCTTCACCAGGCGACAATGTCTTTGAACAGTCTTTGTCTGCTTCGGATTCATCAAGATAAATTCCCATTGCAATGTTTTTCTTTTTCGCACGACGGCGCAGAGCTTTTCTTAGTCGTTCCTGAATAAGACTATATATTCCAAGTATCAACAGTAGTGATAACGAAAGCCATTTACATATATTAATCGGTATAAGATCCTGCAAAAAGCTTGCAAGGAGTACTGACAATGTAAGTGAAACTGTTCCTATCAGGCAGATCACAAATGATGATTTCAAGGGAATTCGTATCCCAGCACTGCCAAGACCTATAGCAGCAGCAAGGCTGTCTGCCGATACTGCAATAACAAGCAGGAGTGATTCAAGCATTTTTCTTCACCTCTGCGCATTATATGCAAATCGTTCATTTTTAGTGAAAGACTCATTAATTTATATGTGCTATCCTAGTGTTTATTAAGGTAATTATTAAGGAAAAATTAAAGTAATGGAGGTGTTAAAATGAAGTTAAAGTACAGAGTTCTTGAAGTATTAGAAGAAAACAAAGGCAAAAGCATTTCAGGAAGTGAAATTGCTCGTTCAGTCAATATGACAAGAAGTGCAGTCTGGAAAGCGGTAAAAGCCTTGAGAGAAGATGGATACTCAATATGCGCTGTAACAAATAAGGGCTACTGTCTTGCTGATGATAATGATATTCTTAGTGAAGCATCAATAAATTCCTTTCTGAAAACTCAGAAATTAGGAAGAAAAATAGACGTATTTAAAACAATTGATTCTACAAACAGCTTTGCAAAGAGTCTCGCTCAACTTGGTGCTGAACATGGAACAACTGTTGTCTCCGAGCTCCAGACACAGGGAAAAGGCAGGATGGGAAGAAATTTCTATTCTCCTTCAGGAATGGGTGTATATATGAGTATTGTCCTCAGACCAAAGCTTTCTGTGGATTATGCGCTTATGATAACATCCTGTGCAGCGGTTGCTGTTTGTGAGGCAATAGAAAAGGTTGCGAATATTGAATGTCAGATCAAATGGGTAAATGATATATTCTGTAATGGCAAGAAAATATGTGGAATATTGACCGAGGCATCTATAGACGTTGAGCAAGGTGGTCTTGAATATGCAGTTATTGGTCTTGGAATCAATGTATTAAACACATTTTTCCCAAAGGATATTGAAGGAATTGCTTCTTCAATTAGGGAAATAACAGGCGAAAAAATTTCAAGAAGTTATCTTATTGCAGAAATTCTGAATTGCCTTGAAGAAAGATTCAGGGATATTGACAGTAACAGTTTTATTGACGAATATAGAAGACGTTCGCTTCTCATTGGCAGGAACATCATGGTAATAAAGTCTGATAGTGAAACAAAAGCCTTGTGTACAGGTATTGACAGTTTCGGAAGGCTTCTTGTAAGGTATGAAAACGGAACAGAGGACAGCCTTTGTTCAGGTACTATAAGAACTGTGGATTAATAAAAATACTGTCATATCATCCTGTATGTAACAGATGATATGACAGTATTTTTTATGAACCTGTAATTCCGCAGGTGAATCCACCTTCGCCTGTAATTGTTATATCGGCAGCAACAAGACGATCATTGACAATAAGAAGGTTTGCCGTTACATTGTCAGGATCATCAGGGAAATTGAGAATCTTGTAAGTATAAAGCATAGCTTCTTCGCCTTTGTAAGGGGTGAGATCCAATCCCTGTGACAATTGAAGCTCGTTGTACTGTGTGTAGGCATCATTAAATTCAGAAGGGATAGTAATTTTAGTTTTTGAAACAGGATCAGGATTTACTATCCAGCCTTGTGAATTCAGGTATTCAACCCGCTGTGCGTTTGTACTCATTTCATACATCCTGTCGGCATCAGCCGCACCCTTAGCTTTGATCAGCAGAAACAATGCTAAAACAATTATTGCAGCCAGAAACATAAACATTATAACTTTTTTTGTTTTTTTATTCCCTTTACTCATGTCCACCGCTCCTTTGCAGTATATTAAGGATATGCTGTTCATCGTCAGTTCCGGGAAACGCAACTGAAAATTCAATAAGGAAGCGCTGATTAATGTCACAGATATATTTGAATTCATTGAAGAATTACCCTGTGAAGGAGTGTAATCAAGCAGTTTTAATCAGTAGTTCCTTTATAGCCTGTCATATAATATGCGGACGTGCAGAATAAAAGTACAGTAAAGTTAATATTTTTTGTGAATTTCATCAGATTTTAATAAATTGCATCTATGCCAGTACACAAAAAGGTTAAAATATACTTGCTTTTTTAAGGGAAAATGCTCAAAATTTCAAGCCAAAAAACGTACATTACAACAAATTATTAAAATTTTATTTAAATTTTATCTTTAATATGATATAATTTATTAAATAATTTCTGGGAGTTGATTACCTTGAAAAATAGAATGTTTTTTAAGATTTTCTGTATGACAGCTGCAGGAATTCTTTGTTTCAGCGGATGCGCTGAGAGCAAAGTGCATACAGAAGTATCAGATACGTTATTTATAGAGACAGACATTCAGCAAGATATGGACAGGATTAAAATCAACGGAACGGATTTTTATAGTGGTGAGAACGTTTTATGGCTGAATGGGGTTTCTCTTTCTGTTGAAATAAACAGTGCACATGATCAAAAATACTGGTCAGATATGTTTAAAGAATTGAGGAGCTCAGGGATAAACTGTGTAAGGCTAGAATTTTCGACTTGCCCTGTTAAACTTAAAAATAACGGTAGTTTCAATAAAGTAGATGAAGGCTTTTTTGAAAGTTTAGACGCAATTGCCAATGCAGCTGAAGATAATAAAGTGTATCTTATACCTGTGCTTCTTTCAGAAAAAGTGTTTACAGAGGGAAGTGACATAGTCAGATGGAACAGCATGGTAAAGAGCAAAACCTTTATTGACACATATGTAAACGGATATGTCGTTCCTTTTGTAACAAGGTATACTGACAATAAGTATATTGATATAATCCCCTTAGAGTAGACACTTGAAAAAGAAAAAATTTCAAGACTACATTAAGGGGATTTGTTATGCAAAGAAAAAGTCATAAGAACAAGAAATATAGCAAGGAATTAAGGTTGCGA
>JAEZYS010000002.1 GCA_023418925.1 Bacillota bacterium
ACACCTATGGAATTTCATTACGCCAATGTGGCGTGAAAAATTCCACCCTGCTGCTCAAGAGGGTGGAATTCACATACTAAATATTCTTTTGTTTTTTAGTCTGTCTACTTGACAGGGAGCGGATTATTATCTCACGTCCGGTTTTTATTTTTATTGGTTATGGTTTTTCTTTTCTTCTTCAAGTTTTGTTTTTGCTGTAGAAAGCATAAGTTTAATTCTGTTTTCCTGGTTTACTTTTGTTGCACCTGGATCGTAGTCAATAGCAACAATATTTGCATCACTGTAAACTTTCTTGATTTTCCTCACCATACCTCTTCCAACAATATGATTTGGTAGGCATCCAAAAGGTTGTGTACAGACTATATTTTTTACACCAGCATTGATAAGCTCAACCATTTCAGCAGTAAGCAGCCAGCCTTCACCCATTTTATTTGCCGGAGAAACATAACTTCTTGAGTTCTTTTTTGTCTCCTCAAATTTAGCCGGGGCACGGAATCTGGAATTCTTTAATGCTTTAATCATATTATTCTGTAATGAACGAATAAATATTTTTAATGATCCGGATGCAATGTATTTTTTATAATGTACATGGTAAAGCTGAGTTTCAACTATATGATGGTCACACATGAACAACATCATATCAGTTAATCCCGGAATTACTATTTCAACGTCTTCACTGCGAAGAAAATCTTCAAGGCAGTTGTTTCCCAAAGGAGCAAATTTTATATAAACTTCTCCTACAATACCGACTTTTACTTTTTCTTCATTAGTAACCTGAATATTTTCAAAATCCTTTATAATTTTACAAGAATTTGAATAAAAGTTTGAAGCTGAAAATTTATTATTTGAAATATGTTCTGACCATTTTTCAATTAACTTATCAGTTTCACCTTTGTTAACTTCATACGGTCGAACCTGATTTCCAACCCACATTAGAACATCACCATAGGCAACGCCAATCAGCATTTCAAGAACTAAAGGAACTGTTAGTTTAAATCCAGGATTTTTTTCAAGGTTTGATAAGTTAAGTGATACAACAGGAACATAACTCATGTTATTTTTAATAAGTGCTTTTCTAAGTAAGTTTATATAATTTGAAGCACGGCAACCTCCGCCTGTCTGAGTAATCATTAAAGCTGTTTTATTTAAATCATACTTTCCTGATTTAAGGGCATGCATCATTTGACCGATAACAAGAAGTGCAGGGTAGCAAGTATCATTATGTACATTCTGCAAGCCTTCATCAATTATCGGACGTCCTGTTGTTTTAAGTAATTCAACTTTATATCCGTAATTATTTAAAATTCTTTCTAAAAAAGCAAAGTGAATTGGAAGCATCATTGGTATGAGAATAGTATATTCCTGTCTCATTTCTTCTGTAAACAATAATCTTCCTCTTTTATTATAGACAAGTTGTGCCATTTTTGTCTTCCCCCGATTCCTATTTTCTGCATAATAAATTTATTATATCACATTTTTATTTAAAATACAAATAAATATTAAAAATAAATAAAGCATTAAATTTCTTAGAAAATGTCTGCATTTTGATTATTATAAATTCTTAATTACTTGCTTTTATAAAGATATTGTGATATAATTTATAAGATTGTAAAACAAATAGTTTGGAGCTAAAAAAATGATAAAGAGTATGACCGGTTACGGAAGAAGCCAAGAATTAATTCATGACAGAGATATTCTGGTTGAGATACGCTCCGTTAATCATAGGTATTATGAATTCACTTCTAGGATTCCACGTGCATATGGTTATTTGGATGAAAAGTTAAAATCTTATGTTCAGGGAAAGATATCGAGGGGAAAGGTTGAAGTTAGTGTTTCTATTTTTAATATAGAAGGCAAGGATGCTCTTATTGAAGTAAACCATTCAATAGCTGAAGGTTATATTAACGCACTCAGAAGTGAAAATAAAACATTGAATCTTACAGATGATATTACTTTATCACAGTTGATTCGTTTTTCAGATATATTCAATGTGAGAAAAGCAGTTGAAGATGAGGACGAAATCTGGAACGATGTAAAATCAGTTGCTGATACTGCGATAGATAATTTTATTAATATGCGTGAAACAGAAGGAAACAAGATGAAAGAAGATATTCTTTCAAGACTTGTATATATTTCTGAGTTGGTTGCAAAGGTAGAAGAAAGGTCCCCGTTTGTTACTGAAAATTACAGACAAAGACTTTACTCAAAGCTTTGTGAAGTACTTAATGATAAGAATATTGATGAACAGAGAATTCTTACAGAGGCTGCAGTTTTTTCTGAAAAAGTAGCTGTTGATGAGGAAACCGTAAGACTTAAAAGTCATATTCATCAATTTACTGATTTGATGAATATTGATGAACCGGTTGGAAGAAAATTAGATTTTCTTATACAGGAGTTTAACAGGGAATCAAATACAATTGGCTCAAAGGCTCAGGATATTGAAATTACAAAGATTGTAGTTGAGCTTAAGTCTGAGATTGAAAAAATTCGTGAGCAGATACAAAATATAGAATAGGGGTTTACTATGAAGCTTATAAATATTGGCTTTGGCAATATGATTTCAGCTGCGAGGCTTATTGCAATAGTAAGTCCTGAGTCAGCTCCTATAAAAAGAATCGTTCAGGAAGCAAAAGATAATGGATCTCTTATAGATGCTACTTATGGCAGAAGAACAAGAGCTGTAATTGTAATGGACAGTGATCATGTCATACTTTCTGCCGTTCAGCCTGAAACTGTGGCAGGGCGTCTGGATGATGATGAGGATGATAAAGATGAATAAAGGATTACTTATTGTTGTTTCAGGTCCTTCAGGATGTGGCAAAGGAACTATTCTTGCAGAAGTATTAAAGCAAGGAAATTTCTTTTATTCTGTTTCAGCTACAACACGTCAACCAAGACAAGGTGAAATAGACGGTATAAATTATCACTTTATTTCCAAAGATAAGTTTGAAGAGCTAATTAAAAATGATGGTATGCTTGAATATGCATCTTACTGTGACAACTATTATGGCACTCCTAAGCAGAAGGTTGATGAGATGCTTGATGCGGGCAAAGATGTTATTCTTGAGATTGAAGTCAAGGGTGCAATGAAAATAATGGAGAAATGTCCTGAAGCTTTGTTTATCTTCATTTTGCCACCTTCAATAAAGGAATTGAGAAGACGACTTGTTAAAAGGGGTACTGAAGCCACTGAAATTGTTGAAAAAAGAATTGGTCAGGCTGAAGCAGAGATAAAAAATGCAGATAAATATGATTATGCTATGGTAAACGGAGAGCTTGAAGAAGCTATATCCGATTTACAATCGATAATCAAGGCTGAAAAGCTTAAAATAAATAAAACTAATAATATTAATGAGGTGTTGAATAATGCTTAGACCTGCAATATCACAAATTACAACAAAAAATGAAAGTTATTACTCAGTAGTAATTGGAGTAGCAAAAAGAGCAAGAGAAATTGCTGATGAACTTTATGAAAACAATCAAACTCTTGAACAGAAGCCTGTAAAGACTGCTGTTGAGGAATTTGCATGCAGAAAATATGTTATTGTTGAAGATCCTACATTAAAATCACTTAAGTCTGAATAAAAGTATCTAATTATTATATCAGGAGGGGTATTATTGTTTGTAATAAGGCACATTGCCGCTGTTGCCATAAGTGATACTTCCTTCGGTTATGATAAAAAGTATAAATATCTGATACCTGTTGATTTGGAAGATAAGGTATTTGCTGGTGTGAGGGTTATTGTTCCTTTTGGCAATGGAAATAGAAAACGAATAGCCCTTGTACTTAGAGTTGAAAATGCAGAAGGCTATGATTTAAGTAAGTTTAAGCCTATCAATTCCATTATTGATACTGAACCTCTTATTAACCGGGAAATGCTCGAAATGGTCTTTTGGATGAGAGAAACTACCCTTTGCACATATTATGAGGCATTTAAAACGCTTATTCCGATTGGACTAAGCGTTCAATTTACAGATGAATACAGGATGTCTGATGATATAAAAAGTGCAACTGGTATTTCAGAGAAAGCAAAATCATTGTTATTCAGACTAAACAATTCTGATAATATTTCTGCTATACTACAGGGTGCTGACAGATCTGCTGTTAGTGAACTTGTTAAATGTGGAGTTCTTGTAAATAATAATTCGGTAAAGAGAAAAATAAAGGACGATACTGTCAGAATGGTTAAGCTTTCAGAGGAATATATTGACAATCGGATATTGTTTAATATAACTCCAAAGCAAAAAAAGGTTATTGACATTCTTAATGAGAATATTTCTGCCTCCGTTAAAGAGATTTGTTATATGTGTGGGGTTACTTCTCAACTTATTAACAATATGAGTAAAAAGGGTTCAGTTGAGCTTTATGAATATGAGGTTGTTAATGTTCCTGATGTAAATATAAGTGAAAGCCTAGATAGTATACATCTTTCAGATGAACAGCAGGAAGCTTACAATGGAATAAAAGCATTAGTTGATAAATCAGAGCCTGATGCTGCATTATTATTTGGTGTAACCGGAAGTGGAAAAACATCAGTCTATATCAAGCTGATTGAGCATACTCTTTCCATAGGTAAAACTGTAATAATGATGATTCCGGAAATATCTCTCACTCCGCAGGTGGTTTCAAAATTTCAATGCTTATTTGGCAGTGAAATTGCTGTTGTAAACAGCAGTCTTTCACTTTCACAAAGGCTAAATGAATATAAGCGTATTAAATCCGGACAGGCAAAAGTTGTTGTTGGAACAAGAAGTGCGGTGTTTTCTCCCCTTGAAAATATTGGTCTTATAATTGTTGACGAAGAGGGTGAACATACTTATAAATCTGAAGCTTCACCGCGATATAATGCAAAGGAAATTGCGAAAAAAAGATGTGTAACACATAATGCAGTTTTGTTACTGGCATCTGCGACACCATCAGTTGAAAGTTACTATTATGCATTGAGTGGAAGGTATAAGCTGTTCAAGCTTAAAATCAGGTATTCAAATAATCCTTTGCCTGAGACAGAAATAGTAGATCTTGGTTCAGAGGAACTATATGGAAGATCTGGAATATTTTCTGAAAGACTTGTAGAAGAAATCAATTATAACCTTGAGCATAATGAGCAGACAATTCTTCTTCTCAATAGAAGAGGTTATCATACATATGTAAGTTGTTGCGATTGCAGAAAAACTGTTGAATGTCCAAATTGCAGCGTTCCACTTACTTATCATAAGGTTAACAACCAGCTTGTTTGTCACTATTGTGGATATTCTTCAGATATGATAGATAAGTGTCATGACTGTGGAAGTACACACATAAAGATGACTGGGTTTGGCACACAAAAAATTCAGGATGAAATTTCTGAATTATTTCCTGATGCAAGAATTCTTAGAATGGATGCAGATACTACATATTCACGATATGCCTATGAGAAAAAATTTAATGACTTTAAAAATGGTGAATATGATATTATGGTTGGCACACAAATGATTGCTAAGGGTTTGGATTTTCCGAATGTTACTTTAGTGGGCGTTCTTTCAGTTGATAAATCTCTTTATGCAGGAGATTTTAGAAGCTATGAAAGAACATTTTCACTTATTACTCAGGTAATTGGCAGATGCGGGAGAGCCGAAAAACAAGGAAGAGCTCTTATCCAGACTTTTGTTCCTGAGCATTATGTACTGAATCTTGCTGCACAACAAGATTATGAAGAGTTTTATGAACAGGACATTTCATTAAGAAAAGCGCTTATTTATCCCCCTTTCTGTGATACTTGTGTAGTGGGATTTTCATCACCTTTGGATAAATGTGCAGATACAGCATCCAAGTTCTTTATAATTTTGATAAAGGACAAGATGAAGCAGGAAAACATTACTTTTCCATTAAGAGTTCTTGGACCATCAAAATGTGTTTATGAGAAAATAAACGGAAAATTCAGATACAGAATAATTATAAAATGTAAAAATAATATTCAATTTCGAAAGTTTATTTCTGAATTATGGGCACAAACATTTAAGAAACGTGAATTTTCTAATGTACAGACTTATATAGATATAAATGGTGATATTGGTGTTTAGAATAAATATTTGATAAGGAGAAACGGATATGGCATTGAGAACAGTAGTAACTTCTGAAGATCCTATTCTCAGAAAAAAAAGCAGGGACGTAGAAAAATTTGATCAAAAGCTATGGACTCTTCTTGATGATATGGCGGAAACAATGTATAAAACAAATGGCGTAGGAATTGCTGCACCGCAGGTGGGAATACTTAGAAAAGCGGTTGTAATTGATGTGGGAGAAGGTTTAGTTGAACTCATCAATCCTACAATAATTAAAAAAAGTGGAAACCAGAGAGATATTGAGGGTTGTTTATCCTGCCCGAAGCAATGGGGATATGTTAAAAGGCCATTGAATGTAACCGTTGTTGGAAAAGATAGAAATGGTAATGATGTTCAATACGATTGTACTGAATACTTTGCAAGATGTGTATGCCATGAACTTGACCATCTTAAGGGGCAACTCTTTATTGATATAGCAGATGAAATGGTAAATCCGGAGGATTTGGAGGAAAGCAAATAATGAATATTGTTTTCATGGGTACTCCTGATTTTGCTGTACCGTGTTTAAAAGCTTTAATAGATTCAGGTGAAAATGTTCAGGCTGTATTTACTCAGCCTGATAAACCAAAAGGAAGAGGCTATAAACTTGCACCACCACCTGTAAAGGAACTTGCTTTGCAGTATAAAATACCAGTTTATCAGCCTGTAAGCCTGAAAAAAGGTGAAGATGCAGAGAATGCAATAAATGTTTTACACCAATTAAAACCTGATCTTATTATTGTTGTGGCATATGGAAAGATACTACCTAAAGAAATTTTAGATATTCCTGAGTACTGCATAAACGTTCATGCTTCACTTTTACCAAAATACCGAGGTGCAGGCCCGATACAGTGGAGCATTATCAATGGTGAGAGAGAAACTGGAGTAACTACAATGCTTATGGCTGAAGGTTTAGATACTGGTGATATGCTTCTTTCTGAAAGTACACGAATCGGAGAAAATGAAACATATTCTGAATTGCACGATAGGCTTTCTGATATGGGTTCAAAGGTATTACTTAAAACTATTGAGGCTGTAAAGAATAATACCTTGTCACCAATCAGACAAGATGATTCTCTTTCAAATTATGCACCAATGATATCAAAAGAAATGTGCATAATAGATTTTAATAGTAATGCAAAATCTATTCACAACAAAATATGTGGACTTTCTTCTTTTCCTGGTGCCGTCACAGAACTTAACGGTAAAAAACTTAAAATTTACAAATCAGTTCTCTCTGACGAGGATTATGTTAATTCCAAACCTGGTATGATTGTAAATACTGACAATTTTACGATTGCATGTGGTGATGGCAAATGTATTACACTTACAGAAATTCAACTTGAGGGAAAGAAAAGAATGATGACTCAGGATTTTTTAAGAGGATTTAAGCTTGATAAAAATACTTTGTTATAAATAAAGTGAGGGTTATATGATTTTTTGGGATCCTACTTACTGGATTATAGTTCCTGCTATAATTTTTAGTTTGATTGCGCAGATAAAGGTTTCTTCTACTTTTCAGAAATACAGTTCTGTGCAGAATAAACATGGAATTAATGCTTATGAAGCAGCAAGGAAGATACTTGATGCAAGTGGTCTTTATGGCGTTTCAATTGAAAGAACAGCAGGAAATCTTACAGATCACTATGATCCAAGTGCAAATGTTATAAGGCTTTCAGATAGTGTTTACAGCAGTACATCTGTGGCAGCAATAGGTGTTGCTGCACATGAAGTTGGACATGCAATTCAGCATTCTGAGGGTTATGCACCAATAAAGATTAGAAACATACTTGTCCCTGTAACAAGATTTGGTTCATTTTTATCAATGCCTCTTGTACTTCTTGGATTAGTTTTCAGCATGCAGTTTCTTATATCCCTTGGTATCTTCTTATTTACTGGAATAGTACTTTTTCAGGCTGTAACGCTACCTGTTGAGTATAATGCAAGCTCTAGAGCTCTGAAAATATTAGATTCAAACCTTATTCTATACAAAGATGAGGTTCAAATGGCAAAAAAGGTACTTTCTGCAGCTGCTATGACATATCTAGCCGCAATGCTTTCATCTTTACTCAGTTTATTGAGGCTTATAGCTCTGTCAAACAGAAGAAGACACTAGCATATAAAATTACAAAAGGAGAATCATTTTGAATAAAATTCGTATTACGGTTTATAAGTTATTAAAGAAAGTATCATATGATTCTGCTTTTTCAAACCTTACCTTAAACAGTGCTTTAAACAATATCGGAATAACAGACAAAGAAAAAGCAGTAATTTCAAGAATCTTTTATGGTGTAATTGAGAGAAAAATTACTCTTGAATATATTATTTCAATGTATAGCTCAAAGCCTTTACAGAAACTTGATAAAGAAGTTGTACTGATTTTGTGCATTGGTTTGTATCAATTGAAATATATGGATTCAATTCCTGATAATGTTGTTGTTAATGAGTCTGTTGAATTAATTAAGCAGAAGGGAAAGAACAGCGCAGCGGGGTTTATAAATGCAGTTTTGCGTAGTTTTATAAGAGATGATAAGATAATTAAGGATGCTGGTAATGAATTAGATAATTTATCAATACAATATTCATGCCCGGTTACACTCATAAAGAAGTGGATGACTGACTATGATAAAAGTGACGTATTATCATTGCTTCAAGCTAGTGTAAAACCAAATGACATTACAGCAAGAGTGAATAACACTAAGACATCCTGTGACGAATTGATTAGTAAATTTGAAAAAGAATCAGTTTTTGCATCTAAATGTAGTTTGTTGGATAATTGTATAAAGCTAAGAAACTCTGGTTCAATCGAAAAATCTCCATTATATATTGAAGGGTATTTTCATATTCAGGATATTTCTTCTCAGCTTTGCTGTATGGCTTTGAATGTTAGTAAAGATGACAGTATTTTGGATATATGTGCGGCTCCTGGTGGTAAAACATTTACTCTTGCTGAAATGACAGGTGGTAATTGTAATATTACAGCATGTGATCTTCATCAAAAGCGTGTGGATCTTATCAAGAATGGTGCTGAAAGATTAGGATTGACTAATATCAAGGCTATTCAAAACGATGCAAAGGTATATAAAGAAGATCTTGGATTATTTGATAAAGTATTATGTGATGTTCCATGTTCAGGATTTGGTGTTATCAGAAGTAAACCTGAAATAAAGTATAAGTCACTTAAAGATATTCGTAATCTTCCTGAAATACAGTACAATATTCTTAAGACTGCTTCCAGATACCTTAAAGTTGGTGGTGAATTAGTTTATTCTACTTGTTCAGTCAACAGAGATGAAAATGATAATGTTATTGACAGGTTTCTTAATGAATTTCCTGAGTTCTGTGGAGTTAATTTTCTCGATGATATAGGAAAGCCATTTGGTGAATATAAAGCAACAATTTTTCCTTGTGATTTTGATTCAGATGGTTTTTTTGTGAGCAAGATAAAAAAAGTTAGATAGAGGTTGTAATTTTGATGGATAAAATTGATATTTTGTCTTTGTCATATGACGAATTGCTGGCACATATTTCTGAATTAGGTGAAAAGAAGTTCAGAGCCGTACAGATATATGAATGGCTACATATAAAAAAAGTATATGATTTTGATAATATGACTAATTTATCTTCGTCATTTAAAACAATATTATCAAAAAACTTTTGTATAAATAGCTTAAATATAGTTAGAAAGCTTGAATCTTCAATAGATAATACTGTAAAATATCTTTATGAGCTTTCTGACGGTAATCATATTGAAACTGTCCTGATGGATTATAAACACGGAAACAGTATTTGCATTTCAACTCAGGTTGGCTGCAAAATGGGATGTCAGTTCTGTGCATCTACTATAGCAGGTTTTAAAAGAAACCTTACTCCGTCTGAAATGCTTCTTCAGATTTATGAAGCAGAACGGGACAGTGAGCGTCATGTTGACAGCCTTGTGCTTATGGGGATTGGAGAACCACTTGATAACTATGATAATGTAATCAAGTTTTTACAGCTTCTTTCTTCTGAAAACGGACGTAATATGAGTCTTCGTCATGTATCACTTTCAACCTGCGGACTTGTGAACCGAATATATGACTTAGCCGAGTTAAAGTATGGACTGACATTATCAATATCGTTACATGCTGTAACGGATAAAAAAAGAAGCGAAATAATGCCAGTGAATCTGAAATATAATATTTCAGAATTAATTAAAGCCTGCAAATACTATATAAAAGCGACTGGTCGAAGAATATCGTTTGAATATGCTGTAATTCATAATGTTAATGATTCTGCGAACGATGCAGATATGCTTGTTGGATTATTGAGGGGGATTAATTGTCATGTTAATCTGATTCCTGTCAATGAAATTAAAGAGAGAGATTTTACTTCTAACAGAAAAGCGCTGGCTTCTTTTAAAGATCGCATTGAAAAGGGTGGTATAAATGTCACAGTCAGGAGAACACTTGGCACTGATATTAATGCTGCTTGCGGACAATTAAGAAGAGAATATGAAATTTAGCATTTACTGCTTGTAGAACTAGAAAGGATGAAGCAGGTGAATATCTATTTTGATACTAATATAGGGTTGAGTCGGCTTGAAAATCAGGACCGTGTAAAAACATATAGTTTTGATAATGATGTTAATTTTGCTGTAATCTGCGACGGAATGGGTGGCGAAAATGCTGGCAGTGAAGCTAGTCAGAAAGCCATTGAAATTATTTACGACAGAATAACAAAGGTATATAAAAGCAGTTATGATTCTAACATGACAAAGAATTTGTTTTTGTCAGCTATAAAAACTGCAAATGCAGTAATATATGATATTGCCATGTCAAGTTCATCTATGCATGGCATGGGTACAACCTGCGTTGCAGTATTACGAAATGAGTCTCAGCTTTATGTTGTAAGCGTCGGGGATTCCAGGGCATATTTAGTTGATGATGGTAAGATACATCAGATTACTAAAGATCATACAGTAGTAATGAAAATGTATGAAAATGGGGAAATCACTAAAGAAGAACTTAGAAATCATCCGCAAAGAAATTATATTACAAAGGCTGTTGGTGTTACTGATACATTAGAGCCAGATTTTTTTGAACTTATTGTTTCAGAAAAAGCTGTTGTAATAATATGTTCCGATGGATTATCAGGATGTTGCGAAGATGAGGATATACTTGATATTGTAACAAGGAGTGACACCGATAAAATTGCAAGTAATCTTGTTAATCTTGCTTTAAAAAATGGCGGAAATGACAATGTTACAGTTGCTGTTATAAATTAAAGATTTGACTAATTAATGAAACAGTATAATAATATCATAAATACAATTGTATTACAGGAGTGAATTAAATGGATAAAAACATCGGCAGAAAGCTCGATGGTCGTTATGAAATTACAGAACTTATTGGTATCGGTGGAATGGCTGATGTATATAAGGCTGTAGATATTATTGATGATAGGATAGTTGCGGTTAAAATTCTTAAAAATGAATTTGCTGACAATGAGGATTTTATCAGAAGATTCCGCAATGAGTCCAAAGCAATTGCTGTTCTTTCTCATCCTAACATTGTTAAAATAATAGATGTTGGTTTTACGGATAAGATTCAGTATATTGTGATGGAATATATTGATGGTATAACTTTAAAAGAATTTATTGACCAGCAAGGTGTTCTGAAATGGAAGGATTCTATTCATTTCATTATACAAATTCTTCGTGCTCTTCAGCATGCACATGACAGAGGAATTGTTCATAGAGATATAAAGCCACAGAATATCATGTTGTTCCCTGATGGAACAATTAAAGTCATGGACTTTGGTATTGCAAGGTTTGCTAGAGAAGAGGGCAAAACTATTTCTGACAAGGCTATAGGTTCAGTGCATTATATTTCTCCAGAACAGGCAAGAGGAGATATCACCGATGAAAAAAGTGATATTTATTCAGTAGGTGTTATGTTGTATGAAATGCTTACAGGTGTAAAGCCATTTGATGCTGATAATCCTGTTTCTGTTGCTCTTATGCATATGCAGAATACTGCAAAGACACCAAGAGAAATCAATGACTCAATTCCAGAAGGATTAGAGGAAATTGTTATCAGAGCTATGCAGAAAGATGCTTCTAAACGTTACCAATCCGCTTCTGAAATGATTAAAGATATTGAGGAATTCAAGAAAAATCCAAGTATTGTTTTTGAGTATAAATATATATCAGAAAAAACACAATACTACAGTACAAGTAAAATTTCAAAAGCTGCTGCTGCAACAGCTTATCAAACTGCTGGAAAAGGTAATCACACTGGGGGGGCTAATTCTATTCAGAAAGCATCAAGAACAACTGCGCCTACAAAGAAAGAGTATTATGAGGGTGAAAGAACAGCTTCAAAATCATCATATTTTATTGTTACACTTACTGCGATAGCAGCTGTTGTAGTCATAATTGCTGTAATATTTGTTGCATGGATTGTCCTCACAAAAATTGTTGGTACTCCTACAGAAGATGTAGATACTATGCCTAACTTAATTGGGTATTCTTATCAAGATGCAAAGAGTTTCTTTTCAGAAAAGTTTACAATTACAGCTGATTCACAGGAATATTCAGCTGAATATCCTGAGGGAGTAATTATAAGTCAGAAGCCTTCTGAAGGAAATAAATATATTGTTGGTAAAGAACCTGTTACAGTAGTTGTCAGCAAAGGACCAAGAATGGTTACCATTCCAAATGTATATGATCTTGAGGCAAACACAGCTCAGACTATGCTCGAGACTCAGGGACTTAAGGTTAAGCTTAAAAGTGTAGTAAACGAAGCACAAAAGGGAACTGTAATTGAAACTCAGCCTGCAAGAAATGAATCAGTACAGGACGGTTCAACTGTAATAATGGTTGTAAGCAGAGGCCCGGAAGAACAGGATATTATTATGCCTGATGTTGTTGGTAAGCCAAGAGATGTTGCCGAACAGATGCTAAGTGAGTTCAAGAATGTTCAGTTTGTAGAGACTGATTCAACAGAAAAAGAAGGCACTGTAATTGAACAGAGTATACCTGCCCTTGATGAAAGCGGTTCTCCTAACATTGTTTCACCAAAACAAGCTTTGATTATTAAAGTAAGTTCAGGAGCAGCTCCTTCTGAAACAGTTACTGTAACATTCAGCGTTCCGAATAATGTTAAGGGTAAAGCTGTATTCAAGGCTTATATTAACGGTGACGTTGTTGGCGAAAAAGCTGTTGATAACATTGCTTACGTTTCAACAGTTTCAATTGATGTTACAGGTAATGAAATTCAGAATGTTATTATAGAGGGTATTAACTCAGATACAGGTAGCAGTGATGATATCGGAGAGTATAGGGTTGACTTTGTCGAAGGCAATGTAACAGAACAATCATATGATTACAGAGGGTTCCAAGCGATTTTTTATGATAATTCATCGTATATTCCTACTGAAACAGAACCTGATGTAGTATATGGAGACGATGATGTATTCTGGAATGATATTTTAAACAATACCAACTGATAAGAGGTTAATTATTAAATGCAAAATCAGATTGATGGAATTATAATAAAATCAATCGGGGGTCTTTATAGTGTAGAGACCCCTTTAGGTATTTTAGAATGTTCTGCAAGAGGAATTTTTAGGAAGATGAACATATCTCCTTATACAGGTGACAATGTTACTATAAGTGAAATAAGAAATGATAGGGGCGTTATAAGTGAGATAAAAGAACGTAGAAATGAGCTTATTAGACCGCCATTAGCTAATCTAGATCAGTTGATTTTTGTAATATCAACATGTGATCCTGCTCCAAATCTTACTCTTCTTGATAAATTTATTGCAATTTCGAAGTACAAGGATATAGATAATCTTATTGCTATAACAAAAATAGATATTGAAAAAAATCCTGAACTTAAGCAGATTTACAGCAATATTGGCATAGATATACTTGAGATAGATTATGAAAATAGGAAATCCTACATGAAGCTTTATGATAAGCTTGCAGGTAAAATAAGTGCATTTACAGGAAATACAGGTGTAGGAAAATCCACACTTCTTAATCATCTTGACACCAATTTGCAGATCAGGACAGGTGAAATCAGCAAAAAACTCGGCAGGGGACGTCATACTACACGTCATGTTGAACTGTTTAAACTTTCAAATGGAGGCTTTATTGCTGATACACCAGGTTTTTCCACCCTTGAAACAAATAAGTATGATATAATTCTTAAAGATGATATTCAGGACTGCTTTGAAGAATTCAAGGAGTATAAGGATGAATGCAGATTTACAGACTGTTCCCATACAAAAGAAAAGGGATGTGCAGTCATTGATGCTGTAAATAATGGTTTTATTGCAGTTTCAAGGTTTAACAGCTATGTAAGTATGTATGAGGAAGCAAAGCAGATAAAAGAATGGGAAGTTAAGGGCAAGTAAATGAATAAGTGTATTATATTCGGAAGTGCTGAGATCAGTAACTATGATAATATTAATATCAAAAGTAGTGATTATATAATTGCTGCAGATGGAGGACTAGTTCATGTATCACAGTTAGGTGCTGTTGCAGATCTTCTACTTGGTGATTTTGATAGTATCCGTGAATTTACTGATAATTATAAAGAAAAGCTTACTGTACCGGCTGAAAAAGATGATACTGATATGATGCTTGCAGTTAAAACGGCAATAAGTAAGGGTTTTAAAGAAATAGTTTTGTATGGAGCTTTGGGTGGTAGACTTGACCATACCTATGCAAATATACAGATACTTGAATATATTTATGAACAAGGATGTAACGGTACTATTATTGGTGACAGCGATGTTGTGTGTTTTCAGGGACAGGGAATAAAGCACTATAACCGAATTGATGGTTATTACTTTTCTGTTTTTGCTATTTCACCGGAAACCGTTATTACTACTACCGGCACAAAATACAATCTAGACAAATATACTCTTACCACAAGTTTTCCTCTTGGTGTAAGTAATGAAATTTTAGAAAAAAGCTGTTCTGTAGAAGTAATAAGTGGTAAATTACTCATTATTTTTTCTTCTAAATAAAATTACGAACCTTTTTAATTATTTTGAATAGTATGTATAAAATATATCTGGAGGTATGAACATATGAAAATTGTAGTTATAAAGAGTCCGAAGTTACTTACTAATCTTTTTAAGTTTATTTTCAAAATTAAGAAAGATGATACCGAGTATTAATTCTGATTAAACTAAAAAGCCGTTGGAACTTTATTCCGACGGCTTTTTTTTATCTGGTATTACATCAGCTAAAGGTGAAGAATCCATAGCTTCTCTGATACTGTCATTTCCAAGATGAGTATAAATCTCTGTGGTAGATATACTTTTATGTCCAAGTATCTCTTTAAGTACAAGCGTATCAACATTTCCATACTGATACATAAGAGTAGCAGCTGTATGACGTAGTTTGTGAGTAGTAATACCCCTTTTGTCAAGATTGCTTGCCTGAAGAGCCTCATCAACAATTTGCTCAACTCTTCGCTTACTTATTCTTTTATACTGTTTACTGACGAATAGTGCATTTGATGTACCTTGAGGGGCTTTTCTTATATTTAAATAATTATAAATTGCATTCATACAGGCTTTGTTAAGATGAACAATTCTTTCTTTATTACCTTTTCCGAGCAGACGCATCGTCTGTTCATCAAAATTGATATCCTGAATATTAAGTCCGACGAGCTCGCTGAGACGCATTCCACAGTTGATGAAAAGAGTAATTATACAATAATCACGGAGATAATAATCTTTTTCTTTATCAAAATTATTAAGAAGTTTTAAACTTTCATTTAAAGTCAGGTATTTAGGCAAACTTTCTGGTAACTTAGGAAATTCAATATCTTTAACAGGATTTTGATTAAGGATATTCAGATCTACTGTCAGACATTTAAAGAACATTTTAAGCGAAGAAAGTTTCCTTGCACGGGTTTTTGGTGTATTATTTCTTTCAGATGCAACATAATTAAGGTATGTAAGTGCATCAAGTTTAGTAAATGATTTCAGCATATCAACTGTAATATCATTTATAGTTATTTCCTCAAGTGGAATTTTATCATCAAGATGTAGCTTAGTTTTTTTTAGATACCTTAAAAAAAGACGTAAATCAAAATAATAAGCTTCACATGTACGTTCCGATTTAATGCGTACAACTCGTTGATAAGTAAAAAAATCATTTAAGAATGACGGACACTCTGTGCTGTTAATACTTATGATAAAACACCTCCTGAATATAAATTATGACATTTCTAATAATAATACATGGTATAAATATAAAATATATGTATAAATTAATTGTACAGCTGCAATATGTTATTGTCAAGCTGTATATTTTTTCAATGGGTATAGAAATATGTAATCAGTTATGATATAATAAATTTATGATTTTTAATTGGAGTTGATTGGATTGTCGTTAAAATACAGTCATGATAAATGTGCTGATGGAGTTTATTTTACCTCTGTAGTTGATAAAAGACTGAAAACCAATACTGTTGGTATTCATATGATTACACAACTTGATAAGGAGAGTGCTGCACTTAATGCTATTATTCCTATTGTAATAAGTGACAGCAATAAAAACTATCCTACATTTACTGAATTGAACAAAAAAGTATCATCCTTATATGGATCTGTAATAAAGGGTGCTGTTTCAAAAAAAGGTGATTCTCAGATAATTTCGCTTGTTGGTTCTTGTATTGCAGATAAGTATGCACTTGAAAATGAAAAAATAACTGATGAGCTTACAGAAATTCTTATAGATTGTCTTATAAATCCTAACGTTGAAAATGGTGAGTTTGACAAAAAGGATTTTGAAACTAAAAAGCAGGAGCTTCTTGATGATATTTATGCTGAATTAAATGATAAGAGATCTTATTCTTTTAAACGTGCGAGCATAAATATATTTGAAAATGAACCTGCTCAAGTTTCTGCAAAGGGTGAAATTTCTACAGCAGAAGCAATAAATCCAGAAGATGCTTATAATCAGTACCTTAAAATGCTCAGAAATTCACAGATAGAAATAGTTTATGTCGGTGAATCTGAACCAGATAACGTTAAGGCAAGGCTTTGCAGTGCACTTAATCAAATACAGCGTGATTTTAAAGGAGATAATTGCTCTAAATTATCAAGGGTAAAGGATGAGGTTAGAAGAGTAACTGAAAGAGTTGAAATTATACAAAGCAAGATGGTAATGGCATTAAAAACAGATGATAAAAATAAAACAGCTATTAAACTTTTTAACGCAATTCTAGGTGGTACTCCTTTCTCAAAACTTTTTCTTAATGTAAGAGAAAAACTCAGTCTTTGCTATTATTGTTCATCGGGATATAATGATACAAAGGGTGTTTTATATATTGACAGCGGCGTTGAAAAAGAGAATATAGAAAAAGCTCAGGACGAGATACTTAATCAGATAAAAGCAGTACAGAATGGCGATTTTACAGATGAAGATATGATTAACAGTATGCTTGCTATAATTAATTCATGGCGCGGAGTAAATGATAGTCCTCGTTCACTTGCTGATTGGTATTTTAACCAGGCCTACTGTAAGACATCTTTTACGCCTGAAGATCAGATTGAAGAACTTAAAAAGGTTACAAGAGATGATGTTATTGCTGTTGCAAATACTTTTAAGCTTGATACTGTTTATGTTCTTACCGGGAAGGAAAACTGATATATGAACAAAGAAATCATAAAAAATGCTAAATTAAATGAACAATATACTCATATAAAGCACAAAACTGGACTTGATATTTATATTTGGAAAATGGAGAATTACAGTACAACCCATGCGTTATTTGGCACTAAGTACGGTTCTGTAAATGTTAAGTTTAAGACTAACAAGGATAAGGATTTTATAACAGTTCCGAACGGTATTGCTCATTATCTTGAGCATAAGCTGTTTGAGAATGAAGATTGCGATGTTTTCAGCTTGTATGCAAAGACAGGTGCATCTGCAAATGCATATACTTCATTTGACAAGACTTGCTATTTGTTTAGCTGTACAGATAACTTTGAAGAATCGCTTGAAATTCTTCTTGATTTTGTACAGAATCCATATTTCACAGATGAAACCGTGCAAAAGGAACAGGGAATCATTACTCAGGAAATAAAAATGTATCAAGACAATCCAGGCTGGAGAGTATTTTTCAACATGCTTCAGGGAATGTACTATAATCATCCGGTTAAGATTGACATTGCTGGTACAGTTGAAAGTATTGCAAAGATTGATAAGGACTTGCTGTACAGATGTTATAATACATTTTACAATCTAAATAATATGGTTCTTAGCATTGCAGGAAATGTTGATGAAGAAACAGTCATTAAAATCTGCGATAAAATGCTTAAACCTTGTGAAAATATAGAACTCCAGACTGCATTTGAGGATGAACCATATAATGTAGTTCAGGATAAGGTTACTCAGAAGCTTGAAGTTTCATTGCCAATTTTTAATATAGGATTCAAGCAGAAGCCTTTTTCAGGTGTTGAAATGGTAAAGGCTGAAGTTGAAACAAACATAGTTCTATCATTGCTTGCTGATGAAACATCAGACTTTTACAAGAGACTTTATGACAGCGGTATAATTAATTCGACTTTTTCTACTGAGGTTTTTGACGGAGATGGGTATTTTTGTCCTATATTCGGCGGAGAATCAAGAAATCCTGATGATGTTCTCAAAAATATAGTTGAAGAAGTTGAAAGATGTAAGACTGAAGGCTTTAATGAAGAGAGGTTCAATATTATAAAGAAATCATATTATGGTTCTTTGATACGGGATCTTAATGATGTTGAAACTATTGCAACCATAATGCTGAATTCAGGTATGGATGGACATTCAGCTTTTGAACTTATTGAGGTTGTTGCTAATGTAACTTTTGAAGATGTTAAAAAGCGCCTGGAAGCTTTTGATACCCAAAATGTTACTATGTCTGTAATAGAGCCAAATGAATAATTTATTCATAAAACAGAGAGGAATTAGAAATTATGACGCAAATTGTTGATTGGAACAAGTTAATATTTCCAAAACTGGGATGGGAATTTACTGTAAACAGTGATGCATTTACAGTATTCGGACTTACAATAAAGTGGTATGGTATAATGATAACGTTAGGCTTGCTACTTGCATTTTTCTATTGCTTTAAAAGAATGAAAAGTTATGGTCTTGATCAGGACAGAGTAGTGGATGCAGTATTCTTTGGGCTTATTGGTGGTATTATTGGCGCAAGAGCATACTTTGTTTTAATGCAGTGGGATGACTACAAAGATAATTTGAGTTCCGTTTTTTCAATTAGAGATGGCGGACTTGCAATTTATGGTGGAATAATAGGTTCAGTTATTATTGGTTGTATTGTTGCTAAAATTAGAAAAGTTAGAATAGCGCCTCTGCTTGACCTTGCCGGAATGGGATTCCTGATTGGTCAGGGCTTCGGAAGATGGGGAAACTTCTTTAACCATGAGGCTTTTGGAAGTAATACTAACCTTCCGTGGGGAATGACAAGCTTAAGAATACAGAATTATCTTAGTGAGAATGCAAATAAGATTTTTGAATCAACCGGAATTCAGGTTGATCCGCTTATTCCTGTTCACCCATGTTTTTTATATGAGTCATTGTGGTGCTTTATTGGATTTCTTATTCTTCACCTGTATAGCAAGAAAAGAAAGTTTGACGGTGAAATTTTCTTGCTCTATGTTGGTTGGTATGGTCTTGGAAGATTCTTTATTGAGGGACTCAGAACAGATAGCTTAATGATTGGACATATAAGAGTATCACAGCTTGTAGCAGGTGTTTGTGTATTAGCTGCATTGATTATTATATTAGCAAAAAGAAGAAAGATTGCACTTGATGGTGAATATACGTTCTATAAGGATACTGAAGAATCCAAAATATTGTTGAAGCAGGCTGAAGAAAAAGCTAACAGTAAAGGAAATAAAAAGACAGATACCAAAATAACTTCTGATGAAAGTAAAATTGAAGAAACCATGGAGGATAATAAAGATGGCGAAGATAATTGACGGAAAGGCAGTTTCTGCAAAAGTAAAGGCTGAAGTAAAAGCTGAAACAGAGATTCTTGCTCAGAAAGGTATAAAAATAGGACTTGCAGTTGTTATTGTAGGTGATAATCCTGCGTCAAGAGTTTATGTAAACAACAAAAAGAAGGCTTGCGCAGAAGTTGGATTTGAATCTTTTGAATATGCTCTTCCAGAATCAACAACACAAGAAGAACTTCTTGATTTGGTTAATAAACTTAATAAAGATGACAAGGTAAACGGAATACTTGTCCAACTTCCACTTCCGAAGCATATCAATGAGACAGCAGTTATTAATATGATTATTCCAGAAAAAGATGTAGATGCTTTTCATCCTGAAAATGTAGGACATATTATGATTGGTGATTTTAAATTTCTTCCTTGTACACCTGCTGGTGTAATGGAACTGATTGCTGATACTGGAATAGATGTGTGCGGTAAAAACTGTGTAGTAATCGGAAGGAGTAATATTGTAGGTAAGCCTATGTCAATGCTGCTGTTACATAAGAACGGAACTGTAACTGTATGTCATTCAAAAACCAAGAATCTTAAAGAGATTTGTTCAAATTCAGATATACTTGTAGCAGCTGTCGGAAAAGCTAACTTTGTAACAGCAGATATGGTTAAGGAAGGAGCAGTTGTAATAGATGTCGGAATGAACAGACTTGAAGACGGAAAACTTTGCGGGGATGTTGATTTTGCAGCTTGCTCTGAAAAGGCAGGATATATTACCCCTGTTCCTGGTGGAGTTGGGCCAATGACAATTGCAATGCTTATGAAAAATACCCTTACAGCTGCAAAAATAAAACATTCTGTTATGTAGTTTAATACATCCCTTTTTGTGGAATACTTAATGTAAACTAAGTATTTACAAAGAGGGATTTTATGTTAAAGAAGCTTTCAGGAATAATAATTATTATTTCATGTTGTTTTGCAGTTGTATGCTTTAAAATGAGCGGAATAATGGCTGATAATAATATTACTCAAGCTGTTGCCAATTCGGGAAAATATACACTTTATACAGATTATGAGTATCCTGCAATTTATGATTGTAATTTTAAAAAGCTCAACAACACTCAAAAAAAATATTATGCTGTAGTTATGCCTGAGGCAAATTCTGTTATGTCTGTTCTCCCATATGCTGTTGATAAAAAGTCATTGCTGAACAGACTTGAGAACAAAATGCCTTTCCTTTGTGAAGTAAACACTGAAGGCCTAAATAATCCCGAGTTGATAGTCTTTTCATCAACCGTTAGAACTAATGATTCAATGCTTGCTCCACACATTGTCGGCTATTGTTCTGATGGAATCGGCATTTGTGGTGTAGAAAGAGCATTTGGTGAATATATTTCCAGTATAAAAACTAGAAACAAAATTACGTATAATGTAGATGCTGTAGGAGGAATCTTAGATGGCACAACCTATAAGCTTGAAAAGAGTTCAGAGATAAAAGCTGGTGTAGTTACAACTATAGACAGTGATATTCAGCAAATATGTGAGACTGCTGCAAAGGGTATTAATAGAGGTGCTGTTCTGGTTATGGATGTAAACACCGGGGAGATAAAAGCATGTGTCAGCAAACCAGATTTTAATCCATCAAATGTCAGCATATATCTTGATGATGCTGATAGTCCTATGATAAACAGGGCCTTTTCTGCTTATAATGTAGGCTCCATTTTCAAGTTAGTTATTGCGGCAAGTGCATTGGAGTCTGGTATCAGCCCCGAGTACACTTACACATGTACAGGTAAGATTTCCATAAAAGATGTGGAATTCAGCTGTCATAAATGGGATGGACATCAGGAAATTGATATGTGTACAGCTATGGCGGAATCATGCAACACTTATTTTATTAATTTATCCACATTTATCAGCAATGATAAAATACTTGAAATATCTAAGAGTTTTGGATTTGGAAATAATTCTCTGCTCTGCAGCGGAATGATTTCACAGGCAGGTAATGTTCAGAATATGTCAGAATTGCAGATACCTGCTGAAAAAGCCAATATGTCATTTGGACAAGGCAAATTGACAGCAACACCATTGCAGGTTACATTGCTCACTGCAACTATTGCAAACGGAGGAAAAACACCTGCACCGGTTCTTATTTCCGGAATTTTTGATAAACAAGGTGAATTTTTACCATACAGCAACTATAAATCTCATAGATCTATTTCAGAACAAACAGCAGAACAATTACAGAATTTTATGGTTAAGACAGTTCAGGTTGATAATTCTAGGTCAAAGCCTTTGCTGACTTCAGCAGGTGGAAAAACATCTACAGCTCAGACAGGAAAATTCAATGGTAATAACATTGAACAGTCTACGTGTTGGTTTACAGGCTTTTTTCCCGTTGATAATCCTAAATATGCTGTAACTGTAGTTGTTGAGGACGGGATAACAGGTAATATTAGTTGTGGTCCAGTTTTTAAGGAAATAGCAGATAATATTACAAAAGAAAAAAAGTAAAAATGCAAATTTTGCTAATTAATTTCAACTAATTTCTTATTATGTATTGACGATTCAAAGCAGATATTATATAATTATTAAGTATAAATGTGCTTAGGGGGATATTATTGAATACTATAGTTTCAGCATCTATTCTCAGCGCTGATCTTGCAAATCTGCAGAGGGATATTGATAAATCAAAAAATTCAGGCTGTGAATATATTCACTTTGATGTAATGGACGGAGTTTTTGTCAATAACATATCATATGGAATCCCTGTACTGAAATCAGTCAGAAAATGTACAGATCTGGTTCTTGATGTTCATCTTATGATAATTGAACCTTTGAAATATGTAAAAGATTTCTCTGATAGCGGAGCAGATATTATTACTTTTCATTATGAAAGCAATTCTGATGTTGCAACAACAATCAAGGCTATCAGAAAATGCGGCGTAAAGGTTGGCATGTCGATTAAACCCGGTACTTCAGCGGAAGAAGTCCTTCCATACTTAAATGATCTGGATATGGTTCTTGTAATGACTGTTGAGCCTGGATTCGGAGGACAGGGCTTCATTGAATCCACTCTTGATAAAATTAAAACAATAAGAAAGTATATTGACGATAATAACCTTGATACAGATATTGAGGTAGATGGTGGAATCAACGCTGAAACTGCTGTAAAGGTTAAGCAGGCAGGGGCAAATATTCTTGTTGCTGGTTCTTATTTGTTTAATGCTGAAAATATGAGCACTGCTGTAAAATCTTTACTTTAATTCTGCAATAAGATTCATTGCATCAGTATCACATATGCAGTCATAATGTTCCCTGACCATACTTGCATAAGCTTCTCCGGGAATAAATGAATTATGTATTCTTTTATTTTTAAATAATTTATCATTAGAATCAGAAAAGGTATTTATAATAATAAAAAAGGAATTAATTCCATAATATAGCTGACTGTCAAGTATGTTCTTTTTTTCGCTTAGTTCCATACAAATGCTGAAAATATCATTGATGTTTTCAGTTTTGTATGTAATTGTTTCGCATACAGCTTTAGTTGGGGTGCTTGTATTATCAATATATGAAATATAGAAAAGACATCCTGAGTTTTTAATGGGGAAAATTTCTATATAAATTTTTTCTGATGATAAATCAATACTTTTCTGCGTTTTAATTTCATCAATTATATGTAAAATCATCATTTGTGTGTTTATATCATTTTCATCTATTTTTTTATAATTAAGATCAAATTCAGACAATTCGTCGTCTGACATAACCACTTTAATTGTATTATAGCTTATAATATCAATTACCATTGTTTACTCCTGTTCCTGTATAAAGTTATTATATAAGAAGAAAGGTCTATAAATGAAGCCAAGGATACATAATAAAACCGAATTCTCAATTTCATTGGATATGCTTTTAGTTTTGGTAATTCTGTCCGGATTGTCATTTTACTACTATGGGATACGGGCTCTTATTACAATACTGATAAGCGTTATCTTTTGTATACTTACTGATATTGCCTGCATCAAGGCAAGAAAAGACATTTTACATGGTCATGACTTATCTTCAGTAGTTACAGGTATAATTCTTGCATTACTGATGCCGGCATCGGTGCCGTATTATATTGTAATTATTGCGGCAATATTTTCAATTATTATATCAAAACAGATTTTTGGCGGACATGGATATGAGCTTTTTAACTGTGCAGCTGTAGGTTTTATTTTTGTATCCCTATGTTTTCCTTTATATGTTCTTCAGTACCCGGAGCCTTTTGATATTCTTGACTTGAATTATATATGTAATAATGCAGTGTTTGAACCAGATTTAAGTACAGGCGTTATTACTGTTACAAGAATTTCTCCTATAAACATACTTTCAGGAAATTATAGTGGTGCAATGGGAAGTACTCATATCTTAGTACTTATTGTCGGAGCGTTATTTTTAATGATGAGAAGGTCAGTTTCAGCTATTGTATTTTTTACTGAAATGATATTCATTACACTGTTTTCCCTTTGTTTTAATGGATTCAACCTATCTGTACTTATTAATACATTAGGTTCTGATATTTTACTTTTTGGTATTATATTTTTATCATGTGATTATAGTACCGTTCCGAAAACTAAATCTTCAAGATTTATATATGGACTTATAGTATCGATATTTACTATTGTTATACAATATGCAGGAGAATGCGATAATGCAATTATATATGCTGTAATAATTGCAGCACCAATTGGAATTGACCTTGATAAAAAGGCATTATCATTTGCAGGAATGCTTAACAACAGCAATTCTGATTTTATTGTTTCAATGAGACGACATTTTAATAAGCATCTGCAAAATGTAAACGAAACGATTACTTTAATTGATGGGGATAATAAGGATAATGGATCAGGAAAGAGCAAAAAATCTTAATAAACCAAAAAGAAATAATGCAATAGTAAATGGATTGTTTAAAAAGAATGCTATACTGGTAAGTGGTATGGTAATAGCCCCTGTTGTAGTTTTTGACAATACTTTTTATAATGGTATGACTTTAGCGTTGACTTTTTCTTTAATAACATTATTCACTTTGATAATATCTTCATTTATTCCTCAGAAAATCGTGTATACAATCCGCATTATATTATATACGTTGATTGCATCTGTTGTGTATATTCCGATTATAAAGTTTTTAAATGGGTTTATTCCGCAGCAGATTATAGATATGGGAATCTTTGTTCCACTTTTAATATCAAATTCGTTTATTATATCAAAATCTGAAATAATATTCTTTAAAGAAAAAAGAATAAAAATGTTTGCAGATTTATTTTTCAGTATAATAGGCTATGATATTATAGTAATATTATATGGTGCTGTAAGGGAACTTATTTCAACAGGCCAGATTGCAGGGCAAACACTTGGAATGCCTGTATTATTCGAGCCTATGTCAGCTCCTTTCGGTGGGTTTATACTTCTTGGACTTAGCGCGGCTTTATTTAGATTTATTTTATTGATTGTAAGGAGTGTTGAGAATTGAATATAATAATGAACTATATTCTGTTTTCTCTTACTGCTGTTTTTTTTGAGAATATTATTTTCTCAAATGCTCTTGGTACAAGCACATTGCTTGCAATTTCAAAGATAAAAAAAGATGCTCTGAGTTTTGGAATATGTGTAACTTATTTTACAACAATAACAAGTGTTCTGTCTTATTTTGTAAACAAATCTATTGTAAATATTAATAATCTTGAATTGATAAGGCCTTTAATATATGTTGTTTTAGTAGGTTTTGTATATATTATTACATTAATTGTAATCTGGAAATGCTTTAATAAGACATTTGATAAATTAAGAAAGTTTGTTCACATTTCTGCATTTAACTGTGTTGTTTTCGGAACAATATTCTTATGTGTAAGCAAATATGGCAACTTTATTGATTATATAATTTTTGGACTTATGAGTGGTATAGGATTTATATTTGCATTGTATATTATATCCATTGTCTATGAACGGTTATCTTCTGAAAAAGCACCTATATCGTTCAGAGGTTATCCTTTAATACTAATTTATATTGGAATACTAAGCATGGCTTTTTATGGCATCTCACATCAACAGGTTTCATTCTAGGTGAAGGGAGCATAGAAAATGACAAAAGGAAGAAAAGTCTTTCGAAACAAAAGAATGTACAGAAAAAAAAGAGCTGGAAAAGTTGTAATTGTTTTATTAATATTAATAATAGCTGCTGTAATAATTTTCTTTGGATATAGTGTAATAGAGCCAATAATAAACTTTTTTAAGAATGATAAAAATAAAACAATAGAAACAGAGCCATGGACACCGACAGTAACTACTTCGCAGACAACTGAGAGTAGTTTAACAGATTCTGATGAGAGCCAGACAACTGTTACAGAAAACAAAACATCATTTGTAGCATACACTTTATCTTTAGAAAGTTTAGCTACAAAAGCAGCTTTGGAAAAGGATCTTGATGCTGTAAAGGCAAATGGCTATACATCTGTAGTAGTGGTTTTAAAATCACAGGGTGGTCAGATAAACTATATAACAGGATCAGAATTTGCAGCAACTGCTGAACTTAAGGTTAATTCAGAGTTAAATGCAAAGCAGATTGCAGATATTATAAAAAGTAAGGATATAACTCCTATTGCAAAAATTAATGTTCTTAACGATAATAACAGATATGGTGCTAACAGGGATGGATCATATAAAATTGCAAGCGATAATTCTACTTGGCTTGATGACGCTCCTTCATTTGGCGGAAAGCCATGGTTGTCTCCATTTGAAACATATACACAGGAATATTATAAGTATTTAACAAAAGAAATATCTGATGCCGGATTTTCTGAAATCATTTGTGACGATATGATTTTTCCAACATTCAGAAATTCTGATCTTAACTATATTGGAGAAAAAGTTACCAATCCACAGAGGTATAAAGCTTTGATTTCTCTTACAGACGTAATTGTAAATTCAACTGCGGATAAATCAAAAATAATAATAGAAGCGGACAGTAATGATATTATTTCAGGAAAATCAGAGATTTTTAAGCCTCAAGAATTAAAAAATGTAAGTCTTGCTGTTAATTATTCTGTAAATGTTATTCCTAATTCTGATACGCTGGAAGCTGATTTAAGCAAAATGAACAGTTATGACAGAACAAAAGAATTATTTACAATTATTAAATCAGTATCCGGTGAACTTAATATTATTCCATATATAAACACGGAAGGCATTAATAAGAGTGAACTTGATGACGTAATTAAAGCACTCAATGATCTTGGATACCAGAGTTACTATATTTATTAATATTATAATAGGAAACGCTGATTAACGAAAAAATCAGCGTTTTTTAATATTAATTGACAAGTATTGTTGTGTGTGATAAAATTAATTGTATATTGAATTTTATATAAACATAACGGAGGCTGCAAAATGAAATATTATATAGGAATTGATTTAGGCGGAACAAATATTAAAGCTGGTGTTGTCAATGAAAATTATGAAATCATTGCAAAATCTACCACTAAAACCAATTGTCCTCGTGCAGCAGAGCTGATTGCAGATGATATGGCTAAGGTTTCAATTAAAGCTTGTGAGAATGCAGGCATATCAATTGATCAGATTGAATGGGTAGGAATAGGAACACCGGGAATTGCAAATAACATTGAAGGAACAATTCCATATTCAAATAATCTTGATTTTCATGATGTCCCTATAAGAAAATATATTCAGAAGCATATTAATAAGCCAGTTTATGTTGCTAATGATGCAAATGCTGCAGCTTATGGTGAATTTCTTGCTGGTGCTGCAAAGGGATCACAGGATGCAGTCTGCATTACTTTGGGAACAGGAGTAGGCGCAGGAGTAATTATTGAAGGGAAAATTCTTGTAGGTTCCAACTTTGCTGGTGCAGAACTGGGACATATGGTAATTGAAGTAGATGGTCCTCAATGTACTTGTGGAAGAAAAGGTTGTTTTGAAGTATTTTCATCTGCAACAGGCCTTATTAATATGACTAAACAGGCAATCGAAAATGACAAGGACAGCATTTTATGCGAGTATCTGGAAAGAGACGGAAAAGTTTCAGCAAAGCATGCATTTGATGCTATGCGTGCAGGAGATAAATCAGGTAAGGCTGTTGTCGATAAGTACATAAAATATCTTGCTTCAGGAATAACAAATGTAATAAACATTTTCCAACCTGACATTCTCTGTATTGGCGGCGGTGTATGTAATGAGGGGGATCCTCTTCTTCTTCCAGTGATTGATCTTGTGAAGAAAGAAGTATACACCAGAATGATTGAAAAGAATACAAAAATAATGCTTGCTGAACTTGGAAATGATGCAGGAATAATAGGGGCAGCTTTCCTTGGCAATGCATAATACCGTGCTTTTGCACTTTTGGAGGATAATAAAATGAATAGTAATTCTATAAAATTTGGTACACATAACGCTCCTCACCGTGCATTATTTCATGCACTTGGAATGACAAACGAAGAAATGTCACGTCCTATGATCGGAATTGTAAGCTCATATAATGAAATTGTTCCAGGTCATATAAATATTGACAAAATTGTTGATGCTGTTAAGCTTGGAGTAGCAATGGCAGGGGGAACGCCAGTTGTATTTCCTGCAATTGCAGTATGTGATGGAATTGCTATGGGACACAAGGGCATGAAATACTCTTTGGTTACAAGAGATCTGATTGCTGACTCTACAGAAGCAATGGCACTTGCACATGGTTTTGATGCTTTGGTTATGGTCCCTAACTGTGATAAGAATGTTCCTGGTCTTCTTATGGCAGCAGCAAGATTAAATATTCCATGTATTTTTGTAAGTGGAGGACCAATGCTTGCAGGCCGTGTTGATGGTCGTAAGACAAGTTTTTCAAGCATTTCTGAAGCTGTTGGTGAATTTAATGCAGGAAGTATTTCAGCTGAAAAGCTTGAAGAATATGAATGTAAGACTTGTCCTACATGTGGTTCTTGTTCAGGTATGTATACAGCTAATTCTATGAACTGTTTAACTGAGGTTCTTGGAATGGGACTGAAAGGCAACGGTACAATCCCTGCTGTTTATTCTCAGCGTATTGAACTGGCAAAGCATGCCGGAATGAAGATAATGGAACTGCTTGAAAAGGATATCAAACCAAGAGATATTATGACTGAGAAGGCATTTTATAATGCTTTGACTGTTGATATGGCTCTCGGTTGCTCTACAAACAGTATGCTTCATCTTCCTGCAATTGCACATGAATGTGAAATTGACATTAACCTTGATATTGCTAATAAGATAAGCGAAAAAACACCTAACCTTTGTCATCTTGCTCCTGCAGGACATACTTATATTGAAGAGCTTGATGAAGCTGGTGGTGTTTATGCCGTTATGAATGAGCTTAATAAGAAAAATCTTCTTCATACTGATATTATTACTGTAACAGGAAAAACTGTCGGTGAAAACATAAGTGGATGTATCAATAAAAATACAGATGTAATCAGACCAATTGATAATCCATACAGCATAACAGGTGGTATTGCTGTTTTAAGAGGTAACCTTGCACCAGATAGCTGTGTTGTAAAACGTAGTGCTGTTGCATCGGAAATGCTTGTTCATTCTGGACCTGCAAGAGTATATGATTGTGAAGAAGATGCAATGGAAGCTATTAACAGCGGTAAAATCAATTCTGGTGATGTTGTTGTAATAAGATATGAAGGACCAAAGGGTGGTCCAGGAATGAGAGAGATGCTTAATCCTACTTCTGCTATTGTCGGAATGGGACTTGGAAGCACTGTTGCTCTTATTACTGATGGAAGATTCAGCGGCGCAACAAGAGGAGCTGCAATCGGACATATTTCTCCTGAAGCTGCTGTAGGTGGACCTATTGGTATAGTAAAAGACGGTGACATTATATCAATTGATATTCCTGCAAATAAGATTACTCTTGAAATTTCAGATGATGAAATGAAACAAAGACTTGCTGATTTCAGACCTAAGACAAAAGAACTTAAGGGATACCTCAAGAGATATGCTAAGCTTGTTACTTCTGGTTCAAATGGAGCTATCCTTAATGATGAATAATAAAGAGAAGGTACAGATATGTTAGTAAAAAAATCGAGTTTCTCTAAAATATTTGGAATTATATTCTTAATTATAACTCTTTTAATTCTTATAATCTGTACCTCTTTTTTGATTTATTTTGGCGGGCAGAAGAAAGTAGTAAATAACTTTTACACATCAATTGAACGTCAGGATATTGATATGTACACAGATTGTGTTATTTCAGATCAGGCTAGTACTTCAGATGAATATACGACATACTACAATACATGGAAGCAATCATTCGGAGAAGATTTTAAAGTAAAATGTACTTTTATAAACAGAGTTTTTCCGGATAAATACATTGTAAATGTAACAGTATATAATAAGGAGAATTCAGAAGTTCTTAAAGATGTTGAAATTCAGATGAGACGTGAAAATGGCAAGTGGAAGATTGTGCTGTAGAAATTAAATAATAAAACAATAACCTTGTTCTTTATAATAAAGAACAAGGTTATTGTTTTATTATATGGTGCCGGTGGCGGGGGTCGAACCCGCACGGTGTTTCCACCACAGGATTTTGAGTCCAGCACGTCTGCCAATTCCATCACACCGGCGCCATATTATTTTAGCACAGTAAATATATTTTGTCAATAGAAAGCATCTGTATACATTAAAAAAATTATTGAATATTGCTATCTGGGGATTCAGGTGGAGTTTCAACATTATATTCATGTCTATGAGTTGTGATATATTCTTTAAGAATAATGTATAGTACTGACATTAAAGGTACTCCAAGCAATATTCCTGCAATGCCACCAAGTCCTGCACCAAGAATAATAGAGAGAAGCACGAGAAGAGGAGGGAGACCTACACTTTTACCAACAACTTTAGGATAAATAAGATTGTTTTCTAATTGTTGCAGTATGATAATAAAAATTATAAACCATACTGCATCAATTGGCTTTACAAGCAAAAGAACCAAAGCTGATGGTATTGTTCCGATAATTGCTCCTACAACAGGAACAAGAGCAGTGATACATATCAATGTACTTATAAGCGGAGCATAATCAAAGCCGAAAATGGTCATTCCTATAAAACATAAAGCGCCAAGAATAAAAGCTTCAATGATTTGTCCTGAAATAAATTTTGAAAATGTCTCGGATACGATACGATAATACTTAGTAAGAATATCAAACTTCTTTTTAGGAAGCAAAGCTCCGAAAAATGATGAAGTCATTTCTTTGAGTCTTTCTTTATCAATAAGAATATAGATTGAAATGATAATTCCAATAAATGTATTTGTTACACCAAGAATAATATTTGATGTTATATTATAGGTTTTCTCAATAATGTTAGGTAGGTTAATACTTATTTTAGAAATCATATCCATAACATATTCCATTACTCCAAAGGTATCATTGTCGGCCAATTTTGTATAATAATGTGTAAAATTATCATAATACTGGTCAAAGTTATTGGAGAACAGAATAATACTATCTTTAATCTGAGGCACAACAAAAGTAATTATAGCAATGAATATTGCAACAAACAATAGATAAGTAATTGCTATTCCTAATCCATTCACCTTTCTGGGCTTTAGCTTTGGAAATATTTTAGAGATTAATGATTTGATTAAAATAACAGGTCTGTTAAAAATGAACGCCATTACAACACCTATTAACAGTGGTACAAGTAAACTTAATAAGCTTGAAATAGCTAATAATACTGAATCAAGCTTAATAAGTAAAGCAATGCATATAAAAATAATTACTCCGATTATTGCTAATTGTCTTATATTCTTTTTATCCACGTAATCACCCTTTCAATATATAATTTAATTTGATATATTTTAAATATATCAATATTTATAAATATTGTCAATAAAAATAAACAGAGTAATTATTATTAATTAAATAATCAAATATAAATAAGGTATATTTATTGACATTACAATACTTTTGTTGTAATATTATAACGCATATTTCATGACATAAAGCGGAATGAGGTAATAAAATGAAAAAGATTCTTACTATATTATTTGTTGTTATAATAATTGTAAGTCTGACATCATGTGATAGTTCAAAGAATATAACTGAAAATTCTGCAGTATTATCTGAAAATGAGAAAAATGTTTTGCAAAGTACACATGATAATAATGCCAATAACATAATGTTTTATGCAAAAAAAGAAAATTGGAACTGCATCAATCATTCTGAAGATGAATGGCTATACACTTCCTGGACAGTATACTATGATGGTACTGTTGAGAAATTTGATATGTTTAGTCAGAGTGAAGAGAAAAATAATATAACATATACAATGAGTGATGAATCATTTAAAAAGCTAATGAAATCGTTGAACAGAAAATTTAAGAGCATAGATAAAGGTTCAAGTGCTTGTGATGGTACTGGCTGGACTATGATTTATTATAGTATGGAAAATACTGAAATACACGAGTTTGAGGGATACATATATAACATTACACCTCTTGAAGAAATTCAGAAAATACTTGAAGAAAATGATTAATAAGTGAATTAGTATATGCTTCAAATAAAATAACAAATTTATGAATAAAAAGCTTGACAAATGCAGAAAATGCATATATAATAATTAAATGTGTGAGAGTTTACGCTCTTATATAAATTTTATAAGAAAGGAGTTAGATTAATGCCTACATTTAATCAGTTGGTTCGTAAGGGCAGAGATGTAATTGAAAAGAAGTCTACAGCACCAGCTCTTCAGAAGGGATACAATTCCAAGAAGAAGGTTGCTATCGACCAGAACTCACCTCAGAAAAGAGGCGTTTGCACAGCTGTAAGAACTGCAACACCTAAGAAGCCTAACTCAGCTATGAGAAAGATTGCCAGAGTAAGACTTACAAACGGTAATGAAGTAACAGCTTACATTCCTGGTATCGGCCATAACCTTCAGGAACACTCTGTAGTTCTTATCAGAGGCGGAAGAGTTAAGGATCTCCCTGGTGTACGTTACCACATTATCAGAGGTACACTTGATGCTCAGGGTGTAGCTAAAAGAAATCAGGCTCGTTCTAAGTACGGAGCTAAGAGACCAAAGGCTGGAGCAGCTAAGTAATAAGCCAAACTTATTAAAATTTGTAGAACTCATGAAACCACAGGGTTTATGTGGAGTATTCATTTAATATATATTGAATGCCTCTGCATTGGTCAACGTGTCATCGTAACCTAGAAAGTTTGTGGAATGAAACGAGTACCTATGATATCATTACTATGAAGGAGGGAAGTACTGTGCCAAGAAGAGGTAATATAGCAAAACGTGATGTTTTGCTTGATCCTGTTTATAATTCTGAAATAGTAACACGTCTTGTCAACAACATTATGCTTGACGGTAAGAAGGGTGTTGCTCAGAAGATAGTTTACGGCGCATTTGAAATTGTAGCTGAAAAGACAGGTAAGGATGCTTTAGAAGTTTTTGATCAGGCTATGGAAAACATTATGCCGTTGCTCGAGGTAAAGGCTCGCCGTGTGGGTGGTGCTACTTACCAGGTACCAATGGAGGTTAGACCTGAAAGAAAGCAGACTCTTGGATTAAGATGGTTAACATCATACTCAAGATCTAGAAGCGAAAGAACAATGAAGGAAAGACTTGCTGCAGAAATCATGGACGCCAGCAATGGTACCGGAGGAGCTTGCAAGAAGCGTGAAGATACTCATAAGATGGCTGAAGCTAATAAGGCTTTTGCACATTACCGCTGGTAATTTCTTTACGATATATGACGTGACAATCGGAACACATTCTTAAATTATTTCCGATTATTATTTGGAGGAAAAAATTATGCCAAGAGATTGTTCACTTGAACAAACTAGAAATATTGGTATAATGGCTCACATTGACGCAGGTAAAACAACCACAAGTGAACGTATCCTGTTTTATACTGGTATCAACCATAAGATAGGAGAAACTCATGATGGTTCTGCAACAATGGACTGGATGGAGCAGGAACAGGAAAGAGGTATTACAATTACTTCTGCTGCTACTACTGCTTATTGGAAAGGCCATAGAATCAATATTATTGACACTCCGGGCCACGTTGACTTTACAGTAGAGGTTGAGCGTTCACTTAGAGTTCTTGACGGTTCTGTAACTGTTTTCTGTGCTAAGGGCGGAGTTGAACCACAGTCTGAAACTGTTTGGAGACAGGCTGATAAGTATAATGTACCTAGAATGGCTTATGTAAATAAGATGGACATTATGGGTGCTAATTTCTACAGAGTTGTTGACATGATGCATGACAGATTAAAGTGTAATGCCGTGCCAATTCAGATTCCTATTGGTTCTGAAGATACTTTTAAAGGTATGGTTGACCTTGTAGAAATGAAGGCATATGTTTATTATGATGACCTTGGAAAAGATATCAGAGTAGAAGAAATTCCTGATGATATGATGGACAAGGCAAAAGAATACCATGAGGCACTACTTGAACACGTAGCTGAACAGGATGATGCACTTATGGAAAAGTATTTTGCAGGTGAAGAACTTACAATTGAAGAAATTAAAAAGGCTATCAGAATAGCAACACTTGCAAATAAAATGGTACCAGTGGTTTGTGGAACTTCATATAAGAATAAGGGCGTACAGAAACTTCTTGATGCTGTTATCGATTATATGCCTGCACCTACAGACATTGAACACATCAAGGGTATAAATCCTGATACTGGTGAAGAATGCGAAAGACCTTCATCTGATGAAGAACCATTTTCAGCTTTAGCATTTAAGATTGCTACAGACCCATTTGTTGGAAAGCTCTGTTTCTTCAGAGTTTATTCTGGTTTTGTTAACGCAGGTTCAACTGTTCTTAATGCAACTAAGGATAATAATGAAAGAATGGGACGTATTCTTCAGATGCATTCTAATCACAGAAAGGATATCGAAACTGTTTATGCAGGAGATATCGCTGCTTGTGTAGGTTTAAAGAATACAACTACAGGTGATACACTTTGTGATCCTAAGGCTCCGGTTATTCTTGAGTCTATGGAATTCCCAGAACCAGTTATTCAGCTTGCTATTGAGCCTAAGACAAAGGTTGGCCAGGAAAAGATGGGTGTTGCACTTTCAAAGCTTGCTGAAGAAGATCCAACATTCAGAACATGGACTGATGAAGAAACTGGTCAGACTATTATCGCTGGTATGGGTGAACTTCACCTTGATATCATTGTTGATAGAATGCTCCGTGAATTTAAGGTTGAAGCTAATGTTGGTGCTCCACAGGTTGCTTATAAGGAGACGGTTAAGCAGCTTGCTGATGTTGATCACAAGTACAAGAGACAGTCTGGTGGTAGTGGTCAATATGCTCACGTTAAACTTAAACTTGAACCTAACGTATCAGGCAAGGGATATGAATTTGTTAACGCTGTAACAGGCGGATCTATCCCTAAGGAATTTATTCCTGCTGTTGATAAGGGTATTCAGGGTGCAATGAAGGCTGGCGTTCTTGCTGGTTACCAGGTAGTTGACGTTAAGGCTACTCTTTATGATGGATCTTATCATGAAGTTGACTCATCTGAAATGGCGTTCTCAATTGCTGGTTCTATGGCATTTAAGGAAGCTATGAAGAAGGCGAATCCATGTATCCTCGAACCAATTATGAAAGTAATTGTAATTGTTCCTGAAGATTATATGGGTGATGTAATCGGTGACCTCAACTCAAGAAGAGGTCAGATCCAGGGTATGGAAGCACGTCCTGGTGCTCAGCAGATTAATGCTCTTGTTCCTCTTTCTGAAATGTTCGGATATTCAAATGATCTCCGTTCAAAGACACAGGGTAGAGGTCAGTATTCTATGGAACCTGACAGCTACATTGAGGTACCTAAGTCAATTGCTGAAAAGATTATGTCTTCAAGAAATAAGGGTCAGGATTAATTTCTGATTAAAATTGTTGTTAAACTACTTGAAATTATTTTTCATATCTGTTAGAATATAGAATATGAAATACTATTTATTTTAAAGGAGGATTTTCCAATGGCAAAGGCTCATTTTGAAAGAAATAAACCACACGTAAATATTGGTACAATTGGTCACGTTGACCACGGTAAAACAACTCTTACTGCTGCAATCACAAAGTTCCTCTCACTTAAGGGTTTTGCAAAGTTTGAAGATTATGCACACATCGATAAGGCTCCAGAAGAAAGAGAAAGAGGTATTACAATTAATACTTCCCACGTTGAGTATGAAACTGACACTCGTCACTATGCTCACGTTGATTGCCCAGGACATGCTGACTATGTAAAGAACATGATCACTGGTGCTGCTCAGATGGACGGTGCTATCCTCGTTGTTGCTTCAACTGATGGCCCTATGGCTCAGACTAAGGAACATCTTCTCCTTGCTTATCAGGTAGGTGTACCTTATATCGTAGTATTTATGAACAAGGCTGATCAGGTTGATGATCCTGAACTTCTTGAACTCGTTGAAATGGATATCCGTGAAACACTTGACAAGTATCACTTTGATGGTGATAACACACCTATCGTTATTGGTTCTGCTTACCAGGCTCTTGTTTCTGAATCTAAGGATCCTTCTGATCCTGTATATGAATGCATTCAGAAACTTATGGATGCTGTTGATTCATATATTCCTACACCTGATAGAAAAGCAGACCTTCCTTTCCTTATGCCTGTTGAAGACGTATTCACAATCACTGGTCGTGGTACTGTTGCTACAGGTAGAGTTGAAAGAGGACAGCTTAGAACTGGTGACGAAGTTGAAGTTGTTGGTCTTAAGGATGAAAAGGCTAAAACTGTTGTTACTGGTATTGAAATGTTCAGAAAGATCCTTGATTACGCTGAGGCAGGTGACAATATCGGTGCTCTTCTCCGTGGTATTCAGAGAACAGATATCGAAAGAGGCCAGGTACTTTGTAAGCCAGGTTCTATCCAGCCACACACAAAGTTTAAGGGTCAGATATACGTATTAAAGAAAGAAGAAGGCGGACGTCATACTCCATTCTTTAATAACTACAGACCTCAGTTCTATTTCAGAACAACTGACGTTACAGGTGTTATCACACTTCCAGCTGATAAGGAAATGTGTATCCCTGGTGATAACGTTGAAATAGATGTTGAACTCATCACTTCAATTGCTATCGAAGAAGGACTTCGTTTTGCTATCCGTGAAGGCGGACGTACAGTTGGTTCTGGTGTTGTTACAAAGATTAACGCTTAATCTTTTTTATAGTTATATATATTGCGGTGCTATGAGTTTATGTTATAGCACCGCAATATTTTATATAAAAATGGTTGAAATAAAAAAATCCCTGAACCAATAAGGTACAGAGATCTTTTATGTATTAGTATTCAATTAGTCAGCAGAAGGAGCTGATACAGGACAAACATCTACACAAGCGCCACAATCAATACAAGTATCTGCATCAATTATATATTTGCCATCACCTTCTGATATTGCGCTTACTGGACAACCATCAGCACAAGCACCACATGAAATACATTCATCAGAAATTTTATATGCCATAAATGACACCTCCCATTTTATAAAGTGTTATTGTCATAACACATGTCATAAATACATTGTATCATATTTATAAAAAAAAGCAAGATATTATAGAAAAATATTTATATAAAATTATTTTCTTGTAAAGGCTTGAAATTTGTTCTTGAATAAGTTAAAATAGAAAGAGGAATGTTGTTTGATTTTGTCTATGGAGGTTATAACATGGTAAATTTACATAATTTATTAATTAGATCAAATTATTTGTCTGATATTGCTTCCGGGCAAGGTGCAAGTAAATTCATTTTCAATAGCATAGGTGTATACATTTATAAACTGTGAGGCTTCACAGTTTTTTTATTTTAAATTTTGGAGGTATATTATGTCTAAAAAAGTAGCAATTGTTATGGGCAGTGACAGTGATCTTCCAGTAGTAAAAGATGCTATATTGGAATTGAAAAAATTCAATATTAAGTATGAGGTACATGTTATGTCAGCACACAGAACTCCAGATGAAGCTGCAGAATTTTCAAAAAATGCTGCTAATACTGGATTTGGTGTTATTATTGCTGCTGCAGGTATGGCCGCTCATCTTGCTGGCGTTTTGGCTGCAAATACAATTATTCCTGTAATAGGTATTCCTATTAAATCATCATGTTTTGATGGAATGGATGCTTTACTTGCAACTGTAATGATGCCAAAGGGTATACCTGTTGCCACTGTTGCAGTCAATGGTGCCGCAAATGCTGCTATTCTTGCTGTACAGATGCTTGCACTTGGAGATAATGAACTCTCAGTTAAATTAACAACAATGAAGAATGATATGCGTGCTGCAATAGCAGTAAAAGATAAAAATCTTCAGGATGAATTATCTAAAATATAAATATATGGAGGAATTAAAATGAAAGATGTAATTAAAACAGAACAGCTTTATGAAGGAAAGGCAAAAAAAGTTTTTGCAACAAATGATCCAGATCTTGTTATTGTAGATTATAAGGATGATGCAACTGCTTTCAATGGTGAAAAGAAAGGTACAATCAACAATAAGGGTATTATCAATAACAAGATGACAAACTATATGTTCGGATTACTTGAAAAAGAAGGAGTTCCTACTCACCTTGTAAAAGAACTTAGCGACAGGGAAACCCTTGTAAAAAAGGTTTCAATCGTACCACTTGAAGTAATAGTAAGAAACGTTGCAGCAGGTAGTTTTTCAAAGAAGCTTGGTATTCCAGAAGGTACTCAGCTTAAAACTCCTACACTTGAATTCAGCTATAAAAATGATGAATTAGGTGATCCATTTATAAATGATTACTATGCACTTGGACTTGGACTTGCAACTAAAGAAGAGATTGCAGAAATTACAAAGTATGCTTTCAAGGTAAATGAATTTATGCTTAATTTCTTTAAGAAAGTAAATGTTGATCTTATTGATTTTAAGATAGAATTCGGTAAGACATCTGATGGACAGATTATTCTTGCAGATGAAATTTCACCTGATACATGCAGATTCTGGGACAGTACAACTCATGAAAAGCTTGATAAAGACAGATTCCGTCGTGATATGGGCGGTGTTGAAGACGCATATCAGGAAATGATGAAGCGTATTTTGGTTTAATAATAAAACTCTGATTATTCGGGGTGGAGGTAAGAAATGTTCAATAATATACATGAAGAATGTGGTATTTTTGCATTATATAGTAAAGAAAAAACTGATGTAAACGTACAGACATATTTAGGTCTGTACGCTTTACAGCACAGAGGTCAGGAAGCATGTGGTATAGTTGTCAATGATCAAGGCTTGTTTAATTATCATAAAGATCTTGGATTAGTACATGACGTCTTTGACAAAGAAACTCTTGAAAAAATTGGTCATGGAAAAATTGCAATAGGCCATGTGCGTTATTCTACTACAGGTAATTCCAATCGTTCAAATGCGCAGCCACTTGTAGTCAGACACATAAAAGGACCACTATCTATAGCACATAATGGAAACCTTACTAACGCAAGGGAACTGCGTGAGGAATATGAGCTTAAGGGTGCAATATTCCATGGAACTGCTGATACTGAAGTTATTTCATATGCAATAACTGAACAGCGTCTTGTCTGTGCATCTATAGAAGAGTCAGTTGAAAAAGCTATGGGAAGATTAAAAGGCGCATTCTCAATAGTTGTTATGTCGCCAAAAAAGCTCATTGCTGCAAGAGATCCCAACGGATTCAGACCTCTTTCATTAGGAAAACTTAATGATGGTTCATTTGTAGTTTCATCTGAAACATGTGCATTTGATAGCATTGGCGCTGAATTTGTAAGAGATATTCTTCCAGGTGAACTTATCATTATTGATGAGGATGGTGTTAGATCAATTAAGGCGCATTGTGGAAATAAAGGTACACTTTGTGTATTTGAGTACGTTTATTTTGCCCGCCCTGATTCAATAATTGAAGGTTCAAGTGTGCATCGTGCTAGACTTACCGCAGGTGAATGCTTATGGAAGGAAAGTCCTGTTGATGCTGATGTAGTTATTGGAGTTCCTGACAGTGGTCTTGATGCAGCGCTTGGTCTTTCAAGAGCGTCAGGTATTCCTTATGGAGTAGGTTTTATAAAAAATAGATATGTAGGAAGAACATTTATTCAGCCAAATCAGTCTGACCGTACAAATTCAGTAAAAATCAAACTGAATGTAGTCAAGGACACTGTTTATGGCAAAAGAGTTATCCTTGTGGACGATAGTATAGTAAGAGGAACAACTTCAAAGCGAATTGTAAATCTTATTAAAGAAGCAGGCGCAAAGGAAGTTCATGTAAGAATATCATGTCCGCCTTTTACAAATCCTTGTTATTTCGGAACTGATATTGACAGCAAAGAAAATCTTATTGCCTGCAAAATGTCAATTGATGAAATTACTAAGGAAATCGGAGCTGACTCGCTTGCTTACCTTAGCATAGATGCAGTAAATAATCTTGTTAAGCATTCTAAATGCGGATTTTGTGATGCATGCTTTACAGGTAATTATCCTGTTGATGTACCTAAGAGTATGCCAAAGGATAAGTTTGAATTCAGAATAGGCGATATAAAGCAGTAAAAGAAAGGTATGGATATTTAAATGAAGAGTTTTTCAGAGAGCTATAAAGAAGCTGGTGTTGACGTTACTGCAGGATATAAGGCTGTAGAATTAATGAAATCTCATGTTGCAAAGACTATGACCAGCGGAGTATTGTCAGGGTTAGGCGGTTTCGGTGGCTTGTTTGAGCTTGATATGACAGGCATTAGCAAACCAGTTCTTGTTTCCGGTACTGATGGTGTCGGCACAAAGTTGAAAATTGCTTTCCTTATGGACAAGCATAACACAGTTGGTATTGACTGCGTTGCAATGTGTGTTAATGATATTATTTGCTGTGGAGCAAAGCCACAGTTTTTCCTTGATTACATAGCTGTTGGAAAGAATTATCCTGAAAAGGTTGCACAGATTGTTGAAGGTGTCGCTGAAGGATGTGTTCAGTCTGGATGTGCATTGATAGGTGGAGAAACAGCAGAAATGCCTGGTTTCTATCCTGAGGACGAATATGATCTTGCAGGTTTCTCAGTTGGTGTTGTTGATAAGGCAAAGATTCTTAAGCCTGATACTCAGAAGCCTGGTGATATAATGATTGCAATCAAGTCAAGTGGTGTTCATTCTAATGGTTTCTCACTTGTAAGAAAAGTATTCACTGTAAGTGAACAAAATCTTGCAAGACATTATTCTGATATAGGAACAACCCTTGGAGATTGTTTACTGACACCAACTAAGATTTATGTAAAGGCAATTATGTCACTTCTTGATGCAGTTACAGTTAAATCAATCAGCCATATTACCGGCGGTGGTTTTTATGAAAATATTCCTCGTTCACTTCCAAATGGAATAAGTGCAAAGATTGCAAGAAGCAATGTTCAGGTGCTTCCTATATTTGATATGATTGCAAAGACAGGAAAAATTCCTGAAAGAGATATGTTCAATACATTTAATATGGGTGTTGGAATGTGTGTAGTTGTAGATAAAAATGATGCTGATAAGGCTGTTGCAGCTATCAATGCAGCTGGTCAAGAAGCATACATTCTTGGTGAACTTGTTGCTGCTGATGATGGAGTAATTATTCAGTAATAAGAGGGGACAGTATAATTCAAACTGCCATACTTAAAACGAATAGGTTAATTTTAAGACCTTTTCATATTGAACATGCTAAATAAATATACAATGGTTATCAAGTGATCCTGAAGTTTCAAGATATATGTTAAATAAGTTTGATAGTTCAGTAAATTTGGTGGAAAAGGGTATATTCTAAATTTAATATAATCAAAGTTAGTTTCCGTATTGACTTAAATTAGGTGGAATATAAAATGAAAAATATAGTTGTTTTAGTATCAGGGGGCGGAACAAATCTTCAGGCACTTATTGATGCTGAAAACAGAGGCGAAATTCCAAACGGAAAAATTACCTGTGTAATTTCTTCAAAAGCTGATGTTTATGCACTTGAACGCGCTAAGAACAATAATATAAAGGCTGTTATTATTCCTAGAAAAGATTATTCAGATAATAAAAGTTATGGTAAAGCTATGCTTAAGCTTCTCAAAGAAGAAAATGCAGATTTGATTATTCTTGCAGGTTTTATGACAATACTTGATGAAGAAGTTATAAAAGCTTATCCAAATAAGATTATTAATGTTCATCCTGCTTTGATTCCAAGCTTTTGCGGAGTTGGTTATTATGGCCTTCGTGTTCATGAAGAAGCTCTTAAAAAGGGTGTAAAAATTACAGGAGCAACCGTTCACTTTGTTAATGAGAAAGCAGATGATGGTGCAATTATACTTCAAGGAACATCACAAGTAAAATATGGTGATACACCTGAAATATTGCAAAAGCGTGTTATGCAGGAAGTTGAATGGAATATACTTCCTAAAGCGGCAGCATTATTCTGTGATGATAAGATTTTTATTGAAAATGGAAATGCATATATAAAGGAGTAACGACAGATGAAAAAAGAAAATATAAGTAAATTATTATCTTCAAATGCTTACCCTGGCAGAGGAATTATTATTGGAAAATCTGCTGACGGAAAGTATGCTGTAACTGCTTATTTTATTATGGGACGTAGTGAAAACAGCCGTAACAGAGTATTTGTTGAAGATGGAAACGGTATTCGTACACAAGCTTTTGACCCATCTAAATTAACAGATCCTCATCTTATTATATATGCTCCTGTCAGAGTTCTCGGAAATAAAACTATAGTAACAAATGGTGATCAGACTGATACAATTTATGATCTTATGAACCAGCAGATGACTTTTGAAGAATCTCTCAGAACAAGAGAATTTGAAGATGACGCACCTAATTATACTCCAAGAATTTCAGGTATTATTAAGGTTGATTCAAATGATTATAACTATGCTATGTCAATTCTGAAAAGTGCTAATGGTGATCAATCATCATGTCAGAGATTTACTTTCTCATATAAAAATCCTATTGCTGGCGAAGGTCACTTTATTCACACATATATGGGCGATGGCAATCCACTTCCAAGCTTTGAAGGTGAACCGGAACTCATTGAAATATCAGGAAAAATTGATGAATTTACAGATATGCTGTGGAATTCACTTAATGCTGACAATAAAGTATCATTGTTTGTAAGATATATTTCTTTGGATGATAATACTACTGAAACAAGAATCGTAAACAAAAATAAGTAGTCGGAGGTATTTGTAATGTCTGTTGAAATGCAGCTTAAATATGGATGTAACCCAAATCAGAAACCGTCTAGAATATATATGGAAAATGGTGAGCTTCCAATTGACGTTTTAAATGGCAAGCCAGGATATATAAATCTACTTGATGCATTTAACGGCTGGCAGCTTGTTAAAGAATTAAAAAAAGCTACAGGAATGTGTGCGGCAACATCTTTTAAGCACGTTTCTCCAGCTGGTGCAGCTGTCGGAGAACCTCTTTCCGATACTTTAAAGAAGATGTATTTCGTTGATGATCTTGAACTTTCTCCTTTAGCTTCCGCATATGCAAGAGCAAGAGGTGCTGATAGAATGTCATCATACGGTGACTTTATCGCTCTTTCGGATATCTGTGATGTTCCTACAGCAAAAATGATTCATAGAGAAGTATCAGATGGTGTTATTGCTCCCGGATATACTGATGAGGCACTTGAAATCTTAAAATCAAAGAGAAAGGGCACATACAATATAATCAAAATTGACGAAAATTATGTACCTGCACCAATTGAAACAAAGCATGTATTTGGTATAACATTTGAACAGGGAAGAAATGAGCTTGATATTAATAACGAGCTTCTTTCTAATGTAGTTACAGAAAATAAGAATATACCTGAAAGTAAGAAAAGAGATCTTTTAATAAGTCTTATTACTCTTAAGTACACACAATCAAACAGCGTATGCTATGTTAAGGACGGACAGGCAATTGGTATCGGTGCTGGTCAGCAATCAAGAATTCACTGTACAAGACTTGCTGGAAACAAGGCCGATATTTGGTGGTTAAGACAATCTCCGAAAGTTCTTTCACTTCAGTTTGTTGATAATATCCGCCGTGCTGACAGAGATAATGCAATTGACGTTTATATTTCTGATGAATATATGGATGTTCTTGCTGATGGATCATGGGAAAATATTTTTAAGGTTAAGCCTGATGTATTTACTAAGGTAGAACAGAAAGCTTGGCTTGCACAGAATGAAAATGTATGCCTTGGTTCAGATGCATTCTTTCCATTTGGCGATAATATTGAACGTGCTAAGAAGAGTGGAGTAGCATTCATTGCACAGCCTGGTGGATCAATCAGGGATGACAATGTTATCGATACTTGCAATAAATATGATATTGCTATGGTATTTACTGGAATCAGACTTTTCCATCATTGATTTACAGAATTAATTCATTTCAGAAAGGAGTATGCTGTCAGACAGCATGTAAGTTTTTATGAGGGCAGCAGATATTTATCCGGAGCTTGAGGAGTATTTATTATCAAAACCTGGAGTTGAAAAGGACTATAAGGTAGAGTGGGACTGGACTCGTTTTATGATCAGAGGCAAAATGTTTGCAGCTTTTTGTTCTGAGGGAGTAGAGTCTGCATTAATAAATGTTAAAAGTGAACCAGAATTTAATGAATTTATGCGCAAAACCTATGATGATGTCAATGAGGGATATTACATGAACAAGGTTCATTGGAATGCTGTAAAGCTTACGGGAACAGTTCCTTATGATGTTGTCAAGGAAATGTGTGACAGGGGATATAGTCTTATTTTAAAATCCCTACCAAAGAAGGTTCAGCAAGAAATACTTAGTCACGAGGATTAAGTTAAGTTTTTCAAACTATGAGTTTGGTCTTTTCGGAGTATTATCCGATTTCTGCTCTTGCAGGTTGACAAAACTCAGAAAGGATGGTCATTGGCATTGAAAATTTTAGTAGTGGGCAGCGGCGGAAGAGAACACGCTATTATCATGAAGCTTGCCGAAAGTAAAAGAGTAGATAAGCTATATTGTACTCCTGGTAACGGGGGCATTTCAAGATATGCAGAATGTTTTGATATAAAAGCAACAGATATAGAAGGTGTAGTCGGGCTTTCAAAAAGGCTTTTACCTGATATGGTTGTTGTAGCACCTGATGATCCATTGGTTCTTGGAATGGTTGATGCTCTTAATAAGGAAGGCTTTGTTACCTTTGGACCAAATAAAGCAGCAGCTATAATTGAGGGAAGTAAGGTTTTTTCTAAGGACCTGATGAAAAAAAATAATATTCCAACTGCCGGATATGAAACATTCGATAACTTTGATGATGCAGTTGCATATATCAAAAAACAGAATACTTATCCAACAGTAATTAAGGCTGATGGACTTGCTTTAGGTAAAGGAGTTATAATTGCACAGGATGAGGCTGAAGCAATTGAAGCCGTTAATTCAATTATGAATGATAGGGTTTTCGGTGCAAGCGGTTCACATCTAGTTGTTGAGGAATTTCTGACAGGCCCTGAAATATCTGTTTTATCATTTACAGATGGCAATGTTGTTGTTCCTATGATATCATCAATGGATCACAAGAGAGCACTTGATAATGATGAAGGACTTAATACCGGAGGTATGGGAACAGTTGCTCCAAACCCTTTCTATACTAAGAAAGTTGCAGATGAATGTATGGAAAAGATATTTATTCCCACAATCAATGCAATGAAATCTGAAGGCAGAACATTTAAGGGCTGCTTGTATTTCGGATTAATGGTAACACCTAATGGTGTAAAGGTAATAGAGTATAACTGTAGATTCGGTGATCCTGAAACACAGGTTGTTCTTCCTTTGCTTGATACAGACCTTGTTGATATATTTGAAGCTGTCTATAATGGAAAATTATCTGATATTGATATAAAATGGAAGAATGAAAGTTGCTCTTGTGTTGTTATGGCAAGCGGCGGTTATCCTAAAAAGTATCAGACAGGCCTTGAAATATCGGGGTTTGACAGTAAAGGTCAGGTTGATGGTGCTTTTGTATATCATTCGGGTACAAAGTATTCTGATGGAAAGTTCTATACAGCAGGCGGACGCGTTCTTGGTGTAACTGCTACAGGGGAAACACTTACAGCCGCACTGAACAAGTCATATGCGGCTGTTTCAAAAATATCATTTGAAAATGCTCATTACAGAAAAGACATTGGAAAGAGAGCACTTTCAGCTAAAATTTAATATGTTTTTATGGTGCCGATGCAATTGAGAATTTCCTCATGCGTCGGCATTGCTGGTATAGCGCCATGCTTATTTGCAGTTAAAGCTCCACAGGCATTGGAGTAATTAGCTATTTCAGTAATCTCAGACATATTCAACTCATCAGGCTTTTTATTAAGTTTGATAAATCTGGATAAAAATGCTCCGTAAAAACTATCACCAGCACCAAGTGTATCAATTGTATCAAGACAATAAGTAGGATAACGTTCAATTCCTTGTCTTGTTGCAATTATGCATCCCTTTGCCCCCTGGGTTATACAAACGATACTTATGCCCAAATTAAGTAGCTTTGCAATTGCAGTAATAAGGTTACCACTATCAGTAACAACCTGAAGTTCCTTTTCTGATACTTTAATTATATCACATAATGGGAGTACGCTTCTCATAACGGTTTCAGCTTCAGATTTTGACTCCCATAAGTCAGGACGCCAATTAGGGCTATAGGATATAAGTTTATGGCTTTTCTTTGCATATTTTACTACTTCTATAATACTGCTACGTGCAGGATCTTTTGATAGGGAAAAAGCTCCAAAGTGCAATATTTTACAGGAATCAATCAATTTCAGGTTAATTTCTTTATAGCTTAAGTTTTGATCTGCACTATCATTTCTGTAAAATATGAAGTTACGTTTTCCTCCTTCTGTATTTTTTACAAATGCAAGTGTAGTTGGGTGAACTTTATCCCAAACAACTCCATCAGTGTTTACATTAAAGCTCTTTAGAACATCAATAAGATACTTTCCGAAAATATCTTTACCGACTTTTCCAATAAAAGCAGTGGAAATATTAAGCTTTGATGCCATAACTGCAACATTAGCCGGTGATCCACCAGCATTCTTAATAAAGCATTTTTCTCCATTGATAGAAGTGTCTTCAGTAAAATCAATTAAAACTTCCCCAATAGTAACTATATCCGGCATATCTTCACCTTCCTTAATAATTAAAAATGATTATGTATTTATATCATTATAACATTTTTTTAAACATTTTAAAAGTCGATTTGTGTAAAAATAATATAAAATTTAAATCGTTATAAAGCATAAGCGCTTACAACGATTTAACAATTGAAGTGGTAGCTTCTTGTGCATTTTTACTTTGAGCAACATCATCAGGATATTTTTGTAATATCTCAAGTATTTGAGGATAACATTGTTTAAAGATTCTGACTGCTTCCGGAGCAAATTGTTTTTCACTCTGATTTACAATTTCATCATATGCTTCTTCCGGAGGCCAGCCCTTTTTATATGATCTGTTTGATACAAGAGCATCAAAAACATCTGCTACAGAAACATATCTGCTGAGAAAATCTATATCCTCACCTTTGAAACCAAGATAGCCTTTTCCATCCCATCTTTCATGGTGCTGTAAAGCTATTGCCTTTGCCATGGTCATTACTTCACCAGGACTGTTTTTAAGCAAATCAGCCCCAATAGACACATGAGTTTTTATAACATTAAATTCTTCATTAGTAAATCTTGATGGTTTTTCAAGAATCTCTGCAGGAATCATAAGCTTTCCTATATCATGCATCATTGCAGCAAGGGCTATATCCTGAGATCTTTCTTCAGAGAATCCTGCGTATCTTGACATTATTTTCGTATATTCAGAAACTCTCTTAACATGCTGACCTGTCTGTCTGGATTTTGATTCTGAAATTTCTGCAAAAGACAGAATGATGGATTCCTGTGCTTTAAAAATATCTTCATTCAACTTTGTGTTGGTAATAGCGATTTTAATATTGTTATAGAGAATGTCAAGTGAACTATTGAGGAGTTCATCATCTTCACCGACTTTAAACTGCATTGCTACATATGACAGAAGTTTATCATATTCATCATAGAAAGTCATTCCTATGCCATATGCAGAAATCTGAATATTAGCCCAGACTTTTTGTTTATTGATAGGAAAAACAAACTTTATATCTGACATAGTAACAGTTATGCAGTCATCTTTTATTTCCTCTTCTTGTATCTCAAGATCATTATCAAGATAAATAAAGTGCTTTTTATCGTTTTTTACACCAACTATAGCAACAGGAGGTGTGATAGTTCCTTGAATTGATGCAGCAACAGTGAAAACTGCATATCTTACAAGGCTTGCCAAATCAATTAATTCTCTTGCACCGAACAAACTACGTGAAACATTAATAATAGAGTTAAGTCCTTCTTTATTTCTGTTTATTTCTTCAGAATATGAATCTACCTTCTGAAGCATATTCTGTGCTCTCTTTCCAATTACAGAACAAATAATTGCAAGCCCTATGTATTCAATACACCTTGGAATAATACCATATATAACAACCTCACGCAAATTTGTGAGTGGTTCATCAGGAATAAAATTATATACTAATCCTAATAGATGAGAACTGATAATGCTGATTAAGGAAATTATTATTGTATAGTTTGTAAGCTTTGAGTTAAAGTATAAAAGAGACAAAACAATAGGAAATGCAAATAATAATATAACATGATATTTTAAGAGGACATATAATATAATTACAGAAATAGTACAACAAGTTATAGAAAAGTATCTGATAAATGTATTATCACGTTTTATAAATAATAGTGACAAGCGAGGTAAATAGAAAAATATTGAGCTTATCAAAACACTAACTGTCATTACTGCTTGATTAACTATAAACACGCCAGCATAATTTAAAATCCACACAATTATCAAAAGTACTGGACATACAAGCATACATTTTGTAATAAAATCCGTTGCAACTATATTATTCTCATTATAAATTTTACTTCTTATCATTTCATCACCAACATATTAATATTATATCATACATAATATTAATATGCAATAAGATATGTAGTATAATATTTTTAAAATTTTGCTGGATCACCTTCAAGATAGTATGTTGCTTCCATATCTGCAGTACAAAGTGCAAATCCAAGAGGGTATTGTTCAAAAGCTCTTCCGATAGAGTTTTTATCTTCAATTCCTGAAAAGCCCATATGATATCTGATTGCAAAAGCTTCTTCCCGTGATAATTTCATAAATCCTGTTATTATATAAACTGATTTTTCCCCATGCCCATAAGGAAGTTTGTCGTCAACTGTATAATAAGGAACCTTTTCCCATTCACCATTTTCATTCTTAGCATTTCTATACTCTGTTTTATAAAAATTAACTTTGCATATATCATGCAGCAGAGCAACAATAGCTATCGTTTCGTCAGAAAAATTCATTCCATATACAGTTTTAACACGTTGCCTGGAAAGATAATCTTTAAGACAATGATAAACATTCAAACTATGTTCAAGAAGTCCCTCTTCATATGAACCATGAAAACGTGTGCTTGCAGGAGCAGTAAAGAAATCACTATGTATAGAGCATAGATATTCAAGTAGCTTATCAGAGCCTTCTCTGTGAATATTTTCGTTGTAAATATTTATGAATTCATCTTTATATATCATATATTATCATGCTTTTAAAAAAGCATATCTCCTTTCAGAAATTAAAGCATTGCTTAATTATTCATTTTACCTTATAATAATTATATATTTTATCTATAAAAGTGTCAATTAAAATAATAATAAATCATGTATTGTCTTGCAAACATTAATAAAATAATGTAATATATAAGTTATAAGCTTGTTGTAGAAAACGGAAGGGTATGAATATGTGCTGGAAAATGCAGATAAGAATTTGGTTAATAGATGTTCTTTATAATAAAATAATACAACAAAATTAACTTTTAAGGGATGCAAAATTAACTGCATCCCTTAAATTAAATAAAAGTAAAATGAGGACTTTAGCATTAAGCTATGAGTTCTGATTCTACTAATTCCAACTCAAATGTGATACGCTACGTTAAACTCAGAAAGGAGCATATATTTATGGATTTTCGCTACTTAAATCTTTTATCAAAAGAATATCCGAATGTTGATTCGGTTTCAGAGGAAATAATCAATCTCAGTGCAATAAAAAGTTTACCAAAGGGTACCGAATATTTTTTCAGTGATCTTCACGGAGAACATGAGGCATTTATACACATATTAAGAAGTGCTTCAGGAATTATCAGAACTAAGATAGATGCAGCCTTTGAGCAATCTGTTTCTGAAAGAGAGCGAAATGTATTATCTTCTCTTATATATGATCCAGAATATGAGTTAAGACAAGTTAAGGAACGAATTGATAATTATGATGATTGGTGTAAAATAACAATATATAGGCTTGTTAAAGTATGTAAAGCTGTTTCATCAAAATATACAAGGCTTAAAGTCAGAAACAGAATTCCTGAGGGATTCCAATATATTATTGAAGAACTGCTTCATACCGATGATATAGAAAACAAGACTTCATACTATAACAGTATTATTAATTCAATTGTTGAGATTGACATGGCGGACAGGTTTATCATAGCTATGTGTATCCTGATAGGAAGGCTTGCTATAGACAGACTTCATATTATAGGTGATATTTATGACAGAGGTCCTCATGCAGATGAAATTATGGAAGAACTTATGAGAATACATGATGTAGATATTCAGTGGGGTAATCATGATATTTCATGGATGGGTGCAGTTACAGGTAACTTAGCACTTGTTGCAAATGTAATACGTCTTGGAATCAGTTATAATAATTTTGACTTACTTGAAGATGGCTATGGGATAAATCTCAGAGCGTTATCTGTTTTTGCTGCAAAGGTTTATCAGAATGACCCTTGTGAATTGTTTATTCCTCATATTCTTGATGACAACAAATATGACCCTGTTGATATTTCCCTTGCTGCTAAAATGCATAAGGCAATGGCAGTTATACAATTTAAGCTTGAAGGACAGCTTATCAGACGTCACCCTGAATATGGTATGGATGACAGAATATTGATTGATAAAATTAACTATGATAAGGAATCCGTAATGTGTTATGGAAAAGAGTATTCTCTTAAGGATAGTATTTTCCCCACAGTAGATCCAGCAAATCCTCTTGAACTCACAGCAGATGAAGAGGAACTTATGAACACAATTGCTTTTTCGTTTAGGCATAGTCATCGTCTTAATAAGCATGTTAAGTTTCTATATTCGAACGGAAGTATGTATAAATGTGTAAATTCTAATCTTCTTTATCATGGATGCATACCAATGGATGATAACGGAAACTTTATGGAAGTTAAGCACGGAGATAAAAGGTATAGTGGAAAAGAATATCTTGATTTTATTGATGAGCAAGTAAGAAAAGCATATTTCTGTGAGTATAATAGCGATGAGCAAATCAATGCAAGGGATTATCTTTGGTATTTATGGTGTGGACCTAATTCTCCACTGTTTGGCAAAGACAGGATGGTAACATTTGAAAGATACTTTATACTTGATCCGGATACTCATAAGGAAAATATGAATTCTTATTATAGACTGATTGATGAAAAGAGTATATGTGAAAAAATATTGTTAGAATTTAATATGAATATAAAGAAGTCTCATATTATAAATGGACATGTTCCTGTTAAGATAAAGCAAGGCGAAAAACCGGTCAAGGGTGGTGGACTTTTGTTCATGATCGACGGTGGAATATCAAAAGCTTACCATGCCCAGACCGGTATTGGTGGGTATACATTTATATTTAATTCAAAGTATCTGGCTCTCGCTGAGCATAAACCTTATGTCTTTGCAGAAAATGACGAAGAAACAGAATCTGCTCCTACTGTAAAAATAGTTGAGCTTATGAAAAACCGTGTTCTTGTTTCTGATACAGATGAGGGAATGGAGATTGAAAGAAAAATCAATGATCTTAAACAATTACTTGAAGCTTACAGAACAGGCTTAATTAAGGAAAATCAGAAGCATAACTATATTTTTTAAAGTTTAAATTTATATTTCAAAGCTCTCATAGCATTAATTATCGCTATAAAAGAAACACCAACATCTGCAAATACAGCTAGCCACATATCAGCGTACCCTAATGCACCAAGAATTAATACTACAAACTTGACTACCAATGCAAAAATAATATTCTGTTTGACAATTGACATTGTTCTTCTTGATATTCCGATAGCAGCAGATATTTTCTTTGGATTATCATCCATTAAAACAACATCTGCTGCTTCAACAGCTGCGTCAGAGCCTAATGCACCCATAGCAATTCCTATATCTGCTCTTGTAAGCACAGGTGCATCGTTAATTCCGTCACCAACAAATATAAGTGTTTCATTTGTATTTTGCTTTTCAAGTAAATTTTCAAGCGTAGAAACTTTATCTGATGGTAAAAGTTCAGCATACACTTCATCTATCTCAAGAATTTTTCCTACGTATTCTCCAACAGACTTTTTATCACCCGTAAGCATAACGGTTTTAACGATTCCGTTATTCTTCAAGTTTTTAATAGCTGTTTTTGAATTTTCTTTTATCTCATCAGAAATCACTATATGACCTGCATATTCCTTATCGACAGAAATATGTATTACTGTTCCTGTATGAGTTGTGCAGTCATGCCACTCTGAACCGAATAATTCCATCATTTTATCATTTCCGACAGCAACATCTCTTCCATCAATAACAGCCTTGATACCATGACCGGGAATTTCTTCATATGATATAATTCTGTTTTTATCTGGTCTAATTTTAACAGCTTCAGTTAAAGATACAGATACCGGATGATTAGAATATGTTTCTGCAAGAACAGCAATATCGAGAAGTTCGTTCTCTGATATTTTTTGTGGATGAATGACTGTTACTTTAAAATTCCCTTTTGTAAGCGTTCCTGTCTTATCAAATACAACAACATTAGTTTTTGAAAGTGCTTCAATATAAGTGCTTCCTTTAATAAGAATACCTGCTTTTGAAGCTGCACCTATTCCTCCGAAAAAGCTCATCGGAACTGAAATTACCAGCGCACAAGGACAGGATACAACTAAGAAGACTAAAGCTCTCTGTATCCATTCTGACCACGACTGGCTAAACAGAAGGGGAGGGAGGACAGCAAGAAGAACTGCTGCAATTACCACCACAGGAGTGTATATTTTTGCAAACTTAGTTATAAAATTTTCAGCTTTTGCTTTTTTAGATACTGAATTTTCTACTAATTCTAGAATTTTTGAAACAGTCGAATCCTCATATTTCTTTGTAACTCTTACTTTTAAAATCCCATTATTGTTAATATATCCACTCAGAATAGTATCTCCGGTGTTTATATCCCTTGGAACTGATTCTCCTGTAAGGGCAGATGTATTTACAGTTGTGGTACCTTCTGTAACAATACCATCAAGAGGAACTTTTTCACCAGGTTTAATAATTATAATATCATCAATATTTACTTCTTCAGGATTCACTTGAATTATTTTATCACTCTGAATTATATTTGCAAATTCAGGTCGTATATCCATCAGATCAGAAATTGATTTTCTAGATTTACCTACTGCATAACTCTCAAAGAGGGAACCAACCTGATAAAAAAGCATTACAAATATAGCTTCATTGTATTCTTCCAGTGCCAAAGCACCTATTGTTGCAATTGACATCAAAAAATTTTCGTCAAAAACTTGACCATGTACAATGTTTATCACTGACTTATATAAAACACTTAAACCAATGAGAAGATAAATTGCTATATAACATGTGAATTTAAATTTGAAAGGAATTATAACAATATTTATTGCAATAAGAAGAACAATAGTGATGATAATCAAGTACAGTTTCTTTTTTTGTTTACCACTCATAATACACTTCCTTTACAGACAAATTCTGCAATCCGGTTCTACTTTTTTTATAACCTTCTGTACTTCCTTTAATATGCTTTCAAACAAGTTGTCATCAGCTTCAATAGTAATTTTTTGTGACATAAAACTTATTGAAACAGAGGTGATACCTGATATTTTACTGATAGCAGTTTCCATTTTAGCAGCGCAATTAGCACAATCCAAATCAGACATTTTGTAAGTTTTTTTCATAATTAATTACTCCTTTGTATATTATATTTTATTCGCATACATGTTCCAGGCCCTGGTTTATTATAGTCTTGACATGAGAATCTGCTAATGAATAGAATACAGCTTTGCCCTCACGCCTGTATTTTACAAGCTTACTTTGTTTTAAAGCACGTAACTGATGTGAAATAGCCGACTGTGTCATATTTAAAATTGTTGCTATATCACAGACGCACATCTCACATTCCGACAGTACACATAAAATCTTAATTCTTGTTGAATCTCCAAATATCTTATACAACTCAGCAAGTTCATACATAACTGTTTCTTCAGGTATATTGTCCTTAACTTTCTCAACTATGTTCTCATGGACATGAATAAATTCACATAATTCATTTTTTTCTGACATATTGCGCCTCCTAACATATGAACAATTATTCATATGTTTATTATATCACTACATTTTAATTTGTCAATAGCAAAAAATCTGCCCTCAATTAATGAAGACAGATTTTTAATTAATAATTTTCACCTGAAAGCCTTTTTATTTGTCTTATATCCTGACCAACACATAAAATAATATTGTATAATCCGAATATTCTTGAAATAATTCTGTCATTATACCTACTCTGTAATTCATTTGTAGAAAGGTTAGAGCTTATTATTGTTGGCAATCCCATGTTAAGTCTGGAATTAATAATATTATAGAGTACTGATTCATAAAATCCTGTTTGGAATTCAGAACCTAGATCGTCTAGTACAAGCAAATCAATATTAATAAGTGTCTGAAGGGTATCTTTATTGTTTGATTCGGACCGTCCAAAATGTTCTTTTTCAATAATTCTAAGGTAGTTTAATACAGAACCATATGCTACAGTAAAGCCCTTTTCAATAACGACCTTAGCAATGGAAAGAGACAAATGAGTTTTTCCTACACCTGTTTTTCCAATCAGAAAAAGGCTTTCAGAAGACTGTGAAAAACATTCTGCGTATTTCTTGCAGAAATGAAGATTGTCAGACATTTTTCTATAACAATCAAGTCCATTCTGTTCAAACTTTTCTTCATAGTATTTAAGTGAAAAATGACCAAAATCACACAATGGCATATTTGCACTTTTATTAAGTTCCTGAGCTGAGTATTTGTTAAGTAATTCATAAAAACATGAACATCTTTCTCCGCTTGGTAAGTAGCCTCTGTCATTACAAATAGGGCATTTATATTTTACATAAAGATAATCTTCAGGATAGCCATATAAGTTTAGAAGGTTTTTTATCATTTGCTGTGCCTGAATATTATTTTCCTTAATCTTATTAAAGTTTTCATTAAAAGATTCGCTGTTTCCTTTTACAATAAGCTTTGAAAGTTCAATACTTGTTCTTGCAAGCTGCTTATTTATTTCTATAACTTCAGGACATTTTTGCTCGATTTCACTATTTTTTCTTTTAAATTCATTTTCAGCTGACATTCTTCTCTGATTAAGTTCTTCTTCAGCTTTATCAAAAATATGTTTTTCATATCCCATATCAATTATTCTCCTTTATTTTTGGAGTTGTGTTTGCTGCATGCTGCATAAGCAAATCAAGATCATATGAATGTCTGTTTGCAGGTGGTGCAGATTTATTTGTAGTATTATCTTTATATTTAGCAGAGCTTTGCTTATAGTTTATATCATTCTTCTCAACCTGCTCTTTAGTAGAAATACCATTACTATGCCAATCCGATATGATTTTGTTCATATATGCAAATGAAATCTTTCCGGTAGCATCAATTGTTTTATCATATGCAATCTGAATTAAATCAAAATCAACGTTCATATCAACCCAACTGTTTACATATTCTTTTTCTTTGGTTGATAATGTTCTGTTAAGTCCAAGTAAAGACAAAACTTTTCCTGAAAGTGAGTAGTATTTCTGAAGCTGCATTATTTCAAATTCAGCTTGTTCATGTGTACAGATATTTTTATCATGCCAGGTTACAGCAACCTTTTCAATAAACTTCATACTTGATTTTTCAATAGATTTGCAGAATTCAATAATCATAAGTATAATATCGCTTTGCAATCCAAGATAATCATGAATCCAGACAAGCACTCTTTGATCAGTATATGTAAGAGATTTTCCAAAGCAATTTTCGGCAGAAATAAGCAGAAATTTAACATCCCCGGATTGTTCAATTCTTGATGAAATTTCCTTAGGCGTAAGATATTTTGAAGGGCTTTCCTTTATGCTAACAATTTCATTAGTCAAAATTGTTTTAGAAGCAGATGCAGTATTTATAGGTTGTTGAGCAATCAAAGTGTTTTCACCTGTAGCACTCTTTAAAACTCCTGTTTGTTGCCAATAAGATAAAGCGTCTTCCAGTTTGTCTGTACTGATACCTAAAAGCTTTGATACTTCCAAAGTATCTGATTTTTCAAACTTTTTATGCTTTAATATGTAAAGTATAACTTTTAAGCTGCTTTCATCAGCAAGTTTTATGTAATCGTCCACTATACAATCGGGAACTGCAAAAACATTGTCAACAACTGACCAGTTAATCAAATAATTCAAACTATCCAAACCTTTCAGAACATTGTAATCAAAATAATTATAACATATCTTCAAATAAAAAACACTATATATTTATATAAAATAATTTTGCATATGATACTAATGTATTTATAAAGATAATGTTGCAAAAAATATGTAAATATGGTACAATAAATTATTATGATTAATATTAAGACTATTTTATTGTTATTAATTATATTATTCTTTTTCTGTTCCTGCAGTAAAAATGAAGAAAATACAATAACTACAATTTCTCAGCCAGAAATAACTCATTTTACTACTTCACAGTTTACAGAACAGGAATATACAGGAACTGCTGAACATCTGGTAACTTCAAATACTTTTATTGAGTTTGAGTTACAGGATGATCTGGCGGCTGACACTGCTGTTGCCTTAAACATTATTGCTGATAATCAAATCGACTCTGCTGATGTGAATTTTATCAGTGCTGACAATTCAGTTTATGTAACTTCAGGTAATTCTCAGTTATCTGACAGAATTGTCATTAATTCTGATAATTTTAATTTAATTAAACCTGACACTGCAGATTCTGAGAATATTATTATTCCTGATGATTATATTGAAAATAAAGAAGTTATGGATAAGCCTGATAGAAAAGATAATTTATTTATAACAGACGATAATGCAACGAAAACGAAAAAGTAAAATTATTTTATTAGATTTGGAGGAGTAAAATGCCGATAAATATTCCTAATAACCTGCCGGCATATACTATATTAAATAATGAGAATATCTTTGTTATGGCAGATACTGTGGCACAAAAACAGGATATCAGACCACTAAAAATTGCAATTGTAAATCTTATGCCTAAAAAGATAGAAACCGAAACGCAGTTACTCAGATTGCTTTCAAATACCCCTTTGCAGGTGGATATTGAATTAATACAGATGGCTTCACATGTTGCAAAAAATGTTTCTCAGGAGCATCTTACAAAGTTTTATAAATGCTTTAATGAAGTTAAAGATGAAAGATTTGATGGTTTAATAATCACCGGCGCACCTGTAGAACAAATTCCGTTTGAGGAAGTTGATTACTGGGATGAATTGTGCGAGATTATGGAGTGGTCTAAAACAAATGTGTACAGTACATTTCATATCTGTTGGGGTGCTCAGGCAAGTTTGTATTATCATTATGGAATACCAAAATATGATTTAAGTGAGAAAATGTTTGGGGTATTTCCGCATAAATTTGAAGTTACAAATCATCCTTTACTAAGAGGTTTTGATGAAGACTTTTTCGTTCCACATTCAAGACATACAGAAATAAAAAGAATTGATGTTGAAAAGGTGCCAGATTTAAAAATACTTACTTACTCAGTTGAATCAGGTGTTCATATTATAGCTGATAAATCGTGCAGACAATTTTTTGTAACGGGTCATTCAGAATATGACAGATTCACACTTGCAAATGAATATTTTAGGGACTTGGATAAGGGTTTAAAAATTAATGTTCCGGCACACTATTTTCCTTATGATGACCCAAGTCAACCTCCACATTTTAACTGGCGATGTCATGCTAATCTGATGTTTTCAAATTGGCTTAACTATTGTGTATATCAGGAAACACCATATGATTTAAATTCGTTGAAAAGTATATAATAAAGTAAAAGAAAAGAGGTAAAAATATGTCTCATCAGATGGTTGTCATTATAGACTTTGGGGGTCAGTATAATCAACTTATAGCAAGACGTGTAAGAGAGTGCGGAGTTTACTGTGAAGTTAAGTCTTATAAGACAGAATTAGATCAGATAAAAGCATTGAATCCCGTTGGTATTATTTTTACAGGTGGACCAAACAGTGTTTATCTTGAGAACTCCCCAACTATATCAAGGGAAATATTTGAACTTGGAGTCCCGGTACTTGGAATATGCTATGGTTGTCAGCTTATGGCACATCTTCTCGGAGGAAAAGTTGTGCAGGCATCTGATGCAACTGCCCGTGAATTTGGTAAAACAGAAACATTTTATGATACAGCATGTAAGCTTTTTGATGGATTGGAAGAGAGTGGAATTACATGGATGAGCCATGGTGACTACATGGAAAAAGTTCCAGATGGATTCAAATTAACAGCACGTTCTGCTGCATGTCCTAATGTAGCAATTTCTGATGAAAATCGTAGATTTTATGGCGTTCAGTTTCATCCTGAAGTAAATCATACTGAAAACGGTAAAAAAATGCTTCAAAATTTTCTGTATAAAGCCTGTGGATGTAAAGGTGACTGGACAATGGGCGATTATGCTAAAACAGCCATTAAAAATATTAGAGAAAAAGTTGGAGACGGAAAAGTACTTCTTGCACTTTCAGGTGGAGTTGACAGTTCTGTTGCAGCTGCTTTACTTTCTAAAGCTGTAGGAGATAAGCTTACTTGTATTTTTGTTGACCACGGATTTATGAGAAAAAATGAGGGCGACGAAGTTGAAACTGCTTTCAAAGGTTGGGATATCAATTTTATAAGGGTAAATGCCAAAGAGCAGTTTATGTCAAAGCTTAACGGTGTTTCTGATCCTGAAACAAAAAGAAAAATCATAGGTGAGGAGTTTATCCGAGTATTTGAACAGGAAGCTAAGAAAATCGGCAAGGTTGATTACCTTGTTCAGGGAACTATTTATCCTGATATAATCGAAAGCGGAACAGGGGATGCAGCAGTAATTAAATCTCACCATAATGTAGGCGGACTTCCTGATTATGTTGATTTCAAGGAGATTATTGAACCGCTAAGATTATTGTTTAAGGATGAAGTAAGACAGCTCGGACTTGAGCTTGGACTATCAGAAGTTCTTGTTTACAGGCAGCCGTTCCCTGGACCAGGGCTTGCAATCAGGATCATTGGTGAAATTACTGATGAAAAGCTTTTGATTTTACAGGATGCAGATTGGATATATCGTGAAGAAATCGCAAAGGCTGGTCTTGACAGATCAATTCATCAGTATTTTGCAGTTCTAACTAATATGCGATCTGTTGGAGTAATGGGTGATGGTAGAACCTATGACTATACATTAGCCCTAAGAGCCGTTACAACAACTGATTTTATGACAGCTGATTTTGCAAAAATTCCTTATGATGTACTTGAAAAAGCATCAAGCAGAATTGTAAATGAGGTTAAATCAATCAATAGAATTGTTTATGATGTTACTACAAAACCACCGGCTACTATTGAGTGGGAATGAATTTCTATCCCCCACAAATCCTTTATCTATGGGATTTGTGGGGGGGTTTTCAGTGTATTCTGGTCTTGAGTTACCCCCGCAAAAACCATACAAACCCAAGTAGCCAAAACTCCGAAGAATTGATAAAATAAAAGCATAACGGAGGAAGAAAAATGGCAAAAGAGAAAAAGCATTACGATGAAAATTTCAAACTGCACATAGTGGAGTTGTACGAAGCAGGGCAAACACGTGCAGATCTGGCAAAAGAATATCATCTGCACCCTACATCGGTGAGCAACTGGATAAAGTTTTATCAGCACAGCGGAAGCTTTCATGCCAAGGATAATCTTACAGAAGAACAAAAGAGAATCCGAGAGCTTGAAAGTCAACTCAAAGACAAGCAAATGGAAATTGACATACTAAAAAAAGCAATGGTGATAATGTCCAAGAAATGAGTAACAACGCTAAGAGAATCATTATCACCGAACTGAAAACAAAGTATTCAATAACAGATCTTTGCAAATCTCTTGGCATAAATCGTGATGTATACTATTATTCACCTGTGGAGCGAAAGCCTGATGAAAAATTAGTACGGGTTGTAAAGGCAACATTCGAACAAAACAAGTGTGTTTACGGTCATAAGAAGTTATATGAAGCACTTCATAAAAAGGGTGTATCAATCGGAAAAGAAACACTTTCAAGAATTATGAAGGAAGAAAAGCTTGTTTCTAAATATGTAAGGCGCAGAAAAATAAAAACATCAGAAAGCATCGTAAATCACGATAAAATTGATAATAAACTGAATCGTAAATTCAATGACAGAAAGCCGCTTGAAGTAGATACATCAGACTTGACATATGTTGATGTTAACCATAAATGGAACTACATCTGCCTGCTGATAGAGCTGTCACATAGAGAAATCATCGGCTATGCAGCAGGTAAAAATAAAGATGCAGAGCTTGTAAAAGCGGCATGGCTAAGCGTTAAAAAAGATATTAGGGACATTTGTATTTTCCATACCGACAGTGGCAGTGAATTCAAGAATGAAGATATTGATAAAATACTTGAAATCGGAAATATTGAAAGAAGTCTTAGCCGACCGGGGAAGCCTGTTGATAATGCGGTATGCGAATCCATGTATGATATTGTAAAAACAGAGTTTATATTTGAAGAAACCTTTACTGATACAGCAGATTTGCAAAACAAGCTTGCTGCATGGGTATGGTGGTATAACAACGAACGTCTGCACTCATCACTGGGATACAAAACTCCTGTTGAAAGCAGAAATAGCATTTCACTAAACTTTTATTTAGCGAAATTAGATAACTTTTTTACGTCTAAGAAAATTGGACTTTTTCCCATAAATACTAGGCTCTTCCACCTTGCGCTTAAATCTTTCCACTTTATTTTTTTTATTTTTACTTTCACTTTCAACACCCCCCTTTTTCATAAATTAATATAAGCATGTAGTCCATTGAAATGCCATTGCTGCAGCTACATTCGGAAAAGTTTTAGAACGAACTTTTTGGAGCTCAGATCTGGAACAAGAAACAGTTTCAACCCAATTACGTTTTTTACCGTTAGATTGTATATATACAGGTTCAGGCTTTTGCAATAAATAATCAGGCTGTAAAGGTGGTAAATTTTTAAGCCATAAACAAGTACGTTTCATAAAAGGATCACCGAAAAAATACGGATGAATTATCTGATCAGGTTTACGGAAGCAGCTATTCATATATCCGACAGGATTCTCAATAGCAATTCTATCGCAATCAGCATTAACAAAACTCATAAAAAAATCGCGCGCAGCTAGACGCTTTTCTAATCTGCCAGGTTGATTAAGATATTTATTACCTGCAAAAGTCAAATATGTACAAGGTGGAAAAGCTATAATCATATCCCAGGTATCAGATAACAGCGGAATTACATCACCTTTTATATGCCATTCAGGATGACCGCCAGAACAATCTTGTATGTCGCAGCTGTATGCTTCATGACCTAATTTACGCAGCTGAATAGTAACAGCTTGACTTTCTTCACATGCACATAAAATTTTCATTGTTTAGCACTCCCCTTTTTTATCCTTTAATCTTTCGTCAATAAATGGACATTCTGCTTTATTCTGACAATCCCAGACACGACACTTCCGACCATTTTCGAATTTAATTCCACAACCTTGTTTGCGATACTTCCAAGCACAACCCCAAATTTCTACAGACCATGCACAGTAAATTGATAATATTATGAGAAAAACAATTGGACTAATTTTCATTGTTTAGCACTCCCCTTTTTAATTTCATTGATATTTTTAAGAAAATCAACTGTAATGTATTGCTTGCGGACTTCTTCAGGAACAGACAAGTTAAGAATCTCCATAGACTGCGCCGAAAACTCGTTGAAGCTTCGGAGACGTTCTTGGGCAATTATAAGTTCAAGGCAATCAACAGCATCAATATTTCTGTATCGAATATTACTTTGTAGTTGCTGATAATCACATTCAAGCTTAAAACGATTGTTTATGATATATGCAAGCAAGATTTCAATTTTTTTCATACTCATACTGCACCCCTAATTTCAAGGAAAGCAAGTATATTATCATTTTCCGAAGTCTTAACGCCCATCTTCTCACGAATAGCTGAATACTTGGGATTAGTCTTTTTATTCTTGTTTGCTTCATTCAGATCCGCAAGGAACTTTTCAGGACCGAGAACATCAATCATTGTTTTAATAGCTTTTCCGCCCTGATTGAATACAAAGTAATCAAGCTTCAAAATATTATATTCTGATCCAGGCTTATCGAATATTGAAACCTTTTCAAAATCTTCAATAAAGCGCAGCCATTCAGGAGCAACAGACACTCTGCATTTTGTATTATCGTTAGACGGAATAATATAACGAAGATAATTATTAAGTACCTGAAAATATGACTTGCGGACATCTGTTTTCAGTTTTATAAAACCTCTTGCATTATCATCTTTCATTTTTATTTCACAGCGCACCCAGTGTTCAATATCAGTTCTATGACGTTCAGCTTTTTTATCATAAATTCTTATGTACACAGGTGAAGAATGACTATCACCATGACCGACAGTACAACCCTTATTAGATACAATGACTTCCCAATTAGTATTTTTAGAAACAAAATTGCCTTGCTGTGTAGCCTTTACGAAATAGTTTAAATCAAGCAAGCCAATAAAATCATCATACGCAACATCAAGACGTGTAATGTTCATTTGTCTTTGTTCAGCCTTCTCACTCCAGTTATCAAGTATCATATCAAATATTCCTTGATAGTTGCCACTTCCGAAGCTTTCAAAGTTCCTACAGCCTTGACCGCTCATTTCAACGCATATTCCCATATCTTCACGACCGTTATACATGATATTTATACCGTCATAATAAAGCCTATTCTGATAACAATACCGACCCTTGTCAAACTGTTCAAATTTAACCTCCTGCAAGCAAAGTAATTCAATTACATTCGATAAACTATGTATTTTTGTTGTAAAGGTAAACCAGTCATAAATTACCCTATTCTGTTCCATTTACATTAACTCCTATCAAGCAAGAATCATCCGAAGTATCTTTTAAGCTAGGTAAAACACATTGCTGTAAATATCGTAATAAACATTGCGGACACATAGTTGCTTGAATAACACCGAACTTTATAAAAACCAATTCTCTAGTTTTACCGCATGTAGGACAAATACCTACTTTCACAGTTGCCATAATCAATCCCCCATAAAAATAATTAAATGCAGTTATTAACCCCCTACCTTAGCTACTGGGGGTTAAGCCGAGTCTCCTCGGCTTTTTTTGTTCTATTACTTATTTATTTTTTTAATTTCGTCAGAAATATCATTATTGCTTAAGGAATTGAGTGCAAGCAAAAGAGATAAAGCCTGAACGAGACATAAAATAAGATTTTGCGAGAATATCAATACGTTCCAGCAATTTTTTATCTAAAGTAATACCAACTTTAAAATTAATCAATTTAATTACCTCACTTATTAAATTTTTTATCTATTACAAGAATTAGAGCCAGGAGAGCAACTCCGGCAGCTACACCAATCATGAAGCAAACAGGAGAAAAGTTGTTGACCTGGGCAACAGTATCTAAAACACCATGTAAAACATCATTCATAAAAATAACTCCTTTCAATATGTCGCGCGCTCACGCTTGCGCGACATTATTTTGCAAGTAACTTCTTTTTAATTTCATCAAAATTTACATCACTACAGCTTGTAGTGCTATTAATCTGTTCAGAACGTGGAGCAAATCCACCTTTGCGCATACGTTCGACTTTTTCAAACGTGTCATAAGCACTGCGTAATTCATCATCATGCACGAAGAAATATAATCCAGTAATAATCTTTTTCTTTAAGTTACCGCCCTCGTCAAGCTTCGGCTTATATACTCTTACAATTGTAAGGCAACCGAATATTGTAATCGGAAGATATAAGTAATTAGTCTGTTCTCTGATAGCTTTTGCAACCCTTGTAAACACCTGTGAAGTACCGATAATACATTTATGTTGTTTTCGTTGCTGTGTTATCTCCTGGAGCATTTCAATTGGAAAATCTTTGCCCTCTAAGCTATTAAACCAATTCTGAAGTTCGTCAAGAAATTCTATTTGACCTGTTTCACCATTCTGATTAAAAACAAGGTCTTTCCAGTGCTGTATCTTGCCATCTTGAAACTTCAAATTTATATTACTTCGCACCTTAATCAAAGGATATTTCTTTTTCATGCGTAACATCATTTCAACGGCTGCCATGCTCTTGCCTGAACCCTGTTCACCTGCAAATATATGCAATCCGTAAATAGGTAACTTGTTAGGATCCTTATTGTACAAGTCAAGGATGAAGCGCCGAGGAAAGTCAATCAACAGTTTTCGGAAGAAACCATGATTTTTATATGTACTCTTTTTTGTTGGCTTTTTAAAGCGTTTACCTTTAAGAAAATAAAGGAAAGTAAACCAACCACACATTATAATCAACGGTATTAATACAACAGCACTTACTTTAAGAAAAAAGATAACGAGTTTACCAAACATCAAAAACAATTCGCCTATAATAGCCATAATATACTCCTTTTAATTTCCCATTGTCGGAATGAATGATTTAGCACGTATAATCAATGCCCAGGTTATGCGGAACGTTATCCAAGCTATGATAATTTCAAAAAATAACTGTAAGTCCTCTGGAGGAAAGAAGTAACCAACACCCTTGAATATCTGACACAAAGAGCCTTCCATGTTTTCAAGCTTATCAGCAAATTTATCAAGCCATGTAGTATCAGGCAACATATCATCAAATTTTAAGACCATCTTTTTGAATAATAAATCAATAAGAGCCTGTATAAGTTTAACTACTGCATTTATCATAATTAGTTACCCTCCGTTCGCAATTACTTTTGATATATCTTTGAATATCTTAATGCCAAGAGCCAAATATAATATTCCGACAGTCAGAACACGTATATATGCTATGTAATTATCAAACATTGCAAAGTCAACAACACAATAGTCAGTTCCGTTAATCTGTGCATGTATTTGTGTAGGATTGCCATCAATTGAATTTACAACATGCTTTACAACAACAGCTATTCTCATAAATGGTTTTAATCTCTTTGCCATAACTTCGACAGCTGACTTGCTTAATGTAGATTTTTTATCAGCACCAAAGGCATTATCTATTGAACCCTGGCTAAAATTAAACATTTCCTTTTGTGTGCCATCATCATTTAATTCCTGTGTATAATCAGATAAATTGTCTAATGCATCAACTATTTTTCTTACTCCGATATCATAATTTGCATTGGTAAGCAAATCAGCATTATTAAAAGCATTGTAAAAATTATTTATTTTATTAAGCATTTCAGCAGAAACTTCATTAAGGTTTGTTAAATCAACTTGATTTTTTTTTAATTCGTCTGATAAATCGTCAAGAAAGTCATTAAATAAATCGTCAGATAAATCTGTAGGGTTTTGCGGTAAGTCACCAGTTGGAACACTAGGGATATCAACTTTTGTTCCATCTGCATACCGCCAATCACCACCATAGTTAAGTAAATTACTAGGTAAACAAGAATATCCGTTTGAAGTTTCATATTCTGAAATTATAGGAGGATTAATAGAATAGTTAGAATCAACATATTTGAATTTAGAAGAAGTATCATTAAGTAAATGATAAGATTTTATAGAACCATCAGAATTTAAAGATATAAAACCATAGTCACCATAACAATAAGTAAACTGCAAACCGTCAGCAGAACGATTAGCACTCAGAAATGCGCCATAGCCTTGTAATTGATGTGAGTTATAATCTTCACCGTATCTCCAGTCAAGATAGTCTTGGAAATATGATTCAGTATCAACACCCATATCATTAAGTATTTGTATAATAATAGCCTTATCAACAAAAGTGTTATAATACATTTTACCAGTTCTTTGATTAATGGAACTGTAAAACTGTTCAACGGTGATATCACCATCATACAATCTCTTATAATCGGCTATACCGTCAATAGCAAGTTCAATAATTGTTTGTTTTTCCTCTGTGTAGGTATCTTCTTCGGCTGAAACGGAAATAAAAAAAGTGCAACAACAGCAAACAAGTGCCATCATTGTACTTACAAACTTTTTCATATTTTCACCCCCTGCCATAAATTAATATTTATATCTGCCCTGCTATTCACAAGGCAGATAATAAAATATTGATTAGCCTTTAATCTGCTTACGAAGGAAACCAAGACCGATTTTAATACCACCAACACCGAGCATAATAGCAAGTGCGGCAGGAACATACTGCTGAACACCTGCGATAAGTGGAGCAGTATCAACGGTTGTTGTAACTTCTTCAGCGCTTGCACTTATAGCCATTGTAGAAATAGCTGTAACAGCACTAGCAACAGGGATAAAAGCCTTCATATAAACCTTTGAGCCTAAACCCTTAACCTTTGAAATAACATTACTTACTGACATGGTAAAAACCACCTTTCATAAAAATAAAAATTTAATATTATCAGTTCGGCTCAATCCGAACAAATAAACCTTTTGAATGTGAAACTAATCAGAAGAACAGCAAAAAACATTTGAAAATATGTAATTTCCTTATCCATTTGCTGATTCTGATATTCAAGCTTATTAATTATTTCAGCTTGATTGGATATGATTGTCTCAGTATTTTCGTTATTACTACTTAATTCGCCAAGTATTTCACTTAGCTGTGATGTATAATCAATTGTATTAGTTATAGGAACTTCAACAACCGTTTCAGTAACAGGAGTTTCAATCTCATCCATGAAATTAATTCTCCTTTTCTTCCTCTTCTTCCTTGGTAAGAAGCTGCTCTAATATCTTACCGCTTTTCTCAGTAAAGTCCTGACAAGCTTCCATCAATTCGATAAGAAGAAATTTATATGGATTCTCTGAATAAGTATCCTGTTTAACTTTATCTAAATCAGTCATGTTACTTACCTCACTTCTTTGGTATTAAATCAAAATCAATGATTTCAGAAAAAGTATAGTTGCCTCGTTTTTCTGTCAAATAATCAATCATGATTTCAGCACCGAGAAGTTTATCAAGGTCAGACATATAAGGCTTAACCTTTTCAACAAATATAGGACTGTCAGCCTTTATAAATTCTTCCTTAGAATTAAATCCAAACCAATCCTTGTGCTTGTAGTCAAAGTTAAGATTGACACCCTTAACCTGTTCTTGCTTTTTCTCGCTCCAGTAATCTACTGGTTGAATACCTTTAATAATGCCACGCATAAAATCACTCACCTTTCAAACAATAAATTTAATTTAATATACAAACAAGATTAACTTGCTGTGGCTTAGGGGATGAGCCTTTTAGCGTCATGCTCGGGACAATATGTTAAATCGATACTAATATGGTACCACTTTAGAACTAAAATGTCAATACCAAAATAGTACCATATTAACACTAGATATTTTATACAAATTGTAGTATTATAATGGTACTGAAAGGAGGTATTTTAGATGCCCTTTAATCTCAGAATATCAGACGAAGTTGACGATAAAATAACTATCATTGCTAAATTAGAACAAAGGAGCAAAAATAAACAAATTGAACATATTCTTGAAGAATATATAAAAAAATACGAAACAATTAACGGAAAAATTGACATAGAAAAATATAGAAAGTAATGATAAAACATTTTAAGGAGGATAACTCATGACATTTACATTTATCTTTTTAATTGGTGCAGCAATATGTATTCCACTTTTATTAAATTTAATAAAAAAGAATAAGCAGAATCAAAATGTAATTTGCGATAATAATACAAATAATGTAAACTATTTTGATTATGAAAGAAAGTACCTACTTACAAAAAATGAATGGTATTTTTACAAGAAATTGAAACCAATCGCAGACAAATACAATCTTCATGTGCTTTCTAAAATCAGACTTGAAGATATAATTCACGTTAAAAACGGACTTAATAAATCAATGAGCTATTCAGCTAGAGGACGAATAAAATCAAGGCATATTGATTTCGCTCTTGCAAACCCTGATAATTTGGATATTATACTTGCTATTGAATTGGATGATAATTCGCACAACAACCAAAAAGCTTTTGAATCAGACACGTTCAAGAATCAATTATTCAATGCTGTTGGATTGCCATTAATTAGAGTTTTGGGAAATGAAGATATTGAATACATAATTTGTACAAGGCTGAATATCAATGTGTATCAGAATAATGAAACAAAAAGCACCGTTTGAGCATGCGCTCTAGGTGCTTTTGCTTTGTGGGGGCGTTGCCCCCAATGATAGTTTTAAGTACACTGTTTGCTAGTGATTGCCCCCTCTGTTGATAAAGCGAGAATAAAGACAGTCTTACACGAAAGGTTATGCCCCGGAACGGTAACACATCTAAGGCCGGAAGAAGTAAACGTTAATAACCTCTATCGCCGGTTGGGCGATTGATGGGGGACTATCCCCCAAACCCCCAGGGCAAAAAAAGAACGCTCCGATAATTCAGAGCGTTGAATTTAATTCATTTGTAAATTAGTGTTCATAGATTAGTAACTTTTATTTAGCGAAATAAAACTACTTGCAACTTTCACTGTTATACATATTAATGCATTAATGCTATAAAAATGCTTATTATTCTTGCCTTCATAATTTAATCTGTCCTTTACTTATTAATCTTCTTGCTGTTCATCTTCATTCTGTAAAAGCTTTGGAACATAGAGTGTATCCAGTTGCGGAATATATGTACTTACTTCATAAATCAGAGACCATATTTGTTTATCATCACGTGTAAAAGACACATCACCATAACCACCCAAAAAAACTAATTCATCAGTGCTTATTTCATAGTTTGTTTTTCTTATACCATACATGTGGGAAACATAAAATTCTACATCTTCTATATGAACTTCTTTTTCTATTCTGATATTTTTATTAACCGCTGAAAGTTGATCATACATTTCCAATAATTTGCTTTCTTCCACTCTTTTCCCCGTATCAACGCTTATATCAATAATCATGTCATAATTTTCGGTTAATAGATTTTTGCTAAAAGATATTGTTGAATAATTGGTTCTATAGCTCCAAAAATAACCTGATTTCGCTTTTTCTTCTGCGTATGCTTGACCCTCTTCGTCCAAAAACTCAAAATATCTGACTTCGCCCTTGTTATTGATAAAGTATCCATATGCCACATTGTCAGAACAATATGAACTATCAAACTCTATAAATACAATCTCCGGCATTTCAGTATGTGCCTCATATGATATTGGAGTTGCTGTTTGAGGGTTTGAAACTGCGATAGATGTCTCTGTCGGAGCAACCGTTGTTTCAGACTTAGCAACAGTAGCGACTGTTTCAGCCGGCTTAGTGGTTATAATCGTGTTTTCCTCAAGTTTTGTTGTATCTACCGTTGTAGCTTGTTCGGTTTTCTCTTCTGTATTGGAAATAGTCGTTGTTTCTTCCGTAGTAGTCTGCTTGGTTGTTTCTGACACCATTGTAGTAGTAGAAGTTGCTGTGGTCTCCTCAGCATGAACCTCTGCAGTCTGTTTACATGCAGATAATACTGTTACACACAACAAAGCCGATATAATTAAAGCAACTATACAATGGATTTTTCTTTTAAAGTACATCTTATTACCTCCATAAAAAATAATACTTATATTATAACATATTGTAGAAATTGTTTCAATATTTTACTATTAATTATTAAATGTTTAAGAATAAAAAAACACCCTGAAATAAATTCAGAGCGTTGATATTATGTATTATCTAGAAATAACTCCTGTATCCTGCAAAAGTGATACAAGCTCATCAAGCTGTTCACCGTTCCGATTGGTTGCTGTTCGAGTTATTGATGTATCTTCCTTAATTTCAACTACATTAGCTTTGAGTTCTGTAATATCAGCCTTAACCTCTGATATATCAGCTTCCATTCTATCAAGACGGTTATTAACTTGCTTAAATTGCTCATTCATTTGTTTTTGTCCATCAAGCAACTGCATTAATATTTCTTCTGTATTCATTTGTATCACCTCTTCCATGCTTATATTATACATAAGCTTTTTTACGTTGTCAATGAGATTTTGTCAGCATATTTTTTAATTGCAAACAGGTACTTTAGGATAGTACTTTTATTTAGCGGAATTAGATAACTTTTTTAAGTTGATGAAAAGTGGTTTTTTTCCCATAAATACTAGGCTCATCCATCTTGCACTTAAATCTTTCACATTATTTTTTTAATTTTTGCTTTCACTTTCAATACCCCCTTTTATTAATATTTATAATATACAACTTCGCCTGTTACTTCTCTGACTTCGTCAATTGTTACTTTTCTCTTATTCATTGTTTAGCACTCCCTTTATATATTATTACAATCAGGATTTACACCTAAATTTTTAGTTAAGTCAAAAATTACCGCCATTTTTGATGTGATATTAACCAAAGGATCTTATGATGATGAACAGAAAAATGCAGAGCATCGTATTGCTGAAATTGAAGAACAGTTAAAGCAATGCATGTCACAGACTCGTGATATTGAAAGCTTTATTGATGAAGCCAACATTACAGAATTAAATCCTAAGATTTTGAATATTTTGATTGATAAGATTGAGATATATTAGCGTAAAATAATTGATAGTGTGAAAACTCAGAAAATACGTATTTTCTATAACTTTGTGGGCGATATTAATGCAGAAGAATAGTTGTCACCTTATTAGACTATTCATCAGACGACGAGAGAAGTGGTTAATCCCTTTCTATTGAAAATCAGAAACTTATCCTCACAAAATATGTTCAGGAGCAAGGCTGGAATATCTTTAATACCTACGTTAATGACAGTTATTCGGGTACAAGTTTTGAACGTCCGGGAGTAAAGCAATTGCAGGAAGATGCTGAAAACGGAAAAATCAATCTTATTATTGTTAAGGATTTAAGTCGTTTCGGAAGAAATTATATTCAGATTGTGTGCCCTTTTTGGGTATTGAATACAAGTGACATCTATTTCCACATCATAAAAGAAGCAGACGAACGTTCAGCTGAATGCGTTAAAAAGCAATTTATAGAAATAAAAAAGCATAAAAATAAAAGCAGGTTACAACTTTTACGGCTGTTACCTGCTCTAATTTTGAGTATCTTTTCATAACTTTTTATAGTCTTAGTGCCCTAATAGTGCCCTCAACCCTATTTTCAGACAAAAAAATAAACCGCCTGAATCACTTCAAACGGCTTAATTACGTTGGTGCGCTGCAAGGGACTCGAACCCCTGACCTACTGGTTCGTAGCCAGTCACTCTATCCAGCTGAGCTAGCAACGCTCAATCAACTTAATTATTATATCATATTTAAACAATCATGTCAACACTTTTTTAATTTATGCATAAATTTATTATCTACAAAGTAAAACAATTTCTCTCATACATTTCCTGGAGTGCAACAAGTACACCCATTCTTCCAGTTGGATAGGTTAATCCTCCCTGAAAATATGCCGCAAATGGTTCACGCAGCGGTGCATCAGCAGATATTTCTATAGACGCACCCATATTAAATGCACCAGCTGCCATGATAACCTGAGAATCATAACCCGGCATATCCCATGGCTCAGGAGATACAAAACTGTCAACTGGTGCTCCCTTTTGTATTCCTTGACAAAATGCAATAAGATTTTCAGGAGAATTCATTAGAATCGTAGTTACTATATCTCCACGTTTCTCAGAAGACTTTGGAAAACTCTCAAATCCGATAAGATTCATTATCTCTGATGTAAAAGTAGCAGTCTTTACAGCTGAAGCAACAACTTCAGGAGCATAAAAAAGTCCCTGATACATAAGTTTATTCTGATTTAAAGTACATCCTACTTCTTTTCCCATTCCTACACAAGTAAGTCTGTATGCACACATTTCAACACAGTCTTTACGTCCGGCAATATACCCACCAGTTTCAGCAATTCCACCACCAGGATTCTTAATTAATGAACCAATTATAAGATCAACTCCTACATTTGTAGGTTCAATTGTTTCAATAAATTCACCATAGCAGTTATCAACCATAATTATAGCATCAGAATTTGCACTTCTAACTATCCTTACGAGTTCTCTGATATCATCTATAGTTAAAGCAGGTCTTATTGCATATCCTCTTGAACGCTGTATGTATGCAACCTTAGCACCCTTAACACTATTTAATATTTTACAATAATCTAGCTTTCCATCTGGTAAAAGGTCAACTTCATCGTAAATAACACCATAATCCTTCAATGAACCTCCGCCATTACCACTGAGTCCAATTACTTCAGTAAGTGTATCATATGGTCTTCCGGTAAGGCTTAAAATTTTATCACCTGTTCTGAGAATTCCAAATAATGCACATGTCAATGCATGTGTACCAGAAACAAAAGAATGTCTTACAAGAGCATCTTCTGCTCCAAATACCTGTGCATAGACTGCATCAAGAGTATCTCTTCCCACATCACCATATCCATAACCAGTAGTACCCTTCATACAGGTTTCACTTACTTTGTTATCAATGAATGCTTTAAGAACCTTTTCTCCATTAATTCTTGCTGTCTTCTCAATATTTTTAAATACTTCTTTGCAGTTATCTTCTACTTTATCGGTAAGTTTCAAAATTTTTTCATCAATATTAAAGCCTTTATTATTTAACTGTGAAATATTAATCACCCTTCCTTCTTGTTATTTGCTCTAAATTTGCAAAGCAAAATTTCTGCTATCCTTTTTGCATAGTAACATAATAATTTTTAGCTAATCTCTGGTTATTTATTTTTCAAATAATATATCAGAATAAACAGGTATAAAACCTATTTCTTCATAAAATGTAACTCTATGTTCCAAAGCAAATAAGTATGCATATGAATTCTGACTTTCCATCATACCAGAAAGAACATAGAGTAATTCCCTTGCATACCCTTTTCCCCTGCTATCAGCTGAAGTAGCAATATGTGAAAAGAAAGCAAAGTTATCCTCATTGAACTGCATTGTTGCAGTAACAGAATCTTTATAGAGATAAATATTAGCTGTATTGTGTCTTATTCTATGAGAAATATCAACATACCACTCATCATATTCTTTGATTCCAAAACCTTCTTCAAGAATAAGAAATATTTTATCAAGACAACAGTTAATTTTTAAATCATTGTTATTAATCTGCTTATCTGTGCTATTAAATTTAAATAATTGTCGTACTTGCTTATTATATCCATTTAAATCTGTAATGCCGTCATTACATCTTATTTCTATAGAAACAGGACTAATTAGCTCAATAAATGATATTATTTCATCTGAAACTATGCTGTTATCAATTACCATTGTGGAATTGTAAATCATAACAACAGCATCTTCACACTTATAAAATCTACAAAAATTATAATCAGGGCCATAAGCTTTGAAGTAAGATCTGATTTTATACCCATAATAACTTTCCGATGTCTGAGGTATTGTGCTAGTCGTTATTAAATTTATCATAGACAGCAAATCTCGTCAAACAATTTTTGTATTAACTTATAACAATCGTCTGCATCTGTTTTCTTTATTACACATGACGGAGAATGCAGATATCTGCATGGTACAGAAACAGCTATTGTACGTACACCATCTCTTGAAACGTGTATTGCACCACTGTCATTTCCGCCTGCAACTGTTGTTTTTGTCTGCCATCCAATATAATTTTCCTTAGCTATCCTTTTAGTTAATGCAAATAATTCTTTATCATAAATTGTGGACCTGTCCATAAAAGGTACAGTAGCACCATTACCAAGCACACAGCATTTTTTTTCATCAGATGCACCTGGAATATCAGCAGCAGTAGTTGCTTCTATAACAATAGCAAAGTCAGGATTTACTTTATATGCAGCAGTTTTTGAACCTCTTAATCCTACTTCTTCCTGAACAACAAAAGTAAACCAACAATCATATTCAAGTTCACCGTTTATCATTTCAATCATTACTGCACAACCAAATCTGTCGTCAATAGCTTTACCTTTCAGGTATCCTTCACCAAATTCAATAAAATCTGATTCAAAATACACGCTATCTCCTAAAGCAATAATAGCAGATGCTTCTTCTTTATTTAATGAACCAATATCAACAAATAGCTTTTCAAAATCTGGATTAGTTTTCTTTTCATCATCAGACAGGTTATGGACAGCTTTTGATCCTATTACTCCATAAATTTTGTTCTTTCCAATGGTAACTTGTCTTCCGATAACTACTTTAGGATCTACTGCACCAACAGAACTTAATGTTAATGTACCATCATTTTTAATTGATGTTACAATCATGCCTACTTCATCCATATGAGCAGAAATCATTATTTTCTTATCAGGAGTTTTTCTGCCTTTTTTAAAAGCAATGATATTTCCGAGTGCATCAATATTATACTCACACTTTCCATCAATCTGTGTACAAATAAAATCTCTTACCTGAGACTCGTCACCTGAAATACCATTGATACTACATAAATCTTTTAAAAGAGAAATCATAAGTGTACCTCCTTTAAAAATTCAGCTATTATTTTTGAAGTGTTTATTATATCTGAAAGTGAAACGACTTCAACAGGTGTATGCATATATTTTATAGGAACAGATAACGTTGCAGCTTTTGCTCCACAACGAGTAACAGAAAACTGATCAGCATTTGTCCCGGTAGTTCCATTCATTACTTCAATCTGATATGGAATATTATTTTTTTCTGCTAATGAAATAAGCTTTTTGGATAAATCTCTGTCCAAAGCAGGAGCAATACCTATCATACATCCTTTACCCATATGTCCGCATTTTATTTCAGAGTCGTCTGAAGTCAAAGCAAAGCTAACGTCTACTTCAAGTGCTATATCAGGATTTATTTCATATGCTCCGATTTTTGCCCCTCTTTCTCCGACTTCTTCTTGTGTAGAGAACATAACGCTGTATGAACAATCAAGCTTTGTTTCTTTAAGCATTTCAACTGCATATAGAATAGCTGCTACACCACACCTGTCATCAAGAGCTGCACCGGTAATCCTGTCGCCTATTAACTTCTTAGATTTTACAGCAAAAACAGCCCTATCACCTAAAGAAATTACTTTTTCAGCCTCTTCCTTAGTCATGCCAACATCAATATAAATATCATTGATATCAGGAACTTTATTTGGATTGTTCTTAGAAAGATGTGGAGGAAAAGTACAGACTATACCTGATACTGGCTTTTTGCCAAGTATTGTAATCTGTTGCGCAAGAAGAAGCCTGCAGTCAATTCCACCGCAAGCTGAAACTTTTATAAAACCCTCATCAGTGATATAGTTTATAATAAAACCAATCTGATCAATATGAGCATCAATAAGAATATGTGGTTTGCCTTCTTCTCTTTCTCCAAAATCAGCAATTAAATTACCATTTTTGATACGACAATTGCTGCTATATCTATTCAGATATTCCATTGCTTTTTCTGATGCACATGTTTCATCTCCTGAAACTCCTGCACAATCAGCCAGATCCATAAGCACTTCTGCAATGTTCATTATTATGACAATGCTTTCTAAAGGAAAGCATATCTCCTTTCAATTTATCCTACAATGATTTAAAGTGAATTTACAATTCTCTTGTAATGATGTCCTCTTTCTTCAAAGTTTCTATACAAATCAAAACTTGCACTTGCAGGAGAAAGTGTAACTATATCACCGCTGACAGCATTTATCCTAGCACATTCCACAGCTTCTTCAAGTGTATTCACACGGATAACCCTGCAATTTTCTTCTGAATAACCAGGATAGTTTTTGACCGCTTTTTCAATTTTATCAGCAGTAGCTCCAAGTAAAATCAAAAGTTTAACATTTCTATTAACTGGTTCTCCAAGTGGTTCATATGGAATCTTTTTATCATATCCTCCTGCAATTACAATAAGCTTTTGATTAAAAGAATTCAAACCTGCTATTACTCTTGTAGGACTTGTAGCAATACTATCATTGTAGTATTTTACTCCGTCAATTTCACATACAAACTCAATTCTATGTTCAACACCATTAAAATTTTTAGCTACATTAATAATTGTATCCTTAGAAACTTCTCCATAAACAGCCGATATTGCAGTTAGATAATTTTCTGTATTATGAATTCCTTTTATTCTTATATCATCCATATGAACAATTTTATCTGTTTTGCAATAATCATTAAAGCATAACCAACCCTGTTCATCTAAAAAAGAGCCATACTCAGGTACGGATTTTCTTGAGAATTTAATTAATCTTCCTCTTACTAAATCAGAAAGCTTATTTGTTTCTTCATTATCAAGATTAAGTACAGTTTTGCTGAAAGCATTCTGATGAAGAATTAAATTTTTCTTACTGTCTATATACTCTTCCATTGTTCCATGTACATCAAGATGATTAGGAGAAATATTAGTTATAACAGCAACATCAGGTGATTTTCTCATTGAAATAAGCTGAAAGCTTGACAATTCTACTACTGCACAGTCATCAGGCTTAATTGATTCAATAACAGGAAGAAGTGCACGTCCGATGTTTCCACCCTTATGGACAGTCTTACCCTCACCTTGTAAAAACTCTGATATTAAAGTTGTTGTTGTGGTTTTTCCATCTGAACCTGTTACACCATATATTTTACAAGGGCATAACTCAAAAAAGACTTCCATTTCAGAAGTTACAGCAATACCCTTTTTTCTAGCTTCAGTAAGTACTGGATTATTATAGTACATTCCAGGAGTTCTGAAAATAACATCAAAATTAAATATTTCATCCAAGTAATTATCACCAAGAGATATTCTGGCACCCATTTCAACAAATGTATCAGCTATCTCTCCAAGTTGTTCTTTATTTTTTTTATCACAAACGGTTACATTCAAACCCTTGTTCAAAAACATCTTAATAAGGTCATTATGGCTTACACCCGTCCCAATAAAAGCAATTTTCTTGTTTTTTATATCATTAAAGAACTGTTCTGCTTTTGTCATATAAAATCCTCCGATAGTAAGCAATGTTAAAGCAGTGATATAAATCATTTAAACAATTTATAACACTGCTTTTATATTATATACAATTATTATAGAAATAGCAACTACTTTATAATTATTATACGAATATTTAGTCTGGAATATAAGTAAATCTTGGCTTAATATTTCCATGATCATCAACATCTTCAAGGAACATATTTAATGGTCTTACCCAAATAGTTGGTTTATCATAAATAGCCATATATACAACTTGTTCTTCTAATGTTTCGTGATCCTTTGCTACATTCAGAACAACATAGTCTCCACCCTTGAAATGTTTGTAATGCCCTCCAAGTACTATTTTTCTTCCTTCTGGGATTCCAACAGATGGTGTAATAATATTATTCAAAGAAACGTTCTCAATCACATCAGTTTTCTCCTCCGTTTTATTCGGTACATAATTGAAAGATGTACCATTTTCCTTTAATTCGTCGCATACAAGAATAATTGAACAATTCTGAGAAACTGTTATAGATGCACGTCCGTTAATAGTATCATAATGCTTGCCTGTTAATCTGTCAGCCAATCTTCTGTATTTAGTATCAAAGTTGAAAGTATATTCATCATCACTGATATTAAGTCCAATATAAACTATCTCATCATTATATTCACGTTTAAATAAGAAGGTCTGATTTTTTAAATCTACATTCTCAAAAGAACCTATCTGAACAGGAATGCTGCTTTGTCTGATAGAGCCTAAAGCAGAAATATGCTTCAAAAGCCTTTCATCTCTGCTTGGAATGTCATACAATTCAATGCAAGGGCGTATCTGAACATCAGCATTAACCCCTTGGCCTTTCAGACCCATTATACCAAACTCACTTCCATAATAAATTGAAGGTATACCTTTCATCATAAATAGCAAAGTATAGCAACAATATATATGATCCTGGTTTTTAAGAACTGATGCAATTCTTGACACATCATGATTATCTAGAAAATTGTACAGATATAGATTTCCATATTGATTATTCTGGTACTCAATAGAATGTGCAATTTCAAAATAATTTCTGTCATTATGAGAACTGTATATGCCCTTATAGCACTGATAATTTGTGACACTGTCAAACATTTCGTCATTAGCCCACTTACCATAATTTCCATGAATAATTTCACCCACTAGCCAAAAATCAGGCTTAAGCGATTTGGTAAATGTATGTACCTTTTTTATAAACTCATCAGTAAGGCAATCTGCTGCGTCAAATCTTATTCCATCAATATCCCAATTTTGAATCCACACTTTAATTGCGGATAATAAGTAATCTGTAACCTCAGGATTATTAAGATTAAGTTTAACTAGATTATAGCATCCATTCCATCCTTCGTAAGAGAAATGATCATTATAAGGAGATCTGCAATTAAAATTCAACCCTGAAATCCAGCCACAGTATTTAGAACTCTGACCATTCTCAATTATATCCTTAAAAGCAAAATGATCCCTGCCGATATGATTAAAAACACCATCAAGAACAATTCTGAAACTATTTTCATGCAAAAGTGAACATACTTTAGTAAAATCATCATTAGATCCTAATCTTCTATCAATAGTAATATAATCCGTTGTATCATAACCATGTTCAACAGATTCAAATACAGGTCCTAAATAAATAGTATTAACATTTATATATTTGAGATGGGTCATCCATTCTAGTAATTTCTCAATTCGATTTATACTTTTTTCTGGAGCATCACTATTAAACTGCTCACATCCACAAAACCCTAAAGGGTAAATGTGATAAACTACAGCTTCTTCAATCCAATGACTCATTCTTAACACCTCATTTATATGTTAATAATATAATAACATATAAAAATAATATTTACAACACAAATAAAGTGCCTTAACAAACAATTTAAGACACCTTAATAATCTATGAGTTTTTATCAGTTGCGTGAAATGTTTTAAGATTACCGATTTTTTTGCTTCGTTCATCAAGAACTTCTTCAACCTCTGCAAAATCTAGTCCTTGTTCTGCACACAAAACCATTATATGATACATAAGATCAGCAATTTCATTTTTAAGTTCATCATTATCTTGATTTTTTGCAGCAATTATCATTTCTGAACACTCTTCACCGCACTTTTTGCAGATTTTGTCAACACCCTTTGAAAATAAGTAGCAGGTATATGAACCCTCTTCAAATTTATCTTTTCTTGACATTACAACTTTGTATAAATCCTGTAGTACACTCATAAATATTCTCCTTACATAATTCTATTAAAAAAGCATGAGTATGAACCAGTATGACAAGCATTACCTATCTGTTCAACCTTGACAAGAAGGGTATCATTATCACAATCACCATAAATTTCTATGACTTTTTGTAAATGCCCTGAAGTTGCACCCTTGTTCCACAGTTCCTGTCTTGAACGGCTCCAAAACCAGGTATAACCAGTTTCTAGAGTTTTTTGCATACTTTCTCGGTTCATATAAGCAAGCATTAATACCTCATTATTTTTTACATCCTGAACAACAGCAGGTATTAAATCAGACTTAACAAAATATTTATCCAGATCCATTATATAAATTCCTTTACTCTTACTGGTATGTTATTTTTCTTCAATTCTTCCTTAACTTGACTTACAGTCAGCTCCTTATAATGAAAAAGTGAAGCCGCAAGTGCAGCAGATGCATTTGTCTGCTTAAAAACATCCGTAAAGTGTTCAAGCTTTCCGCACCCTCCACTTGCAATTACCGGTATTTTTACAACATTGCATACTGCATTAAGCATTTCAATATCAAATCCACCCTTAACACCATCTGTATCCATTGATGTAAGAAGTATTTCCCCGGCGCCAAGTTCTTCGGCTTTCTTTGCCCACTCGATAGCATCAAGTCCAGTATCTATTCTTCCGCCGTTAATTACAACAGTATAATGACCATCTTCACATTTCTTTGCATCAATAGCAACAACTACACATTGGCAACCAAATATATCAGACGCTTCCTTTATAAGCTGTGAGTTTTTAACCGCAGAAGAATTGATTGAAACCTTATCAGCGCCAGCCCTTAATGTATCTTTGAAATCATCTATAGTTCTTATTCCACCACCAACAGTTAGTGGTACAAATACTTCTTTAGCTGTATTTTTTACAACATCAAGCATAGTTCCCCTACCTTCATGTGAAGCGGTAATGTCAAGGAAAACAATTTCATCAGCACCCTGACGATCATATTCTTTTGCACATTCAACGGGATCACCAACCTCTTTAATGCCTATAAAGTTAATTCCCTTTACAACCTTACCTTCCCTTACATCGAGGCAAGGTATAATTCTTTTTGCTAACATACTATCAGCCTTTCTGTTTATTATATCAGCGAAGCAAAGTTTTTCAAAATTCTCAAACCTACATCACTGCTTTTTTCAGGATGAAATTGTGCTCCGTAGATTGTTCCCTTATTTACAAGTGCTGTAACCCTTCCTGAGTAATCACAATACGCAGATATATCCTTGTCATCACATTTTGCAGCATATGAATGTACAAAATATACATACTCATCATCTGTTAAGCCATTTAGTAGTGTACAGTCATTTTGCTTTACAAGCTTATTCCATCCCATATGAGGAACTGACATTCCCGGGGCAATAATTTTTTCTACTGTTCCCTCTATTAGTCCAAGTCCAGAAGTTTCTTCAAACTCATATCCAGTATCAAACAAAAGTTGCATACCAAGACAAACACCAAGAAAAGGTTTTTTGACTGCTTCACTTTTAATTATATCTATGAGACCAAAGTCTGACAACTTTTTCATTGCAGCTGGAAATGCTCCAACTCCCGGCAAAATAATTGCATCCGAGTTTTGTATTTCTTTAATATCATTAGTCAACTTATTCTTAAGACCAAGAAAATCAAGTGCATTTTTCACACTGAAAATGTTACCAGCACCATAATCAATTATAGCAATCATTACAATACACCCTTCGTAGATAAAATGCTGTCTCCCTTTATTTCTTTTGCTGTTTTTAGTGCGTGTGCAACAGCCTTAAAGATTGCTTCAATTGCATGGTGATCATTTTTACCATATTCTTTTTTTATATGTAATGTAATTCCTGCATTATGTGCAAAGGCTCTGAAGAATTCTTCTGTCAGGCAAGTATCAAATTCACCGACTTTATCATCAGAAAAAGTTGCATCAAACACAAGAAATGGACGGTTACTGATATCAAGGCAAGCAAATCCCAGGCTTTCATCCATTGGGATGAATGATGTACCATATCTTGTAATGCCTTTCATATCGCCAATTGCTTCCTTAAAGACTTGTCCAAGAACAATTCCTGTATCCTCAACTGTATGGTGACAATCTACATTTAGATCGCCTGATACCTTAAGATTCATATCTATACTACTATGTACAGCAAGAGCAGTAAGCATATGATCAAAAAAACCTATGCCAGTAGAAATGCTGTTCTCCCCAACACCTTCAAGATTGATAGAACATACTATATTAGTTTCCCTTGTTTCTCTTTTTACTTCCGCACATCTCATACTCTTCGTTCCTTTCATAACTCAGGAAATGCTTTTTAAGATATCTTCAAGTGCTTTTATCAATTCTATATTTTCATCCTCACTGCCTGTATTAATTCTTAAATATCCATCAAAGCACCTAATCGCTATAGATTTATTAAGTAGCTCCGTGTAAATGCATTTTGCTTTACACGTTTTAATGAATACAAAATTAGTTACAGAATCGTATATTTTTTCTATGCAAGGATAAATAACAGATAATTGTTTCAGTTCTCTAAGTAAGTTCTCTTTATTTGCTACTATCTGTTCAATATTTGCCTTAAAAAGCTCTTCTTCTGTTAGAACAGCACAGCCAATTGCCTGGGAAACTGAATCTGTGTTATATGGTGATTTTACAGTTCTTAACATAGAAGTAATTTTTTTGCCTGCAACAGCAAATCCTAGACGAATAGCTGCAAGGCCGATAGCCTTGGAACAAGTCTTGAGTATAATCAGATTGTCAAAATTGTCAGCCATTTCAATGATACTCTGGCTCCAGAAATCCATATAAGCTTCATCAAGAATTACAAGACATGAAACACTTTGTATCAATCTGATTATATCATTTTTATTTATACCTAAAGATGTTGGATTGCACGGGTTTGAGAATATAAGTGCTTTTATATTGTTATTGTTACAATAATTTATTATTTCATCTACACCAATTTTAAGATCTTCATTCTTTTTCAGAACATGAACATCAAGCTCATAAAGTTTCCCATAAAATGCATACATTGAAAAATCAGGAGCAAGTGTCAGAACAGAATCTCCTTTTTCAAGAAAACAACTTGATATTACACTAATAAGTTCATCGGAACCATTTCCAGCAGTAACATTGTCAACAGATATATTATAGAGTTTTGCAAAAGATTCAGATACTTTTTTTGCAAGCGGATCAGGGTATCTATTAAAATAAATATCCTTGATTGAAGAACATATCTTGTCGTTCAGCTTATCATTTATATTTATATATGACTCGTTAGCATCTAGTCTGATTTTGTAGTTCCCCTCTATAGGATCATATGCCTGAATAGTCTGAAGCTTATCTGCAAGATTATATGACATGATTAATTGCTCCTTAAATGTAATTTATTTTTCAAATCTTACCTTTACAGCATTTGCATGAGCAGTAAGCCCTTCTTTTTCTGCTATACAAACAATATCATCTTTAGCATCAAGCAATGCCTGTTCTGTATAATAAATAAAGCTTGATCTCTTAGTAAAGCTGTTTACAGATAAAGGAGAGAAAAATCTTGCTGTTCCACTTGTAGGAAGAACATGGTTAGGTCCTGCAAAATAATCACCGAGAGGTTCAGTTGCATACTGCCCGAGGAAAATTGAGCCAGCATTCTCAAGTTTACCAAGCTGTTCCATAGGGTTTGCTACCTGAACTTCAAGGTGTTCCGGAGCAAGTTCGTTTGCAAGTTCAATTGCGCAATCAATACAGTCTGTAACTATAACTGCACCAAAATCATTAAGTGATTTTTCGATTATTTCTTTCCTTGAAAGATTAGCCATCTGACGTTCAAGTTCTTTAATGGTTTCATCAGCAATCTTTTCACTTGTAGTAATAAGGATAGATGATGCCAGAAAATCATGCTCTGCCTGTGACATAAGATCAGCTGCAAGATACTTCGGATTAGCTGTTTCATCAGCTAATATAAGTATTTCGCTAGGTCCGGCAATCATATCTATATCAACCTGACCGTAAAGAAGCTTTTTAGCTGTTGCAACATAAATGTTGCCAGGTCCAACTATTTTATCTACCTTAGGTATTGATTCTGTACCATAAGCAAGAGCAGCAATTGCCTGAGCGCCGCCTGCAAGAAATACTCTGTCTACACCGCAAATAGAAGCAGCAACAAGAATATCTTTGTTTGGCTTTCCATCCTTTTGTGGAGGTGTAACCATGATTATTTCCTTAACACCAGCAATTTTTGCAGGAATAGCATTCATCAGTACAGACGAAGGATATGCTGCTGTGCCGCCAGGAACGTAAAGACCAACACGGTTAAGTCCACGAACTTTTTGTCCAAGCATTACTCCGTTTAATTTAGCATTAATAAAGCCTTGTTCTTTCTGCCTGTGGTGAAAATCAGCTATATTTTCCATAGCATCAAGAAGAGCATTGACGAAATCTTCATCTGCCTCTTCAAGAGCGTCATGAATTTCATCCAAAGGAACTTCATAAAATTCAGGAAGCTTCCCATCAAATTTAAGTGTATAATCATTAACAGCTTTGTCGCCATTTTCCTTAACATTATCAATTATTTCAGAAACAATAGCTGAAACTTTCTTGTTTGTATCGCCGTTGCGCTTTTCAACTTCTTTTAAAAATGCAACTTCACTTGTACCATTTGCAATAATTTTTCTTATCATTAAAATCAAACCTTTCAGTAGGAAATATATAATATTTATATATTTGATTCAATTTGCTGTATCAGACTTTCTATTTCATTCTGTCTAAGCTTTAAACTGACAGTATTGACAATCATTCTTGCAGAAATCTGTGCAACATCTTCAAATACTTCTAGCCCATTTTCCTTAAGAGTAGTACCAGTTTCAACTATATCAACTATACCATCAGATAATTCGAGGAGAGGTGCTAGTTCAACGCTTCCCTCAATCTTAACTATATCAACATCCATGCCTTTCTTTTCAAAGAAATTTCTTGAAACATTAGGGTATTTTGTTGCAATAGTCTTTACATCATATCCTTCATAGAAATTGTCACCTTTTTTACCTGCTAGTGCAAATTTACATTTACCAAATTTTAAATCTACAAGTTCAAAAAATTTCCCGTCCATTTCCATTATTGTGTCTTTTCCAACAACACCCATATCGCATACACCATGTTCAACATATGTAATAACATCTGCAGCCTTTGCAAGTACAACTTCAATATTGTCGCCTACAGGAAGGATGAGCTTTCTGCCTTTTTCATGAACAGCGGTACAGTCATAACCTATCTTTTCAAGAAGTGCAACTGTATCTTTTTCAAGTCTTCCCTTAGTAAGAGCTATTCTTAATGGTCTGACATCATTACTCATTATTAGCACCTCCTGAAACAATTTCTTCAATTTTATCTGAAACAACAATAACTTTAGGTATACCCTTCTGCTTTGCATATGATATAGTTTCTTCTATTGTTTCAAATACGGAATTTTCAATAATACTTCCACTGTCTGTAAGTTTTTTAAGATGCATAAGCGCTTTGATTTCATATCCGTTCTTACCAAATATTATTGCATCAGCTGTACTGTCAATTTGTTTCTGGGAAGCTTTTATTATCTTTGTTACTGCATCAATATTTACCGCAAAACCTGTTGCAGGAACATCATATCCAAATTCCTTGATAAGATTATTATATCTTCCACCTGAAAGTACAGAAGTACCATAACCTTGCATATATCCTTTAATAACTACGCCTGTGTAATAATCAAGTTTGTTTACTATACCAAGGTCTACAGTAATCTTTCCGTTATATCCTAGTTCCTTTATACAATCAAAAATATCTTTAAGATTATTAAGTATTGTATTTATCTTTTCATTATTTACAAGTTTCATAGCCTTTGAAAATACTTCTTCTCCGCCAAAAAGTCTAGGAAGCTGCTTTAACGCATATGCAACATCATTGTTTCCTATACTGTCAAGTAAATCATTCAAAGCAGGATAATTTTTTGTTTCAATAAGTTCACGAATACTTTCCTTTGCATCTTCATCAATGCAAAGCATATTGACAAGCTCTTTGAAAAAAGCAATATCACCAATTTCAAGTCTGAAATTGCCATCAGAACATGATGATAGAACTTCAATAGCTGTTGTAATAACTTCGAGGTCAGCTCTTTTTGAATCAGATCCTATAAGTTCTATTCCTGTCTGCAAGATTTCGTTGCTTCTTCCTCTCATAACAGGCTTGTTTCTATATACATCCTGACTGTAAAATAATCTGATCGGAAGTTTATGTTCTTTAAGCCTTGTAGCAACTAATCTTGCAATCGGCATTGTAGAATCAGGTCTGACTACAATAATTCTTCCCTTATTGTCAACAGTTTTATATAATGTTTCCTGCGGAAAATAAGAAGAGTTTAAATTAAAAATGTCAAAGAACTCAATTCCAGGGGTAACTACTTCGTTGTACCCTTTTGATTTGAATATGTTCTGAATTTCAACTTCTACTTTACTTCTTATCTGACAATCTTTAAGAAGTAAATCGCTGGTACCCTCAGGAGTTATCAAGTCATATTTTTTCATATATTCCTCCAAGTAATCTTAAATTCACTTTAACGTATTAGCACAATAGTTAGATACCCTAGTAAGATAATAACATACTGCTGTTAAAAAGTCAATACAAGTTTCTCAGAATAATGAAATCTGATTAGACTTTGGCAATTTAGATAAAGCGCCAATACTTTCAAGGGATTCTATTACCGATTTTGTTGCACCGCTTCTCTGTTGCAGTTCATCAATTGATATAAATGGACCCTGCTTAACAGCATCATAGATTGCCTTTGCAGCATTTGCTCCGACTCCCTTTGCAGAGCAGAAAGGAAGTCTAATCTTTCCATCTTCAAGTGTATACTTGCATGCATCCGATTTATAAATATCAATAGGAAGAAATTCTAATCCACGTGCCAGCATTTCATTTATAATCATCAGCATTTCAAGAGTTGAAGTTTCTTTTTGAGAACGGTCATTACCCTTCTTTTTAAGCTCATCTATTCTAAGCTTAACTGCACGTTTACCCATTAATGCTGTCTCTGAATCGAAATCTTCTCCTCGTACCGTAAAAATTGTTGCATAAAATGCAAGAGGATAATAAACCTTATACCATCCTAGTTTCATTGCAGCAGTAACATAAGCAGCAGCATGTGCCTTTGGAAACATGTATTTGATTTTAAGGCAACTATCAATATACCACTGAGGAACATTATGATCAAGCATGGTCTGCTTCATCTCATCTGTAAGAAGTTTAGGAGCATTTCCTTTTCTTGTAATCTCCATAATCTTAAATGAAAGCTTTGGATCAACACCATGGTAAATAAGGTATGTCATAATACTGTCTCTTGTTCCGATAACGTCTGAAATTGTGCATATCTTATTTTTTATTAGCTCCTGTGCATTTCCAAGCCAAACATCAGTACCATGTGACAGTCCGGAAATCTGAAGAATATCTGAAAAATTCTTTGGCTGAGCTTCCATAAGCATTTGCCTTACAAAGTTAGTTCCCATTTCAGGAATAGCAAGTGTTCCCGTCTCACAGTCAATATCTTCTGGCTTTATTCCTAAGGCTTCAGTTGATGTACATAAACTGATTACCTTCTCATCACCAGGGAAAATATCTGAAGTTTTAACACCCGTCATGTCTTCCAGATGCTTGTACAAAGTAGGAACATCATGTCCGAGTTCGTCAAGCTTTAGAATTGTATCATGAAGTGAATGGAAGTCAAAGTGTGTAGTTATTACATCAGAATTAGGATCATCAGCTGGATGCTGAATAGGAGTAAAATCATACACCTCATATTTTGATGGAATTACAACCATTCCCCCAGGATGCTGACCAGTGGTTCTCTTAACACCAGTACATCCCAAAGTAAGTCTGTTTTCTTCTGCTCTTGAAACTTTCTGTCCTGATTCATCAAGATAATGTTTTACATATCCATATGCAGTTTTTTCTGCAACAGAGCCAATTGTTCCTGCCTTAAATACATTATCTCTTCCGAATAATTCTTCTGTATATCTATGAGCAAATGTCTGATATTCTCCTGAAAAATTTAAGTCTATATCAGGGGCTTTATCTCCGTCAAAACCTAAAAACGTTTCAAAAGGAATATCATGGCCATCCCTTATATAATCAGCACTGCATTCTGGGCATGTTTTTGCAGGCAAATCATATCCAGAACCTACTGATCCGTCAAGAATAAATTCACTATGCTGACATTTCGGACAAACATAGTGCGGTGGCAAAGGATTAACTTCAGAAATTCCTGACATTGATGCAACGAAAGAAGAGCCAACCGAACCTCTTGATCCAACCTGGTAGCCGTTCTCATTTGAGTTTGCTACAAGCTTCTGCGCAATCATATACAAAACAGAAAATCCATGTTTAATAATTGATGTCAGTTCTCTGTCAAGTCTTTTCTGGACAATTTCAGGTAATGGATCGCCATATATAGATTTAGCCCTTGCCCATGTAATTCTCTGTAAATCTTCTTCAGCACCATCAATTTCTGGTGTAAAGGTTCCAGGAGGAATAGGCAGAATATCAGGGTCTACCATCTCAGAAATTTTATTTGTATTAGTTACAACAACTTCATAAGCCTTTTGTTCTCCAAGATATGAAAACTCCTCAAGCATTTCATCAGTTGTACGTAAATATAAAGGCGGTTGATGTTCGGCATCCTTAAATTTGCCATACATAAGTATTTTTCTGAAAACCGAATCACCTTTATCCATAAAATGAACATCACAGGTTGCCACTACAGGAATATTGAGTTCTTCACCAAGTCTTACAACCTGTCTGTTAAGCTCCTGCAAATCTTCAATAGAACTAATACTCTGCTGTTCCTCATCTCTTATAAGAAACTCATTGTTCAATACAGGCTGTATTTCTAGATAATCATAAAATTTTGCTATTTCCTTAATTGATTCCCAAGGCCGTCCATCCTTTATAGCTGTAAAAACTTCACCAGCTTCACAAGCGCTTCCGACTATAAGTCCTTCTCTATGTTTTATAAGTTCTGACATAGGTACTCTCGGACGTTTTCTGTAATACTTAATGTGTCCATAAGAAACAAGCTTGTAAAGATTTTTAAGTCCAGCCTGATTTTTTACAAGAATAATCTGATGATATGTATTTAATACCCTTGGGTCAACTTTTCTTACTACAGAATTAATGTCACTTATTTTCAGGATACCATCCTCAGCAAGTAGCCTGTTTATAAGTATAATAAATATTCTTGCAAGTATTTTTGCATCATCTTCTGCCCTATGGTGATTAAATTCACCCAAACCAAGGTGTTTAGCGACTTTATCAAGCTTATGCCTTGGAAGTTCAGGTAACATACTTCTGCACATAACTACAGTATCAATAACGCTGTACTTAAATTCTATGTTATATCTTTCACACCCTGCTTTGATAAAAGAACTATCAAATCCTGCATTATGTGCTATCAAAACAGGAGAATCCCCACAGAATTCAATAAACTGTTTAATTGCCTCTTCCTGCGACGGTGCATCTTTAACCATTTCATCAGTAATTCCTGTAAGTTCCGTTATTCTTGGAGGAATAGGTTTTCCAGGGTTTACAAAAATATCAAATGTATCAGCTATTTCAAGATTAACAAGTCTTACAGCACCTATTTCAGTAATACGCTCAGATTTAGCATTAAACCCAGTTGTTTCAAGGTCAAATACAATTAATTCAGAGTTTATAAATTTGTCATTGTACATGTTTACAGCATCAGTGCAGTCATTGACAGAATAAGCTTCAACACCATATATTGCCTTAAAATCCCCACCGCTTTTTCTGATTTTAGCAACTGTATTCATAGCTTCCGGAAAAGCTTGTACAACTCCGTGATCAGTAATTGCAATAGCTTTATGTCCCCAAGAATATGCACGTTCAATCAATTTTGAAGCAGGTGTAACAGCATCCATTGCTGACATATTTGTATGCATATGTAATTCAACACGTTTATTTTCACAAGTATCCTCACGTTGATGTTTACCAATAATCATAATGTCATTTGCCTTGAAAATTAGCTCATTGTCAAAACTATCATAGTCAACTCTACCTCTGACAAGAATAGTTCCACCTTTTTTCAAAGCAGCATATACATTTTCACTGTCTTTATCTTCAAATGCTTTTATTGATATTGAACTTGTATAATCAGTAATGCTTATAGATGTGATTCTTTTTTCTCCGTTTTTAGTTTTTATCTCTTTATCGGTATATTCAAAAACATCTCCCCATATAGTAACGTTTGATATTTTTTCTATTATATCACCAATATTTATAACCGGAGAGTTAATTGATTTTCCCTTTATTACCTGAGCATTTTCAAGAAGAATAGGAAGATCCTTAAAGTTTATTGTCTGGAATTCTGTTTCATCCTGATTAGGGGTAATTGCATTTTCTTGAGGAGGTTCAGGCATAGGAATGCTTTCTAATACCTTAGTAAGCTGGTCATGGTAGCTCATTTCATATTCTTCCTGATTTTCACTTTGACAAAGGTTAACCTTTATATTAATAGAAAACTGTTCATTGATTAACATTGCAAGCTTGCCTTCAAAGTCTGACTTGTGAAGTAATTCATATCCGCCTCTTGCAAGTTGAATATTTATAGCATCGTTTTCAATACTGTAATCTGCATCTTTTGTATGACCGTTTATAACATATAGTTCCCTTTTAAGAAGTTCCACTGCCTCAGGTATGTAGCTAGTTGTAAGCATATTGGGAAAATATCTGCATTTAAGCAAAACCTGATCAATACAAAGAGCTTTTCTGAGATTACTTTCAAAATCAATAATATATCCATACTTGAGCAAAGACTTAAATGAAGCATAAACAGTCATACTCTGAAAATTATCTGTATGAGTTATCTTAATGATTTCACCCTTACCAACAGGGTTAGGAATTCCATCTATATAGTCTGAAAAAAGCTCTTTTATAAGCATAAGCAGTTTTGATATTATTTGTCAGTCATATGACAAATAATAACCTCCTTTCGACAGCCATTTTACATCTTATCTATTTCACTTAATAATTCTGCAACAACATTATCCTCGTCAACCTTCTTAATAATCTGTCCTTTTCTAAATAATACAGCACAACCGTCTCCACCTGCAATTCCGATATCAGCTTCTCTTGCTTCACCAGGACCATTTACAACACAACCCATTACTGCTACAGTTATATCTTTCTTTATATCTGCAACTGCTTTTTCAATTTCTGCAGCTATTTTAATTAAGTCAATTCTTGTTCTTCCGCAGGTAGGACATGAAATTAATTTAATACCGCCATATCTGTTTATACTCTTTAGTATATCTTTTGCAGCATATATTTCTTTAACAGGATTGTCAGTTAAAGAAACACGTATTGTCTCTCCGATATCTTCAAGCAAAAGTGAACCTATACCAATTGCTGACTTAATAAGTCCCATTCTCTCAGTTCCTGCTTCTGTAACACCAAGGTGAAGAGGATAACTGCATCTTTGCGCAAGAAGTCTGTAGGATTCTGTCATTGTCTTAACATCAGAAGATTTAACTGAAATAACAATATCATTAAAATCATAATCATTCAGCAACTTTATATGTCTGAATACACTTTCACATAAAGCCTCAGGCGTCGGGGAACCGTACTTCTCAAGAATATCCTTTTCAAGTGACCCAGAATTTACACCAATTCTTATAGGAATATTATGTTGCCTGCATGCATCAGCAACCTTTTTGACATTTTCAGTATTTCCTATATTTCCAGGATTGATTCTTATTTTATCGATACCTGCATCAACACTCATCAATGCAAGTTTATAATTAAAATGAATATCAGCAACAAGAGGTATGTTTACAGCATTTTTAATTGCTGGAATTAGCTTTACTGATTCCTCATCCGGTATAGCAACTCTGATTATTTCACATCCTGCTTTTTCAAGTTCAATAGCCTGACGAACATTCCCATCTATATCATCTGAACGTGCAGAAAGCATTGACTGAATATAAATTTTTTTTCCGTCCAGAGTGAGATTATCTATCTTTACTGGAATTACATTTCTCAATTAAATACCTACTTTACAAATAAATTTTTGATATCATTGAATGTAACAAAAACCATTAAAAGCATAAGCAGAGCAAAACCTACAAAATGAATTGCTCCTTCAATTTCTGTCTTGATTTTCTTTCTTCGTATAGCTTCTATAAACAAGAATATAAGTCTACCTCCGTCAAGAGCCGGAAGTGGCAGCAAATTAAAAATTCCTACATTTATGGTTATAAGAATAGCTATATTCAATATAAAACCTATATCTATACCTATTTCTTTGGTAACACTTCCAATAGCACTAACAATACCTACAGGTCCTTGAAGGTCATTAATTCCATATTTACCTTTGATAATATCACCTAAGGACATAAAAATAATTCGGGAATAATACACCGTTTTATTTAATGACGCAGGTAAAATATTTAGCACTGACAGACTTTCACTTTTTAATTTAAAGTCATATATAAGTGTTCTTGCTCCAGTGCTTTCATTAACCTGAATTTCAAACTTTACACCGTTTACTTTTATTTTCTCGCCATTTCTTTTAACAACAAAATCTACTACACCATCTTCGTCATTCCCAAGCTGGTAAATAATATCATTGTAAGTATATATTTTTACACCATTAATTTTTTTTATCTCATCATTCATCTGTAAGCCAGACTGCGCACTTACTGCATCATCTGCAAAATATCCAATAGTATTAGTAACGACTTTTCCAGATGCAATAGTAAGAATGATTGCAAGGACAAAGCCAAGCAATAAATTCATTATAGCACCGGCAGCGATGGTAATAATCCTAAATCCTACAGGCTTATTGACAAAGACATCTTTATCTGTAGTTTCTGTATCTTCTCCTAACGAACAGAAACCTCCAATAGGAAATAACCTTAATGAATACAATGTATCTTTATGCTTTTTTTTAAAAATGGCAGGACCCATGCCTATTGAAAATTCGAAAACTTTCATTCCGCATAATTTTGCAGCAGTAAAATGTCCAAGCTCATGTAAAACTATAATAAGACAAAATACAAGTGCTGCAATAATTATAGATACTACAATATTCATCAAAATACCAATCCCTTCAACCTAGTAAGCATTAATTCTATTTGTACTTGCTTTTAATAAATTCTCTTGCTATTGTATCTGCTTTAACGACATCATCATAAGATGTAATTTTAATAGGTGGAAGACTATCCACTGCTGATGAAACAAGCTCTCCAATGTCTAAAAATGATATTCTTCCACTCAGGAACAGACTTACTGCTTCCTCATTTACACCATTTGCAAAACAAGGGTAAGAATCCCCCTTTTTTATTGCCTTTATGCATGAAGCTAGACATTCGAATGTATTATAATCAGGCTTAAAAAAACTTAATGTTCCATAGTCAGTTAGTGAAAGTCTTTTTACATCACAGTATACACGTTCAGGATATAAAAGTGCATACTGAATAGGAATTTTCATATCAGGAACACCAAGCTGCGCAATTACTGAGTAATCTTTATACTCAACAGCTGAATGAATAACACTCTCCCTGTGAACTACAACATCAATCTGACTGCAATCAAGATCAAACAGCCATTTCGCCTCTATAAATTCTAAGCCTTTGTTCATAAGTGTAGCAGAATCTATGGTAATTTTATTTCCCATGCTCCAGTTTGGATGCTTAAGAGCTGCCTCAACTGTAACACTTTTTAGTTCTTCATAAGAATACTCAAAAAAAGGCCCACCAGAAGCTGTAAGAATAATCTTATTAAGAAAATCTCTTTTTGAACCCTGTAAACATTGAAAAATAGCAGAATGCTCACTGTCAACAGGGTAGATATTAACATTATTTGACTTAGCTGCAGACATTACAAGTTCACCGCCTGCAACAAGTGTTTCCTTATTTGCAAGGGCAATATCTTTTTTATTATTGATAGCAGTTAGAGTTGGCAAAAGACCTACCATACCTACAACTGCATTAACAACAAGATTTAATTCTGGATCCGAACAAATCTCACACATGCCATCCATTCCGCACAATATATTAATTTTACTGCCAGAAAGCAATTCTTTAAGCGGAATATAAAATTTTTCATCATAAATACATACAGCACTTACATTGAATTTTCTTGCCTGCTGAGCAAGAAGTTTATAATTTTGTCTTGCTGCAAGAAACTTCACTTTAATATTATGCAGTTTACATACATCTAATGTCTGTTGTCCGATAGAGCCCGTAGAACCCAGTAAAGCAATTGTTTTCATATTAATTTCCATTTCTTTTTGCTACTTAATCCGGCCTTGAACCTGAACTGAGTTCAGCTAAGTAAAATAACTGCTCTTATATATGCAGAAAAGAATAAATAGCTTTATAAAAAGATTTTTTATGCTAACCCTTGACACATATCAAGGGCGTACAAAACTGCACGCCCATAAAATGTAATTATTTAAAAATAACAAAATAGCTTAATACCATTGCCATAAACGGAGTTACAAATAATACGCTGTCAAATCTATCCATCAATCCACCGTGGCCAGGCATTATATTACCAAAATCTTTTATACTATTCTCACGTTTAATAAGAGATGCTGTCAAATCACCTATAACACCTATTGATGAGCAAAGCATTCCAATAATAATTAATTCAATATAATTGGTTGTAAACTCAATACCTCTGGAAGCCTGAAAGATGGTATAAAAGTATCCATATATTCCAAAAATTAATCCAGTAGTAAGAACTCCACCAACAGCTCCTTCAATAGTCTTTTTAGGAGATATTTCAGGGCAAAGTTTGTGTTTTCCAAAGAATGTTCCTACAAAATATGCACCTGAATCACCAAGCCACGCACCAGCTAAAGTAAGAATTATATAGCATATACCATGTGTTTCGTTTATATCTCTTAATGTAATCAGGCAACCCAAAGAAAGTGAAACGAGTAAAGTGGACATCATTATATAACACAACTTCTCAAGCTTCATAGTTTTGTGTTGTAAAATATATCCTATAAACATCAGAAACACACAAGCAGTTCCTAAAATGTATCTATAAATAATATTATCAATTTCAAGAAGAAATGGCATTGCTGCAACAAAAACAAAACTTACTCCACAATTAAATTTAAATTTTAAACATTTATAAGCAGATAAAAGTTCATAAACAATAATTACTGATATTGCTGCTATAGCAAAATTAAAAATCAAAGTATTCGCTAAAAACAAAACAGCAATAGCTAAAACTATGCCAACTGCTGCTGAAATAATGCGCTTAACCATATTATACTCCCCCGAACCTTCTACCTCTTGAAGAATAATCCTCAAGTGCTTTATCAAGATCCTTTTTAGTGAAATCAGGCCAAAGAATATTGGTAAAATAAAATTCTGAATAAGCAGACTGCCATGTCAGAAAATTAGATAATCTTTGTTCTCCGCTTGGTCTTATAATTAAATCAGGATCAGGAATTCCAGCAGTATAGAGAAGGCTGGAAATTAAATTTTCATCAATATTGTCAGATTTAATAAATTTATCTTCTATCATTTCTGCTATTTTTTTAACCGACTGTAAAATATCTGCTCTGCCACCATAATTCATGGCAAGCATTAATGTCATCTCGCTGAAGTTTGCTGATTTTTTTTCTAATTCTTCCATTCGAATCTGCATTTTGGGATTAAATGCAGATTTATCACCAAGAAATTTTAACCTGGTATTATCTTTTGCAAAATCATCAACTTCTTCAAGATATTGTTCAAACAGTTGCAAAATTGCATCAACTTCTTCTTTTGGACGATTCCAATTTTCGGTGGAAAAGGCATAAAAAGTAATATATTTTATGCCTATCTCCTTACAATATCTTGCTATTTTACGAAAAGTTTCAGCGCCTTCCTTGTGACCAAATTTTCTTGGAAGTCCCCTTTTCTGAGCCCAACGTCCATTACCATCCATAATAAAGCCAATATGAACAGGTAATGTAATCTGATCTTTATTAGCATTAGCCAAAAAAAAGCCTCCTGCAGTAATATTATTATATAGACATTATCTCTTTTTCTTTAATAGCAACAGACTTATCAATTTCTTCGCAGAACTTGTCAGTTAATTTCTGTATATCCTTTTCATTGGTTTTCATGTCATCTTCTGTTATTTCGTTTGATTTCTTCATAGCCTTGAATTTTTCAAGCGCATCACGTCTGATATTTCTGATAGTAATCTTTGCATCTTCACCATTTTTATGAATCTGCTTAACAATTTCTTTACGTCTTTCTTCTGTTAACTGTGGAAATGCAAGTCTTAAAACCTTACCATCATTTGTAGGATTAATTCCAATATCAGAAGTCTGAATAGCTTTTTCTATAGCTTTAAGCTGAGACATATCCCATGGCTGAATAACAAGAATTCTTGCTTCTGAAACTGAAACAGCTGCCATTGCATTTATTTGGGTAGGTGTTCCATAATAATCAACAACAATTTTATCCAAAACTGCCGGATTTGCTCTTCCTGCTCTTATAGTTGTGAATTCATGCTCAAGGCTTTTAATGCATTTTTCCATTTTTAATTTTGTGGATGAAATCTGTTCGTTCATAACTACTCCTTTTCTCAGCAGTCTAAAAATTTATTTTATGTACATCCGCCGACGCTGAATTCGGACATACAGATTTTTATTTACTTTAATCTCTATCAATAACAAGTGTTCCGACAGGTTTTCCAAGACAAGCATCAAGTATATTGTCTGGCCTGCTCAAATCAAAAACAAGAATTGGAATATGGTTATCCTTACACATAGATGCAGCGGTACTGTCCATGACAGCGAGTCCTCTTACAAGTATTTCATTAAAGTTGAGTTCGTCAAACTTGACGGCATCATCGTACTTATTAGGATCCTTATCATATACTCCGTCAACCATTGTTGCCTTAAGGACAATATCAGCCTCAATTTCAGCAGCTCTCAAAGTAGAAGCTGTATCAGTTGAGAAAAATGGATTTCCTGTTCCACAACCAAATATAACAACCCTGCCCTTCTGCATATGGCGCATTGCTTTGTTTCTAATATATGGTTCTGCAACTTGGTGCATTGCTATTGCAGTCTGAACTCTGACATCAACTCCTAGAGATTCAAGTACATCTGCTACTGCAAGTGCATTCATGGTTGTTGCAAGCATTCCTATATGGTCTGCTCTGGTTCTGTCCATTGCGCCGCTTGATCTTCCTCTCCAGAAGTTTCCACCGCCTACAACAATACCGATTTGCACTCCGATATCAGCACATTTTTTAATACTTTCACAAATTTTAGTAATTACAGTATAATCAAGACCGATTTTTTTATCACCGGCAAGAGCTTCACCGCTGAGTTTTAATAGAACACGTTTATACTTTGGTTGCTCTGTCATTTGTATACTCCTCTCAAATGATACTCATATCATTAATAAAAAGATACTCATATCATAACAAGTATAATTAATATATTATCTTGTATATTTTACTATATTTTAAGTTGTATGTAAAGAGTTAATTTATTAATTTTTTAAAATATGTATAATTAATATAAATATTATCTTGAGGACTTTAAATAGAATTTCAAACATCATATAATATTTTGCATGGATTAACACTAAAATATGAATTAATATACAAGCTATAATGATTTAAGAGTATAATATAATTCTTTATTTTAAATTACTTTTGTCAAATTAATAATTGTCTTGAAAACAATATTAAATAATGGTATACTATAATACATATTTTTAAGGAGGACTATATTAAATGGTTGTTATTGAAATGGAAAACGGTAAAAAAATCAAGCTGGAACTTTATCCTGAACAAGCTCCTATTACAGTAGAAAACTTTGAGAAACTTGTAAAGAGCAAATTTTATGATGGATTGATATTTCACAGAGTTATCAATGGTTTTATGATTCAGGGTGGTTGTCCGGAAGGTACAGGAATGGGTGGTCCTGGTCATACAATTAAAGGTGAATTTGCATCAAATGGCATAAAAAATGACATAAAGCACACAAGAGGGGTTATTTCAATGGCTCGTTCAATGATGAAGGACAGTGCAGGATCACAGTTCTTTATTATGCATGATGACGCACCTCACCTTGATGGAGAATATGCTGCATTCGGTAAAGTTATTGAAGGCATGGATGTTGTTGATGAAATTGCAAATTCAAAAACAGGTTTTCAGGACAGACCTGTAAATGATCAAAAAATGATAAAAGTTTATATTGAAGAATAATATTTCCGCATGCAGAGTTGTTTCTGTATGCGGAATTTTATTGAAATCAATATGAATTTAAAGTATAATATCAGTAATAGTCACAAAAATTCTTAATGTGAAAATACTATTTGTTTCTTTTCAGCAAAAATACAGCAGAGATGGAACAAATAGCAGGAAGGAATCAAGATTTTATGGCTGATTTTGTAACAATAAAAACTAATGCCAAAATAAATCTGTATTTAAATGTTACAGGTAAACGTAATGATGGCTATCATTTACTTGAAAGTGTTATGCAGAGTATAAGTTTATATGATATTGTTAATATAAAGAAAAATGAAACTAATGCTATAAGGATAATCTGCAATCAGCCCAACATTCCATGTGATAATAGTAATATTGCATACAAGGCAGCTGAAGCTTTTTTTAGAAGTACTTATATTAATAAAATAGGGGTTGACATTTCTATTAAAAAAAACATTCCCTCACAGGCAGGGCTAGGCGGCGGAAGTGCTGATGGAGCTGCAGTTTTGGCAGGATTAAATCTTCTATGTGAAACACATTTAAATTTGAATCAACTTTGCACTATTGGGAGCAAAATTGGAGCAGATGTTCCCTTTTGTCTTGTTGGTGGAACAGCACATTGTACAGGCATTGGGGATATAATCAAGCCACTTAATAACCTTCCGGAATGTTATATTGTTATTGGTAAAGGTGATAAAGGTATCTCAACCGCATGTGCATATAAAGAAATTGACTCAAGAAATTTAATGAATAAATCAGGTATAGATGTCTATAACATTTTTAATAACAGTAATCTGTCAGAAAGCTGTTCAGTATGTAGCAATATATTTGAAGAAGTAGCTGGAATTAATGATGTAAGTACAATAAAACAAATTATGACCTCTTATAACGCACTTACTGCTCATATGTCTGGAAGTGGTTCAGCTGTCTATGGTATTTTTACAGATAAGCAACTTGCAGAACAATGTTGTATAAAGCTTAAAAAAGATGGCTTTTTTACTGCTTTATGTAATCCTGAAAATAAAGGTTATTATTTTATTTAAATTGTAAATTTGTAAATTATCAAAATGTGTGTTATAATATATTTTTGACTAACAATGAATAGGGTGAGATAATGGCTACAAAAAAGAATTCATACGGAAACGAAAGTATTACCTCATTAAAGGGTGCTGACAGAGTTCGGAAAAGACCTTCTGTAATATTTGGTTCAGACGGTATAGATGGTTGCAAACATTCTATTTTTGAAATTATATCTAATTCAATTGATGAGGCAAGAGATGGTCATGGTGATAAAATTGTTGTTACAAAATTTCTTGACAATTCAATAGAGGTTGAGGATTTTGGAAGAGGATGTCCTGTTGATTTTAACAACGGTGAACAGAAGTTTAACTGGGAGCTTGTTTATTGTGAGCTTTATGCTGGTGGAAAATATCAGAATAATGATATCACAGGTGATTATGAATATTCTCTTGGATTAAATGGTCTGGGTGCATGTGCTACGCAGTATTCTTCTGAATATATGGATGTTGAAATATATCGTGACGGATACAAATACAATCTTCACTTTGAAAAAGGTGAAAATATTGGTGGACTAAAGAAAGAAACTACTAATAGGAAAAAAACCGGAACAAAGACACGTTGGCGCGCTGACCTCGAAGTATTTACTGATATCAGTGTTGAAAAAGAATACTTTGAGGAAATGTTAAAGAAGCAGGCTGTTGTTAATCCTAATATTACTTTTGTTTTAAGATGTCAGAATGAGGCAGGAGGATTCGATGAAAATACTTACTTCTATGAAAATGGAATATCTGACTATTTAGCTGAACTTATAGGTGAAAATGCGCTTACTACACCGCAATTCTGGCAATGTGAACGAAAGGGCCGTGACAGAGAGGACAAGCCTGAATACAAAGTAAAGATTTCATGTGCTGTAGTATTTTCAAATAAAGTTAAGTTAACTGAATACTACCATAATTCAAGTTTTCTTGAACATGGCGGTTCTACTGAAAAAGCTGTTAAACAAGCTTTTGTATCACAAATAGATACCTACCTAAAGAATGGGAATAAATACCTTAAAAATGAATCTAAAATAACCTATCCAGACGTAGAGGACTGTCTTGTTCTTATATCATCAACTTTTTCTACACAGACATCATATGAAAACCAGACTAAGAAAGCAATAACAAACAAATTTATCTATGAGGCAATGACAGAATTCTTAAAACACCAACTTGAAATTTACTTCTTAGAAAATCCTGATGAAGCACAGAAAATTGCTGAGCAGGTAATGCTGAATAAGCGTAGCCGTGAAAGCGCTGAAAAAACAAGACTTAATCTTAAGAAAAAACTTGCAGGAACTATAGATTTATCTAATATGGTTGAAAAGTTTGTTGACTGCAGAACTAAAGACTTGTCACGACGTGAAATTTATATAGTAGAGGGCGATTCTGCTCTCGGTTCATGCAAAACAGCACGAAATGCTGAGTTTCAGGCTATTATCCCTGTAAGGGGAAAAATACTAAACTGTCTTAAGGCTGATTATGATAAAATTTTTAAAAATGATATTATAACCGATATTATCAAGGTTCTTGGTTGTGGAGTTGAAGTTAAAACAAAAGCAAACAAGGAACTGTCATCATTCAATCTTGATGGACTTAAATGGAATAAAATTATTATATGTACAGATGCTGATGTTGACGGATTCCAGATTAGAACTCTTATTTTGACAATGCTATACAGGCTCACACCAACACTTATTGACATGGGGTATGTTTACATTGCAGAATCTCCTTTATTTGAGATTACCACAAAGGATAAAACTTATTTTGCCTACACTGAAAAGGAAAAAGTTGATATTCTTAAAATGATAGGCAATCAGAAATATAAACTTGACCGTTCAAAAGGTCTCGGTGAAAACGAACCTGAAATGATGTCACTCACTACAATGAATCCGGATACAAGAAGATTGATTAAAGTTACACCGGATGAAATCGGAGCTACTTCATCAATGTTTGATTTATTGTTAGGTGATAATCTTCAGGGACGTAAAGATTTTATTTCAGAGTTCGGAAACAAATATCTTGAATTAGCAGACATTTCATAATAATTTTGAGCTTTGTAATTTTAACTCCATTGCTCAGAAAGGATGATAATAATTGGCAAAAAAAGATAAGGAACAAAGAAACAAAGCAATTCCAAACGCATATATCCAAGGCAGTGGTATTGTCGAAGAAGAAAAAATAACATATACTCTGGAAAAAAACTATATGCCTTATGCAATGAGCGTAATTGTTTCCAGAGCTCTTCCTGAAATTGACGGGTTTAAGCCATCCCATAGAAAGCTCCTTTATACAATGTATAAAATGGGACTTCTTACAGGTTCAAAGACAAAATCTGCAAATATAGTCGGCCAGACTATGAAGCTTAATCCTCACGGTGATGCTGCTATATATGAAACAATGGTTCGTCTTGCAAGAGGAAATGAAGCTTTACTTCATCCATATATTGACAGCAAGGGTAACTTTGGTAAAGCATATTCTAAAAACATGGCTTATGCTGCATCCAGATATACAGAAGCAAAACTTGATGTAATATGCAATGAGCTGTTCAGAGATATAGATAAGGATACTGTTGATTTTGTTCCGAACTATGATAACGAAACTACAGAACCAACTCTCCTTCCTGCAACATTCCCTACTGTTCTCGTAAATGCAAATGTAGGAATTGCTGTTTCGATGGCAAGTGCTGTCTGTCCATTCAACCTTGAAGAAGTTTGTGAAACAACTATTGCTCTTATAAAAAACCCTAAGCATGACATTATCTCTACTCTTAAAGGGCCCGATTTTCCTGGTGGTGGCTATATAATATATGACGAAGATGAACTTAATAGGATTTATCAGACGGGAAGAGGCTCTGTAAAGGTAAGAGCCAGATACAATTATGACAAAAATGCAAACTGTCTTGAAATTACACAGATTCCACCAACTACAACAGTCGAAGCAATAATGGACAAAATCATTGAACTTATTAAACAAGGAAAAATACGTGAAATTTCATATATCAGAGATGAAACTGATATTAACGGTTTAAAACTCGCTATTGACGTAAAGCGTGGTAATGATCCTGATAAGTTAATGAAAAAGTTGTATAGGTTTACGCCTTTACAGGATAATTATTCTTGTAATTTCAATATTCTTATTGGTGGAACTCCGAAAGTTATGGGAGTTTCAGAAATTCTAACAGAATGGACTGCTTTCAGAACAGAATGTATAAAAAGAAGAGTATATTTTGACTTGTCAAAGAAGAAAGATAAATTACATCTCCTTAAAGGATTACAGAAAATTCTGCTTGATATCGACCGAGCAATAAAAATAGTACGTGAAACTGAGGAAGAAAGCGATGTAGTACCAAACCTTATGATTGGTTTTGGAATTGATGATATTCAAGCTGAATATGTAGCAGAAATAAAGCTTCGTCACCTTAATAAAGAATATATCTTAAACAGAATTTCCGAAATAGAACAACTTGAAAAAGATATTACCGATATGGAAGAAATTTTAAAAGATGATGGTAAGATTAAAGATATAATTATTAAGGAACTAAAAGAAGTTGTTAAGAAGTACCAGAAACCAAGAAAAACTCTTTTCTATTATCAGAATGAAAAATATGATGATGTAGAAATTGATGATACACCAGATTATCCTGTTAATTTATTTTTATCAAAAAGCGGATATTTTAAGAAAATTACACCACAATCTTTACGTATGTCAAATGAACATAAGCTTAAAGAAGGCGATATAATTGACACTTCAATTGAATCAACTAATAAAGCTGAAATCCTTTTCTTTACAGATATGTGTCAGGTTTATAAAACAAAGGCTTGTAATTTTGATGATACTAAAGCATCTCTTCTTGGAGATTATATTCCTGCTAAGCTTGGATTTGATGAAAATGAAAACGTACATTCAATGGTTGTAACAAATGATTACTCAGGTTATCTTATTTTAGTTTTTGATAATGGTAAGGCTGCAAAAATCCCTCTCAATGCTTATGAAACAAAAACAAACAGAAAGAAATTATCTAAAGCATATACCAATAAAGCCAGACTTGTTAAGATGTTTGTTATTTCAGAAAACATTGATATACTTGTTGTAACTGATAACTGCAGGGCTTTAGTATTTAACACAGCTATGATATTACCAAAAACTACAAGAGATACTATTGGTGTTCAGGTTATTAATCTTAAAGCAAAGGCTTCAGTTGAAAAAGTTTGTGAAATAACAGAAGAGATGAAGGATGATTACAGCAAATACTTTGTTAAATCAATTCCTGCTGTTGGTAATATGGCTAAAACATTAGGAGACCCAGATCAATTATCACTATAATAACTTTTAATATTTTCCCTTATACAAAAAAACAGCGCTGATAATCAACGCTGCTCTTTGTATATTATTAACTAAAACAAGATACTGAATTAGAATAAATGTTTGGAACATTCTGTGAAGTTTCATACATAGTGTCAGCAAAAATGGCGTACCCTTTTGCAGGATTATTCACAAAAACATGAGTAACTGCTCCAATAATCTTACCATCCTGTATTATAGGACTTCCACTCATCCCTTGTACTATTCCTCCTGCTTCAGAAAGCAAGTCCTTATCTGTAACTCTGATTATCATATTTTTGCTGTTATTATTATGCATGTCTATCTTTTCAATTTCAATACTGTATTCTGCTGGTTCTGAACCATTAATAGTAGCTAAGATTGTTGCACTTCCAAGTTTTACATCTTGTCTCATACCTAATGGCATTGGTTCATGCTTTGATGGAATGTTATCAAGAATACCATATAATCCGGAATTACAGTTAATTTTTAAATTTCCTACAGAAAAACCGGTTACAAATGAACCCATTAATTCCCCTGGATATCCTTGTCTCCCCTTTTTTATACCATTAATTATAACATCGCATACTTCTCCTGATGATAGCGGCATTATTCCTCCAGTATCAACATCACAGACAGGATGTCCAAGTCCTGCAAAAACTCCTGTTTCAGGATTATAAAATGTTATGGTTCCAATTCCTGCAGAACTATCTCTTACCCACATACCTGCCCTGAAGCAATTATCTGAGGTTGATTGCTGGGGCTTTAGATAAACTGTCATATTACTGTTATTCCTAATTAAGCATATTTCAAGGCAATTTCCATTACTTTGTTTTACGATTTTTTCTACATCTGCATTTGAAGTAACATTTTTCCCCTGAATACTTACTATAATATCTCCATCTTTTATTCCTGCTTCGTTGGCTGGAGAAATCAAACCTTTACTAGTTTCAAAACTACTCGTCTCAACAACTATAACACCATCAGTAAGTAGTTTTATTCCAAAAGGTGTACCACATGGTATTAAAACAGGTTGATTTACTTCATTAATGTTTATAACTTTTATTGGAATCAGACCAGCAAGTTTAAGTTTTGCTGTCTTAGTATTACTTATTGATTTATTTATTGTTGCAGTTGATGTAACCTGTATTATATCTGATATACTTAATTCATTTCCTTTTGCAATATAAAAATTGTCAGGCAAATAAATATTATAATATACAACAAGCGCAAATACAGCTATTAAGAACAAGTTTATTGTACTTGCAGCTATTCTTATGAATTTACGCATTATTTTCTCCAATCAATCATTAAAGTTGTTACTATATTAATATTCTCAAATACAGATTAAATATAAGAGTTTTATATTCTGTAATTTTACAACCAAGCTTTTATAAAATTTGTCGAAATTAGAAATTAAACAATAACTTGTTAAATGTTATTCATATATGTTATAATATTAGAATAAAAAGTAAATTATATTACTATTTTGTAATTTTATGAGGTGATTAAAATGAATGTTACTATTAAGGATGTAGCAAAAGCCGCGGGGGTTTCAGTTGCAACTGTTTCTAGGGTACTTAACAATAGTTCGACTGTATCCGATAAGACAACAGATCATGTGAATTATGTAATAAAAAAACTTGGGTACAGCCCAAATTTCCTTGGAAGAAATCTTCGAAAATGTAATACAAATACTATTCTGGCTATTCTACCAGGAACTGAACAGACATTTTACAGTGAAATACTGCATGGAATGCAGTCAGCAGCTTCAGAGAACGGATATGATGTCTTATTCTGTACATCTAATTATATAAGGAATATTGAAATGCATCTGCTGAATATGTTGTTTAACAGGACTGTCGATGCAGCAATATTATTTGGAACCACTCTTGACTTTGAAACTTTAAAAGAGCTCAATAGTAAATATTATATCGCATTATGCTGTGAAAAAATTGAAAATTCAGGAATATTAACTGTTTCTGTAGATGATGAAAATGCTGCATTTGATGCTGTTTCATCTTTAATTAAAATGGGGCATAAAAAAGTTGCAATGATTTCTACTATATTAAAAAGTTCATCTTCTACTGACAGAGAAAAAGGGTATAAAAAAGCATTGGAAGAGTCAAACATTGAATTTAAAGATGAATACCTTTTTAGAGGTTCTTATAGATATGATGACGGAAGCAGAGCTTTCAAATATTTTATGAGTCTTGACGAACCTCCGACTGCAATTTTCTGTATATCTGACCTTCTTGCTGCAGATGCTATAAAACAAGCAATAACAATGGGATATAATGTTGGAAATGATGTATCTATCTTTGGATTTGATAATATTTTGCTAAGTGATATGTTTGTTCCTGGGATCACAACAATTGAACAACCATGTTTTAATATTGGACGAACTGTTGTTGAAAAACTCATAGAATGCATGGCAAAAGGCGAAAAATCTGAACAACATTTTAAGTTAAACCATAAATTAATTCTCCGCGATTCAGTAGGCCGCATATAAATTAAAATACCTTTAAAAATATAAAATATACATAAAAAAGACAAGATAACATTGCGCTTAATCAATGTTATCTTGTCTTTTTAATTTTAAATTATTTATTAAAGTTCATTTTCGTAGAAGCACATAAATGTTTTATATGCCATATATACATCAATTTTAGATACTACTTCATAAGGTGCATGCATGCTCAGAACAGGAACGCCAACATCAATAACGTCCATGTTTAGGTTTGCAAGATAAGCTGCAACTGTTCCACCGCCGCCATTATCTACCTTCCCCAACTCACCTGTCTGCCATATAATTTTATGATTATCAAGAAGCATTCTTACTCTGCCTGCAAATTCTGCAGAAGCATCAGAAGTTCCTGATTTTCCTCTTGAGCCTGTATACTTTGTAACAACAACACCATAGTTAAGATATGATGAGTTTCTTTTATCAAAGGGCTCTGAGAATGTTGGATCAAAAGCAGCATTAACATCTGCAGATAAACACTGTGAATTAGAAATAACAGTATGCCCTTTTATTCCAAATCCCTTTGATATATCAGCGATGAAATTCTTAAAGTATGCAGAACGCAATCCTGTATTTCCGTCACTGCCTGTTTCCTCTTTATCTGTAAGAATAACAACAGCAGTTTTTTTAATTTTATTGCAGTCAAGTAATGATGTATATGCAGTATATGCACAAACTCTATCATCATGTCCATATGATCCGATCAGACTTCTGTCAAATCCAACATCTCTTGATTTTACACATGGAACAAGTTCAAGTTCAGCTGAAAGAAAATCTTCCTCAATAATACCGTATTTTTCATTAAGGAGACAAAGAATATTAAGTTTTACTTTTTCGCTGATTTCGTCGTCCTTAAATGGTCTTGAACCAACTACAATATTAAGTTCTTCACCCTTTATTCCTTCTGCAAGAGTTCTCTTCATCTGTTCCTGAGCAAGGTGTGGAAGTAGATCACTGATACAGAATACAGGGTCACTTTCATCTTCACCTATGTTAATTGAAACTGAAGTGCCATCCTTCTTTATAATTACTCCATGTAAAGATAAAGGAATAGTAGCCCATTGATATTTTTTTATTCCGCCATAATAATGTGTTTTAAACAAAGCAATTTCATTATCTTCATATAACGGGCATTGTTTTAAATCAATTCTTGGTGCATCAATATGTGCTGCTGTAACATGAACACCCTTATCAAGCGGTTCATCTCCAATAACTGCAAGAATAACAGCTTTATTTCTGTTGTTATAGTAAATTTTATCACCTGGTTTTAACTTGTCACCAGGTATATATTCTGTAAATCCATGCTTCTTTGCATCATTTATAACTTTTATATTAGCTTCACGTTCTGTTTTTGCTATATTAAGGAACGATTTATATTTTTCACAGAAATCATCACATTCTTTTAATTCATTATCGCTTAAAATCAAACCACCATGCTTCTTTTTATAGAATAGTTTGTCTTTTAAAATCTGCGCTGCACTCTTTTCTTTTGACATTACAAGTCACCTTTCTAACTATTATATAAATTAGTATATCCTGAATATGCATTCATAACCTTATTAACATAATGCTTGGTTGCACTTGATGGGATGTCAGTTAGTACTTTTCCATCTTTGCTGTAATTGCTGTCCTTTAGCCATTTGTTAACATTAGTCCTTCCTGAATGATATGCAGCAAGAGCTGTTGCTTCATCTCCATATTCATTGTATAACAACATTATTAGATATGTTCCATATTGGATATTGTATTCAGGATCATACATTTTATCAAAGTCTATCTCTCTTTTGTCATCCATTCTGTACTTAAGCCAGTCAAAAGCCTCTTCCATTAATTGCATTAATCCCCTTGCACCAACTTCCGAGGTAGCATCAGCGTTAAAATTGCTTTCAGTTTTTATTACTGCATAAACAAGGTATTTATCAACATTATATTGACTTGAATATTCATTAACATATTCTTGATATTCAATAGGATAAATATATTTCTTGCTTATATAATCAATATTAATTATTCCTATTATTAATCCAACAAGAATTATTATTGCTAATATTCGACTGAGGTTTTTCAGCATCATAATACTCCTTTACTTTCTCTGAAACCTCTTCTGCTTTAGCAATTAATTCTTCAATAGACTTATTGTTTTTTATAATAAAATCTGAATGTGCAATAAAGAATTTTTCAGAGTGCTGTGAAGCAAAACGTTCCAAAATTTGTTCTTTGGATAAATTATCTCTGTTTAAAATTCTTGAAAGTCTTATATCTTCATTAGAGGTAACACTGATAATCAGATCACAAAAATCATCTGCTCTGCTTTCAAATAAGGTCGGAGCATCAAGCAAAACAAATCTTTCCTCATTCTCCGCAAAATATTTAATTTTTGACAAGATCTCATATGTTATGTAAGGATAACAGATAGCATTATATTGCAATAACTTTTCTTTATCCTTAAAAATAATTTTTGCCATTTCTTTTCGGTTAAGGCTTCCGTCCTCATTAAGCACTTGTTTCCCAAAACATTCAGCGGTTTCAGTAAGACACGGAGAACCCACATACATAATATCACGAGCAATACTATCAGCATTTATAACTGCAAAACCATTTTCACTAAAAACTCTGCAGACAGTTGTTTTTCCTGCACCACTTTGACCTGTCAGGCCTACAACTGCAATATCCGCTATATCACTCATAATTTTATCACCTCAAATCCTGCCGCCCTTAATAATCTATTATATACAGCAAGTCCAACTCCGATTGAAGATGGACACCTTACATATACTTGTTTTGCCCCTAATTCATCAAATTCTCTTAGAACAAAAAATAATTTCTTTGCCTGTTCTTCGGATGAATCCCCATAAGTTAAATATTTACCTTTAATATATGCTTTGTCCGAGTCAAATATCAAAGAATATGTGTTCTCATTATGAACTTTATTTACATAATCAGAAAATTGTTCTATGTTTCCCTTAATTATTGTAATGTTTGCCTTCGGAGAATAATGCTTGTATTTCATTCCAGGAGAAAGAACTTTTTCATTTTCAGAAACAGCTTCTGTAATACCCTTATCATGATATACAGTTCCGCAGACTTCCTGAAGCAACTCCAAAGAAATATAACCTGGCCTAAGCAGTCTTATTCCGTCACCTTCAAATGATATAACTGTACTCTCAACACCTACACCACAAGAACCTCCATCTACTATTGCAGGAATACGCCCTCTCATGTCGTTATAAACATGCTTTGCAATCGTAGGACTTGGACTGCCGGATAAATTTGCTGATGGTGCAGCAAGTGCCTTACCAGAAAGTCTGATAATCTCTCTAGCAGTTTTATGAACTGGTATTCGAATTCCAACAGTATCAAGCCCAGCGCTTGTAACATATGGTATTATATCTTTTTTCTGCAATACCATTGTCAAAGGACCCGGCCAGAAGCGTTCAGCTAATTTATATGCAATTTCAGGAACATTTTTTACATACTTCTCAAGATCACATAAATCTGAAAGATGTACAATAAGCGGGTTGTCCTGTGGTCTTCCCTTTGCTTTGAAAATATTTGAGACCGCAATTTCATTTGTAGCATCAGCAGCCAAACCATAAACAGTTTCAGTTGGTATTCCTACAACTTCTCCATTAGCAAGCAAACGAGCCGCAAGCTCTATATCACATCTTTCTGAGGTCAGTAGCTTAGTTTCATATGACATTATATCTCTTCCTGTACAGATAATTTAGCTGCCTGATCAGCAGTAGCAAGTGCGTCGAATACTTCATCCAGGTTACCATTTAAAATATATTCAAGACGGTATATAGTAAGGCCAATTCTATGGTCAGTAAGTCTTCCCTCTGGAAAGTTATATGTTCTTATACGTTCAGAACGGTTTCCAGTACCAACCTGAGATTTTCTTTCGCTGGCAATTTTATCATTCTGTTCCTGTTGTAAAGCCTCATATAACCTTGAACGGAGGATTTTCATTGCTCTGTCTTTGTTTTTAAACTGGCTTCTTTCATCCTGACATTCAACTACAACTCCTGTAGGTAAATGAGTAATACGAACTGCAGATTCAGTCTTATTAATATGCTGACCTCCTGCACCTGATGCTCTGAAAACATCAATTTTCAAATCTGACGGATTTATTTCAAGTTCAACTTCATCAGCTTCAACAAGTACAGCAACTGTAACAGTAGAAGTATGAATTCTTCCCTGTGATTCTGTTTCAGGCACACGCTGAACTCTGTGAACACCACTTTCATACTTGAATCTGGAGTAAGCTCCTTCTCCTTCAATACTAAAACTTATTTCTTTAAAACCACCAAGTTCTGTTTCATTAGAATTAAGAATTTCTATCTTCCAACGTTTTGCCTCTGCATACATTGAATACATTCTGAAAAGCGAATTTGCAAAAAGTGAAGCTTCATCACCGCCTGCACCGCCTCTGATTTCAATAATAACGTTTTTATCATCATTTGGGTCTTTAGGTAAAAGCAGAATTTTCAGTTCTTCTGACAGAATCTCAATATTTTCTTTATTTTCATCATACTCCATCTGTGCAAGTTCCTTAAGCTCCTTATCAAGGCCGCCTTCATCAAGCATTTCCTTTGCATCATCAAAGCTCTTCTGAACTTTACAGTATTCTCTGAATTTCTCAACAAGTGGAGTAAGATTTTTATATTCTTTCATTAATGAAGTATATAACTTATTATCATTAATTACATTTATATCAGTAAGCTTGTTGCTAATATCATCATATTTTTCTTCAGTTAACTTTAATTTTTCAAACATTTACATTCTCCTACAGAATTATTAATTCTACACGTCAGAATCTCTGCTGACAGATTTTATATTTTTTTCTATTTTACTTCTTGCGATCATAAATTCATGTCCACACTGAATACATTTTAATTTAAAATCCATTCCAGATCGCAAAACCAACATTTTATCACATCCACAAGGATGAGTTTTTTTCATAATTAAAATATCATTTACTCTGACATCCATGATAAAACCCTCTCCAACAAAGATACAAATTTATTATACCACTTTTATTACTATAAAGGCAATTATTTTCTGCGATAATTTATTAAAAAACATTTAAAATATTAAAAACAAGGAATTATAAATTAAAATTAAGAAAAAAGTTAAATATACGAGTTATTCCTTTTAATTTAAGTACTATCTAAACTTATTATAAAAACCACAAGGAAAGGAAGCACATTAAATGAAAATAATTGCAGAATTTGATTCTATAGATTCAGCAGAACTAACCGCATCATCTATCAGACATAATCTAAACAATAAAATATTTATAAATGTTAAACCAAATAACACATATAATATTGGTAATAATCATACAGTTTTATTCAGCAATTTTAATACAACAAATACAACACCAACATTCACATTTTATAACAATAGAAATGATATTAATAATGCCCAGAGCTATAAAAGCGACATTACTGGTGAAATAAATACAGCAACTTTAGAAATAATCTGTAAAAAAGAAGATTATCAAACTATCAATCATTTTATTATAAATCACGGTGGAAGGAATATATCAAAAATATAGAATAACAGTTGTTACCTTCGCATAAGATTTAAAAGTAAATTCAATTGTTAGCACTGAATAGAAAATACTTATTCAGTGCTATCTCAAAATATGGGAGGTACAAAATGAAAAATTATTATCCTGAAGGCATGCTTTTCAATACTACCGAAAACATGCAGAACATCAAATCAGTATTTGCATTACAAGAATCTATGACACAAGGAAAAATTCTTGAAGCCAAGGCTATCATCTGCGATAATGATCACAACCTGATTGTAGACTTGCCTTGTGCAAAGGGAATTATACCAAGGCAAGAAGGAGCAATCGGGATTGACTCAGGTGCAACAAAAGATATTGCATTGATAACAAGGGTCAACAAACCTGTATGTTTCAAAATAACAAGCATTTCAAAAGAAGAAAATGGTAGCACAACTGCATACTTATCCAGAAAAATCGTACAAGAAGAATGCATGAAAAATTATATTGAAAGTTTGAAATCCGGAGATATTATTCCTGCAAAAGTTACTCATCTTGAACAGTTCGGAGCTTTTGTAGACATTGGTTGTGGTATACCATCGCTAATTCCTATAGATGCTATTTCAATATCAAGAATTTCACATCCATCAGACAGATTTACGGCTAACCAAGATATTAAGGTAATAGTAAAAAGTGTTTCAAACGGACGCGTTTGGCTTTCACATAAGGAGTTACTGGGCACCTGGCAGGAAAACGCAGATCAATTTAATTATGGTGAAACTGTTTCAGGAATTGTTCGTTCAGTTGAAGATTATGGCATATTTGTTGAGTTGGCACCAAACCTTGCAGGACTAGCAGAACCAAGAGAAAATGTTAAGGTTGGCCAACATGCAAGCATATACATAAAAGCAATTATTCCCGATAAAATGAAAATAAAACTTATTATTGTAGATGTTTTTGACGCTGTTAAGGAAAATAAACCTATGAAATACTATGTTGAAAGTAATCACATTTCAGAATGGATATATTCAACACCAGAATCAGACAGAATTATAAGAACAGATTTTACCCTTTGATATTTTTTCTGTATATATATGCAGCCTGTTCAGTTTTATTTTCTCCAAAATGATAATAAACCCTATCCTTTATGGGGTCAGGAAGGTATTGTTGTTTAACATAATGATTAGGATAGTCATGAGGATAAAGGTAATGTTGTCCCTTTATTTCTGCTCCTTCTCCATCAAAATGTTTATTCTGGAGATGTCGAGGAAAATCTCCTAATTCAACATTCTTCAAATCCTCCATTGCAGCATAAATTGCCATATATGCTGAATTGGACTTTGGAGCTGTGCAAAGAAGTATAATTGCTTCAGCAAGAGGAATACGTGCTTCTGGTAATCCAACCTGTAATGCGCTGTCAACACAAGCTTTTACAATTGAAATTGCCTGTGGATAAGCAAGGCCAATGTCCTCAGCAGATATAATAAGCAATCTCCTACAAAGAGATATAATATCACCAGCCTCCATTAACCTTGCAGCATAATGAAGAGCTGCATTTTCATCAGAACCACGAATAGATTTATGAAGTGCAGATAATATGTCATAATGATTATCTCCATCTCTGTCATACCTCATATTGCTGCGCTGCGTAAGCTCCTTGGCGAATTCAAGAGTAACAACAACAGATTCCTCTGTATTATCAGCAGACAAAATACAGAGTTCTGCAATATTGATAGCTTTTCTTACATCTCCCCCACAGCCATTTGCTATATGTTCAACTGCACCATTTTCAACCTTAATCTTCTTATTCAGATCATCAGACATTATTTTAAAAGCTCTTGATATAGCTGGAATAAGTTCTTCAGATTTAACTGGCTTAAATTCAAAAACAGCACTTCTGCTGATAATTGCATTATAAACACAAAAATATGGGTTTTCAGTGGTAGAAGCAATCAGAGTAATCATTCCGTTTTCGATATACTCAAGTAATGATTGCTGTTGCTTCTTATTGAGATATTGTATCTCATCAAGATATAATAGTATACCGTTAAAACCGTCAATTGTTTCTGTATCGGATATTACCTCTTTTATATCCGATACAGAAGCAGAGGTTCCATTAAGTTTATGAAGTTTCATATGAGCATTTTCAGCTATAATTCTGGCAACTGTTGTTTTTCCAACACCCGGACAACCATAAAAAATCATATTAGGTATTCTGCCTGATTCGATGATTTTTCTCAAAGGCTTCCCATTTCCAAATAAATGTTTCTGGCCTACAATATCATCAAGTGTTTTTGGTCTGATACGATCAGCTAATGGCACATTCACGGTATTTACCTCACTTAACAAGATCTGCTGTTTCTGCTTCTGTATACTTTATAAGGTCTTCAGGATTAATAATAATCTGCGCACCTCTCATACCTGCACTTATACAAATCTGATCAAATAATATACAGGTTTCATCAATAAAAGTAGGAAATTTCTTTTTCATTCCTATTGGTGAACAACCACCACGAATATATCCAGTAACAGATAAAAGGTCCTTCATTGGTATCATATCACATTTTTTATCTCCTACAGCCTTTGATACCTTTTTCAGATCAAGTTCTTCATTTACGGGAATACAGCACACAAGATAACCTGTGCGTTCACCCTTAAGAACAAGGGTTTTAAAAACTTGCTCAAATGGCTGACCAAGCTGTAAAGCTATATGTGTACCTGAAAGATCATTTTCATCAACAATATATTCTTTTGAATCAAATGCAATATCAGCGGCTGAAAGAAGTCTCATAGCATTTGTCTTTACCATAACTGATACTCCCATAAAAAAGCAGACAATAATGTCTGCTTTTTTAATAATAAATAACTTACTCGTAAAGTGGATATTTTGCACAAATTTCATTAACGCCTTCTCTAATGAAATCTGCCTTGTTTTCAAAATCCTTAGCTGTAAGATAAATAAACTCAGCAATCTTGTCCATATCTTCAATGCCCAAGCCTCTGCTTGTTATAGCTGGAGTACCGATTCTTACACCACTTGTAATGAACGGGCTTTGTGGATCATTAGGAATTGCATTCTTATTTACTGTTATGAAAACTTCATCAAGACGCTTTTCAAGTTCTTTACCTGTAATATCAAACGGACGTAAGTCAACTAACATAAGGTGATTGTCTGTTCCGCCTGAAACAAGGTTAAATCCTCTCTTTACAAGACCAGTTGCAAGTGCCTGAGCATTTGCAACAACTTTCTTACCATATTCTTTGAATTCAGGTTTTAATGCTTCACCAAAGCAGACAGCCTTACCAGCTATTACATGCATTAAAGGACCACCCTGAATTCCAGGGAAAATAGCCTTGTTAATTTTTTTAGCAAGTTCCTCATTATTTGTAAGAATAAGACCGCCTCTAGGACCTCTTAATGTTTTATGTGTAGTTGAAGTTACTATATCGGCATAAGGTACCGGAGAAGGATGTACACCAGCTGCAACAAGGCCAGCAATATGTGCCATATCAACCATGAAATAAGCATCAACTGACTTTGCAATATTTGATAATCTTTCAAAATCAATTATTCTTGGATAAGCAGAGGCACCGGCAACGATAAGCTTAGGTTTATTTTCCTTAGCAAGTTCTTCAATCTTATCATAATCTATTGTTTCATCATCACCAAGACCATAAGAGATAAAGTTAAAATACTTACCTGACATATTTACTGGTGAACCATGTGTAAGGTGTCCACCATGAGCAAGGCTCATACCAAGAACAGTATCGCCAGGTTCAAGAAGAGCAAAATATACAGCGGTATTTGCCTGAGCTCCAGAATGAGCCTGTACATTTGCAAAACCTGCATTAAAAAGTTTCTTCGCACGTTCAATTGCAATGTTCTCAACTATATCAACACATTCACAGCCGCCATAATATCTTTTTCCAGGATAACCTTCAGCATACTTATTTGTAAGCACTGAACCCATAGCAGCCATAACAGCAGGTGAAACAAGGTTTTCACTAGCAATTAATTCAAGATTTCTACGTTGTCTTTTAATTTCCTTGTCCATTGCATCTCCAACTTCAGGATCAGATGCAGCTACAAAACCTATAGTATCCATATAATCTCCGTACATATACATTCTCCTTAATAATAAATTATATCTTTTTAATTATACAATCATTTCAAACATTTTTCAACTATATTTCAGATAAATTAACTTTATTTTAATATGTGTTTATAAAAAAAAGAGTTCCTAAGCAAATGCATTAAGAACTCTTCTTTGGAGGCGCCACCCAGATTTGAACTGGGGATCAGGGTGTTGCAGACCCACGCCTTACCACTTGGCTATAGCGCCGCTGGAGCGGATTACGAGGCTCGAACTCGCTACCTCCACCTTGGCAAGGTGGCGCTCTACCAGATGAGCTAAATCCGCAATATGGCGACCTGGATGGGACTCGAACCCACGACCTCCGCCGTGACAGGGCGGCGTTCTAACCAACTGAACTACCAGGCCATTGATACTTAGAAACATTTCGCGTTCTAAGATATAGAACGCGAAAGTTCTTAGTAATTGATTGGTGGGAACAATAGGGCTCGAACCTATGACCCTCTGCTTGTAAGGCAGATGCTCTCCCAGCTGAGCTATGCTCCCTTAAACATCATCGTCAAACGACTTATTTATTATATACTATAACTCGTCTTTTGTCAAGTGCTTTTTCAAATTTTATTTTATTCCTAAAAAACCAGCCTGCATATATGCTACCCAAATAACCTCAACTGCCTTAAATCCACATAATTCAAGAACTTTAAGATGTTCTGAAATACTGATTGGAAAATATTCCTTGCCGTATCTTGCAATATGCTGACAGCTTTCTTCTTCTGATTTTCCGCAATTAATCTGAAAGCTTTTCCACCTATTTAAAATAGATTTACTCCTTCATCGGATGTAGGAGCAATATTTTCAAAGGTAAAATACAATCCACCAGTTTTTAGAGCGTTATAACAATTCATTATAGATTTTATTCTTTCACTATTATTAAAATAATGATTTACCTGAACTGTTGTTACTATATCAAATTTATTCTTAAATACTTTTTCAAGAACAGATTTATTTATAAATATATCATTTGAATTACTTGAAAATGTCTTTGCTATTTCTAGCATTTTATCTGAAATATCACAGGAGGTGATGCTATCTATATTCAGGATTGATTTCCTTGCTTCCTGTGACATCTTCCCTGTTCCACAGCCTTCATCAAGCCAAGATATATTTTTTTTACCAGATACCTTTATAATATCAATAATCTGCTTATAGAATTCAGAATAGTATGGAATTGTCTTTATAATTTTTTCATCATATTCTTCTGCCTTATGTGCTGTTGTATTGTCATTCAAGTCTTTTACCTTCTTTTAAGTTCTAATAATTCATCCTTAGAAAAAATATATTTTTTATCACAGAAATGACAGCATACTTCTGTTTCATCCTGTTCTTCTGCCATATTAGTCAATTCTTCTCGTCCAAGGCTTATTAAAGCTCTTTCAACTCTCTCCTTGCTACAATCACATTTATATGCAGCTTCTGATCTATCAAGAACATTAGGATTCAATCCATCAAGAACTTTCAATGCTATATCTTCATTTGTCATTCCTGAAGTAAGCATTTCTGTAACTGATGGAAGAATATTAATATTCTTTTCTAAAATATCTATGCATGATTCATCAGCAAAAGGCAAAAGCTGAACGATATATCCGCCTGCTGCTTTTACAGTGAGATCCGGATTTACCAGTACGCCAAGTCCGCATACTGTTGGTATCTGTTCACTTACTGCAAAATAGCTTGCAATATCCTCAGCAATTTCTCCCGATACTATCGGCACCTGACCGACATATGGCTCTTTAAGTCCAAGGTCTTTAACAACTGATAAAGTACCATCATTACCTACAGCTCCAGCTACATCAAGCTTTCCATATTTATTAAGAGGTATCTCAACAACGGGATTGCTGACATATGATTTTACATTTCCATAACAATCAGCAACGGCAATAAGTATACCAGAAGGACCCTTTCCATCAAAACGCAATGTTACTGATTCTTTATTACCTTTTAAACCGCAACCAATAAGTGATGCAGCAATGGATAATCTGCCTAAAGCAGCTGTAACAACAGCTGATGTTTTATGAATTCTCTCAATCTCAGATATTATTTCAGTTGCATCAACAGCATACGCTATTACTGATGCATCAGCTGAAATAACTCTTATTATTTCAGACATTAATTTTTATTCCCCTTTATGTTTTAGCAACGAAAACAACTTTTTCACTTTTTTCTTTTGGTTCATCAAATGTATCATAGTCATAAACAGCTTCAATGATAAATCCTGCATTTATCAAAATATTTTTCCACACAGAAATTTCAGGAGCTATTTCAGAAAAATCTTCACTTTTTCTTGAAAACAAATTATGCCCTGTATCCTTGAAAAAGTCCAGTGAAATATCTACCCTGTTATCTTTATCTTCTAGGAAACTGTTCTGCCAAACGCAAAAAACTAAATCAGTCTCATAAACAAAAGTATTATTTCCAAGTATTTCTTTATGCTTATATGGTGTATTTACATCAAAGATAAACAAGCCATGTGGATTTGTAAACAACCTCACCCTTTTAACAGTATTGACAATGCTCTCAATGCTGTCAAGATGATTCAAGCTATCAAGAGCACATATTGTTACATCTACAGAACCATACAAATCAAGTTCCGTCATATCCTGACATATATACTGAATATTTCTGCCGCTTTCAATCTTTTTATCCATTGCAACAGAAAGCATTTCATATGAATAGTCAACACCTATAACATCATATCCAATTTTGCTCATTTCTTCGGAAAGGCTTCCGGTTCCACATGCAAGATCAAGTAATATTCCTTTTACTCCACCATGCTTTTCAATAAGCTTATTAAAATAATCGGCTCTGTCACTATATGAAATATTAAGCGTCAGATCATCATAATATCCTGAAAAGATATCATAATTACTCATTATTTTTATTTTCCTTCATTCTTTTGAAAACAAGCTCATAACCATCAGAACCATAGTTCAATGTTCTGTTTACACGGCTGATTGTAGCTGTACTTGCACCTGTTTTGTTAACTATATCACTGTAAACATGCTTTTCGTTAAGCATCTTTGCAACTTGCATACGCTGTGAAAGAGACTTAAGCTCCAACACAGTACATAAATCTTCAAAGAAAGCATAACACTCCTCATTGGTTTTTAAACATAAAATTGCCTCAAAAAGATCATCAAGATTAGAATCCTTTAATTTACTATTCATTTTATGATACTCCTCACAATAATATAATTAAATATTATTTTTTTATTTTTATAACTTAATAATTTTTTTATAAAAGGTCATTCTGTATTATATCATTGAGTGTTTCTCTTTTAACGACTATTCTGTCGTTTCCATCCCTGACCATAACAACCGCAGGCCTTGGGATCCTATTATAATTGGATGCCATAGAATAATTGTATGCCCCTGTAGCAAGAACAGCTATAATGTCACCTGGATTTGAATCCTGAATTGGCATACCTTCACCAATCAGATCTCCGCTTTCACAACATTTACCTGCTAGAGTGATTACTGTGTTTTTTTCTTCAGCTGCCTTGTTAGCAACAAGTACATCATATTTAGATTTATAAAGAGCATACCTAGGGTTATCACCCATCCCCCCATCAATAGACACATAAGTACGTATGTGAGGTATTTCTTTCTTGCTGCCTACTGTGTAAAGAGTAATGCCAGCAGGAGCAACTATAGAACGTCCTGGTTCAATAAGTATAAATGGCTGATTAATATTAAGTTTTACACAAGTTTCTTTAACCTTTACAGATACATTTTCCATATATTTTTCATATGCAACAGGTGCATCTTCATTTGTATACTTAATTCCAAATCCACCACCAAGATTTAGTTCCTTTATTTCATAAGAGAGTTCATTTTTAACCTTAGCAATAAATGTTAGCATTACTTCTGCAGCATGAACAAAAGGATCTATGTCAAAAATTTGACTGCCGATATGACAATGCGCTCCAACAAATACAACATTATCAAGAGAAATTGCATACTTTACAGCTTCAAAGGCTTCTCCTGTTTCAAGTGCAAAACCAAATTTGCTGTCAATCTGACCTGTTTTTATAAAGTCATGAGTATGAGCATCTATTCCTGGCTTGATTCTGAACATGATATTCACTTTTTTACCAAGTTCACCAGCAATTCTATTTAGCCTGTCAAGCTCAAAAATATTATCTACAATTATCCTGCCGACATTATTTTTAACGGCAAATGTTAATTCCTCATCTGTCTTGTTGTTACCATGGAAACATATTTTTTCAGTCGGAAAGTCAACACTTAATGCTGTAAAAAGTTCACCTTCTGATACAACATCAATGCCCATTCCTTCTTCTTTCATTATGTTACACATAGCTTTACAGCAAAATGCTTTACAAGCATAACTAGCTAAGCCAGCACCATTATAATATGTTTCAATAGATTTCTTAAATCTTCTGCAATTATCTCTGATTAAATCCTCATCCATAACATACAAAGGTGTATGATACTTCTTTGCAAGTTCTATTGTATCAACACCGCCAATAGTTAAATGTCCTAAACTATTGACATTTAAATTTTCTGATACAAACATATTATTTCTCCTATCTGTTATCTTCGTTAAACTCTTCTATAATAGATTTTATTTCATCGACACCTTCTCCGGTCACAGCTGAAAAGTTTATATGCTTGATCTGATCAAAGCATGGGATCTCTTTTTCAAAACCCGCAATACGTTCAATTCTCTGGTTCCTGGAAAGCTTATCCGCTTTAGTAAAAACAATAATAAAAGGCAACTCACTGTCAATCATAAAATTAATCATATGTATGTCATCGTCAGATGGTGCATGTCTTATATCAATCAGCTGAAATATTAATCCTATTTCTCTTTCTGACATAAGATAACCTTCAATAAGACCAGACCATCTTTCTTTATCACTTTTGGAAATTTTAGCATAGCCATATCCCGGCAAGTCAACAAAATAGCAATTATCAACAGTATAAAAGTTGATTGTTGCAGTTTTACCAGGAACAGAAGATACTCTTGCAAGTGCCTTTCTGTTAAATATTTTATTAATGAGTGAAGATTTTCCTACATTCGATCTGCCAGAAAATGCAAATTCGTTTCTGTCACACGGCGGAATTTGCTTAAAAGTACCATATGATTTATAAAATTCAGCCTTGTTAAAATTCATTTGTTGTTTACCCTTCTTACCTTAGTTATGAAACAGTGACTTCCTGTCTAGTGTAGTTCTCAACTTTTTTATTTGTATATGAACCACTAAAGTTTAATTCTGTTTTAATAAGCGCAGTATCAAGCACTTCACTTAATGTTTCAGCAAACACAAAATTCAGTGACTTCTTAACTACATCATCAATTTCTTCAAGGTCTCCCTTGTTTTCTGCAGGAATAATAACAGTTTCCATGCCAGCTTTATATGCTGCCATAGTTTTTTCCTTTAGTCCTCCGATTGGAAGAACTTTACCGTGTAAAGTAATTTCCCCTGTCATAGCTATCTTGTGATTTATAGGAATGCCTGAAAGAGCAGAAACAAGAGCTGAAGTCATAGTAACACCTGCAGAAGGTCCATCCTTAGGGGTGGCGCCTTCAGGAGCATGAATATGAATATCCTTTTCTTTATAGAAATCCTTTTGAATATTATACTTTGATGCAATAGAACGTACATAGCTGACAGCTATTTTTGCACTTTCCTTCATAACATCTCCAAGAGAACCAGTTGTTTCTATATTTCCCTTTCCCTCAAGTATTATTACTTCAAGAGGCATTATAACTCCACCTACAGATGTCCAGGCAAGTCCGTTTACAATGCCAACCTCATCCTTTTTACTGTACTCATCATCAATATATTTCTTTGGTCCGAGGAATTCTGATAGGTTAGTATCATCTAGAATAATTCTCTTCTTTTCACCTGAAACAATTACTTTAGCGGCTTTTCTGCATATTGAAGCAATTTTTCTCTCAAGAGATCTTACGCCGGCTTCTTTTGTATAGTAATCAATCAAAGAATATATACCATTATCTGTAAACCTAAGCATAGTACCCTTTAATCCGTTTGCTTTCAATTGTTTAGGAACTAGATGTTCTTTAGCAATATGGAATTTTTCTTCTCTGGTATAGCTTGTAAGCTCAATAACTTCCATTCTGTCAAGCAATGGAGTATCTATAGTCTGTGTTGTATTTGCAGTTGTCACAAACAAAACTTTGCTCAAGTCAAATGGAATTTCAATATAATGGTCACGGAAATCAGAATTCTGCTCACTGTCAAGTACCTCAAGCATTGCAGATGAAGGATCTCCCCTCATATCATTTGCCATTTTATCAATTTCATCAAGAAGAATCAGTGGATTATTACTTCCAGCTGATTTAACGGCATTAATGATACGTCCAGGCATTGATCCTATGTAAGTTTTTCTGTGTCCTCGTATTTCAGCCTCATCCTTAACTCCGCCTAATGATACTCTGGCATACTTTTTTCCAAGTGCTTTTGCAATTGACTTTCCAATAGAAGTCTTACCAATACCAGGAGGTCCAACCAAGCATAGAATCTGACCTTTTATATCTGGTTTCAAAGCTCTTACGGCAATAGTTTCAAGAATTCTGTCCTTAACCTTGTCAAGACCATAATGATCCTTATCAAGGATACTCTTCGCCTTTTTAATATCAACCTTATCCTTTGTAGATATATTCCACGGAAGTTCAAGACAAGTATCAAGGTAATTCCTTACAACAAAAGATTCCTGTGATGAAGGAGACATCTTTGATAGGCGGTCAGTTTCACGAAGAAGTTTTTCTGTAATTTCATCAGAAAGATGAAGATTTTCTATTCGTTCAATATAATTATATATTTCATCCTGATTATTATCATCTTCACCAAGCTGATTTGCAATAACCTTCATCTGCTCACGAAGATAATATTCACGCTGTCCGTTATCAATTTGTTCTTTAACCTTTTCTTGGATATTATGTTCTATATCCAATACTGCTACTTCTTTTGACAGCATCGCAATAAGCATACTCAGCCTTGAAATAAGACCATTGGTTTCAAGCAGCATTTGCTTATCTTCAAGCGGCAGAGGAACATTGAATGTAATTGCCTCAAACAAAACCTTAGGATCATTTTCATTTATTACTGAACTAATCAATTCCTTCGGCATTCTTGGCATATTGAGACAATATTGCTTAAATATATCCTTCAATGCTCTGATAAGTCCTGCTGTTTCCTGAGAATCATGCTTAATGTTTCTGGAATCAGGTAATTTCTTTAATGATGAAATAAAATACGGATCACTTTGAAGAACACTTGTAATTTTTGCTTTGGCAATTCCTTCAACCAAAACCCTTGTTATATTGTCGGGAGTTTTAAGAATTTGCTTTACCTGAGCAATTACGCCAGTTTTGTATATGTCTTTTTCTGATGGATTATCCATAATAATGTCTTTTTGGGCTGTAAGAAAAATCAATTTATTATCATTATATGCAGCATTAAGTGCAGCAACAGATTGTTCTCTTGAAACATCAAAATGAATGACTACACCTGGAAATACAACAAGTCCACGTAATACAACAGTCGGCAAAATAATGTTAGTAGTTTGCTTTATATCTGCCTTCATAAAAACCTCCAAAATTTATATATAAACATCAGTTATTATTTTTTTATGATACTTATGGTAACACATATTATATTATATAATATTTTATTACTTTTTGCAAGTATTTACTTATTAATCAAATTTCATATGTTGCATTTAAATATATTATCTGTTACATAAACCAATTCACAACTTATTGACTAAACTCATACTATATTAAAGAAATACTGATTATAACAGATAATTGTGATTATTCTCATATCTGAATACTAATCAGAAAATCCCTTGTATAGTAACTATATCTTAAGGAACGAGAAGGGAATGTATTCTATGCTTAAAACATTTATTATTATAGGCGGTGACCTGCGATTTGTTTCCCTTGCAGAATATCTTGCAGAAAAAAGTAGAGTGTATGCTATTGGTTTTGATAAAAACATACTTACATCTTCCAAAATAAATGTAATTGACAATATAACTTCAATAAGTGAAAGATTTGACTATGTTATTTTACCATTGCCTGCAAGTAATGATGGTGTTCTTATAAATACACCCTATTGTAAACAAAGTATACCGCTTGAACTTATAACATCAATTATTAAGGAAGATGGTGTAATTTTTGCTGGAAGGCTTTCAAAAGAAATTATAGATATGTACTTATCAAGAGGGCTTCATGTTTATGATTATGCTGAACGAGAGGAATTTGCAGTAATGAATGCTGTTGCAACTGCAGAGGGTGCTATTCAGATTGCAATGGAAGAACTCCCCACTACTCTATTTAGACAAAAAATACTAATTACTGGTATGGGAAGAATTTCAAAGGTCCTTATAAAAGTTTTAAAAGGATTTGAAACTGATATTACTGTTGTATCAAGGAAATACCAAGATATAGCATGGGGAAATATATTGGGGTGCAGAAGTATACATATAAACAGTATAGATGACGATATAGAAAAATACAACATAGTTTTTAATACAGTACCTGCTGTTATTTTAAATGAAAAACGATTAAAAAAATTGAATAAAAACTGCCTTGTTATTGACTTAGCATCAAAACCTGGCGGTGTTGATTTTGATACAGCCAGCAGACTGGGAGTAAGAACTATCTGGGCATTATCACTTCCGGGAAAAGTTGCTCCTATAACTTCGGGACACATTATCGCCTCTACTGTAATTAACATTTTAACTGAAAGAGGGGATTTTAATGAACTGTGATATATATCTTCCGGAATTAAAGGGAGTAAAAATAGGATATGCGGTTTGCGGATCATTTTGTACTTTTGAAAAGTCATTTTCGCAGGCTGAAAAACTTGCAGATAGTGGTGCAGTACTTACACCTATCATGTCATTTAATGCTTGTGGGATTGATACGAGATTCGGTAAAGCTGAAGACAATAAACGAAGGCTGGAGGAAATATGTCTTTGCTCAGCAATTACAACTATAGAGGACGCTGAACCAATTGGGCCCAAGAATATGTTTGATATAATTGTTGTCTGCCCCTGCACTGGAAACACGCTTGCTAAAATAGCATATGGAATTGTAGATACCCCTGTAACAATGGCTGTCAAATCACACATAAGAAACTCCAAACCAGTTGTTATTGCTATTGCTACAAATGATGCACTTGCAGGATGCGCAAAAAATATTGGTACCGTAATGAATTACAGAAACTTTTATTTTACACCTATGAAACAGGATGATACAAAAAACAAGCCTCGTTCAGCAGTAGCTGATTTCAATAAGCTGCCTGAAACAATATTTGCAGCCCTGTATGGCAATCAAATTCAACCTATATATTATTGAAGTAAATATAATGAGGGTACTACCATAAGGTTATGTACCCTTATTTTTTATTACACAAGATAACTAATGTAATAACCTTAGATAAATTTTACAGCATATGTTTGATTATTTGGGTAATAAATTTATTTTTATTTGCAACAATAATAAAAAATGTATGAGGTGAGAGTTTGTGAGAAAATATTTAGTTACTATTTCAATGACTTTATTACTGACAATAAGTGCATTCGTTATTCCAAACATTATTTTTAATAGTTTTCCAACAGTAAATACAACAAAAGTTCAGACAATAACACACACAGATTATATTACTGCAGAGGGAGAAATTCTGAAAATTGTCGGCAACAAGTCTTTTGTTAAAATATTTGTAAATGAAAAAGATATTAGTAAGGTATGCATAGGCCAGCCTGCTGAAATAACAGGAACTGCATTTCCAAACAGAACATATTCAGGAGTTGTGGATAACATAGCCTCATGTGCTTCTAAACAATATATAGGAGCAATTGAAGAAACTGTTGTAATAGTTAATGTTAAAATAACAGATGAAGATGATTACATTAAATCAGGTTATACTGCTGATGTTAAAATACTGACTTCAGAACCATGTTCTGTAAATATTATACCATATGAAGCTGTCAATCAGGATAACAGTGGTGAATTTGTATATGTACTGAACAGTGGAGTAGCAGTCAGAAAAGACATAACTACTGGAATGGAACTTGGAGAAGGCATTGAAATAAAAAGTGGTTTATCAGAAGATGATACTTTACTTGAATCTGATGAGTTAATTGAAGAAGGAAAGCCTGTAAAAATTAAATAAAAATATGGAGTTTTTATATGATAGATTACCTTACAAAGGGATTCAGATGTCTTTTCAGAAACAAACTGAGGGCATCACTTACCATAATTGGAATTGCTGTTGGAGTTATGTCGATTGTAATAGTAACTACAATCGGATCTATTGGAAAAAATGAAATTAACAACGAACTTACGGGTATGGGTATGGAAAGTCTTGTTGTATCAGCCTCTTCAAACGGAATAACAGCATTGAAACAGGAACAGCTTGAATCTATTAGGGATATTGAAAATGTAAAGAATGCCATGCCTTTGATAAGTAGATTATCTACAAGTAAGATTCTTGATAAGCCGTATAACTGTATAATATGGGGAGTAAATGAAGATGCTAATGAAGTCATAGATTTATCGGTAATTCATGGCAGGCTCATTAACAAAGGTGATATTATAGCAAATAAAAATGTTTGCGTAATAGATGAATCAATTGCTCTTTCAAGTTATAACCGTTCTAATATAGTTGGTAAGAAAATACAAGTTGCTATGAACGGAACAAATCAGGAGTTTGAAGTAGTTGGAGTTGTAAAGAACGGAGTAAATCTTCTTCAAAATATGCTTGGTCAGTTTATTCCTGATTTTATATATATACCATATTCCACATTTCAAGGTGCATATTTTATTGATTCTTATGATCAGATTACAGTTAAGCTTGAATCTTCAGATGACAGTGAAGAAATCAGCAGAAAAATACAAAGGATTATTAAGTCACAGGATAATGTTGAATCTGTAACAGTGGAAAATCTGGTTAAACAAAAAGAAAAACTGGATAATATTATGAATACTGCATCAGTTGCATTGTCTGCCGTTGCAGCTATAAGCCTTATTGTTTCAGGTATTTCTATTATGACAGTGATGCTGGTTTCCGTAAACGAAAGAACACGTGAAATAGGCATTAAAAAATCCATAGGTGCAACAAACATGAATATCATGTCTGAATTTCTAATGGAATCAATCCTCATTACCTTATTAGGAGCTGGATTAGGTTTAAGTGCAGGCTTGTTAATGTCTCTCGCTTCGTGCCTTGTTCTTAATATTTCTCCGATTATTGATACAAAAATGTGTATAAGCGTAATTTTATTCTCTATTATCACAGGTGCTGTTTTCGGAGTATATCCTGCTTACAGAGCGGCTTCTTTAAAACCGGTAGACGCACTTAGATACGAATAGAACTAAAAAATACCATACCCAAGTAGGTATGGTATTTCATTATAAATTAATATATTAATCTGCTTTGTCTTTATTATTGAGAAGATAAAAAGCTTGTTTTAGCGACGAAACTGGAACAACTTCTATTGAAAATTCTGAAAGATTAATGTTTTTAAGGGATTGCTTTGGTACAAAACACTTTGTGAATCCAAGACGTTCTGCTTCTTTAATTCTTTGAGAAGTATGTGTTATACTTCTTATTTCACCTCCAAGGCCAATTTCACCAAAAGCAATGAACTTTTCATCAATTGGTTTATCCATTAATGCACTGTACAAAGAAAGTGCAACAGATAAATCTGCAGCAGGTTCATCAAGTCTTAACCCTCCAACAACATTGATGTATACATCAAGCGTTCCAAAAAACAAACCTACTCTTTTTTCCAATACGGCTATTATAATAGCCATCCTATTAAAGTCAAATCCCTTTGCCATTCTTCTCGGATTAGTAATACTACTCTTTGTGACAAGAGCCTGAACCTCAGCTAAAATTGGTCGGCTGCCCTCCATTATACATGCAACACAGCTTCCGGAAACCCCATGGGGCCTTCCACTTATAAGCATTTCGGAAGGGTTTTCAACTTCATTAAGGCCCTTGTCTACCATTTCAAATACACCTATTTCATTTGTTGAGCCATATCTGTTCTTTACAGTTCTCAAAATTCTATAGCTTAAATTACGTTCACCCTCAAAAAACAAAACTGTATCAACAATATGTTCCATTACTTTAGGTCCTGCTATTGCGCCATCTTTGTTTACATGGCCTACAAGAAATATTGGAATTTCTTCAAATTTTGCACAATGCATAAATAAATTTGTACATTCCCTTACCTGGGTAATACTTCCTGCGCTTGAACTTATCTCATTAATACACATCGTCTGTATGGAATCAATTATTGCTATATCAGGTTTATTAGAAGAAATAGTATCAACTACTGACTGAGCATCAGTTGCAGAAATTAAATACAAATTCTCTGTCGATACTCCAAGTCGTTCAGCTCTTATTTTTATCTGTCTGGTACTTTCTTCTCCAGAAATATATAGAATAGAATAATTTTCTCCAAGAAATTGACATATCTGAAGCAGCAATGTAGATTTTCCTATACCAGGTTCACCACCGAGAAGTACAAGTGAACCTTTTACCAATCCACCGCCAAGGACTCTGTCAAGTTCATTAAGACCCGTAGAATATCTTACATCATCAGCATAATTTAAATCCGAAAGCTTCATTATTTTTTCAGACAATACAGAACTTTTAAATGCAGACGATGCAGATTTTGCAGATTTAGGTGTACTTATTTCCTCATCAAATGTGTTCCATTCTCCACAAGAAGGACACCTACCGTTCCATTTTGCACTTTCATATCCACATTCACGACAAATATACACTGTTTTAACTTTCCCCACTTTTTATCCTCCAATTTATTATTCCTGCAAAAATTCTGAAATTCCCGAAAATACTGTAAATGCAACCTTCCGCTGATATTCTTCCGAAGTCAGCTTGGCAGCTTCATCAGGATTTGACAAAAATCCACATTCTATCATAACTGTTGGGTTACTGCAATAATAACACAAAAACAGCTCACTTCCGCAAAGCTTAGTTTCTCTTTTATTTTCTGGCTGAATCATTTCAACAAATTTGTTCTGCATTATTGAAGCAAAGCGCTGATTATTTTCGTTTGAATCCGAATAGAACATCTGTGCCCCGCTATATCTTGGATCTGAATATGTATTCTGATGAATTGAAACACAAACTGAGTTTGGATACATATTAAAAATTTCAAGCCTGTTATCCATATCTGATATTTTTTGATTACGTATGCCTTTTACATCTTTATCATGTATTGAAGTATCCTTATCTCTTGTTGTTTCAACTTCAAATCCAAATAATTTAAGCATATCTTTTGTTGTAAGCACAACATTCAAATTAATTCCCTTTTCAGTTTTTCCATCTACAGTTGAACATCCTCCGTCCATTCCCCCGTGACCAGCATCCAATACAATTATTTTTTTGTTATTAGGATTAACATCCGTCATAATAGTTTTATTAATATTTATTTTTGCAATAAATGCAGCGCCCACTCCAAGTGCAACAATAGCAGCAGAGAAAATAACACTTCTCATAAATCTTTTTTTTGTCATATTAACAGCCCCATTTCATAAATGTTAGCATTACACTAATAATTATGTCAGGGACAATCATTATATGCTACTTGTCTGCATATAAAATTTATCATATTTATGACTAGCTTCACGCAGATGTATGCGTCACCATTCTTTAAAGATTTATCTATTAAACATATTATAACTCATATAAATCCAAAACTCAATAAAATACCATAAATAAACTTTTGCTTTAAGTAAATACTAAATACACAGAATCTTATATTTTATATATTTCTCTAAATTAATATTTCTGGAAAGAAGGATGTTTATAAATGAATTCACAGACCAATTTATTAAATTCTTTATATCAGAATGCATCAATGGGAAAAACCTCCTTAAAAAAGGTTATAAGGGAAGTAAAAGATGCAGGGCTCAAGACAGAATTGAAGAAACAGCTGAACACTTATAATCAACAAGTATCAACAATAACACAACAAATGATTGCAATGAACGAGAAACCTACTGATATAAGCAGTTTTTCAAAGGTAATGGCTACAACTGGAATTAAACTTAATTGCATAAAAGATTCATCAACACAGCATATTGCAGAAATAATGATCAAAGGAACAAATATGGGAATCATCAGTATTAATAAAGCATTGAATGCTGCAACAGATGCTCCCCCAACAATAGTACAGGAAGCAACTAATCTCTTATCTGACGAGCAGAAATATCTTGATAACTTAAAGGCATATTTATAAGGAGATGATAATTTGAAGGATAATGATAAGGGTAAAAGAAATCAAGGTAATAATCCACATCTAATCCCTAATAGGTTTTATACCAATATAATTACGGATAATATAACACTTTCAGATGGAAATGTCATTAATAAGGAAGAAGAAAATGCTGCTCTTGCAAGAAAAAGAGTAGATGATATCCGTCTCTGATTTTAAAATAACTGCTGATACTCTCAAGAGGTATCAGCAGTTATTATTAACACACTATTATTAATTATTTTATGATTTCTTTTGAGCTTTTATAACCTTCATTCTGGAGAAATCTTCTCTTTCCTTCTCCTCTAGACTGTTAGAAATAAATTTTACTATATTTTCATATTTTGGAATTACAATGTTTTTTAATGCATTAGCTCTAGTTTGTGTTTTCTTAATAGCATTTGCTAATCTGTAAACGCTATTTTCAACTTCCGCAAGTTTGGCAGTCATTTGCTTAACCTTATAAAAGCTAATCACCGCATTATCAAAATTTGAATTCGTATACTTAAAACCATAATCAAGAGTTAATCGCTTATTTTCAATAGAAACCTGTGGTATTTCACAACCCATTACGCTTCTGTGACTTATTTTAAGACTATTCTCAATAGGCATAGCCTCTGCTATATCATCAACAATACCAATTGTCATGTTAGCTTTTTGCAAGGCAGAGTAAGCTTCATTGTAAGTTTGTTCAATTGTTCCTCTGATTTCCTTTGCAGTATTAATAAGCTGCATGAGTTCTCTTATAAGAATATTTCTCTTTCTGTCAAGGAGCTCATAACCTAGCTTTGCTAATTGTAGAGATTTCTTGGTATTTATTAAATTGCCCTTTGTTGGGAATACCTGGTTTGCCAAAGCTCCTCACCTCACTCATACAAATTTTTCTGCGTTTTTAGGATTATATTTTTGTTTAAGAAGATTTTCATCCACTCTATCCAGTACAGACATTGGAAGAAGTGAAAGTAGACCCCAACCAAGATCCAAAGTTTCATCTATAGATCTGTTCTCATCTGCTTTTTGGGAGATAAAATATTTTTCAAACATTTTACCAAACCTTATAAATGCCTTATCATTGTCTGACAATTCATCTTCACCGATAACAGAAGCTAATGCTCTGGCATCCTGTACCTTTGCATATGCTGCAAATAGCTGGTTTGAAACATCAGCATGATCACTTCTTGTATAACCCTCACCTATTCCGTCCTTCATTAATCTTGACAATGAAGGAAGTACAGATATTGGAGGATATATTCCTGTCTGATCAAGTGATCTGTCAAGAACTATCTGTCCCTCTGTAATATATCCCGTAAGGTCAGGTACTGGATGTGTAATATCATCATTTGGCATTGTAAGTATTGGTACCTGAGTAACAGAACCTTCACAGCCTTCAATGATTCCAGCTCTTTCATAAAGAGATGCAAGGTCAGAATACAAGTATCCCGGATAACCTTTTCTTCCAGGAATTTCACCCTTTGATGATGAGAATTCACGGACCGCTTCTGCATATGAGGTCATATCAGTCATGATTACAAGTATATGCATATGCTTTTCAAAAGCAAGGTATTCCGCAACAGTAAGAGCACATCTAGGTGTCAGAATTCTCTCAATAATTGGGTCATTAGAAAGGTTAAGGAACATAACTACCTTCTGAAGAACTCCACTTTCCTCAAAGCTTCTTCGGAAGTAATCTGCAACATCATTTTTTACCCCCATTGCAGCAAAAACGACAGCAAACTCCTGATTATTTTCTCCAGCAATTTCAGCCTGACGTACAATCTGAACTGCTAGTTTGTTATGGGAAAGACCAGAACCTGAGAATATCGGAAGCTTTTGTCCTCTGATAAGTGTCATAAGAGCATCAATAGAAGAAATTCCGGTATTGATATAGTTTCTAGGATATGATCTTGAAACTGGATTTATTGGTTTACCGTTTATATCAGCAGTTTTTTCAGCAAATATTTCACCTAAGCCATCGATTGGTTTGCCTGCACCATTAAAAACTCTTCCAAGTAAGTCAATTGACAATGGCATTTCCATAGGATGTCCAAGAAAACGTGTTTTTGTATTTTTAAGACTTAGTGTTTTTGTTCCCTCAAATACCTGAAGTACAGCCTTTTTCCCTTGAATTTCAACAACACGTCCAATTCTGGTTGTTCCATCTTCAAGTCTTATTTCAACAACCTCATCAAAAGAAACGTCTTCAACATTGTCAATAACAACAAGAGGTCCGTTTATCTCTTTTAATCCTACATATTGTAAGCTCATATTAATCTCCATTCCCTCTTGCTATTTATTCTGGTTTTGTAAAACAAAAATTCTGCTTAATTATTTATAAAAATGAATAAATAGCTGCGTGAAAAGTATTTTTCACGCTAAGACCTCCATTACAATTTTTTGCTTAATTCTTTTATACCTTGTTCAATTTCTACATTCAGCAAAGTGAACTTTTCAAGATGATCATTTGAAATATCATATTTTACTTTAATTACTTTTTCAAACAAACCAGTATTTAAGAGATCAGAAACGCTAATTCCAGATGAAATTGCATTAATACAACAATTGTAAAGATGAAGTATAGAATTCATCATTAAATTTTGTTTTTCAAGAGGAACGTAAGTATCATCCTTATGATAAGCATTCTGCTGCAAAAATCCAACTCTAACAACTCTGGCAATCTCGATTATAAGTTTCTGTTCATCTGGAAGAACATCAGAACCGATAAGCTTAACAATTTCCATAAGCTTGTTTTCTTCAATAAGAATATTTGAAATCTGTTGTCTGTTATCCAAAAATTCGCGACCAATTGTTTCCTCATAATAATTAGACAGATCATCAAGATATTCAGAGTAACTGTCATTCCAGTTTATAGCAGGATAGTGTCTTGCATATGCTAAAGATTTATCTAAAGCCCAGAAACAACGTACAAATCTCTTTGTGTTCTGTGTAACAGGTTCTGAAAAGTCAGAACCCTGTGGAGATACAGCACCAATAATTGATACAGAGCCTTCTGAACCATTAAGGTTTCTTACATATCCGGCTCTTTCATAGAATTCCGAAATTCTTGAAGGAAGATATGCAGGGAAACCTTCCTCAGCAGGCATTTCTTCAAGACGTCCGCTGATTTCTCTTAAAGCTTCTGCCCAGCGTGAAGTTGAGTCAGCCATTATAGCTATATGATAACCCATATCACGATAATACTCTGCAAGTGTAATACCTGTATAAATTGAAGCTTCACGGGCAGCAACAGGCATATTTGATGTATTTGCGATCAGAACTGTTCTGTCAGTAAGTGCATTTCCTGTTCTAGGGTCAACAAGCTGTGAAAACTCTTTTAATACCTGTGTCATCTCATTTCCACGCTCACCACAGCCGATATATACTATTATGTCAGCATCACACCATTTTGCAAGCTGGTGCTGTGTCATTGTTTTGCCAGTACCAAAACCGCCAGGAACAGCAGCAGTACCGCCCTTAGCAATCGGAAGAATTGTGTCGATAACTCTCTGCCCTGTAATAAGAGGCTTTGTTATCGGCATTCTTTCTTTAAAAGGACGTGCCTGCTTAATAGGCCATCTCTGACACAATGTAATATCTACAATATCACCAGATTCTGTTTTTATTTGGATTATCTTATCATTAATAGTATAATCACCGTTTTCAGCAGTCCATACAACTTCACCACTTAAATTTGGTGAAAGCATACACCTATGTTCAATTACTGGTGTTTCTGGGCAGGTAGCATAAATATCTCCGCCAACTACTTTATCTCCAACTGCTGCTTTAACACTAACCTGATATTTCCTATTTGAATCAAGTGCAGAAACATTTGCTCCTTCAGAGATAAAATCACCGCTTATCATTTGAATTTGCATTAACGGCCTTTCTATACCGTCAAAAATATTTGATATTATACCCGGGCCCAGAGTTGCAGACATTGGCATATGAGTAGGTTCAACCGGTTCACCAGGTTTTAATCCTGTTGTAGTTTCATAAACCTGTATCGTTGTCTCCTTATCAGTTATGCCAATTACTTCACCTATCAATTTTTTAACGCCCACATATACCATTTCAAGCATAGAAAAATCTTTGGTGTCTCTAACTTTAACAACCGGTCCGTTAATTGAAAAAACAGTATTCAAGGTTGTTCCTCCTATATATTCGCAAAGCAAATTCGCTGATAATAATTATTGTGCAAAAGCATTCATATTTATAAATTTTTGCTTCTGCTCTTCAAGTAAAAGATCAAAAGTCTTATTTACAATTGTTTCTTTTTCCTTGTTATATATGGATAATCCACCAATTTTAATATTTGAATCAACTTCAAAAGTTATGTTATCAGCTTTAACTGCTTTATTTAATTTTGCAGAATACTTAATATCTTCTGATGATAGGTAAATTACTGAATTATCAGATATATTTGATGTCAGCATAAGCTTTACCAAAAAATCTACATAATCTGAGTTTGACTTAAAATCAACTAAACGTAATCTTACATCTTCTATAAGTTCATCAGTAAGCTTTTCACGGTATAAAAGTACATCCTTTTTCATCTGCATCTCATTATGAGTTACATCTCTTATATACTTTACACCGCACTTTTTTTTGCTGTCTGCAAGTCTTTTCTCTGCTGCTTCTTTAGATTTTATTTTAGCATTTTCAAGAATAGCATTTTTTTCTTCTTCAGCTTCATTTAAAAGTTCATTGACTTTTTGATCAATTTCATCATTTACTGCATCAACGAACTTCTGAAGCTTATGATTATCCATTTCCATATAAAACTCACAGTCATAAACTTATTATGACTATCTCCTTTCAGCTATATCAAAGCTTAATACCAATTGCTTCTTCAACATATTGTGAAATGGTTAACGATATATCAGACGTTGAATGGCGATCAGGAATTCCTACAATGAGAGGCCGTTTTTTTGTTAGCTTTAAATCATACACATACTTTTCATCCATTTTAATTAGTTTTTCAGTAATTAGTATAACAGCTATTTCTTTGTCGTCCATTTTCTCCATCAATATTTTTCTGATCTCCTGTTGCTTATGAACTATAATACCTTCAATTCCAGCAAGTCTCATACCAACTAGAGTGTCAACATTATCACTGATTAAAAAGAATTTCATAATCTGTAACCTTGACATTATTAAAATTTACCTAAAATCATAAAAGCAATAAGAAAGCCGTAAAGGGCAACACCTTCACCAAGAGCAACGAAGATAAGTGCTTTTGAAAATGATTTTGGATCTTCGCTTACAGCACCGATTGCAGCAGGAGCAGCGGCAGCTACAGCTATACCACATCCGATAGAACCAAGACCTACAGCAAGTGCAGCTGCAAGATAACCAAGGCCAGCTGATGAACCCTGAACAGTAGCCGTTACCGCAGCACCTGCTGTTTCAGCAGAAACTAATGAACCGATAGGTAAAACTGTTGCCAGTAAAAGAACTCCGAAGAATGAACAAATATTTAATAATAATGCACTCTTAGCTTTTTTACCTGACTGATGCTTTCTGATAGCATTAACTACAGGAAGTGATAATAAAATAACGATAACCAAAGGTAATAATAAAATGTACATACTAATATCCTCCAAAAATTTAAATATATTATTAATTAAGATTCTGATGTAGAGTCATAATCTATTTTAACTGGCTTAAATGCTTTTCCATTTCCATCATAGAATCTTGAGAAAATCTCATAGAATTCAAGTCTGAGAACCTGAATACCAACAATCATTCCTTCCATTGCCATTACAAAGATGTTTCCTATAATAATTATTATTGGTGAAGCACCTGCGGATGCGCCTTCTGACAAAGCAAGAACAACAGACATCATTCCTGCATGTGACAATACAAATCCTCCTATTCTGACAAATGAAAGTGTATTTGTTGCATATCCCAGCAAGAATTCAAAAACTTCAAAGAAGTTCGAAGCTATAAAATCTCCGATACTATCAACATGGAATTTTTTCTTCTTGAGTAGGCAACCGAGAGGTTCACGCAGAAACATAACAATAAGAGGTAATACTAACGCAAAGATAATAAATAATGGGGTAAAGAAATTTTTATCAATAAGTATTCCGGAAATACCTATGAGCAAGCATACAAAAAACGCCAACCCGCATATTCCGTTATTTCCGAACAGTGCTCTTTCATAGTCTTTGTTTTTAAAACCCACAATTATATTCATAATTATAGAAATAATTATTAGGATAATACCAAGAGCAATAGCTCCGATCAAAACAGTATTGGTACTGTCCATTGCTTTAAATGGCAAGAAAGAAATTCCAAGTTTCGCATAAACCGGATCAAGCAATTCTTCAAATCCAAAAACACTTCCATAAAGCGTTCCAAAAACAGCACTGGATAAACCTATTCTTGTGAGAATTGCTCCAAAGTCTGATTTCTTAAATTTATAAAGAAAGAAACCAATAATAGCTATCAGAAGTCCTTGTCCTAAATCTCCGAACATTATACCAAACAATAACGTATATGATATTGCAACAAATGTTGTAGGATTAATTCCATTATAGGAAGGAAGCCCATACATCTGCACAAACATTGAAAATGGTGCTGCAAACTTATTGTTTTTTATTTTTATCGGAGGTGCCAGTTTATCATCGCTATCAGCCGGATGTATTACCAGAGAAACACTTTCAAGCTCATCAAAAAGTTTCACAAATTCTTCCTGATACTCTGTCGGAATAAATCCTAAAATATAGAACTTATCATTAACAATCGCCGCTTTGTTTCTTAAATCAAAATTATCATGCTGAGATTTAATCCTTGAAAAAATCTTGTTTAAGTTTACTGATTCCTGCTTAATTAATTCTTGAATTTCATTTTTGTAACTCTGAATCTGCTGATTATCATTATCAACCAAGGCAGACAGTTCATCGCAAGCATCTTCGGAATTGCCACGGACAAAGTCTGGAAGAACTATTCTTTCAAAATATAAAGAATCAAATATTTTATCAACGTCATCACTGTCATAAATAGGAGTAAAATAAATACCCCAATAATATTCCTGGTCCTGAGTGAAATGAGCAAAATAAAATATGCTATCATCATAATATGACAATTTATTAAAACTATCCACAGGAAGTCTTCCAAAGCGTACCTTTATATGTTCACATTGAAAAAACTTCTGAAAATCAAAATTAAACCCTCGCAAATTTTTAACCTGAAATAAAGCTTTTTCATGAGAAGAAAGATTTTCACTAGATAATTTTTGCAATTTTTTTATATTATCAATTTTTGTAACAATCTCCTGAATGTACTTTCCTATTTTCTCAAGACTTGTCTTCTCAATACTCTGAAAATCAGTGTTGCTGTATTTTATACCTAAGTTTGCTTTAATTTCATTTAATTTCTTAAGTAAACCGCTATATGGATTTTCTTGTTTATTATTGAAACTTCCATCTTTCCCGGTTGCTTTGCTGGCAGACTCAATATGAAAGCATCCGCAATCACTAAGTTTCAATAACGTGCTATCAAGATCTTTAGTCATTCCTGCAATGTTAACAAGACTCATTCTTTCAATTGACACTTTATATTACACCTCATTCTTAAATAACCAAAAGCATTTCAATATCTTTCTGAGGCACACCATATCTGATACCCTCGATTATTTTAATAATGTTACTTACTTCTATTTCCATAAGGAAAACAAATGCATAAATACATACTGGTGCTTCCTGAGATTGAGTCAAGGCTCTCTTAGCATTTAAATACCGCAACCCGAAAGAACTTTGCTCAAGATTATTAATATCTAATTTATTTACAACCATTTGCCTTCCATAATATGTTTTGGAAAACTTACTAATAAAATCTTTGGAATCAATTGAAGAATATAATTCCCTTTGATTTTCTTTTTTAAATTTACCATGAAAAGGAAGAATGTTTTCTTTAATTACATCAATATTTTCATTGTAATAAGTTTTAAGTCTGTAGGAATTTATTATATTTATCAAATCTATGTCTGTAGAAATAAGGGACTCCAAACTTGCCTTTATTTTACTGTTAAAATACTTATCAATGGTAGCAAACAATCTTTTTACAAAATATGTTCTTAATAGAATTTCACACTTTGTATAGTCAATTTTTTCATTATTAGGTCTGCATCTGACTAGCAAGTCATAATATGCTGTTCTTTTAAAAAAGGCTAATAATTCATCATAACTTCTGATTTTTGATAACTGAATCAAATCAAAAGATACATAGTTGCTTAAATAAACAGGTGTAGTTGTAATCTGTTCCGTTGATTTAGCATTAATATGACTTATGCAGCTTAGTATTTCGTCAATTTCTGCACGAATAATTTTGAAGTTATAAAATTCCTGTTTTTCTAACTGTTCAAAGTTCAGAATTTTTAAATACTTCTCATAAACACTTCTTCGGAGTATATTTTCGAGTAACCCTCTGTGAATAGTATTTGTGTCCACTGGTAACAGTATATCATGAAAATAAGTGCTATTTTTTAAATATTCAGCAATTTCTGAAACAGATTGCAGATTAATCATATTATGATAATCTTCACTACTTAGCCTTTTACCATGAATAGCCATGATTTTAGCTACCGTTGCATTATGAGATGCCATTATTAAACACACCGGCTTTCATATTAATCTCCATTCCTCTTGCTATTTAATTCAGTTTTAGTAAGCAAAACTAATCTAAATATTAATTATTGAATTAAAAATTTCATCAGACCATTTGTGCTTATTAGAGTTAAAAATATCATTAAGCTTATCAATTTGTTCCTTTTTTACTTTTTCAATTTCATTAATTAACTTTTCAGAATTTTTACAACTTTCATCTTCAAGTAGTTTTAGTTGACCATCGGCAGCAGCAATTCCCTCGTTAATCAGTTTTTCTTCTTCTAACTTTGCATCTGCAATAATTTTATTTTTTTCTGCTATAGCCTGTAGAATTCTTTCTTTTCCATCCTGTTCAATCTGCAGGATACTATTTATTATCATTTCCACGAAAAAGCCTCCTGAAAAATAATAGACATAAATACTTATAACAAAGGTATAAAACTAAATAATCATTTACACTTTATTATTAGAAGTATTTATGCCGAAAAATATATAATTATTAAAACTAATTTTTAAGACTTTGCAAAGGCGCCGGAATCTGTCCGCCTCTTCTAATAAACTTAGAAGGCGAATTTGTATTGACTCTCATAACAGGTCCGCTACCGAACAATCCTCCAAAATCAAGAACTTCTCCTTCTTTTTTGCCGATTGCAGGAATAACTCTCACTGCCGTAGTCTTTGTGTTTACCATACCAATAGCAGCCTCGTCAGCAATTATTCCGGAAATTACATCTTCAGTAGTATCACCTGGAATGACAATCATATCAAGACCTACTGAACAAACGGCAGTCATAGCTTCAAGCTTTTCAATCTGGAGTGCACCACAGGATGCAGCTGCAATCATGCCAGCATCTTCAGAAACTGGGATAAATGCACCGGAAAGTCCACCGATTCTCGAGCAAGCCATAACTCCACCCTTTTTAACAGCATCATTAAGCAATGCCAAAGTAGCTGTAGTTCCGCATGCACCACATTTTTCAAGTCCAATTTCTTCAAGAATGTATGCAACACTATCACCGACAGCAGGAGTTGGAGCAAGTGATAAATCAACTATTCCGAATGGTACTCCAAGTCTTTCAGAAGCAGTAACACCAACAAGCTGCCCAACTCTTGTAATTTTATATGAAGTTTTCTTTATTATGTCTGAAATTTCAGTAATATCAGCATCAGGATACTTTGCAAGAGCTGCTCTTACTACACCAGGGCCAGAAACACCAACATTTATAATGCAATCGGGTTCACCGACACCGTGGAATGCTCCAGCCATAAACGGATTATCCTCTACAGCATTACAGAACACGACAAGCTTTGCAGCACCAAAACAATTATTATCAACAGTGAGTTCAGCACATCTCTTAACAATATGCCCCATTTTTCTGCAGGCATCAAGGTTAATACCTGTTTTTGTTGAGCCGATATTAACAGAAGAACATACACATGATGTTGTTGCAAGAGCTTCAGGAATAGAATTTATAAGGTTTTCATCACCTGCAGAATAACCCTTCTGAACAAGTGCAGAATAACCACCAATTAAGTTTACACCTACAGCTTTTGCTGCTTTTTCCATTGTTAATGCAAACTTGACAGGATTTGTATTACAAGCAGCAGAAACGATTGCAATCGGTGTTACAGACAATCTTTTATTTATTATTGGTATACCATATTCTTTTTCTATTTCTTCACCAACACGAACAAGATTCTGAGAACAACGTGTTATTTTATCATAAACTTTAGCACAAGCCTTATCAATGTCACTGTCGATACAGTCAAGTAATGATATTCCCATTGTAATAGTACGAATATCAAGACATTCGTCCTGAATCATTCTTATAGTTTCAAGTATATCATAAACGTTAAGCATAAATTTCCTCCAAACGGCTGAGCTGAAAATACTCAGTAATTAATAATTTATATTCTATGCATTGAATTGAAAATATCTTCATGCATTGTATGAATCTTAAGACCAAGTTCATCACCGAGTGCAGTTAATCTGTCAGCAAGTTCTGTAAAATTCTTATTAAGTGATGTAATATCAACAAGCATAATCATTGCAAACATATCCTGAAGAACACTTTGAGTTACTTCTATTACATTAGCATTATATTCAGTACAAATCCCGCTGACCTTTGTTAATATCCCTACTGTATCTTTTCCTATTACTGTAATAACTGCTCTCATTTTTATAAAACCTCCACCAAAAATCTATTTTCTTAACAAATCATATTAATGATATCACATATTAATAAAAAATAAAAGGTTAAAATCAAACAATTTTGTATGTTTTTTTACTATTTAATATGTTATTTTTTTTTTAATTGTGCTATAATATAAATAATATTACTTTAGATATAAATAGAAACGAGGATTTTTAATGAATCTCATAGATTGTCATTCACATACAACCAATTCCCCTGACGCTTCATCAAGTGTTGACGAAATGATAAATGCTGCCATAGATAATAACCTTGCAGCTTATGCTATTACTGATCATTGTGAAATTAATCATTGGTTTTCTATTGAACATTATGGTGACACTCCAAATGATTATGATACATATGATTTTGGTTATTACTTTGAAAAATCAATGAAAGAAAATACAGCTGCTAAAGAAAAATATAAGGGAAAAATAAATCTTATCTGCGGAATTGAACTTGGTCAGGCTACTCATGATATAGGACTTGCTGATGCAGTTGTAACCGATAAAAGACTTGATTTTATAATTGGTTCAATACATCAGTTAAAGGGATATGATGATTTTGCCTTTATGGATTATAAAAACTTTGACGTGCCTTTCTTACTTGATAAATATTATCACGAATTATATTCTCTTTGTCTGTGGGGCAAGTTTGATATTCTTGGACATCTTACATATACGTTAAGGTATATTGAAGGTGATCATGGAATTAAAGTTAATATGAAACCATATGAAGATATTATCCGTGAATGTTTTAAGTTACTCATTAATAATGGAAAAGGCATAGAAATTAACACAAGCGGTTTACGTCAGAAATATGGTAAATCATTTCCTGAACTCAATTTGGTAAAGATTTTCAGAGAAATGGGTGGAGAAGTTATATCTGTTGGTTCAGATTCACATATATATTCAGATGTTGCAAAGGGAGTAAAAGAAGGAGCGGAAATAGCTAAAGCTGCAGGATTTACTCACTTATGCTACTTCAAAAACAGAAAACCTGAATTTATAAAGATATAACTTAAATATTCTAGTAGCTATGAAAACAATATTTAAATTGGAGGATAATTATGGATACTTTAATTAAATTATTAAAGCAGAACGCGCGTCTTTCATGTAAGGAGCTTGCGGCGATGATGGGCTCTACTGAAACAGAGGTAGAAGCCAAAATTAAGGAATATGAAAGTACAGGTGCTATAAAAGGTTATTCCGCCATTATAAATGATGATCTAGCCGATAAAGACAATGTTACTGCTTTTATTGAAGTAAAAGTTACTCCTAAAGCAGACTGCGGATTTGATGATATTGCTAAAACTATCATGATGTATGATGAGGTTGAATCTCTAACTTTGATGTCAGGTGCCTTTGACCTTGCAGTTACTATCAGTGGAACTAACTATAAAGAAATTGCTTTATTTGTCGCCCAAAGACTTTCCACTATTGAGGGTGTTTTATCAACCTCTACACATTTTGTACTAAAACGCTATAAGGATAAAGGAATCTTCATCGATGATGAAGATAGAGATGAAAGGGGCTTTATTTCTCCATGATAGACTATGATAAACTTATCTCGGAAAAGTGCAGGAAAATCAAACCTTCCGGAATAAGAAAATTTTTTGATATTGCTACTACAATTGATGGAGTAATATCATTAGGAGTAGGTGAACCTGACTTCCCCACTCCTTGGGTAATAAGAAAATCAGCTATAAGCACACTTGAAAAAGGTAAAACAGTATATACTGCTAATGCTGGTCTTTCTGAACTCAGAAAATCAATTTGTAAATATATAAGCAAAAATACAAATGTAAAATATGATCCTGACCTTGAGTTAATAGTAACTGTCGGAGGCTCTGAAGCAATAGATTTGGGTATAAGGGCACTTGTTAATCCAGGTGATGAGATTTTAATTGTAGAACCTAGTTTTGTTTGCTATGACCCAATAGTGTCTCTTACTGGCGGAGTGCCAGTAATTATAGAAACCACTGAAGAGAATAACTTTAAACTTACAGCTAAAGCGCTTAAAGAAAAAATTACAGACAAGACAAAAATGCTGATTCTGCCATTTCCTAATAACCCTACCGGAGCAATAATGGAAAAATCAGATCTTGAAGAAATTGCTGCCGTTCTAAGAAATACAAATATTCTTATTCTATCAGATGAAATATATTCTGAACTCACCTATGGTGTCAAACATACATCAATTATACAGATTGAAGGTATGAAGGAACGTACACTTTATGTAAATGGGTTTTCAAAAGCATTTGCAATGACAGGTTGGCGTCTTGGTTATATTGCTGGTCCTGAACCTATTGTTAAACAAATGCTTAAAATACACCAGTATGCTATAATGTGTTCCCCAACAGTTTCACAATATGCAGCAATTGAAGCACTTAACTCATGCAGTAATGAAGTAACTAAAATGGTAAACGAATATGATATTAGAAGAAGATGGCTTGTCAATGCATTTAATGAAATTGGTCTTAAATGTTTTGAACCTCTTGGAGCATTCTATGTTTTTCCATGTATTAAATCAACCGGCTTAACAAGTGAACAATTCTGTGAAAAACTTTTATATGAGCATAAGGTTGCTGTAGTACCAGGAGATGCTTTTGGAGCATGTGGTGAAGGATATATAAGAGTATCATACGCATATTCGCTCAAACACCTAATGGAAGCTGTCAGCAGAATTAAAGATTTTTTAACCACATTATAATAAAAAGCGGAAATAGGCAATCTATTTCCGCTTTTAACTAAATATTATTATATTAAATAACTTTAATGAGGTATACTATAAAATGTGTTGAAATATATTTTAAATATTTTTAAGAAAGGGCAGGATTATATGAAAAATCAGACCTTAATGAAACGTTTTGTCAATTTTATTTTCAGTAGAAAATTGATTACTATATTACTGATGCTTTTTCAGGCTGTATCACTGACACTATTATTTATATTTTTGCAGTCTAAATTTGCAGTAGTTTATGTTGCTTTAATCATACTTAGTGGTGGAATAGTATATCATATAATTAATAAAAACTATAATCCTGCATTTAAACTTGCATGGGTTATTCCAATTCTCTTATTCCCTATTTTCGGTGGACTCATATATGTGTTTTTTCAAGCACAGCTTGGGATTCGTATGTTTAAAAAGGTACTAGCCGATAAAATTAAACAAACATCAGAGTATTTAAAACAAGATGAGGATATAATTGATGAATTAAAAGAAAAAGATCCATATATTTGTAATCTTGCTTTATATCTGAATAATTATGGAGGTTATCCGACATATAAGAATTCAACTGTAACTTATTATGAAAGTGGAGAGAATGAATTTCCTGATATACTTAATGAGCTTGAAAAAGCTCAACATTTCATTTTTATGGAGTATTTTATTATAAATGAAGGTAAAATGTGGGATGATATTTTAGACCTTCTTAAAAGAAAAGTAACTGAGGGTGTAGATGTAAGAGTAATCTATGACGGAATGGGAAGTGAATTGACTTTACCAGATGATTATGAGAAGAAACTAAGGTCATATGGTATAAAGTGTAATATATTTAATAAACTTAAACCGTTCCTTTCAACTTCACAAAATAACAGAGACCACAGAAAAATACTAGTTATAGACGGACATACTGCATTCACCGGAGGAATTAATATAGGGGATGAATATATTAACTTGATTGAACGTTTTGGGTACTGGAAAGATAATGCTGTTATGGTAAAAGGTGATGCTGTATGGAATTTTACAATAATGTTCCTTCAGATATGGGAACTCATTGACAACAGCAATAATGACTATCTTTTATATACTCCTCACAGTCATCATATGGAAGAATTTGAAAGTGACGGATATGTTATACCATTCGGTGATAATCCTATAGATAATGAAAATGTCGGTGAATGTGTATATCTTAATATAATTAATACTGCTAAAAAATATGTTTATATCACTACCCCATACCTCATTCTTGATGACAGGCTTTTTATTGCTCTGACTTTTGCAGCCAAACGAGGGGTTGACGTCAGAATAATTGTTCCAAAAATTCCCGATAAATGGTATATAATGCTTATCAGTCAGTCATTTTTCAAAGACTTGATTGCATCAGGAGTTAAAATATACAGATACATCCCTGGTTTTATTCATGCAAAAACTTTTCTTGCAGATGATGAAATAAGTGTATGTGGTTCAATTAATCTTGATTACAGAAGTCTGTATCTTCACTTTGAATGTGCAACACTAATGTATAAATGCAGTTGTCTTACGGAAATAAAAAAAGATTTTGAAGAAATCATGCAGCAATCGCATATTGTTACAATTGCAGAAGCTGAAGAAATAGGCTTCTTCAATGGTTTAATTACTACTTTTTTACGTCTGATAAGTCCACTTCTTTAAGCATAAATATAATTCTTGAAATTAGAATATTAATTAATTATTTAGCCATAATACCATGTAAAGGAGGGTATTATGGCTAAAAAAATTTCTAGAAACACTTTTATTATGGATAACCCACCATCAATTTATAGCTTTGCCTCCATTGTTGGGCAAAAAGAAGGAGAAGGTCCACTCTCAAACTACTTTGATGAAGTAGAAAATGACGCTTATTTTGGAAAAGATACATGGGAGCAGGCAGAAAGTGAACTTTTAAGAAGAACTGTTGATAAAGCACTGACTAAAGGGAATCTTAAACCTGAAGATATAGATTATATGTTTTCCGGTGACTTGCTAAATCAATGCATAAGTTCAACATATGGCTTAAGGGATTTTAATATTCCTATTTTGGGTATATATGGAGCTTGTTCAACAATGTCTGAAGGCTTGGTTTTGTCCTCATTATTTACCGACAGCGGATTAGGAGGAAAGATAGTTGCAGTTACATCATCACATTTCTGTACCGCAGAACGTCAATTTAGATTTCCGCTTTCATATGGTGGAGTCAGAACACCGACAGCACAATGGACTTGTACTGCGTCGGGTGCCATTGTTATTTCCCCAAAAGAAGAAGCCCCGTTTATTAGAGCTGTCACTATTGGTAAAATAGTTGACTTAGGGGTTACTGATGCAAACAACATGGGAGCTGCAATGGCTCCTGCGGCTTGTTATGTAATCAAAACATTCCTTGAAGATACTAATTTGTCACCAGAAGATTTTGACTATATTATTACCGGAGATTTAGGTGAAGTAGGCAGCAATTTGCTTGTTGATTTACTGAAAAAAGAATCTATAGACATATCAAAACAACATAAAGACTGTGGCCAGATGATGTTCAACAATAAAGAACAAGATGTACATGCCGGAGGTTCAGGTTGCGGATGCAGTGCTTCAATTTTATGTGGATATTTTCTTGATAAAATCAAATCTGGAGAAATTAAAAACGTTTTGTTCTGTGCAACAGGTGCATTAATGTCTACTACTGCATCACAACAGGGCGAAAGTATTCCATCTATTTCACATGCTGTTTTCATTTCAAACAGTAGCAAGCCGCTTAAATAAGTTCTGGAGGCAAAATATTATGTTTATAGATTTTTTTTGGGCTTTTATAATTGGAGGTTTGTTTTGTGCTGTTGGTGAAGTATTGATTGAATACACTAAATTAACCCCAGCAAGAATTCTTGTTGCTTATGTTGTTGCAGGAGTAATACTTGGTGCATTCGGCCTATACAAACCTATTGTTGAATTTGCAGGTGCTGGAGCAACTGTTCCTTTAACTGGATTTGGCTATAACCTGGTTGAAGGAGTAAAAAAAGCTATCCAAAGTGACGGCTTCCTTGGTGTAATAACTGGTGGTCTGACTGCTGCTTCAGGAGGTATAACAGCCGCTATACTGTCAGGACTTATTATTGCCATTATATTCAAACCTAAACAGAAATAAAAATGCACCTTATCAGCTTATCTGATAAGGTGCATTTTTATTTATTTACTTTCATTCTGTACGGTATTTACTGAATCAATAAAACTGTCTTTAGTCAGAATTGAGTCAGGTTCATCAACCATTTTATCTTTTATTTTTTTAATAAAGAAGAATGCAATAACAGCTAATACTGCATCAATTGCAAGTGAAACAAAAACATTTTGATCTAATAAAAGTGCTACAACAACTGTAACAATATTAATAAGTGAAGTAATTAAAAATATCAAAAATCCCTTTTTAACTTTTAACCCATATACAATTGCAATTGCAAATGTCAACATAACAAAAGCAGAAAGAATTGTTTCTGGTATAGAAACTAATAAATCCAGCATCTTAATATCAGTATATATAGTTTTAGATTGAATAACTTGTTCTTTTGTCATTATACCCGAATCAATATACTGTCTGTACTTAACATCAAAAGCACCAGAATCAATAGTTTTTAAAGTTAAGAAATTGCTTAATCCTGAAAATCCAACAATTAAAAGATTTACAACAGAATATCCCAACCCAAATGAAACAGCTTCATTGAAATTTCTTCTATTCTTGATAACTTTACCCGCACTGAATAGTATTGAAAGCTGAATAAGAATTACAGTTATAATACCTATAGGTAATAAGTAAGAAATTGATTGAGCAAATCCTAAAGGATCACTTTGAACCTTGCTCATATTTGCAACAGTAAAAATTCCGCCAACAATACCAATTGCAATAAAAGCACAAACATACCCAATTACTCCACAGAAAAAACAACTGCCTTTAATAGTTTTCTTTGCCAACATATAAATGCTTGCAATAATAGGTATGATTGCAAATAGAACAACCAAAACAAGTTCCATGGCCATTACGCCCCTGGTAACCATAAAAAACACCCTTTCTTTTTTTACAATTATATTACTATTTTATACCTTCAAGGCAATAATTTCAAGTACAAATTATTAATTATATATAAATGATGCAGAAAATTAAATATATATAAGCTTTTGAAATAAAGTATGTATAATAAAAATTTGAAAAATAAATCAAAATATTGTATAATAAACATGTTTTATTTAAAATTGAGATATTTAAGGAGATTCTATGAGAGTTTATTTTATTACATTCGGATGTAAAGTGAATATATACGAAACTGAAAACATGAAAGAAAATTTCAGACTTCATGGATATATTGTCAGCGAAGATGAAAAAAATTGTGATATTTATATAGTTAATTCCTGCACAGTTACTTCATACAGTGATAAAAAAATCCGTCAGACACTTCATAGAATCAGAAGAAACAATCCTTATTCTATAATAGTTCTTACAGGATGTTATCCACAGGCGTTCAATGATGAAGCTTCATTGATTACTGAAGCTGATATAATAACAGGAACAAAGGAAAGAAACAAACTTCCTGACATCATTTCTGAATATATAGATAAGAAAAGCAGAATTATCAGCATACCTGAGTATAGCTGTAAGGATACATTTGAAAACACATCGAATGAGGGATATGCAGACAAGACAAGAGCTTTCCTTAAAATTCAGGATGGCTGCAATATGTTCTGCTCTTACTGTATAATTCCATATTCAAGAGGAAGATTCCGTTCAAAATCACTTGAAAGCATTATAAGTGAAACTACTACACTGGCTAAAAAAGGTTACAAGGAAATTGTAATTGTCGGAATAAACCTCTCATTTTACGGAATTGAATTTGAATTAAGGCTTATAGATGCCATAGAAGCAGTATGTAAAATAGAAGGTATAGAACGTGTTAGACTTGGATCACTTGAGCCAGAAGTAATAAGTGACGAAGATATAAAAAGAATGTCTGAACAGACAAAACTTTGTCCTCAGTTTCATCTGTCCATTCAAAGTGGATGTGACCGTACATTAAAAGCAATGAACAGAAAATATACATCCGAACAATATCACATACTCGTTGAAAAATTGCGTAATAGTTTTCAGGACTGCTCTATAACAACTGATATTATGGTAGGTTTTCCTGATGAAACTGAACAAGATTTCAATGAATCACTTGAATTTATTAAGAAGATAAAATTCAGTAAAGCTCATATATTTCCATATTCAAGAAGATCTGGTACGCCAGCCGCAGAGATGGATAACCAGGTTCCAGAGAGCGTAAAAACAAAAAGAGCTCAGATTATGACTGAAGCAACTACGCTATCTCAGACGGAATTTCTTAAAAGCCAACTTGGAAAAGTGTTTCCTGTTCTATTTGAACGTGAAAAAATTTCAACAGAATATATAGGTTATACACCAAATTATACAAAGGTGAAAATTTTGACTGAAAATTTTGAGAAAAGTTTGCGAAATAAGATATTTTATGTTAGAATAGATAAGTTAGTTGATGATTATTGCTTAGGTAATATTATAATAAATAATTAAGGAGCGTAATTGTATGTCAGTATTCCGCATTTATGTAGAAAAGAAACCTGAATTTGCTGTTGAAGCAAAAAATCTTTTTAGTGATATCAGAACTGCCCTCAGACTTGAAACACTGAGAAATATCCGTGTACTAAACAGATATGACGCTGAAGGATTGTCTGAAAGTGATTTTAATCTAGCAGTAAGCAATGTTTTTTCAGAGCCTGCTATTGATGTTACTTATTCCGACCTTCCGGAATTAGCTGAAAATGAAAAGGTTTTTGCTGTTGAATATCTTCCTGGTCAGTTTGATCAGAGAGCAGATTCTTGTGAACAGTGTATTCAGATTCTTACACAAAAGGAACGCTGCAAAATCAAGAACGCAAGAATATATATTGTTCATGGAAAGTTGTCTGAAAAAGAATTTAATTCACTTAAATCATATATTATCAACCCAGTTGAAAGCCGTGAGGCATCACTTAAAACGTTTGATACTCTTGATACAAAATATAATATTCCTACTGAAGTTGAAACATTGACTAACTTTATTTATCTTGAAAAGGTTGAACTTGTCAACTTTATTAATAAGTATGGTCTTGCAATGGACCTAGATGATATTACATTCTGTCAGGAATACTTTAAAAATACAGAAAAGCGTGACCCTACAATTACTGAAATCAGAATGATTGATACCTACTGGTCAGATCATTGCCGTCATACTACATTTTCTACTATTATTGATAATGCGAATATTGAAGCTGACTATATTAAGAAAACTTATGATGAATATATCAATGTTAGAAATGAACTTGGCAGAACAAATAAACCTATTACTCTTATGGACATTGCAACAATTGCCGCAAAGAAACTGAAAAAAGACGGCGTTCTCAAGGATCTCGATGAATCAGAAGAAATAAATGCATGTTCTGTACAGATAAAAGTTGATGTTGATGGTAAGCTTGAAGACTGGCTTCTTATGTTCAAGAATGAAACACATAACCACCCAACTGAAATTGAACCATTCGGCGGTGCTGCAACTTGCCTTGGCGGAGCAATCCGTGACCCACTTTCAGGACGATCATATGTATATCAGGCTATGCGTGTAACAGGTGCAGCAAATCCTCTTGTACCTGTTGAAGATACAGTTCATGGAAAACTTCCACAGAGAAAAATTACTGTAGGTGCTGCAAACGGATACAGTTCATATGGCAACCAGATTGGACTTGCAACCGGACATGTTGCTGAAGTATATCACCCTGGATATGTAGCAAAACGTCTTGAAATCGGTGCTGTAGTTGGTGCAGCTCCAAAGAATAATGTTATAAGAGAAGTACCTGAACCGGGCGATGTAATTATTCTTCTTGGCGGACGTACAGGAAGAGATGGCTGTGGCGGTGCAACAGGTTCATCAAAATCTCATACTGAAGCATCACTTGAACACTGTGGAGCAGAAGTTCAGAAAGGTAATCCACCTGTAGAAAGAAAGCTTCAGAGATTATTCAGGAACCCTGATGTAACTCATATGATAAAGCGTTGCAATGACTTTGGTGCTGGTGGCGTTTCAGTTGCTATCGGTGAACTTACTGATGGACTTTTAATCGACCTTAATGCTGTTCCTAAAAAATATGAAGGGCTTGACGGAACAGAGCTTGCTATATCTGAAAGTCAGGAAAGAATGGCTGTTGTTATCAGAAAAGAAGATACAGAAAAGTTTATGAAGGAAGCAGCAAAGGAAAACCTTGAAGCTACTCTTGTTGCTGTTGTTGAAAAGGAACCTCGTCTTAAAATGAAATGGAACGATAAAATTATTGTTGACCTTTCAAGAGAATTCCTTAATTCAAACGGTGCAGAAAAGCATACAGATATTTCTGTAAATCTCCCTGTAACAACTCATCTTAAAACATATACAGACTGCGCTGAAAGCTGGACAGCCCTTATGTCAAATCTAAATGTCTGCTCTCAGAAGGGACTTGTTGAAAGATTTGACTCGACAATCGGTTCCGGTACAGTTTTAATGCCTTACGGCGGAAAGTATCAGCTTACACCTAATCAGGCTATGGCTGCAAAAATTCCTGTCCTCAAGGGAGAAACTTCTACTTGCTCAATTATGGGCTGGGGCTTTAATCCATATCTTACAGACAGAAGTCCTTACCATGGCGCAATGGCTGCTGTAATTGAATCCGTTGCTAAGGTAATTGCAGCAGGTGGTTCTTATAAGAATTGTTGGCTCACTTTCCAGGAATATTTTGAGAGAACTCAGAACAATCCTACGAGATGGGGCAAACCATTCTCTGCTCTTCTTGGTGCGTTCAAGGCACAGATTGAGTTAGGCTGCGGAGCAATCGGTGGAAAGGACTCCATGTCAGGAACATTTGAGAATATAGATGTACCTGCTACACTAGTTTCATTTGCTGTTTCTACTGCTTCAAGCGATAAAATCATTTCTAATGAGTTTAAAAAGGCTGGAAATAAAGTAATTCTTATTACACCTGAATATGATGAAAATAATCTTCCTGTTTTTGATAGCATAAAATCATGCTTTGAAAGAGTAGAAGCTCTTATCAGTAACGGTACTGCTGTATCAGTATGGGCTATAGGTTTTGGAGGTGTTGCAGAAGCTGTAGCAAAGATGTCATTAGGTAACAGAATTGGGTTTAAGATTGACAAGCAGCTATCTGAAGAACAGCTTTTCTATTCAAAATATGGTTCATTTATTGTTGAACTTGATGGTGACCCTTTCACAGTTGAAAGTGTTATTGGTCACACTATTCCTCAATACAGCATTATTTGCAAGAACTATACTATTGATATGGCTGAAATTCAGAAGATTTGGGAAGATAAGCTTGAACCTGTATTCCCATGTAATATTAAAACAGAAGATATTCCTGTAAATACTTACTCATATAAAGACGATGGAAAAACTCTTCATGCGACATCTTCATTTGCAAAACCAAAGGTTCTTATTCCAGTATTCCCTGGAACAAACTGCGAATATGATTCTGCAAGAGCATTTGAACTTGCTGGTGCTGATCCTGAAATAGTAGTTATTAAGAATCTATCTGCAGCAGCTCTTGAGGACAGTGTTTCATATTTTGCAGATGCAATAAAGAAATCTCAGATTATCATGATACCAGGTGGTTTCTCCGGTGGTGACGAACCTGACGGGTCAGGTAAATTCATCACAGCATTTTTCAGAAACCCTCGTGTAACTGATGCTGTACATGAACTTCTCAATAACCGTGACGGACTCATGCTTGGAATTTGTAACGGTTTCCAGGCACTTATCAAACTTGGTCTTGTTCCTTATGGAAAAATTATTGATATGAAAGATGACTCCCCTACACTTACATTTAACTCAATCGGTCGTCACCAGTCAATGATGGTTAATACAAGGATTTCTTCCAATAAATCTCCATGGCTTAAGGGCTGTGAGGTAGGAGATATACACAGAATTGCAATTTCTCACGGTGAAGGCAAATTCGTTGCATCACCAGAACTTATTAAGCAGCTTGCTGAAAATGGACAAATTGCCACACAGTATGTAAATCTTGATGGTATGCCTACAATGGATATCAGATTTAATCCAAACAATTCTATTGACGCTATCGAAGGAATTACTTCACCTGACGGAAGAATTTTAGGTAAGATGGGTCATAGTGAGAGAAAAGGACAGGATATTTGCAAGAATGTTCCTGGCGAAAAGGATCAGAAAATATTTGAAAGCGGAGTTGCTTATTTCAAATAATAATTTTTATAGCAGATTTGATTTTTCAGGTCTGCTATTTTTGTTTAAAATAACCTTTTTTACTATAAATAAACGTAATATTTTATATCAATTATGCATATTTTTATTAATCACTTAACTTTTTAATAAATATATGATATAATAATATTTAAAAGTTTTTCTTTGAAAATTCAGGGAGGTTTCTAAATGAGTGATTTTAATTACACGAATCCTGAACATTTTAAACCAAAGGTTGAAGATGATAAAGTAAAGTCAGATAATACTAGTAAATCTAATAAAAGCAATAAAAAAAAGTCTGTTAAAAAAAGTAAAGTAAATCCTGTTAAGAGAACACTTACGGTTATTGGAACAACTTTGCTTTCACTTGTACTTGTAGTCATTATAACTGGCTCAATTATTGCTGCCGCACTTACAGTTTATGTAGTTCAGTTTATGGATGAAGCTGATGTCAGTATTAATATTGATATAAACGATATGGATATGGACTACACTTCATTTATTTATGCTTATGATAAAAATGGTGCAAAAGTTGAACTTGCAAGAATAAGCAGAAATGCAAACAGAATTCCTGTAACTATTGATCAGATTCCTCAACATGTACAGGACGCATTTGTATATACTGAGGACGAACGTTTTTATGAGCATGCAGGTGTCGACTGGAAACGAACCTTTTCCGCATTTGTTAATGAAATTATTAACATCTTTGGAAAAAGACAAGGTGGTTCAACTATAACACAACAGTTGGTAAAAAACATAACTACCTATACTGATCAGACTTGGGAAAGAAAAATGACAGAAATTGCACAGGCTTCTGCACTTGAAAAGTACAGTCAGAAGGAAGCAATTCTTGAATCTTACCTTAATATTATAGGATTCGGTGGAAATACAGCGGGAATTCAGGCTGCATCACAGAAATATTTTGGTAAAGATATTTCAGAGTTATCAATTGCTGAAGGTGCTTGCCTTGCGGCTATTCCAAAGGATCCTAACAACCTTAATCCTTTTGCTGATAAGGAAGGCAACCTTAATCGTCAGAAGGTAGTTCTTTCATTGATGTATAAGAACGGTGCTATTTCACAGGAAGAATATGAAGCGGCAATAGTTGAAGAAATAATTTTTATTGATCCGAATTCTGAAAGTGCACAGAAGAAAAGGTCTGAAATTCAGAACTGGTTTGTTGATGCAGTTATTGATGATGCTACTCATGACTTAATGGACTTATATGGAGTAAGTTATGAAGAAGCAAGCAACAAGCTTTATAATGGTGGCTATGAAATCTACACTACTGTTGATATGGAAATGCAGGATGCTTTGGAAGAAAAGTATAAAGACTTTTCAAATTTCTCTAAAGATGTCCTTTCAGATCCTCCTCAGTCCGCATTCATTGCAATGGACTACCAGGGAAATATCCTTGCAGTTGTTGGTGGAATAGGCGAAAAAGCAGGCTCCAATATTTACAATAGAGCAACGATGGCAACCCGTTCACCAGGTTCTTGTATCAAGCCTATTACATCATATAGCTATGCAGTTCAAAATAACCTGATTTCATGGTCAACTATATTCCAGAACAGTCCTATAGAGATTAAGGATGAAGACAACCCAGGTGCAACTCGTAAATGGCCTTATAACTATAATTCAAAGACTTGGGATTATGGAGATTATTTCACTTATCAGGCTCTTCAGCGTTCACTTAACACAGTTCCAGCGCAGTTAATTGAAATGGAATCTCCTCAGGCTGTATTTAACTATCTGCAAAACAAATTTCAGGTTACTTCACTTTCTGCATACGATGCTGACCTTTCCCCTCTCGCTGTAGGTGCTCTCACAAACGGTATTTCTCTTGAAGAGCTGGTTGCTTCTTATCAGGTATTTGGTAACTCAGGAAAGTATTATGCACCTACCACTTATACGCAGGTTATTGGTCCTGACGGATCAACAGTTTTGCAGCATAATTATACACCTATTCAATCAATTGATGAGGATTCCGCATTTATTATGAATAAGCTTATGCAGACCGTCATTGAAGGACCTAACGGAACTGGTAAGGCTGCAAAATTACAGTATACTCCTCTTATAGGTAAAACAGGTACGTCACAGGATTGGTGTGACCTTCTCTTCGTAGGATGTACTCCTGATTATGTAAGTGGTGTATGGTATGGATATGATGAACCAAAACAAATTCCTACCGGAACATACTACAGCTCATCTCAGGTTTGGAAAAATGTTTTCGGAGAAATTGCGGATGCTGGTCCTACAAAAGAATTTCCTGCTTGTGACGATGTTGTAGAACTGCCTTTCTGTACTGAAACAGGATTAATAGCAGGTGGAAGCTGTCCGACATCCGGAGTAGGTTATTATAAAAAATCAAATATTCCTCCAACATGCGAAATCAATCATGCAAGCCAGAAAAAGAAGACAAAACCTAAAAAAGAAGAGGGGGCTGCTACTACAACAGCAACAACCACAACCCTTGATATTGATGAACTTACAGATGAACTAATAAACAATTAACTAGAAAGATTGGAATAAAAATATGAATGAATTACGCCTGTCGTGCCCATGCCATTTCGGACTGGAAAGTGTTCTTAACTTTGAGGTAAAGAAAATCGGGGGAACCGATATAACTGTTACCGACGGCAGAGTAACTTTCAGCGGAGATTTCAATATACTTGCAAGAGCAAATCTTTGCCTTGCAACTGCAGAACGTGTTTTGATACAACTAGCTGAATTTAAAGCTGTAACTTTTGAGGAACTTTTTCAAGGTGTAAAGAAAATTCCATTAGAAAACTATATTGGAGCAAAAGACAGCTTCCCTGTTAAGGGTCATTCCTTAAATTCTGTATTAAGAAGTGTTCCTGATTGTCAGTCTATTATAAAGAAAGCTGCTGTAGAAAGACTTAAAGAAAAGTATTCCATTAATTGGTTTGAGGAAACAGGATCAGTACATCAGATTCAATTTGGAATACTCAAGGATATTGTTACTGTTTACCTAGATACATCAGGTGCTGGGCTTCATAAAAGAGGATATCGTAAGAATTCCAATGCTGCTCCTATTAAGGAAACTCTTGCAGCAGGAATTATCGACCTTGCCCATGTACGCTCAGACAGCATTGTATATGACCCATTCTGCGGAAGTGGTACTTTTCTAATTGAATCAGCATATAAAGCACTGAATATTGCTCCAGGACTTAAAAGAAGCTTTGCAGCTGAAAGATGGGACTGTATCGATAGTAAGATATGGTCAGAAGAACGTGAAAGAGCTTTTGACAATATTAAAAAGGACAGCGACTTTTGCTGCTATGGTTTTGATATAGATAAGGAATGTGTTGAACTTACCATTGAAAACTGCCGTAAGGCAGGTATACAAAAAAGAGTTTCTGTTTCACAAGCTGATATTAAAGATTATGTGAATCAACCTGATTCCATTACTATCTGCAACCCTCCATATGGTGAACGACTTCTTGAAATAAAGGAAGCCGAAAAGCTTTATCAAATGATGGGACAAAAATATATGGCTAACAAGGAAAGTCCATGTTATATTATAAGTCCTCATGAGGATTTTGAGAAATTCTTTGGACGAAGAGCTGATAAAAAACGTAAATTATACAATGGTATGATAAAATGTCAGCTGTATATGTATTTTAAATAAGAAGAATGGTCTGTACTTAAAATGTACAGACCATTCTATTTTTTTATTATGTTTCCCACTTGACAACCGCATTATCGCCTTCATGCAAAGCATCCATAAAACTTGCATTTTTACCATTAATGGTAAGAATCATATTTGCTTTCGGAGGTGGATTGTTAAAGTCAACATCAGCAATTGACATAAGTTCAATAAATTCATGTTGAGATCCATCAGAATTCTCTTTAAGAAATACTTTTTTTCCGTTAAGATTTACTGAAAACTGCTTTTTAACAGGTTCAGGCTTGACTGGCTCTTCCTCAACAAGTTTCTTTTCCGGAACTAGATTAGCATCAACTTTTGGTACCTCTACATGTATATGTTGTTTAACGATATTGTGAACATCAGTTTTCTCTGTATGCTTGATTTCTGATTCAACTTTTGACTTTATTACATCTCCATCATATAAAACACTTTCTGAATGTAATCTCTTTGTGCCCTTATAGTAAACAGTATTATCCTGCATAAGTCCATGTACATCCAAAAGATCACTCATTGTTTCAACATTGCATATTCTTACATCATCGAAATTCTGTATTTTATAGTCTCCTGACACCATTTTACCATTGACAGTTACAGTATTTCCAAGAGGATATTCAATACTATCTACTGTAACAAATTCATATGACATATCCCCTGCTATATCTGATAGAGATATTGCTGCACTAATTCCGTTTACTGCGGGAACAAATTCAATAACATCCCCCTGCTTCACAGTGTAGTCGAGTGATGCAGGCAGATTGTTCAGCAAAATTGATGCAGGCTTTGAAACTTCTCCTTTAAGGGTTTGTTTCTCACCATTAAGATTAAAAATAAGATTTCTTCCGGAACGACCGATAATCTGCGTTGATTTATATCCAGCCATCATAAGAAGATCAAGAACTGTAAGTTTCTTAGTGTCAAAAACTCTCATCTTTTTACCATTGAGAATTATTGTCGAGAAATCATATCCACCTTGCATTACTGCGGTTAACCCAATACCAATCGGAGTAACATATTCAGGACCTGTTTTTTTGTTTTTTCCAAGGTTAATGTTTTTCATTGCAGATTTTCCACCGACAGCAACCCTGTTCTCCGGTATGCCTAACTTCTCAGCAACATAGTTAGACAGTTCAGGAATAAGACTTCCTCCACCTACAAGAAATACCGCTGCAGGGCTACTTCCGTTTGCTTCAACAATTGATGCAGCTATTGTATCAGCAAGCTGATCTACAGCAGGAAAAAGGCTTTGATAAAAGTCCTTAGATGGAATAGTATGCTCAAATCCTAAAATATCTTTATATGTAATCTCATCTTTATTACTGCTTAACTTCATATGTTCAGCGGTATCAAAATCTACAATATATTTTTTTATAATGTCTTCTGTAATTTCATCTCCGGCAACAGTTGCCATAGCATATGCAACAATGCTCCCATCCTGCGAAATCGCAATATCAGATGTACCTGCGCCAATATCTACAAGCGCAATATTAATAAGTCTTACCTCAGGCGGAATAATAACGTTCATAGCAGCTATAGGTTCAAGAGTAAGGCTTAATACATCAAGCCCGTTTATATCCATAACTGCATATAGGCTCTCTACAACTATACTAGGAAGAAAAGCAGCTATAAGTTCAACACCCACTTTTTTTCCTTTATGTCCGATAAGAGTTTTTATAGGATAATCATCAAGAGTATATTTTATTACAGTATGGCCTACGCAATAAAAAGAGATTTTCTGCCCCTCAACTTCTTCATTGAGAATTGTCTGCGCCTTTGAAACAGCCTCAAGTTCATATGATCTCAACATTTCCTCAGTAATGTTATCCTTACCCTCAACATCAATTTCAATACTTGCGCATCTTGTTTTCAAAGCTCTTCCAGCAGCAGCTATTGATACTTTTGATAACTTAATATTAGCTTTATCTTCAAGTTGGTCCTTGACTTTTTTAACTACCTTGGCAACTTCCTTAATGTCTTCAATCTGACCGTCAATCATAGTTCTCTTTGTATGAGGTGCAGAAAAAGAGTAATCAACACAGAATGTTTCTTTATCCTGATGACCTAGGATACCTATTACAGTTCTTGTACCTATATCAAGTGAAAAAACATCATTCTGTTCCTGTGTACGCTTTTTCTTTATTGGCTTTTTGGTCGTTGTATTTTTTGTTGCAGATGTAGTTTTCTTAGCAGATGTAGTTTTCTTAGCAGATGAACTAGTTTTCTTTCCAGTGCTTTTAGTATTTGTGTCAGAAGATAACTTTTCAGATTTTCCTGAAGTCTTTGCAGAAACAGTCTTTTTTGCAGGAACAACAGGTTCATCTGAGACTATAGTATTTTTCGTCCTTGCCATACTATTATCACCCTTAATCCTTAAGTTTTAGTACTGTTTTAAGTTCTTTTGCGGCAGATGTTTCTGACATAATCAGAAGTTTATCTCCGCTTTTAAGAACAGATTGACCTCTAGGAATAATGAAATAACCCTCTCTTGTAATTGAAATTATATTAAACAAGGTTGGGATACTTATATCCATAAGCATTTTTCCATCATAAACATAGTTCTCAGGGATAGAAACCTCAAAAATTGTTGCTTCACCATGATTAAGTGAAATAAGCTCTTTTATCCTTGAAGTATCAACTTCCCTTTCAATAAGCGATGCAAGACTGTTTGTACTGTTAATTACATTATCAATACCCATCGCCTGCATAACCTCAACATTTTTAGGGTTATTTGATTTTGCAACAACTTTAGAAACCCCGAATTTTTGTTTTGCAAGCTGACATGCAACAAGATTATTTTCATCTGAACCTGTTACACTGATGAATGCACTTGCTTTTGCTGTATCTGCAGCTTCCAATGTTTCAAGAGTAGTTGCATCACCACAAATTACAGGAATATCCATTTCGTTTGCAATTCTTTCACACACAACCTTATCTATTTCAATTATAGTAGGCTCATGCCTGTGTTCAAGCAAGGTTTTTACAAGATAATAGCCTACCTTTCCTCCGCCGACAATTGTAACCTTCAAAAAATCACTCCTAATCAACAAACTTTGCAAAAATAAGCTTATCTCCGCGCATCAATTCATAATTTGTCAGAAAGACCTTATTCAAGGTCTTATCTTCACGTTCAATAGCAACAAGCACTTCATTTTCCTCAAATTTAATTTCACTTACTCTGATTCCTATGTACTCCTTAGGAATATACATCTCAGATAAAACCATTGTATGAGAACCTATGCTCACATTTGCGATTGAAGTACTTTCATTTACTGCAGAACACAAAGTTGCAACGGTTAGATTTGTTGGACAAATTGTCTGCAATCCAAGATTTGAAAACACCTCACATTTATGAGGATCATTTATCCTTGCATAAACCTTAGGAACCTTAAAAAACTCCTTAGCCAATTGTGCAACCATAATATTAGTGTTATCATCTGACGTAACTGCTACTAGAACATCACAGCTCTCAACACCAGCACGTTTTAAAACATCCTGATCTATTCCTATTCCCAATGTTGTATATCCAGTAAATTCCGGAGACAAACCAGCAAATTCATCAGCAGTCTTATTTACAACCGACACATCATGTCCTTCTGCAGATAAAATATTGCATAAATTTACGCCAACTTTTCCGCAGCCTACAACAAGTATGTTCATAATAGCCCCCAAAACGATTATTATTTAACATTATATTATTTCATTATAATACCTTGCAGATTAATATTCAAGTATTATTACAAATAATTTAAAATTTTGTGTTTTTATAATGTTATATATTAATTCAGTAAAATAATCCTAATTAAAATGCTGCGATTAATCTCGCAGCATTTCTTATATATCTTCTTTCAAATCAGCAATTTCATATATTCTTGAAAGTTTGACAACTTTAATTACATTACCCTTTTTCTTATCAATATATCTGAATTTAATCCAGGTTTCATCAGCATCCATAATTACAGCACTAAAACTTGATAAACTTGAATCAAGATACAAAGTGCATGATTTTCCAATACAGCTTTCAAGCAGCTTTGATTTTATAGGTGAGTTTAATATCATATCTTCCTCCGTTAACAAATAATTATAATCCAAATTAAATCACTACCTTCGTCAATCAAGCTTAAGCACAGCCATAAATGCTTCCTGTGGAACTTCCACAGAACCCAGCTGACGCATACGCTTTTTACCTTCTTTTTGTTTTTCAAGAAGTTTTTTCTTTCGTGTAATATCTCCGCCGTAACATTTTGCAAGAACGTCTTTACGCATAGCTTTTACAGTTTCTCTTGCAATAATTTTACCGCCAACTGCTGCCTGAATAGGGACTTCAAACATCTGCCGTGGTATATGCTCCTTCAACTTTTCAGCCATTTTTCTTGCTCTTTCATATGCTTTATCAACATGTACAATAAATGAAAGTGCATCGACATTTTCTCCATTAAGAAGAATATCAAGTTTAACAAGTTTTGAAGGAGAATATCCTAGCATCTCATAGTCAAAAGAAGCATATCCCTTTGTTCTTGATTTTAGTACATCGAAAAAGTCATATACAATCTCATTAAGTGGAAGATGATAATGGATTTCTACTCTTGTATCATCAATATATTTCATATCTTTAAAAATACCACGTCTGTCCTGACAAAGCTCCATAATATTTCCCACATAATCAGATGGTGAAAGAATTGTTGCCTTAACCATAGGTTCTTCAGCTGAAGCAATAACTGCCACATCAGGATAATTTGTTGGGTTATCAATAAATATGGTACTTCCGCTAGTCAGATTTACTTTGTAGATAACTGACGGAGCAGTTGTCACAAGATCAAGATTGTACTCACGTTCAAGGCGCTCCTGAATTATTTCCATATGAAGCAAGCCAAGAAAACCACACCTGAATCCAAAGCCTAAAGCAATTGATGTTTCTGGTTCAAATGAAAGTGCGGCATCATTAAGTTTTAGCTTTTCAAGTGCATCACGAAGATCACCATATCTTGCTCCATCAGCAGGGTAAATACCCGAATATACCATTGGATTGACATCTCTATATCCTGCCAAAGCACCATCACAAGGGTTATCTGCAAGTGTTACAGTATCGCCAACCTTTGTATCTCCGATTGATTTTATAGAAGCAGCAATATATCCAACTTCACCTGCACTGAGTTCACCGGCATTTACAAGATCAACAGCACCCATATACCCTGCTTCAACAACATCAAATTCTGCTCCGGTAGAAAAAAGTTTTATTGTATCACCAATCTTGACCTTACCGTCAAAAACTCTTATATAAATAATAACACCTTTATAACTGTCATAATAGCTATCAAATATCAATGCCTTGAGTGGTTTATCAATATTTCCCTTAGGTGCAGGAATATCTGTAATTACCTTTTCAAGAACTGCCCTTATATTTATACCCATCTTTGCCGAAATTTTTGGTGCATCCTCGGCAGGAATACCAATTACACTTTCTATTTCATCGCATGCACGATCGGGATCAGCAGATGGAAGATCTATCTTATTAATGACAGGCATGACTTCAAGGTCATTTTCAATAGCAAGATAAGTGTTTGCCAGTGTCTGAGCTTCAATACCCTGTGAAGCATCTACAACCAGAATAGCACCCTCACAGGCAACAAGAGATCTTGAAACCTCATAGTTGAAGTCAACATGTCCAGGAGTATCAATAAGATTGAAAATATATTCTTCACCGTTTTCAGCAATATAATGAAGTCTTACTGCTCTTGCTTTAATAGTTATTCCTCGTTCTCTCTCGATATCCATATTATCAAGAAGCTGTTCTTCCATATCTCGCTTTGCTACAGTTGATGTCAGTTCAAGAATTCTGTCTGCAAGCGTAGACTTCCCGTGGTCTATATGTGCAATTATACAAAAGTTTCTGATATTATCCTGGTTATACAACAATATAACACGTCCTTTTTTATTTAAAAAATCATCTAATTATATCATTTAATTATTATTTTGTAAAGTATGACTATTTTATATTCAATGATTTCTGATAATGATAAAATAAGCTGGTTTTTATTTTTACTTTACCAGATTCTATTGAAACAACAATTAATACTTGGTATAATAATTATAATAATTATTTTGATTGGAAGATTGAAAATGAATAAAACAGTACTTATCACAGGTGCCTCAAGAGGTATTGGAAAAGCTATTGCTTTTGCTTTTGCTCAAAAAAATTACAACATTGTAATTAATTACAATCATTCTGAACCAGAAGCTATTTCTGTTCTGAAAGAATTTGAAAAAATAAATGTTAATGCCATAGCTGTCAAAGCAGATGTTTCAAATCGCAATCAAGTTGACGTTATGGTAAGAAAAGCAATAGATAACTTTGGTAATATTGACATCCTTGTAAATAACGCAGGTATTGCACAGCAGATTTTATTCAATGATATTTCCGAATCCATGTGGGATAATATGTTTAATATCAATGTTAAGGGAGTATTTAATTGTACACAAGCTGTTCTGCCATATATGATTCATAATAAGTCAGGAAAAATCATCAATATATCTTCAATGTGGGGCATATCTGGCGCTTCATGCGAGGTACACTACTCTGCTTCAAAAGCTGCGGTTATTGGTTTTACAAAGGCCTTAGCTAAAGAGGTTGGATTATCAGGAATAAACGTTAACTGCATAGCACCAGGTGTCATAAAAACAGATATGAACAATAACTGCTTAAAAGAAACTTTGATTGATTTAAAGAATGAAACTCCTCTTAACAGAATCGGGACACCTGAAAATGTAGCTGATGCAGCTGTATTTCTTGCTTCAGAGGCAGCTGATTTTATTACTGGACAAGTATTATCTGTAGATGGTGGTTTAATTATATGAACAGTATTGAGTTGCTTAATATTACTTCAACTATTGGGTATTTGCTTCTTGTATATGGTGCAGAAATATACAGAGTTGAGGATAGTATTATCAGAATATGCAATGCTTATGGATATAAAAATACTGAAAACAAAACTCAGATTGAAGTTTTTGCTATTCCGTCGAGTCTTTTGATTACAATTCAAGGTGATGATAATTACCCGCATACTATATCTAAAAGAGTTATGGCACGTTGTACTGATTTTGATAAGGTAGATGCACTGAATAATTTGTCCAGAAAAATCTGTACAACAAAACCGAGTTATGATAATGTTAAGGAAGAGTTAGAAAGGATAGACGATAGAAAAACATATTCTTATCCGATTAAAGTTTTTAGTTTTGCTTTAGTCGGCTTTACATTTGCACTGTTTTTTGGAGGAAAACTTCCTGAAGCCTGTGTTGCTGCAGTTACAGGAGCTGTAATAAAGCTTGTCAGCACATTGATTTCAAAAGTAAAACCAAATATATTTCTTGAATCAGTCCTTTGCTCTATGGTTACCGCCCTCATTGCAATATTTGCTATGAAAGTCGGATTAATTCCTAAGATAGATAATGCAATAATCGGCCCGTTAATGAATCTTGTTCCTGGAATTACAATTACAAACTGTATGCGTGATTTTATTGCAGGTGATTATTTAGCAGGTATGTATACTTTGACAGAAGCATTGATTATTGCTGTTGGTATGGCAGTTGGTGCTGCTACAATTATTTCAATGTTGGTGAGCGTATGAATAATATAAATATTTTACAAAGCATTATTATGCCATCTTTATATAGCTTTATTGCTTCTTTTGCATTTTGTATTGATTTTAATATAAGAAAATCCTTCATAATAAGTGCCTCAATCGGCGGCTTATTAAGCCAGGTTGTATTCAGTCTTCTTGAAGTAAACTATGTAAGTGAAATGCTTTGCTATTTCATTGCTGCATTAGCAATTACAGCATATTCAGAAATTATGGCCAGGGTTCTAAGAGTTCCGGTTAATCTTCATCTTGTCGTCGCAGTAATCCCCTTAGTACCTGGAAGTATGATGTACAAATCCATGATAACACTTATTAATGGAAATACAGAAGCTTTCTTAACCCAGACAACAGAAACATTTGGAGTAGCAGGGTCAATTGCTATGGGTATTTTCGCAGTATCTTCCATTACTTTCTTTTTTAAATACAGCAAAAAAATAGCAAAAACAACACTGCATAAATAAAATGCAGTGTTGTTTTTTAAAAAATTATACGTTAAATAATAGTTCAGCATATGTTGGAATAGGCCAGATTGTTGCTGGTGTGATAATTTCAAGTTCATCAGCTACAACTCTTAGAGACTGCATTGCAGCAAATACTTCATTTCTGAAGAATCTTGCAATATCTTCAGTATTTCCGGAATCCTTTACTTCTATAAGCTTGTTGTCAAGAATATCTGTAGCTTCAAGAATACTGTTAGTAAGAGCAGATACCTTATCAGCAAGCTTTTTTTCCGTGTCATAGTTTATGCTTACAGATTTCTTTGCAACAACAGCATCAGCAAGATTCTTAGAGAACATCAAGCCTGCAGGAATTATCTGCTTTCTTGCCATATCAACCATTGTAAGTGCCTCAATGTTGATAATCTTAGAATAGTTTTCAAGCAAGATTTCAGTTCTTGACTCAATTTCAGTTCTAGTATATACCTTAAATTCTTCAAAAAGCTTAACATTCTTTTCATCTGTATAATGAGGTACAGCATCAACAGTTGAAACGTAATTAGGGAGTCCTCTCTTTTCAGCTTCTTCAACCCAAGACTGATCATATCCGTTACCATTAAAAATAACTGTCTTATGGTTCTTAATAGTTTCTAGGAGAAGATTGTTAAGATCAGCTGTAAAGTCATTGGACTTTTCAAGTCTGTCTGCAAATTCCTTTAATGTTTTTGTAACAATTGTGTTTATAATTGTGTTTGTACATGCAATAGAATCAGCTGAACCAAGTGATCTGAATTCAAATTTATTACCTGTAAATGCAAAAGGTGAGGTTCTGTTTCTGTCTGTTGTATCTTTAGGGAAATTAGGAAGTGCTTCTACACCGATAACAAATTCCTTGTTTTCATTTTTCTGAATCATCTTTCCTGTTTCCAAAGCTTCAAGGATAGTCTGTAATTCATCACCAAGAAATATAGATATAATTGCTGGAGGAGCTTCATTTGCACCAAGTCTATGATCATTTCCTGCTGATGCAACAGAAAGTCTTAATAAATCAGCATTCTCATGAACTGCTTTAATAATTGCAACAAGGAAAGTCAGGAACTGTATATTGTCTTTTGGATTTGCTCCAGGTTCAAGAAGGTTCTGGCCATCATTTGTTGTTATTGACCAGTTGTTATGTTTACCAGAACCATTTACTCCTGCAAACGGCTTCTCATGAAGAAGGCAAACAAGATCATGTTTAAGAGCAACTTTCTTCATAATTTCCATTGTAAGTGCATTCTGATCAGCAGCAACATTGGATGTTGTAAAAATAGGAGCAAGCTCATGCTGTGCAGGAGCAACTTCATTATGTTCTGTCTTTGCAAGAACACCAAGCTTCCATAGTTCTTCATCAAGATCCTTCATATAAGCAAGAACCCTCTGCTTGATATTTCCAAAGTAATGATCTTCAAGCTCCTGTCCTTTAGGTGCCTTAGCTCCAAAAAGTGTTCTGCCTGCAAAAATCAAATCTTTACGCTGATCATATAATTTCTTATCAACTAGGAAATACTCCTGTTCAGCACCTACAGTTGTTATAACTCTTGTTGCAGTTGTGTTTCCAAATAACCTAAGAACTCTGATAGCCTGTTCTGAAATTATTTCCATTGAACGAAGTAAAGGAGTTTTTTTATCAAGAACTTCTCCTGTATAAGAACAGAATGCAGTTGGTATATATAAAGTATCGTCCTTAATAAACGCAGGTGAAGTTGGGTCCCATGCTGTATATCCTCTTGCTTCAAAAGTTGCTCGAAGACCTCCTGATGGGAAAGAAGAAGCATCAGGCTCACCCTTGATAAGTTCCTTTCCAGAGAATTCCATGATTACCTTTCCGTCAGGTGTAGGGGAAATGAATGAATCATGCTTTTCAGCAGTTACACCTGTCATAGGGTGGAACCAGTGAGTATAATGAGTAGCTCCCTTTTCAACTGCCCATTCTTTCATACTTGCAGCAATTACTTCTGCAACATCAGCATCAAGGGCAATACCTAACTGCTTAGTCTTTAATAAAGACTTATACACATTCTTAGGTAATCTTATTTTCATGGTTTCCTCATTAAAAACATTGCAGGCAAAAAAATCGGGTACACTTTTTACGTTCTCAGACATAAATATTATCCTCCAAAATTAAAATCAAAAGACGCTTTAACAAAGATATTTATACCCAAGTCAAAGCGTCATTGCTTTTTTTATTTAATTTATAATATTATAATACCTCTGAATTGTTACATTGTCAATAAAAAATCTGAAGATATAATATTTTCGTTATAATAATAAGAAAAAGTTAAACATATAAAAAAATATATTAACAAAATGCACAATATAATATATTTATTGAAGAAGTATGTTAATATCTCTAGGGAACATTGAAGGCTGTCTGAGACCCATTTTAAGCCCGCTATGTGGCGGTATACCATACTTAAATATTAAAATTACCCCCAAAAATAAGAGTTATATTCTTATTTTTTAAATTACATATTTCATTAAAACATTATTTAATTTTAGCATAAAAACAAAAAAATATTTTATTTTTAAAAAAGCTTGACAAGGCACTTTAGATATGATATACTAAATAAGCACTCAAGAGAGACAATAAATAATAACGCGGAGTGGAGCAGCTCGGTAGCTCGTCGGGCTCATAACCCGAAGGTCGTAGGTTCAAATCCTGCCTCCGCAACCAAATTAATCTTAAACTAATTTAACTGTTTCGGAATGTAGTGACGAATGGGAACGTGACGGAATGGGGTAATAATGGGGTAACATTACTCATTACTTTGCGTCGGCTGAGTAAAACCCAAGCGTTTCGTTGATAACGGAGCGACACGGTTGCACAGAAAGCTCCGCACTTTAATCTTCAAAGACTATTAAAGTGTAATGGTTATTTAGTTTTAAGCAAAAAAAATGTCAAGCCATCCAAAACTTAATGAAATATCTCTAGCACAGATATTTCAGTTTTGAACAGCTTGACAAATGTATTCAAACCCTGTATAATTTAATACAAGACATAAGTAGCATTCACTAAGTCATTCAGATACACGAATATCTGGTTGATGATGATATCATTTGGCTTTGACAGAGCTGAATGATATCGTGGGTGCTTTTATTTTCTTTAATTATAAGTTATAAAACAGGACTTGTCAAGATAAATTTTGGCAAGTCCTGTTTTTTTATGCAAAAATGTTTAAATATCTGCGCAATTCTGTTAATATTAATGTTTTTAATATAAGTTTTATTAATAATCGGATAAAAGTATATCCATTGTTTTTCTCTTCTGATCATCAAGTACATGAGCGTAACGATTAAGTGTAGTGCTTATATCGGCATGTCCAAGAAGTACACTTAATGTTTTCACATCAACGCCCTTTTCTATTGCCCTGGTGGCAAACGTATGGCGCAATGCATGAAAGTTCGTATCATTAATGTTTGCTTCTGATACTATTCGTTTAAAAGCACTTTGCATTGTTTTTGGTTCTACCGGATGTCCGTATCTGAGAGAGAGAACAAAATCATCAGATTTAAGTTTTCTTTTTCCTAGTATTTTTAATGACCTATAATAATATTCTTCAAAATATTTTTGAACGTTATAATTAAACGGTATGTCTCTGACAGAACTGTCACTTTTCGGAGTACCGACAACTATCTCTGTTTTGGTATCTCCGTCTATGGTGCATAATCTGTTAACTGTACGTCTTATATGCAGCATACTGTTGTTATAATCTATATCAGACCATTTAAGCCCCAGAACCTCGCCTAGGCGCAATCCTGTGGCTAGACTTATCATTGCACCTATATACAGCTTCTCATCTGTATGTCTGAGCGTAGCTACGAGCTGACGTTGTTCAGTCAAATCAAGAACACGCATGTTAGGTTTACTTTGTCTTGGAAGTTCTACAAATTCAGCATAATTTCTTTGCAGCAGTTCAAGTTCAACAGCCTTTTTCAAAGACTTATGCAGCATAAGCTTCATATTATGTAAAGTTTTTGGTGACAGCGGACCGCACTTTTTTCCGCCAAAGTCCATCCGGTTATTAAAAAATTCCTGAAGTAAATTAATATTTATTTCAGACAGCCTATACTTCCCTATTTGAGGAACGAAATGATTGTTAATATATCCTATATAGCTAATGGCAGTTGACTGCTTTATATTTCTTTTAGCATATACCTCAAACCAATATTGCAACCATTCTTTCATAGTACCGTCTGCTTTTTCTAAATATTCCATAATAATTATCTCCTCTATGCTTATTTGCGCAGACAAGTAATATTATAGCATGTTTAGATAATTTAACCAAAACTGTATTTAACAGGTATGGAATAACCAGATACGGAAAATCTAAATGTGGTTTTTACAGATGCGGAAAATCCAAATATGGAAAACCTAAATGTGGACTTTCCGAATTCGGATTTTCCAGATATGGAAAACCTAATTGTGGTGAGAAGTACGCATTATAGGGGTTTGTATTCTTAATATTATTATTGAATAAAAAAATCGCCCACTCCAAAACGGAATGAGCGAACTTGATTTACTTAATATTCTTAATTACCTGAAATCCCTTTAATGCTCCGTCCTCAATTGGCTCACCCAACCACACCTGAAAATCTTTATCAGCCATTGCACGGTCGAGAAGTTCCACTATTAATCCATTCAGACTTACCCCCTGTTTTTCGGCGAAGGCTTTGTATTCTTCCTTTTTCCCTTTGGGTACTCTTATTCTGATATCATCAGTACGTGCTTGCATGTATTTAATACTTGCTTGTTTTTGTGCATCCGTATATTTCGCTCCCATAATATCACCTCAAAATTATTATACCATTTTATATATATGTACGCTATATACATAATAAACAAACAAAAACAATATCTTTGTACAATTTACCGCTTGTATATATAGGACATATATTATATAATAAGATTATAGAAATAGCAATACAGTTAAAAGACAGAAAGAGGTTGAGTTTATGAATATCGAAGAAGTTTGGTTTCATGATGGTGGACGTTGGGTTGGTAAATGTGATTGCTTTGCAAGAATTGAAGGTCAAAAAGGTTTAAAACCTATAACGCAAATTGAATGTTATGAATTCATTAATTCACTCGGTGTTAAATGTTACGGGGAAAATAAAGAGGGTTATATTGTATATGGCAAATAGTATTACTTCCGAGTGGAGCGGATAAACTCCTCAGAAAGGATGTTAATTTTATGAGTAGGAGAAAAGTAACAATTGATGAAGTAAGAAAAATAACTGGTGAAGATGATAAGTCTTTGGGTATATGTGCATTAGTTGATGTAGAAAATATGGGATTTTGCAAAGATGGTGTTACACGTTGGTATCATTTTGATTTAGTTGGTGAACCAGTTGTATATTATAAATACTAACGATAAAAAAACCGCAGTGGAGATTCCCACTTGCGGTTTTTACAAATCTTACAGCTATTAATTCCCCAGTGGGGAATTAATATATCCCTAAAATAATTTTATAATCACTTGACAAAATAAAATTAATAATTATAATATAGTTATGCAGTTAAATTTAGTTGCATAACTATATTATAAAGGAGTGAATTTAATATGCTCACAAAAAGAAACACTGTTCAAAAAAGTTACAGAATCGAAGGAAGATTAAATGGAGATTTGGAGTTACTTTCTCAGAAACTCGGTCGTCCTCAAAATGATTTGATTAACATTGCACTTAACCAACTTATGTTAGATAATATAGGATGGTTTGTAGAAGATTACTTGAATGACATGCTTGAAGACTTCTTGTCAGGCAAAGTAATGGAACAAGAAATTGTAACAGACAATTTACGTTTTCATGTAATTAACAAAGGCGACAGTATAAAAATTGATTATGACATTAAAACTCCGAGTTTTACTGAGAGCTGCAACAACGGATTTTATGTTGGTGGTAAAATTGGAATGGAAATGATACAGCATGACCTTACTCAGATTGCCTTGAAAATCGGTACTTCTTCCGAACAAATTCAGGGATACCTAAAAAAACGATTTGATTACATTTTTTCAGAACAAGCAAAATGCCAAAAATTTGACGTAGAAAAATACATGGATCAATGTTATGGACTGGAAACAAAAGATGAACTATACGAAAGTCTTTCACGATACACCATTTCCCAAGAATCTCGACAAGCGGCTCAAGAAGAAAGAAGAAAAAACACTAAGGAGAGTGATTGTAATGCTGATTAAAGTATTCCCTATTGACATTGAACATCCTGTGCATCTTTGGACTTATCGCAGTTTTCAAGAAAGATTAAACGGAGTATGTAAAGGACACGAGATAAGTGGCAACTTAATACTGAGTAAAGTTTATGACATTCCGCAGCCGTTTGATCCAAAAATACTCAAGGAGTATGGTTTAGATTATGCAAAAGTATAATTGATTTGTCTTTCTTGACACACCTATTTAATTGAGTATAATTAAATTTAGAAACAATTACTATTGTATTCCCCACTGGGGAATACTCTTTAATGAAAGAGTGGTGTATATTATGTCAAGAAAATTTTTCCTTGATGGTAAAAATCGAACCACTTTTGATGTATTCAAAAGCAATATTTGTCATCGTGTTAAAGACAACGGTGATATCCCTTTTATTATTGAAGTTCTCCAATCAAATGTAATTTTTGATTACTTTGAGAAGAAGTGGCATGCAGAATGTCTTTACCTGCTTGCAATGCTTGACTATATAAGCAAAGAAAACGATATTCCACTTTGTGCAGATTATAACCATTTAAGACAATGTAAGTTACCGGAGATAGTATATCCACAAGGTATTATCCTACTTGCATCCGTCACTAACAACGAACAAATTAAAGTAGATAGCTTTAATAATTCTATAAGTGAGTTTAAACGCTTCAACATTGTTGAAAACGAGATAAGAAATGTTGTATAGCTGTATTTTATTTACTTAATATAAAACAATCATATATAAAATTCTGATATCGCAAGATAATTCCCCAGTGGGGAATTTATATTATTTATTAAAGCAAGGAGCGTGACATTATGGATGCAAAATACAATATGACGGTTGAAGAAAATATTTTTGTTGCCAAAAGAAATATTGTTGATTATATATGGAAATCAGCGCGTTTAGAGGGAATTAACGTTACATTTCCTCAAACCTATGCAATAATTGAAAAAGCTAGAGTTACTGGTGTCGATGTTGATGATATATTAAAAATAACAAATTTAAAAAGAGCTTGGCAAATAGTATTTGATAATATAGAAACACCATTGACTTTAGACCTCATATGCAAAATACATGGCGAAGTAGCACGTGACGAAGCTCTGAAGTGGGGTGAATTACGTACAGGCAGAGTATATATTTCAGGAACAGAATATATTCCCCCAATACCTGATAAGTGCAACGTTGAGAAAGAATTACTAAGATTGAATGAAATAGAACACCCAACCGAAAGAGCTATTGAAACTATGTTTTGGGGCATGAAAAGCCAATTGTTCTGGGACGGCAATAAGCGTGTATCTATGCTTGCCGCAAACAAAATAATGATTGAAAACGGTTGTGGAATAATTTCTATACCAAATGATCAGTTAGAAAAGTTCAACGATGTACTATGCGATTTTTATTCAAATAACACTTTATCTGAAGCAAAAAAATTTGTATACGACAGTTGCATAGATGGTATAGATTTTCGCACCCAGGAACGATATAACAAGGAACAAGATAAAAATCCTCAATCGGTAGAATCTCTTGCAGCTGCTGCTAATAAAAAGTATGAGGAAAGCAAAAAGCAAACATTATCCTCTGTTCTCAAGACAGTAAGTCAAGTGCATACGGAATTACAAGATAACCCTATTCTTCCTAACAAGCAAATAAAGAATTCTGATATTGAAAGATAATTCCCCACTGGGGAATTAAAAAAGACCGCTGAATCCAGCGGTCTTTTGCCTTAATTAATCTCCGGCATAAGTTCTGTAGCAATGTCAAGCAACCATTGCTGACGGTTCTTTTCATTATCGATTTTGTTTATCAAATTCACAAAATAGGTTTCACTGAATTCTATGGTTCTTTTATAAAGGATATCACCCGATATCAGATCGTCAACATAGAAATCCATACTTTCACATAAAGTCTCTCCATCGGTAGCCTTCTGCCTGTGATTTGTAAAACGAAATTGTAGCATCAAAAAACTATCCTTATTATCAAGCCTTGCATATATTCTATCTGATATATTATCATCTGTTTTAGACGGTTCAACAAAGTTGACGTTCGGATGAATCACAATTGCATTATACAATTCAGAGCCGACCAAAAATTTTTCTCCCCATATATTTTGCTGCTGCATTCCTCGATACGCAAATACATACGGCAAATTAGCTTCAGTCAGCCAAGGGTAACAATATACATGACTTTTTAAATACTGCGTTAATGCAACTCTCCAAAATCTAGTACTGAATTTAACTTCAAACTCATGGCTTAAAATATAAACTACTCTGTCGAATTGATTCTTTAGTAAATTATAAAGTTCAATTACTCCATCATCAATTTCAAGTAGATCTTTTTCATTTGGTTCCCGATAATCTTTTCTTTTTGCAAAAGGGCAGTACTCATATTTCTGTTGATTCCACACAGGCAATCCCTTAATGTATTTACCCGCGTGTGCTCCATGTGGTCTTACTTTAATTTCACGTTCTATACCTTTTAATAAAATAGGGTTCAAGCATGATGGACATATACCATATGCTGAAAGTCCTCCAGATTCGTTGGATTGCTCAAAAGGCTGTAGTCGCCCGGTATGTACTTCAAAATTTTTGCTTGTAATCTCATATCGAGGTGCAAGATGCGAAGCTTCAGTTTTAAAATATTTCATTTACTACTTCCTCTGCTATTAGAATCATAGTTAAAATTACAGATGTTTTCATTGAAATTGAATTTGGTATTCAATGCAAAGTCTACATCAGCAAGCCAACTCTGCGGAAGCTTCGGCAAATCTCCATTCTCTATTGCAAATGCAAGACACTGCATTACTGTGATAAGTCCCATTGAAAACTCATGATCCTTGTCACGCAGCATAAACACAACATGCTCAAAGCAGTTATCACAATATACTCTTTCTGCCATCTCAAGTTCCGCACGATTAAAAAAAATATCCTTTTGATTCATTTCATCCATATTATATAATCCTTTCGCATTTTAGCATAAATATGTTATTTCGTCAACAAATATCTGAGGAGTAACATCTGTCACTCCTCAGACATTCCCCACTGGGGAATTATCTCTCAGCAACTTGTAAATCACGTTTCGGTGTTTCCTTTTCTTTTTCAGAAATACGCTCATATCCTTGCTGTTCAATGTTTTCAAGCCAAGTCAGAGTAAAGTCATTACAGTCAGCTTGTTTTTCAGGAGAATTTGTGTATACTTCATATATTCCCAAGCCACTATTCTCATATTCTACAGCAGTAGCAGTACGTTTTTCCCTGTCAATCTCATATGTAATCATAGGATCATACATGAGATCTCCGTTCTGAACATATCTTTCAAGTCCTTGCTTGTCAAACCACTCATCAGATACATCCTGTCTAAGTACACCATTATTTTCAACGCAGCAAGCTTCATTCGTTACATTTCCAAGCTCATCGGTTCTGTGAATGAGAATTATATCTTCTGGCTGTATCAGTCCATACTCTTCCTTGTCATAATTCTTCGGTAAGGTTTTTTCTGAACTGAATTTTTTAAGAATGCTTTCGTGATTCATCTTTCCGATTAGTTTATCTGAAAAAGCAAGAGAATAATCTCCGTATTCATCCTTCTTATATACTCTGTAGCTATTAGGATTTGAATCTTTATACGGAGTAGATAAGTCGCAGAAAATCATTTGAACGCCACGTTTTTCAGCTGTTTCGTTATAAATTTCGGTTACCTTTTTAACACATGTATTTACCTTTGAATTTGGTTCATCAGGGGCATTGGGATCCATTAGTCTTAAATCAAGTCCTACTTTCTTTCCATCAATAGTAAGCTTGAGCATGTTATCTTCTGTAGGAAGAACACCACCGACACGAATTATTTTAGCTCTGTCGCTGATTTTCTTCATTTCACGTTTAATTGCTCTTGAAGCAGGAACTACTACATTTTCAACCTCTGAATCAGGTCTTTCAAGATTCATCATATCAGCCGTCTTTATATCAGCACACTCCCTATACATTGTCATGAGCTGCTCAACGCATGAATAATTCTGAATTCGTGTTTTCATCTGGAATTTACCATCACATTCAGGCTTGAGTTCCATAGACTGCACACACTCTGCAAAAATACTTGCCCAGTTGTCAAATGTTTTTATTCCGGCTTCGGCAAGCTTATCAGCTTGTAGATAGCGCATGATTGTGTATAACTCTGTCATACTGTTGCTGACAGGTGTTCCACTTGCGAAAACAACACCCTTATTGTCAGTTACCTCATTCAGATACTTGCACTTTGTAAGCAGCGCAAACGCGCGTCCTGAACCCTTTGTGCCAAGTCCTGCAACATTTCGCATTTTTGAATGTATATCCAGGTTCTTGTACATATGAGACTCATCAATGAAAAGTTTGTCTATGCCAAGACGTTCAAAAGAAATAACATTATCATCGCTGACTTTATCCTGAAGTTTTTTAAGGGAAGCTTCTTTGTTTTTTATTGATTGTTCAATTTGCTTTACTGAAAAGCTCTTTTTGTTTCCTGAAGCTTCGGCTTTCATTTCTTCAAGCGCATTTCTAAGCTGTTCAAGTTCATCGTTAAGATACTTTTCCTCAAGATCTTTTGACAGATGTATTCTGTCAAACTGCGAATGTCCGAGAATAACTGCATCAAAATCTCCTGTTGCTATCTTTGCCATAAGTGTACGTCTGTTTTCTTTTTCAAAGTCCTTTTTAGTTGCAACAAGAATGTTTGCATTAGGATAAAGAAGTCTGAAATCAGCTGCAAATTGCTCTGTAAGGCTGTTTGGAACAGCAAACATAGATTTATTGTGCAAGCCTAAACGCTTGCCCTCCATTGCTATTGCAATCATTTCAAAGGTTTTTCCTGCACCAACTTCATGAGCAAGTAATGTATTTCCGCTATAAAGCCCTCTTGCTATCGCATTTTTCTGGTGCGATCTCAATTCTATTGTTGGATTTATACCAACAAAATTGAGTTTATCTCCATCATATTCTCTTAAACGGACGGAGTTAAATTTCTCGTTAAATATTTTTACAAGTTTCTCACGACGTTCAGGATCTTTAAAAGCCCATTCCGAAAAGACTCTCTTCATATCTTGCTGTTTTTGCTGAGCAATTGTTGATTTTTCATGGTCAACAACACGGACCGGCTTTCCATCCTGACCATAAACTGGTCTGTTGTTTTCATCTGTTTTATCTCGCTTAACATTAACAGGCTTCATATTAAGAGTTGCTTCAAGTATTTCGTAAGCATTCATTTCTGGAGTTCCGAAAATTTGAGTAACCTCTGAATTGTAATAGTTGTTTTTGTAGCCGGAGACATTCCATTTATCAGTATATTCCGAATATTTAACCTCTAGAGTTTTAGCTGTTTGATATGGTACTTTAAATACTTCAAGCGCAAACTGCTGAACATATTCAGGAGGTATCCAGGCAGCACCTAGTTTTGCATCTATGTCGGCTGCATCTACTAAAGGTGGCAATGCCATTTTGAGTGCTTCACGGTTTTTGGTGAAATCATAATCAACAAAAGCTGTTGGAACTAGATCAAGTCTTTCAAGCTTCTTGCGTATATTACCTGTTAGATACTCATCTGCTGTAACATATATTGGCTCACCATTACTATCATTATCTGGTGAACGGAAGATTTTATCACCAAGCTCTGCAATAAGTGTTTCTTTATCCTTGCCCGTCAGCTGCTGCATATAGTCAAAATCAACCTTTGCTTTTTCTGCAACAGAAAGAACTAACGCATCAGCTGCAAGAGTTACATGCTCTGATAATATCTTTGGCTTAATTGTATTTTTGACAAAAATATCTGCCTTTCCTACATACTTTCCATCATTATCGTAATTTTCAAGGCTTACGAGCAAATGATAAGTGTTGTCGGAAGCAAAAGCAGCTTTGTTTTGCTTTGTATTAATGCGCCCGAATTCATTTACAAAATTATCATACTGAGCATTAAGAGACTTTCTTACTGTTTCTATCTGCTCTGCGTTATGATTATCTGTATTGCTTATTTCCAGATCTAGCAGTTCATGTACAGTATTTCTCATATGTACCATAGCTTTGCCACGGCTTGCAATCTTTTCATTATCAATGAGCTTCATTGTGTCACCATCTGCACGGTAATACAGCTTATCATCAACAACGGTATAGCTGAAAAAAGAAGAATCAGGGCTAGCATCTATTTCATTATCATTCTTTTCAGCAGTATAAAAAGCTTTTTCTGTGTTTATCTCACCCTGGATATTTGTTATTGCTTCAGAAAGCTGCTGCTTTAAGTCTGCTCCTTCAATAGGTATACACATAGTTTCATTCTTTTGATTACCGTAAAGCTTGTTGCCTTCAGCAATCTTTCCAAGCACCATTTCAGGATGATTAATAAAATACTGATTTATTGGAAGCATGTCATCAGTATATCCAAGATGTAACCATTCAGGAGAGTTATTATGTGTAATATCAATTGGACGTTCACGCTTTTTCAGGAAGATAATATCTGCGGTTACTTCTGTTCCAGCATTGGACTTAAAAGCATTGTTTGGAAGTCTGATTGCGCCAAGCAGTTCAGCTCGTTCTGAAAGATATTTTCTTACGCTGGAATTTTGCTTATCAAGTGTACCCTTAGAAGTAACAAACGCTACTACTCCACCAGGTTTAACCTTATCGAGTGATTTTGCAAAGAAATAGTCATGGATATAGAAATTTTCCTTGTTATATCTTGAATCATTTAATTTGTATGATCCAAACGGAACGTTTCCTACAGCAACATCAAACGAATTATCTGCATAATTTTTATTTTCAAATCCTGTGATTGAAATATCTGCATTTTGATAAAGCTGTTTTGCAATACGTCCGGTAATACTGTCAAGCTCAACTCCATGAAGCTTGCAATTATTGCGGAGATCTTCTGGCATTGCTCCAAAAAAGTTTCCTGTTCCCATTGCAGGCTCTAAAACACGACCACCCTTGAAACCGAGATTTTCAAGTCCATTGTAGATTGCATTGATTACAACATGAGAAGTATAATGAGCATTTACAGTTGATGCCCTGGCTTCACTATATTCGCTTTCTGTAAATATTTCTTTAAGCTGTGCATATTCGTTTGCCCATTGACTGTTTGAGCTGTCAAAAGCCTGTGAAATGCCACCCCATCCAACATACTTAGAAAGGATTTCTTGTTCTTCAGGAGTTGCAAGACGATTATCTGCTTCTAAAGTCTTTAAATGACTTATAGCTTCGATATTGTTCTTGAATTTAGTCTTTGCTCCACCATCTTCATTAAAATGTTCATCTGTTATAGAGTAGTTGTGTTTAATTTCTTTCTTTTCAGACTTCTGTGACAATTCCCCAGTGGGGAATTCGTTTTCTGATTGCCTTTCTGTTATATGACGTCGTACAAACTCAACATTTTCGTGCCTAAACACAGGAAATCCCGTTGTTTTCTGAAATGTAAGATCTCTCAAGTTGCACATATTGTTTTCATCAACAGTATCAACTACAAACTCACGTCCGTCTATTTCTACCGTTAATCCTAGTATAGTATTAAAATTTGGTGATGTATACGACTTATACTTGCTATTATCGGGTACATATTCAAAAGCAAGCTGTTCTCCCTGACTTTCATTTTCAGCTACGCTTAAATTCCCCACTGGGGAATTTTCTTTGACAACTTCATTAGGCATGTACTGATTTATTTCGTTAAGTATTCCGTTTAGCTTTCCGCTGAAATACTTTTGATTTATCTGCTCGAATCCGCCATCGTTCTGCCATACCCCTGAGACAAGCATTTCTGCACTTATCTTCATATAGTCGTTTATATTCATGAAGTTCTCAATGCTTGAAACATACGTTAATTGCTCAATTGTAAAATCATGATTTGCTCTTAATCTGTCAAACGGTGGTAATGACGATGTATTTCTACAACCACTTATTACTGCACCATACATGTCATTCCATATGTCAACATACTTTTCTTTGGCTTTAAGCATAAAGCTTGAGAACTCTTTATCGCTACTCTTATTAAGTGTTTCAATGAGTTTGCTGTCAAATAGATCTTTATTACTTATATCAAACTTCTGCATTTCTTTGACAAGAGCAGTAAAACCGTCAGTATGCTGCATATAGTAGAGTTCCCACACGTTGGAATGTATTCCAAACATGCCATTATGTGCAAGCAAATCATCCAGTCCCTCTGCTACCTGAAAACTACCATTAGGGAAAAGCTTGTATATGTACTGATTTTCATTATATAATTCAGAAGCCATATTTTTAGAAAGTGGCAGCATTGGCGATACTTCATTGTACTTATATCCATACTGCTCCATTTGTTCAATAGTAATGGTTTCATCTGGCATTGGTAAATTCCCCAGTGGGGAATTCTGTTCTTTTGTATTTTGAAGTTCAGATAGTGATTTTTCAAAGAAATTATCTGTTACGTCGGAAAAACCAAAGCTATCAACATAGTATGCTGATTCGGTACGGTCATTGCCAACGGTAACAATATCGCTGACAGAAAGCGAATGTCCTCTAAAGTCATCCGGTATTTCATCATTGAATATTCTGTATATTGTTTCAAGTTTATCCTCAGTAGACGTTCCAACAAGACTATCCCAGTCACCCTCATACATAAGCTCTGCATCAGAGAGTGCAACAACCTGTTTTGCCAAATCCTCGGCAATGCCAAGCTTAGTTAAATCTTCAAGTTTCATAATAAAGCCTTCTTTCTTAAATTTTAGTTTAAATGAATATAAAAAAAGCACCTTCAAACAGTGTTTGAAGTGCATTTTAACGGTATTAAAATATTATTTTAATGGTCACTTTTAGGCGGTCTTGTCAGGAACTCCGCAGTATTAATCATAGCGGAAGTAATTAAGCCAAGGTTTTCATCATCGCATTCCTCTGCTGCCTGTTTAAGATTTTTCAAGTGTTCAAATAAAACTTCGTAAACACTCTCTTTGCTTACATTTTCATCTTCCATGTTATTATCTCCTTTTACATTAATAATGTTCCCTTCAAAACATTTGAAGAAATATAACAAATATGGTATAATATGTTTGAAAGGAGGTGTTTACATATGATTTTCCCTGATTTTTCAGAATTTTCAGCAACATTATCTACCGAAAAAATAAAAGAGATATGCGACACCATTAATAGCGTGAATATTACTTCTGATTTCTCATTAACTCAAGAAGGATTGAACTCATTTGCTACAGCAATGTCCTCAACGAATTTACTATTTACTTTAGAGATTTTGAAGCTTTATCACAATTGGCTTTCTGAAAAGCTTCAGTAATCTTATTTCCATCCAAAAGCAGCCTAGCCTTAAAGGACTTGCCCGTATTTTTAATAATATGAGCAAGTTCTTTTTTTGAAATTACTATTGTTATTTTCAAATTCTCATCTCCTTTCAAGCAAAATTAAAAGCACCCTTATTCAGAGTGCTTTATTTTATTTGATGTTTAATCTCATCATAAATAGCATATAAATCTTCACCAGTTGAATTAACAGTAACTCCTCCACTATAATCCATTCCAATCAGTGATATTGATGAATTAATATCTAGCAAGAAATCTCTGAGATCAGAATCATCAAATTTTACTTCAACTCCTTTTTGGCTTTCAGATATTACAGGTAATTTCGATAAATCAGAGAAGTCAACTAGCTTAATTGCGTTTCCCCATTTTCTATCTAAAGTAACGACCATAAAAATCTGCTCCTTTCAAACTATAAATTACATTGAATAATTAAGCCTGTTTCAGGGTTTACTGATACAGCACAATTATCATTGTAAAACAGTTGACTTTTAATTATTTTCCCATTTTTATCTTTGGATTCTCTAACAGGTTTAACCTGACCATTGAATAGAGCATCCTTAATATCATCAAATTCAACACCATTCCTTGATAGTCCAGTTTTGGGATCTTTACCTGTTCCAAATACACGCTCCAGGAAATAATCTGATTTCCCAGTAATGAGAATACCGTTTATTGTTTTCATGCCTACAATCTCATCCTGAATTCGTTGGTGATATTTCTTGTAAGTCTCATATCCTGTAGTAGGAGAAAGCATTCCTTTTTTAACAGAAGTCATATATTTATTCATCAATTGGTATTCAGGAGAGTTATTATACCTCATCTGATTAAATAAAGCAATAGTTTTCGGTGGATTTTCTATACCTAATTGATTCATGTGCTTTAGATATGATTTATTTCCGGCATATACTGCCTTACGTGAAATACCCCTACCAAATCCATCAACCCGAACACGTGAGTTATCAGGAAGATTGCCTGTCTGACGCAGGAACTCAGAGAGCCGAGCCTCACGATTTTTAAGAGTAACTGCCTTGCGTTCAAATTGCCTGTCAAGCTGTGCTTTAAGTTCAGGATCTGCTGTTGCCGTTCGGGAACTGTAAAGAGCCGTAAGCTCACGCTTGGATTTTCGTACAGCACGTTCATAGTAACGTTGCTGCTGATTGTTGTTGTATTCCTCAAGGTTTTCCTCAGAAGTGAAATCAGGCTGATTTGCCGCAACTGACAATCCCTCAAAGAATGGAAAGAACGAATGTCGGCAGTTCCAACCACCAAGACCTGCTCCCGTTCCATAGCCTGTGGCATCATAAAAATATGAGTATTTAGGATGCCCTCGCTTAAGACTGTAAATCTGACCTTGCCAGACTGCGTGAGTAGGACGTGCGCCAAAATGCGAAGAAACCTCGACATGCTCACATCCCATTTCATTAGCAAGACCAAGTGACATATCACAGGCAGTTTTGTTTATCCCGGTAAGCACCGCACGTCTTACAGCAACATCAAGCTGATCAGAACGTCCGGAGTTGTAGCTTACAATCTGTATGCCTTTGCTTCCAAGATCACATACAGCACTGTAAATAACCTGATTAGGAGTAAACGCACCGCTGAGTACTTTAAGATATGCTGTATCAAGAACATCAGAAAGAGTTTTGTTTGCCACTCCTGCAGCTGAGCCTGTAAGGTTGCGCATCAATCCGTTGGTGTTTTTTAACCCTTGACGGAGAGCATTATTAAAATCTGCTGACCTTGTGTATGAAGTAAGCTTATCACCATATTCATTAGGAAGCTTACCCTCAGCAATTGCATAACGGTAAATCTGTGCATCCTCATGTATGGCTTCTTTCAGCGCATCTGTGTATAAAGCTCTTACCGTACGTTCACGGATTTTTAGAGAACGTGCAATGCGCTTGTTTATCTCTGAAGAAGATAGCCTCAGCTGATTTGCTTTCCATAGCTGCCATTCAGCTGTAGGGGTAAGCAGGTTTGCTTTCGTGATTCTCCGGCATATATCAGCAATGATATCATCCTGAAGCTTTGACATAAGCTGTATCATCGGTTCAGGAAGCTTATCAAGCTTTGCAGGTGTAAGCATTATGCATCATCCTCGTCAAAGTTTATCAAGTTATCATCTGACTGACTTCCTTCAATTTCAGCAATAACTGCCTTAGCTTCCTCTTCAGTTTCACTGTACCATTTTACACGGTATTCCCATTTTGACATAACCCTATCACGCACATCTTCTTTATCCTGTAAACGTTCAGCTGCCTCATCAATAACAACAGATTTATCAAAAACAATCTCCATATCAGTATTTTCATCAATATCAGCATTAAGAATGTTTTTGCCTATCCATAGAACGCTTTTTATAAAGCCAAGCAAAAACGTCTCTACAGCAATATAGTGCTTATGAGCATTCTGAATTAAATCCTGTTTATCACCACTGTATTGCGTAGCAGTAACAACAGACCCCGAATTAAACTGATAATGCTTATTGCCAAGTCCTACTTTAAAGGACAGATAATCAAGAGCAGCCTGTACTCCCTTTGTAGTTTCATCAACTCTCAGTTCCGGATTAAATTCCTGAATGAGATCCTTTTTATTTTCTCCTGTTATATCCTTATCAATATAACAAAAGAGCTGCTGATTAACGTCATCGGGTACAAGTTCCTCTCCGTCTTCTCCTATTCCAAGTAAGTCCTTATACATAAAGACCTTTTTTTGTCCAAGTTTAAAGTCAGTTGTAAAGCCGTTAAAAGCAAGGTCAACCGCCTGAAGACAGTCAATTGCACCATGCAGCACCGATACACCAAGTCCGTTATTGTTCTCAACATTATTTTCAATGTTCGGCATAATAATAGCAAACCACGGTACAGGTGACCTTGTATTAATACTCTTAGCAACACCAGCCTGCAGTTCCGTTTCCTGCAGACTGTTATAATCATAAGTAAAGCGGTAATTTTCAATTATGTAATTGCCGTCATTCCCGATTGTGTGCAGCTCCAGTAACATATACTTTTTTCCTTTAATCGTTTCTTCAGAACAAAAGGCAGCTTCGGTAATTTTCCCACCGGAAAATGAAAGAGGTATTATGTATTCTGCTGAGAGATAATTAAATGACAGTGTTGTACTTTCGTTCCCAGAAATATATCCGCTGCCATTAACATGAACATTTCGGGCATGAATAACAACAGCGCCAGTACCGCTGTAAAAAGCTTTCTCAACTAGCCTGTTTGCCTGTAACCAAAAGTCATTACTTCCGAATATTCCGCTCGTTTCTTTTTTGCCCTGCAGAAACTCATTTGTTTTATCGTCAGTAACAACAAGCTTTGTCTTTTCATTTAAAAGTATTGATGCCCAGTCCTCACAAACTTTCTTACCCATTTTAAGGGAAAACATTTTTCTATCGGATACAACTTTGCCGTTATTAAATTTGTAGCAATGAAACGGTTTATAAAAACCCTGCCACCAGTTGCGCCATTCATCAATATAATTACTGTAATAATCTGATTCTATGTTAATATTTAGCTTGTGGTTAATCCATGATATAATCTGATTGTTCAATTATTTCACCCCTTTACATTAAACTGAATTATAAATGTGCTGAAGCTGTATTCCAAAGCATCAGCGGTATCAATATCAAATGTTCCATCATCAAGTCGCACATCCTTTGTTGGATCCTTTGTATCCCAAACCTGTGAACTCAGACTATTGCGAACATTCATGCAGTCTTTGTGAACTGCAAATCTGTTTTGTGTCATAAGTCCGTTGAGTGCATATATTCGGTCAGTAATTGCACCTTTATAGCTGTCCTTGATAACTACTTTAATCTGATGCCGAGCAAAGAAAAATCTTATACTGTTTATAAGTGTCTGCTCAGCACAGTCACAAAAGATAAAAGGAATTGAAACATTTGGATACTCTGCTTTTACATAATTATAAAAATCAAGGAGATCCCTGCAAATCAGATCCGTATCAATTGTACCCTTGCCGCCCTTGACTTTATGATCAGCAATAACGCCAAGCTTTTCAAACGCTCCGATAATTGCAGATGCAACAAATGTTGTCTTAGATTGGTTACCACCAAAATCAACGCCTATATTAATCATGCGGATGTTCTTGTATTTTTCTTCAACAATCCAACGTTCCTGATTATCAGCAAACTGTTGGAATACAAGTCCCTCTGTAACACAACGCTCACCGTCAATCTTTCTGCGGTATTCAGCTGTACCGGGAGTGAAACGAGAAATGAATATGTGCCGCTGTTCTTCCGAAATATTGATATTATCATAGATAGTGAACTTCTGATAGTTGTAACCTCCATGAAGTTCTCCTGCAGATTGCTTTTTAGCATAGTCATCTATAAATTCAGTATATATTCGAGCAAACTGACTTGTCGGATTGAGATCCCAAAATATACGCATGTGCTTTGCGGCAGCCATACGAGCAAAAGCTTCGTTTATGGTTTCCTCATGGTGCAAGTCAATTTCAGTAGCAATCCACATTCCTATAGATGTACCTCTGAATTTCTTGTAACTGTCTGCCTTACCGCCGCCTACAAACATAACGATGCGTTCACGGTATCCAGTGAACACCCCCTTAATTATTAGAGCCTCATTGCCTTTGTATTTTCCCCAGTGGCATTGACCTCTGAAAAAATGTTCAATGCCAAAGCCGTTGCAGTCTCCAAGAATAAGTTTTGCAGTAGGAGCAGTGGATGCAGTAGCAAGGTGCAGCTTATCCGGGGTGGATTTAAGCTCCTCGCAAAAAGCAAGTACGTTGTCAACAGTCTTTCCTGCTCTGACTGCGCCCTCGGCAATGTTATAAACACAGTCTCTGCAGTTGCGGATGTATTCCAGGTGCTTATCTCCGAAATGATAAGGAATTGTTTTTACAGCGTTTATTTTAGGTTGAATTTTCTTCATCGCCGTAAATCTCCTTTTCAATATCGTCAAGACTTTCAATCTCAATCTCCGTCTGTGGTTTATCTGAATACTTATCCGGCATACGGTTCTTCAGATAAATATTTAATGCCCCGACATTCGGAGCAATAGCCTTTTTCTTTGTTTTTACAGACTTTCTGCCGCCTGAATATGAGATCTCTTTTTCTGTGACCGTAGTTCCGACAGCAGAAGCAATAAGAGCCATCTCAGCTTCAGCATTAATCAGATCCTCATTATCCTTGATAAATTTTGCAACATCAGAACGTCTGGATGAAAAATCTTTCATCATCTGCTTTCTGATTTTCTTGTCAGGTTCAGCAAGTAACTTCTGAACAAAATCGGCAACGGTTTCAGTGCCGCCGCTAGGTTCTGATTCAGATTTAGGATTAATTACACCTGCAAGAGCAATAATGCTGTCTTTTGCGACTGGATTAAGTGCCATATTACCACCTCCATCTGTGAAAAATATAAAGCGCCACTGTGAGCCGCAGAAACGCACACAGAGCCACTTTTAAAATAAGAGTATAATTATTTCAAAATGAATACTTACTAGCCATTTTAACGCCGTTTAATGCCTGTTTAACGGTATCATTCTTTAAGGTATGCTGCGCCATTCAGATTATAGCTTTTTATAACCTGTTTACATGATATATACAGCTGATGCCGAACAGGGGAACGAATCAACCCTGACCGGTATTATCATCTGCTTTTGGTGCAGCCTTAAGCTCTATGCCTAGATTAGCTTTATGTACTCTGCCGCCGAATTTAACAGCAACGGATGCTTTGCATTGTCTTTTATTCAAATAAGTAACTTTATCATCCTGACCTGAAAGGAAACCTTCATATCCTATGCAGTTCCCATTATCATCAATAAGAGCGTTTGACTGTTCAATAATCTCTCCATCGTTAAACAGCCATCTCATTATTTCTGATTCGTATTCAGGAAGAGGAGAAGGTGCTCCGAGAATTTTCAAAACTCCATCTGTTTGTTTAATTAAGTGATGCAGTTCTGCAGAGTAATTTATCTCTACAAATACATAACCATATAATTCGTTTTTAGGGCAAACTCCAGTTATGCCATTATTATTGTTAAAACCTGCTGCCATGATGCCTGCGACATGCGTACCATGTTTTAGATATATTGAAAGTTCATCTTGACTTTTAATAGTATCTTTTAAAGGATTTTTCCATGTTTTTTTAAAATCTAAGTCTTCATGATTTTCATCAAATGAAGAATCTATTAAACCAATTTTTACTTCTGACATATCATCATAATAATCCCAAGCACGAAAAGCATTAATTGCATATAGATTCCAGTTATCGTTATTTATTCCACTAGCTGTACTCATCTTTTCATCATTTGGCATAAAATTTGGTTGTAACGTATAATAATAATTTAGTGATACACTTTCAATAGATGAATTTTGAAGTAATTGGTTCATAACAGAATTTAAGTAATCAATATTTGTATTACTATTAAACTCTATCTGATATTCATTTGAAATATCAATATATCCTACTATTTCAGCATTTAATTCTCGAACTATGTCTGACATCTCTTGATATGTAATATTGTCATCTGCCATAAGAAGCAACTGATTTTTAATAAAAGAAAAATCATTACTAGTATATTCGATATCATCTTCGCTAGTGATATTCTTACAAAAAACCCCTTCATTATTCTCATCAATAGGATATTCAGGTATTGTTTCTGTGCTTTCATCAATAATTGTCTCAGTTAACTTTACAGTCTTAAAGCTAGTTCTAAGATCTGCATTTTTACTTCCTCTTATTCCAATTACAACTGTAGAATCAGGCATAATTGACATAGTACTTTGTGAGCATGATATCTCATATACGCCATTATTTTCAGAAATTATATTAGCATTCCATATATCATCAATAGTAAAGTCAGCATCAAAAGATAAATTCCACGCGTCTATTGGCTTACTAGTTAAATTACATATAGTTATTTCACCCTGAAAACCGGTATCCCAATTATTTGTTTCAATTAACTCAACTTTATAACCTCCCGTACTTTCAACTCTTTTTGAAAACATTTCAATTTTAGTTGGAATACTAAGCTGTTTTCCCGTTAGTGTGTATCCAAAAGTAATTGATGTGTTTGGTTTTATTTCGTAATTATAGTCAAGGTTTTTTATTATGTATTCTGAATTCGTACATTTATAAACTGAACCATTCCATAAAGAATTTATTTCACCCCCTGCATCAATTCCAAGTGCCCATCCGTTTATTGGTTTCTCACCTATATTTGTAATAGTTATATTAATATTCTGACTATCTATCCAACTATTTTTAACAGAATATTCAACTGTATAATCATCGTATAAAAAAACTTTTTCTGTAATCTCCTCAGCTGAAAGTTTAATAGGGGTAACTACATTCAAGGCTATAACCAAAGATAACAAAAAATTATATATTTTTCTCTTCATATTCTTTTTCTTTTCTCCTTATTATTGTTTATTTCTAGGCAAGACACTTGACAATTGTTCAGATAGCTGTTCAGCATAACGATCCTCATTATTGAAATATGAATCGCCATGTTCATTTAACAATAAATATTCTTCATTGTTATTTTCATCTAATCTTACTCCATAAAGGCATGATAATCCTTGATCTATGGGTATTCGAACCGTATCAGTATCTATTTTTGTGTTACTTATTTCAAAAAGAGAATCATAATAACCTATAAGTTTTTCTTTTGATATAGGTTCATAATCTGTTTCGAAACTATTTTCTTGTATCTTCTTATTTAAATCTTGTAGTATGCTGTATTCCGAATATGAATCGTAAATACTATTTGTATCTTTATCTACAACAGTATTTTCTAAAAAACCACAAGCAATTTCTTCATTTTCAAATTCAAAATATTTGATATTTCCGTTTTTGTCAATAAAATACCCAGAAGTTCCGATAAACTTACCAGTTTTATACTCTAGTTCATCAGGAAAGTGATAATAAGTTACAAATACAATTTCGGGCATATCCTGAGCCAGAGCGTTCAATTCTTCTTCTGATAGGGTTTGAGAAGTAGTTTCCAAAGTAATTGCAGTTGTTATTGTAGTTTCCTCCGTTTGAACTTCTTCAGTTTGATTACATGCAGATAATACTGTTACACACAAAAAAGCCGATATAATAAAAGCAACTAAACAATGGACTTTTCTTTTAAAGTACATTTTTTTACCCCCATAACAAAAAAATAATATTTATATTGTAACATATTGTAGAAAAAATTTCAATATTTACTAAATTATAATAAAATGGTTAATAATAAAAAATACTATATTTTGATTTAAATTTACCACTGGGGAATAAAAAGGACCGACGATTAAGTCGATCCAGTTATATTATCTTTCAGTTGTTTGCAATTAAGCTTCGGTGTTTCCGTCCTTCATCACTTGGAAGATAATAGCATTATTAATTATAATGTAAAGTTATTTTGCAGAAATTCTAGCAGTACTGGGGTTTTTGTAAGATACTTTACATTATCTATTACTATACATTATTTGTGGAGGGTAAGTAAGGTCTATTTGCTTCACAAGGCAATAATGCAGAGTATAAATTTGTTGACATATTATGGAGTAACATGTATAATTACTTATATAAAACTATGCTTAATAAAGTGAGTGATTATTTTGAATGGAGAAATAAGTCAAATTTGTATGATTGTAAGTGCAGCACGTAAAGCACTTATGTCTTCGCAAGCAATATATATTGAAATAAGTCCTTATATAGATAATATCAGGTTTATTTTCTTACCAAAGAAGAAATTATTACATACAGAAACCAACACTGCAGATAGTATTGAAAAATGGTATGAGAATTGTGTAAAAGATGGCATGACTGATATAAAAATGCTTAGTCCTATAAAAACAGACGACCGCCATTTACTCGGATTTGTTAATACTAATCGTTCTTCCATAGTCGTATTCCATTCAGAATCAAAGATCACATACTGGATTGCTGAATGGAATTTTGATAGTGATAAAAAGAAATGGAATGTTGTATATATTGAGCAAGAATGGATTGAGGCACCAAATGGAAAGCCAAGATTTGAAGATAATTCAGATAATTTCAGACAAATACTATATGATATAGCTGCTTTTGCAGATGAGATTGATTTTTCAGGATTTGGTGATATTTTTCGCTCTGCGATATGCATTATAGATGGAAATGAAGAAATTCCTCAAACAGACCAATATGGTCACAAAATATTACTTCCACAAATTTCAGAAGCTAATAAGAAAATATATTATGCATGTTCAAAAGCCGATGTGTTCGGTGCAATGGGTTCATGGAATGATAGTCCACCGTATTATGCTCACGAAAAAGGTCTGAGTGATAAATATAATCAGCTTTCGGATGAATTACTTAGACAAATACGTCTTGCATTGCTTTATGCAATTAATGAAAATTGAAATACTTTTCATATTGAAGGCAAAAGTAAAGTATGTAATGGCAAACTTGTTACTATACAACAATAAAAAGGACCGACTTTTTAAATCGGTCCTTTTGTATTACACTTTAGAATTAAATCAGGCATAATCTTGTTGCACAGACATTCCCCACTGGGGAATTATCTCTCAGCAACTTGTAAATCACGCTTCGGTGTATCATTTTCTTTTTCAGAAATACGCTCGTATCCTTGCTGTTCAATGTTTTCAAGCCAAGTAAGAGTAAAGTCATTACAGTCAGCTTGCTTTTCAGGAGAATCAGTATACACTTCATATATTCCCAAGCCACTATTCTCATATTCTACAGCAGTAGCAGTACGTTTTTCCCTGTCAATCTCATATGTAATCATAGGATCATACATGAGATCTCCATTCTGAATATAAGTATGTGCAACAGCTATTTGATTTTCAGACAGCTGCTTAACAAACAAACTGTCAAAACATTCTCCGGCAGATAGCTTTATGTATGTTTCTTTGCCAGATAACACATCAGGGAACATTGTTTCAAGACTTTCATATATTTCAGACAATTCTTCATTGCTTTCCCCGATTTCTGAAACCTTGAGCTGAGCATCAACATCTATTAATTCACGCTCTTTTTCTTCAAGCTCCTGCTGACGAGCGAAAACCTCCTGGGAACGTTCTGTTGTAGCCTTGAGGTCAGCACGTAAATCTTCAAGCTTTGATATACTTTGTTCAAGCTCATCAGGAATACTGTTAATAAGGTTGTTAAGTCGTGTAATATTACCGGAAGCATTTACACCCGGATCAGAATTAAGGACACAGTAATGTGGATATTCCCCTCTGAGACAAGCTTTGAATTGCTTTGAGAAATTTTTATCAAACATTATTGATAACTCAAGTCCTCTGTATTTGCCGATTGATACTTCTTTTCCCTCAAGAACATCCGGTGAAAGCATTGCAGACTTTATAGCTGCTCCTGCAGCTTCCTTGTCAGAATAAACTTTTGAATTAACCTCAACAGGATAATATTCTCTGTTATCTTCATTTACACTAGGAAGTATTTTTTTCACTGTTTGAATATCACTCTTAATCTTTTCAATAATTTGCTCAGCAGCACCAATTTTAATTGGTAATGAATGCAGAACTTTATCTTCCATAGCATACTTCTGACGATCAAAACCTGCCTTTATGATTTTAAGTGTGTTAATTTCTGTTTCAAGGTCAATCTTTACCTTGATTAGAGGATTTCCTGCACAAAGTGCCTTAACCTCACCAAAATCAAGAGCCTTTTCATCAATATCTTCACAAGTCTTGACTTTTACCTTTCCTGTCATTACCTGAGAAATGAATTTCTGCTTATTCTCAAGGATCTGGTAGCTATAAGCATCAAAAGTTCTGTCTGTTACATATCGGAATATATTTACGGACTTGTTTTCATTTCCTTGTCTTACAATTCGTCCGTTACGCTGCTCCATGTCAGTCGGTCATTTTTTGCGGACAGTTCATACATGCTATCCTTTTCTGTTCTCTGCTCCTGCGTTTGCTCTCGTTTGATTTCTCCCTCCGTATCTTCTTGGCACAAGCAGGACAATACCTTGATGCACCAGAGCCCGGGACATATTCAACGCCGCACACCGTACAATTTTTAGCGGGCATTGCTGCCCACCGTTTTGTAGGTATGATATGTAATTCATCGACAAAGCCGATGAATTTATAGTAAATCTTGATTTCCTGCTTCACTGTTCCGTCTGCCATCTTCTCACGCTCCGAAACAAGTATCTTGTCTATGAGTGCGTTTATAACTGTTGCATCCAGTTCTTTTAAGCCTTGATAATTTCGGATAAGGGCGAGGAAGTCACGGATTCCCCGTGATTTCTCGTAGCTTTCATTAAGAGTTTCCGTCACCTCTTTCAGCCTTGCTTCAATTTCAAGCTGCTCTTTCTGGTATTTCCCCGACATCATCTCAAAATTCCGCTCGGTAATACGCTCCATGACCTTATCCTCGTAGAGAGAGGAAAACAGCCTGTCCAGTTCCGCAAGGCGTTTGTTCAGCTTCTTACGTTCTTTCTCTAATGCTTTCGCCCTGCTCTGGTCTGTTTCCGTGAGCCGCTTTTCTATGGCCCTGACCGCCTTTTCATCATTCACTGCCATATCCGCAAAACAGTTGATGTCGGCAAGAACGGCATTGAATAAATCCCTTGCTTCTATATTGTGGGCACTACACTCGCTTCTTCCGTTTCTTGCATAATTATTACATGAATACTGTACACAGTCGATAATCTCTGGGCGTTTCCTCCTGTGTACGTTCATTGCCCGCAGAGCACATCCGCAGTCCACACACTTGATAACGCCTGCAAAAATATTTACAAATCCTCCCTTGTTCTGTGGAAGCCTACGACTTGTAATAAGCTGTTGGACAATATCAAATTCCTCCTGCGTGACTATTCCCTCATGGGTATTGGGTATCACTTCCCATTCTTCGGGCAGCTTAGAGGGGCGTTTCTTGCTTTTCATATTGGCGGCAATCCGTTTGTAGCCTACAAGATTTCCCGCATATATCGGGCTTCTTAAAATGCTCCTCACGCTGTTCCCACTCCAAATATAGCGTTTGTCCTCGTTCCCCTCAAAATGACGTTCAAAGCCTGTTTCGCCACGCTCCGCCGCATAAGCGGCAGGGCGTAGGATATGCTGTTTATTAAGATGTCTGCAAATTTTGGCAACTCCATTCCCTTTTAATGCAAGGTCGAATATCTCTTTTACAACATGTGCCACTTTATCATCTATCAGCAGATGGTTGTGGTCGGCAGGGTCTTTGATATAGCCATAAGGGGCGGTAGTTCCCATGAATTTCCCCTGTTGAAACCTCGCCCGATATGCCGATTTTATCTTAACAGATATGTCAGCGGCATACATTTCGTTTAAAATGTTGCGGAAAGGCGTGATGTCCATAGCAGATTTATTCAAGGTATCTACGCCGTCATTGACCGCTATATACCTCACGTTATGCTCTGGGAAGAAAACTTCCAGATATAACCCACAATCAAGATAGTTTCTCCCCAGACGGGATAAATCTTTCGTAATCACGCAGTTTATCAGACCGCTTTCAATGTCTTTTATCATATTCTGGAAACTTGGTCTTTGGAAATTTGTACCAGAATAACCATCGTCCACATACGTTTTTGCTATGTGCCATCCCTGCTTTTTCACATAATCCGTGAGGATGGATTTCTGTGTCGCAATGCTCGCACTCTCGTTATCCGTACCATCGTCTTTAGATAAGCGGCAATAAATGCCGACTAAATAGATTTTCTTTTCTTCTTTGATTCCTGCCATACTGTAAAACCTCCGTATCTGTCCTATCTGTTTTCATGTCCCATTGCGTACATTCTAAGCGGACAGCCCCTCATTGTCGAAGGTGTCGCCCTCGGCAATCTTCTTCCGAATATCCTCGGAGATAATCGGGACAAACGCTTCTGTAACGGTCTGTGTGCCGACATATTCACGGCTGATTATCATCTGCACTGGTGCTTTTGGCACGATACGCTTTCTCTTTTTATCTGCTTTCTTATCCTCGCCCATACTTAAATCTTCCTTTCCAGACAGGGCAGGGAAGAGTTTGGAAATGTCCCCGCCCTGCCAATCAGATACCATTAATCCTCGCTGTTTAATTCTTTCTGTAATGCTTTAAGGAGTGCCGCCGCTTCATCAGCGTTCAGCGTGATTCCCTTGCCGCACTTTTCACGGTTCGGGGAAAAGCTGCGGATGTCATACTTCGGCTCTTTCCCATTCCATGAAATGAGATTGATTTCCTTTGTGTAGCCACTGTCGCCCGTAGACAATACTGCGATTTCCTTTACGATTTCATACTGGATTTCTCTCATTCTCCATACCTCAACTCTCTGTATTTACTTCCCGAAAAAAGAAGATTAGCGGCTGTCACGGTTGCGTTTCCTCTGCAACTCACGCTCCAAAAGTTTGATGATGGTTTCCTCCATCTGCTTCGGCGTTGTGTTCTTCGGAAAGTATTTTTTCAGCTTGCTTGTGTTGATTTTCAAGGTTTCTTTCTGGTTGCCCTTTTCCTCCGTCATAATCGCAAATATCGTATCCATGTCAAGCCGCCCGCTCTGGCTTAACTGTTTCATCCGCTGTGCCTGTGAGAGTGAGGGCGTTGCTTCTTCGCTCTCCATCGTGGCAAAGAGGTTTTCCTGCTCGTCTTTCTTCAAGAAGGACAGTTCCACCGCAGGCGTGAGGGCGATTTTCCCCTCGTCCACCATCTGCAAAATCGGCGGTATCAGTTCCGTCAGGCGGATAAAACGCTGCACGGTCATCCTGCCCACGCCGAAGCCCTGTGCCACCTTGTCGTCCGTCCGCAACTTCGTCACAACTTGTGACGAGGTTAAGTCTGTGCGGAAACCCTGCCGCTTCATGGCTTCGGATTTCATCTTGTAAGCAAACGCCCGCTCCGATGGCAGGATATTCTCACGCTGCAAATTGCTGTCTACAAGGGTGATGATGGCTCGGTCACGGTCTAAGGGCAGGACAAACGCAGGCACGGTATTTATCCCTGCAAGTTCAGAAGCACGGACACGCCGCTGTCCTGCAATCACTTCATAACCGTCCCCGTCCTCTTTCGGGCGTGTGATTATCGGCGTGACAATGCCAAATTCCTTGATGCTTTCCGCTAACTCTGACAGTGTTTCATCTTCTGCCACATGAAACGGATTGTCGGGGAACGGGTACAAGTCTTTGGTCTTTAACACCTTAAAATCCTGTTTCTTCATTCACATATCTACCTTTCTTTCGCTCTGCTTCTATGATTTTTCTGCAATTCTTCCAACACTTCGGGCGGTATTTTTGACAGCAGCCGCCCCATCTGCTCGTTGGTTCTCTGCAATTCAAATATCTTCTGATTCGCTTTCTGCACCTTTAGTTCCTGCTCGTACTTTTCATCACGCATACGCCCCGCATAGTCTGATTCCTGCCCAATTCTCTCTTTCAAACTGTCGATATACGCCTGCTGTTTCCCGATTTCCTTAGAGAATTTCTCCACGTCTGGCAGCCATGCAGAGAGTAAATCTAACGCTTTATCCCTTTTCTTCCCTGCGTTAAAGGCGTTGATGTCGGATAGGGCAGACACGATTTCTTCATACTGTTTATCAAGCCTGCCGCCTAATTTATAGAGCCATGTGGGGACGTGTTTCCGCTTGGTTTCCATTGAGGACTGCCCCCGTTCAAGCTGATTCCACCGTGAGGACATCCGCTCATGGTAGGCGGTCTGCCACTCGGATAATGATTTCTGGTTGCCTAAGATAGCTTTCGCTGACAGCTTATTGTCTGGCGTAATCGGCACAAAGCAGAGGTGCATATGGGGCGTTCTCTCGTCCATATGGACGACAGCGGAGAGGATATTCTGCTTTCCAACACGCTCCGAAATGAAGTCAAGAGCCGTCTGGAAATACGCTTTTTGTTCTTCGGGCGGTAACTGGTTCATAAATTCTGGTGAAGCTGTGATGAGCGTTTCCACCATCATCACGCTGTCTTTCCTTGTCCTGCACCCCGCTTCGGCTACCATGCGGTTAATCTCTTTCTTGTAGGTGTACTTTGGTGGTGCTATGAGATGGTAATTGTTTTTAGAGCGTTCCATATCTATATCTGGGTTGCTTTTGTAGGCTTCTTTCTTCCGCTCGTTGTGGCGTTCACAAGCCGCAACGCCGCCCGCTTTTCGTTTCTGGAAACGCAGGATTGCATAAGGCATAGGCGGATTCCTCCTTTCTTTCGGCGGGTGACCGTCCTTTGGGGTGACAGCGGTGACGGTGGTGACAGCAGTTTTGGGATACCCCCTGCCGACTGCCGCAACTGTCACCCTCACCCCCTGCATGACGGTCATGTCGATGATGACGGTGTTTTTGGGATACCCCCCTCGCAAGAGCCGTCACCGTCATGCCGCCATTCTTTTATCCGAAGCCGTAAGGCGTAGGATAGCAGGGCACAGCCCTGCCTTAAGGGAGTCCAGAGGGAACGTCTGGCACACGACTTTGCAGGGCAAAGTGTAGTGTGTTACACCCTGTAAACGCAGTCGGAAAAATCGGAATGATTTTTCTGACCGCAGGGGTGGTTTTACACGACCGAAAAGGGCGAGTAAATCTCACGCCTGCATTTTGCGTTTACGGGGTGTTCTCCCGTAGGGATGACAGCGGCAGGGTATCCTAAAATCACTGTCACCACCGTCACTGCTGTCACCCGCAGGGCAGAGCCGCCAGCTTTACATGGCTTTAAGCGTCAATGACAGTAACAGGGGGGTATCCTAATATCGCTGTCACCACCATCACCGCTGTCACCCGCCCTCCTTGCAAGGGCAATCCGCCTGCCGTCTTTCCTGCGGCTGTACTGGTAGCAGATACGGTTCTCGCTTAAAAATGTGGTGCGGTATTCATTCAGCCATTTCGTAATCACCGTGGGTATGGTTTCCGTTTCCCCCATAGCGGCTAACAGTTCCGTTGCCGTGCCTATCCATTCTTCCTTATCCCTCATAAAATCCACCAACCGAAAAAGGACATCTGGTATCGTTTCTTTCGCAAGCTGCTCCTGCGTTTTCCGCTCCACAAGCTCCCAACGGCAATCACGGAAACGCAGCGTGTATTCCTGATAAGGCGTGTCCCTGCCCGTCACATACAGCTTGGCGGTGTCAGACGCACGTTTCTCCTTTTCCAGAACAAAGGTAGCGTCCGCACTCCCCGTTAATCCTGTCGTCCCAGACACCTTGTTGAACACGTCGCTGTCATTCTGCTTTCGGATGTGGTGTACGACAATGACCGCCAGAGAGTGCCTGTCGGCAAAGTCTTTGATGAGGGAGATGTCCCCATAGTCGCTTGCATAGGCATTGTCTTTTGAAGCTGTACGGACTTTCTGCAAGGTATCAATGACAATGAGCCTGCTGTCTGGGTAATCTTTCAGATAATCTTCAAGCTGCACGATAAGACCGTCTGACAGCTTGCAGCTTGCCACGGCAAAGTGGAGCCGCCCGCTTGCTTCGTCCGTCAAACGAAATAACCTGTCCTGTATGCGGCAGAACGTGTCCTCAAGGCAGAGGTAAAGCACATCGCCCTCCATTGTCGGCATATCCCATAAAGGGATTCCCTGCGACACGCATAAGCATAGCTTCAGCATGAGCCAGCTTTTGCCTATCTTCTGTGAGCCGCAGAACAGCGATAAGCCTGTCGGGATAAGGCTGTCCACCACAAAGGATGGTTTCTCAAGCGGTTCATAAAGGAGCGTTTCGGCGTTGACTGTCTGTAACTTCTGCATGGCTTTCCTCCTTTCGGGCGGTGTCTTTGTTTTCGTTGCACATAGGCGTTGACCTCCTTAAAAATAGATTTACTCCCACGGAAAAAAGTGAGAGTATGTAATGCCGCCAATCCCACACAAATAAAAAACAGATTTCTTTTTCGGGCGGTGTCGGTCACGGTTGGAGATATTTCTTCAATTTCCGCCTTTACTTTCTCCTTTGCAATCGCAACAGATTTCTGTATTGCCGAAGCGGTGCAATGCTCCATAGCGGCGATTTGGTAAAAATTGAACTCATACTCGTAGTAGAGCAGGAAACGCCGCCTTTGTATCTCTGGAAGGCTCCCAACCGCCTTATAGAGCGTTTCATTCCGTTCTTCCTCAACCATGCGTTCATCAAGGCTCTTAGGCACACGCAACGCCCGTCTGTAAAGGGTTTCGTCCCATACCTCGTTAAACTCCCTGTGCCGCTCGTCCCATTAGAAAAGATTCCTGTTCCTGCGCTCCATCTGCCGAAACTCCATAAAGAACTGTTCCGACACTTCCAACTCGTGGGATTTGCCCTGCCCGTCCTTAAAGCTGATAAAATACCTTGTGCCGCTTTCCGTGGATTCCTCCCGAAGCGTGTATGCCTTAACCCTGTATGCCATCCTGTTGTCCTCCTGCAAAAAATGAGTGAGGGGATTTCCATCCCTCACCCAGTAGCCCGCAGGATGGCAGGCTGTTTTAGAAGCTATAAAATTTTCCGCAGCTTCTTCCGCAGATGGTCTAACCTCGCATAGATGGCACCAGTCGTCAAATGCACAAGCGGGGCAATCTCCTTTGTGGAATACCCCTGCATTTTCAGCAGGACGATTTTCAAGGTACGCCCGTCCACCGTGACTAATACTTGATAGAGATTTTCGCTCTCAATCTCTTCCAGTAACTCCGCAACCGTACCCACTTCCGCCTGCCGCTCCCTGCCTGCCATGTCCTCAAGATATTCCGCAACGTCATTCGTCCATCGGTAAAACCGCCTGTTGGAATTGAAGTCTGCCCTGTCCGCCATGCGTATCTGCTCAATGGTCGCTTCATCAACGCCGCACTCACGCAGCAGCTTTTCCTCCGCTTCTTTCCAGATACGCCATTTCCTGTCCTCCCGTCCGTGGTTGTATGCCATTCTTACTTCCTCCAATCAGAATTGATTGAGAGGGCAGAGAAAAGCCCCCTCATCTTCCCAAAGGAAAAAACAAGGGGGCTGAACGCCTTAAATTTTAATTTTCTATTATCTTTCTTAGTTTTATTAGGATTCTGGCTTTGCGTTTGTTTACAACGCTCTGGGTTATGCCCAACCTCGCCCCGACTTCACGCTCGGAAAGTCCGTCAAAAAAGATTGCCTGTATCAGCTCCTGTTCACTATCCGACAGCAAAGGCAGGGCGGCTTTCAGCCTGTCCACCATGACCGCATTGACAACGGTTTCTGCAATGTCCACCGCTTCATCAGTGATAAAGTCCAGAGGATTGTCACGGTAGAAGTCTGTGTATTGCTCCCTCACGACTTCAAGCAGACAGCCTTGAATGGGGATAAACAGCTTGTCCATATAGGTCTGGTCGGATTCCCTGCAACGGCAGAACTCCGTGTAGGATAATTCCACATAGCCGCCACTTTCTCTGATATATACCTTTCTTGGTGCATATTTCACCATAAATACCTCCCATCTGAATTTTTGAAATGTAAAAAATCCAGATGGAGAGGCGGAGAACGACACCGCATATCAGAAACAGCCCTACGGCACTTTCCAACAAAAATCGACAAAAGAAAAACCGCAAAGGCTCTGTGACCTTTACGGTTATAGGAAATAGTAATTCTATTGTATGGAGATTGTACTTCTACTTTCAAGGTGAGAAGTACCGTTGCACTGGCAGAAATTTTTTTAACTGGTTTCCTGCCGTTCTCTGATATGCTATGTATTGATAAATTTTGCTTCGTATGAGCAGATAGATAACTGCCCGAAAAAAGGACATAAAAAAATCCCTCCAAATTTAAAAACAAATTCAGAGGGTAATTTAGGGTATAACAAAATAACCCACCCGAATATCGTTTTTTTTATTTGGTGAGTTTGTTCTTTCAAATACGAAACAAAAAGAGCCGATGATTCGTGAATTGTTCCACAATTTCATCGGCTCTGCGTCTTAAGCGTCTGGCTCTTTGATGACAGTTATCTTCAAGTTGTCAACTTTAATCAATCTTTCTTGTCTGCATTTTGGACAATAAAGGGGATAATTCTCCAAAACAGTGTCCTTCCTAATTTTATTACGGGTTTTGCTCCCACAAACAGGACACAATATCCATTCGCATTTCATCATAATTAGTCTCTAATCCTTTCAAATCTCATTTTATATGACTTTTGCAAGCTGTTAAGCTAACTTGTGGAACATATGCCGAACCTTATCTATACGGCTATTCGGGCGGCGGGGTTGGCAAATAAATTTACCAATAGCTGGCTGGTATCCTTTTAACTCTGTCAAGCAGACTCCCTGCCCATTTGTGAAATAAGTTAAATCGTTCCTGTATTCTTGAATACATCTAGCAGGGATTTCTCCTTTCAGAATGACCTCGTCATTCTTTATCTGAGTACTTACAATATCTGCACAATACCTTGGAGCATCATGATACGCCCGTGAGAGATATTCCTGCGGTGCATAAATTTCAAAGTGGAGATATGGCTCTAATAGTTCTGTCCCTGCTTTTTTTAAAGCCTGCTCCAATACGATAGGGGAAAGCAGCCGAAAGTCTGCGGGGGTACTTACAGGACTATAATACAATCCATATTCAAAACAGATTTTACAGTCTGTCACTTTCCATCCATACAGCCCCTGCTCGCAGCCATAAAGAACCCCCTCCATAACCGCATTTTGGAACGATTGATTTAAATATCCAAGTGAAACTCTGCTTTCATACTGCACTCCGCTTCCAATAGGGAGCGGCTCTATGGACAACCCGACAGAAGCCCAGAAAGGATTTGGCGGGACTTCTATGTGGATGGTATATTCTGCTTTTCTAAGCGGTCTTTCCATATATATAACAGTAGGCTCTTTTATTTCTGCCTCCACATGATATTTTTCCTCAAGGATGGCACAAATGACTTCCATCTGCACATTCCCCAAAAAAGAAAGTATAATCTCATGCGTTGTAGTATCCACATAATATTTTAAAAGAGGGTCGCCATCTGAAATTTCTGTAAGTGCCCCAAGCAATATTTCCCGCTGTTCAGATTTCTTTACTGCAATCGTTGTTTGGAGCATAGGGAGAGGATTTTCAATAAATTTTCTCTGCGGCAACAGTATTTCGTTCCCCAAAATACTGTTTAGCTGCAAAACATCATTTGGTAAAATTACAATATCACCAGAGCAGGCTGTATCGGATGAATATAATTCACCGTTTGTCGGAACACACATCTCTGTGATTTTTATTTTCTCTTTTTCAGATATTCTAATAACATCCCTCAAATGCAATGTTCCGCTATATATACGCACATAAACAAAACGCCGCCTTTTCTCTGAATATTCAATCTTAAAAACCTGCCCGCATAGTTCAGATTGACCTTCAGGCGTTGATGAATAAAATTTACTGGCAATTACTTCTATAAGCTGCCGAATCCCCAGATTGTTTTTAGCGCTTCCGTGATAAACGGGAAATAACGTTCCGTTTTGGAATCTCCTGTTTTCTTCCTGTTCCAGTTCTGACATTTTAAACGGTTTCCCTGACATATATTTCTCTAATAGTTCATCGTTTCCCATAATTACCGCATCCCACTGTTCCATATCGTCATTGTCCGTTACATTTATATGGGGATGCTGCCCAACCTTTTGCTTCACTATAATTTCCGAAGAAAGCTTTGCTTTCATTTCCCGATATACCATTGGCAAATCAATCCCCTCTTGGTCAATTTTATTGATGAAAAAAATTGTCGGAATCTTCATTATCTGTAGTGCATGAAACAGTATACGGGTCTGTGCCTGTATGCCATCCTTTGCAGAAACTAATAATACTGCTCCGTCTAATACGGATAAAGAACGGTATACTTCCGCCAAAAAATCCATATGGCCTGGCGTATCTATAATGTTGACTTTTACATCCTCCCACTGAAAAGATGTCACTGCTGTCTGGATAGTGATTCCCCTTTGACGCTCCAAATTCATTGTATCTGTCCTTGTTGTGCCTTCATCTACGCTCCCTAGTTCTGCAATTGCACCACTGGTATACAATAAACTTTCCGTTAATGTTGTCTTTCCTGCGTCAACGTGAGCCAGAATGCCTAAGTTAATTATTTTCATGTGATTTTCCTCCTATCAACACCCAAAAAAGGGCATAAAAATACCCAGTGATAAATACTCCTATCACTGGGTAAATAACTCCAATAGCCCCAAAACACTTATATGTTTTCGGGCATATAAAATTACATGATAAAAGTATTCTTAAACTGGGTACAAAAAACTAAGCCCCATATTAAAAGTGAAACGGGACTGCTACTTTTTGTTCCCACTATCAAATTGACAGTTTATTTAAGAATACCTTGCAGCATATTTATTAACTCCTTGTATAAAATTCTAATTTATCGATTTCTTTTTACTTACTAATCATACCATACAACAGCATAAGAAACACTAAAATATTGCAGACCATACCGCCCCAAAACAGGTACAACTTCAAGCCCTCATATCTAAAAAAACTGTTCTTACTTTCCTCAAGCTCCCGGATCTTCTGCTTCATCACGCTCGTAAGTGTATCAGACTGCTTCTCAAGAAGCTTTGTAGCCCTCTGTATAGCCTCTATATTCGCCTGTAACGCCTTTCTAACCTCTTGGACGGTGTTTTCCTTAACCTCATCTTTCAGGCTCCCAATAAAGCTCTCTTAAAAAGAGAGCTTTCTATTTTATTATCTTCTCATTGAGTATTTCTTTAGTTTACCCTGCTCGTTACTCTACGAGCACATCTTCTGTATAATTATTATACCATATTTGAGAAATTTAGCAAGTTTTTTTTGGGTTTTAGTTTCTTATAGATTTAATTCTTTTATAATTTCTTTTAATTGCTCGGCATTGTCATAATCTACTATAAATTTTCCTTTTTCTTTTAAAGAAAATCTTAAAGAAGTTAGTAATTGTTCAAGATTATTTTCTGGATCTGTTGTTATGTATACTCCATTATCTAATTTAAAAAATTTTTGTTGCATGAAAAACCAATCTTTAAAAAAAATTGTGTTACTTCCAGAATTAATAGAATATTCCCAATACTTTTCCTTTAATTCCTTGGTACTTTCATGTTGATATAATTCTACAAGACTATCATAAAACCTTAGATCCTTCATATTTTACCGTCCTTTTTTATTTTAAAAAGAAAATTATTATTTATAAATTTTAAAATTCTCAATAACTAATACTACTAAAATTTATTTCTATAGTCTGCCCTTATATTACCATAAAAGAAAATATTATACTAATAATAGCAAAACAAATTAATAATTCAATACTTCTAATCTCATTTGCAAGACTAATTATTAATTTTGATGAAAAATACTTTAATTCTTTTGTTTTAGGAAGTTCAAAAATTATATAAATTTTTGAAAGAATATAAGATATTATTGAAATTGTTATCATAATTCCTAATATTTTTAAATATATTAAACTCGCTAATGGAGCTTCCCACGGAAAACCATGAAACTTACTTAAATATCTATTTATTTGCTCTAATGGATCACTTTTTATTAAGTATGTACTTATAAGATTTAAGCTAATAATAAAAGATAAAATGTATGTTTTTATTTTTCTATTTTGTAGCTCTAATTTTATTTTGGATAAAACTTCTTTTTCTTTAATATTAATTTCTTTCAACCCTTTCATAAAACTAAATAAGAATATAATACTATAAAGAAAACCTAAAAGAGATCCTATTAATAAAATAATATCCAGCATTTTTACTCCTCCTTTTTTATAAGTTTTTCATATTTTTTTTTATACTAAAAAGTGTTGATTTTCCTATCCCTGTAGCCTTTATACAATCCTTTGTTTTAATATTTCCTGCTATCCAGGCTTCTATATACCTCTTTTGCTCTTGAGAGAGGTTTTCTTGCTTATTAGGACGCCCTACAACCTTATTTTTCTTAATAGAGAGCTTTCTTCCTTTCTCATCAACTGGTAAAGCTGCATAAGCTCCTGTTTGTCTTTCTTTTTTTGTTTCTAACTCTTTTTCAGCAAAATATGATAAGACATTAAGAACACTAGGTTGTAATACTTCTCTCATTATTTCGTTCTCTGTATTGGTATTAAGGAAAGGCATATTTAAAATTTCTACATAAACACCTTTAGCCTTTAGCAATTCAAAGGTTGCTATAATATCTTTTTTAGTACGCCCTAATCTGTCTAGTTCTGTTACTACTAGAGTATCTCCCATTATTAAGTCTGCTAATAATTCCTTCCATTTAGTCCTGTTTAAAGTTCTTCCACTAACTTTTTCAAGATAGATGTTTTCAGTATTCACATTTGATTCATTCAAAAGTTTTATTTGTCTTTCTAAAGTTTGATCTTTTGTAGACACCCTGGCATATCCTAATCTTCTTGCTTTCATTTTCCTAAACTAAGTCCTTTTACTTTATCATTTTCTAATTTTCTTTTCCAGGGATCTTCTTTTGAAATTTCTTCAAAAGGTTGTTTTAAAAGTATCTCTTGATCTTTTATTTCCTTTAAAGATTTTTTTTCAAGTTGATCTTCCAAATTGATTTTTAAATCATTTGCCCATTTCGGTAATTCTTTTGCCAATAAAGTGATTGAATCATTTTCTTGAATAAAACATCTAGTATGTGCTTTTCCAACCTTGCTATTGTCATAAACAACTAATTTATCACAATACATAGCAATTTTCTTTAAGTTTTTTAAGCTCTCATAATATCTTCTCTCTATTGTTTCAACAGGAATATCATGTCCACCTTTATTAACTCTTATTTTAACACGCTCTTTTGCTATCTCTGGATTTTCTACTCCTACATAAGCCATTAAAATTTTATATCCATTCTTTTTAGCTTCTTCTATAGCTTTTAATATTGTATTTCCTGTTAAAGTTGTTTCTTGATTAAAGGAAATTCCTTTTTTTATAAAATCTTTTCTCATTTTAATAGCCATTTTTGAAGCCTTTATCTGATCTGCTGCATTTTTCCAGTTTCCTATTTTATTAACTATTTCATCTGTATTAATTCTTTCTCCAAAATCAGAATTTTTATCAAAAGTAGAAGTTAATTTATATAAACTTGATTTTCCTGCACCATTTACTCCTGCAAAGATATAAAAATTTTTTTTACTCATTTTAATATCCCTCATTTTCTAAGACTTCATTAAATTTATTTTCCATAGAATATTGTAGGAGCATATTAAAAAATAATTTTTCTTTCTCATCTTTAGCATTAGATATTAATTCTTCAAAATCTAAAAAAGATAATTTAGTATACTCTTTATAAAAGTTTTCAAATTTTTCTACATTTTCTAACATAATTTTACCTCCCAATATATCTTTCTATAATTTATTATACCACAACATTCCAAAAAAGTATACAAAAATTTTTTTTAATTTTTGGACTATTTTTTATATATTTTCTCTAAAAAATTTTATCATTTTTTCTATTCCAAAAAAGTATGCTTTTTTGAATTTTCTAATAATATACTATCCATTGATAAAATTATTAAAAAAAATGATTAAGACACACTTTAGTATGATGAGCCTAGAAAATAAAAAAGTATATGTTAAAAAATCAAATTTATATTTTTATAATATATGTTAGTATTTTTAAAATTAACTTATAATATTTTTTTCACTATTATTTTAGATAAATAAAATTGTGGAATAAACTTAATAAAAAGAATATTTAAGTGATAACAACCATAGTAATTCTTATAACATAAAACACAAAATTTTGGAAAACTAACAACATAATAATAAAGGTTTATATAAATTTATATAAATAAAAAAGAATATATTACTAAAATTTTAAAAAATATATTAATTTTTTATCTCTTTTTTACAAAATTATTATGACAAACTAAAATTTATTTAAATATTTTTTAGTTGGAAATAATCATCAATAACAATAACAAACATTCTTTTATATTATTTAGATATATACATATTTATTAATAGTATGTCAACAGTTTTTAATTATTCATTTATTTTTTATTTGTATGCAGTTATTTTTATGCTATAATCTAACTAGAGCAGATAATATATAAACTAAATTAATTTTATATTCAAAAATAATTTGCTCTAAAATAACATTTTAAAGGTATTTATTTATTAACGATGAAAAAGAAGAGATTATTGTTAATACTTAAAATTTATTTCAAGGAGGAAAGAAAAAATGAAAAAAACAATCACCCTATTTCTTTTTTTATCTTGTTTGACGACAATACTTTATTCACAAGAAGTAAATGAAAAAGAAGGAAGAAAAGTTCTAGAACAGATAAGAAAAGAAATTCAGAGAGAAGAGAAAGAAAAACAAAAGGCTGCTAGAGAAGCACAAAAGATTAAAGAAGCAGAGGAAAAAGCCAGAATAGCAGCTGAAAAAGCAGAGGAGGAAAAGGGGAAAAAAATAATTGAGGATATCAGAAGAGATATGAATGAATCTCTTGAGGAAAAAGTATTCAGAAGCGAAAATACTCCTGAAGCTAGAATTGCTGCAGCAGGAGCAGCTTTTGAAATAGGAAGAGAAAGAATGGCTTTTCTGAAGATGGAAGAAGAAGAAATTATGAAGCTTGAAGAAGTTTTGGGGATAGAAGCGGGTGAAAACAGAGCATTTTTAAGCCAGAAATTTGATGAAGTATATGATAAATTCAAAACTAATAATAATGAAATTGAAGTTCTTTTACTTGAAAATGAGAAGCTTAATGAATACTTGAGTAGACTAGATAGAATGGAACAGAAAGTAAGAACAGGAAATTAAATAGGGGGAAGATTTTATGAGAAAAAATGATATTGAAAAATCTCTAAAGAGATTTTTGAAGAGAAAAGTCAGTTATTCTCTTTCACTTTTGATAGCCTTTATGATAACAGGAGGAATATCTTTAGGTGCAGGAATAACGGCAGAGGAAATACAAGAAACTAAAAACGATCTTTTAACTAGAATCCAGACAGAGCGCGAAGAAATAAAAAGAAAAATAGAAGAAAATGAAAGATTAATAAAAGAATATAATTTAGATTTTGTGGAACTTGTAAGAAAGGGAGATTTTTATTCTAAGCCTTTGATGCCAAGTACACAAGTTTTTTTCAGTTATCAGCATTTAGATAATGGAACTATGAAAAATAAAACTATAAGCGAATTTTCAAAAACAATTGATGCAATAAACAAGCATTACGGAACAAAGAGTGGAAGAAGTCTGCTTGAATCAAATGGTAATATTGGTGTTGATAAAATACTTGAAGGGAATGGAGTAGCTGTTGATGATAATGTATTTAGAGAGACAATTGAAGTAGGAGCAAATATAAAACTGATACAACCAGAATTGCCAGTAGTAAATCCAAATGTATCAGTAACTGTATCAGCACCTACAGTTAATTTAGGAGCATTACCAGAAACAGTAAGTCCAACAACGCCAACAATAACACCAATAACAGCACCAAGTATAAATGCTCCATCAGCTCCAGCAGGAGTATCAGTAACAGTAACGACACCAAGTACAGTAGAAAAGATAACAGTAACAGCACCAACAATAACAACACCAACAGCACCAAGTGATAAAACAATAACAGTTGCTACTCCCATCACACCTGATGGTTATACACCAAGTATTATTCCCGTTCCAAATAAACCAGGAACACCAGCCACACCAGCAATATCAGTTTTAGTACCATTAAATTTAACTTTTAATGGAACAGGATTTGGACAAGGATATACACCAAGTATGAGCAAAAATAATATAATTGCTCAAAATTATGATTCATATAGTACAACAGGAACATTAAATATAGAAACAGGAACAACAACTTCTGGAACTTCTTGGAGTGGAGGGACTATGCAAGCTGTTACTGGCGCAACTACAGTAACTTTAACAAGTCCAGGAAGTACTAGCTCTCAATTAAATGCATTTATAAGTGATGCAGCTAATCATGATGTAATCATAAATGGAAATTATGTTATGACAAGAGGTACTCTAGGAAATTCTACTGCTATGTTTGTAAGTTTAAATCCTTATGAAGTAGGAAGAGGAGGAACAACTGCAAATAGAACATATACTTTTGCAGGAACATTAACACTAAATGGACATAATAATGCTTCATCTGGAAGCTGTTTAGTGGGATTTGAACATCAGCTATTAAGAGGTGGTGGAGGTGGTGGAAGTTTTTCAACAACTTCAACTTCCATTCTTGAAAATACTGGTACAATAATACTTAATAGCGGTTATAACATGGTTGGTATAATGATTGATACAGAATATAATGAATCTTCTATAGCTGGAAGTGCATTTACAACACAGCCACAAACAAAAAATAGTGGAAATATTATTATAAATGGTAAACAAAGTATAGGAATAGACTATGGATATTATTATTCTGCTAGACCAAATTCTATAGTATCTTTAGGAAATATAGAAATAAATGGAGAAAATAACTACGGCTTCAGAATGAAAGATTATTTTAATAACAATAATTTTTATTATGACGCTACTAATGTTACTGGTTCAAATGGAACAATAACAGTAGCTGGAAAAAAAAATATAGGAGTAGCAATAGCACAAGGGACATCAACTGGAGATCCTATAAGCAGAATAACAGGATTGAATATTCTAGTAAATGGAGAAGAAAATGTAGGGTTCTTTAGAAATGTGACAACTGCTACAAACACTAATGACATGGTTTTAAATGATACTACAGTAAATAGTTTAAATTTTGGAGCCAATGCTAAAAAAAGTACTTTAGTAAGAAGTGACCAAAATGCAATTCAGTTAAATAAAAATATAACTGTAACTTCAGGTCTTACAGGAAATAGTTTTGCTCAAGCTTCAGGAACAGGAACTATTAAAAATACAGCAATATTGCAAAGTAATTTAAGTGAATTTACAGGTTTGATAGCTAATGGCTCTGGAGCTTCAATTACTAACTCTGGAACAATAGAAATAACTGGAAATAATAATAAGAATATAGGGTTAGCAACTGTAAATAATGGAGTTGGAAGTAATAGTGGAACTGTAAAAGTTCTTGGAACGGGAAATAATAAATCAGGAATTTATAATACTGGAACATTTACTATTTCTAATGGAAGCAATATAGAAGTAACTGGAGAATCATCTTCTGGAATATATAATAGCAATACTGTAAATATAAATGGAACGGTTGTTTTAAAAGGAACAGAGGGAACAACAGCAATCTATAGCAATGGAGGAACAATAACATCAACTTCTGGAAATACTTTGACTATTTCAATTGATGATACATCAAATCCAACAACAAGAGGATTAGCAGTATATGCAGAAGGTGGCGCAACAGTAAATTTAGGAGCTGCCAAAATAGATGTAAAAAATGGAGCAGCAGGAATAGCAGCTTTTGGAGCTGGAACTAGTATTAATCTTACAGGGGCAGAATTGAAATATTCTGGAGAAGGATATGCTGCATATTCAGATGGAAATGGAACAATCAATTTGACTAATGCCAATTTAGAACTTTCAGGAAAAGCAACAGGAGTAGAACTTGATTTATTAGCTCCAAAAGTAACAATGAATAATACAACAATCACAATGATGTCAAATGATGCTACAGTAGCAAATTTAAAAAATGCTACTGGTCTTCTTACTAGTAATTTAAAAAGCACAGTAGAAACAAATTTAGGATCAGGAGTGACAATAGTAGATGGTAGTGATGGAACAAATACTTTTGATAAGTATAAGATAGCAACAGTAGATGGTGGAGATTTAACTATCGATGCTAATATGGATAAATATAATAGAAATAGTAATAATGCTGGATATTTCTACTCCAGAAGATTTATGGGACAGAGACTTAATCTTTCTGTAGGTGCAGGAATTACAGTAACAGCTTCAACAGATACAGCTTATGCAACAACATATTTTAACAACCAAGTGGTAGGACTCGAAATGAACTCAAGTAAAGCAGCTACAAGTGCAACAGATGCACAAATTAATCTGCTGGCTAACTCTAAAGTGATAGCAGACAGAACAGATTCTGGAAATGGTGCTATTGGACTTTATATGAACTTTGGTAAAATAGATATAGCTGCTGGAGCAGAAGTAGAAGTAGAAAAAGGAACCGGTGGAGGAAATATTGTAAATAACAAAGCAGTAGGAATATATGCAGTAAATGGAAGTACAGTGTCAAATGCAGGAGATATAAAAGTAGGTGGAAATCAGTCTATAGGTATTTTAGGAATGGCATATAGAGAACAGCCTGTGGGAACACCTATTGTAGATGAATTTGGAACTGGTGGTATTTTTACTATTCAAGGAAAAGTAAATGTTACTAACAGTAAAAATATAACACTTGATGGAACAGGAACTATTGGAATTTATGTGCATAATAATAAGGTTTCTGGATTAAATACTGATGCTGTTGTAACAAATACAGTTAATGGAGTAATAACAGTTGGTTCTTCAGACAGTTCAAATGTTGCTATAGGTATTTATGGGAAAAATGCTACTATTTCAAATCTTGGAAAAATATCTGTAGGAGATGGTGGAATAGCAATTTATGCAACAGAAGGAAGTAGAATAACTGATCTTGGGACTCTTGATTTAGGAGCAGATGGAGTAGGAATTATGGTTGATGGTGCTTCAACTATATCAGCGAATTCAGTTACTCTTACATCAAATAATACAGGAACTCTTGGAAAAACTGGAATCTTCTATAAAGGAACTCTTGGAACAGAGGATCAGAATGTAGGTGTAAATATAAATGCTTCAGCTCTTGATAAAGGAACTGCTATATATGCAGAAAATATGAATGTAACTTCTTCTGGAACTTTAAATATAGGTAAAGAGGGAGTAGGTATTTTTGTAAAGGGTAATTCAAGTCAAACAGGAAAAAATACAGGAAGTATTGATCTTACATCTGGAAAAATAGGTGCAGTAGGTATGTATACTAAAACTGCTAATCTTATCAATGAATCAATAAGTGCAACAACAGGAATAATTAGTGTTAATGATGCTTCTCAAATAGGTATGTATGCTGAAGGAATTAATGTTAAAGCAATAAATAAAGGAACAATAAATCTAAATGTAGATGGAGCTACAGGAATATATGTTAAATCTGGTGCAACAGCTAAACTTGGTACTGGAAATAATATAGTATTTGGTGGAAAATCAAGTGTGGGAGTTTTTGCTGAAAATGCAAAAGTGAACTTTGAAAATAATCTGACTTTTACAAATGATAATGTAAATAAAAATATATATGTATATGGAAAAAATTCTTCTGTAGGAATAGATGCCGGAAGTCTAGTAAAAGTAGATGGAATAAATATTCCAACTACAGCAGGAATAGAAGGAAATAAAACAGTAGGAATCTATCTTGAAAATGCTGGTACTGGAAGTACATTTAATGGTACAGGAAATCTTGAGGTTTTAAATGGTGCAGTAGGAATTTATTCTAAAGGAAATAATACTTTAGATGTAAATGTAGCAGTCGCTGGAGATAAAACAACAGGAATATTCATAGATGGAGCATCAACTATATCAGGAACTGTGACTGCAAAAGGAACTTCTTCAGCAGGAGCAGTAGGAGTATATGGAAGTGGAGGAATTGTAACTGTAGGAGCAGGAGGACTTGTTCTTAATACAGATGCAGGAAGAGGAACAGGAATGTATCTTACTGATGGTGCCTCTACAACTGGGGGAAGTATAACTGTAAATAACACAGCAGCTGGAACTAAAAATATAGGAGTATACTACAGTAAGGGAGCTACATCAGGTACTGTAACAAATAGTTCAGCTATTTCTCTTATTGGAAGTGAAAGTATAGGAATATATGCAGCTGATGGAATAACTTTAGTCAATAATGCCAATATAACATCAACAGCAGGAAAAACAGAAGATATTGGTTCATATGTAGGAGGAGGTTCACAGCTGACTTCAACAGGAACTATTACAATGAATGACAATGACAGTATAGGAATATATACAGAAGAAGGTAAAGGAATCAATTCAGGAAATATTTTAATGAATGGATCACCAAGTGCGCCAACTAAATCAGTTGTTGGTATGGTGGCAGAAGCTAAAGCTGGAAAAACTGCAGCAGTAGAAAATGCAGCTGGTGGAACAATCACAGCAGGTGCTAATCTTGGAATGTATATAGGAGGAACTGGAACAAGTTCAGGTAAAAATGCAGGAACAATAACTACTACAACAGGAACAGGAGTATATGTAGATGGCTCTACTAACAGTTTTGATGGAACTGGAGGAACAATTAATTCAAATAAAGTAGGAATGTATCTTAAAAATACTGAAGCAAATAAAATAAAAACAGGAACTTTAAACATAGCTTCAGGAGGAGTTGGAGTATTTGGAGAAAATTCCAAGATAGATTTTACAGTTGATACATCAAATTCTGGAGGAGCAGTAGGAGTTGTAGCTAAAGGAACTTCAGTAATATCAGGAAATATAACAACAGGACAGGACTCAGTAGGAGTATATGTTCTTGATAATAGTGTAACTTTTAATGGGGCAAATATAGCAACAGGTATAAAATCAGGAACTCCATTAAAATCTTCAATAGGAATTCTTTTGAAGAGTGCATTGGGAGCATATACAATGAGTAATGTAACTGTAAATGCTCAAAATGGAGTAGGAATTTATTTAGATGGAACTACACCAGGAACAAATCTTACTCATAGTGGAACAATAAATACAGTAGGAGGAATAGGTATCTATGTAGACAATGGAACTACTCTTACAACTAATACAACTGTGCTTAATATAAATGGAGGAACAGGAGTATATATAAAAGGTGGAATAGCTAATTTAGGAACTGGAGGAAACCTTAAATTCAACTTCTTAGCAGGTGGAGGAATAGGAGTATTCAATAATGGTGGAACAATGAATCTTGGAGCAAATATAAATGTGACAGGATCAGGTTCACTAGCAGCAACAACAAATGGAAGCCTAAGCTCTTCAGGAACTCTAAACGTAGGAGAAGGCTCAACAGGACTTATGGGGCTATATGATTCAGGACTTACAGCAGCACACAGTGTAAATAACTCTGGTACAATAACAGCTGTATCTGGAGGAATAGGACTGGCAGCAGTAAAAGGAGGAACAAATCCTGGCTTTCCAGTAACAATAAATAATACAGGAACAATCAATGCATCTGGAAAATCAAGTACAAATACACCATCAATAGGAATCTATACAGATGTAGCAGATGTAGCAAATACAGGAAATATAAATGTAGGAAGTAATGGAATTGGAATATATTCAGCTCACAATGGTGTGCTTACTTCTGTACAAAATAATAATATGAATATGACAGGAACAGATGGAATAGGAGTATATATTAAAGGAGCAACAAATGGACTTACTGCAAATAATATAAACTCAACAAGTTCAAGAAATACAGGAGTAGTTCTAGAGGGAACAGCAGGAAATATAAATGTAGGAACTGTTAACTTAGGAAATGAAAGTGTAGGAGTATTTGCAACAGGAACAGCAGTTTCCACAATAGATGGAACAATATCAACAGGTAAAGGAAGCGCATCAAAAAGTGCAATAGGAATAGTAGCTCAAAATGGAGCAGATATGACTATGGCAGGGACAGCAACAATTACAACTGAGGATAAGGGAATAGGAGTATATGCTGAAGGAGCATCAACAACAGCAACAGTTTCAAATGCAGGAAATATTTCAGTAGGAGCAAATGGAATATATATGTATTCTAAAGGTGCTACATTAAATTTCAGTGGAAATATTGTAGCTAATAATCAAACAGGAATAGTAGCAGAAGGTGGAACTATTAATGTTATGGGAGCTTCAACAATAACAGTTCAAAATGGAGGAGTAGGAGCCTATGTAAAAGGAGCAGCACCATCCTTTGGAACAACAACAATAGATGTACAAACAGGAACATCTTCTATATATTCTATGGGAGTTTACTATGACGGAGTATCTTCTATAGGAACTGCACCTGTAATAACACAATCAGGAAGCTATACTCTGGGAATGGCACTTAATAGTTCAACAGGAACTACAGCAGGAGGAATTTCTATTGGAGGTGCTGGAACATCTAATCAAGTAGGAGTAATGGCAAAAGGAAACTCTAACCTTACAGTAGCAGGAACAGTAAATATAAGTGGAGGAGATAATAATATTGGTATATATGGAGAAAATAGTATAATTACTGTAAATGGTAATGTAGCAGTTGGAAATTCTTCATTATGTATAAATAAAGCCTCTTCATCAATAGGGGTTGTTTTAAGTGGTGGTTCATATACAGGAAGTGGAAATCTTTCAGCAAGAAACTACAGTATAGGTGTTTTTGGAAAAAAAATGGCACCTGGAAGTGTAATTACTCAAGGAACTGGAACAGAAACAATGGCTGTTGGAACAGAAGGAGTTGGAATCTATGGAGAAGGAACTGGAGGAACAATAACTGCTAACATGTCAAACATTACAGTAGGAACAGGTAATGCAATAGGAGTATATGCCAAAGGAATG
>JAEZYS010000021.1 GCA_023418925.1 Bacillota bacterium
CTCGCAACCTTAATTCCTTGCTATATTTCTTGTTCTTATGACTTTTTCTTTGCATAACAAATCCCCTTAATGTAGTCTTGAAATTTTTTCTTTTTCAAGTGTCTACTCTAAGGGGATTATATCAAAAAGATACAGGGGATTTTTTATCGGTTATCAACTTTTTCAGGATACATATCATGTTGTGTCAGTCGGTCAAAAGCAACCTTTTCCCAGGCAGTTCCTGCTTTTCCGTAATTGCAGTAAGGGTCAATTGAAATACCGCCTCTTGGTGTGAACTTGCCCCATACTTCAATGTATTTGGGATCCATAAGCTTTATAAGATCCTTCATAATTACATTAACACAATCCTCATGGAAGTCTCCATGATTTCTGAAACTGAACAAATAAAGCTTGAGTGATTTGCTTTCCACCATCTTTACAGACGGAACATATGAAATATATATGGTAGCAAAGTCAGGCTGTCCTGTTATAGGACAAAGACTTGTAAATTCAGGGCAGTTGAATTTTACAAAGTAATCATTGTCAGGGTGCTTGTTGATGAATGTTTCAAGAACTTCTGGAGCATAATCATCAGCATACTTTGTATTCTGATTGCCAAGTAAGGTTACACCGTTTGTTTCATCTTTAGTTCTGCCAGTCATTGTAATACCTCCGTATTATTTTAATACAGGGTCTTTAACCCCGTTCCTTTCAAAAGCTGCTTGTCTGTCTATACATGTTCCGCATTTTCCGCAAGGCTTGTCTCCGCCTTCATAACAACTCCAGGTAAGTTCATATGGAACCTTAAGTTCAAGCCCTTTTTTTACTACATCCGCTTTGCTCCAGCTGACAAACGGAGCTTCAACAGTAAGCTGTCTGCCACTGCCCTCAAATATGGCTGTAGAAATGGCTTTATTGAAAACGGATGAACAGTCAGGGTAAGCATTTCCTGCAGCATCGTCAGCATGAGCGCCATAATAAATAACACTGCAGTTTTTTGATAATGCTATGCTCGCAGCAGATGAAAGAAAAAGACCGTTTCTGAAAGGAACATATGTTGAAACAGGTACGCCATCAGTTTTATTAAGCTGTTCAGCATAGGATTCCTTAGGAATTTCCTTGTTTGAATGTGAAAGGAGAGAACAATCACTATACTTGAACATTTCCGATAAGTCAAGGGAGATATGTTCAACACCGTAGTAATCTGCAACAGCATTTGATGCTTCAATTTCTTTTTTGTGTTTTTGTCCGTATGAAACTGAAAATGCAACAACATTATCCTTTCCGTATTTGTCAATTGCCATTCCAAGACAGGTTGTACTGTCAATTCCGCCGCTGAATAATACGAGTGCCTTTTCGTTCATTCAAATCAATCCTTTCTTGATAACTGTAATAAAAGTCTGTTCTGCAATGAAATATCAGAATTGAATCTTCCTCGCAGAGTTGTCGACATTGTCTTTGCCGATGGCTTTTTTATTCCTCTTGCAGTCATACAGCTATGATTTGCTTCAATAATAACAGCAACATCTTCCGAATCTGTAACAATCTGCATGATTTCTGCTATATCTTTGCCGATTCTCTCTTGCAGTTGTAACCTCTTTGCAGCCATATCTGCAATTCTTGCAATCTTTGAAAGTCCGAGAACCTTGCCTTTCGGAATATATGCAACGGTAACCTTCATATCATACATAAGCGCAAGATGATGTTCACAGTATGAGAATACTTCAATATCCCTGACAACAACCATATCGTTATCAGAACTGCTCAGATCTTCTTCAAAGCTTTTATTGAACATTTCTGCAATCTGTTGATTTGTATAGTTCATGCCCTCAAAAACTTCTTCATACATTTTTGCAACACGTTCAGGTGTTTCCTTTAATCCCTCACGTTCAGGATTATCTCCAAGAGCTGAAAGAAGTCCTTTTATATGAAATTTTATTGCTTCTGTATCTATTGCCATTTTAAACTCCTCTTTTCTGCGGATCCCAGATAACTTTGTGAAGCTGAATCTGCAGGTTAACCTTGTTCATATTATTCTCTATCATAAATTCAACTATTTCAGCAGTTTCAATATTTCTGAAAACTGGACTGATATATACAGCACATTTTCCTGCAAGGCTATATGTGTTTATTATCTCTTTTGCTTTTTCCAAGTCATCTAGTGAACCTGACACAAACTTAACAGTGTCAATTGAAGTAAGATGAGAATAGTTGTCCATATTCATATGCTCTTCCATCCCGCTTGAAGGAAGCTTGTAGTCCAGCGTAACCGAAGGACGCTTTCCACTGATACTATTTACACATGATATATCAGCCGCACCATTTGTTTCTATTTCAATATTAAGTGAATCATCAAGTGATAGCTTTTCAAGCAGAAATTTAATATCTTTCTGAATGAGCGGTTCTCCGCCTGTAAGTGTAACATTTTCAACTTTGCAGGCTTTAATATAATCATATATTTCTTGCTCAGTCATTTGTGTGCTTTCAGCGTCATGTTGGTTAGACCACTTAGTATCACAGTATGAGCAGTTAAGATTACATCCTTTGAATCGAATAAAAACAGCAAGTTGTCCGGCTTTTCTGCCCTCACCGTTAATGCTGATAAACTTTTCAACAACATTAAAAACTGCCATAGTAATCTCCATTCCTTTTTGCTATTAATATCCTATAAGAATTATTCTTCAGAATAAACAGCACAGTTATTAGGTGTTTCATAAACGCTAACTGACTTAACATTATATCCTTTATCTGAAAGCAAGTCATAAAAATGCTTTGAGAAATTTTCAGCAGTAGGTCTGAACGGGACTTCAATGAGCCTGAAATTCTCATCATTAAGTGCTTCAATAGTATTTTTTTTTAGTGTGCCTTTTTCATAGATGAAAGCATGGTCATAAAAATCTACAATGTTTTTTAAATCAGTTTTTATGTCACCGAAATCTACTATCATTCCTCTAAGCTGTCCGTCAGCAACAAGATTATCAGATTTTATTTCTGCAACAATTCTCCATCTGTGTCCGTGGATATTGCTGCACTTTCCGTTATATCCATGCAGAAAATGGGCACTGTCAAAGGATGCTTCTGTTTTTAAACAATACATTTTTATAACCTTCCTTTCAAAGTTTTGCGCTTTGTAAAGCAAAATGATATATAACTTAAAAAATAAAAAGGCATGGGGAACACCCATGCCTTTAATTATATAAAAAAGCTATGAATGTCCTGGTTTTATTTATAGACAGGATGGCACAAACGAACTGTCTTATTACAAAAATATATTATATCATCATATGCTTTTAAAGTCAATAAGTCTACTGAAATATCAAAATATATCCTTTTTCTTTTTAAAGTGCCTTACTATGAGTATAGTAATAGAAGCTGATACACACAAAAGCAAGAACACAGGAACAATCCATTCATTTTTTGTTTCATCATGTGATGATTTCATTTCAGTCCATAAATCCTGCATTTTCTGATTGGCTTCATCTGATAAATTATAGAAAACAGTAGTATTTTCATTAAGATATTCATCACTTAAATAAGAAATACCATCATTTTTCACTTCATCGTCAAGCATATCAAAAGCCGCTGTATTAGGTGTAGAATAACCGATGTATGTTGTTGTAGCATAGGCAATATCAGGTTCACACATGAAATTAATATACATTTCAGCGGCATCTTTTTGTTTCGAAGAAGCAGGAATACACATGGCATCAATAAACAGATTTGTTCCGCTTTCAGGTATTACAAAAGCAAGGTCCTCATACTCATCCATGAGAGTGATAGCGTCACCTGCATAATATGGGGCAATAAGTGCTTCACCTGCCCCCATCTTATCAAAAATCTCATCCATTACATAAGCCTGAACAACGCTTTTCTGCTCCTTGAGTTTTTGAGCAGCCTTTTCAAGTTCTTCTTCATTTTCGGTATTGATAGAATAACCAAGCATGATTTCAGAAATTGCAAATGCGTCACGAGGATTATCAAACATAAGAATTCTGTCGGCATAGTCCTCATTCCAGAGAATATCCCAATCAATGTTTTCTTCCTCAATAAGGGTTTCATCGTAGATAATGCCTACAGTTCCCCATGTATATGGTACTGAAAAACTGTTGTCAGGGTCATAAGCAGGGTTTACAAAGTTTTTCTTTATATACTTGAAATTTGGAATATTGTCAAAGTTAAGTTTTTCAAGCATGTTTTCCTTTATCATTCTTGAAATCATATAGTCGGATGGAATAATAATATCATAGCTTGATCCGCCACCTTTAAGCTTTGCATATAGCTCTTCATTTGTGGCATATGTGCTGTAATTTACCTTAATGCCTGTAAGCTTTGTAAATTCAGCATTTACGTCAAGAGTTCCCTCTTCTGAACCATCGGAAATATATTCTCCCCAGTTGTATACGTTAATAGAAATGCCCTTGCCTGCAAACTGTTTATAGTATTCTTCATCTTCAACAGTCAGTGTCTGATATTCTGTTTCTTCAACTATTTCATTATCAGCAACTTCGCTATCAGCCGCACATGCAGAAAGCATAAGACTGCTAATAATAACAGAAATCAGCAATCCTCTGAATTTTAATTTCATAAATTTATCCGAACCTTTCAGTTATTGTGTCAGCTAATATTCAGATTTCTTCCTTGGCTTTAACTGTTACTCTTTCGCCTTTTCTTTCAATAATGTTCTTTAAAATAAGAACAATTACAACAACTATGAAAATAAGCGTGGAAAGTGCGTTAATCTCAGGACTTACCTTTCTTCTTGTCATTGAGTAAATTGTGATAGGCAAAGTCTGTGAAGTTGATCCGCTTGTAAAATAACTGATAACAAAGTCATCAAGAGAAAATGTAAAAGCCATTAGAAATCCAGATACTACTCCGGGCATTATTTCAGGTAGCACAACCTTAACAAAGGCCTGTGTAGGCCCGCATCCTAAATCCTGTGCAGCTTCATAAAGGAACGGATCCATTTGCCTTAACTTCGGTATAACATTCAGGATTACATAAGGAACGTTAAATGTAATATGTGCAATAAGCAAGGTTACAAAACCAAACTCAAGATTCATTCTTGCTGCAAAGAAAACAAACAGAAGCATTAATGATACACCTGTTACTATTTCAGGGTTGATAATAGGTATATTGTTTATGTTCATTACAACTGCCTTAGGAATTTTTTTCATCTTGCTTATGCCTATAGCCGCCGCTGTTCCCAGTATTGTTGCTGAAATTGAAGCAACAACAGCAATAATAACAGTGTTTCTGAGAGAAGTCATTATGAGCTCGTTCCTGAAAAGCTTTGAATACCATTCAAGTGTAAATCCTGACATTACGGAGCGGCTTTTTGTAGTATTGAAAGAAAACATAATCAGCACAATAATAGGCATATATAAGAACATAAGCACCAGGCTGAGATATACTTTGGACATTTTTTTCATTATACTAATACCCATTCCTTTCTGCTATTTTTCCGGTTTTGCGAAGCAAAATTTCTGCTCTTGTATTTGCAGAAAGGAATAAATAGCTGCGTGAAAAGTATTTTTCACGCTAAACCCTCTTATAACAGAACTCTGTCATCATCGTCGCTAAACTGATTCATTATCGTCATTATCAACAGGATGATAACCATAAGTACGAGGGATATGCCGGCACCAAGGTTAGGATTATAAGAATTTCCGAGGAACTGCATTTCAATAAGATCACCTATGAGGAGGTTTCCTCCGCCTCCAAGCATTCTTGAAATAATGAATGTACTGATAGCAGGGACAAAAACCATAGTTATTCCTGATGTTACTCCCGGCAGACTAAGAGGAAAAACAACTTTAAAGAGTGTTTTTCTCGAATTACAGCCAAGGTCTGCTGCAGCCTCAAGAATACTCTTATCAATCTTGACCATAACCGAATACAAAGGAAGAATCATAAATGGGAGATAATTATACACCATTCCAAGAACAACAGCACCCTCTGTATTAAGCATTTTAAAAGGTCCAATACCAATAAACTCAAAAATTCTGTTTATAATTCCGTTATTGCCAAGAAGTGTCATCCATGCGTATGTTCTTAGTAGAAAATTCATCCACATCGGGAGCATTACAACCATAAGCATAGTACCCTGAGAGTTCTTTGACATTCTTGTAAGAATAAAGGCAACAGGATAGGCAACAACAAGACATATAACTGTTGCAATGGCGGCAAGCCAGATAGATCTGATAAATATAGGAGCATACTGCGCAACATCTGATACATATTTTAATGTGAATTTTCCGTCAGAATCAGTAAAAGCAAAGTACCCCACCATTATAAGTGGTACAAGAATAAATATAAACATCCATAACAGATATGGAGCTGAAACAAGTTTAGTCTTCATTAATTATGCACATCCTGTCTGAGTTTTAATTTCTGCCTAAGCATATTTCAGTTCCAGTCTGGAAAGGTAAAACTCATAGTAAAAATATTTTTCAAACTTATTTTCCCATTGATTCGGATAATGGAATTTTTACTTCTTTTTTCATTTTCTTCATAATGTGTATATCAGAAGGAGCGAACTTAAGTCCGACAGATGAACCTGTTTCAGCTGCCTTAGTAGACTGTACTGTCCACTTATAGTCATAGGATTCTACCATCATTTCATAGTGAACGCCCTTAAAGATAACTGATTCAACAACACCTGTTATCTTTGCATTCTCAGCGTTTACAATTTTGATGTCTTCAGGGCGGATAACTACATCAACAGGAGCATTATTGCCAAATCCACTGTCAACACACTCAAATTCACGTCCGCTTATTTCAACCAGCTTGTCTTCAATCATAAGACCATCAAGAATATTACTTTCGCCAATAAAGTCAGCAACAAAGGCATTGATTGGTTCATTATAGATATCAACAGGGGAACCAATCTGCTGAATGTCACCCTTATTCATAACTACAACAGTATCACTCATTGTAAGAGCTTCTTCCTGATCATGTGTTACATATATAAAAGTAATTTCAAGACTTTGCTGGATTCTCTTGAGCTCAATCTGCATTTCTTTTCTGAGCTTCAGGTCAAGAGCGCCTAACGGCTCGTCTAGCAGCAGAACCTTCGGCTTATTTACAAGAGCCCTTGCAATAGCAACTCTTTGCTGCTGACCACCTGAAAGCCTGTTTACGGAACGCTTTTCATAACCCTTAAGGTTAACAAGCTCAAGCATCTGAGCAACGCTTTTGTTAATTTCTTTTTCCGGAAGCTTTTTAACTCTAAGACCAAATGCTATATTTTCATATACATTAAGGTGTGGGAAAAGAGCATACCTCTGGAAAACTGTGTTGACATTTCTGTTATGCGGCGGAATGTCATTTATAATCTTGTTTTCAAACATAACCTTTCCGCTGTCAGGAGTAATAAATCCTCCTATGATACGCAGAGTAGTAGTTTTACCACATCCAGAAGGACCAAGAAGTGTTACAAACTCCTTATCCTTAATAGTGAGGTTAATATTGTTTAAAATGGTTTCGTCGTCAAAAACTACCGATATGTCCTGAAGATCAATAATATTTTCCATTTATGTTATGCCTCCGGATTATTTTATTAAGTATCAACGTGCTGTGCGCTGTATTTCGACATAATACCTTATACACTTTATTAAAAAAAGTTACATTTGTCAATAGTTTATGCAAAATACTTAATAAATTTATTATAATTATAAAAATAATAAGGTTGTATACATTATAAAATGTATACAACCTTAAAAATATTTAACCAAGTTCGAGCATTTTATTAATGCAGACAGATGATTTTCTGATAAGCTCATCACTCATTTCAATTTCAAGTCCGCTCTTGCCTGTCATTGAGTCATAGACATCAACAAGCGTTGTCAGTTTCATATCATTACATATCAGCTTCTTTGAAAGAGCAAAGAATTTCTTATCAGGGCAAGCATATTGAAGGTGTTCAACAATTGAAAGCTCTGTCCCGATTATGAATTCTTTCTTTTCTGATTTTTCAGCATAACTCATAATAGCGGTTGTTGAGCCAACATAATCAGCATGCTTTACAACATCAGGACGACATTCAGGATGGACAAGCAATTCTGCGCCTGGATGTTCTTTCTTTACAGCAATAGCATCATCTTCCGTAACAGAAGCGTGTATAGGACATCCGCCCTCAATTAGTATAATGTTTTTATCAGGAAGTTGTGAAGCAACATATGTGCCAAGATTTATGTCAGGAATGAACAGTATGTTCTTGTTTTCAAGGCTTCTGCATATCTTTACTGCTGAAGCAGATGTTACGCATACATCACAGACTGCCTTAAGTTCAGCCGTAGTGTTTATATAACAGACAACTGCACAATCTGGATATTCTTCCTTGTATCTAATTATATCTTCCTGTTTAAACTGTTCAGCCATGGGACATCCGGCATGTGGTGAAGCAAGTATTACTTTTTTATGAGGGGAGAGGATTTTACAGGTTTCAGCCATGAAGTGTACCCCGCACATAATGCAAGTAGGGTTGCTATCTTCTTTAGCCTTTACCGACAATTGAAATGAATCTCCTATGTAATCAGCAACCTCAAGTATATCTTCAGATTGATATGCATGAGCAAGTATTGTAATGTTCTTTTCTTTTTTTAGCTTTAGAATCTGCTGCTTAATATCATTTACCATAATAAAATATGCCTTTCAATGAAAAGCAATTCTCCTTCCGTTACCTATATTTTGATCAAACAGATTATTGAAAACAAGCTGTTATCATAATCTTAGTTAATATTAAGTTTATATAATAATTATATTATAACATGGAGTAAAAATCAAGGCATAATAGTATATAACATAATTAGACATAATAAGATAAAAAATTGCAAAATTTGATACACTATATTTTTATAAACCTGCTTGTCAATATACGGTATTGATATATTATATTTATAAACATTGTAATGTTTGACGAAAATTATATTATTAAGATATTTTTATTGAAAAAATATCTTAATGGCTGTATAATATAAACAATTAATTTATTTATGCTAGGAGCTTTTTATGCATACTTACAGTAGCGGTCTGCTTGAAAAAGAACACCGCAAGGAAACTTCTGGCAACCAAGCGGCATCTGTATTTATAAAAAAGAAAAGAAGATCCTCTCTTTTTGCTGCACTTATTCTGATTACTATAATGTTGATACTGAATATAATTTCATGGGTCAGTGTCGGTTTTTCAGATTGGTATGCAGGCAATGTTTTCCCAGTTATAAATAATACAGTTACAAAACTGACAGGAGCAATTCCTTTTTCACTTGGAGAAATTCTTATTGTTCTTGGAATATTGATTCTGCTTGTTGGGCCACTTTCATTTATTATCTGTATGATAATTCTAAAAAAGAGAAGAAAGAAAATACTAAGATTCACAGGCATGTTTTTGCTTTGGGTATTTACATATATATTTGTCACTGAAACTATGAACTGTTTTATAATGTATCATTGTACTCCTGTAACCGAAACACTTTATGGGGAAAAAAGTGAATATGATTTTGAACAGCTTGTTCAGTTGGGCGAAATAGTTATTGATGGTGTGAATTATTATTCAGCACAGGTTGAACGTGACCAGAACGGCAGAGTTATTGTTCCGGACAATCTGTATGACAAAGCAGAAAATGCAATGAATAATATAAGTAATATATTTCCGATGCTGAAAGGATATTATCCTGATGCAAAGGTGATGATTTTTTCTGATCTCGCGACTCAGATGGATCTTGCTGGGGTATACTATCCTTTCACGCTTGAGGCTAATTATAATGCTAATATGTACCCCACAAATTATGCAGATACTATCTGTCATGAATATTCTCACCTCAAGGGTTTTATTCAGGAGGATGAAGCTAATTTCCTGTCATATGTAGCTTGTATCAGTTATGATAACGATTATTTCAGATACTGCGGATATCTTTCTGCATTCAATTATGTTCTTGGAGAAATAAGAACATGCGGTGATCAGGAAACCATCAACAGAATATGGTCTTTAGTAGACGAACAGGTCTGGGAAGATAATGTATTTGTTGAACAAAGTATCATTGATGAAATAGAAGAAAAATCTATTTTCACGTCTGAGAAGGCATCAGCTTTTTCAGATACAGCAATTGATACTTCACTTAAGTTAAACGGCGTGTCTGACGGTAAGCAAAGTTATGGTCGGATGGTTAATTTATTGCTTGATTTTTATTTTTCAGAGCAATAATTGATATTTTTTCGGTTACTTTATTGTAAAATCGAAGGGATTTATACATATTTCTGAATAAGTGCAAACTTGACAAATAAATATGTAATGTGCTATTATTGTATTTGGATTAAATACACATGTTTGTATCTGACGGACTGTTTTGATAGTCTGATAGGGGTGATGTTATGGGTAATTCCAAATACGTTGTTGTCAGCACAGAAGTATTGCCTGAGATTTTCACAAAAGTAATAGAAGCAAAGAAACTGCTTGCATGCGGTGAGGAAAAGAGTTCTGCATCTGTTTGCAAGAAGGTCGGCATTTCAAGAAGTGCTTTTTATAAGTATAAAGATTTTGTTTTTACTTATAATGAAAAGCTAACTCAGAAAATTATTACTTTCTATATTGTTCTTAAGGATGAGCCCGGAGTTCTGGCATCAGTACTTTCTAAACTTCATTCTCAGGGTGCAAACATACTTACCGTAAATCAGAATATCCCGATTGACGGGGTTGCTTCGGTAACTGTTACCGTGCGGCTGAATGGTCAGTCAATCGAATCGTACGATGTAAACACTTTGTTTGCAGAAATGTACGGTGTGGTGGAATACCGTCTGATTTCAGGAGAATAATTTTTACAAGGAGTTTTGAACATGTCGAAAGTAGCCGTTTTGGGGCACGGAGTTGTCGGTTCAGGAACTGTTGAACTGCTTATTAAGAACAGGGACAGTATTGCCAAAAAATCCGGCAATGATATTGAAGTAAAGTATGTTTTGGATTTAAGGGATTTTCCTGATGCTCCATATCACGAAAAATTTACTAAGGATATTAACGATATTCTTAATGATGATGAAGTAACCGTTGTCGCTGAAGTTCTCGGTGGAGTAACATTTGCTTATAACTATGTCAAGTCATGCCTTGCAAAGGGAAAGAGTGTTGTAACTTCCAATAAGGAGCTTGTTGCGGAAAAAGGTGCAGAGCTTCTTAAGCTTGCTGCTGATAATAATTGTAATTTTCTTTTTGAGGCATCTACAGGCGGAGCTATTCCGATAATAAGACCAATTCATCAGTGCCTTGCAGCAAATGAAATTACTGCAGTTGCAGGTATTCTTAACGGAACAACTAATTTTATAATTACAAAGATGGTTAATGAGCAGATGGCATTTGATGATGCTCTTGCTCTTGCTCAGAAACTTGGTTATGCTGAAAGTGATCCGACTGCTGATATCGAGGGACATGATGCATGCAGAAAAATCTGTATTCTTGCATCACTTGCTTTCGGTAAGCATGTATATCCTGATTGGGTTCACTGCGAAGGCATTACAAAGCTTACTGTTGAAGATATTGAGTATGCTGATAACTGGGGCGGAAGAATTAAGCTTGTCGGCTCAGTAAAGAAGCTTGAAAATGGCAAGATTCTTCCTATAGTACGTCCTGCATTTGTATGCAACGCTATACAGCTTGCAAATGTATCAGATGTATTCAATGCTATAATGGTTTTCGGCGATGCTATTGACGAGGTTATGTTCTATGGTCGTGGTGCCGGAAAAATGCCGACAGCAAGTGCTGTTGTTGCAGATATTATTGATGCTGTGAAGATGAATGGTACTTCTGTTTCTCAGAAATGGGAGGATAGCACAGATAACAGCTTCATTGAGGACTACAGAAATGATACTCTCAGCATGTATGTCAGAACAGATGGGGTTTCCGCTGATGCAATTGAAAATGTTTTTGGAAAAGTAGAGTTTATTGATAGAGAAAATTCTCCTGCTTCCGAAAAAGCATTTATTACACCAAACCTTGTTGAAAAAGAAATTGACGAAAAAATAGAAAAGCTTGATTGTAAAGTTCTCGGAAAAATTCGCGTTTTGGAGCTGTAAGAATTAATGGTTAAGATACAAATTCCTGCTACAAGCGCAAATCTCGGGGCAGGCTTTGATGCTCTGGGTCTTGCGCTTAGCTTTTATAATTATGTTAATATAAATGAAGCAGATGGTATTCATATTACCTCGCTTGACAATACTCCTGTTCCGTCTGATGAAAGTAATCTTGTTTATGCAACTGCTAAGACGCTGTTCAATATATGCGGACGTCAGTTCAAGGGACTTAAGATTGAACAGGTAAATAATATCCCGATGGCAAGGGGACTTGGAAGTTCATCCGCCTGCATAATTGCAGGTCTTGTCGGCGCAAACACTCTTATGGGTGAGCCGTTGACACTAAATGAGCTTGTAAATCTTTCTGCACAGATAGAGGGTCATCCTGATAATACTGCACCTGCACTTCTGGGTGGGATAGTAACTGCAGTATTTGACGGAAAGGATGTTCACTGGGTTAAGCAGGAGGTTTTCACAACACTCAAGTTTGTTGTTGTTATTCCTGATTTTGAGCTGAAAACGGAAGAGGCAAGAGCTTGTCTTCCTAAGGAAGTATCGCATAAGGATGCGGTTTATAACCTTTCAAGAGCAGCACTTTTCTCCGCTTCACTCCTTACAGGAAAGTATGAAAATCTTCGTACTGCTGTTCACGATAGATTGCATCAGCCTTACAGAATGGAACTTATTCCACATGGCAGAGATGTTTTTGATATTGCATACAGCCTTGGTGCGTATGCATCGTATATGAGCGGAGCTGGTCCTTCGCTTATGGCAATAGTTGACGCTGATAATGAATTCTTCTGCGGAAAACTAAGGTTTACTCTTGACAACATGGGTCTTAACACCTGGGAGGTACACGAACTTCATATAGATAATATCGGTACGCGAATTGTAAAATAGCAAGGGGCGATTTGTATGGATATTGAGTATTTCTCTGAACCGAGAGATGACGGCGACACTCAAAGGCTTTATATGTCTTTGAAATGGTATCAGCTTCCGGGATATACCGACGAGGAAATTGAAAAGGCAGTACATAACAGCTTTTATTCTGTTTATGCATACGATGGTCTTGTACTTGTCGGACTTGGTAGGGTAGTATCAGATGGAACAACTGTGGCTATATTAAGCGGACTTTGTGTCAGAGAAAGATACAGAAGGCATGGCATTGGTGCTGAAATTGTAAACAGGTTGGCATATTACTGCCAGTCAGGTAATTTCAGGATGAATGTTCAATTGGTCTGTGAAGACAGTTTAATTCCATGGTATGAATCGCTCGGATTTGAGAGATTTTCGATGGGTATGAGAAAATGTGTAGAACCTCTTCAGGAACCATGTACATTGCTTAATCATTTCAGCAGTATTTATGGTATAGAACAGATTTCAGATATTGATAAGGATTTTTATTGGTTTAACTTTGATTGGTTTGGTGAATTCAGATATTATTCAGGTGTGAAACTTGGAGGCGAGGAAATACCATGTGTTTCTATGCGTTTCGGTACATCAGAAACTATTGAATTCACCGTTGATATAACGTTTGAAAACGTAAGTGATTTTGAAATCGGATGCAAGGGAATAAGAACGCCTTTGTTCGGTTTTGATATTACAAAAACGGACGAACTAAAAGTTCAGGATGAGCATAAAAAATATCTGATCCGCTCTCTTGAAGATGATGATATTAAATTTTTCTGTGAAAGTTTCCGGATAGTTTCCGTTGAGGTGAAAGATGATTACTGAGATAACAAAATCTGTTGAGGGTACTATAGATTTTGGAAAAAAGATAGGTTCAAAGCTGAAAGGCGGAGATATTATTGCATATAAGGGAGGACTTGGAGCTGGCAAAACTACTCTGACAAGGGGAATTGCACAGGGACTTGGACTTCCGGATGAAGTTTTTTCACCTACTTTTTCTCTCGTAAATGAGTATCGTGGAAATATTACATTGTATCATTTTGATATGTATAGGATATTGAACGAGGAAGCGCTTGAAACTACAGGATTCTACGACTATATATCTGAAAGCAGTGTTATTGTAATAGAATGGTCAGAGAATATCTCAGAGTTTCTTCCGGATAATACCATTAAGATAAATATTGATAGAATCGATGAAGATACAAGAATTATTACTGTTGATGGAGATGAACGTTTTTGCTGATACTCGGAATAGATACTTCAGGCAAGACAGCTTCGGTTGCTCTTTGCAGTGAAGATACAGTTATTGCTCAGACGTCAGTTCTGACAAAGCTTACACATTCTCAGGTTATAATGCCAGTATGCAGCAGAGTGCTGGAAAGTGCAGATGTTACACTTGAGGATGTAGATGCAATTGTGTGTGCAAAAGGTCCGGGATCGTATACAGGATTGAGAATTGGAGTTGCAGCCGTAAAGGGAATGACTTTTGCTCTTGATAAAAAGTGTTGTGGAATTTCAACTCTTGAATCACTTGCATATAACTTTAAGGGCATAAAGACTGCAGTTTGTGCGGTTATGCATGCAAGATTGAATCTTGTTTACGCTGCTGTTTTTGAATCAGATGGTGTATGTGTAAAAAGAATTACTGAGGATGCTGTTATTTCAGTTGAACAGCTTGATGAAATAATCGGAGCTATATGTTCGGACGTTATGATTACAGGGGATTATGCTAAGCAATACTGTGATAATTCAAAAGTCGAGAACATATTGCTTGCACCTCCTCATTTAAGACTACAGCTTGCTTCAAGCCTTTGCTTTGCAGCATTTGAAAAAGAATTGATTTCTCCTGATGATCTCAATGCAGAATATTTACAAATTACCAAGGCGGAGAAAGATCTTAAAGCAAAGTAAATTTATCCCTCTGTTGTGCATATAACAGAGGGTATTATTATAGTTGACTATATCTAAATTATGACGTATAATGTATATATAAACCTGAAAGGTGGATAGATAAATGAAAAAGTTTTTATCAATTTTGTTAGTCATAATAATATTGTCATGTAATCTTACTAGCTGTAAGAATTCAAAATCAGTTGAAACACTTCAGACAGAAACTACATTAAGCGATAACATAGTAACAACAGAAGTCACCAAAAGCAGTAAAATCCATGAAACACTTCCATCTGAAACAACATCAAGTAAAAATACAAGTAAAACAGAAGTCACAGAAACCAGCAAAGGCAATGAAAATCTTCCATTAGAAACAACATCAAGCGATAATATCAATAAAACAGAAATCATAGAAGACGAAAAAAAGCTTGAAATAAATGTATTTGTACATAATTCAAATGATTATTTTGAAAATGAAATTGATGATAAAGACAGAGTTTTTGATAGTTATGATAATTTTAAAAAGTTTATAACTGAGGTTATAGAGCCAAATTATGTGAACGGTGTATTTGAACAATTTAATGTTTATGATGATAATTATTTTAAAGACAAAGTACTATTTTATACAACAATTCAAGAAACTACAGGCTCAATAAAATATGATACTAAGCATGCAAGTGCAAATAAAAAAGATGGGAAAATTACCATCACTTTGCCAAGCTACCGTCCGGGAATATGTACTGAAGATATGGCTTACTATTGTGTATTTGTAGAAATCAATAAATCAGATATATCTGATCTTGCCTCTTATGACGATATTTTGTTTTATGAAGAAAGAACTAATGAAGAGTACAAAGAATAGCATTATCCTGAATATAATATTATAAAAAATATAAAAGGGTACCATCCATAATGGACGGTACCCGTATTTTTTTATCTGTTATCACCTTCAAAGAATAAAGCAATTGTTCCTGGACCCGAATGTGAACCTATAACCATTCCAACGTGATTAATAATAATATTTTTTATGCGGAATCTCTTTTTAATTAGGGATGCAACAAACTCTGCGTCCTCAAGGCAGTCACCATGAGAAATGGCAATCAGACTATTATCATGATCACCCATAAGCTTTTCCATGCGGTCAACCATATCAGTAAGAGCTTGCTTTCTTCCTCTTACCTTTGCAATTGGGATAAGATGTCCTTCATTATCAACATGAAGTACTGGTTTAATACCAAGCAAAGATCCTGCAATAGCTGAAGCCTTTGATACTCGTCCGCCTCTGTGAAGGAACATAAGGTCATCCACAGTAAACAGGTGGACTAAATTAAGCTTATGGCTTTCTATCCATTCTGTAACTTCTTCAAATGAAGCCCCGTTGTCACGAAGTTGAACAGCCTTTGCAAGAAGAAGGCCCTCACCAAGAGAAGCACAGAGACTATCAATAACAGCAATTTTTCTCTCAGGATAAAGTTCTGACAATGACTCAGCAGTAAGTCTTGCGTTATTGAAACCTCCTGACAAACCTGATGAAAATGCAAGGTATATAATATTATATCCATCATTAAGAATATTTTCAAAAGCATTCTTATAAACGTCAGGGGGAATTTGCGCTGTTTTGGTTACAGAACCTTTCCTCATTTTATCGTAAAACTCTTTTATTGGAATATCTGTATATTTTGTATATTCAACATTGTCAATTGAATAAGTAAGCTCAAGACAAATTATATTATTTTTTTCATAATATTCAAATGGAAGATCACATGTAATATCAGTTACTATTTTATAGTTGCAGAATTTAGCCACACAAATCACTCTCTCGTAAAAATTTAATATATTTTAACATATATTTTATTAAATTACAAGTGATTTTTGGTTAATATTAAAAATAATCCCTCCGATATTTCGGAGGGATAGTGTGATAAGAATTAGCAGCAAGAACCACAATTGTTATCGCATGAGTCACAACCACAGTTTGATGAGCCAAATCCGCAACCACCGCAGCAAACCCAGAGAACGATTAGGATTATAATAATCCAACAGCAGCTATTACCTCTACCAAAACCACTTCCACAACTCATAAATGGTACACTCCTTTTATAATGTAGTTTGAAATTTCATTCGAAGCAGTATGTTATGTTGTTTTTTTCTTCGTATGATCTTTCATAGTTCATAATATGGAATAAAGAAAAAAGTGTTACATGAATATTTATCCCATGTTATGACAAATATTTTTATATACTAGTGGCATAATAAAAATGTACTACACTTATTTAGGAGATTTTAGAATGTACAATCTTGAACGTTTTACTAAGAAAGCAAACCTTGTTATTAACAAGGCCTTTCTGCAGGCGGGAAAACTGGGGCATACCTATGTTGGAAGTGAACATATATTATTATCACTTTCAAGCGAACAGGGAAGTACTGCTTACAGTATATTAAAGTCCTGCGGCATCAAGGAGGACGCTGTACTTGACAAAATAATTACGTTGGTTGGCAGAGGTGACAGTACATCAGTCAGTATGAATTCAGTAACGCCTGCTGTCAGAAAAATTATTGATGATGCTGCTGAATTGTCTGAAACAGCCGGCAGTAATCTTGCAGGTACGGAGCATATTTTATTATCCATGATCAAACAGGACGATTGTACAGCAGTAACAATAATCAGAGGCGTCGGCGGCAGTATAACAAAAATATATAATTCCTGCATAGGTCTTAATACAATGGACACACAAGTATATAATCCGCTGACAAAAGTTCCGACACTAATGAAATACGGACGTGATCTTACGCAGATGGCAAGAGATAAAAAATGTGATCCTGTTTTCTGTCGTGATAAGGAAATAGAGCGAGTTATGCAGATTTTGTCCCGACGTACAAAAAACAATCCATGTCTTATTGGTGCGGCTGGCGTTGGAAAAACTGCTGTTGCAGAAGGCGTAGCAACAATGATAGCAGACGGAAAAGCTCCTGACTTACTCAAAAACAAAAGAATTTTTGCTCTTAACCTCACATCCATGCTTGCAGGAGCAAAGTACAGAGGGGATTTTGAGGAACGTATAAAACAATGTCTTGATGAAGTTATAGAAAACGGGCAGATTATTCTGTTCATAGATGAACTTCACACAATTGTTGGTGCAGGAGCAGCAGAGGGTGCAATTGATGCCGCAAATATCCTAAAACCACAGCTTGCAAGGGGAGACTTGCAGATTATAGGAGCAACAACTATAGAGGAATACAGAAAATATATTGAAAAGGACAGCGCTCTTGAAAGAAGATTTCAGCAGGTCATGGTAAATGAACCTACACAGGAGGACGCTGTTAAGATATTGCGTGGCCTTGCAAAGTGTTACGGTGAATATCACAATGTAAGAATAACAGATGAGGCAATCGAAAGTGCTGTAAGATTGTCTGTAAGGTATATTCCTGACAGATATCTTCCGGATAAGGCAATTGACCTCATTGATGAAGCTGCTTCAAGGGTAAGAATGAAGGCATCATCTACTCCACAATCACTTAAAGAATTAGCAGATAGCCTTAAGAAAATGCTTGAAAAACAGGCTAAGGAAAAGCAGAAAACTGAAAAAGACAAAAAAATTATTCAAGATTACAGAGAAACAAGTTGGTACAGTAAAAATGAAGTCCCTGAAATTGATGTAACACCTGAAGATGTTGCTCAAGTATTGTCAGTTACAATGGGTATTCCTGTAACACAGATAAGCGAAAACGAAAGCTATCAGTTGTTAAATCTTGAAGAAAATCTCAAAAATAAAGTTATCGGTCAGGATGAAGCAGTAAAATCAGTTGCCGATGCAATAAGAAGAGGTCGTGCTGGTTTAAAGGATCCAAACAGGCCTATCGGTACTTTTCTTTTGCTCGGTCCGACAGGCGTCGGAAAAACGGAACTATCGAAAGCACTTGCAGAAGTGCTTTTCAATGATAAAAATGCTTTGATCAGATATGATATGTCTGAATTTATGGAGAAGCATAGTGTTTCTAAACTTATTGGCTCTCCTCCGGGATATGTAGGTTATGAGGATGGCGGTCAGTTAACTGAACGTGTGAGAAGAAAGCCATATTCGGTTGTACTTTTTGATGAAATTGAAAAGGCACATCCTGATGTATTCAATATCCTTCTCCAGATTTTTGAGGATGGAATTCTTACTGACAGTACAGGAAAAACAGTAAGCTTTAAAGATTCAATTATTATCATGACATCAAATATAGGCGGAAAACTTATCACCGAAAACAAAACACTGGGATTTGCATCTGAAGAAGCTTCATATTCTAACACTAAAAAAGAAGTAATGAATGAACTTAAAAACTTCATGAAACCCGAATTTATCGGCAGAATTGACGAAATAATAGTATTTAACCGTCTAAGCAGGGATGATATGAGCAAAATCACTTCCAAACTTCTTGATGAGCTGAAAAAGCGTGCTGAAATGATTGAAATTTCTGTAGAATTTTCAGATAATGCTATTAGTAAACTTACAGATGATGGTTATGATAAAAACGGTGCAAGAAAGCTCAGGCATACAATTATCTCGTCAGTTGAAAATCTGCTTTCAAAGCAGATTCTTGATGGATCTGTTAAGAAAGGTGACAGCATAATCCTTAATTTAAATGAAGATAAATATGTATTTAATGCTAAAGAATTTGCAAAGTAATAATTATTTTAAAAACTATTGACTAAGCTATACTAATATGGTATAGTATATTTACAGTAAAAATTAAGGAGGAAAAAATAATGGCTAAATGGGTTTGTTCAATATGTGGTTATGTTCATGAAGGAGATGAGGCTCCAGATAAATGTCCTCAGTGTAATGCTCCAAAAAGTAAATTTAATGAGGTTAAGGATTCGGAAATGTCCTGGGCCTGCGAACATATAGTTGGTGTTGCTAAGGATGTTGACGCAGAAATAGTTGAAGGCCTTAATCAGAACTTTATGGGTGAATGTACAGAAGTAGGCATGTACCTTGCAATGGCAAGAGTAGCTTTCAGAGAGGGCTATCCTGAAATTGGTATGTACTATGAAAAGGCTGCTTATGAAGAAGCTGAACACGCAGCAAAGTTTGCTGAGCTTCTCGGCGACGTAGTAACTCCTTCAACAAAGAAGAATCTTGAACTCAGAATGATGGCTGAAAACGGTGCTTGCGACGGAAAACTCAAGCTTGCAGCAAAGGCGAAGGAGTTAGGTCTTGATGCTATCCATGATACAGTTCATGAAATGGCTAAGGATGAAGCTCGTCACGGATGTGCATTCAAGGGACTTCTTAACAGATACTTCAAATAAATTTTAATATATTGATATTTCATCTTCCCGGCGTGTATCAGAACGGTACACGCCGGGTTTTATTTATGAATTATACAAAGTTAGATGTCTAAATGCTTGACAAAAAGTCATTTTTGTACAATAATATAGTTATTAGTAAAAATAAATATTAATTCTTAAATTTAGTCAGAGTATACTAAGTATACTAAAATTCTTATATAAAAACTTTTAATAAAAATATGTAGGTTTAAGAATATATTTTTGCATATTATTTATCCGAAAGGAATTCTTTGTATGGTTATAAAGGACAACAGGACAGTTATAGCATATATTGGTGGTGGTTCATTCAATTTTGGCTGGAAATTGATTTCTGAACTTTCAAATGAAGAACTGTGTGCACAGGTAAACCTTTATGATACTGATAAGCAGAAAGCTCTTACAAATGAAGTCATAGGCAATAAGATGAGGGAAAATCCTGACTGCAAAAGTGATATAATTTATCTTGCTGTAGATACTGCCGAGGAAGCTATGAGGGGTGCCGATATTGTTTTGCTATCATTTTCTCATGGAACAATTGAGGAGATGGTTTCAGAACTTCATCTTCCGGAGGCATATGGAATTTATCAGGCAGTTGGTGAATCAACCGGACCTTCAGGTGTTATGAAGTCTTTGAAAACTCTTCCTGTTTACATAAAGTATGCTCAGTTAATAAAGAAAACATGTCCTAATGCATGGGTAATAAATCTTTCTAATCCTATGTCTGTTTGTATGATGACATTGTATCATGTTTTCCCAGAAATAAAATTGTTTGGTTCATCAAATGAAATGTTCCAGACACAGGAATTCCTTGCTTCAATTGTTCAGAATGAGTTTGATATTCCACGTGTAAGAAGACGTGAGATTAAAACAGGACTTATAGGTATCAGCAGTTTCAGCTGGTTTAATGAGGCTTCATATAATGGGGAGGACTTATTCCCGCTTTTTCGTAAGTATGCAGATAAATACAGTGAAAATGGATTTGAAACAAGGGTGAATGAATACAAGTCCAATCCAAAGGTTGCAGCAAATAAAATCAAATTTGATTTGTTTTTAAGATATGGACTTATTCCTGCACAAACTGATAGTGTGACAGCAGATTTCTGCTCATCATGGTATCTGAAATCTCCAAAAACTATTGCTTCATGGAAGTTTTCACAAACAACAGTAAACTACATAAGAAAGATGGCACTTGAACATCTCAACAGATCCAAGAGACTTATGACTGGTGAAGAAACTTTGTCTGTCGGTACTACTTCATCAGAGTGTGGACTTCAGATCAAGGCTCTTATGGGTCTTGGAAACCTTATCACAAGTGTAAGTATGAAAAATCAGGGCCAGATTACTAATATACAAGAAGATACAATTGTTGAGGCAAATGCTCTTATAAGCAAGAATTCTGTTAAGGCCATTGCTTCTGGAAAATTGCCTGAAGATATTCTCGGACTGACAACAAGGCATATTTATAATCAGAATACTATTATAAGGGCGGTTTTTGAGAAGGATCTCGATATTGCTTTCAATGCCTTTCTAAATGACCCACTTATGTCAGCTGATCTTTCTTCTGCAACAGAACTTTATAAAGAAATGCTGACAGCAATTCGCTCACACCTTCTGTATTATTGTTAAGATGAAAAGATTTACAGTAAAAATTAATTTATAGGACGTACAGTGCATGTACGTCTTTTTCTTTTTCTTGCACATATATATATTATTGAGAAATTAGAGAATGTTGAATAAAAAACCAGGATTACTTCTCATCAAATATTAAAGGTATAAGAAATCAAACTATTCAGCATTATCTTAGCAATGTGGAGGAATTGAAATGTATTTTTGCTGTAAAATTAACAGAGTTGCAGGAGCAGCTGTAATACTTCTGCTTATAATCGGAGTTTCTATCTCACTTCTTGTAGCTAGTTTCAATGCAGTTGTGACTTCAGCTGTTCCACAGGAGCAGGAAAAACAAGGCGTTTTTGTGCCGATTATCATGTATCACAGTATTTTAAAAAATCCGGACAGGCAAGGTGACTATGTGGTTTCACCTGATGTTTTTGAAAGAGATATGAGATATCTGAATGAAAACGGATATACTACAGTTTTTGTAAATGATCTCATTGAATATGTGGATAATGGTGTTCCTCTCCCTGATAAACCTATAGTGGTAACATTCGATGATGGGTACTATAACAATGTTACATATTGCTTTCCTATAATAAAGGAGCTGGATTTAAAAGTAAACATAAATGTTGTAGGTAACTATGTTCAGAAATCTTCAGAAACAAATGATCACAATCCGGCGTATTCTAATCTTACATGGGAAGATATTTCCGAACTTGTTGACAGCGGACATGTTGAAATAGGAAATCACTCATATGACCTCCATTCCATGAACGGCAGAAAAGGCAGTAGTATGATCTATGGTGAATCTTATGATGATTATAAAAAACTGCTTAATGATGATATCGGGCTTTTACAGGACTTAATTGAACAAAACTGTGGTTTCCGTCCTAATGTCTATGCATATCCATATGGTATGATATCTCAAGAAGGTATTCCTATTTTAAAGGAATTGGGCTTCAGGGCGCTCCTGACTTGCAGGGAGAAGCCTAATTATATTACAAAAGATCCAGAATGTCTGTATTCGTTAAGCAGATATAACAGACCAAGTGGGGTATCTACCGAGCAGTTTATGAAAAAAATTTTGAATGAAAACACCTGATTTATTTATGTTATTGTATCTGTAATAAAATTGTAATTGAAAGTCTGTAAAGATTATAGTATAATTATAAAGCAATACTTTATAAATTGTAATTATGCTAAGGAATGATATTTATGCAGGTGCGACAAGAAAAGAAACATCATCGCTTCAGAATTTCTATACTATTCATTATAGTTTTACTTAGCTTCGGTGGCTGCTTCTTATACTATATGTATAACGACAATGAAGTTAGTTTCCTGGATGACAAGGAAACTGAAACTATAACTACAATTGACGAAACAGAAGCTGCTATTGTTTATATAACAGATCAGACAAAAAATGAAAGTGTGATTTCAAATCCTGTTCCCCAAAGTGAAAAAAAGGGAAATGACTATATTACCTCATGTATTTTTGTTGGTGACAGTGTTATTGAAGGTATGACTGAGGGCGGATTGATTTCACCAGACAATACTATAACAGGTGATAATATTAGAATTAAATTGGTAAATTCCGCAACAGTTAATGAAAAAGATAAGCCTGTTTCTGTCAGCAAAAAGCTTGCAATAATGGGTGGCAACAATATTTACATAGTTCTTGGAACAGACAGCATGGATTCAATGACAAATGAAGCAATGCTTGAAGAATACAAAAGCTTTTTGAATTCTGTACTTTCTGATAACAATGGTAAAAATATTTACATTGTTTCTGTTCCGCCTGTTACAGAAGAACGTGAAAATGACAGAGTAAGTCCTGTTCTCAATTCATCTGTAAAACTTTTTAACACTGCTTTACTTGACATTGCAGATGAAATGGGTGTATATTATATTGATGTGAATTCTGCTTTGTCGGATAGTCAGGGCAAGTTGAAGCCTGAATATTCAGAAAGTGATGGTAAGACTTTGTCTGAAGATGGGAACAAGGTTTTTCTTGAATATATTTTAAGTCATACTGTATAAGACAGATGAAATATATGTCATACTATGTATGAGAAAATAATCAAAATTGGTGAGCTTGATAGCTTTATGCTTAAAGACACCGGATAGGGCGGTCATAATAATGAAGATGTTAAAAACTATAGTCAGCGCTGTTTTGGTTTGTATGATGCTTACTGCTTGTTCAGGTGGTTCTAAAAAAGCAGTTGATTTTGAGCCTACAGATGCAGTCAATGAAATTGTTTCGACAGTTGAAATGTCATCCATGGCTGAAGTTCAGTCAGACAGATTAAGCAGTTACATTGACTACGACCAGAGTAAGATTCAAAAGTATTCATTGTATATCTGTGGTTCAGGCGGATTTGCTGATGAAGTCGGTATATTCAAAATGGATTCAGAAACTTCTGCAAAAGAGCTTGAAGCTGTTGTAAAAACAAGAATAGAAAGTCGCAAGGTTGACTTCAAGGATTATAATCCGGATGAGTATACAAAGCTTGAAAATGCAAATGTAGTTCAGAAAGGTAATTACCTTTTCTATTGTGTAACTGGAGATAATGATACAGCAAATTCTATATTTGACAAATATTATAATCAATAAACAGATTGCGTGAAAATATGTTTTTTCATGCTGCTATTTGTTCCTTTTATATAAAAAGGATAGCAGAAATTTTGCTTTGCTGAACTCAGTTCAGGTTCAAGACCTGAACAAATAGCAGAAAGGAATGTGAATAATATGCTTGCGGAGTGTTTGGTTATTGCCATTATTATAGCAGCAATGGCAATTTTCTGCTACAGAATAAAGAAAGATCATGCAATTGCGATTATTCCTCTGCTGATACTTCCGCTTGCAAATGTATTTGCATATTTGTTCTCTGAAAAATTATCCTCTTGGTTGCCTATGGGGCACTTTACATCATATTGTGTTGTAAACCTGCTTGGTGTGGTTGTTTCAAGCTTTTTTGTAGGCTTATGGTCAATCAGGTTCAAAAGGAAGTCAACAAAATTCGGATATGTTATAATATCATTTATTTTTAACATTTCACTTGCTGCAGTGTTGATTAATCATATGTACATAATGTTATTTGGTGCTTGACAAAGAAGTTTGGGTGTGTTATTATTACAGCATTGAATTGAATATTGTTATAAAAGCTGTGAAAAGAACAAGTAGCTTTCGGTAAACTGTCAAGAGAGTCTCCGGTTGGTGTGAGGAGGTACAGAGCTGATTGTGAATACATCTTGGAGCTGTCACTTTGAAAATTGCAGTAGAAGTGAACGTATGCATAACGTTATATTGCCTATGAGATCACAATAGTGTAATATTGTGATATAATTGAGGTGGTACCGCGGAAATTCGCCCTCTGTTAAGCTAGTGCTTTTCAGAGGGCTTTTTATTTTATAAAATAAGAAAATAATATATAAGGAGAAATTGAAATGGCTTTATACGAAGAGTTACAGCGCAGAGGACTTATTGCGCAGGTAACTGATGAAAAAGAAATTAGCAATTTGATAAACGAAGGAAAAGCTACATTTTATATTGGTTTTGACCCGACAGCAGATAGCCTTCATGTCGGACACTTTATGGCACTTTGCCTTATGAAGCGTTTGCAGATGGCAGGAAATAAGCCAATCGTTCTTATTGGCGGTGGTACTGGTATGATAGGAGATCCATCAGGTAAGAGCGATATGAGAAAGATGATGACACCTGAAACAATTCAGCATAACTGCGATTGTTTCAAGAAGCAGATGAGTCGATTTATTGATTTTGGCAAAGACAAGGCAATTATGGTAAACAATGCGGACTGGCTGCTCAAGCTGAATTATATTGATGTTCTCCGTGAAGTTGGAGCTTGCTTCAGCGTTAATAGGATGCTTACATTTGAATGCTATAAGCAGAGAATGGAACGTGGACTTACATTCCTTGAATTCAACTACATGATTATGCAGAGCTACGATTTCTATATGCTTTATCAGAAGTACGGTTGTAATATGCAGTTCGGTGGCGATGACCAGTGGGCGAATATGCTTGGTGGTACTGAGCTTATCAGAAAGAAGCTTAGCAAGGATGCTCATGCAATGACAATCACACTTCTCCTTAATTCAGAGGGTAAGAAGATGGGTAAGACAGAAAAGGGTGCAGTCTGGCTTGATGCTGAAAAGACATCACCATATGAGTTCTTCCAGTACTGGAGAAATGTCAGTGATGCTGACGTAATCAAATGTCTGAAACTTCTCACATTCCTCCCGATTGAACAGATTGAAGAAATGGAAAAGACTTTGACAGGGGCAGAACTCAACAAGGCTAAGGAAATTCTTGCTTATGAACTCACACAGATGATTCACGGCAAGGAAGAGGCTGATAAATGCATTGAAGCTGCAAAACAGCTTTTCGGTGGTTCAGGTGCATCTGATGATATGCCTACGACAGAAATTCCTGCAAGTGAATTGGCTGATAATAAAATTGGAATTCTTGATTTGCTTGTAAAGACAGGACTTGCACCATCAAAGGCTGAAGGTAGACGACTTGTTCAGCAGGGCGGAATTTCCGTTGATGATAACAAAATCACTGATGCAGCAGCTTTTGTTGAAATATCAGAATCTGTAATTATTAAAAAAGGAAAGAAAGTTTTCCATAAGGCAGTAAGAGCATAATAAAATCCCGTATAGTTCTATTTGAACTGTACGGGATTTCTATATTTATAAGATTTTGGCAAGTGCCTGATTAATATCAGCAATGATGTCATCAACATTTTCAAGTCCGACCGATAATCTTATCATTCCTCCGTCGATACCTGCAGCAACAAGCTGTTCATCAGTAAGCTGTCTGTGTGTAGCAGAAGCAGGATGAAGAACGCAGGTTCTGATGTCAGCAACGTGTACAACATTTGAAGCAAGTTCAAGGCTGTCCATAAATTTAACTGCGTTATTGCGTCCGCCCTTAATTGAGAAGGAAATTACACCGCTTGTACCCTGCGGAAGATACTTCTTAGCAAGTTCATGGTACTTGTCTGTTTCAAGGCCAGGATATGTTACTGAAACAATCTTGTCAGAAGCCTTAAGAACCTTTGCAACCTTGAGAGCATTTTCGCAGTACTGCTTCATTCTTACAGGAAGTGTTTCAAGACCAAGATTAAGTAGGAAAGCTGAGTTAGCAGCAGCATAGCAGCCGAAATCTCTCATAAGCTGCATCCTAGCCTTGATAATATATGCGGCAGGTCCAAATGCTTCAGTATAGATAACACCGTGATAGCTTTCATCAGGTTGGGTGAATTCTGGAAACTTTCCGTTTGTCCAGTCAAAGTTACCACTGTCAACGATAACGCCGCCGCCCTGAACAGCATGACCATCCATGTACTTTGTTGTTGAATGAACAACAATATCAGCACCAAATTCAAAAGGACGGCAAAGTATAGGTGTTGCAAATGTACTGTCAACGATAAGAGGAACATTATTCTTATGAGCAATCTTTGCAAACTTCTCAATATCAAATACAGCAAGTGCAGGGTTTGCAAGTGTTTCACCAAATACAGCTCTTGTATTTGGTTTGAATGCTTTTTGAATTTCTTCTTCAGAAGCTTCAGGATCAACCCAGATACATTCAATTCCGAGCTTCTTTAATGTAATACTGAATAGATTTACTGTACCGCCATAAATTGTTGTAGTTGAAATAAAGCTTTCACCAGCATTACATACATTAAGTATTGAGAGAAGTGAAGCAGCCTGTCCGCTCGAAGTAAGCATTGCAGCAACGCCGCCTTCAAGATCAGCAATTTTCTTTTCAACAGCATCACATGTCGGGTTTGCAAATCTTGAATACATGAATTCTGTTGGCATATCAAAAAGGTGAGCAATATGTTCAGTTGAATCAAAGCAATAGGTAGTACTCTGAACTATTGGCAAAACTCTTGGTTCTCCATTTTTAGGTGTGTAGCCTGAGTGCAGGCATTTGGTTTCAATTTTTGCGTCCTGACGAATTTCTTTCATAAATTAAAATCCCCTTCAAATATTATAAACTTAATAAATAATTTCTATATTTATATTATCACCATTAATTTACGCTGTCAAATACAAGTAATTAATAATTAGTTATAGATTATTTCTATAACTAATGGGATTAAAGTAATTTTGCTTTCATTGGTGTATATCTTATTCCATCATCAATCTGCTCCATGTCAGTTTCTTTAAATCCGACAGCTCTGTAAAATGGCAACCCATACGGAGAAGAATTTACAGTCATAAACTCAGGTTTTATTGTTGAGTTCAAGTAATTAACGGCATTGTTGAATAACATCCGTCCAATACCTTGCCTATGAAAATCCTTGTGTACAAACAGAAGACTAATGTGAGTCGTATCTCTTATTGCAAGAACACCAACAATCTTTCCGTTGCATGTGCATTGCCACATAATAAACTTCCCATCGTCATACATTTGCTTTATTAAATCGCCATAAACAAAAGATTTGAATGAGTCAATGCCACTCTGCAAGTATTCAGGAGCTTCAAACAGCATAAAAGTATCGAATGCAAGATCAAGTGCCGGCTTGTACTGTAAAAACTCAAGTTTAGAAATAATAAATTCTGACATCGTATTCCTCCAGCATTTAAAAAAAAAACAGCAAGAAGCATCAAACTTCAAGCCGTTAATCAGCAAAGATAAAAGAAAATATCCTTAATGAACATAACAACTCAAAGTCATATTGCTTTCGCACACGACCATGACTGACATATTCATTACAAATGCATTGTTGTAAGCGTTCATAAGGATTTCCTCTCGTTTAGTATATAGTAAGTTCGTCTTCATACTGCATTGCAGTAACCTTTACATATCCTGGTTTATATTCAATGGTAACTCGAATTATCTCACCTTCAGCATCTGATTCCATTGCCATGTCAATAGTACCGCTTGTTGAACCGGATTCTATATCTTCAAGATAAAGGAACCCTGTTTTATCAAGATATGCAATGTACTGTTCAATATCATCATACATTGTTTCATCGCTTATGTTATACTGAATTTCATTTATAATATTTTTTTCTTTATTATCTGAATGAGTAGTTACTTCATTTGGCATTGTATCAGTTATTGCATAAAAGGAAGCAATAGTACCTCCAGAAAAATCATATTCTTCTGTTTTAAGTAGTGAAAATACAAAAGTAATAATACCTGCAATAAGGGCAGTAATTGAAAGCACAACAATACCAACAACAACGAGGATAATAATGGTTAATTTCTTATTTGAAGATTTAGTTCCATTGTTAGGATTATATTCAGGGTTCTGGTACATATTCGGATTGAAGCTGGGTTGTTTGTCAAGATTAATATTGTTGTCCATTTAATCAAATCCTTTACTAATAATTACTATAATTATATATCTTTACATAATACAATTCAACAAACAAATGCCACAAATATGTAAAATAAATTACAACTATTTTGTAATATTATTACATATAAGTATTTATATAGCGTATTATAATATAAAATAAGAAAACTGTTGACTCTATGTGTATAATATGTTATCTTTTATTTAAATGGAAAAATAACGTAAGGATGTGTTTATATAAATATTACAACATTAAAAGCAAAACAGAAATGCGGTTACGTTAAAAAAGTAAAGTCTTTCAAGCGAAAAGTTATTGAAAGAATAATTATCGTTATTTTGGTATTATTTATATTAATAATGTCTGATTTCAGGCTGTATGTAAATACATATAAAATAGAATCAGATAAAATTAATGCACAAATAAAGATTGCACAAGTGTCTGATCTTCATTCATGTTGGTACGGGAAAAATCAGCAGTCACTCATAAATGCCATTGATAAAAGTGATCCGGATATAGTTGTTATGACAGGGGATATCTATGATGACAGGCTTTCACAGAATAATGCCGATGTTTTTCTGGAACAGATGAGTAAAAAATATTCCTGCTATTATGTTACTGGTAATCATGAGATATGGGCTGGAAATGATGATGAGATTAAAGAAAAAGTCCGTTCATATGGAGTTACTGTTCTTGAGGGAACAAGTGAAACTCTGGAAATAAACGGACAAAAAATAAATATATGTGGCATAGATGATTTATGTGCAAGCAACTATCATAAAGAGATAAATATTTTTACTGAGCTAACTGAATTAAATAAAGTCAGCTCAGAAGATACATTCTCTCTTCTTCTTTCGCATAGACCAGAGCTTCTTACTACTTATAAAAACTTTAATTATGACCTTGTTTTGACAGGTCATGCTCATGGAGGACAATGGAGAGTACCAGGAGTTATCAATGGATTATATGCACCTAATCAGGGACTGTTACCTAAGTATGCAGGTGGATTGTACAAAGATGAAAACACAAACATGATAGTCAGCAGAGGATTATCCCGTGAAAATAATCCTGTTCCAAGATTTTTTAACCGTCCTGAACTTGTAATTATTGAAATAGAATAGTTTTGCTTTTTAATCTTCATCCAGAAGTCTGCATATTATTTCGTTTGAAACAAGATACCCCTTTTCAGTAATAAGAATGTTATTGCCCTTATGTTTGACAAGCCCTGCACGAATAAGAGGCTGTGCATTATTCAGAATCCGCTCACTGTGTTCAGGATAATCAAGCATACTTATTCCATCCTTGAGCCTAAGTCTAAGCATAGCCTGTTCAAAAAATCCGCAGGCATTTTCATCCGAAATCACAGTTTCCTGAGTTTGTGATGAAATGAACTTGTGTATATCTTTTTCGACATAAAATCTTTTATTATTGATACAGGAATGGGCTCCCGGTCCAACTCCGTAATAATCTTCACAAAGCCAATATTTCAGGTTATGACGACATTCATAGCCGGGTTTTGAAAAATTGGATATCTCATACTGCACAAAGCTTTTTTCTTTAAGCATTGAAATAGTATTAAGGTAAATGTCACAAGTAGTATCTTCATCAGGAATGTCCTGCAGAATAACAGTATCATTATAATAAGGAGTGCCTTTTTCTATTTTAAGCATATATGCGGATATATGAGTCAAAGGGAAAGAAGTTAAGATATTGACAGTTTCCTTTGCCGAAGACAGTGTCTGACTGCAAATGCCAAGCATAAGATCGGCTGAAATATTATCAAATCCTGCATCATAGGCAGAGTAAATTGCTCTTTCCGCAGTTTCAGCATTATGTATTCTGCCAAGATGCTTGAGTTCTGTATCGGACAGGGATTGTACTCCAAATGAAATGCGGTTTATTCCTGCTTTTCTGAATGCAGAAAGCTTGTTGGAATCAGATGATTCAGGATTACACTCCATAGATATTTCTGCATAATCCGTAACATTGATTTTGCTGACAATATTTCTGACCTGCAGGGGAGTAAGCAAAGATGGAGTACCTCCGCCGAAATAGACAGAATCAAACGTGTAGTAATCAGAAATGTTGCTTATATTTCTTATTACAGCATTAATATATTCATCAATCAAAGCAGAGGCTGTAACTGAATAAAAATCACAGTACGGGCATTTATGCCTGCAGAAAGGGATATGAATATACAATCCTATTGGTTTATTCATCTTATCAGCCCCTTTCATTTATATAAATATCATAGCATATTTAGGACGTTTTTTCAACAATATATTTATGAATTTCGGGACACCTTTACAGATGCCCCGAACTTTTTACTTTATAATATTACTGTTGTTGATAGCAGAGATAAGTGCACTGATAGATGCGTCGATGATGTCAGATTTATTACCTGCACCCCAGAACACACCGTCAACTGTATCAATACCAACATAGGCAACTGCCTTGGATGTTGATCCAACTTCAAGAGCATGTTCAGTGTAAGTGATAATTGAGTATTCTATGCCAAGAGCATCCTTTATAGCATTTGAAACAGCATCAAGACGTCCGTTTCCGACTGCTTTTCTTGTGATATGAGTTCCGTTATGCTTAACAACAACATTAGCGGTTATGCCGTCAATCTGTGAGAAGTGAGCTTCTGCGACACTGAATTTGCTTGTATTATTGACATACTTATCTTTGAATATTGCATAAATTTCGTCAGGCATAAGCTCCTTGTGAGAATGGTCTGAAATGCTCTTGACTTCATATCCAAAGTTTTCTCTCATCTTAGGCGGCATGTTTATGCCGTATTTCTGTTCGAGCAGGTAACCAATTCCGCCCTTTCCTGACTGACTGTTGATTCTGATAACATCTCCGTCATATTCTCTTCCGATATCCTTAGGATCAATTGCAAGATAAGGAACAGTCCAGAACTGAGGATTCTGCTCTTCACGCCACTTCATACCCTTTGCAATAGCATCCTGATGAGAGCCTGAGAATGCTGCAAATACCAGTGAGCCACTGTAAGGCTGTCTGTCATAGACATGCCTTCTGGTCATTTTCTCGTACATTTCCGAAACTTCAGTAATGTTTGAAAAATCAAGTTCAGGATCAACACCATGAGAGTACATATTCAAAGCAAGTGTGACAATGTCAACATTTCCTGTTCTCTCACCATTGCCGAATAACGTTCCCTCAACTCTGTCTGCACCTGCAAGAATTCCAAGTTCGGAATCAGCAATAGCACAACCACGGTCATTATGAGGATGGAGTGAAACAATAATATTTTCACGGCAGTTAAGATTGTCACTCATATATTCAACCTGAGAAGCATAGATGTGGGGCATACTTTCTGAAACAGTAGCTGGCAGGTTTATAATTACTTTGTTGTCTGCTGTTGGTTTCCAAATATCAATAACCGCATTGCAGATTTCAAGAGCAAATTCGATTTCAGTTCCAGTAAAACTTTCTGGTGAATATTCAAATTTGAAATTGCCTTCTGTCTTTGCCTTATACTCATTGCAGAGGTTAGCACCGAACTTTGCTATTTCTATAATCTCTTCCTGTGACTTTTTGAACACCTGTTCACGCTGTGCTACAGAAGTTGAATTATACAAATGAACAACAGCATTTTTTGCTCCCTTTAATGCCTCAAAAGTCTTTGCAATGATATGCTCTCTTGACTGGGTTAAAACCTGAATGGTTACATCATCAGGTATCAGGTTCTTTTCAATAAGCGCCCTGCAGAATTCAAATTCTGTTTCTGAAGCAGCAGGGAAGCCTATTTCAATTTCTTTGAAGCCTATCTTGACAAGGTAAGAAAAGAATGTCAGTTTTTCTTCAAGTGACATAGGAATAATAAGAGCCTGGTTTCCGTCACGCAGATCGACAGAACACCAGATTGGTGCCTTATCAATATACTCTTTCTGTGTCCACTTTAAAGACTGTACCGGCGGCATAAAATATCCTCTGGTATACTTACTGCAGTTTTTCATAGTAAATCATTTCCTTTCGTGTTTGCGGCGCAGGCTGGGTTTTAGAAAAATAAAAAAGCTTTCATCTCAATAAAGAGATGAAAGCTTAAAACTTCCACGATACCACTCTTGTTCGGATATAAAATATCCGCACCTCACCGCATCTCAATCAATTTGATATCCAATGCGTATCTCTGTAACGGGAGAACCCGATCTGATCTACTTACAATTATGCTTTCAACAGACTGCTCAAGGACGAGTTATGACTTATTGGGATTACCGTTTCACACCTAACAACGGCTCTCTGAAATCCTGTTTAAGCTTTTATTCCTGTCAGCGCATTTCTAATATGTCTGTAGTATATCATGATGATTTTGATTTGTCAAGGGTAAACTTATATTTTCTTTACATTAAAAATATGACAAATGTAATGCCACAAATAAGCAAATAGTCACTTTTTATGCTATATTATTCGTGATATAATATATTCAATAAATAAATAACAGGAGGAAAAAGTAATGTCAGAGTTTGTAACTGTAAAAAATTTAACCAAAAATTATGGTGAATTCTGCGCCGTAGATAATCTAAGCTTTTCAGTAAATGAGGGAGAAATATTTGGTTTGCTGGGTCCTAACGGAGCAGGAAAGTCTACAACATTAAGTATTATCACAACACTTCTTGATTTTGATAAGGGTAATGTCAGCATTGACGGTCTTGATATCAATAAGGATCGAATGAAAGTCAAGAAAAACATTGGAATGGTTCCGCAGGAAATTGCATTATACAATCACCTTAACGCCTATGAAAATGTATGCTTTTTTGCTTCATTATATGGTTTGTCAGGACAGAAACTTAAATCAGCCGCGTTAAGGGCTCTTGAATTTGTAGGTCTTAGTGATAAGGCAAAGTTAAAGCCAAAGCAGATGTCCGGCGGTATGCAGAGAAGGCTTAATATAGCCTGTGGAATTGCGCATTCACCAAAGTTTATTGTAATGGATGAACCTACTGTCGGAGTTGATGCTCAGTCAAGGGATCATATTATGAATACAATCAAGATTCTTCGTGATAACGGTGCAACAATTGCCTATACATCACACTACATGAAAGAGGTAGAGGAAATCTGCGATAGAATTGCTATCATTGATCACGGAAAACTTATTGCAAGCGGTACGGAGCAAGAACTTGTTTCACTTGTTACAGATATTAAATCATACAAGATAGAATCCAGAATCAAATCCGATTTTAAAAAGGATGATTTTATTTCAAAGATGTCAAAGCTTCCTGGAGTTACTGCTGTATCTATTGATAACGACACCATCAGATTTGATGTGAAGTACGATTCAGAACCTCTTCCGATTATTCTTGAAAACATGAAACAAAGTGGTCTGAAGGTAGTCAGCATAAATTCTGATATTCCTAATCTTGAAACTATATTCCTTACACTTACAGGACATGAACTAAGGAAATAATCACAATTTTAAATTATCATTGTTGAAAGGAGTGCTTCATTAAGAAGCATGGTTAATTATGATTAGTATTATAAATAATAAATTGAAGCTGTTTTTCAGAGATAAGGCAAGTGTCTTTTTCAGCTTTTTGTTTCCGCTTGTATTGATTTTCCTGTTAGGAAATTTTCTCGAGGATGTAGAAAATGCAGAAGATGCAATAGGAGATATAACTGTCTGCTGGTACATATCAACCGATGATAAAACACTTGAAAGTGCTTTAACTGATTTTGTTGATACAGTAAGTGATGATGGACTAGCACAATCTACTTTTGCAACAGACATAAATACATCTTTGGATCAGCTTAATAAAAAAGAACTAAGCGCAGTAGTATCTGTAACGGGCAATCCAGCGGAATTTAAGATATATGCAGGAAATGATGATGTTTCCAACAGAACAGTTAAATCTATTGTTACAGGATTTATAGAAAACTACAATGCAGTTTATTCGGTAATGTCTGTTTCACCGATGCTGATGATGAATGCAGTAGATACAGCTGATGGCGGAGTTCTGGACAAGGACTTTGGTTCTACAAGAACAATGATGGATTACTACGCTGTAAGTATTCTTGTTATGACAATTTTTATGATTAGCTTGATGATAGGTACAGATTGCTTTATTTCTGAAAAAGAAAATAATACAATGAGAAGACTTTTCCTTACGCCAAAAAAACCTTTCCAGATATTCATTGCCGGTGTTATTGGTCAGCTTCCTCAGTCATTTTTGCAGACGTTTGTAATTATGGCTGTCAGTGTTGTTGTATTCGGTGCTCATTATGCAGCAACTTTTTTACAGAATCTTCTTCTTGTTGCATGCATATTTGTAATAACTGTAACGGCTAATACAGTCGGAGTTTTCATTGGTATATGCAGTAAAAAGAACCCTATGCTGATAATTCTTCCTATCATGTGGATCATGCTTTTCCTGAGTGGGTCGTTTGCAGCGGATATAACCATAGATGGATTTACAGAATATCTCCCTCCGTATATTGTCCAGAATGCTATCTTCGAACTTACTACTTGCGGCAGAGAAATGCCCTTGATTAAGGTAACGGTGGTAAGTGCAGTACTGTTTGTTGTTCTTGTGATAGCAGGAGGATTCATATATCAGAAAAAAAGTACAAGGAATTATTAATTAGGGGAGATATAGCGTGAAAAATACTTTTCACAAGGAATGGAGATTTATATGAAAAACATTTTAATTCTTGTCAAGGCAAGTATCAGAAGAAATAAGATTTCGTTGTTCATTTCTGTTGCATGTGCAGCAGCAATAATACTGTTTATAAATTCTTTTTCTAATGGCACATATAACACCGACAGAATCCAGGTTGGGTTTATTGACCATGATAACACAGTTCTCAGTGAGGATCTTAAAGGCTATCTTACTGATGATCTTGAATTTGATCTTGTTGAGGATACATATGAGAATTTGTCGTCTCAATTGATTTTGAGAGAAATATCTGTTATAATTGAAGTACCAGAGGAATTTTGTTCCTCTGCAGCTAAAGGTAATCCTATGGATATCAGCTTAGTTGCGATGAATGACTTTGAGAATAAAGCATTTACAAGTGCATATCTGGAATCTTATATGCGTGGAGTAAATATTATGTCAAATAGTGCAGCAGGAAATACAGACGAATTCCTTAAAATTTTCAATGAGAAAAAGGATATGTCTGTAGATATTGAGGTAAATAAGGATTACGGAGTTGACAGTATAGAAGAGATACAGCAGAATGCTTTTGAAAATTTTCTTGGGATGTTCCTGTTCTTGGCACTCGCTGCTTGTATGTTTATTTCATTGACTGTATTTGATGATAGAATGTCAGGAACATACAATAGGATTAAGCTTTCTCCGATTCGTTCGATTCAGTATATAATTGGAATAACACTGTTTGGTATTTTACAGTTGATGCTGATTGTAGTTGCAGTATGTGCATATATTAAAATAACAGGTTTGTTCATCGGAATGTCAGTAGGTCTGTTATTCTTGTTAATGACATTGATAAGTATTTTCCTTGTTGGATTTTCGCTTGTAGTAGCATTGCTCTGCAATTCAAAAATGTCAATAATGACAGTAATAGTAGGATTTTCAACAATCAGCAGTATGCTTGGCGGTGCATTCTTCCCGATAGAAAAGGCATCAGATACTTTGCAGAATGTTGCAAAAATTACTCCTCATTACTGGTTCATGAGTGTTATCAGAGATTATCAGTCTGCTGGAACAGTTAATGTTACAAATAATATTATCGTACTTATTTTGTTTACAGTGCTTATTTACCTTATCGGAGCAGTATTGTTTGCACAGAAAAAAATGTACAGAAACTAATCATACTTTTTAACACAAAAGGAGAAGACTTCAGAAAGAGTCGGATTTACGCTATGAATAAATCAACGCTTTATTTCATTGCAAACAGCTTAACCTTGTTATGTTCATCATTGTTGAATTATAAGTCCGGTGCCGATATGACCATTATGGTAATATCGGTGCTTGGTTCTTTTTGTGTTTTTTTGTTTCAGCATCTAGTAATGATCCTTCTCAAAAATAAAAAGGCTGTAAGTGTGATACTTGCCTGTACAATGCTATTTTATGTATTTTACAGTCCGGCAAAATTGTTTCCGCTTATAATTATTCTTACATTTGAATTTATAGATGTTTATGTTTCAGACGAACATCTATATCAGATTACAGGAGTTATATTCGTTATAATGATTTTCTTGTTTTCACCGCCTATACCTGTAATTTCATTGTCGGTTATCAGTATGGGGCTTACCATATATGCAGGATATGTTATTGATAAGCTGAATATATATAAAGAAATATGCGAAAACCAGAAAGAAGAGTTATCAAAGCAGAATAAGAAGCTTACAGATATAAAAAGCTTTGCATCGGCAATAAAAACCCAGACTGCTCTTGAGGAAAGAAACAGGTTTGCAGGCAGAATTCACGACCAGCTCGGACATGGAATAAGTGGTAGCATTATTATGCTTGAGGCTGCGCTGATGATGTTGAGAATTAATCCTGAAAAAGCAGAGGAGAGTATAAGAAAATCGGTTAATTGCCTTAGAAACGGTGTTGATGATATAAGAATGTCATTAAGGGAAGAACGTCCTCATAAGCTGTTTCTCGGCATTGGTCAGATAACTTCAATGCTGAAAGAATTTGAACTTACATACAGTATCAGGACAGAATTTACTAATAAGGGTAATATGGAACGTGTACCCGGAGAAGTATGGCAGTGTATAATTGAAAACCTTGAAGAATCACTTACGAATATGCTCAAGCATTCAAATGGCGATATGTTCTCTGTTAATATAGAAATTTACAATAAGATATTGAAGGCTGAATTTTCTGATAACGGAAAATGCACCGGAGAATATGAAAAGGGAATTGGTCTTGATGCAATTGAGGAGAGAACTGTCAAATGTGGTGGCAGGTGCCTTGTATCCTGCGGACAGAATGGATTTTCTACCATATTTTTATTTAATATTATGTAATTACACATGAAATGGGGGATATTATGATTCGCATAGTCATGGCAGATGATGATGTAATTATCAGAGAAGGGCTTAAAATAATTCTTGAAATGCAGCCGGATTTTGAACTGCTTGGGGCTGCACAGAATGGCGCTGAAGCAGTTAAGTTATGCAGAGAAAAAAAGCCTGATGTTGTTCTTCTTGATATAAGAATGCCTGAAATGGATGGAATAACAGCATCTGAAATAATAATGAAGGATGAGCTTTCAAAGCCATTGCTGCTTACAACTTTTGATGAAGAGGACTTTATATTCAGGGCGTTGAAAACAGGTGTAAGCGGGTACATACTTAAAAACAGTCCACCTGACCGTATATTTTCAGCAATCAGAGCTGTTTATAATGGCGGAACTGTTTTTCAACCGGATATAGTTGATTATATTCGCTCGCGTGTTTCAGCAATCAGTCCTGATGCAAGCATATTTGAACTGCTGTCAGAGCGTGAACTTAATGTTGTAAAGCTTATTGCAAAGGGTTATTCCAACAATCAGATAGCAGAGGAATTGTTTCTCTCTTCAGGGACGGTACGAAACCATATAAGCGTTATTCTTCAGAAAACTGGACTTGAACACAGGACACAGATAGCAATACAATACTTGAGATCATTTCCTGATGAGTTATAAAAAAACCCTGTATTTCTGTTTAATATAATCCCCTTAGAGTAGACACTTGAAAAAGAAAAAATTTCAAGACTACATTAAGGGGATTTGTTATGCAAAGAAAAAGTCATAAGAACAAGAAATATAGCAAGGAATTAAGGTTGCGAGCGGTAATGGATTATCTTAACGGAGGAGGAAGTCTAAAAGAAATTTGCAGAAAGTATGAGGTATTAGACGACAAGTCACTTAGAAACTGGATAGTGTGGTATAATGGTCATAAAGAGTTTAAGGAGCGAAGCTCCGCCAAAGGAGAAATCTATATGACCAAAGGAAGAAAAACAACGCAAGAAGAAAGAGCCGAGATAGTTGCATTTTGCCTTGAACATGGCAGAGATTACGGATTGACGATAGAAACAT